>CAZJHH010000003.1:0-205926 GCA_964545875.1 uncultured Synergistaceae bacterium
TTATCATTAAATCTTGTAAATCTTAGCCCCGTTGCACTTGTAGTTTACATCTAGCTTTTTTTGCTTCGGAAGCATTTCTTTCTTTTTTTTCGAGAAGGAACTGGTATGATAGAAGCTCGATTGTGTGTCAATTCTCGAAAGCTTTTTTGCGGAGTATGGGTTTTTCATGGTGCATTATACGGTTTTCCCCGAAGAAAGCCCATGCCGTTTTCAAGAGAGAGAACAAAGAGTGAGAGAGATTTCGGGTGTTTGAGAGAAAGGGTGAAAGTGTGATACGATTTACGAAAGAGAGTACTGTAATAAAATCGAAAATTTTCATGAAGAGGCTTTTTGTGAAAAGAGCTTGTTTTCTCGGGATCTGTTTTTCGTTTTTACTATGCCCGTCGATCCCTCCCGGCTTTGCTTCGGGATATTCCATCGCCGCCATTCAGGAGCGGGGAGTTCTCCGGGTGGCTCTGGAGAATGACGATTGGGCCTATTTTCTCCGGTGGAATCAGGACACCCCTTCGGGGCTCTGCGTGGATCTCGCCAGAGAGGTGGCGGAGGCGCTGGGGGTTCCCCCGGTCTTTCTCCCCGTTTCCTGGGGAGGTGGAGAGGGAGGAAGCATTGCGGGCATTCTCGGAGGCTTTCCCTGGGGAACTTCCTTCGATATGATCGCCTCGGCGGTTACGGTAACTCCGGAGCGGAGCGCCCGGGTTCATTTTTCCGAACCCTATGCTTTCGTGGGGCAGATGGTGCTCTTCCATGGAGGAAATGCACAAATTCTTTCCCTCGAATCTTTCAGGGGGAGGCGTGTAGGCTTTCCCCAAGACACCACCAGCGAACCCGCCGCCCGGAGCCTTCCCTCGTCGAATACGCTGATACCTCTGGAAAATGCTTCCGCCACCTTTCGGGCTTTCGAAGAAGGTGGGGTGGATACCATGGTGATCGACAGCCCTCTGGCACTCCTTTTCCTGAAAGATCACCCCGAGACGGAGGTGCTGGACAAGCTTCTTACCCGGGAGGTCTACGCTCTGGTACTTCCTCTCTCTTCGGATCCGGAGCTTCAGGATCTTGTGGATCGGGTGGTTTTGGAGCAGCGGGAACTTCTGGAAGATCACTGGATTCCCTGAAATATCTTTCCGAGTACCCGAACAAGCCGACGTTCTTCATGTACCATGATGTTGTAGCCACGTAGCAAGAATTTCCGGAATTCCTCGGGAAGGTCTTTTTTGCGGGAATTCCGTATCCAGGGAGGTTCTATGTTGGGTAATCCCGTACCCCTTCGCAGACGTATCCTGTTCCGTTTTTTCCCCATCTATGCAGTTATTGCGCTGGGGCTTGTGCTCTACCTTTTTTGGGGAGGCATCACGCTCCAGCGTTGGTTTTCTTCGAGAATAGAGGATCGCACGAACCATTCGGTGATGCGCCTTCTCGACTCCTATGCCAGAACCATCGGAATTCTCCAGTCCCAGTATCAAATGGTGGCCCATACGGTACTCGACGGACTGCAGCGGGTGTTCGTGGCGGATACCTCCGCCACGGATATACCCAAGATGGAGCTGGATTTTTTCGTGCGCCGCATGGAGAGAAGGCTTTTTCCCCAGGGGCGGGACATCCCCGGAAATGACCGTTTCCTTTCTTCCTTCACTCTGGATGCCCAGGGGAAAGTTCGGAATTCCTCTCTTCCCGAAGGGTTGCCCCCGGTTCCCCCCTTGGGAGGCGAGCCCCTTTTCAACGCCCAGAGCGGCGAATTGTTCGTCCTTCCCCTTTTCTGGTCTCCCGAAAAACAGGGTTTTTACGAATACGGCTACTGGATCTTTCCGGACCGTACGGTTCTTGGTGTGGCGGTGGCGGTGGATCGGGAGATCCTTTCTCAAGTGGAACGCATGATCGGAGAGCTTCGGGAGCTTCCCTTCGTGGCGGAGGTACATCTCTACTCCCTCAGCACCGGAGAGCCCATCTGGGAGGATGGGGTGCGCATGGAGCAATCCCTTCTTGCCCGCATACAGCGAAACGTGGTGGAGGATTCCATGCTGCTCCTCCGGGAAGAGGGCGTTCGGGGAGGAAGTCTCTACTCTCTTTGGCAAGCTCCCAGGGAGGAGGGCATTCCTCTGGAAGACGACGCCGTGGTGGTGCAGATACGCATGGATTTCTCCTTCCTCATGGATGTGCTCTACCGGGGCATATGGGGAGGCATTCTCCTCCTGGTGGTTGGAACCTCCTGGATGCTCTGGAGTGTCTCCCGGACGTCCCTGGAAATTGTGCATCCCTTTCACGTGCTCATGAAAGGGATGGACGATTTCATGGCGGATCCCACCTCCTTCGCCCTCGCGGAGCCCCTGGAGGAGGATGCCCCTCTGGAGGTGGAGGAGCTTTCTCGATCTTTCCAGAACATGGGACGGGAGATCGCCGCGGGCATGGAGGAGCTCAAGGCCATGAACGAGGAGCTGGAAGAACTTTACATGAGCCGGGAGAAGCTTGCGGGAAGGCTGGAGCATGTCATTTCGCTGGCGGTTTCCCTGAGTGCCGCAAGAAATATGGGGCGGGAACGGTACATGAATCGCATCCTTGCGTTGGCCGTGGACATGCTGCCGGGAACGAACACGGGAATCGTGGGAGTTCTCGAGGGAGACGAGGTGCGTATTCTTTCGGGAGTAGGAGTGGATGTGAGGCTTCTGGCGAACCTTCCTCTCAAATCGGAACATGTGGTTTTCCGGGGTGCCACGGTCTCCTTTGCTCTCATGATGGACCGGTGGCCCGAGGAACTTCGGGAGGCCTTCTCCCGCATCTGTCCGGATATCTCCGAGGGGCTCATGGTAAACCTTCGGGCGGGGGGCCGGGTTCTCGGGTTCCTGGTGGTGGCTCGGGGAGAGGAGGATGACGAGCGCTTTTCCTCGGATGCGGGAAGAATTATGGACGCCTTGGGGAGTTTGGCCTCGGGCTTTTTGGGAATGCAGCAGCTCTTTGCCATGCGCAGCCGTTTCCAGGAGGATCTTCTCCGATCCATCATCTCTATTCTCGAAATGTACGATGCCTATACCAGCGGCCATTCGGAGAACGTGGCCCGGATCTCCCGTCGGGTGGCTCAGGCCATGGGGCTCACTCCGGAGCAGGTGGAGCAGACCTACTGGGCGGGATTCGTGCACGATGTGGGAAAGCTTCTCATTCCCACGGAGGTGCTTAACAAGATCGAGCCTCTCACTCCGGAAGAGCGGGGCATCATTCAGACCCACCCTTCCAAGGGGCGGGAAGTGCTCTCTCACTCCTCGGAGCTTCGGGAGATCGCCACGGTGGTGGAGCATCATCACGAGCGCTGGGATGGCCGGGGATATCCTGCGGGGCTTGCGGGAAGAGAGATTCCCCTGCTCAGCAGAATTCTCTCGGTGGCGGACGCCTACGATGCCATGACCAGCGACCGGGCGTACCGGAAAGGCATCTCTTCCGAGGAGGCCCGGCAGGAATTGCGCAGGCACGAGGGTACCCAGTTCGATCCTCAGGTGGTGGCGGCCTTTCTTGCCTTGAAGGAGGAGGAGTTCGTCCCTCCCGAGGAGGATCCGAAAACCTCCTGGCGGGACGGAAGCGTTTGGGATCAGGAATAGAAACGGATTCTAGCCCTGGAGATTGGAAGGGGCGCTTTGGGAAGCTTCCAGCTCCTGGTCCAGAATCTTCCCGGTAACCATGAAGTAGCTTCGGCGAGCCATGTTCACCGCCTGGTCCCCCATGCGCTCCAGATAGCGGGCGATGAGCACCAGGTTCATGGCCTGCTCCAGGTCCGTTCGGGAGGAGAGCCCTCTTCGAGAGATCAGAAGAAGAACGTCTTCGAAGATCTTGGCGTAGAGATCGTCCACGCGATCGTCCATGGCGTAGATTTCCATGGCGAGGCGGGGATCTTCGGTCTCGAAAGATTGCAGGGCGAATCTCGTCATCTCCTGGGCGATTTTACCCATTTTCGGAATGTCCTCCAGGGGTTTCAGAAGGGGAGTATCTCCCAGGAGAATCACCTTTTCCGCGATATTTACCGCCTGATCTCCGGTTCGCTCCAAATCTCCCGCCACCTTGATGAGGGAGATGAGAAAACGCAGGCTGTCCCTCACGGGCCTGCGAAGAGCCATGACATGAAGACACTGGCGTTCCAGTTCCAGCTCCAGATTGTCGATCTGAACGTCCTGAAGAATCACCTGATGTGCCGTTTCAATGTTCCGTTCCTCCAGGGCCTGCATGACGAGATCCAAAGAAAGATCCACCGCCATGCCCATCTCGTGAAGCATTTTGAGAAGGCGTTTTCGGTCTTCCGAAAAAAGAAACTCCTCCGCCGACGGAGTCTGTTCTTTGTTCATGAGACTTCTGAATTTCTGGAAAGGAATCTTCACGGTCTTCACGCTTCCTTCGTATGGGATATTTGGGGCGAGCTTTCCCGGAGAAAGGAATCCATTTCTCCCATGGAACACCTCTGGACGAGGCAAAAACAACGTTGCGCCACGGAACGTATCGTATGGAGGAGCTCCCACAGACGGAGGTTTTCCGGGGTATGAAAGAGTCCCCGGGTGGTTTCCAGGGTAGCCTGGAGTTTTTCCAGAGCATCCGCGAGTTTTCGGTACTCCTCGAGAAATCCCTTGGCAGGTCTGGAATCTCCCAGGGCAAAGGAGCCGAAGCTTTCATTCAGAAGCAGAAGAAACCGGTGTTCGATCTCTTCCCACTCCTCTCCCGAAGGAGTGCCTGTTTTTCGGGAAAGCTCTTTCCAGCTCCGGTATTGGGGGAGAAAGTTTCGGAGTACCAGATAATGCAGCTCCCTCATACATCCCAGACTGTGGGCGAGGCAGGCGTATTCCCCCGGGGTTTCGGAGTTCTCCTCCACGGGAGGGGGAAGAGCCAGAAGATACTCCGTGCAGCTTTCCACGAGTTCCTCGGCTCCCCGACTGATTCTGGAGAGCCGCTCAGAAGCCCAGGGAGTTCGAAGGGTTCGGAAAACGCACTCCTCCACGAGGTTTGCCGTACGTATCATCTCTTTGGAGAGAAGTGAAAGGGCCAGGTTCGTAAAAGGAGGCGGGGGCGATTCCAGGTAGAGAGGTTCCCCCGGATCTTCCCTGCCGAAAAGGCGTGCCAGAAGAGTTCCGCCCCGGGCGAGGATTTTTGCGAAGGGGAGCAGAAGGAAGGCGTTGCCCCAGATGAGAACGCTCTGGATGAAGGCCACGCATCCTTCGGTGCTGGTGAAGAGGGAGGCCCCCCAGGCGGGGAGAATTCCGTAAAGGGGAAGCAGCAGCACCACCCCCGCCAGCTTGTAGAGAAAGCTGCTCCATGCGAGGGCTCGGGCATGTTTTTTGGTGCCCATTCCCGCGAAGAGCACCATCACGGAGGTGCCCACGTGGGATCCGAGAACGAGAAAGAATACCGCCTCCAGAGGCAGGAGTTCCGAGGATGCCAGGGCCATGGAAAGCCCGATGACGGGAACGCTGCTCTGAAGAACCGCAGTAACGCCGAAGGCGGTGATTGCGGAAAGAAAGGGGCTCTTTCCCAGGGCGAGAAGAAGTGAGCTCAGGGAGGGAGAGGTGCTTAAAGGCAGCACTCCCTGCTGAATGAAGAGCATTCCCGTAAGAATGAGAGAAATCCCCAGCCCCAGGGCGCCCCACTTCTGGAGAGAGTGACGGGAGCTTCGCAGCAGGAAGGCGCTTATCCCTACTCCCAGGGGAGCCCACTGAACCACGTTCAGTGCCAGGATGAAGGTGACGAAGGTGGTTCCCACGCTGGCTCCGATCATGACGATAATGGCGCTTTCCAGGGATAGAAGCCCCGCGCTTACCAGCCCCACCGCGAAGGAGGTGGCGGCGGTGCTGCTCTGGGCGAGGGCGGAGAAGAACGCTCCGATAAAGAAGGAGAACCCCCGGTGCTGCAGGAAGGATCCCAGAAGGGTATCCGTGCGTTTTCCGAGAACCCTTCGAAAGGCCTCGGTGCCGTAGGTGAGACCGTGAAGAAAAAGCCCTATTCCTCCCAGGAGAAGAAAGAGCGAGGAGAAAGAACTATCCATAGGGGTACCTCCTTTCGAAGATTTTTCGTATCTCCCGGAACGGCATGGAAAGGTGTCGGGAAAAGTATCCGGGCGCCGATCCGGGGCAGGAAAAGCCTAGACTATCACATATCGGAGCTGTGTGCCCTGAAAAACATGATAAAATATACCCTGAATACAGAAGCGATATAGGGGAAAAAAGAACTACCTGCTCTTCATAAGGAGGATGTCCATGGAAGCGTTCCGTTTTTTGTCGCGTTCCCTTTTCTGGGGGGCCATGCTCGTCGTTTTCCTCTGGGGATCCCCTGGAAAAGCCTCGGAGAATCTGTCTTCCATTCTTCGGGGGGGAGAGCTTCGGGTGGCTATAGAGGCCCAGGATTGGGGGTTTTTCCACTTCCGGAGCGGGGATAGTTTCGAAGGATTCGAAGTGGACCTTGGAAAGGTCGTGTCGGAGGCTCTGGGGGTTTCCTGCGTCATGGTCCCTCTTCCCTGGGGAGAGGGTGAAGAGGGGAGTATTACGGGAATTCTCGAAAAGGGGCTCTGGCCCGACGATGTGCATATGGGCCTTGCTGGGGTGGCGGTTACCGAAGATCGCATGAAGCGCGTGCTTTTTTCGGATTCCTACTTTACTGCGGGCCAGGCGGTGCTTCTTCCCCAGGGAAGCGGCATCTCCTCTCCCAGCCAGATGCAGGGCATGGTGATGGCTTTTCAGTCCGGCACCACCAGCGCCGCAGCGGCGGCAAAGATTCCGAACATCCGGCCCCTTCCTTTTACCACATGGCCCGAGGCATTTCAGGCCCTGCGACAAGGAGAGGCTCAGGCGGCTATCGTGGATAGCCCTCTGGCATTCCAGGTTATGAAAGAGTACGAAAACTACACCATTCTCGATGTGCTTCTCACGCGGGAATATTATGCGGCCTTTTTTCCTCAGGACGCGGACCCTCTTTTCATCGAGAGGGTGAACGAAGTTATTCGGGAGAAGGCCTGGGAGCTTCGGGACCGATGGCTACCCTATCGGTAGATCATCTCTGGCCCCGGAGCTCCCGAGATGACGGATCCTTTGAAGGAGCGAAAAACGTGGCTGAAGATATGGAGGAGAGAATTTCGGGAAATCTCCGGGATGAACGAACGAGAGCCGTAAAGGGGCAGGAACTTCTTTTGCAATACCTTGTGGAGGTGGACAAGGCGAAAACGAAGGAAGAGGCCTGTTCTCTGGCGGCGGAGATCATCGCGGAAAAGACGGGTTTTTCTCGTCCCGCGGTATATCTCTGGAATTCTCGGGAGGAGTATCTCGAACTTGTAGGATTTGCCAATCACGATCCTTCGGTGCAGCACATCCGAGCCTGCGAGGGGATCTGCGGACGCTCCTACCGGACAGGACAGGTCCAGGTAGTGAACGACGTTACCCGGGATTCGGACTATTTTCCCGACATGGCTGACACCAAGGCGGAACTTTCGGTTCCCATCGTGTGGCATGGCCGTATTTTCGGTGTGCTCGACGTGGAGGCGGCGGAGGCAAATTGCTTCGACGAAGGAGATGTACGTTTCAGCACCCTCCTGGTAGGCATTCTGGCATCGGTGCTTTCCCACATAGATGGAGAGATGGAGCTTCAGGAGAGCCTTGAACGGAGTCGGGCGAACCGACGTAACCTTACCCTGGCTCAGCAGGCGCTGAACCGTTCCCTGGAGACTCTTTTGGAGAGCAAACGCGAGGTGGAGGCCTACTCCCAATTCAAACAGATCCTCCTGGATGCCTCGAACGAGCTTTTTCAGTGCAAAACCTCGGATGCTCTCTACGAAGTGGCGGGAAGCGTGCTTAGGGAGCGTTTCGGCTACCAGCGTTCCTTCATCTTCGGACGGTATCGCCGCTCCATGCCCATGACATCCGTTTTCGCCCACGGAGGAGCAGCTATTTCCCAGGTGGAGGAGCAGGAGTACGTGTCCCGAGGAAAGGGCATCATCGGCAGGGTTGTGGAAACTCTGGAACCCTATGTCTGCAACGACACCTCCAGGGATCCCTATTTTCGCCCCGATGTTTTCGGCACTCTTTCGGAAATCGCCTTTCCCGTGGCTCATGAGAATTTCCTCTGGGGAGTGCTGGTGGTGATCTCCAAGGAGATCGATGCCTTTTCCGTGCGGGATGTGGAAATTCTCACCATTCTCACGAATTCCATGGCCCTGGTGCTGGAAAATATCGCCAACGTGCAGATGCTTCAGCGGGAGCTCCAGGGCATGCGGTTTCTTCACGACATGGCGAATGCCCTTTCGGGAGAGCGGAACAACGTGGAAATTTCCCGGAAGACCGTATCCCTTCTTACGAACCGTTTCCCGGATACCTCCATCTACATATGGCTCAAGATCGAAGAAGGGTGCCGCATGGTGGCCTCTTCGGTGTTTTCTTCCGAAGAGCTTCCCCGGAAGAGCAGAGAGATCCTCTGGCAAGGGCGCGGGCTCGCGCTTCGGGCTTTGGAAAAGGGTGTGGTGGTGAATACGCCGGATGTGCGACAGAGCCCTGACTATGCCAAGGTAGATCCCTCCACTCTTTCGGAGCTTGACGTGCCCATCTGCCATCAGGGAGAGCCTCTGGGCGTTATGGCTCTGGAGCGCAGCAGACTCGGAGCGTTTACCCCCGAGGATGAGGATCTTTTTCACGTGCTCTCCCGGCACTTGGGAGCTCTTTTTTCGGTAAACCGGCTTCTGGACGTGGAGGAGGAGAAAGCCCGCCGGGACGGCCTTACGGGAATCTGGAACCGACGCTTTCTCATTCAGCATCTTCAGGAAACCGTGGAGCCTCTGGCGGCTCGGGGAGAGCCCTGCTGCGTGGTCATGGTAGACATGTGGAAGTTCAAAAACATTAATGACACCTATGGCCATGGAGTGGGAGACGAGGTGCTCATTAAATCCGCCCGAGCCATGTCCGCGGCGGTGGGGAGCCGGGGCGTGGTGGGACGTTACGGGGGAGACGAATTTCTCGTAGTGCTTACGGGAGTATCCTCCGCCAAGGTTCGCCATATCATCCGGGAGCTGGAAAAATCCGTGGAATCCCTGGAATTTTCCGTTCCCACTCTTCGGGCGTATGCCAACTTCGGCATCGCCTTTTTCGGAGAGGACGGGGACACCGGTGACGATGTGC
Source organism: uncultured Synergistaceae bacterium (assembly GCA_964545875.1). Taxonomy (GTDB): domain Bacteria; phylum Synergistota; class Synergistia; order Synergistales; family Aminiphilaceae; genus DAIPKP01. The sequence continues at coordinate 9,117 of CAZJHH010000003.1, forward strand.
TGGCCGTGGCGGATAAGCGCATGTACGAAAGTAAAAGAAAAAACCTCGGAGAAGCCTGAAAAAATTGATTCTCCCGGAGGAGAACGCATGCTTCTCTTCTTTGGGAATACCTTTGTGTATGGAGGCGGATCCAGAAAATACGCCGTGGAAACAATCGGGGTATGTTCTTTTTTGTACGCCGGGGGAGAACGCTTTCAGGGGTGCCGAAGCACCCCTTTTGTCGTTTGTTAAGGAGAGATTTTCATGATCTGTGGCTTTTTTGACGGAGCTTCCCGGGGAAATCCGGGAGAGGCGGGAGCGGGGGCTCTTCTCAAGGATGAAGCTGGGACTATTCTTTGGGAAGACTGTCTTTATCTCGGCAGTCGTACCAATAACGAGGCAGAATACGAAGGACTTCTTCTTCTGCTTCGGGAAATCTCCCGACGGGATGTGCGAGGAGTACACATTTCCGGAGACAGCAAACTCGTGATTTCCCAGATGAAGGGGGAGTGGAAGGTCCGGCAGCCCCATTTGCAGCTTCTCTGGAAGGAGGCCCGGGAGCTTGCCCGGGGGCGGAACCTTCAATATTCCTGGATTCCCCGGGAGCGGAACTCCCAGGCGGATGCTCTTTCGAACCGGGCTCTGGATGAGCCTCAAGGCTCCGGGAACCTTCAAAAAACCGACTCCGGGGAGAATGCGGAGTTCATGCCTCTTCCCGAGGGTTTTCTGGAGGTGGGAGGCTCCGAGAAACGGGTTTCCAAGGAGAAGAGCTCTCCCGTTGCTTCCCCCAAAGGAAAGGAGCCCGTGCTCTTCACCAGGGTGGGAGAACATATCTACCTTGCCCGGGGAGGCGAGGAATATGCGGTGGATCTTCTTCACGGAGCCTGTACATGCCCGGGATTTCAGTTTCGGAAAAAGTGCCGGCACCTGGAGGAAGCACAAAAACAGTTCGGTGGAGGTGATAGCACATGATGTGCCGCGATGCTCTGGATTGGCTGCGCATAACCGTGATCGCCGAGGATACGGTGCCTCTGGACAGCCCGCTCCTGGGACAGCACGGCCTGGCGGTCTGGGTGGAGGCCCCTCGGGGAAAGGACGTTTTCCGGGTTCTTTTCGATGTGGGGCAGCATACCCATGCCCTGTGGCACAACTTCGACTGCCTCCGTATCGATCCCTCCCAGGCGGATGCCCTTCTTCTCTCCCATTGCCACTACGATCACACCCGGGGAACTGCGGAGGTGCTTCGGAGAATCGGCAAAAGAAACTTTCCTCTGGTAGCGCACCCGGATATTTTCCGCCCCCATTTCGAAATGTTCCCCTCCCTTCTTTCCATCGGCATGGACTCCGAGGATTCCCGGGAAGCTCTGGAAGCTGCCGGAGCGGCCCTGATTCTTTCCAGAGACCCCATCTCCTTTCTTCCGGGTCTCATGACCACCGGAGAAGTTCCCCGCCGCAGCTCCTACGAAAAAACTCCCCCCACCTTCCGGACCCTTCGAGAGGGTGTTCTGGAGCGAGATCTCATGATGGACGATCTTTCCCTGGTGGCTTCCGTGAAGGGAAGAGGACTGGTTATTCTTACGGGATGTGCCCATGCGGGAATCGTCAACATCGTCTCCCACGGCATGGAGCTTTTTCCGGGGGTTCCCCTGGAGGGGATTATGGGAGGATTACACCTTGCGGAGGCCGGGGAGGACGTGCTGGAGAAAACTTTGGAGGATCTGAAAAAACTCGCTCCCCGGTGGGTGGCTCCGGGGCACTGTACCGGAAGGAGGGGTGTTTTCGGGTTCTTCCAGCATTTTCGTGAAGAACTTCGTTCCTTCACTTCCGGAAGTAGAATCCTTATTTCTGCGGAGGGGGTGGAGATAGCATGAGGCGTTTTCTTTTCGCTGCGATTCTTGGGGCACTTTTTCTCACGGCTTCCGGGAGCGGGGTTTGGGGAAAATCCCATGCTTCTCCCGGAGTGCTCTATACGCCTCGGGGGCCTTCTCTCTTTCCGGTGATTTCCCTGCGGCAGCAGATGATACACGGTCCCCGGATCGTTTTCTGGAATACTCCGGAGGAAATCACGGCTCTTCTGCTTTCCGGGGAGGCGGAGTGCGCCCTTCTTCCGGTAACCCTTGGAGCGGCTATTCATCAACGGGGGCTGCCTATGGTGCTGCTCGGAGTGATTCAATGGGATCTCTTCTCGCTTCTCGTTCCTTCGGGAGAGTCCTTCGCCTCTTTGAAAGACCTGGGGGAGGGGCCTCTCTACCTTCCCTTCGGCCGGGGAACCACCGCGGATGTGCTGGTGCGCTCCTCTCTGAGGAAGGCGGGAATAGTGCCGGACGTGTCTCTGCGGCTTCTCTACGCCCCCCCCCAGGAGATCGCGGCGCTTCTCGGAGCGGGAAAGGCCCGGTATGCGGTGCTTCCGGAGCCCTTCGCCTCCCTGGCTCTCTCGAAAGCCCGGGTGGAGCGGGGTTTGCCCCTTCGCCGGCTCTGGCAGGATGAAGCGGGAGAGAGGTTGCATCTTCCCGTGACGGGACTTTTCGTCTCCCGAAGGAGCTTCGACGCAAAACCCGATTTTTTCCGGGATCTGGAGCGTCAGTACCTTCTCTCACTCAAGTGGGGGGAATCTCATTTTGCCCAGGCGGTGGATTTTCTCCGCCAGGATTTTCCGTTTCCCCGGGAGATTCTGGAAGCGGCTTTGAGGGAGTGCGATTTCACCTACCGACCTGGATCTTCCGTATGCAAGGAACTGCGGATTTTTTACGAGTACCTTTGTGAAAGAGCTCCCGAATCCTGCGGCGGGGTTCCTGAGAAGGATTTCTTTTATCCATGAGCCGGGGATTTTTGCTCGGAGGAGGGGCGGTGCTCCTGGGGTGGGAGATCGTGGCCCGGGTGCTTCGGGTGCCCCTGATTCTCCCTTCTTTGCTGGAAACGGGAAGCCGCCTCCTGGAGTATCTTCAAACGCCCCTCTTTTGGTTCGCCCTGGCCCGGTCCGCCGGAGAGGTGGGGCTGGTGCTTCTTCTGGTGCTTTTCCTGGGCCTTCCCCTGGGGGTGCTCTTCGGAGTGCGTCCGGGAATTTTCGCCTTCTGCCGGCCTCTTTTGGGAATAGTGCAGGCGGTGCCCGTCATTTCATGGCTGGGGGTGGTGATTTTTTCCCTCGGCATAGGCTGGCGGGGCCCCGTATTTATCTCCACCCTCTCTCTTCTTCCCATGGCGATTCTCACCACCGCTTCGGGGGTGCGGAGTCTGGACGGAACGCTTCTTGAAATGGCCCGGGTCTACCGGGTTCCCCGGATACGGCGGATGCGCTGGATCTACGGCGGAGCTTTGCTCCCCTTCGGGGAGGCGGTGATGGAGGTGGCCCTGGGGAATGCCTGGAAGGTGGTGCTGGTGACGGAGTACCTCTGCGGCGATGCGGGGCTCGGAGTGCTTCTCGCCTGGGCCCGGCAGGGAGTGGATACTCCGGGAATCTATGCTCTTTCCGGAGTGGCGGTGTTTCTGGGAATCTTTTCGGAGCGCCTTTTCCGAGGCCTCGGAAGGATTTTCCGACTTTCCCGGGGAGGACGCCCGTGTCTTCCCTGATCCGGGTTGCGAATCTCGGGGTACGTTTCGGAGAGCACCGGGTACTGGAGGGGTGGAGCATGAAGATTCGCTTCGGCGAGCGGGTGGTGCTCCTGGGAGAGTCCGGATGCGGCAAGACAACCTTTCTCAAGATTCTCGGGGGACTTCAGAAGCCTTCCGAAGGAGATGTTACGGGTATGCCTTCCAGGGTGGGTTTCGTCTTTCAGGGATCCCGGCTCATTCCCTGGGCCACGGTGGAGAAGAATCTGCGTTTCGCAAATCCCGCCTGCTCCGTGGAGGATCTCCTGGAGCGAGTGCATCTTTCGGGGTGGGAGCATGCCTATCCCCGGGAGCTCAGCGGAGGGATGCAGCAGCGGGTGAATCTGGCCCGGGCCCTTGGAGTGGAGCCGGAGCTGCTGCTTTTGGACGAGGCTTTCGGCTCCCTGGATCTCCGGCACAAGTTCTCCATCATGCACGATCTTCTGGAGTTCTGGAAGCGCCGGCGCTGTACCATCCTCATGGTAACCCACGATATCACCGAGGCCCTCTTCCTGGGGGACCGGATACTCTTTCTCCGGGGGTCTCCCTCTCGTATTGCCGGAGAGATGGAGGTGGGGCTTCCTCCGGATCGGTCTCCCTGGTCCCCGGACTTCCTGGAGCGCCGGGGAACCATTATCCGCCGTCTTCTGGAATCTTCGGAAGATCAGGAATCGAAATCCAGGGATTGCAGAAAAAGCTCCTGAAACCGGGAGGAGTTCTCCAGAGGACAGTGTTCCACCCGATCTTTCAGGGCGGCAATCTCACTCCATGCCCCGGCCCCTTCGAGAAGAACCAGAGCCCCCCCTCGGGCGGCGGCGTTTCCCAGGGGGATAATCCGGTTTGCCACCCTCCGGGGAAAAAGTCCCGTTTCCAGGGCCGCCTCCTTTCGGATAAAGGTGCCCAGAGTTCCCGCCAGGAGCACCTCCTCCAGATCCTCCCAGGTCAGTTCCGCTCTTTCCAGAAGCAGTTCCATCCCCCCCCGAAGGGCTCCCTTGGCGAGCTGAAGTTCCCGGATGTCCTGCTGGGTAAGTTCCAGGGGCTCCCCCTCCCGGGAAAGGGCGAACCGAAAGCTCCTCCCCCGAGAAGACTCCCGCAGTCCCTCCCGTAAAGCCGGGTGCAGGGCCTCCTCCGGTGAGGCGAGGCGCCCCCGGCGATCCATGCCCCGCCCTTTCAGCAAGACCTCCAGAAGATCCAGCAGGCCGGAACCGCAGATCCCCAGGGGAGGAAGATCCTCCAGGGTTTGCAGGGCCATTCGGTTTCCCCGGATCCGCACTCCCGAAACGACCCCTCCCCGGGCGCCGGTGCCGCAGGATATCTTGCCCCCTTCAAAGGCGGGCCCCGCGGCGGCAGAAGCTCCGAGAATCCGGTTTTCCCAGAGAAGGCCCATTTCGCCGTTGGTGCCGAGATCTACCACAAGCCGGGGTTTTCGGGAAGGGCGGTCTTTCAGAGAGTAGAGAACCCCCAGAAAGTCTCCTCCCAGAAAACCCTCCACCAGAGGAAGGCACCGCAGCCGGGCCGCCGGGAGAAGGCGTCCTGCCAGGGGGCCTCCGGGGGGTTCCTCCAAACCCTCCCGGAGAAGGGGGGTAAAGGGAGGCTTCAGAAGAGAAGCCGGGGGGAGCCCCAGAAAGAGGTGGTGCATGCCGCTGTTTCCCAGGCAGAGAAGCTCCACGCAGTGTTCCCGGGGGATTTCCCGCTTCCGGAGTATTTCCAGGAGAAGTTCCCGCACGCTCTCCACAAGCATCTCCTGGAGGGCTCCCTTCGTTTCCTCGGATTCCTCCGCCAGGGCAAGCCGGGTAAGGAGGTCCGCCCCCCGGGATCCCTGGGGATTCGGAGCGAAGCCGAAGCCTTGGAGAGTTCCCTTTCGAAGATGATAGAGAAAGCAGGCCAGGGTGGTGGTTCCCAGATCGAGGACGGCTCCGTAGAGATCCGGCGGAGCCTTTCCGGAAGAAGCATCTTTCGATGTTTCCGCCGGGTATGTTTGTAGAGTGAACTTCGAAAGATTGCCCGGAAGTCCCTTGGTGCCCTTTTGCGGCGAAGGGGGTTCCAGCCATACCGTGCCGTTTCCGAGAATTGTACAGCGGCAGGCCAGGCGGAATCCCCGGGCGAGAAGCTCCTCCCCCAGAAAACGGGCCTCTTCCGAATCCGGAGGTGAAAAGGCCCCCCGGACCCGGACCCGGCATTTGCCGCAGAGTCCCTTTCCTCCGCAGGGAGTGACAAGGGAAAATCCCCGGTTTTGCAGAATCCGGGCCAGAAGATCTCCCTTCCGGGCCGGCACCTCCCGGCAGCTTTGTTCGCAGTGAACCCGCAGAAGAGGGCTCCTCGATATGGTCATTCTTTCACGCCTCCCAGGTATTTCCTCCCCGGAAAAGTCCCGTTTTTCGGGGAAACATGCCGTGCTATACTTTTTTCCGGAGAGTTACCGAAGAGGATAACCCTTTTCGGAGATGCCGCATAGTTCGAAAGGAATCCCATGCCCATAGAAGAGCTGTCATGTCCGGACATTTCCCGGGAGCTTCTCCGGAGGCTCGGAGGATCTCCCGGGCCATTTCTCGAAGAAACCGCCCGAAAAATGGCCCGCCTTGCCCGTGCCCTGGGAGAACCCCGGTTTTCCTGGAAACTTTACCATCTTTCTCCGGCAGGAGAAAATCAGGATACGGTGATTCTTCTCCGTCGGGGAGAACCTCGGGGAGAGCTGCATCTCCGAGAGGGGGTAAGGCATCTTCGGGAGGCTTCCCGAGGTTTCGTGGGGATATGCACCCTGGGGCCCTTTCTGGAAGCCGAAGCGGAGGATCTCCAGAAAAAGGAGAAACTTCTTGAGGCCTATCTCCTTACCCTGGGGGGCAATCTTCTCCTGGATGCGGTGAGCCGCAGAGCTCGGGAGAAAGCTCGGGAGATCGGGCAGACGGAGGGAGAGCGTCTCGGACCCACGCTCCTGCCGGGTTCTCTCCTGGGATGGGCCGTGGAGGAACAGGAGCGACTCCTTTCGCTGGGGGAAGCCGAAAACCTGGGAGTCCACCGTTCTTCGGGAGGAATGCTCTCTCCCCTTCAATCCCTCTCGTTTCTCATCGGCCTGGGAAACTATTCTCCGGAAACCCCCGAAACTCTCTGCCAAGAGTGCCTCCGAAGAGAAAGCTGTCCCTGGAGAAGGGAGGAGTAGAATGGTTTCCCCGTGCTCCCCCGGAACTCGCCATGCTTTTTTCCCGAAGGATCGTCGTGCTGTTGCCTTAAAAGAGAAAAAAAGATATCCTATTGCCCGGATCTTTGGAGTGCCGAATTTTAGCGGATTCTCTCTTCTCTCCGGCTTGCCCGGAGAGGTTCATCTCTGAAGAGAATACATAAAGGAGAACGTCATGTACCACGGAAAGATGCGGTTGCTGCGCCGCTGAACACGTGTATCCTGGCCGGTTCGGCCATGGAGTATAGGCACCGCCGCACTTCCGGACGTCTCCCGAGTCTTCTAGGATTCCCTTTCTCATGGAGCGGGTCCGCAGTGCGTGCGGATAAATCCATGAGGAGGGATAGCATGTCTCAAGAGTATCGAAAGATGTGGGAAGATCTCAATCTGAATCTGGATGCCCACGATGCGCTGCTGGGGGTTCTGGGAAAGGTCTATGGAGATATCTATATGACCCAGAAGGAACGTCCCGGAGGAATGGATTATTTCAACTTCGTCATGACCGAAATTCACGGTCTTCGGATCAAGGAGCTTCTGGAGGAGAAGAAGCAGGGGAGAAAGATCATCGGATCCTATTGCGTCTTCGTTCCCGAAGAGCTTGTGCTCGCTGCGGGGGCCACGCTCATCGGTCTCTGTTCCGGGGCGGACTTCGCCACCGAGGCGGTGGAACAGATGCTTCCCCGAAACACCTGTGCTCTCATCAAATCTTCCTTCGGCTTCAAGCTGGGCAAGGCCTGCCCCTATCTCGAAGCGGCGGATATGGTGGTGGGAGAGAACACCTGTGACGGCAAGAAAAAAGCCTATGAAAGCCTCAAAACCCTGGTGAACAACCTCTACGTTATGGATCTGCCCCAGATGAAAACCCCCCAGGGGCGAGAGCTCCTGAAAAGCGAATTCCTCCGCTTCAAGGAGGCCCTGGAAACCTTTACGGGAAAACCTATCACTCCGGCGAATCTCAAACAGGGAATTCTCACGGTCAACGCCAAGCGCAGAGCTCTTCACCGTCTTTCCTCGCTCCGCAGGGCGAACCCTGCTCCCATATCGGGCCTGGACGCACTTCTGGCGAATCAGGTCTTCTTCTACGACAATCCCGCACGTTTTACGAAATCCGTGAACGCTCTCTGTGATGAATTGGAGGAGCGAATTCGGGAGAAAAAGGGAGTGGCTTCGGAAAAAACTCCCCGTATTCTCGTATCGGGGTGTCCCATGGCGGTGCCCAATTGGAAACTTCCCTGGATCGTGGAAACTTCGGGAGCCGTCATCGTGGGTGAAGAATCCTGCGTAGGGGAACGAGGTACCCGGGAACTTACGGAGGAATCCGGCAATTCCCTGGAGGAGCTTATGGAGGCTCTGGTGGATCGCTACTTCCGGATCGACTGTGCCATTTTCACTCCCAATCAGGATCGGGAAGATCATATCCGGGAGATGGCCAAGGCCTATAAGGCGGACGGAATCATTCATTACGGACTTCAGTTCTGCCAGCCCTATACTGTGGAAGCCATTCCCCTGGAGAAGGTTTTCGAGAAGGAAGACCTTCCCTTCCTCCGAGTGGAAACCGATTACAGTATGGAGGATGTGGGGCAGCTCAAGACGCGGATCGAGGCTTTTGTCGAGCAGCTTCGGCAATAGCTCTTTCCTGTGTGAAAATGCCCCGGAAGATCTCGTTTTCCGGGGGGATATGCATCACGAGAACCAGAAACGAGGAATGCCATGCGTTGTGCCGGTATTGACATAGGATCCCGCTCCATGGAAGTGGTGGTACTGGAGGAGGGAGAAGTGGCGGCCTTTCGCCAGGCCGAAACGGGGAGTGCTCCTCTGGAACAGGCGGCATCTCTCCTGGAGGGGCTTTCCTGGGATCGCCTTCTGGCCACGGGATACGGAAGGGAGCTTGCGGCCCACGCTTTTTCCTGTTCCACGATTACGGAGATCAAGGCCTATGCCCGGGGGGCTCGGGAGCTTTATCCCTCGGCCCTTACGGTGCTCGATATCGGAGGGCAGGACTGCAAGGTTATCTCCCTCCGGGAGAACGGAAGAGTGAAGAAGTTCGAAATGAACGACCGCTGCGCCGCGGGAACGGGAAAGTTTCTTGAGATCATGGCGGCCACCCTGGGGTTTGATATCGAGAATTTCGGAGAACGGGCCCTGGCGGGAAGGGATGTTCTGAAAATTAACAGTATGTGTACGGTCTTTGCGGAGTCTGAAGTGGTGTCTCTCATCTCCCGGGGAGAAAGCCCCGGGGATATCGCCAGGGCCCTCCATACATCGGTGGTTCTCCGGGCGGTGAGTATGCTCCGGCGGGTCGGTTTTTCGGGAAAGCTCTTCTTTGCGGGCGGGGTGGCACGCAACCGCTGTATGAAACATCTTCTGGAAATTCATCTTCAGGAAGAGGTGGCGGTGCCGGAGCATCCCCAGAGAGTGGGGGCCTACGGAGCGGCTCTCCTGGCCCGAGAGGAGCCGTAAAAAAAGAGATCTTTCGAGGCTCCGGGAATTTCCGTTGACGGAACTCCCGGAGCTTTCTATACTTGAAGGCGATTTTCAAAGAGGTTTTTTCGATTGCGCGAAGAGAGGCAGGAAGCCGGTGCAAATCCGGCACAGCCCCGCTACGGTGAGAAGGACAACGTGCACGCAATCCCACTGGTTTCTACGGCCGGGAAGGGGTGCACCGCGGAAGAATTCGAGTCCGGATACTGCACTTTTCGTGAGAGGCGGACCCGCGAGGGCGGGGAAGCACGAAAGATTGTTCCGGCGGCGCTCCTGCCTCCGGAGCGAGATGGCGTGCATACGGGTCCTGGAAGGGGCCCGTTTTTTCGTGGCCCCGGGAAAGGAGAGAGATGTATGGCGTGCAGAATCTGGCGATATGCGGGAAGAATTTTCCTGCTGGGAGTTCTGGTGCTCCTGGTGCCCCTGGGAGCTTCGGGGGATCCCGGAGCGGTCTTCGTCACCGTGGGGGCGGATTATTCCTCCGGGGCGGTGGGCACCGCGGACCTTGCGGAGGAAAAGGGAATAACCGCCCCGGTAATTTCGGGTCTCCGGGGAGATCTTTCCCTTTTCGCCAACGACCTCGGGCTTTTCGTGGCGGAGCACGGCTCCGAAGGAACTCTGGACACCATCTCCCTCTATGACGGAATTTCCTGGGAGGCTCCCCGCTGGAACGTTCACAAGGGGAGCATCGTCTACGGTATGGAATACCTTCAGGGCTCTCTCTATCTGGCCAACTACGGCACCAACCGCATTACCCGGCACACCCCGGGAGAAAATCTTGTTGAAACGGGCTTTCTCTCCCTGGATTGGGATAACGGCGAAGGTTTCGAAGAGCACGTCTGTGCTCTCAAGGCTTACGGAAACAAGCTCTATGCCCTTGTTTTGAGCTATAATCTCGATATCTGGCCTCCGGAACACAAGGAGGGAGTTCTCGTCGTCCTGGATCCTCAAACCATGGAAAATATCGGAGAAGTGCGGGTGGGTAAAAACCCCGTGGCCCTGGACGTATGGAACGGAAAGCTCTACGTCGCCTCCTTCGGGGGCCCCATCGGAAGCCCGGGAGAAGAGCCTCGACTCTATCGCATCGACCCCGTTACCCTGGAGAAAGAGCTTCTGGATGACGGCTCCGCCCTGGGAGAAGAGTACGGCTACAGCTTCATGGGAATCGGCAACGAAGGAACCCTCTTCGTACTGGCGTATAAAAACGGCCTTACCTGGCCGGAGCAGGAGAACCGGGTTCTTGCGGGAAGCCTTGAAGGCGTCACTCCTCTGGGGGGATCTTCGCCTCTCTCCTTCCGGAAGCTTGGAAACTTCACGAGTTCCTGGAATCGGGGCCTTTCCGCCCAGGAGGTAGGATTGACCCCTCTGGAAATTGCCTCGGCCTGGCTCAATGCGGGGGCGGTGGATAGGGAGAACGGTCTTTTCTGGGTCTCCAACCGGGGAACCGGTGCTGGGGACGCGGCGCTGGAGGTTTTTTCTTCCGCCACGAAAACTCACTCCTTCGGAGAAAGAGAGCTTAAAAGCCTTCCCTACGGGGTGGTGCCTTTTTCCTTTACGCCTCCTCCGGCCCCTTCCGGGGGCGGGGGCGGATGCGCTCTGGGGAACGCTTTTTCGGGAACCCTTCTTCTTGTGCCCCTTCTGGGATCTTTCCTGGGGAGGAGAAAGAAATAGCGTTTCCTTTCTCGGAGGAAAGATTTTTCAGGGCGGTATAAACGCTGTTGTGTCGTATGGGGGCGGGTTCTCCGTATCCGCCCTCACCGTTTTTATCCATACGAAGCGAAAAGAACAGGAAAGCAGATGACCTCGAAAAACCGCAGTTTTTTCCGGAAATGTTGTTGTGTTTCGACCCTTACGGCCTTGTTCGGAGGGCTTCTTTTGCCTTCCCAGGGGCTTTCCCGGGCCGCTTCGGAGACCCTTCCCCAGGTGCTGGTTACCGCTTCCCCCCTGGAGGAGGAAATTCTCGAACTTCCGGGATCTCTGGAGGTGCTTTACCCTGAGAAAAACGCCGGGGAAGGAAAGAGCCTGGGGGATCTCCTGGAGGAGGCCGTGGGAGTTCAGGTGGTGCGAAGCTACGGAAGAGGAGGATATACGGTGGCTTCCGTTCGGGGGAGCACCTCTTCCCAGGTGGTGGTCTACCTGGACGGCATGCGGATGAATCTGGAGAGCGACGCCGCCTTCAACCTCGAAGAAATTGGGGCGGACCAGGTGGAGCGCATCGAAATCTACCGGGGGCACGTCCCCGCCATGTTCGGCATCTCCGGCATGGGAGCGGTGATCTCGGTGATTACCAAGGCTCCCGGAAAGGAGCCCCGGGGTTCCGTGGGGATCCGCCTGGGCTCCCTGGGAGAACGGGGAGCTTCGGGATCCTGGACCGCCCCCCTCGGGAAGGGACGTTTTCTCGGCAGCCTTTCCCTGGAGGAATACGAGGGGAATTTCTCCTATTGGAACGACAACAACACCGCCTACAACCCCGGAGACGATTACGAAGCCATCCGGCAGCACAACGGATACAGGGCGGAAAATCTGCTCCTGCGCTGGGAAGACGACCTTTGGAAGGTGCGTTTCGGCTGGAATGCCCGGAACCAGGATCTTCCTCTTCCCGCTCCGGGAAACGACAAGGGGCCCTGGGATGCCCTCGGAAATCCCCTGGGAGCCCGGGTGGAATCCTCCCGGATGGATCTGGGGATCGTCACGGAGCGCCTCTGGGGAGAGGTTCTCGCCACCTGGCGCATGGAATGTTCCTCCCAGGTGCGGGAGTTTTTCGACCCCTGGGACCAGGTGGGCATGTACAACCAGAAATACAACCGTTACGATACCGAACGTACCGCTCTCTCCGGAGCCTTCAAGGCTCTGGCGGGAGACCGGCATGCCCTGGAGTTTCGCATGGATTGGAGCTCCGAGCGTTTGGATATGGAGGGGGACGTACGTTCCTCCATATCCGGAGAATCAGGATCCTACAGCCGAAATCGTTGGAACTACGTGCTTCAGGACAGCATTTTCCTGCTTCCGAACCAGAGCCTGGTGGTGGAGCCCCTGCTGCGGTGGAACCAGGTAGATCGGGAGGGGCACCTCTCCTGGTCCCTGGGAATGTCCTGGAACTTTCGGGAAAACTGGTACCTCAAGGGATCCGGAGGATACTCCCACCGGGCTCCGAATCTGTACGAAACCTATGGGGACGGCAGCATGATCGTTCCCAATACCGATCTGGCCTGGGAAGAGGGTTTTCAGTGGGATCTCGGAATCTACTGGGCTCGGGAAGGAGAGGGGTGGTCCTCCCGGGTGGGGATCACCTCCTTCGTGCTGGACATGGAAAACCTCATCGAGTTTGTCATGATCAACCCTCGCTACGGTGTATACGAGAACATCGGCAAGGCCTTTATCTCCGGGGTGGAACTGGAAAGCGCCTTCTCCTGGGATCATTGGAGCCTGGTCCTCTCCTACACCCGGATGGACGGAGAAAACCGGAGTTCCGGCTACCGCTACGGCAATCCTCTGCCCAACCGGCCGGAACATGCCCTTTACGCCCGGCTTTCCCGGAGCTTTTCCCCGGAGCTTCTCGTTTTCGGGGAGGTTCTTCATTCGGGGGAAAACTACTTTGACGATGCCGGAAGCATTCTCTACGGAGATTGTACCCAGTGGAACCTGGGGCTCAAATGGCGGTTCCGGGAGGATTGCACCCTTGCCCTGGGAGTGCGGGATCTCTTCGACACCACCTCGGAAATCTCCTTTCAGCCCATAGGGTACGGTCCCGAGCGTCTTACATGGTATCCCCTGCCGGGGCGCACATGGTATCTTTCGCTGGGATGGAGCTTTTGAGATACCGCCGGGGTTCAGGTGAAACGCAAACCAAAAACAGAGGCCAGGGCATGAATTACGGACAATACGGAAATTCGCGAAAAGGCAGCCCCATAACGGGAAGAATTCTCGCGTTTCTCCTGCTGGGAGGCATGCTCCTGGCGCCTTCTTCGGGCCTGGGAAGAGACCGGGAAGCCTATATCCCCCGGTATGCCCGGGGATTTTCCGCGAAACCCGCCGGGGAGGGGTGGCATCTTGCCGTGAGGGATCCCGAAGATGCCGGGAGAGAGTGGAACTATCTCCTGGTTCCCCGGGAACGAAAAGGAGATGTCCGGATTTCTCCGGATTGGCAGGAGATATCCATTCCCCTGGAACGGACGGTGCTTCTCGCCACTCCCTACGTGTCCGGGCTGGAGGATCTGAAAGTGCTGGATTCCGTGGTGGGGGTGGCGAACGTCCCGTACCTGCACTCTCCGGAGCTCCGGCGCCGCCTCGAAGAAGGGAGAGCCCTGGAGGTGGGAAACGACCTGGCCCTGGATCTGGAGCGCCTGGTGACCCTGCGTCCCCAGGGGGTATTCTGGTATGCCCCTTACGAGGAGGTGCAGAGGGATTATCAGCGCATGCAGCGGCTGGAACTCCCCCTGGTGGTGACCACGGAGCACCGGGAGAGCCATCCCCTGGGACGAGGGGAGTGGCTGGTCTTTCTCGGTTTCTTCTTCGGAAAGGAAGAGGAGGCCCGCAAGCTCTTCGAAGAGCGGGAAAGACGGTACCGGGAGCTTGCGGCCCGGGGAGCTTCGGCATCGTACCGCCCCGGGGTTTTCGGAGGATATCCCTTCGGGGATACCTGGTACATGCCCGGAGGAAAGAACTTTCAGGCCCGGTACGTGGAAGATGCGGGAGGGCGCTACCTCTGGGAGGATCTTCCGGGTTTCCGAACCTGGCCTCTGGACTTCGAAGCGGTACTGCACCGGGGAAGCTCCGGAGAGTTCTGGATCAACGCTCCTTCCTGGAACTGCCTTGAAGAGGCCCTGCGGGAGGATCCCCGATACGCCCATTTTCGGGCCTTCCGGGAGGAAAGAGTCTACAGCAACGGGGGGCGGACGAATTCTGAGGGAGGGAACGACTATCACGAAAGCGGGGTGCTGCACCCCGAGAAGGTGCTGGCGGATCTGCTCCATATTCTGCATCCCGAACTTCTGCCGGAGCACGAGCTCTATTACTACCGAAAGATACCTCTGAAGGAGAAAGCCCCATGATGCCGAAAAAAACGGAAAAAGGAAGGCCTCTTTTTCTTCTGGCACTTCTCGCTCTTCTCGGGGGAATTCTCTTTGGAGGAGAGCTCTTTTTCGGCTCCGTCAACATTTCTCCGGGGAGCACCCTGGAATTCCTTTTCAAGGGAGAAGGGCTTTCTCCCGAGGAGGTGGTGATTCTTCGGGAGCTCCGTTTTCCCCGGGGCTGCACCGCCTGGCTGGGAGGGGCCTGCCTGGGAGCGGCGGGGCTTCTCATGCAGACCTGGTTTCGCAATCCCCTGGGAGGGCCCTTTCTCCTCGGCACCAGCTCCGGGGCGAGCCTCGGAGTGGCTCTGGCTCTTCTCGGGCTCGCTCCGGCAGGAAGAAGCCCCGCCTTCGGCTCCGCCCTTCTTCTGGGGGCCTCCTTTCTGGGAGCTTTGGGATCCTTGCTGGTGATTCTCCTGGGAAGCCGGCGCATCCGGGGCAATACGGGTATTCTTCTTCTGGGAGTTCTGCTGGGATATCTCGCCAATGCGGGAGTGACGGTACTCCTCTCCTTCGGCAGCCTCTATCAGCTGCGATCCTATCTCGCCTGGAGCTTCGGCACCTTCGGAGGGGTCTCTCCGGAGAACCTCCGTCTCTTCGTGCCCGCATGTCTTCTCGGTCTGGGGATTTCCCTCGGGCTTGGAAAATCTCTGAACGCCCTTCTTTTAGGGGAGAGCTACGCCGCCAGCATGGGACTCTCCCTCGGCAGGGTGCGCCTCCTGGTCTTTCTCTGCACCGCCCTCGTTGCGGGAAGCGTTACCGCCTTTTGCGGCCCCGTGGCCTTTCTGGGGGTGGCGGTGCCCCATCTCTGCCGGGGACTCTTCCGAACATGGGACCACCGGGTGCTTCTTCCCGCATGCCTTCTCGGAGGCGGAGCCCTTGCCCTGGGGGCAGACCTTCTTACCCGCCTGGGCCCTGGAGGAACCCTGCTTCCCCTGAATGCGGTCACCGCTCTTCTCGGGGTTCCCGTGGTGCTCTGGGTGCTCTTTCGGCATCCTTCCGGGGAGGAGAAGCCGTGAGCTCTCCTCTTCTCCGGGCGGAAAATCTTGCCACGGGGTACGGATCCTCCTCGAAGAATTCTCCGAAGATCACCCGGGATTTTTCGGGGCAGATCCTTCCGGGAGAGATGGTCTGTCTTCTCGGGGCGAATGGATCCGGCAAATCCACCCTTCTGCGGACCCTGGGAGGTTTTCTCGCTCCCCTGGAGGGGAGGGTTTTTCTGGAGGAGAGGCCTCTGGAAACCTATTCCGCCCTGGAACGGGCGAAGAAGATCGCCGTGGCGCATACCCTGCATCCTTCGGTGCCCTACATGACCGTGGAAGAGCTGGTCCTCGCGGGGCGGCATCCTCACACTCCCTGGCACGGCAAATCCTCCGGGAGAGACCGGGAGGCCGCCGCCCGAATTCTCGCCTTTCTCGGGCTGGAACATCTGCAAAAGCGCCTTCTGGAAAATTTGAGCGACGGAGAACGCCGCCGGGCCTATCTGGGGCGGGCTCTGGCTCAGGAAACCCCGGTGCTTCTGCTGGACGAACCCCTGGCTTTTATCGACCTTCCCGGAGGGGCGGAAATTCTGCACCTTCTCCGCCGTCTGGCGGCGGAAGAGGGGCGGGGGATTCTCTTCTCATCCCACCAGATTCAGGGAGCTCTGAGCATGGCGGACCGAACCTGGCTTCTCACACCCTCGGGAATATGCCTCCAGGGAGTGGGGGAGGATCTACTTCTCCAGGGGGATCTTGAGCGAGCTTATCTTGGGTTGGGAGAACATTCCGGGAGGGTGCGTTTCTCCCGGGAAGAGGGGATTTTTTTCTGTCCCCCCTCGGAAGAGACGGCGTTGTTGCTCGAAGGGCCTCCGGGGGCGGCCCTTCGATGGACCCGGAGCGCTCTGGAGCGCCAAGGATTTCACCCGGTTTCCCGGGGATCCGCGGAACTTCCCCGGGTGCTGCTTCGGGGGCACCTTTCGGAAGAGCCTCCGGTATGGCACTGTTTTCTGGGAGAGATGGAGCGCCGCTGTGAATCCCTGGAGGAGGTGCTCCGGTTTCTGGAGCCCCGGATGCGGAAGAAGGAGAAGAATCATTCATGGAGAATCTGCGGGAAGTAATCCAGGAGTTTTTCGCCCTGGGAGGCTGGACCATGTACGCCATCGGGGGATGCAGCGTTCTCGGGGGAGCGCTCTTCCTGGAGCGTCTTTATGTTCTCTGGGGGGAGCATCGCTTTCTTGCCAAAATCCTCCGGGAGTGGCGGGGAGCTTCTCCCTCCCTGGAGATTTTGGGACAGTTGGAAAAACGGACCTCCAGGCGTCCCCGGTGGTTCGGAGAGATTTTGGGGGCGGGGCTCGAGGAGTGGCGGTATCTCTCTCCCGAGGCGCTTCGGGAGCACCTGGAACAGTTCCGTTCCGGAGCGCTGCACACCTGGGAGCGCGGGGTGGGGCTTCTCGGCACCCTTGCCCGGATTACCCCTCTTCTGGGGCTGCTCGGAACGGTACTCGGAATGATCCAGATTTTCCAGAAGCTCCCCCGGTCGGGAGGAGGAGATTTCGGCATCCTTGCGGAAGGTATCTGGAAGGCCCTCTTCACCACCGCCGCGGGGCTTTCCGTGGCGATTCCCCTGGTGCTGGCCCAGGCCTTTCTTCTCTCCCGGGTGGATGCTTTGGAGGAGCAGCTTCAGGAGCTTCTCCGGCTTCTCTGGCGGGGGCTTTTGCGGGCTTCCCGAACCTCTCAAGCCTCCCGGATCGACGAGGCGGAGTAATGCGGCGCTCCCGGAGAAACGCCCTGCCGGATCTTACCCCTCTGGTGGACATTCTCTTTCTGCTCATTCTCTTTTTCGTGCTCACCACCACCTTTTTGCGGCAGGGTCTTTCGGTGAGTCTCCCCTCGGGAGAGGGAGAAACCCGGGAAGACTCGCCGATTCGGGTGGTACTTACCGCCGAGGGAGATCTTTATTGGGATCGGGAGCTCCTTCCGGAGAAAGAACTCCGGGGGCGGCTCTCCCGGGAAACTCCGGCAAGCGTCTCCCTCGAAGCGGATCGCCGGGTTCCCTACGGCGGGGTGGTTCGGATTTTCTCCCTGCTGCGTTCCGCGGGGGTGGAGACGGTGCTTCTTGTGGTGGAGGAGGAGGGGGAATAGATGCGTTCCCTGGGATTTCTGCTTCTCTCCCTGGGAATCCACGGCATGCTCCTCGGCGTGTTGTTGCAGCCTCTTCCGGATGATTTCCATATGCAGAACGGCTCTCCCCTCCGGGGGGAGGTACTTTTTCGTGTCCCCTCCGCCCCTGAAACGGAGAAGGGTACTCCGGAAACTCCGAAAGCCCTCGGAAGCCCCGAAGCTCCCCAGCCCCGGGATAGTTCTCCGGCCTCCCCATCCCGGGCTCTTCAAGACTCTCGCACGTCCTCTCCGGAAATCTCTCGAGAGCAGAGTTCTCCGAAAAAAAACGGGGCTTCTTCCGGGGCGATCTCTCAAACCGCCGCATCCCCCTGGCCCGAAAGCCCCTCCTCTTCCGGCGCCGGAGAGCAGAACCTTTCCAAACCCTCCCCGGAAACCCTTTCGCCCCGAAGCCCTTCCCCGGAGCTCCAAGCCTCGAAAGAATCCGCTCTTCCTCCGGAGAGCACTTCCGGAACCTCCTCCCTTTCGGAAATGTTGCGGGAAAAATCCCGAAATTCTTCGCCGGAAGCCGCCGCAGATTCCGGAGGCTCCCGTTCCGAAACGCCCTGGCATGCCACTCCT
Organism: uncultured Synergistaceae bacterium; assembly: GCA_964545875.1. Lineage (GTDB taxonomy): Bacteria > Synergistota > Synergistia > Synergistales > Aminiphilaceae > DAIPKP01. Next base: position 27,125 of record CAZJHH010000003.1, read on the forward strand.
CTCCAGGCCCCGGAACCGGCATATCCGAAAATTGCCCGAAAGCTCCGCCGGGAGGGAGAGGTGCTTTTGGAAATCCGAATAGCCCCTTCGGGGAAGGTGGGAGGCGTGACGGTGCTGGAACCCTGCCGGTGGCAGGAGCTCAACGAGGCCGCCCGGGAGGGGCTTTCCCGGTGGGAGTTTGCTCCTCCGGGAAGAACCGTAACCCTCCGGGTGCCCGTGATCTTTTCTTTGGAGGATTGAGGGCGGCGTATTTTCCCCCCCGGATCGTTTTCCACAGTACCAGATTGCCCCGCAAATTCTCTTTCTTTGCCCCTGTTCGCTTTGTTCTCTCCGGGAGTATCCTTGACTAAACCAAGGATTTTCAAGGAGGTCTTGCCATGCACATCTTCGGCCCCGTGCCATCCCGGAGGCTGGGGCGCAGTTTGGGGGTCAATCACATTCCCCCCAAAATCTGCACCTACGCCTGTCGTTACTGCCAGTTGGGCAACGCCATCACCATGACCGCCGAGCGGCGTTCCTTTTTCGATCCCTCGGTTCTGGAAGCGGAAGCGGCCCGCAAGCTGGAGGAACTTGCCGCATTGGAGAAATCCGTGGATTATATAGCCTTTGTCCCCGACGGAGAACCCACCCTGGATGCCCGGCTGGGAGACCTGGCACGACGCCTCAAACCCTTCGGCATTCCCCTGGGCATTATCTCCAACGCCTCTCTCGTAGATCTTCCTTCGGTACGGGAAGATCTCGCCTGTTTCGATTGGGTCTCCCTGAAAATGGATGCAGTACGCCGGGATATCTGGAGCGCCCTGGACCGACCTCACAAGAATCTTTCCCTGGAGAAAATTCTTCGGGGCGTCGAGGAATTCGCCCGAACCTACCGGGGGCATCTGGAGACGGAAACCATGCTCGTCAAGGGGAGCAACGACGGAGAAGATCACCTGGAAGAGCTGGCCTCCTTCCTGGAGCCTCTGGCCCCCGCGGTCTGCAGGCTCTCCTCTCCCACCCGCCCCCCCGCATGTCCCGGGGTGGCCCTGGTGGACGAGGAGCGTCTCACCGCAGCCACCGCCATCTTTCAGGCCCATAATCTGGACGTGCGCATTCTCAACGCCTACGAGGGGAACGATTTTACCCGTACCGGGGATCTTCGGGAGGCCTTGCTCGCCATTCTTTCGGTGCATCCCATGAAAGAGGCTGCGGTGGAGCGTTTTCTGGGAGACCAGGAGTCCGCCTCGGGGGAGGGGAAAGCCCTTTTGGAGGAGCTTCTGCGGAACGAGGATCTTATCACCACCCTCTGGAGAAAAGAGCGCTTCTACGCCCGGAATCTCCGGAAAGCCTTCCGGGAGGAGAAGTCCTGATGTCCAAATTCTGCCGGAATGTGATGGAACGGGCGGTGTATGCCCCTCTTGCCAGACAGAAAGAGGATCCTTCGGTGCTTCTGGGAAGCCTCTTCGGAGAGGATATCGCCCTGGTGGATACGGGATCCGGGCTTCTCGCCTCTCATGTGGATCCCATCGTGGGGGCCGCCGAAGGATTGGGGCGCCTGGCGGTGCACGTGGCCTGCAACGACCTCGCCGCCAGCGGCGTGCCTCCCCAGTGGCTCCAGATTCTGGTGCTGGTCCCCTCGGCGGAGGATACGGAACAGCTCCGGAGCATCATGGAAGAGGCGGTGGAGGCCGCCGGGCAGGCGGGAGCGGTCATCGTGGGAGGCCATAGCGGCTACTCCTCGGGGCTCTCCCGGCCCCTCGCGGCGGTAACCGCCTTCGGCAAGGCCCGGAAAGAAACCCTGGTACGCACCTCCGGAGCCCGGAAGGGGGACGTGATTTGTCTCACCCGGGGCATGGGGCTGGAAGGAACCGCCATCCTCGCCTGGGACTACCCCGAGGAATGCCGTCGCCGGGGACTTTCGAAGGAGGACGTGGAAAAAGCGAAAATTCTTGCGGAAGATCTTTCGGTGGTTCCCGAGGCCCTTCGGCTGGCGGAACTGGGGGCCACCGCCATGCACGATCCTACCCGGGGAGGAGTGCTGGAGGCTTTTCTCGAAATGGCCTGGGGAGCGAAAACATGTTTTCGGATTCAGAGGGAGCAACTCCCTCTTCTTCCGGTGGTGCGGAACTTCGCCCGGGCCTTCGGCTTCGATCCTCTTCGGATGATCTCTTCGGGAGCTTTGGCGGTAACCCTGCCCCGGGAAAAGGTGGCCCAAGCCTCGCAAACCATCGCTCCCTGGGCATCTCTCTATCCCGTGGGGATAGTGGAAGAGGGCAGAGGAGTGCGGATCTCTTCGGAATCCGAAGAGGTTTTCTTTTCCGAGCCGGAGCCGGAAAAGGACGAGCTTGCCCGGCTGCAACTTCTTCTGGGAGCTCCGGGGGGAGAAAAAGAGAGCCCCTGATTTTTTATTTTTCCAGAGAAAGCGAGTAGATGGATATGCCCGGAACGAAACGATCCAACGTAAGGCCCGGAATGAAGGTCAGCGTGGTGCAGAAACAGGACCAGCGTTCGGGAGATCTCACCCAAGGAGTGGTACAGAGCCTGCTGACGAAGAGCTCCTATCATCCCCACGGCATCAAGGTGCGCCTTGAGAACGGCATGGTGGGCAGAGTGAAGGAAATCATCGAGGAGTGAGGCGTGGCGGGCCTTCCGACCCTTATTTCCCCGAAGAAGAGACTTCTTTTTCCTACTTTTGCCTAAAGCTTTTCGCTTTTTCGGAGGAGCATGCCTCTAGGCTCAACATCTCTGCAAAAACCCTCAAAAAGGCACGGGAAAATCTTTTTCCTCTTTGCCCTTGTAGTAGAGGATAGGGTAAAATAGCGATTGAAGTTATTTCTATGGAGGAGGTATGAAGCATGAGAAAGAGTTTTGTCGTGGCGTTTGTGGCGCTTCTTTGCTGTTTCTGCGCAGGCGTGGCCTTTGGCATGGAGGCGGTGCCCGTGGAGGAGCTGAAGCCGGGGTTTGTCTACATCGGTCCCGTGGGAGACGGGGGATGGACCTTCATGCACGAAAAGGGGCGGCTGGAAATGGAAGAGGCCTTCCCCGGGCTCAAGAGCACCATCGTGGAAAGTGTTCCCGAGGGCCCCGATTCCGCCCGAGTGATGAATACCTTTGTGCGGAACGGCTCGAAGCTCATCTTTGCCACCTCCTTCGGGTACATGGATTTTGTACAGGAAGTGGCGGCGCGCCATAAGGACGTCTACTTCATGCACTGCTCGGGGTACAAGCGGGGAGACAACGTGGGAACCTACTTCGGCCGCATGTACCAGGCCCGGTACCTTTCGGGGCTCGTGGCGGGAAGCATGACCGAAAGCAACGTCCTCGGCTACGTGGCGGCCCAGCCCATTCCCGAAGTTATCCGGGGAATCAACGCCTTTGTCCAGGGAGTGCGGCACGTCAATCCCGAGGCCAAGGTGAAGGTGGTATGGCTCTTCTCCTGGTTCGATCCTGGTAAAGAAAAGGAAGCCACCAAGGCCCTTATCGATGCGGGGGCGGATGTGATCGCCATGCATGCCGATTCCGGCGCCACTCCCCAGACTGCCGAAGAGGCGGGGGTCTACGTGGTGGGATACAACAACGATATGAGCCATTACGCACCCACCAAGCACCTTACCGCTCCCATCTGGGACTGGGGGCAGGTCCACATCTACACGGTGGATAAGATTATAAACGGTACCTGGGAGAGCGAGGATATCTGGTGGGGCCTCAAGGAGGGCATGGTGGATCTGTCGCCCTTCGGTAAGGACGTGCCGGATTCCGTGAAGGAGCTGGTGGCGGCGGAGAGGGAAAAGATCATCTCCGGAGCCTGGGATGTCTTTACGGGGCCCATTAAAGATCAGAAGGGAGAGGTTCGGGTTCCCGAAGGAGAAGTCATGTCCGACGGGGATATGCTCTCCATGGGCTGGTTCGTGGAAGGCGTGGAGGGAGAGGTTCCGAAATAGGTTCTTTTCCGGTTTTTTACGGATGAACGAAAACAAGACGGCATGAAAGAGTCCGGGGTTTCTCAAGGGAAATCCCGGACTCTTTCATGCCGTCTTTTCGCAGTTTCAGGAAATCTGGAGAGGAGAGGGCATCAGCGCTGCAGCACGAAGCCGCTTCCGAGCTCGTCCTCTTCCGTAAGAACCAGGTAGTTGAATCCCGTAACGTAGGCCTTTCCCCGGATGGTGGGGAGGATGGTGTCGAAATCTCCCACCTTGGGGCCCGGTTCGTAGCTTCCCCGGAAGAGGCTTCCGGTGATGCTGGAGTAGTTGAACATCTCTCCCGGATCGAGCTTTCCCTTGGCGGCGAGGGTGGCCATCTTGGCGCTGGTGCCGGTGCCGCAGGGAGAGCGGTCCAGGGATCCCTCGCCGAAGATCACCGCGTTGCTCGCGGTGTTTCTGTCCTTCTGGGAGTAGAATTCCACCAGCTCCACCCGCTTGATGTGAGGTTCCGTGGGGTGAGCCACCGGAACGCTCTGGTTCAGGCATTCCCGAATCTCCAGACCCAGGGAGATGAGCCTGGAGCTGTCCTTGGGCTCTATGGAAAGTCCTACGGACTCTGCAGGGAGAAGGGCGAAAAAGCTTCCCCCGAAGGAGATGTCCAGAAGAATTTCCTTTCCCAGGGAGGGCACATGGAGGGAGACGTCCTTTTTATAGAGAAAGCTCGGTACGTTGTGAAGGGCCACCTCTCCCACCTCGCCGTTTTTCACCTCCACGTAGAGCTTTACAAGCCCTGCGGGGGTATCCAGCACCACTTCGGTGAAGGGTTCGGTCTTGGAAATCCATCCCAGCTCCACCGCCGCCCGGGCCACTCCGATGGAGCCGTGGCCGCACATGGTGATGCCCCCTCCGGTTTCCAGGAAGATGATGCCGAAATGGGCTTCTTCGTGAACCGGGGGAACGAAGAGAGCCGAGACCATGTCCCCATGTCCCCGGGGTTCGCAGGTGGTGTATATCCGGAAGTCGTCGAAGTTCTTGTGCACGTTCACCCACTTTTCGCTGATGCTCTTTCCCGGTATATAGGGAGCCCCTCCGATGATAAGCCGGGTGGGTTCGCCTCCGGTATGGGTGTCTACTACTGCGGTTGCACGGGTAATCTTCATGGTGCCGCCACCTCCTGTAAAGAGTGTTCCCCAGGAGATGTGCGTAAGGAATATTGTGGACAACCCTGGGTTTTAGGGCACATTATACCTACTTTCGCTTTATTTTTCCAGCGAAAGTGTACGGCATTGTATTCTTTTGAAAAAACCGTCCTAAAGAATGCCCGGATGCCAGTTGAGCTGCCGGATGGTGAGGGAGTCCTTTTTCCCGTTTTCCAGTACGTGGATGCCGCAGTAGTCCTGCCGGAGAGAGAAGGTCGTTTGAAGGGGGATTCCCAGAATCTCCTGGAGAATCACCAGAAAGACTCCTCCGTGGGCGGTGATGACCAGGGGGGAGGAGAGGTTTTCGCCGATCAGGCTCCGGAATGCGGGGATCACCCGCTGCCGAAGATCCTGGAAGCTCTCGCCTCCGGGGCTCCGGAAGGTTTCCAGGTGGCTCCATCGTTCTTCGAAGGCCATGCGATCTTCTTCTTTGACCTCCTGAAAAGTGCGTCCCTCCCATTTTCCCAGGTCGATCTCCCGAAAGCTCGGCTCCACCCGGTAGGGTTTGCCTGGAAAGATGAGCTCCGCCGTATGCTGGGCCCGACGCATGGAGCTCGTTATCAGGGTGCCTTCCCGAAGATGCTCCAGGGATGTTTCCAGGGATACCGCATGTTCCCGCCCCTCCCGGCTCAATTCGAGATCCAGGGAGCCGTAGTACCGGGGCCCCTCGGGATCCCGGGTAACCCCGTGGCCGTTGTCGAATTGGGGTTCCGCGTGTCGAATGAGATAGATCATGCCCATGGGTGTATGCCTCCAAGTATGGTTTCCAGGGGTTTCCCGAGCTTTTTCTCCAGGGACTGCTGTATTTCCTGGGCTCGCTGCATTTTTCGTTCCATGGCCTCCAGAGCCTTGGGCCTTCCTTCGAAGCAGGCCCTTTTATGCTCCCGGCGCTTGTCCAGGGGCATGTAGGAAATGTCCTCCACCAGCTTGTCCACGCAGTAGAGGATTTCCTCTTCCAGGGCCGTTTCCGGGGAGAGTCTTTCCGGAAGTTCCATGTGGTGGGCCACCAGGGGAGCTATGGATTCATAGCCGTGGCTTTTCAGAAAGGCGGCTCCCTCCTCCGCATGAGAGGGGTGTCCCTTGCGAAGATCGTGGAGCAGCGCCGCCGTGGCGAGGCGCTCCACCTTGAGGGGATATCCCCTTTGAAGAAGCTCCATGCCGAGGGCTACCGCTCCCGCCTGTACCGTACGGCAGTGGAGTCGGGCCTTTTCCGGTGTTTCCGCCAGATCCCAGAGGGCGAGGCACTCCTCTTCCGTGGGGAGCCCCTGGCGTTCGGCGTAGACCTGAAGCTGCTCGTAGTCTTCCGGGGTGTCCATATCCAGCAGAATTGCCTGATCCGCCACGGGAACCAGCAGGGGCTCCGGAGCGAAGGCATGGAAAGCTCCCCGAAGGCCTCCTTCGCCCTTCCAGCCGAGAATGGGGGATGTCAGGGAGGCGTGGAAGAGCGGGGGGTGTCCCGTCTTTCCCCGGAAGGAAGGGATCAGGAGAGGCTGTTCCGGCCTGCGGGAGTCGAGAAGCTTTCGGTAGGTGCTCTCCTTGACCAGAGGAATGTCCCCGGGCAGAAGGAAACAGGCCTCCACCGAGGTCGGCAGAGCCCGGAGCCCCGCCAGAACCGAAGAGAACATGCCTCGATCGTATTCGGAGTTGTAGACCGAAAGAGCTCCCAGGGCTTCCACGGAGGGGCGCATCTCCTCTTCATAATGGCCCGATACCACGATAATGTGCTCCACTCCGGCGTGTTCCAGAGTAGTTACCGCATGTTCCAGGGCGGTGCGTTCCTCCAGGGGAAGGAGGAGTTTGCACCGCCCCATACGGGAGGCGTATCCTCCCCCCAGGATAATGGCCCCCAGGGAGGGGGATGCGGCGGAACTTTTCATGGCTATTCTCCCTTTCGCTTCGCCGCCTTGCGCCGCTCTTCCGCGTTCAGGAGAGACTTGCGGATCCGGATGCTTTCGGGGGTTATTTCGATAAGCTCGTCCTGGGCGATCCATTCCAGGGCCTCTTCGAGCCCCATCTTCCGGGGAACGTTGAGCACCACCGTGCTGTCCTTGTTGGCGGAGCGCATGTTGGTGAGGTGTTTTTTCTTCGTGGGATTGCAGGGTATGTCTCCGGGGCGGCTGTGTTCTCCCACCACCATCCCCTCATAGATGCGATCCATGGGGGAGACGAAGAGCACCCCCCGGGGCTGGAGATTTTCGATCTGGTAGGCCGTGGCCTCTCCCGCTTCCATGCTCACCATGGAGCCCCGGGTACGGGAGGAGACATCTCCCCGCCAGAGATCGTACTGGAGGAGCCGGGAGGACATGATTCCCAGTCCCTTGGTGTCCGTGAGAAAATCGTTGCGATATCCGATGAGCCCCCGGGTGGGAATGGAGAATTCCAGCCGGATGGTTCCGGTGTTTCCCACGTGAACGCTCAGCAGCTCTCCCTTGCGCCTCGCCAGCTTTTCGATCACCGCCCCCTGGAACTCCTCGGGGATATCCACGATGAGCTGTTCGATGGGTTCCAGAAGATTACCCTGGTCGTCCCGGAGGGTAATCACCTCCGGGGGGGAGACGCAGAACTCAAGTCCCTCCCGGCGCATTTCTTCGATCAGGATGCCCAGGTGCATCTCTCCCCGGCCGGAGACCTTCAGGCCGTCGGGACGTCCCAGATCTTCCACCCGGAGCCCCACGTTCACCTTCTGCTCCCGATCCAGCCGTTCCCGGAGCTGCCGCAGGGTGATGGCCCGGCCTTCCTGCCCCGCGAAGGGGCCGTTGTTGACGAGAAAGAACATGGAGACCGTGGGTTCCTCGATATCCAGGGGAGGCAGGGTGGGTTTTTCGAGAGCGGGGGAGGCGAAGGTGTCTCCTATGCCGATCTCCTCGGGGCCGGCGATCCAGACGATATCTCCCGCATGGGCCTCCTGTACCTCGGTACGTTCCAGTCCCAGGGTGGTCCAGAGATGTACCGCCCGCTCCGACCGGCTCTGCCGGGGCTCCCAGGTTTTTTCCGCTTTATTGATCCAGGCGGTCTGGTACTTGGTAAAGGTCTCTCCCAGGGCGATGCTTCCCTGAAGGATCTTGCCGCAGCCGATGCGCCCGATATAGTCGTTCCATGCCAAGGTACTGATCTGCATGAGAAAGGGTTCTTCAGGCTTTACCTTCGGAGGCGGTACGTGGGCGATGATGGCCCGGAAAAGATCTTCCATGGATTCCTTGTCTTCGGGGTTCGTCTCGTTGGAGGCCCATCCCCGCAGGGCGGAGCCGTAGAGCACGGGGAAATCCGCCTGGGCGTCCGTAGCTCCGAGCTCCAGAAAGAGGTCGAAGGTTTTGTCCAGGGCGAGATTCGGATCCGCTCCCCGGCGGTCCACCTTGTTGATAAACACCATGGGACGGTATCCCATGGCGAGGGCACGCATGAGAACGTACCGGGTCTGGGGCATGGGGCCCTCGCAGGCGTCCACCAGGAGGAGCACCGAGTCCACCATGGAGAGCACCCGCTCCACTTCGCCGGAAAAGTCCGCGTGCCCTGGGGTGTCGATAATGTTGATCTGATAGTCCTCCCACTGGACGGTGCAGTGTTTTGCTCGAATGGTAATGCCCCGTTCCCGCTCCAGGGCGTTGCTGTCCATTACCCGTTCTTCCACCCGGGCATTTTCCCGGAAGGTGTGGGAAGCCTTGAAAATGGCGTCGATAAGGGTGGTCTTGCCGTGGTCGATATGCGCCACGATGGCCACGTTGCGAATGCGATCTGCCTGTATCATGAAGTTCCTGCCTTTCGTATCTGTCCTTTGCCTCTCTGGGCAGGGGACATTATACTGCATAAAGAAGAAAAGAATAGCCGGGAAGAAAAAAATTCTGGAAAAACCTTTCTTTTTCGGAGAGAGGATATTTCGGAAAGATCTTTCCGGTAGATTCTCAAGAAATGGGGCGGTAGGTATGCTGGTACAGGTAGTGGTGGATAACTATACGGAAAATCGCAATCTTCTGGGGGAGCATGGACTTTCCCAGCTTATCCGGACACCTCGGGGAACTCTGCTCTTCGATGCGGGGCAGGGCAGGGCTCTGGAGCATAATCTCGCCATGCTGGGTATTTCCGGAAAGGATCTGAACGGCCTCGTATGCAGTCACGGCCATTTCGATCATGCCTGGGGCATTCCGGTGCTCCTCCGTCAGGGGTGGAACATCCCCATCTACGGGCATGTCTCCTGCGGTGTGGAGCGCTTCGGCCTTCGTCAGGGTCGGCGGGTACCTCTGGGGTTTTCCCTCGCCCAGGTGAATTCTCTCTTTTCTCCCCTCCGGGGAGACGAAGAGCTACTGCCGGGAGTGTACGCCCTGGTGGTTCCCCGAGAGAGACGGGATCCTTCCTTCGTTCCTCACACCCCGTCTCTCCAGATCGTGGGCGAGGAGGGAGAGGTGATGCCGGATCCCTTCGAAGACGATCTTTCCCTTTTGGTGGAGGGTCGTTTCGGATGGTCCCTTCTTTTGGGATGTGCTCATTCCGGAGTGGTGAATATTCTGGAGGAGGCGGCTCGTCGCACCGGGAGCCGGGAGTTTTACGCAGTTCAGGGGGGCATGCATCTCAAGGGGCAGTCTCCGGAATTTCTCGAAAAAGTTCTGAATGCTCTGGAGAGCCGATTTTTCGTGGAAGAGTGGCGGCCCAATCACTGTACCGGGATAAATGTAGCCCTTGCCCTGGGCAGGCGTTTCGCTTCGGTCTCCTGGGCCGGAGCGGGAAGCTCCGTGGAGCTGTAGGGAGGAGTGGGGCGAAGGAGAATTCGCTTTACCCGAGAAATAGAGAAATAAAAAGAAAAGAGTACCTGTACTCGGATAGGATTTGTCGGTTTTTCCAAGGGTTGTTCGTGAAAAAATAAAGCAAAAAACTTTGAAGTCACTGAAAAAGCTGTACAATAAAAGTGTTGTCAAAGCGTTTTCCCCTGGCTGCAGCAAGAGCCTCCGGCGGGCTTTCCCCGAGAAAGGTCGCTTTCTTTCGGCATGCCATATTTTGAGAAGCCTTTGTTTTTTGAAAAATTTTCTTCCGGGAGGAGGTTCCCATGTTCCAGAAAAAATTTTTTTCAGGCATCACTCTGCGTTGCCTTCTCGTGGGCACCTTTCTTTTTATCGCTCTCTTTGTGGCGGTATTCGTGGGATATATAGCCCATCGGCACGGAGAAAGAACCGTCCGCGAAATGGCCCTGTTACTGCAGAGAGAAATGGGGACGCGCATTGCGGAACACATCGCTTCCTTTCTCGATGTCCCCCGCCAGATTAACGAAATGAATTTTCGAGAGTTTGCCCAGGGGCACCTCCGGGCAGAGGAGGCGGATCTGCTGGAACGCCATTTCGGAGAGCAAATTCAGGTTTTTTCCTCCGTATCCAGCATCTACTTCGGCAACCTCATGGGAGGACTGGTGAACAGCGGCCGAGAGGCGGAATCCCATGTACTGTATGCCATTGTTACCGAGGATAATCGGGCGGGAACTTTTCAAAAGTTTTCCCTGGATTCCCGGGGGAACCGGAGCGAGCTTCTTGCATCGGTAGAAAATTTCGATGCCCGGACCCGGGAGTGGTACCGCCGCGCCTTGGAAGAGGAGGGAACGGCCTGGAACAAGCCCTACGTTCTTTTTACGGGGCAGGATATGGCCATCGCCCTGAGCCGTGCTGCCTTCGGAGAGGACGGTTCCCTGGTGGGAGTTCTTTCGGTGGATGTCTTTTTCTCTCATATTGCCGCATTTCTGCGAACCCTCTCCATAGCCTACCGGGGCCGGGCCTTTCTCATGGATTCTCAGGGATTTCTCCTGGCTTCCTCGGTTTCGGAGGATCTTCCCTTTGCTGCGGAAGGATCTTCTTTCCGGCACCTGAAGCTTCGAGAGAGCCGGGATCCCTTCATCGCCCTGGGGGGAGAATTCCTGGAAGAAGAAATTCCGGTGGAAATGTTCTCCGAAATTCTCCCCTTGTACAGGGTTTTCCAAAGAAACGGAGAAGATTATTTTTTAACCCTCCTTCCCCTGGGAGACCCTTCCGGGCCGGATTGGCTGGTGGGAGTAATCATTCCCGAAAGAGATTTTATGATGAGCCTGGAGCAGGGAAATCGCTGGGCCCTCTCGTTTCTCCTGCTGGTACTCTTTTTGGCGGGAAGTTTCGGGGTCTTCGCGGCTCGAAAGATCAGCGTTCCCATTCTGGATCTGAACAGGGCCGCCGCGGCTCTGGCACGAGGAGAAACTCCCGGAGGCCTTCACTCCTCCAGTGCCATTCTGGAAGTGCGCCAGCTTACCCGCGCTTTTCACCGTATGTCCATCCGGTTGCGCCGAACCATTTGGGGGCTGAAGGACGAGGTGGAGCATCGCCGGAAGGTGGAGGCGGTTTTGCGGGAAAGCGAGGAGCTGCTCCGCACCCAGGCTACCCGGGATTACCTTACGGGGCTTCCCAACCGGCAGGTTTTTATGGAGGGTCTGGAGTCGGAGCTGAAAAAAGTGCGCCGGGGAGATGCCCGGGCGGCTCTGCTGATGATGGATTTGGACCACTTTAAAAAGGTGAACGACCATTATGGTCATGCGGTGGGGGATCGGGTGCTTCAGGATTTTGCGGTACTCCTGCAGGAAAGCCTGGAATCTTCGGATTTGCCGGGGCGTTTGGGAGGAGAGGAGTTCGGCGTGCTCCTTCCGGGAAGGGATATGATTTCGGCCCGGAAATGTGCGGAGGAACTCTGTGAAAAGGTGCGCCGAATGCGGGTGGAAGCCCCATCGGAGTTTGTGGCCGTCACGGTGAGCATCGGAGTGTCGGAACTCCTCCGGGAGGATCCTCATGCGGACATTCCCCTCAACCGGGCGGACCAGGCCCTTTACCGGGCCAAAAAAATGGGGAGAGATCGGGTGGAGTAGCCTTTTCCGGCAGGAACCCTTCAAGTTCTCTCAGGAGCCTTCTTTCGGAATTCATTCTGAAAGAAGGCTCCTGTTTTTTGTGGAGATCAGTTTCCCGAGGCGGCCCTTTTCTTTGCCTCTTGCAAGCTTTCTTCCGCGAGATCTCCCAGGGCGAGAAGCGCTCTTTCCAGGAGTTCTTCCTGCCGGAGATGTTCTCCGCCGAGATGTTCCTTAAGAATTTTTTCGGTCCATCGGGCTCCTTCGGCAAGGCGCAGGAAACCGAGGCTTGCGGAGGAGCCCTTCAGGGAATGGGCGAGGTCGCTTCCCCGGGACCACGCTTTTTCTGCGGCGGCCTTTCGGAGCTCCCCGGCTTTTTCCCCGTGGGTTTCCGTGAAAAGCTCCAGAAGTTCCACGAGAAAGAGAGCATTTCCCTCCGCTCCCTCAAGCCCCGTTTCTTTACGGAAGAGGGGGAGTTCTTTCCAGGAGGGACTTTCATGAGGGGATTGTTTTGTTCCGGTATCTCCGGAAGAATGCGGGGACGGGGCCGTTTTTTTGGAATCGGAATCCGGAGATTTTTGGGGATCGTCGTTTTCCGAACTCCGGAGCTCCTTTCCCTGAAGGTGGAAGTCCAGGGCTTTTGCAAGTTCCCTGGAGGATATGGGCTTGGTTACGTAATCGTCCATACCTGCGGCGATACATTTTTCCCGGTATCCCGAGAGAGCGTGGGCGGTCATGGCGATAATCGGAAGGGGGCGTTCTCCTTTCCGGGCTTCCCGGCTCCGGATCTGCCGGGTGGTTTCGAAACCGTCCATTCCGGGCATCTGAATGTCCATAAGAATAAGGTCGTAGATTCGTTCCTTTGTTCGTATCAAGGCTTCCATGCCGTTCTCCACCACCTCGGCGGCATATCCCATCTTGAAGAGCATGGCCAGCGTTACCTGTTGATTTACGGGGTTATCCTCCACCAGGAGAATTTTTTCCTTCCGAGGCTTGGGAGCCTGCGAGGCATGGCTCTTCTTTTCTCCCATATCCTTTCCACTCTCCGGGGAAAGCTTCCGGGGCTCCCTTCTGGGAAAGGAGAGAGAGAACCAGAAGCGGGATCCCTTGCCCTCTTCGCTTTCCACGCCGATCTCTCCGCCCATGAGCTCCACCAGTCCTTTGCTGATGGCCAGCCCCAAGCCGGTTCCACCGAACCGACGGGTGGTGGAGGAATCCGCCTGCTCGAAAGCGTTAAAAAGTGACAGCATGGCTTTGGGGGAGATGCCGATTCCCGTATCCATCACGGAGAAACGAAGGATATCGCGCTCTTCGGTTTGAGGAGCTCGCGTAACCTGAAGATCCACCCTTCCGGAAGAGGTGAACTTTATGGCGTTCCCCACGAGGTTGATAAGCACCTGGCGGATTCGAAGGGGATCCCCCACGAGATACCGGGGCACCTCGGGATCCAGGGAAAAATCGAAACCGAGTTCCTTTTCCCGGGCTCGAGGAGCAAGTATTACCATGACGCTTTCCAGGAGGCTCGGAAGGGAGAAGGCGAGTTGTTCCAGCTCCATACGCCCAGCTTCGATCTTGGAGAAGTCCAGAGTATCGTTGATCTGGGCGAGAAGCGCGTCGCCGCTGGTCCGGACGATTTCCGCATAATGCCGTTGTTCCTCGTCGAGATCCGTATCCAGAAGAAGTTCGATCATGCCGAGGATGGCGTTCAGGGGAGTGCGTATTTCATGGCTCATGTTGGCGAGGAAGGTGCTTTTTGCCTGATTTGCCTCCCGGGCCTCCTCTGCCAGGGATTGAGCCCGATTTTTTTCCTCCTCCAGAAGAAGATTCGTTTCTTCGGCTTTTGATCGGGCGGCACGCTCCGCTCGTTCCGCAGCGTGTCGTTCCCGTACCTCTTCCTGAAGTTTATGAATGAGCTGGTTTGTCTGAATATGGCGCAGAAGGAGCAGCAGAGCGATAAGAGAGAGGAGAAGATAGAAGGAGAAAAGTATCCGGCGGTAGCGGAGGACCGGTTCCGGTGAGAGGATTTTGGTAATTTCCCAGGTTCCTCCGGGGAGGGGAAGGGAGACCGTCAGGGGAAAGGGGTTCTTGAACCCCCCCGGGGGAGTGCCGTGGTCTATTTTTTCGAGGGTTTTTCCCATGAACTGGGGAGGGCCGAAGAAGATTTCGCTTCCCTGGTGCATGACGATCCTGTTGGTGCGGAAAAGATCGCCGAAGGAGGGAAGGAGGTCTATCTTTACCACCCCCACCCCCGTGATCTCTCCTTTTTGATTGACCAGAGGGCGGGAAAAGTAGCCCCCTTCGGTTTTACTCAGGGTGCCCCGGGCGTAGAGAAGAGCGCTCTTGCCCTCCAGGGCTTCCTGAAAGTAGGAGCGGAAGGAGAGGTTTTTTTCCAGGAGAGCAGGCTCCGAAGAGGAGATAACTTTTCCCTGGTTATCCAAGATAAAAATGATATTTGATCCGAGGCGTCGATTCAGCAGCCGAAGCTGGAGATCCAGAGAAAAGGACTTTTCCGGCAGGCTTTCCCCCGTAATCGAGGGATCCGATGCTACAGTTTTCGCCAGAGTGGCCCCGGTGGTTTCGAAAAAGGAAAACTTGTTCTGTGCCAGTTCCAGGTGGGTGTATCCCTCCCGGAGAATCTGGCGTGTATAGCTTTTTTCCATGCGGACAATGCCGGAAATTCCGAAAAGAGAGAGAAGCGTATAAAGACAGAAAGCCCCGCCTAAAAGCATTCGGGTGGTTTTGGAAAAGCTCTTTTCGGAGATAAGCGTGTACACGAGAAGAAAAATCCCTCCGAAGATCCCCGAAGCAAAAAACCACGGGGAAAGGGCAGGAGGGGGGACGAGAAGGCGGATTCCCTCCCCCAGAAAGAGGAGCCCCCCCGCGGAGAGGAAGCATCGTTCTCCTCTTTCTGGAAAAGAGCTCCGGAGTTTTCCTATCCCGAGGCCCCGGATGAGGAGGTAGCTTCCTCCCAGGGCAAAGAGTATTCCCGAAGGAACTTTTCCTTCGGAAAAGGGAGAGCACAGGGCTCCCGTAAGAAAGATAAGAAGCAGAACCTTTTGCCCCTGTATCTTTTGAGGAATCAGCCAGCAAAGAAGCCCTCCTCCCAGAGCGATTCCCAGGGCGTATAGAATCTGTCCGCAGCATGAAGGAAGCGGAAAGGTTCGGGAGAGAAGCGCAAGAAACCATCCTCCGGAGAAAAGGAGCAGAAAAAACCTGAGCCCCTTTCGTTTCGGAAGAAAGGAGGGGGGTGAGGGGAGGAGGATGGCCAGGAGACAGGGGAAAAGTGAAAGCCCCGATGCGGTAAGGCAAAAAAGATTCATGAAGGGCTCCTTTGCATGGCGGAGAATACTCTCGGGCTGTCCGAAGGCCTATTCGAGAAAAATATCCACCACCGCCGTAAATTCCTGGGGAAGCGAGAGTTTCAGTTGCTGCATTCGGCTCCTGTTGATGGCGATGAGAGAATTTCGGGCGTTTTCGATGGGAATATCCCTTATGGGGTGTCCTTTCAAAAGCTTCGCTCCCATAAGGCCTGCCTGGAACCCCATCTGATAAAAGTTTACGCTCACGCCCCCGTAAAATCCGAGTTCCGCAAAGGAGACGTTGAGAGCCAGGTCGGGCTTTGCAATTCTTTCCGTCAGGGGTTTTGCAAGATCCGCCATGGTAAGAAATCCTTTTTCGGGAGAATTCGGTACCGACATGGTTACGGGAACCCACGCATCCAGATCCGGATCGTTTCCGATCTTTTCGGCGAGTTCCAAGGCCTCTGCCAGGTTGTTGGCCTCGTAAAAGCGAATCTTCTCACCGTAAGGGGTAGGTTGCAGCTCCTGGGCGATCTGGTTTTTCAGAATACGTCCCACGGGGTCGGCGGAATAGAGAACCGCCACATTTTTTACCGGGCGTTCCAGCAGAACTTCCAGCATTTCCATCTGTTCTTTCATGAAAAGGTGCTCGAAAACTCCGGTGATGTTCGCGGAGGGAAGGCCCTGGGAGTCGAGAAAGGGAGCTTGGGCGTGGTATTCCTCTACGAAACGGTTCAGCCCCGTAAAAACGAGATACATCCGGGGGTGCCGAAGCACTTCCTCGTAGAGGGCCGCAAAGGCGAGATCGTCCACGGTGAGTACCAGGGCAGGTTTGCGCTCCCGGATGTCCCGAATGATTGTCTCTATCTCTTTCTGGATCTCCTCCCCCGTACGGCGGCGGGAATCCAGATAGTATCCCCGGAAGGAAAGATTCGGAAGGGCGCTCTGTTCCAGAGCTTCCATGGCCGCATCGTACTGGGGTTGGCCGCACATATCTCCCTGGTGATAGCTCGCCACGAAAAAGACCTCTTCCCCGGAGCAGGGCGGAACGAACATGATCGAAGCGAGGAGAAGGAACGTTCCGAGAATCCCCATGTTCCTGATGCCGCATTTTCTCGTCATGATGAAAACCTCCTTTGTATGGATCTCTCCAAGTGTGCTCCCCTCTTTTGATTCTCAGGGCAAACAAGGATGGGAAAAAGGGTTCTTTCAGACGTAGAGTTCCCGGATGTTCTCCCGGAGGGAGAGGAAGAGATCCGTCAGAGCGGGGTCGAAATGGGTTCCCCGCCCCCGGGCGATCTCCTGAAAGGCTTCTTCCGGAGTCCAGGCGCTCTTGTAGGGGCGTTCCAGAAGCAGGGCATCGAAAACGTCGCAGAGCGCCACGATTCTTCCGCAGAGGGGGATGTCCTCGCTTGAGAGCCCCGAGGGGTACCCCGTGCCGTCCCACCGTTCGTGGTGGGTCAGGGCGATCTGGCGGGCTACCTGAAAGAGAGGGGAATCCAAGCCTTTGAGAAGATCCCCCCCGATAACGGGATGCCGTTTCATGGTGTCGAATTCTTCCTTCGTGAGCTTTCCCGGCTTCAGGAGGATGCTGTCGGGGATGCCGATTTTTCCCACGTCGTGGAGAATGCTTCCCGAGGAGATTTCCTCTGCCGTTTCTACGTTCATGCCGAGAGCGAGGCAGAGGAGGTGGGATACCTTGCGTATTCTGTTGAGATGTGCCCCCGCGTAGGAGTCCCGGTATTCCGCAGCCATGGCCAGGCGCCGGAGAAGCTCCATCTGTGTGGCCTGAAGCTCTTTGGTTCGCCTGCGAACCTGGCCTTCCAATTTGTCCCGAAGCTCCTTGAGTTCGAGATGAGCTCCGGTTCTCGCCCGGAGCACCTCGGGCTTGAAGGGCTTGGTCACGAAGTCCACCGCTCCGGAGGAAAAGGCCTGGGTTTCGGCGTTGTCCTCCTCCATGCCGGTAATGAAGATCACCGGAATTCCTTTCGTCTGGGGAAGGGCCTTCAGTTTTCGGCAGGTTTCGTAGCCATCCATTCCCGGCATTCCTACATCGAGCAGAATAATGTCCGGAAGTTTTTCCGCCGCCAGCCCCAGGGCGGAGGTTCCGTTAGAACAGGTGAGAATCTCTCCCATTTCCTTAAGATGCCAGGAGAGAAGGCGAAGGCTTACGGCGTCGTCGTCGGCGATGAGAAGAACCTTGGTTTTCGGAGAATCCGAAGAAAAATTGTCCTGCATGAAGAGCCTTCCTTCCTCGAGAAAAGCGACCGGGGGAGAACATGGTTTCCCCCCGGTCAACAAAAGAGGTCAGATTTTACTCAGAGCCTCCTGGAAGTCCTGAATAATGTCCCTGATGTCTTCAATACCTGTGGATATGCGTAC
The DNA here is from genome assembly GCA_964545875.1 of uncultured Synergistaceae bacterium. Classification (GTDB taxonomy): domain Bacteria; phylum Synergistota; class Synergistia; order Synergistales; family Aminiphilaceae; genus DAIPKP01. Next base: position 44,742 of record CAZJHH010000003.1, read on the forward strand.
CAGCCCGTCCTTGATACCCCTGGCCTGACGCTCTTCGGGGGAAAGCCCTCGGTGAGATGTCCGGGCGGGAGGGCTGATGGTGGTGGAGAGGCAGGCGAGACTCGGCACGAATTCCACCAGCCGAAGCTCCTTGATAAGGGCATCCACTTCCCGGAGGCCTCCCCGAAGCTCCACGCTCAACATGCCTCCGCAATCTTTGCCGAACTGGGCCCGGGCAAGGTCGTGCTGGGGGTGTGAAGAGAGTCCCGGGTAGTGAACTCGAGCGATTTTTTCGTTCTTTTCCAGAGCCTCCGCCAGGGCGAGGGCGTTTTTCGAATGCTGTCGCATGCGGAGCGCCAGGGTACGGGCTCCCCGGAGGGTGAGCCATGCGTCGAAGGGGCTCATGCAGGCCCCCCGGAGGGTTCTTCCCCGGCGCAGAATCTCTATGATCTCCCGGGAGCCCGCTGCGAGTCCTCCCGTTACGTCGCTGTGTCCGTTGATGTACTTGGTGGTGCTGTGAAACACCAGGTCCGCGCCGCACTCCGCGGGACGGCAGAGCAGGGGAGAGGCGAAGGTATTGTCCACCACAAAGAGGGCTCCCTTTTCCTGAGCCAGAGCCCCGAGCTTCGAAAGAGGGGCCACTTCCATAAGGGGGTTGGTGATGGTCTCGGCGTATATCAGGGAGGTGTTGAAGCGGCAGGCCTTGCGCACCTCCTCGGGGTTCGTGGTATCCGCAAAGGACACCTCCACGCCGTTTCGGAGGAGCTCATCCTTGAAAAAGGCGAAGGAACCCCCGTAGAGAACCTTTCCCGCCACCACATGATCCCCCGGCTTGAGCAGCGAGAGTATCCCCGTGGTGATGGCCCCCATTCCCGAGGCGAAGGCCACCGCATCGTCACAGCCCTCCAGAAGGGCAGCAAGCTCTTCCAGCTGACGTACCGAAGGATTGTCCATCCGGGAATAGACGTATCCCTCGTGATGATCCCATGCCCGGTCCAGCTCTTCGAAGGAATCGAATTTGAAGACCGTGGTGGCGAAAAGAGGAGCTACCTTGGGTTTGGCCACTCCTTCATCCACCTGGGAAGCCCCGTGCACCGCCAGAGTTCGCGGAGAAAGACGTTCTTTGCTCATGACTGGTTTCTCCTCTTCCATTTCAAGCGTTCTTCCAGAATGCCCGATAGGCATCGAGACATGCCAGGAGATCTGCCTTGCTTACCAGCTCCCAGGGGGCGTGCATGGAGAGAAGGCAAGGGCCCATGTCGAGGACGTCCATGCCCAGGTGTGCCAGATATTTGGCGATGGTGCCGCCCCCGCCCTTGTCCACCTTTCCGAGGCTTGCCACCTGCCAGGGTACTTCGTCTCTGTCGAGGCGCTCCAGAACCTTGGCGAGAAATTCTCCCCGGGCTTCGCTCCCCATGTACTTTCCCCGGCTTCCGGAGCCCTTGAGAAAGGCGATGCCATCCCCCGCCACGGGAAGCTGCCGGGGATCGTACGCATCTTTGTAGAGGGGGTTCACCCCCGCATCCACGTCGGCACTCAGAGCCTCCGCGGCGGCGCAGCTTTTGCGGAGCGCGCCGTAGGAAGGCGCACCGGCACCGGTTTTTTCGAAGAGATCCGAGAGGAAAATGTCCAGAAGGGGAGCCTGGGCCCCCGCCACGCCGTCGCTGCCGATCTCCTCTTTATCCACGCCCATGAAAATGGAGGTGTATTCCGGAATATCCAAAGAAATGAAGGCTTCCCAGCTCAGCCATGCGCAGATTCGATCGTCCAGGCCATAGCTGGTGAGAAGAGAGCCGTCCAGCCCCGCATTCCGGGCGGGGCCCGCCGGAACCAGGCAGAGATCTGCCGATACGAGAGCCTCCTCGGGGATTTTCCAGGTATTTTCAAGGAGCTGGAGAACCTGGGCCTTCACGTGATCCTTCTCCGCTCCCAGAAGCGGACGGTGCCCCGCGATGGCATCCAAATTTTCTCCAAGGATGGTCTCCGAAGCCTTGCGTTTTTCCATGTCTCTGTCGAGATGGGGCTCGATGTCGGGAATGAGAATCACCGGATCCTCCGGAGCCTCTCCCACCGCAAGCCGGAGGGTTTCTCCCCCCTTGAGGTGCACCTCTCCGTGGAGAGCCAGGGGAATGTTGGTCCACTGGTATTTTTTTATGCCTCCGTAGTAGTGGCAGTCGAAAAGGGCGAGTCCCGAATCTTCGTAGAGGGACTGTACCTTGAGGTCTATTCTCGGAGCGTCCAGGTGAGAGCCGATAAGGCGAAAACCCTCCGCAAGAGGGCGGGTTCCTATCCTGGCGGCGAGAAACGCACGATTTTTCCAGGGCATGTAGAGCACATCCCCGGGTTTTACGGAGGAAGGCTCTTCCAGGGGCGAGCCTATTTTACGGGCTTCCTCCAAAAGCCAGAGCACCGCCTCCCGTTCGGTCTTGCAGCGGCTTATGAAGACGGCAAGATTTGCGGCACAGTCTTCGAGCCGCCGGTCCTCGGCGTAGCGTATCCATGCCTTGTGGCGGGGCTTGGAGTTTTTCTGTTCTTTTTCCACGGAATGTTCTTCTTTCGGCAGCGTCATATGCGCGTACCTCCTCAAAAAAGAGATGGTCTAAAATTTTCGAATATCCACGTATCTTCCATTGTAGCAAAGAGCATCAAAAAATTCCTCTTTTCCCGGAAGAAGTCTCTTGGGAAAAGAGGAATTTTCGCAGACACGAAACATCATATGGTGGGAGCGTTTCTCAGGAGAGGCTGCAAAAAGCCTCCTTCTCGAGCACCGTTCCCTTGGAGATGCAGCAGGCACTGCTGTAAAAGGAAATGTGCCGGGAGTTTCCCTGCCGGGAGAAGCACAGAAGTTTTTCCTCCGGAGCTGAGACGATACGGAGGCGCTCTTTTTCGGGGTGAAGGGCGTGGTGTACCACCGCACAGGCTACGGCTCCCTCGGAGGAAGATCGGCTGAGACGATTTTCCTCGCGCACGTACGTACAGATTTCCAGGCGGTCATCCTCGGCGGATTCGATAAAACTCACGTCTCCCCCTTTGGGGAAACGCAGGGGGTCGTTAGCCAGAATCTTCGCGAGAAAGAGAAGCTCCGAAGAGTGGAAGATGCCAGGATACTCGAGAAGAATCACGCCGTGAGGACTGGGAAGGTTGAGAGAGTAAAAACATAAGTTTTCCGTGCCGTAGCGGAAGAAAGAAGGAGATCGGGGGAGATCGAAATCCTCCAAAATCTGGAGGGCGGTTTTTTCGGGAGCGCTTTTTCGCTCGTAGCGAACCGGAACATCTCCTGCAAAAAATTTCCCCGAGTCGAGGGGAATACCCAGGGATTCCGCAAAGGCCACCGCACAGACCGCTTCGTCCAGGAGCACCGCCTTTTCACATCCCTTCTCGGAGTAGAAGACGGCGGAGAAGTCCGTATCCTTCTCTGCGGAAGGGGAGAGAACGAGAAATCCCCGAGCTCCCATACAGGTGTATTGAGAGTGAAAAAGCGAGGCCTCCCGAGCCATGAGATCCGCATCGTAAGGGGTGTGATGTGTGTGGTTATCGAACATGACGTATCGTTTTTCGTTGGTTTCCATAAGGGTGAAGTACATGGCGCATCCTCCTTTCCGAAGAGGGGTGTCTTGTAGAGGTATCGGACAAAAGATTCAAAAGATTATGTTTTTCCCGAGAAAGGGAACGACTTTTTTTACTTTTTTTCTTGAAATGTCCCAGGGTATACTATACGTGCAGGATCGGAAAAATGTCAAGCAATCAAAAAGTTATTTCTTGCCATGCAAGGGTTACGCCGTAGAAATTTTTTGGAAAAGAGCCTTTTTTGCCACGAAAAGAAGAGGAATTTTGCGAGGTTGCGCGAAGTTGTACGCATATCAGAAAAATCCCTTGTTTTTCGCCTCTTATCCTTTCTGAAGGCCTCTCAGAAAGGTTGTTTCTTTCTCCGAAAGCTTCTATACTTTATCTCAAGAGCTTCGCCCTCCCTGACAGCGGTTTTCGGGTTTGTGCACTTTCGGCGGAGCAACGCCGAACAGGTGCGTTTCTTTCGATTTCGAGGTATGACAGGCACCATCGGATCCGGGAGATTGCGGCAGTGGTTTCAGGCAACTCCTGGAGAAAGACCGAAGAAGTGGCGGTAAGGGGTTCTTTCCGGGCAACATGTTACATGTGGAAAGAAACCCGGCGGAGCAGTAAAGAGGTAGTATCGCTGGTAACACTGTGGAAGCGGAAACACGGAAGTATGGCGTAGAAGCAGGTGATTTTCTGGAAGGCATAGAAGTGGCATTTCCGGAGGGCGAAGCTCCTCGCACCATCATCCGATACAAAGCGGGCTGGAAAACGAAAGTTTTCCAGCCTTTTTTCATTTTTTCCGGGGGGATTTATTCTTGGGAAAGGAAAGAACATGGGCCTTGAAATGAAGGCTTACACGACCATGAAGCCCCAAAGCCCCTGGTGTTCTAGGCCCTTGTTTTTTCTCGCGTGAATGTAAAAATATGGAAAATAATGCGGAATCTTTCCGGTTTTCCTTATGAGGTTGTAAAATGTAAGAGGTTGTGAAAATATGCGCTCTCAACGGAGTAGTTTTTCAAACCTTTTTCGTGCGTTTTTTGCCGTATCTATTATCTATACGGTACTCAGGGTATGATTCCGAGATTCCGCCGCTCGGTTCTTTTGGGAGGAGATGGAGATATGGAGAAAATACGGCGAATTCCCGTGGAACATCTTGCATCCAGCGAAGGGCTGATAGCCGAGGATGTCATGTCTTCGGACGGAAGGGTTTGCCTTCTTCCCAAGGGGACGAATCTTTCTTACGATGCGGTGCGACGCACGCTTCCCCTGGTGATCCGCCAGCTTCATCGCAGGGGAATCAAGACGCTTCTCATCAGTCAGGAGGACGAATATTCCCTTGATGAGCTTCAGAAGATCGTGGATCGTCTCAAGCTTCCCTTCTCGAAAGAGCTGGATCGTTCTCTGGCCCGCCAGGCGGCTTCTCAGGTGGGCAGTGTCTATACCCGCATAGCCACCACCGGAGTGGTGGAAGAAGAGGACTTTGCGGCTCTCATGGAGACCGGCAGAGTTCTTGCCAAGGAAATAGAACGGGTTCCCCAGGTTCTCATGTCCCTTTCAGATATCCGCTCTTTCGACGAATATACCTACATTCATTCTCTCAATGTGGCCCTTCTTGCGGGGTTTATGGCAAAGAAAATACAGCCGGACAATTCCGCTCTCGTGGAAACCGTCACCGTGGGCGGGTTGCTGCACGACTTGGGAAAGACTCGGGTGCCCAGGGAAATTCTCAACAAGCCGGGGCCTCTCTCCAGGGAGGAGTTCGTTTACATCCAGGATCACCCTGCGGCGGGTGAATTTCTTGCCCGTCGGGGAGGTGTGCGGAATCCCGATGTACTCACCTTTATCCGGCATCATCATGAGCGATGGAGCGGAGAGGGCTATCCCGACAAGCTCCTGGGAGAAGATATTCCCTTTGTAGCCCGGATCGCCTCGGTGGCGGACGTTTTTGATGCCCTCACAACGAAACGGGTTTATAAGGACGCCTGTCACAATGCTCGGGCGCTCCAGATGATTATCGAAAATACGGGAACACATTTTGAAAAAAGTATTGTTCGTACGCTTTTGAGTTCCGTGGGACTCTATCCCCCGGGATCCGTGGTGGAGTTGAACGATGGTTCCATCGGGGTGGTGGTGGGTACCCGGGAAAAGGATCTTTTCCGTCCTCAGGTGCTTCTCCAGTCGGATCCCGAAGGAGATGCCTACGAAGAACCCCGGGTGGTGGATCTTCATCAGAAGGGATCGGATCTTTTCGTTCACAAGGTTTTGGGATCTGCCAAGAAACGTACCTTTCAAGAGGCTGTAGCTCTGTAAGCTTTCCTCCCCCGGCCCCCCTTTCGGGGGGCTTTTTTTATTCTTTTTGCGAGACCGGGTAATGTGAAATCCCTTCATAAAATGGTATGATGTTCTGCATGTGGGGCACATCGTCTTTTTCCGAGACCTGTCGTTTTTTGCGTACCCTCCGGGGCTTTCTCCCCGGATTTTCTGGAGGAACCGAAACATGGAAATCATACGGAGAGTCGCTGTGGAACATCTTGCGTCCTGCGAAGGGCTGATAGCCGAGGATGTCATGTCCGCGGACGGAAAGGCATGCCTGCTTCCCAAGGGGACTAACCTCTCTCTTGATGCGGTGCGTCAGTCTCTTCCCCTGGTGATGCGCCAGCTTCAACGGAGAGGGGTCGCCACGATCCTGGTGAGCAGAGAAAACGAATACTCCCTGGATGAGTTGCAGCGTATCGTAGAAGGTCTGGAGCTTCCCTTTGCTCAGGAGCTGGATCGCTCTCTCGCCCGGCATACGGTTGCCCAGGTAGGTCAGGTTTATGGGCGTATTGCCATGGATGTTTCGGTTTCCGCAGACTTCGCCATGCTGGTGGACACGGGAAAGGTTCTCGCCCGAGAGATTCGAAGGGTTCCCCAGATTCTTCTCTCCCTTTCGAATCTCCGATCCCTTGATGAATATACCTTCGTTCACTCCCTCAACGTGGCACTCCTTGCGGGGTTCATTGTCAAGCGCATGAAGCCCGACGATCCGGTGCTTCTCGAAGCGGTAACCATTGGAGGATTGCTGCACGATCTTGGAAAGACTCGAGTTGCCCCGGATATTCTCAACAAGCCCGGGCGCCTCTCCGAAGAGGAGTTCCGGAAAGTTCAGGCCCACCCTTCTGAAGGAGAACTTCTTGCCCGGCAGGCGGGAGTGGAGGATCCCCGAATTCTCTCCTTCATCCGCCACCATCACGAGCGATGGGGAGGGGAAGGATACCCCGATAAAATCCAGGGGGAGGATATTTCTCTGGCGGCGCGGATCGCTGCGGTGGCGGATGTGTTTGACGCTCTCACCACCAAGCGGGTGTACAAGGATGCGTATCACAATGCCCGGGCTCTTCAGGTAATTATCGAGAGTACCGGAAGCCACTTCGATCGAACCGTGGTACGCAGCCTTTTGAGTTCCGTGGGGCTCTATCCTCCGGGATCGGTGGTGGAGTTGAGCGACAACTCCGTAGGGGTGGTGGTGGGAAATCGGGAGAGAGATCTTTTCCGCCCCCAGGTACTCCTTCAGAAGGATTCCGGGGGAACCTCCTGCGAGGAGCTCCACGTGGTGGATCTTCATGATCATGGGGTAGAGCTTTTCATCACGAAGGTTTTGGGTTCCGCCACGAAGCGGAGCCTTCGGGAGCCTTCCCTGGCAGGGGCATAGCTTTTTCACATGTTCCGGATTCTTCACTCTCTTTCAAGAATTCCCCTTTGGTTTCAAATTTTCTTCATAGCCGGTCTCGCCTCTCTGCTTGGAGTCGGGGCAGTGGGTGTTATGGCTTCCCGGATGATTGCTTCCCAGCTGGAGGAACATCTGGGAGAGCATGTCATGAGCCTTTCCTGGACCGTGGCGCATATGCCTGTGGTACAGGAGAGTCTTGCCCGGGAAGGAGCGGATCCGGAACTCCGAAAGCTTCTCGATGCGATCCGCAAGAAGGTGGGGGTGGCCTTTATCGTCCCCGTGAGGGGCGAGAGAAGGGACTTTCCCCTGAGAGAAAGAGCATCGGTGGGAAGAGTTCTCGGAAACGGAGAGGCCTACCTTGCCCGGGGAGCCGGCCCTCTTGGGCCTTCACTGAGAGCTCTTACGCCTGTAATATGGCAGGGGCGTCAGGTGGGAGCAGTTTCCGTGGGAATGCTCGTGGAGGATGTACGGACCGCCCTTCAAGAGCTTTCCCGTAAACTCGGAGTGGCCTTGATGGTAGGGCTTTCTCTTGCTCTGGGTGGGGCGGTTCTCGTGGCGTGGAACGTCAAACGAAGCCTTTGGGGGCTCGAACCCGAAGAGATCGGACGTCTTCACGGCGAGCGGGAGAGCATGCTGGAATCCATCAAAGAGGGTATCCTTGCGGTGGATCGACAGGGACGCATTACCCTGCTGAACAACTCTGCCCGAGAACTCGTGCGGGTTTCCGGAGATATTCGGGGTGAGCCCGTGGAGCTTTTCCTTCCGGATACCCGGCTTCCCGAAGTTCTCCGTACGGGGGAACCGGAGTTCGATATGGAAATGCTCTTGCGAGGAATCCGGGTCATGACAAACCGCATCCCCATACGTCTTCGGGGAAGGGTTATCGGAGCGGTGGCGAGCTTTCGTGATATGACGGAAATCCAGGCTCTCGCGGAAGAGGTCACAGGGGTGAAAGTCTACCTGGAAGCCCTCCGGGTGCAACACCATGAATTTCGCAACAAGCTTCAAACCATTTCCGGTCTTGTGCAGCTTGGAGAGACCCATCGAGTTCTCGATTTTATCGACAGGGTGGTGGATGGTCAGGATACCCTGGCTTCCATGGTGACGGAACGTATCAAAAACCCCGAAGTCGGGGGTATCCTTTTAGGAAAGATGGGGCGGGCCCGGGAACTCGGGATCTCCTTCGTTCTGGATTCCCGCAGTTTTTGCGGTCGAGATCCCGGAGTTTCCTCTCAGACCCTGGTGGTCATTCTGGGCAATCTCCTGGATAACGCCATGGAGGCGGTGCGTTTTCTCGCTCCGGAGAGGCGTAGTCTTCGGGTTTCCCTCTATGATGAACCCGAGATTATCCGGATCGAGGTGGAGGATTCGGGAACCGGTATTTCTCCGGAGGTGCGGCATAAAATATTCGATCGGGGATTCTCCACCAAACCGGGAGAAAATCCTCGAGGTTACGGTCTTTATACGGTACGAACCCTTGTGGATGCCCAAGGAGGGGAGATCCGCCTGGAGTCCTCGGAAAGAGGAAAGACCCTCTTTATCGTGGAATTGTCCAAAAAAGAGGAGAGCCTATGAAATCTCTGGATGTACTTATTGTGGAGGACGATCCCATGGTGGTGGAAATTCACCGCCGTTGTATCGATCAGGTGCCGGGATACCGGGTGGTAGCTGTTGCGGGAACCGGTGAAAAGGCTTTGGAACTTTTGGAGAAGGTTCCCGCAGATCTCCTGATCCTCGATATTTTCATGCCCGGCCTTGGAGGGATCGATACGCTCCGGATTCTTCGGGAAAGGGGTATCCCCCTCGATGTGGTGGTGGTGTCTGCCGCCAATGATGTGACTACGGTCCATGAAGTGATGCGGGGAGGAGCCTTCGACTATATCGTCAAGCCCTTTCGTTTCGAGCGCATGCACGAAACCCTCCGCTCCTATCGTTCCATGCGGGAAAAACTGAAATCCCGGGCGGAAGCATATCGCCAGGAAGAGATTGATTTTCTCTACCGATTGAAAAATGTGCGTTCCCATCAGGAGGGAGAGCTTCCCAAGGGATTGAGCGTGGTTACCATGGAGCATTTATTGGAAATCATGGAGACGAAGAAGACTCCCCTTGCCGCCGAAGAGCTTGCCCGGGAAGCGGGAATAGCCCGGGTTACCGCCCGGCGGTATCTTGAGTACCTCGTAGGGGCTGGACGGGTTTCGCTTCAACGAGAGTATAAAGAGATAGGACGGCCTAAAAATCTTTATCAGCTTCAATGAGGAGGAAGTTTTTATTCTTTATTGTTTATGAAACGTCTTCCGGGAGCCTTGAAAAGAGAGGCTCTTTTTTTGTGTTTTTTGATAAAGAAGGCCAAAAGGATACCACAATGATTTTTACCACCAAATATCTTGTGAAAGATGGAATTGTCAGTACAATACGGGCTGAGGAAGATGAAAAGGTTCTTTCTTTTTATTCTTCCAAAGGATGCCTGCCGCATTAGAGCATGTGTGGGGTGTGAAAAAGCTTAATGTCTTGAAACTATTGGAGGAGGATGTGTGATGAAAAAGTGTTGGTTGCGTATAGGGGGAATTGTTCTGGTAGCTGCTTTTCTGGGTTGTTCCGGAGGGGCTCTCGCGGCGGAGTGGAAACCCACTCGTCCCGTGGAGATTGTAGCTCCTGCGGGGCCGGGAGGCGGATGGGACCGCCAGGCTCGGATCATTCAGAGAATCGCCAAGGAAAAGGGGCTTCTGGATAAGCCCGTTCTCGTGAGCAACAAGCCCGGAGGGGGCGGTGCCACGGGGTGGACCTATCTCAAGGGTAAAGCGGGACGGGGGGAGTATCTTGCCTGCACCTCCAGTCTGCTTCTCCTCAACAACATTCTCGGCACGAGCGAGCTTATGTACGACGATTTTACTCCCATTGCGGCCATGCAAACCGAGTGGGAAGTGGTGGCGGTGAAAAACGACGCTCCTTGGAAGGATCTGAAGGAGTTTCTCGATGCTCTTCGGGAGGATCCCGGTTCCATACCCATCGGTGTGGGGCCTGCCATGGGGAACGATGATCATGTACAGCTTCTCATGCTTACCGCCAAGGCGGATATCGATCCCGCCGCATTGAAGTTCGTGGTTTATCCCAGTACTGCCGCCACCATGCTCCCCGCCTTGATGGGAGATCATGTCAAGGCTATCACCACGAGCTATGGAGAGTGTCTGGAACAGGTAAAGGCCGGAAATATCCGTTTCCTCGGCGTGTCGTCCCCCGAGAGGGTGGCCTCCACGCCGGAGGTTCCCACCTATCGCGAGCAGGGATACGACGTGGTCTTCGGCCACTGGCGGGGTATTATCGGAGCTCCCGACATGACCCCCGAAATGAAGGCCTTCTGGGGGAATTTCTTCAAGGAAGTGGTGGAGAGCGATCTGTATAAGCAGGCCATGGAGACCGAAGGCTTGGAGCCTTTCTTTCTCGATCCCGATGAATATTTCGATTTTCTTGCGGAACAGTACGAGGTTAATAAAGATCTGCTTCATAAAGTGGGGCTTGCGAAGTAGTCGCCATGCCAGATTCCTTTTTCGCCTGCTCCGGAAGAAGGGGACGTTTTCAAGGGAAGAGGCTCTCCGGAGCCTCTTCCCTTTTCGAAGAATAGAGAGGAGTTGAAGCCATGACCAGAGATATGATAGTGGGCCTTCTAGGCCTTTTTCTCGGAGGAGGCTATACCGCCATGGCGCTGATGCTTCCCGTGTCGGCGGTACAGGACGGCGTAGGGCCCAGACTTTTCCCCTGTATTGTGGGGGGAGTCGCCTTTCTGGCGGGACTTGTCCTGGTGTTGCGGGAAAGGGCATGTCCCCGGGAGGAGAGGAAAGTCTTTTCCTTCGAATTCCGGGAAGACAGGAAGGTCTATGTGAAAATTCTCCTTACCGTGGCGGGAGGCATAGCTTACGGCATGTTGCTGGATCCCCTGGGATACGTATTGGCCACCATGGGGTTCATGCTTTTTCTCACCTTTATGGTTTCTTCCAGGGCGGTGCAGAATTTGGCTATCTCTCTTCTTTTTCCCTTGGTAACCTACGTGGTCTTTTCAAATCTGCTCAGTCTGAGCCTGCCCCGGGGAATCCTCGGGGAGCTTCTGCCCTATTTCTAGAATCCGGGAGGGTTTTTAATGGATGAAATTTTTGCGAATCTCGCCATAGGCTTCAGCACCGCCCTTACCCCCATGAACCTTACATGGGTGGTCATCGGAGGTTTCCTCGGTACTATAATCGGCATGCTTCCCGGTCTCGGTCCCGCCACGGGAGTGGCCATTCTCATTCCCATCAGCTACAGTATGGACCCCACCACGGCCCTGGTAACCATGTGCGCCATCTATTACGGGGCCATGTTCGGAGGATCCCGGGCATCCATCATGATCAATACTCCCGGGGACGCTTCTGCCATCGTTACCTGTTTCGACGGATACCCCATGACGAAAAACGGCGAGGCCGGCAAGGCTCTGGGCATTTCCGCCTTATCCTCCTTTTTCGGGGGTATGGTGGGCATGATTTTCCTCGTCTTTTTCACCCTTCCCGTGGCGAAGATGGCCCTCAAGTTCGGTCCCGCCGAGATGTTTTCTCTTCTCATTCTCGCTCTTACCGCTACGGTCACCCTGGCTCAGGGAAATTTGATGAAGGGCTTTCTTGCCATGGCTCTGGGTTTCATGGTGGGCACCGTAGGTATCGATCCCCAGTCGGGGATCTTTCGCTTCACCTTCGGCGTGGAGGCTCTTCAGGAGGGTGTGGATTTTCTCGTGGCCATGATCGGTCTCTATGCGGTGGCGGAGGTGTTCAAAAACTATGGATCTCTCGAAAAGAACGTTTCGCTGGATACTTCCGCCATAGGCAAGGTCTGGGTTTCCTGGAAGGATTTCAAGCGTTGCTTCGGAAGTATGGTCCGGGCCTCCCCTCTCGGGTTTGTGGTGGGAGTACTTCCCGGCATGGGGGGGACCGTGGCGACCTTCATGTCCTACGCCATGGAAAAGGGGCTCAGCAAGAACCCCGAGAAGTTCGGCAAGGGAGCCATAGAGGGTGTGGCGGCTCCGGAAGCGGCGAACAATGCATCGAGCTGCGGCGCCCTGGTACCTCTGCTTACTCTGGGAATTCCCGGATCCGGCACCACTGCGGTAATGCTGGGAGCTCTCATGATGCTGGGAGTCCGGCCAGGGCCGGTGCTCTTTCAAATGCATCCCGAAATTGCCTGGGGGGTTATCGCCTCCATGATGGTGGGAAACGTGGTACTGCTTCTTATCAACATGCCCCTGGCGATTCCTCTGGTAAAGCTCCTGAAAATCCCCACCAGAATCATGCTCCCCCTGATTTTGGGAATGGCCTTCATGGGAACCTATTTCCTGAACTACAGCTCTTTCGATTTCGTTTTGGTGACCCTGTTCGCCCTGGGAGGGTTTCTGCTCATGAAGCTGGAGGTTCCCCTGCCTCCCCTCGTGCTGGCCCTCATTCTGGGGGAGACGGTGGAGTTGAATTTCCGTAATGCCATGACCATTTCCGGGGGGGACGTCATGTTTTTTCTGGAACGTCCTCTTTCCGCCACTTTTTTGGGACTTGCGGGGCTTTCCCTGGCCTATTTCCTCTGGAAAAACCGAAAGGATTCTCGCAAGGCACGGTAGGTGGTACCGAATTTTTATGCACGGAAACGAAGGAGCCGCCGCAGCCTTTCTGAAAAAAGGCTGCGGCGGCTCCTTATAATGTGCCCTATTCTTCCAGAAGCTCCCGGACCTTACGAAGTGCCTGGGGGATGGGAATATGCTGCGGGCATTTGGGAACGCAGGCTCCACAGTCGATGCACGCCGAGGCCCGGTTTGTCTCGTTCAGCATCACCCGGTTGTTGAAGCGGGCCCTTTCAAGGTCGTCGAACATGAAGGCGCTGTTGTAGTGGTTGAGGCATTCGGGAATCCGGACTCCCTGAGGACAGGGGAGGCAGTAGCCGCAGGATGTGCAGGGGTAGATCATGCGCCGGGCATATTCTTCCGCCGCCCGATCCACCAGGTGCAGCTCTTCCTTTCCGAGGCTTCCGGGAATGCCCCGGGAGGCGATGTCCAGATTTTCCCGTACGTGTTCCGGGGTGCTCATGCCGCTGAGCACCAGGGAGATCTCCGGTATGTTCCAGAGCCATCGCAGAGCCCATTCCACGGGGCTTCGACGGACCGGGGCGCTGTCCCAGAGCTTTTGCACCGAGGGGGGAACGTTTTCCGCAATTTTGCCTCCCCGGAGGGGCTCCATGATGATCACCCCGATCTTTTTCGAGGCCGCATAGCCAAGTCCCTCGGCGCCTGCCTGGTAGTTCCGGTCCAGGTAATTGTACTGAATCTGGCAGAAATCCCAGGGATAGGCGTCCAGGATGGTTTTAAAGAGGGAGAGCTGGTCGTGGAAGGAAAATCCGATCTTTCCGATGGTACCTTCTTTTCGGGCTTTTTCGAGAAATCCCTCAAACCCCGAACTTTGGATGTTGTGCCACCTCTGCTCGTTAAAGTTGTGCATGAGATAGTAGTCGATGTGATCCGTCCGGAGGCGCCGGAGCTGCTCGTGGAGAATTCGTTCCATGTCCTCCGGGGATTCCACCTCCCAGAGGGGAAGCTTTGTGGCGAGGTACACTTTCTTGCGGTACTCCCCCTCCAGGGCCTTTCCCACGAAGGGCTCGCTCTCTCCGTTATGGTAGGGCCAGGCGGTGTCTACGTAGTTTACGCCGCCGTCTATGGCGGTATAGAGCATTTCCTCCGCCAGCCCTTCGTCGATGGTTCCTCCTTCGGTGAGGGGAAGGCGCATGCAACCGAAACCGAGAATGGAAAGCTCACGGTCTTCTCCGGGCATACATCGGTAAAGCATGGTATCACCTCCTGTGCATGAGGGGCCCCCAAGGTCGTTTTTTCTGAGACAAAGGGGTGACATTATGCTGTTGATCCCTCTTTCGAAGAATTGTATCATGACATTGCGGAGAGCCGAGGATGAGAAAATCCTCTACGCCCGTTCTTTTCGGAAAAGAGAGGGAGTCCGTGGAGGTATCGGAAAAAAGGAGGAAAGGCTATGCGAAAGAAGATACGCATTCTTGTCATCGCCATGACGATTACGGGGGCACTTTTGGGAATGGGAGGCCTTGCGGGAGGCGATATCCTTCCTCAAAACTCTCATAACGTGGCGCGGTATATTTCTATCGTCAACGCCGAGGATTTTCCCGAGGTAGTTCTGGTGGCTTACGTTACGGGGCCCATGCTTCAGGAGCCGGAAGTCAAGGAGATCCGTTCGGGAGAGTATCTTTCCAAGGGATATAAGTTCAACCGGTATCGGATCTTCGCGGTTCCTCGGAACCTTCTTTCGAAGACCGGTTCCCGGGGATTGCGGTTTCAGGATGTTCCCTCGAACGGAAAGGTTTCTTCCGAGGGAATCGCTCTCCTTTCGGATAGCATCGACCCCGGCACGAAGAGCGTGACCAACGAGAACCCCCTGGTGGCGGAGCATTTGGAATACCAGCTTTTGAAGAACCGGGACGGTACCTTCCGGCTCGTGCTTGCCAAGGAGACCCGGGAGTACGATTATACGCGCTACGGAGCTGAAGCGACCGGTTCTTCCGGAGAGGGCGGAGTTGACGGAACTCCGGGCACCCATGATCGGGGAAAGGCCGGAAGCTCGGATTCGTAAAAAGGATGTTCCGAATCTGCGGAGCCTTTTCCGCAGAGACCATACAAAAATCGCCCCGAGAGCCCTTGTAAAAGGCTCCCGGGGCGATTTTTGCATGCCTGCCCGCTACCGGATAGCTTTAGTAGGTCCACTCGAAGGGATCCGCCCCGGCTTCCACGATGCGTCGCTGCATGTCCTCCCGATACCGGATAAAATCCTCCTCGGTGCGTCCCTCCACCCGGGCCACGAGAACCGGCTGGGTGTTGGAGGCCCGCAGAAGGCCCCACCCGTTGGGATAGAGAATGCGTACTCCGTCCACGGTGATGGCGTCGTAATCCTCCAGAGCGCTCTCCTTGACCTTTTCCACCACCTGGAACTTGGCGGCATCCGGGCAGGAAAAACGAGTTTCCGCAGTGCTGCAGTATTTGGGAATTCGGGCCACCATATCAGAAAGTTTCTCCTCCCGGTTCGAAAGAATCCGCATGAGTCTTCCCGCGGCATAGAAGGAGTCGTCGAAGCCGAAGTATTCGTCCGCGAAGAACATGTGTCCCGAGACCTCCCCGGCGAAAAGCGCATGAATTTCCTTCATCTTCGCTTTGATGAGGGAATGTCCGGATTTCCAGAAGACCGGTTTACCCCCCAGGCGCTCCACTTCATCCACCAGGGCCTGGGAACATTTTACCTCGATAATGGCCTCCGCCCCAGGGTGTTTGGCGAGGATTTCCTCCCAGTAGAGAGCCATGAGAGTGTCCCCCCAGATGACCTCTCCCTGGTCATCCACCACGCCGATGCGATCCGCATCGCCGTCGAAGCCCACTCCGAAATCGGCTCCCTCCCGGCGCACCCTTTCGATGAGGGTTACCAGGTTTTCCCGTACCGTGGGATCCGGATGATGGTTCGGAAAGGTGCCGTCCGGGGTGTCGAAGAGAGGAATAAAGTCGCAGGGGAGTTTGGCGAAGAAGTCGTTCATGAGAAGGCTGGCAGCGCCATTTCCCGCATCTCCCACCACCTTGAGCCTCCGGGGGCCGAGGTGGAGTTTGGATTCCAGCATCTCCAGGTAGGCTTTTCCTGTTTCCCGCTCTGCCAGGGTTCCCTCCCGGAAGGTTTCCGCGAAGTCTTTTTCCCGGATGATCCGAAGGATTTCCTGAATCTGCTCTCCGTAGAGAGTAACCTTACCTATGCCGAGTTTGAGGCCGTTCATCTCCTTGGGATTGTGGCTTCCCGTAACCATTACTCCCCCGGGGGATTCAAGGTGCAGCATGCTCCAGTAGAAGGCGGGGGTGGTGACCTTTCCTACGCTGACCACGTTTATTCCCACGGAACGCAATCCCGCGGTGACGTTCTCCATGATTCGGGGAGTGGACATGCGGATATCCCCTCCCACTACGGCCCTGGAGATGTTCTGCCGCTGCAGCCATGTTCCGTAGGCTCTGCCGATGGACTCCACCACCGATGGAGTGAGCTCGCTATCCGCAATGCCTCGAATATCGTACTCCCGAAAAATATGCTCCGGAATCTGTGCCATAAATCGTCCCTCCTTAGATGTTTTCCATATCATGATAAAGTCAGGGGCTTCGTTTCCTCCTGAAGAGAGTTGCAGATAAGGGATGATTCTTTATGGAAGGCCGCTGCGGAGGAAGGAAAACCCTGCTATAGTGTACCTGTTTCTTCCAGGAACGGAAAGGACGGATTCGCATTGAAGGGTATGCAGCTCGTATTTCCTCTGCTTTGCATCATGGCCATCGGTTATGCGGCACGCCGCAGAAACGTACTCACTCCCGAAGTCTGTACAAAGCTCAATCTTCTTCTTTTCTGGGTGATCAACCCGGCCATTCTCTTTCGAAGCACCTATCTCATGGGGGCGGGATCCGAGGTGTCCCGTTCCTTTCTTCTGGTCATGTATGCTTCCTTTCTTGCGGTGCCGCCTCTGGCATGGATTTTGGGGAGATTTCTTCGTCTTCCCCGGGAGCGGCTGGGGGTTTCGGTGCTGGTCTCCATCCGATCCAATAACGTCTTTATGGGTATTCCCGTCATCTCCATGGCTCTGGGAGATGCGGGAATGGAGGTTTATTCCCTCTTTCTCGCCTTCGGCATGGCGGGGTTCATGGTGATTTCCATCGCCTGGGGAGAGTCCGCCTTTTCAGGGAGGCTTTCTCTTCGTTCTTTGGGGAATACCTTTCTCAAGGTTCTGAAAAACCCCTTGGTTCTCTCCTGTCTCGGAGGTATGGGGCTGGGGGCGCTCTTTTCGGGGATACTCCCTTCGGGGATCGAAACGAGCATGCGCATTCTCGGCAGCAGCGCCAGCGGCATGGCCCTCCTGGCTCTGGGATCCACTCTGCGGCCGGAGAGGCTTTTTCAGGGGCTTCGGCAGAGCTGGCGGGACGTGTGCATGAAGCTTTTGGTTCATCCCGGAGTGGTGTGGCTGCTGTGTCGGTTTTTCTCTCTCCCCCCGGTGACGGAACATACCCTGGTGCTTCTGGCGGCACTTCCTGCGGCGATCAACAACTTTCCTCTCGCCCAGGGCATGGGAATGGATGCGGAGTATGCCGCAGAGGTTATCGCCACCACCACCATCGTCTCGGTGGGTACCATTCCCCTCTGGATCGGCATTCTCGGGGTTTGAGCACTTCCGGAAGCACGGAGCCTTTCACAAATCGGGAAACCCGGAATACGGGGACATGTGCATGTCCTAAGGAGGTTTTTTCATGAAATCTAAAGAACCTTGCCCCTGCACTCTTACCGTTCCTTTTCGGGAGGACTGGATGGAGACGGTCTCCTTTTTCGTGCGCCAAGGTGCCCGGAGCTGGGGCTATTCCTCCAAAGAGCAGAGTTATTACGAACTTGCGGCGGAGGAGATTTTCGGAGGTCTTATCGAAGGAAACGAGCCTGAGGGAGTCGTGACGGTGCTCTTGCAGGATGCCCCCCTGGGCATGGCGGTGCTCTTTCGGGATAAGGGCGCTCCCGTGGATATTCATGCCCTTCCGGAGTATCGCCCCGAGAACCCCGAGGAAGAGGATTTTCGAGGACTTCGGATTTTTCTCGCCCGGAGCTTCATGGATGAAGTTGCCTTCGAAAACCGGGGTATTCAGGGGCGGGAGGTCCGAATTATGCGTTACCGGTCATCCCGAGAGGAGACGGTTCCTTTCCGGGAAGCATCCCCGGACGTTTCGGAGCCCTCCGAAAGAGAGAGAAACGTCCCGGAAACCTGGGAGATCCGCCCCATGCGCTCCGAGGAGGCCCTGGGAGTTTCCCGCTGTGCCTGGGCCGCCTACGGCTACTCCTACTGCGAACATATTTACTATCCCGAACGGGTGGCGGAGCTCAACCTACGGGGAGCGGTGCGCTCCTTCGTGGCGGTTACCGGAGAAGGTGAGATCATGGGGCATGCCTGGCTCTCCTTTCTTCCCACAGATCCCGGAATTGCAGAAATGGGAGGAGCCTTTGTGGATCCTCGTTATCGGGGGCTGGGATGCCTGGGAGGTTTTTCCCGGGTTCTCCAGGAAGAGGCCCGAAAAAGCGACCTGGAAGGTGTTTTCGTGGAATCCGTTACCGCCCATGTCTACTCTCAGAAGCCCGTGCATCAGGATGGTTTTCGGGACTGCCTCCTTCTACTGGGCAAAGTTTCCCGTACCCGGTTCAGAGAGATCGACGAGGAAGAGCGCCAGCGCCTGAGCCTTCTCGTATCCTTCCGCTTTTTCCATGCTCCCTCTCCCCGGCGATGCGTCTTTCCTCCGAGGCATGAGGAGATGCTCCGGCAGATCTATGCGCATCTGGGCACTCCCGTGGAAGAATACGAGCCTTCCGGAGAATCTTCGGAAAAGACGCTCTTTCAGGGGCGGACGGAGCTTCAGGTGACGGCGGATATGCAGCATCGGAGCGCGGATATCTGGCTTCGCTCTTACGGAAAAGATGCGGAGGAGGAGCTCCGAAGGGTCTTTCGGGGGCTCTGTTACGAGGGAATAGCCTCGATGTACCTCTATCTTCCCCTGGAAAAGGAAGAAACCGCCCCCTTTTCCTCCAGAGCGGAGGAGCGGGGATTCTTCTTTGCCGGAGTGATGCCGGGATCCACCGGAAAAGATTGGCTGGTGCTCCAGTATTTGCACGACGTTCTTCTGGACTACCATGCCATACAGTGCGGGGATTCCTTCGGGCAGGCCCTTCTTGCCTACGTGCGGTCCATGGACCCCGAGAGGGATCTGCGGCAGAAGGGCTGAAGCGTTCCATCCTCCATGGCGCCACCAGGAGTGGCTGCCGTACCGGGGCGCGGTTTTTCAACAAGAAATCATCCAAATTGGGCAAGGTAAGAAAGGCCGGTGTACTTCATGAAACGGACAAATCCAAACAATTTTCTGGTGGAGCGGCTGAACCGCCTTCTCGCCAGAGCCCGGCAGGCTCCCTTTTACCGGGAAAAATACCGGCATCTCCCCGAGCGTATCGCCTCCCTCGAAGAATATGCCTCCTTTCCGGTACTGGAAAAAGAGGAACTTCGGGAGAAAAGCGTGCATCTTTCGAAAGAAATGCTTACCTCATCCCCCCGAGGGCACTATGTCTTTTCCGCAGGAGGCACCACCGGAGCTCCCTCCTATGTCTGCTATACCCCGGAAGAGCTTGATCGGGGAGTGAAAGCCCAGAAGCGCTGTTTCGAACACCTGAACCTCGGCCCGGAAGATGCGGTGGCCAACTGTTTCAAGGCGGGAGCCTTCTGGACGGGATATCTGGTACTCAACCGAACCCTGGAGAGCTTTTCCTGCGGGATCCTTCCGGTGACCGCAAACCAATCCGTTGATGAAACCCTGGATTATCTGGCTCTCTTCCGTCCCACCGTGCTCATAAGTGTTCCCCCGGTGATCGCCGCCCTCGCGGAGGCGGGGGAACGGCGAAAAATATCTCTCCCCCTTCGAGCCGTGCTCTATGCGGGAAACCATCTCTCCCTGGCGCAGCAGGAGGAAATCCGCAGGATCTGGAAAAACCCTTTCATCGGTTCCGCGGGGTATGCCGCAGTGGAGACCGGTCCCATCGGATGGCAATGCGCCCATTGCGAGGGAACGGAACATCACGTGTTGGAGGATTGGTGTTACCTCGAACGGGAGGAGGACGGCAACGCCTTGGTGACGGTGCTGGAACGGTTCTACCATCCCATACTCCGGGCTCGGGTGGGGGATCTCGTGGAGTGGGTGGACGAGCCCTGTCCCTGTGGCAGCGGAGCTCCCAAATTCCGGCTCCTTTCCCGGAGCGACGATCTGGTGCGGCTGAACTTCGACCAGTTTCAAATGTCCGAGGCCGAGGCGATTTTTCGGAAGTACCCGGAGCTCTCGGGAATCGCTCAGCTTGTACTGGAACCCCGGGGTAAAAAACTTCGCTTCCTTTTTCGTGTGGAACTCCGCCATCCTTTGGAGGAGCCTCGGAAAAAAATGCTTGCGGAAACCCTGGAGCAGGCTCTCATGGAAAAAGTACCCCTCTTTTCCCGGGGCTGGGAGGCCAACGGAGTGGATTCTCTGGAGATTCGCCTCGAACCCTCCGGAGGAATCGAACGACTTTCCCGAACGGGAAAGATCCGGCAAGTGGTGGATTTGCGGGGTGCCCCGAAGAGAAACTGATGTGCCCGAAGGTTTGGATACATGCGTGGAAATGTTCTGAAATCTTTCGAATTGGCCCCGTACGGACGTGCCGGAGAGGCTCTTGCCTCGGAAAAGAATTTCCGGGAGAATGACCGAAAGAAGTGCGTACTTTTCTGAGACGGGAAATCGGAAAGTCGGAAAAGGAGATAAGGGGGAAAGGCCGATGTTCGATTTGAAAATCTTTCTTAAAAATGAAGTGAAGCCCGCTTTGGGGTGTACCGAACCCGGAGCGGTGGCCCTTGCGGTGGCTCGGGCCAGGGAAGCTCTGGGAAACGTGGAGGAACATCCGAAAATTTCCGTGAAGGTGAGTCCGAGCATTTACAAGAACGGCCTCGATGTGGGAGTTCCCGGAGCCGAGGGGGCTCGGGGAAACGTCCTTGCCGCAGCCTTGGGGTATGTTTGCGGGCATTCGGAATACAGCCTCGAGGTGCTCAAGGACAGCACTCCGGAGGATCTGGAAAAGGCCCGGAATATAGTAGCTTCCGGAGGCGTGGATCTCTCCTGTGATTACGACCGTACGGGGGTATATGTACAGGCTTTGGTCTCCCAGTCTTCGGGAATAGCGGCCTGCCTCATCGAAGGAGGGCACTCCCGGATTGCCCGGGTTACCAGAAACGGAGAGGAGATCTATGAGGTCTCCCCGGACACGAAGACCGCGGCTTCTTCGGAGGAGCCCGAATACCGCCAGGCCTTGCGGAAGATGAACTACGAAGACGTGCTGGCCCTGGCGGACGCCCTGGACGAGGAGGATGAAACCTACCTTCTTCGGGGGGTTGCCATGAATCTCGAAGCCGCAGCCTTCGGCCTTGAAGGAAATCTGGAATCCCGGCTTCACCTGGTAAAGCATCTCAAGGCTCTTATCGGCAAGAACAAGATTTCCGACGACCTTCTCGCGAAAGTTCGCCTCTATGCCACCGCCGCTTCGGAAGCCCGCATGGCGGGGGCGAAAAAGCCCGTCATGAGCAGTGCCGGAAGCGGGAACCACGGTATTACCGCGGTGCTCCCCGTAGCACTGGTGGGAGAGGCTCTCGGCAAAACTCCTCGGGAAATAGCGAAAGCCCTCTGCATCAGCCATCTTTCCACGAGCTACGTCAAGGCCCGGACGGGAATTTTGAGCCCCATCTGTGGCTGTGCCGTGGCGGCGGGATCCGGAGCCGCCGCAGGTATTGCCTGGCTTCTCGGAGGCTCTCCGGAACAGATCGCCGGGGCCATGAAACTGGTTCTGGCCAACCTTTCGGGGCTTGTCTGCGACGGTGCCAAGGAGAGCTGCGCCCTCAAGGTGGGTACGGCTTCCTGCGAGGCGTATCTGGCGGCTCTCATGGCTCTCGAAGGAAGTACCGTGGATACCCCCCAGGGACTGGTAGACCCCGTCATGCGGGTTACCGCGGACGACCAGGGATATTTCTCCACCGAAGGAATGAAGGATACGGATCGGGCTATCATCCGGATCCTGGAAACACACAGCAATTTCTGATTTTCCATGCTCCATTTCCGGATTTTGCGGAGTGGGCCATGACAAAACTTTCGTCGGAAAGGTGTTGGGACTCATGGCGGAAATAACCGTAACCGTGCGCAATCCTCACGGGCTTCATGCCCGTCCTGCGGCGCTCTTCGTTCAGCGAGCCGCGGCGTGTGAAGGAGCCGTGGAGGTGGTGGCGGGAGAAAAGACGGGAGATGCCAAGAGCATTCTCTCCATCATGGGAATGGGTATCGAAAAGGGAACCTCCGTGGTGCTCCGGGCTCAGGGGAGCAATGCCGAGACGGTGCTTCGGAGTCTCCGGGAGATTCTCGAAGATTCCGAAGCCTGAAGATGGCGTGAAAAATTGCAGCCCCCTTTCGGGGGCTTTTTTTGTAGAATCCCGATATAATGGTTTTTCGGGAAATGGGGCATTCCATCTTTTTACGGGCCCGAGGGATGTCCCGAACTGCTTCGGGACATGGCGTGGAGAATACGCAACCTTTCCGGGGCGTTCGCATTGAAAGTCTGGGGTGTTTATACAGGGGGGCAGAAGCTGTTGCAAAGGAGGATGTCCATGCAGCGACTTGAAGGGGGAATATCCCTTTCTCCGGGATTCGGAGAAGGGTGGGCTTTCGTGATTTCTCCGGGGGTTTTTCGGGAGCTTTCTCGGGAAGAGCGTGCCTTTGCCGGAGAATCCCGGGAGATGGAGCGCCTGGAGGAGGCCCGGGAAAAAACCCGGGAGCAGTTGGAGCTTCTCCGGGAAAAGGCCCGAAAGAACCTGGGAGAGGAAAAGGCCGCCATTCTGGAGGCCCATGGCCTCATGCTGGGAGATCCTGTTTTTTTGCAGAAAATCCGGGAGCACGTCGCCGGAGGAGAACCGGCGGAAAACGGAGTATATCATGCCACCCGGGAAGTGGCGGCGGTTTTCGAGGCCCTGCCGGATCCCTACCTTCGGGAGCGGGGAGCGGATGTCCTCGATGTGGGACGCCGGCTCTACCGAAACCTCCTCGAAGAGCCGGATATGGCTTTCCTCGAAGATCCCCGGCCTCGCATTCTCGTAGCCCGGGATATTCCTCCCTCGGATGCGGTGGCTCTGGATGCCTCGCGTATCCGGGGTATTCTCACCGAAGAGGGAGGTGTCACGAGCCATACCGCCCTGGTGGCGCAGTCTCTGGAGATTCCCGGTATTTCGGGAATCGGGGAACTGGAATCCAAAATTCCCCAGGATTCGTATGTCTGCATTCATGCCGAGGAGGGAAGCGTCCTGATAGATCCCTCTCCGGAAGAACTCGAAAACTTTCGAAAGAAAGCCCGAGCCTGGAAAGAAGAGGAGGCGAGGCTCGAAACGCTTCGCTCGGTAGAAGCGGTTACGAAGGACGGAGTCGCTCTTTCTCTCTGGGGAAATATCGGGGTTCCCGAGAAGACCGGAGATGTCTCCCGGTTCGGCGGCACCGGCATCGGGCTCTTCCGAACGGAATTTCTCTTCATGGGGTGTCAGGAACCTCCGGGGGAGGAGTTTCAGTACCGCCAGTATGTTCGGGTACTTGAGGAACTCGCTCCCCATCCCGTGGTGATACGAACTCTCGATGCGGGGGGGGACAAGGAGATTCCCTTTATTCAGCGTAAAACCGGCAAAGAGGCGAATCCCTTTCTCGGATATCGGGCCATACGCATCTGCCTGGAAGATCGGGAGCTCTTTGCCGCCCAGCTCCGGGCCCTTCTTCGAGGATCTCCTCACGGAAACCTTTGGATCATGTTTCCCATGATCACCGGAGTGGAGGAAGTTCGGGCCGCCAAGGAACTTTTGCGCTCCTGCGGCGAAGAGCTCGAAAGAGAGGGAATTCCCTGGGCTCCCCCCGCACGGATCGGCATTATGGTGGAAACTCCTGCGGCGGTGGCCATGGCGGAGGATCTTGCGGAGGAGGTGGATTTCTTCTCCGTGGGCACCAACGACCTTACCCAGTATGCCCTCGCCTGCGATCGCATGAACACTCGCCTCGCTTCGCTCTATAGCCCCTTCCACCCTGGAGTGCTCCGTCTTCTTGGCATGCTCGGCGGAGTGGCGGAACGAAAGAAAAGGGATCTCGGCATGTGCGGCGAAATGGCGGGAGATCCTCTGGCCCTTCCCCTTCTTCTGGGGCTTGGATTTAGGGAATTTTCCATGACTCCCTCCCGAATTCCCCGGGTAAAGGAGCGGGCTCTTCTACTCTCTCTCGACGTATGCCGCAGCCTTGCGAAGGAGGTTCTTGCGTTGCAAACCACCGAGGATGTGCGACAATGTCTTCGGGAATTTCAGCAAAGACATTTTCAGGAGTAGCCCCCTGAAAGAGGATATTCACGAGGAGGAATGATTATGCGTTTGCTCACCCGCTCGGATTTCGACGGGCTCATGTGTGCGGTGCTGCTCAGGGAACTCGGACTTTACGAGGAGATTCAATACGTACACCCCAAGGACATCCAGGACGGCAAGGTGGAGGTCTCTTCCCGGGATGTGCTGGTGAACATCCCCTTTGTGCCGGGCTGTGGCATGTGGTTCGATCACCATACCAGCGAAGAGGAACGGGGACTCATGAAGGAGCATCCCTTTGAGGGAGCTTCCTGGCCCGCTCCGAGCTGTGCCCGGGTGGTGTACGAGTACTACGGGGGGAATATGGGCAAGCTCGGCAAGTTTCGCTCCATGGTTTCCTGGGCGGACAAGTGCGACAGCGCCCAGTTCACCCCCCAGGAGATTCTGGATCCCCAGGGCTGGGTACTCCTTTCCTTCATCATGGATCCCCGAACGGGGTTGGGATATCATAAGGGATACCGGATCAGCAACTACCAGCTCATGGAAGAGCTGGTGGAACACTTGCTCTATCAGGATATCGAAGCTATTCTCGATCTCCCGGATGTGCAGGAGCGGATTCGGCGTTATCGGGAGTATCAGAAGCCCTTCGAGGAATACATGCTCCGGCATTCCCGAACGGTCGGAAATGCCATCGTTACGGATCTCCGGGGGAGCGAGGAACATATTCCGGGGAATCGGCACGTGATTTATGCCCTTTTTCCGGACCAGAACATCTCCCTTCGGATTTTTGACGGAAAGAACCGGGAATTCTGCGTCTTTTCCGTGGGGCACAGCATTCTGAACCGCACCTCCGGGGTTGACGTGGGAAGGCTGCTTCTTCACTACGGCGGAGGAGGGCATTTCCGGGTGGGCACCTGCCAGGTTCCTTACGAGGAGGCCGAAAGGGTGCTCGAAGAGATGCTTCAGGTGATCAACCGAAAGGAATAGCCTCCGGGGAGGTGATCCAAAAGTTTTGATGCCGCTTTCGAAGCGGCATGTGGGAGTATGTATGAAAATGTCGAAAGATTCCCTGGAGGGATCTTTCGGGGGAATACGAGTAAAGGGGGGAGCGGAAATGGGCCGTTTTCTTACGGGCATAGTGGTGGGGCTTCTTGTGGCGGTGCTCTTTACCACCTCTTGGGGGAGCATGCTGCTCGCTCTGGTGCTGGGAGCTTTCGTCTGGTTTCTTTATCGGGGAGATCCTCATCATGTGCGTTACGAGGCCCAGCGTTTCGTTCAGGCTCTCAGCGGGCTTTTTCGGGAACTGGTGCATAAGATCAAGGGCGGATAGACGAAACCGCGGCCTTGGAAAAGAGCCTTTTCGGTGCCGGGTTTTGAAAGTTTTGAAGGGGCTGCGGGAATAACGGTTTTTGACGAGATCCCCGCGAGGGGCGAGTAAGGGGGAATAGGCGGTGTCCTTTCTGCAATCCCTGGGAAGTCAAAGTGTCTTCCTGCTGGCTCTGGCGGTTTTTTCGGGAATCCTCCTGGGAAAGATTCGCTTGAGGGGTATGGCTTTGGGGTCTTCGGGGGCCCTCTTTACGGGGCTTATTGTAGGGGCCTTGGGCGGAGACGTGCCAAAGCCTTTTTTTGACTGGAACCTCGTGATCTTCGTGGCTTCCGTGGGGCTTCTGGCGGCCCGGGATATCGTCGGAGTGCTTCGGCTCTACGGCATGAAATTCGTGGTTCTTGCGGTGGGGGTTACGGGGGTGGGGGCTCTCAGTACCGCCCTTCTGGGGCACCTGGTGGGATCAGCCACTCCGGAAATGCTCGCGGGAGCCTACGTAGGAGCCTATACGAGCTCTCCCGGCCTCGGGGCGGCTCTGGAACTTTCCGGAGGCAATCCTCTGGTGGCGGCGGGGTTCTCCGTGGCCTACCCTTTCGGGGTGCTTGCGGTGGTCCTCTTTGTTCAGGGGGCTCCCCTTTTCTTTCGTATCGACGTGGAGCGAGAGCGTCAGGCCCTGGCAGGCCAGCTTCGCTCTCCGGAAGAAGTCTCCCCCTCTTTGGAGGAGGTATCATCCCGCCCTCTGAGTCTTCTTTCCTTCGTTTTCTGCATTGTGGCGGGGGTTTTTCTCGGGAGAATCACGCTCCCTCTGGGCCCTTTGGGAGATCTCGGGGTGGGCTCTTCCGGAGGAACCCTTCTCATGGCCCTCTTTCTGGGAGCTTTGGGTCGGCTGGGGCCCCTGGACTTTCGTTCCGGCACCGAGTGCCTTAAAACCTTGCGCGAACTTTCCCTGCTGTTCTTTCTCGCCGCGGCGGGAATACAGGCCGGAGAAGAGGCGGTGATCGCCTTCCGAACCCATGGCATGGTGCTGGCCCTGGTGGGCCTGGGATCCGCCGCGGCGGGAATCCTTTTCGGGTTTTTCCTCGGATGGAAGGTATGGCGAATGAACTGGATTCTTCTGGCGGGAGCCATCAGCGGTGCCATGACGAGCACCCCCGGTCTCGGGGCGGCCATCGATGCCACGGGTACCGAGGATTGCGCGGCGGGCTACGGCGGAACCTATCCCGTGGCCATTCTCTGTATGGTGGTTTTTACCACCCTGCTGCAAAGAATTCTGGAGCTTCTCTAGCGTTTCCCGCATGGAGAGAACTTTTCCGATGCCCTGGCTCAAGGTTTGGAAAAGGAACGCTCCTTCTGCCGGGGAAGCACGAGAGCCCGAAAAAAGATTTGCCCGAGCTTCGGGCATCTGGGGGCGGTATAAACGGAAACAAGGAGGAATGGAGAGATGGAGAAAAGTGTGGATTTGCAGCGCATGTTCGCTCCCCGGAGTGTGGCGGTTATCGGTGCTTCGGGAAATTTGGAGAGCGTTTCAGGGCGATCCCTGGGATATCTGAAGCATTTCGCCTATCCCGGCAAGGTCTATCCGGTAAACCCCAAGTACCGGGATATCGGTGGATATCCCTGCTATCCCGACGTAACCTCCCTTCCGGAAGCTCCGGACGTGGCGCTCATCATGGTGCGGGCCGCTCTGGTGCCGGGAATTCTCAAGGAGTGCGCAGCCAAGGGGATCCCCTACGCGATTATCTACTCCTCGGGATTCGCGGAATCCGCTCAGGGGGACAGCCAGGAAGAGCTGCTTTCCATTGCCCGGGCAGGAGGAATGCGCATTCTGGGCCCTAACTGTCAGGGGCTTCTCAACCTGGTGGATCGGGTGCCTCTTACCTTCACCGGGGCGCTTCATCAGGCGGAGCTTCCTCCGCCGGGGCATGTGGCTTTTATTTCCCAGAGCGGAGCCTTCGGCTTTTCTTCCTATACTCTGGGGCGGGAGCGAGGCGTGGGATTCCGGTACATCGTCACCACGGGCAACCAATCGGATCTCGACGTGGTGGACTGCGCGCACTACGTCATTTCGGATCCCGAAGTGCGGCTTCTCATGATGTATCTTGAAGGATACAACGAGGGGGAGCGTTTTCTCGAGCTGGTACGTCAGGCTCGGCTTCGGAACATTCCCGTGGCGGTTCTCAAGGCTGGTCGAAGCCCCTCCGCTCAGGCCGCTGCCCAGAGTCATACCGCGGCACTGACCGGAGACGAGGCGGTGTGGAACGCCATTTTCAAGCAATATTGCATTCTTCCCATGGAGGATGTGGAGGATATCACCGCCTACGGACAGATTTTCGGAGCTCGGGAACGCACCTCGGGCAATCGGGTGGCTGTGCTTACCACTTCCGGGGGAGCGGGAATCGTCCTGGCGGACAGCCTTTACGATCTGGGAATGGAGATTCCCGCCTTCTCCGAAGAGACCCAAAAGGCCGTGGCGGAACATATTCCCGATTTCGGTTCTCCCCGGAATCCCGTGGATATGACCGTGCAAATCTCCAACGATCCCGGAGGATTCGAGAAAGTTCTCGATACTGTGCTCGACAGTGGTGAGGTGGATCTGGTGATCAATGCGGTTACCATGATCGTGGGAAATTCCGGCAAAACCATGGCGGAGGTTATTCGTTCTCGATACGGCCGAAACGGCATACCCCAGGCGGTGACCTGGCTTATGGATCAGGATCACGGAGGAGAATTCTTCTCCATTCTTCGCCGGGGAGGAGTACCCTTCTACCGGAGCCTTCGGGGCTGCGCCAGGGCGGTGAAGGCCCTGGCATCCTGGAGCGCCCATTGCGCCTGCCAGGAAGGAGCCTGCGAAGTTCCGCTCTATCCCGAAGGATCTCCCCGGCTCCCGTCGTTTCCCAAGGAAATGACGGAGTACGATGCCAAAAAACTTCTCGACCTTCATGGCATACCCATTACTCGGGAAGCGCTCTGCCAGAACATGGAAGAGGCCTTCGACGCCGCCGAGGAGATCGGCTATCCCGTGGCTCTCAAGGTGATGTCTCCGGATATTCTTCATAAAACCGAGGCGGGATGCATTGCCCTGAACATTACCTCTCTCGAGGAAATGCGGGGAGCCTACAAGAAAGTTCGGGAAAACGCCGGGGCTTCCAACCCCGAGGCGAGAATCCAGGGTTTTCTGGTGCAGCAGATGGTTCGGGGTGGTCTGGAATGCATCGTGGGAGTCAAACGGGATACCACCTTCGGTCCCATGGTGGCGGTGGGGCTGGGAGGAATCTACGTGGAGGTTCTCAGGGACATTGCCCTTCGCCGGGGCCCCGTCACTGAAGAAGAGGCCCTGGAGATGATCCGCCAGATCAAGGGGGCTCCCTTCCTTTTCGGCGCCCGAAAACAGCGCCCTCTCGATGTGGGAGCTCTGGCGAACGTGGTAAGCGCCGCATCCAGGCTTGCCTGGATCGAAGAGGATTTACAGGAGCTGGATATCAATCCTGTTTTCGTGCTTCCCGAAGGGGAGGGAGCCCTGGCGGGGGACGCTCTGGTGATTCGCAAAAAATGACGAAAACGTTGTGGAGGATTGGGAATGATCGTATTTGAACCCCATTGCGGGGTGAGCGGCGACATGTTGCTGGGGTGTCTCGTGGATCTCGGAGCGGACCCGGCTCTTCTGGAAAATATACGCAAGGCCCTCCGCTCTCAGGAGGAGGAGATCGATCTTTCGGTAAAGGAGATCCAGAAAAAGGGAATCCGAGCAACCCGAGTGGCGGTACGGGATTATGCCCCCCCTTCCGGGCGAAGCGGAGAGGCCATGAGGGCCCTTATGGAACGCACCGCTTCCCTTTGCGGTGCCTCCGAAAAAGTTCTCGAAGATGCCCTGAAGGCTTTGAACCTCCTGCTTCAGGCGGAAGCCCGGGTTCATGGAGCCTCCCCCGAGGAGGTACATCTTCACGAAGCGGCCAGCGTCGATACCATTCTGGACATGCTCGGTTTCTTTCTGCTTTTGGAGAATCTGGAATATCCCCGGATTGCCAGCACTCCCCTTCGGGTAGGAGGAGGGCATGTGCGGTGTGCCCACGGACTTTTTCCCGTGCCGGTTCCCGCGGTAACCGCTCTTCTCGCGGAGGGACACATCCCCTTCCAGGGGGGGCCGGTGGATGAAGAGATCGCCACTCCTACGGGGGTGGCCCTGCTTCTTGCGCAGGGAACGTTCTACGAACATCTTCCTTCGATGACTCCTCTCCGGGTAGGATACGGAGCGGGAACCAAAGATTTCGACGTTCCCAACGTGCTTCGTGGAACCCTGGTGCGCCAGGAACCTCGGGGGCTCTGGATTCTTGAAACCGGCATCGATGACGCCACGGGGGAAGAAATGGGATATGCCCTGGAAAAACTCCGGGTTCTCGCTCCGGAGGTGCACCTTTCTCAGGGAATCGGCAAGAAGGGGCGCCCTTTTTTCCTTCTGCGGGTTCTCGCGGAGGAAGAGCATCGAGAGGAACTTACCCGTCAGATTCTCGGCCTTACCTCCACCTTGGGGGTGCGTTCCTGGCCGGTGGAACGGGTAGCCCTGGATCGAAAAATCGAGAAAAAAACGGTCCTCATGGACGGAAAGCCCTATCCTCTTCGGGTAAAGATATCCTCGGCTCCGGGAATCTCCAAGGAAAAACCCGAATTCGACGACGTGGCGGCCCTTTTGGAGGAGGAGGCTCCCCGTGAATAAGGAGACCCTCCGTAAACATCTCCGGAGCTATCGGGAGGGCTCCCTTCCGGAATCCGAGCTGCTTTCTCTTCTGGGATCCCTTCCCTACGAAGATTT
The DNA here is from genome assembly GCA_964545875.1 of uncultured Synergistaceae bacterium. Taxonomy (GTDB): domain Bacteria; phylum Synergistota; class Synergistia; order Synergistales; family Aminiphilaceae; genus DAIPKP01. The sequence continues at coordinate 75,114 of CAZJHH010000003.1, forward strand.
GGGAGAGGTGAAGCTCGACACCCACCGGGAGCTTCGCCGGGGTTTTCCGGAAATCATCTATTCTCCCGGCAAGAGTTCCTCCCAGCTTTGTGCCATTGCGGAGGCTCTGAAGGGCCGTGACGGGGCGGTGCTCTTTTCCCGGATCACTCCTTCTCAGGTGGAACTTCTCCGGGAGGTTGCGGAGGATCTCGAATATTCCGAAGTTGCCCGGGCGGTCTACCGCAGGGGGAGTGTTTGCGAAGAAGCGGGAGATCTTCTGGTGGTTACCGCGGGAAGCAGCGACGTTCCCGTGGCGGAAGAGGCGGCCCTCACCGCATCGCTCATGGGATGCTCCGTCACACGGCTTTACGATGTGGGGGTGGCGGGAATTCACCGGCTTCTGGACAGTCTCGCTCTCCTTCGGCAGGCCCGGGCCCTGGTAGTGGTGGCGGGGATGGACGGGGCTCTGCCCAGCGTGGTCTCGGGGCTCGTGACGGCTCCCGTGGTGGCGATTCCCACGAGCACCGGGTACGGAGCTTCCTTCGGAGGTATTTCGGCGCTTCTCGCCATGCTCAACGCCTGTTCTCCGGGCATTACGGTGGTAAACATCGACAACGGCGTGGGAGGAGGATATGCGGGAGCCCTTATCGCCCGGGGAGCCCATAGGAGGTTGTCTGAAAATAGTGTAGAATAAACGGAATATGTCGCGGCACTTTTTGTGCGATAACGATGATTGACAGGGGGGCGAGGGAGAGAATGAGCGAGAACAAAAAGGCGGAGCCCCGCATGGAAAACTTCGAAAAGGAAGTCGCTCTTGCGGAGGAGCGGATGAAAAAGCTCAAGGAGGATCTGGAGAACGTGGATCCTCAGGTAGTGGCGAAGGCGAAAAAAATCCTTCAGGCCAACGCGGAAGCCTCCGGAAAAAGTGCGGGGGAGCTTGATCTCGATCTTTCCTGGGAGGATTCCGAAACTCCCTCGAAAAATGAGGAGGAAGAATCGCAGCGATGATGAATTTTGATGCTGAAAGAAGACGACGGTACAGAGCTTTTCTGGGAATTTTGCTTCTCGGAGGGTTGCTCCTTTCCCCCCTTCCTGGATTTGCCTGAGGCCCTACTCCTTGTCCGACCCCGGTGGGGCCGACAGTTACTCCCGTGCCTACGGCAACTCCCGTGCCACCCACGACAACTCCTGTTCCTACCCCCGGAGAGGTTTCTCCTACCCCCGAACCTACGGCGACTCCCACGCCGATTCCGGGTGCCGGCGGAGGCGGAGGCTGTTCCTTCGGATTTCTTCCGGGAGCGCTGCTTTTGGCGTTGCCCTTGTGGCTGTTTCGAAAAAAATAGCGGTTCTTCCTCGGTAGAGTGCTCCCGGTAGAAATATGTTGCCTTTCTTTCCGGGATGTGGGAATATTTTGATGTTTCGGAGCCCCGGCTTTGGCGAGGTTCCGGGTTTGTAGGGGGCGATGAAAACTGGAGATGTATTTCGCTCGGCATGGAGAGACGGAGTGGAACGCCCGTCGGCGTTACCAGGGGAGAAGCGATATCCCTCTGAACTCTCGGGGAAAGGATCAGGCGTTTCTTCTCGGGAAACGGATCTGCTCTCTCAAGCCCGAGGCAATTTTTTACAGCCCCCTTCTCAGGGCCAAAGAAACCGCCCAAATCGTTGGAAGCCTCTGGAAAGACTATTGTCTTTGTATTCCCCTGGAAGAGCTTCAGGAATGGAATTTTGGTGCCTGGGAAGGGCTCGGGGTGGATGAGATCGAAAACTCCTACGGGGCGGAGTATGCCCGATGGAGGAAAAATCCCGGCAGTTACGTACCTCCCCAGGGAGAGTCTCTGGAATCTCTGAAACGACGGGTGGCAAAAGCTCTTCGCAGGATGGAGGAGTACTCCTTTTCTCGGGTTCTTGCAGTGACTCACGGTGGTGTGGTCCGGGCGGCCCTGCTTGTGCTCCTGGGGCTTCAGGACAGCTCTTTCTGGGAAATGAGCATGAGCAATTGCTCTCTTACAGGGGTGGAGAAGAAAGCGGGAGCCTCGGTGCTTTCCATTTACGATGACAACTCGCATCTTTCCGAGTTTGGAAAGGGCGGAGGGAGGTAGCATGGATTCCTACGAAGATCGCCGGGAAGACCGGGAAACTCCGGGGCTTTCTCCCGAGGAAGAAAAGACGCTCTGGGCACGGTTTGCCCAGGGAGATGAAGAGGCTCGGGAGAGGCTCGTTCTGGCGTATCGTCCCCTGGTGTTTTGGATTGCTCAGAAATTCGGGGTTTCCCATTTTACTCTGGGCGACCTGATCCAGGAAGGAATGATGGCTCTCCTGAAATCTATGGACAACTATGATCCCTGCAAGGGTATCCGGTTCAGCACCTATGGTTTTTACCGGATTCGGGGGAGCATGGTGAATTACCTCCAGCGAGTGGAAGGAAAAGCTCCCCTTCCGATGGAAGATATGGAGTACGCCCTCGGCTCCGAGGACATTCAGGATACCCTGGACCTCGTCCTTACGGTGGAACACGAAATGGGAAAACTCCAGGAGAGAGAGGCTGAGGTGGTGCGCTCCCTCATTCTTCAGGGGGTTCGGGCCAAGGAGTACGCCGAAGCGCATCACCTGGACGTAAGCCATGTCTACCGAATCCAGAGGAGGGCTTTGGAGAAATTGCGCCGGTGGATGGGCATAGCGGAGCCACAAAAGCAGCCCGAAAGGGGATAAAAAACTAAGACAAGTCCCTTATTCCCTTTACACAGGAGCGTGCTTTTCATGGAGAGAAGATTGCAGCGGGTGCAACGCTGGATTGATCGGTGCCGGGAAGCGTGCCGGATGAAAAAATGGCAGATGGCTCTTCTCGAGATCGAATCCGCCAAGGCGGATCTCGAAGGAGTTCGCCGTTCTATCTGGGAGCGTGCGGAAGCCGAGGAGACCGGAGAGAATCCCCTTTTCTCCGCTGCGGGGATTCTTTTCCGCCGGGCCGGAGTGGCCCTCTTTATTCTTTTTCTCATGGCGGTTCCCCTGGGAGTCGGAGAGCGGCCTCTCCTTCTTGCGGAAAGCGAAGAGAAGAGTCTCTTTTTCGTTACCCGTGATGAAAAGGAGCTTCTTACGTCTCTCCGAAGATCCTTGAGCGCTGGAGCCCTTCGATTCTCCGAAGCGGACTTTTTCCGGGAAGAGGCTCCGGAAGAGCTTCGGAGGAATGATCTTCCTGAACAGGCCTACGCATCGGCTTCCGAAGTGCGCAGGGAGGCTCCTCTTTCTCGACAGGAGAAGGCTCCGCCCCGGGAAACACCGGAACGCTTGGAGATCGACGAGGTGCTGGCCCTTGTTCAGGTGGGCGAACGAGCCCTTCGAGGTTCTGCCATTGAGGTGGTTGTGGAGTAGCACGGTTTTTTTCGGAAGAACGAAAAGCCCCTTGCCGGGGATATCTGGACATGCCAGGAAAAGATTGGAAGGAGTTGGTTTTGGGGTGAGGCGGTCTTGTCGAAACATAGGAAGCAGCGTGCTGCTCCTGCTGATGGTAATGCTCATGGCATCCGGAGCTTTTGGAGCCGGCCCTCTCGTGACGGGGGTTCAGGTGCAGGGAAATGAACATGTGGTGGCGGATCACATTCTCAGCGTCATCCAGACCCGGGGAGGGGATCCCCTTGATCGGGAGCTGTTGCGTAAGGATGTGGAGGCCATCTATAGCCTGGGCTTTTTTGCTCTGGTGGATGTGGATCTTCAGCCCCGTCCCGACGGGGTGAACGTGGTTTTCGTGATCCGGGAAAATCCGGTGGTGGAAAATGTGGGTTTCCAGGGCAATACCGTTTTTACGGAGGATCAGCTTAAAGAGGCGGTCTTCACTACTCCGGGAAACGTCTTTAACCGGGTGTTTTTCCAGCACGATCTTCAGAGGATACGTGAGAAGTACCAAGATGAAGGATACGTGCTCATGAGGGTGGAAGATGTTTCCGTCACCGAAGGAAATATCCTGGTCACCATCATCGAACCCCGGGTGGAATCCATTATCATTCAGGGAAATACCAAGACGGAAACCTATGTTATCGAACGGCGCCTCAAGATGAAGCCCGGAGATCTCTTCAACTCCAAGTCCCTCCGGAAATCCCTCAATACCCTCCAGGGAATGGGTTATTTCGAGGATGTCAGCGTGGGCTTCGAGCCCACGGAAGATCCTGCCATGGTAACCCTGGTGCTTACGGTGGAGGAAAAGCGCACCGGCCGGGTGACCTTCAACATCGGTTATGGAAGCAGCTCGGGCTGGCAGGGTGGACTGGGCTATGAGGATCCCAACTGGCAGGGCCGGGGACAGCGGCTCAATGTAGGTTTCGACACGGGGGACCGGGAGGAATACTGGGCCTCCTTCAGTGACCCTTACATGGACAAGGAAGTTTATGCGTGGAACGTGGGCTTCACCAAGCGCACCTGGGATGAGCTGGATTATCACGGCTCCGTGGAGGAGAACGGTTCCCGAACCTCCAAGTGGGCCATGGAGTACGACGAGTCTGCCAAGGCGGCCTACATCGGTTTGGGGCGCAAGTTTGGTCGCAACGAGGAATATCACTGGTACGCTACCCTGGACTGGAAAGAGTCGGATATCGCCGTGCGCAGCTACGACATCGGAGTTATTCAGGAGCTGGGATACGACACCATCGAGGACTTCAAGAATGACCGCCTCCTGGATGGAAAGGTTTTCTCCATTACCGGCAAGGTGCAGCGCACCAACATGGCGGAGTACTCCGCCTATCCCCGGGGGGATATCGAATCCCTTACGGTGGAGCAGGCTTTGGAAACCTTGGGAGGGGAATACTCCTTCACCAAGTGGTGGCTTGAAGCGAAGTACTACACTCCCATCCTGGGCGTGCGGGATGTCATTGGATCCCTGGGAAGCCTCAACGAGGAAGAGAATCCCATCATCTTTGCCGCCCGGGTCCGGGCGGGATGGTCTTCGGGAACCCTCCCCTGGGTGGAACTCTACTCTTTGGGGGGAGATTCCACGCTCCGAGGCTTCGACAGCGAATATTTCAAGGGAGATGAAATGCTCTTGGGAAACTTCGAGCTTCGTCTTCCCGTGGAAGACTCCTTCTCTCTGGTACTTTTCTATGATACTGGGAAAGCCTGGGATAGCCGGGACGGAGAGAGCATGTCCTTCTCTGATCTGGCAGATAACTACGGTTTCGGTGTCCGGGTGAAGACTCCCATAGGAAACATTCGGCTGGATGTGGCGGAGGGAGACGACGAGACCCGAACCATTTTCAGCATGGGCGAGCTTTTCTAACTCGAAACCCACGGTTATGAGGCGGAGGCGGGCTTTCCTTCTTTTCACGGCATGTGCGAGGGCTGCGGCGCTTATGTTCGCCGGAGCCCTTCTTTTCGTACCTCCCTCTCTTGGGGAAGAACGAAGAGTTGCAATTCAGGGCGTACCTGCCTGGCTGGGAGAGACCATGGAAAAGAGCCTCCGTGCGGTATGGCGAGAGCTCTCCCTCCGAACTTCCGGGACGGGGGAACGGGAACGGGTGCTCCGGCTGGTGGCGCAGAGGCTTTATCCGGGGTATGTTCTGGAGGATCTGGACATTCTCCCCCAGGGCGGTCTGGAGGTTCGCTTTGGCCTTTCCGAGGGTCTCCTTCGAGATGGCTGGGAGATTCGATTGGCTTCGCCTTCCCTGGAAGAGCCTTTTTTGGGGTGGTTTCAGAAGGATGCGGCAGTTTTTCGAGAGGCTCTCCTTCGGGGGCTTGCGGGGGTTCCTCCCTCGGCTCTCGGCTGGGGAGATGTGGCCTTTCGGGACTTTCTCGCTCGGGAAGCCCAGGAATTCCTTCCGGGATGGCATGCGGCACCGGTGGTGCGCCTTCGGGAAGAACGGGTTCCGGAGCTACACCTCTCCTTTACTCCCCAGTCTCCTCTTGTCCTGGCTCTGCTCCCCTCACTTCAGTCCGAAACGCTCCCCATAGTGCTCCGGCAGGATCTCAAGGAAGGAATGATCAAGGATCTCTCTTCTCTGGTGGGGCTTCCCGTAAAGTGGCTGGAACTTCATCGAGAGGAGGTAGAGCTCTGGGCGGTGTCCCTTCTGGGAGAGCGCAACGTGGCCGCCCGGGCGGATGCCACCCTCACCATTCATTTCGAGGCGGAACAGCTCTCCCGGATGCGGGTTTATGTGGAAAGCGACTCCTACGTTATCCAAGGATGGCTTGCGGGATATGCGGGGAGCGACGAGCACTATCCGGAGCTGGGACTGCACGTGGGGAAAAAACTCTCCTCCCGGAGAGAAGATGTGGAGCTTTACGGAGAATGGATTATGGAGGTCAACGATTTTTCTCTGGAAAGCCGCTGGGGAATGCGTTTTTCTCCCTGGAGGGATGTCCTTCTGGGGGCGGAGTTCTCCTGGCCGGGGGGCGATCTCTGGTGGCGTCTCTGGGCGGATTCCCGGGAGATTCGATCTCCCTATCTCTGGTGGCGCTACAACCCCGAGGGAGAACATAACGGAGCTCTGGGGTGGCGGATCAACGAACATTTTTCTCTGGAACTGCACTACGATGAACGTGCCCAGGACACCCTCTCTATCCGGGCGGTGGGGAATTTGTAAGGAGGATATCCATGAAAAAAAATCGGCCTCCCATGGCCCTTGAAAAGCTTGCGGCACAGCTCCGGGGAAGAGTTGTGGGGGACAGCTCCCGGGAGGTTTGCCGGGTGGGTACTCCGAGAGAGCATGATGCCCAGACGGTAGTTCCCCTCTGGACTTCCGGAGAAAACCTTTCCCTGGATTGCAATCCGGTGCTTCTTACCCGGGAGGATCTCCTCCCTCCGGGATTCGATGCCATTCTTGTGGAAAACCCCCGAAAATGCCTCATTCCCCTTCTCGAAGCTTTTCAGGCGGTGTCTTCTTCCCCCAGGGGAATACACTCCTCTGCCTGGGTGCACCCTCAGGCCACGGTGCATCCGAGAGCCTGGATAGGCCCTCAATGCGTGGTGGAGGAGGGTGCGGTGGTAGAGGAAGGTGCCGTACTGGTCGCCCAGATTTACCTCGGAGCCTACTCCCAGGTGGGGCGAAATACCCGGATCGAGCCTCAGGTGGTGCTTTACTCCGGAGTCGTTCTGGAGGAGGACGTTATTGTCCATGCGGGAACCATTTTAGGGGCCGACGGTTTCGGTTACGAAGCCCAGGAAGAAGCTCCTCCCCTGAAAGTTCCCCAGATAGGCGGGGTCTGCATCGAAAGAGGCGTGGAGATCGGAGCCAACGTCACCGTGGATCGCGGCACCATTGGCACTACCCGAATCGGTGCGTACAGCAAGCTGGATGATCACGTGCATGTGGGGCACAACTGCGTGGTGGGAAAACGATGCCTTCTCATCGCCTTTGCGGGGCTTGCGGGAAGTGCGGTATTGGAGGACGATGTGATTCTCGCCGCCAAGAGCGGTGTGGCCCAGCATGTTTCCGTGGGAAAAGGGAGCCAGGTGGCCGCATGCGGAGGAGCTACCAAAGACGTTCCTCCGGGAAGCGTGGTTTCCGGATTCCCCGCATGGGAGCATCGAAAAGAGCTCGTGGCCCAGGGCCACCTTCGAAGAATGCCGGAGCTGGTAGCGAAGATCCGGGAAATGGAGAAGGAGGTTCGGAGACTCAAGGAACGCATGGATCCATGAAAAATTACACCCTTCGGGAGGATGTGATTTTTTCGGGAGTGGGATTGCATAGCGGAACCTTGGGTACCCTTCGGCTCGCTCCCTCCCGGGAAGGACGGATAACCTTTCATTTCGACGGAAAGGCTTTCGATCTTCGAGAGGCCTCCTTCAAGGGAGACGGACGAGGAACGGTGCTCTTCTTCGGCAAGGAGCATGCTCTTGCCACGGTGGAACATCTTCTGGGAGCTCTCGCTCTTTGCGATATCCGGAGCGTAGCCATCTTTGCGGAGGCCCGGGAGGTTCCCATGGGAGACGGAAGCGCCGGGTTCTTCACGAAAGAACTCTTTCCCCGAAGGACGCCCCTTTCCGAGGAAATTTTCCCCTTTTCGGTGGGAACGCCTCTTTCCGTGGGAATTCCCGGGGAAGGGCCTTTCATGGCGGTCTTTCCCGCTCCCCGGTTCGGCGTGACCTATGCTTTTTCCCATCCCCATCCTCGTATAGGATCCCAGTGGAAAAGCTTTCTTTGGGATGATACGGTACGTACCGCTCTTGAAGGAGCCCGCACCTTCGGTTTTCTTTCGGAAGTGGAGGCTCTTCGCGAACGCGGACTTGCCTTGGGGGGATCCTTGGACAATGCGGTGGTTTTCGATGAATCCGGTGTTTTGAACCCCGAAGGACTTCGTTTTCCCGACGAGTGCGTGCGGCATAAAATGCTGGATCTCCTGGGGGATCTCATGCTTCTCGGAAGGCCTTTGAGGGCTCATGTGGTGGCTCTGAAGGCGGGGCATGCCATGCATCTCCGTCTGGTGGAACGGCTTTGCCGAGTGATGGCCATGCATAACGGCTGATGAACTGCATTCGGCGGCATCCGGGCGGAAAGATGGGATGGGCGGATCCTTTTCATGGGATCTGCAATTTTCAGGGGGCGGGCTCCTGGCCGGGAGCGAATCCTCCATGTGCATCTGCTCCCGATAATTATGTACAGTAAAGGAAAAGCTCGTGGTTGCTGTCTTTAAGGAGGTTATCTCGTGATGAGTGAAAAAAATACGGTGGATATTCTGGAAATCATGAACAGACTGCCCCATAGATATCCCTTTCTTCTGGTGGATCGGATTCTCGATCTCCAGGAAGATCGGGTGGTGGGGCTTAAGAACGTAACGTACAACGAACCCTTTTTCCAGGGGCACTTTCCCCAGGAGCCGGTTATGCCCGGAGTCCTTATTCTCGAAGCCATGGGGCAGGTGGCGGCCATGATGGTGCTTCATCTTCCCGGGAGCGAGCATCTTGCCCCCTATCTCACAGGAGTGGATCAGGCCAAGTTTCGCCGTCCCGTCCGGCCGGGGGATCAACTTATCACCGAGGCCCGGGCGGAACGTTTCCGTCGGCGGGTAGGCAAGGTCTCCGTTCGAGCTACCGTGGAGGGAGAACTTGCGGCGGAAGCGGTGCTTGGTTTTCTTTTGGCGGAACGCCTTGATGCGAAGAAGGAAAATGCCTGATGATTACCGTACACCCTAGTGCCGTGGTTTCTTCCAAGGCGGAGATCGAGGAGGGCGTGCATATCGGTCCCTACTGCATCGTGGGAGATAAGGTGCGTATCCGTAAAGGTACGGTGCTGGAAGCCTTCGTGCGCATCTGCGATTACGTGGACGTGGGAGAAAACTGTCGTTTTTTCGAGCATGTCACTTTGGGGCGGGAACCCCAGGATTTCGATTTCAAGGGCGAGGAAAGTTGGGTTATCATAGGGAAAGACGTGGTACTCCGGGAAAACGTTACCATTCATCGGGCCAGCGGAGAAGGCAAGGCCACCAGGGTCGGAGAAGGATGCTATCTCATGGAGGGGTGCCACCTCGGTCATAATGTGGAACTTGGTCCCCGAGTGGTCATGGCGAACAAGGCGGGACTTTCCGGGTATGTGCATGTGGGAGAAAAAACCGTTATCGGGGGTATGGCGGGGGCGCATCAATTCGTTCATATCGGCCGAAACTGCATGGTGGGGGGGCTCGCGAAAATCGTAAAGGACGTTCCCCCCTTTCTTCTCGTGGATGGGCATCCCGCCCGGGTATATGGGCTCAATAAGGTGGGACTTCGGAGAAACGGTTTCGATGCTGCCGCCCGAGCCGATCTTACTGCAATCTACCGGCAGATCTACCGGGGAGGACTCCCTCTCCGGGAAGCGGTGGCGCTTCTCCGGCAGGAGAGGCAGGATCCTCTGGCAAAGGAAATTTTAGATTTTATGGATGCCGGAAGCAATCGAGGGGTTACTCCCTGGATACGGTCCTAGGCTTGCCATGATACGGCTTGCGGCGTTCGACGTGGACGGTACTCTTACGGACGGAGGCATTTACCTGGACGGGGAGGGAGGAGAGTGGAAACGGTTCGATGTGCAGGACGGTATGGGGCTCTCTCTTCTCGCTCGATCCGGAGTGATTCTTGCGATCATCAGCGGACGGTACTCTCCCGTTACCGAGCGAAGAGCCCGGGAATTGGGGATAGAGCATTGCGCCAACGGGGTGGGGGAAAAACTTCCCGTGCTTCGGGATCTTGCTCGAAAACTCGGAATTTCCCCGGAGGAAATAGCTTTTTTGGGAGATGACGTGAACGACCTGGCCTGCATCACCTGGGCCGGTCTGGGCATGGCGGTGCAGAATGCCCTTCCGGAGGTACAAAAAGCGGCGAAGCATGTTACGCATCGTTCCGGAGGGGCCGGAGCGGTCCGGGAAGCGGCAGAATATATTCTGGCGTATAATAGATCCGAAGGAGCGTAGATAGGTGGCCCGAGGGTGGAAAATCCTGGATAGATATATGGCGGCGGAGATGGTGCAGCCCTTTATCTTCGGTATCCTTGCCTTTACGGTGATTTTTGTGGCCGGAGGAGTGCTCTTTCAGATTGCGGATCTCATCATCGAACGGGGAATTCGCATGTGGGTGGTAGTGCGGCTGTTTCTCTACCGCCTTCCGGAGGTCGTGGCTCTGGTTATCCCCATGTCCTCCCTGCTTGCGGCCCTTCTTACCTTCGGAGGGCTTTCGGGGCGCAGCGAAATCGTGGCCTTCCGGGCTTCGGGAATATCTTTTCAACGTGTTCTCCGGCCGGTGATTTTTCTCTCTCTCGGGGTGGTGGCCGTCTCGGTACTCTGGAACGAAACCGTGGTTCCTCTGAGCAACCGGGCCTACCATGCGGTGATGCAGAATGAAGTGCTTCAGGAGCGTCCTTCCCTTGTCAAAGAACGAGTTTTCCTTCGGGAGGAAAGCCAGGGGCATCTTAAAAGAGTTATCTATATCGATCGACTCAAACCCCGGGCAGGGCGAATGGAAAAAATTCTCGTGCAAGAGTTCGACGGAGGGAGGCTTTCTCGGATCTTGTCCGCCGAAAAGGGTACCTGGGAACAGGGGATCTGGACTCTGGAGGATGGCAAGATTTACGAGGTTGCTTCCGCCGGAATGGTTTCTCTTCTCATGACCTTCGAGAGACAGACCATTCCTTTGGAACTCTCTCCCTTGCAGATGGAGCAGTCCAATAGAGATCCCGATTCCATGGGTATTCTCGAACTCTTTCGGCAGATTTCCGTGGTTTCCGCCCATGGAGGAGATGTGCGCCCTCTCTGGGTTTCTTTGCATATGCGCCTCGCCTTTCCCTGGGCTACGGTGGTGCTTGCCCTGGTAGGAGCCTGCCTCGGAGTGCGCCATCATCGCGGAGGGGCGGGAATTGGCCTGGGGATGAGCATTCTTGTGGCTTTTGCCTATTATGTAGTGATGTCCTTTTTCCGAGCCCTTGCTCAGGGAGGAATGGTACCCGTCTTCATCGGAGCATGGTTCCCGGTTTGCCTTTTTCTCTTTCTCGGAGGGCTTCTCGCGGGGCGGGCGAATCGGGTGGGAAAGGGCTAGAGCCGGAAGCGGCAGTTTGTGAATAACTGAACATATATGCAATGGCAACGGTGATGATGTGTGTACAACGAATGTGCGGCCGGAAATAAAGGATGGAAGAAGTTGTCGGCGATGGGGGTTGGCCAAGGAGCTCAAAACGGAGCGGGGGATGTGTCACGGCGAGAAGGGCCGTATTCGGAGGCTCGTTCATACGTCGTGTACACCCGCAGAGAGAGCCCGGGGGACGAAGCAGCGATGGCATGATAGTCTTTCCCGGACTATCTTTCGAGGGGCGCTTTTTGCTGTCCGCCAGCCGCTGATCAGTGCTACCATCGCTTGTAACCACGGGGGAGGATGCGGCAGATGAACGTTATGCGTGCTGTAGTGGCGGGAGAGGGATTGCTTCCTCAGGAGATCGCCCGGCGGTTGACCGCCCGGGGCAATCCTCCTGTGGTCTATGCCCTTCGAGAGGAGGTGGGAGAGCTTTCCAAGTTCGCTCTGGAGCTTCTTCATTTTCCCAGACTGGAGCTCAAGGCGGTGATGGAAGATCTTCTGCAGCGGGGGGTGCAGGAACTCATTCTTGCGGGAGGTGTTCCCAAGACCCTCATGTATCATCCCGCTCTTCTCGACGATTCGGCCCGCCAGCTTGTCCGGAGCATCCGGGATCGGGATGATCACTCCCTTCTGGGGGGGGTGGTGGCCTATATCGAGAATGCGGGAATCCGGGTAGTGCAGTATGCGGACATTATCGAAGATCTCCTCGCTCCCGAGGGGCATATCGCGGGACGCGAACCCACGGAGCGTGAATGGGACGATCTTTGCTACGGATGCAACGTCGCCAGTCAGGTGCTGTATCTCTCTTTCGGCCAGACCGTGGTTATCTGCGATCGTTCGGTGGTGGCGGTGGAGGCCATGGAAGGCACCGATGCGGCTCTTCTCCGGGCGGGGGGGCTCTGCAAGGGCGGCGTGGTGGTGAAGATGATGCGGGCGGATCAGGATATGCGCTACGATCTTCCCACGGTGGGCACGAAAACTCTCGTTACCATGGCCCGGGCGGGACTCCGATGCCTGGCGGTGGAGGCGGGAAGAACGGTTATTCTAACTCCCGAGTACGTTCGGGGCATTGCCGCAGATATGGGCATTGCCGTGGTGGGGGTGCGTCATTGTCCCTCTTCCTGAGCCTGGGAGAGCTTTCGGGAGATCTCTATGGCAAGGCTCTTCTCGAAGCTCTTTCCGCCCGGGGCTATTCGGGCCCCGCGGAGGGCATGGTGGGCCCCGAGAGCCGTTCCGCCGGAGCCCGGCAGATCTGGTCTTCCGAGGAACTGCACCTTATGGGGTTTTCCGATGTCCTCGGCGCGCTTCCCCGCCTTTTCAAGCTTCTCGGAAAGATGACGGAACATATTCTTCGAACCTCTCCTCGGGCGGTGGTTCTGGTAGACAGCCCGGATTTTCATCTTCCCCTGGCGGAAAGGCTCCGCCGAAAGGGGTACCGAGGAGCTCTTTTCAATATCGCTCCTCCCACGGTGTGGGCCTGGCGCAGGGGGCGGGTTAAGAAGCTCCGGAAGTATTACGATTGCTGTTTCCCCCTCTTTCCTTTCGAGCACGAGCTGCTTCTCCGAAAGGGAGTGCCCTCGGTTTTCTGCGGGCATCCTCTTTTGGAAGAGCAGCTTTTTCTGCGTCCTCCCGGGACTTTTTCCGGAGAAAAACTTTCTTCGGTGGCTCTTCTTCCGGGGAGCCGGGGGAGTGAAGTCCGGCATCTTCTTCCGGTGTTCCGGGATGCGATGCCTCTCCTTCTCGAAGGAGGAGTGCGTCCGTGGATATCCGTGGCCCCGGGGCTCTCTGAAGAGGCTCGAGATCTGCTGTATCGTTCTTTTCCGGAAGAATATTGCACTCGGGAGCCCGGCAGAGAGCTTATGAAACGTACCGATGCCGTGATGGGAGCGTGCGGCACCGCTGCGGTGGAGGCCCTTCTCCTGAATCGCTACATGGTGGTGCTGTACCGCATGTCCGGATTGAATTGGGGCATTTTTTCCCTTCTCCGGGGATTGCAATGCATCGGAGTGTCCCACGGGGCGGTGCCGAATCTTCTGGGAGACAGCCCGGTCTATCCCGAGCTTTTACAGCATCAGGCTCGGGGGGATGTGGGAGTGGCTCTTTTGAAGGCCTATGAAGGCTCCCGGGAATTAAGGCGGACCGTTCACCGGCGTATGGAGATCGCCCGGGGGCGATTGGGGATTCCCGGAGCCTTCGATCTCTGGGCCCGGAAAATTCTGGAATACCTTCGGCCATGAAGCGCTATCTGGTTCTTGCCAACGGCCCGGGAGAGGTTTGGGGATGGGCCCGTCCTTTGCTGAGGGAGATTCTTCGGCGGGGGGATGTGCCGGAACTCTGCCTTCTTCCCTGCCAGTTCGCGTCGGGGAGGGAGAAAGAGGCGGTGGAGAGGCACCTTTCCGTAAAGGTGTACCCTCTTTCGGGAAGAAAATTTTTCCTGGATCCCAGAAAAGGCGGGTACTCCGGGATAATACAGCTGGGAGGAGATCTTTTCTTCGGGCGTTATTTTTCCTGGAGATGTGGTTGTCCTCTGGCAACGTATACCTATGGCTGGAAAAAGGGACTCCCGAACTGTGATCTCGTGGCCACCGCCTTTGAGACCATGAAGAAGAGCCTGGAAAGCCGGGGACAACCCGCATATGTAACGGGAGATCTCGTGGCGAGTGCTCTGGAGGCGGATCCCCACGATTTTTCCTGGAGCGCTCCCGAAGGAAGAAGGGTGGTCTTTTTCCCCGGAAGCCGGAAAATCATTCGAGAAGCGGCTCTTCCCTATGCGCTGGATTTTCGCAGAGCTTTGTTGGAACGTCTTCCGGAGGTGGAGATTACAGCTCTTCTTTCTCCCTTCAGTGATCCCGAGGAGCCCTTTCTTTGGCAGCGGGAAGGATTTCGTACCGCCACCACCGATACCGGAGGGGTTCTGGCCGGGGCGGATGCGGCTCTTACCCAGCCTGGAACGAATACTCTGGAGTTGCTGCATACGTGTACTCCCGGCATGGTGGTGGTGCCGGACCGATTCCTTTCCTTGATCCCCCTTCCGGGAATTCTTGGAGGACTGGACCGGATTGTTTTTCTGGGTTCCTGGATTCGGCATGCGGGCATACGGCACCTTCGCTCCTCTCTCAAAGATTATCTGGCCTGGCCCAATCGTATAGGGGGCCGGGAAATTCTTCCCGAAAGAACCGGCCCCTGCTTGCCCGATGATCTGGCCCGGGAGATGGCGGAGTTTCTGCTTTCCCCGGAGCGCCGGAACATGGTGAAAAAAGATCTTGCCCGGCTTGGAAAAGAGAGTGAAACCGGGCAGGAACATCGAAACGGAGCGGTATGCTTTATGAATGTCCTCGAGGAGAAAATAGAATGAAACGACTTGTACCGGGGGTTTACCTTCGGCTGCTTGCCTATGCGGTGCCCTATCGGAAACGAGCCCTCTGGGCCTTTTTCTGCATGGTGGGGGCCGCTCTTTTCGGAGTGATTCCCCCCTGGCTCATGAAGAACGTGGTGGATGACGTGCTCATCGGAAGACGCCTGGAGATACTCAACGTTCTTGCGGTAGGGCTGGTGCTGCTCTATACGGGAAAAGCCCTCTTTTCCTATGGCCAGCGCTACCTCATGACCTGGGTGGGGCAGCGAGTCATTCTGGATCTCCGGGTGCTTCTTTACGATCATACGCAGCACATGCCCCTCTCGTTTATCTCGGGAAACCGGGTGGGAGAGCTTCTCTCGCGGATTACCAACGATGTGACGGTGCTTCAGGATGTGGTCACTTCCGTGGTGGTGGATCTCGTGGTTCAGGGGGTCACCTTCGTGGGAATGCTGAGCTTTCTCCTGTACATCAACTGGAAGCTCACCCTGGTGGCCTTTGCCATTCTTCCCCTGGCGGCGCTGATCATCGACCGGACCTCCAAGAAGATGCGCGGCGTGGGGCATCATATTCAGGAACAGCTTGCCCGGGTTTCGGGAATTGCCCAGGAGGCCCTTTCCTCTCTGCGCATCGTCCATTCCTTTGCCACCGAAGAGCAGGAACTCCGACGCTTTCGAGATCAGAACCTCCTCAACTTCAAGGCCCTTATGCACGGAACCCAGATCTTTTCCGCTCTGGAGGGAGTGGTGGAAGTCATTCTCGTGGGAGCTCTGGCCTTTATCCTCTGGATAGGAGGGCGTAAGGTCATTTCTGGAGAGCTTACGCCGGGAGAGCTCATCGCCTTTCTGGGATATCTGGGTTTTCTCGTGCAGCCCATCCGAGTCTGCAGCCGGGCCATAAGCCGTATTCAGCAAGGGCTGGCTTCGGCGGATCGAATTTTTTCTCTTCTCGATACTCCGGTTTCCATCAAATCCCCTCCTTCTCCGGTTTATCCGGGAAATCTCCGGGGAGAAGTCACCTTCGAAAAGGTCCATTTCTCCTATGAAGAAGGGCAGGAAGTCCTTCGTGGGATTTCCTGTACCGTGGCCTCGGGAGAAACCGTGGCCATCGTGGGGAATACCGGGGCGGGAAAGTCCACTCTGGTGGATCTTATTCCCCGGTTTTACGACCCTCAGAAAGGGCGCGTGCTGGTGGACCGCATGGATCTCCGTTCGTTGCATCTCCCCTCCCTGCGGAAACAGATCGGCATTGTGCCCCAGGATCCCGTACTTCTTCGGGGTTCCATAGGGAGCAATATCGCCTACGGCTATCCCCAGGCTTCGGAAGAGGATATTCACGAGGCGGCGGAGCTTGCGGGAATTCATGATTTCGTGACATCCCTTCCCCGGGGGTACGACACCCTCGTGGGAGAGCGGGGAGTTACCCTGAGCGGAGGCCAGCGCCAGCGGGTGGCCATTGCCCGGGCCATCATACGAAATCCCCGGATCCTCATTCTCGACGAGGCCACTTCCTCTCTGGATGCGGAGGTGGAGCAGCGAATTCAGGAGGCCATGCAGAAGGCCATGAAGGGGCGAACCTCCTTTGTCATCGCCCACCGGCTCTCCACGGTGCGGAAGGCGGACCGGATTCTCGTTCTTTCGAAGGGAATTATCAGCGAAGAGGGAACCCACGAGGAGCTCCTGGCCAAAGAGGGAACGTATGCACACCTCTATGCCTTGCAGTTCGGAAAGGCCTATGCGTAACCGCCTGATTTTCAGCTATCTCGAATACATTCGGGGAAAGGCTCCTCACTCCTTCTGGAGACTTCTCGCTCCCCTGGGATACGTGGGGCGTCTCGTTTCGAGAGTGCGCAACGGCGCCTATGATCATGGTTTCGGAGGAGTTAAGGAACCGCCTCTTCCGGTGATCAGCGTGGGAAATCTTTCCCTCGGGGGAACCAATAAAACCCCCTTCGTGGCCATGGTGGTTCGGAAGCTTTTGGAGGCGGAGCTTTCTCCGGGCATCGTCAGCCGGGGATACGGAGGAGCCGTGCGGGATACCCGGGTGCTTCGAAACGGCGAAGGCGAGCGGGATCTCGTGGGAGACGAGCCTCTTCTTCTCTCGTCCTCTTTTCCGGAAGTTCCCGTGGCTCTTTCGCCGAACCGTTACGAAGGAGTGGAGGCCCTCGCCCGGGAGGGATGTTCCGTGGTGGTGGCGGACGATGCCTTTCAGCATCGCCGGATGGGGCGGGACGTGGATATCCTCCTGGTGGACGCCACCTGTCCCTTCGGTAACGAAAGGCATTTCCCCGGAGGAATGCTTCGGGAGGGGCTTGAGGGAATATCCCGAGCCCATCTGGTGGTGATCACCAAGTCCGATCAGGTTTCTCCGGAGAAACGCGGGCTCCTGAAAAAGCGTATAGCCCGGTATCTTCCGGAGGAGCGGATTTTTTTCTCCCGGCTGGTTCTCTCGGGATGGTACGGCTTCTTTCGGGGAGAACTCACTCCGGAGACGGATCTTCCCAAGGGCTCCGAAAAGGGATTTCTCGCCTTCTCCGCCATCGGGAATCCCGAAAGTTTTCATCGGCTTCTGGAGAATCAGGGGCTAAGGGTGCAAGAAGAGATACCCTTTCGGGATCATCACCGGTTTTCCTCCCAGGACGTGGCCTTTCTGGGAGAACGGGGAGCCGCTCTCGGTGTGGCGGGATTGGTGTGTACCGAAAAGGATATCTGGAACCTTCCCGAGGAATGTTCCTTCGGGCTGCCTCTGTACGTTCCCCGGGTCTGCACCCGCATGGAGGAGGAGGAGCTATTCTGGCATCTTTTGGGAGAAGCTTTGCGTCCCCGCCTCGTGGTGGCTTCCAACGGATATGGGGAGGATGCGGTGGGGGCCGCCCTCGCCCGAATCCTCAAGAAACGTTTTCCTTCGGCGGAGGTGGGAGCCTTTGCTCTTGTGGGAACCGGAGCGGCCTACCGCGGGGAGGGAATTTCGGTCTATTCCCCCCCCGTGGAAAGCCCCAGCGGGGGGATCGTAAAATACAGTCTTCGCACTTTTCTTCGGGAGATTCGGGGAGGGCTTCTGAGGAGCATCCGAAGCCAGCTCGATTTCTGGAAGCCCCTGAGGGGAAATGTCCGCACGGTGCTCTGTGTGGGAGACGTGTATCTCCTTCTCCATACTTTGGAAGGCCAGGGGCAGCTTCCGGCGCTTCTGGCCACTGCCAAGAGCGTTCGCCTGGGAGGACACTGGCGGGTAGAACGGTTTCTCCTGCGTCTTTTCTGCCGCCTGGTCTGGACCCGGGACGAAGAAACCGCCCGGGAGCTCCTTTCTTCCGGAGTGGATGCGAAATTCGAAGGAAATCCCCTTATGGACATGGTCTCCTCCGAAAACCAGGAAAAGCCTCCTTCCTGGGATAATGGTAAGGGTGCGAGGGTGCTTCTCCTTCCGGGAAGCCGTATCCGGGCCTACGAAGATCTGGGGCTTCTTCTGCGAACGGTGGAGATTCTCTATCGGGAGGTGCCCTCTCTTTCCTGCCGTCTCGTGGTGGCTCCCACCCTGGAAAAGGAAGAGCTTTCCCGGGTAATACGGAGAGAAGGCTGGCAGGAGGAGGGGTTTTTCTGGAGTCATCCCGAAGGATGCCGTATCGCTCTGTACGGAGGATCCCTCGTGGAAGGAGCTCCGGGGGCGGACCTTCTTATCGGTCTTGGAGGAACTGCCAACCAGGTGTGTGCGGGGCTCGGCATTCCGGTGCTTTCCGTACGCGAGAAGGGAAAACTGGTACAGAAAAAGCTTCTCGGCGAGGCGGAGGCACTGGTACCTCCGGATCCCGAAAGCCTTGCCCGAAAGGCCCGGATCTTGCTGGAAAATCCGGAAATCCTTGCCCGGATGAGCCGGGCGGGGCGAGAGGCCATGGGGCCTCCGGGAAGCCTCGAACGAATTGTACAAACCTTGGATGCCCGGTTCGGCTGGAGCAACCGGTGCCGGGTGTATGACGTTTTTTGCGGTTACCGGAGATTCCGGAATCCGCCGAAGGAGGAAGAAGAAAAATGTCCATTCTTGCGGTAATTCCCGCCCGGTACGCCAGCACCCGCCTTCCGGGGAAACCCCTGGTTCCTCTGGGGGGAGTTCCTCTGGTACTTCGGGTTCTTGAGGGACTGCGGCAGTGCCGGGTGGATCGTATCGTGGTGGCTACGGATCATGAAATTATTCAGGAAGTGGTGGAGAAAGCCGGGGGGGAGGTTATGATGACCCCTCGGAATCTGGCAAGCGGCGGAGACCGGGTAGCCTGGGTGGCCCGAGAGATTGCCGAGGCTTCGGTGGTGCTCAATGTGCAGGTGGACGATCCCTTCGTGGGGCCCGACATGATCGACCCCCTGGTGGTGAAGCTCCAGGAGGATGCCTCTCTCTCTCTGGCGCTGCTCGCGAAAAAGATAGACAATCCCCGGGAGGTGGAGGATCCGAATATCGTGAAGATGGTCTTCGATGCCCGGATGCGGGCTCTCTACTTCAGCCGTTCCCCCATCCCCTATCCCCGGAACTCCAAGGACGCCGTCTGGTACAAGCATATCGGCCCCTACGCCTACCGAAGAGATTTTCTGCTCCGCTTCGCCTCTTGGGAACCCACGCCGCTGGAACGTACCGAGAGCCTGGAAATGCTTCGGGTTCTCGAAAAGGGATATCCCATCGGAGTGGTTCCGGTGGAGCGGGATACGCTGGAAATCGATACCCCCGAAGATGTGGAGCGCTGCGAGGCCTATCTCGAAGGGCGATGATGCCTTGGCGATATCTGTGCGAAAAGAGAAATTCCGTTCCTTGTGTTCTCAAGCGTGCAGAGGCGTGCGGTAGAAACGGCGGAAGGAGATGCAAGCCCCGGCGTGTTTTCGTTACGCGGCATTCCCCCGGGGTGTGCCAAGAGTGCGGGGTACATACGCGCCCCGGAGTTTTCGGTACTGTTTTCAAGGAAGGAAGAGAAATAGATGGCACCCATATGTCCCATAACGTTGCAGGATACCGACATTACCATAGGCACGGGAAAGCTTGCCCTTTTCGGGGGGCCCTGTGTGCTCGAGAGCCTGGCGGGAGCTCTGGAAATTGCGGAGGAACTTCAGAAAATCTGCGCCTCCCTCGGGGTGAACTATGTTTTCAAGGCTTCCTTCGATAAGGCCAATCGCACCTCCCTCTCCAGCTATCGGGGGCCGGGATTGGAAGAAGGGCTTGAATGGCTGGAGCATATCCGGAACACCTTGAAAGTTCCGGTGATTACGGATATTCACGAGCCCTGGCAGGCCGAAAAGGTGGCGGAGGTGGCGGCGATTCTGCAGATTCCCGCCTTTCTCTGCCGCCAGACGGATCTTCTTGTGGCGGCGGCTCGAACCGGCCGGCCGGTGAACGTAAAAAAGGCCCAGTTTCTGGATCCCCGGAACATGGCTCCGGTGGTGCAGAAGCTCAAGGATTCCGGGGCATCTCAGATCATGCTCTGCGAACGGGGAACGAGCTTCGGCTACGGCCAGCTGGTGGTGGACTTCCGAAGCCTTCCCCTCATGCGTTCCCTGGGATGCCCTGTGGTCTTCGATGCCACCCACAGTGTGCAGATGCCCGGAGGCCGGGGAGAAACCAGCGGAGGAGATCGGCGCTTTGTGCCGGTTCTCGCCCGGGCGGCGGCATCCGTAGGCATGGATGCCCTCTTTGCGGAGGTACATCCGGATCCGGAAAAAGCTTTGAGCGACGGTCCCAACATGATTCCCCTGGGGCATTTCCGGGCCTTTCTGGAGGACGTCCTGGAGACGCATACCCTGGCCTGGAGCCGGGGATTTGCCTCTCTCGACTTTTTTGAGGGTTCCCGATAATGGATAGATTGCCCCACGAACGAGAAGGTACCCCGCGTACCCGGGAGGAGCTTCTGGAAGTCGGCCGGAGGGTGCTCCGGGCCGAGGCGGCGGCTCTTCTGAAAAGTGCAGAGGAGATGGACGCTCCCATGGCGGAGGCCGCCAAGAGCATTCACTGCTGCAAGGGCCGCCTGGTAGTGGCGGGGCTCGGTAAATCCGGCCTGATAGGCCGCAAGATCGCCGCTACCTTCGCCTCTCTGGGAACGCCCTCGTTTTTTCTGCACGCTTCGGAAGGAGCTCACGGAGATCTGGGCATGGTCTGCCGGGAGGATGTGGGACTCTTTCTGAGCAACAGCGGAGAGACCCGGGAGGTGCTGGAACTTCTTCCGTATTTTCGGCGCCTGGGGGCCACGATAATTGCCATGACGGGAAACACCGCTTCCCGGCTCGCCCGGGAGGCGGATCTGGTGCTCTGCAGCCGGGTGGAGTGCGAGGCGGATCCTCTGGGACTCGCCCCCACCAGCAGCACCACTCTCCAGCTTGCCCTGGGGGATGCCCTGGCGGGAATGGTGACGGAGATTCGAGGGCTCCGGCGAGAAGATTTTGCCCTCTTTCATCCAGGAGGAAGCCTGGGCAGGCGTCTGCTTCTCCGGGTGCGGGACGTTATGGGAGGAGCGGACCGGCTCCCCCTGGTGGAGGAAGGGGCGAGCGTGAAGGAAGCTCTCTTTTCCATTACCAGCAAGGGATACGGTGCCACGGTGGTGGTGAACGATTCTGGAGAGCTTCGGGGGATCTTTACCGACGGAGATTTCCGCCGCCTCATGGAAGATCGGGGAGCCGAGGCCTTTAGCCTTTCCGTGGAAAGCGTGATGACCCGATCTCCCCGGGTGATCGCTCCGGATCGGCTTGCGGCGGAGGCGGTGCTGCTTATGGAGCAGCACGAAGTTTCCGTGCTGGTGGTGGCCGAGGGCAACCGTCCCGCGGGAATGGTGCATCTCCACGATCTTCTCAAGGCCGGAGTGGCCTGAGATTTTCATGTTTTCCAAGGAGCTGTACCGCTGGGGCATTACCGGAGGGTACCTCCTGCTCTATCCCTGGCTTCGCAGGAAATACGCCCTTGGATTTGACGAGCGCCGGGGAATCTACGACGATGCTCTCAAGGCTCTGGGAAAGCGCGGTCCCTTGTGGGTACACGGGGTTTCCGTGGGGGAGGTGCAGTCTGCGGCACCCCTCGTGGAGGCCATGAAAGGAGATATCCCGGGGCCTCTTCTCTTTTCCACCATCACTCCCACGGGCCGCCAGATGGCCGAAATGCTCCTGGGGCCCCGGGTGGACCGGTTCTTCTACTATCCCTGGGATGTCCCCCGCATCGTCCGGGCCGCTGTGAACGCTCTCAACCCCCGAATCTACATTACTCTAGAAACCGAAGTGTGGCCCTCCCTTCTGGAAGAGCTCCAAGGCAGAAAAATCCCCGCATTTCTCGTGAACGGACGTTTTTCCCATCGCACCCTGGCCCGGGGAAAACGCTGGAAGCACTTTTATTCCCGGGAACTGAACCGTTTTGAACGGCTCTATCTCCGGAGCGAGGAGGAGAAGCTTCGGGCTCTCTCCCTGGGAGTGCATCCCGAGAAAATTCGGGTTACCGGAGAGAACAAGGCCGGGGCGATCTTGGCGCGTAAACGCCAGAAACCGGAGAACCTTCCCTTCCTTTTCCAGGGGCCTCCCATCTTTCTCGGAGGAAGCACCCATCCGGGAGAGGAGTCGGTGCTCCTTCAGGCCTACGGGGCACTTCGCCGGGAGGGGCATGCGCTTCGGCTCCTTCTCGTTCCCCGGCATCCCGAGCGGGCGGGGGAAGTACTTCGAGAAGCCCGGCAGTTCGCTTCTTCCGTACGACTTCTTTCGGAATGCTCAGGAGAAGAGCCCTGGGATATCCTCGTGGTGGATCGTATCGGCGTACTCTTTCACCTCTATCCCCTGGCCCGGGGAGCCTTCATCGGGGGGAGCCTCGTTCCCAGGGGAGGACAGAACCTTCTGGAGCCTGCCGCCTGGGGAATTCCCATCCAGCACGGCCCCCACATGGAGGATTTTTCCCGTATCGCCGGAGAGCTGAATGCCCGGGGATGCAGCCGGGAGGTTGGTTCTGCCGAGGAGCTTCGGGCGGAGTGGCTGGCTTGTCTCAAAGACCCCCTTCGTCAGGAGGAGGGACGAAGGGGGATTTCCTACGTGGAATCCCTGGACGGAGCTGCCCGGAAAGCCTGGGAAGAGATTCGGAAATATCTTTGATCTCCGGATTTTCGGCGGCGTTTTCCGGAAGCGGAAGAATTGAAGCCGAAAAGAGTGGAGGAGCATGGGGAAAAATTCGTGTTCCCGGATGCGGATCCCCTCGGGAGATATCTCAGTTATGTACGTGAGGAGGAAAAACGTGAAGATCATGGTGCGCCAGGCGGAGGAGCGTGATTCCGAACAGATTGCCGCCATTTACGCTCACAAGTCGGTGATGGCCCAGACGAGCCAGCTTCCTTACAGATCCGAGTCCTTCTGGAAAAATTTCTACGCCTCCCGGGGAGGGGATTATCTGGAACTCGTGGCCCTTCTGGATTGTCATGTGGCGGGGCATATGGGAATCCTTCTTCACCGCGATCCGAGACGTAAGCACGTGGGAAGTTTCGGCATGGCGGTGCATCCGGAGTTCCAGAGAAAGGGCTGCGGCCGGGCGCTTATGGAAGAGCTGACGGATCTTTCGGATAACTGGCTTAACCTTCTGCGGCTGGAACTTCAGGTCTTTTCGGACAATCTCCCCGCGGTAGAACTCTACCGCCGCTTCAATTTTACGGTGGAAGGTGAAAGCAGGTACTCCCTTTTCAAAGAGGGAAAATATGCCCACAACTATACCATGGCCCGGTTCCATCCCGCCTGGGAGCAGCCCCGGTCATTTCCGGCGGCGGATACAAAAGATTCCATGGCCGCAGAATGAGGTAAGGTGCACGGGGGGAGGAATGAATGTATGTTTTTTGCGGAGATTGAAAAGATAGCGGCGATTCCCGCACGCCCTTTTGAGTTTTATACGGCGGAGATCTTATGGAATGATCCCCATATTTCAAAGCATATGCTTGCGCTCCATCTGGAAGAAAATACGGAGCTTGCCTCCAGGAAAAAATCTTTTATAGAACGTTCCGTGGCGTGGATGGCGTCTCTTTTTCCCGTTGGCCCCTCTTTTCGGATTGCTGATTTTGGTTGTGGCCCCGGACTTTATACGACTCTTTTTGCCGAGCGGGGAGCTTGTGTAACGGGAATAGATTTTTCGGAACGTTCCATAGGCTATGCCAGAGAAACCGCTTTATCGAAAGGCCTGGATATAGACTATAGGCTTGGAAACTACCTTTTTCTGGAAGGGCTTCCGGAAAATTCTTTCGACCTCGTTACCATGATTTACTGTGATTTTTGCGCTTTGAGCCCGGAACAACGGAAAATATTGCTTCGGCGTTTTTTTTCTCTTCTGACTTCCGGAGGAGCGGTGATTCTCGATGTTTTTTCTATGAAGGCTTTTGAAGAGCGCCGAGAAGATATGGAATGGGGATATCGTCTCATGAATGGTTTCTGGTCCCCCGAACCTTATTACGGGTTCCGGAATACCGTGGTTTACAGGGAAGAACGGGTGGTGCTCGATAAATACGATATCGTGGAAGAGCGTCGCGTTTTTCAGGTGTATAACTGGCTGCAGTATTTCGATAAAAAAGACCTGCGAAGAGAGTTCGAATCAGAAAATTTTGTGATAGAGGCTTTTTATGGAGATGTCGAAGGATCACCCGAGGATGCTGGCGCCTCGCAGATAGCGGTGATCGCAAGAAAAAAGTAAGTGTTTTCATTTTTTGAAAGCGACAGAAAGAAGCCGGAGAGATGCTCTCCGGCTTCTTTCGTGAATACGATTTTTAGCTATCCTTTGGGAAGAGCGCGTACCGAAGAACGTTCCTCCAGAGTGAAAAATCCCAGCATTTTTTGCAGATCCTCCGTGCGTTCTCCGAGAGCGTCTCCTTCGGCGGAAAGCTCTTTTGCCACGGAGGCATTTTCCCGAAGAACCTCCGCAATGCGCTGGATGCTCTCGGTCACTTCCAAGGTGGCCCGGGAGAGCTTTTCCACGGACTCGTCCATCTCCTGGCTTGAAGCCGCTTGTTCCTGAGCTCCCGCCGCCACGTTCTGCATGGCATGGTTGACGGTCATTACCGATTCGAGAGCCTGGTCCAGCATATTCTGGGCGGTAAGAGCCCTTTCGGAGGTCTTTTCCAGGGCTTCGGTGGATTTTTCCGTGGAGGTCATGGATTCCCTGGCGTGGGTTTTCAGTTCTTCGATAAGAATGCTCACCTGGCGTGCCGCCTGGTTGCTCTCCTCTGCCAGCTTGCGCACCTCTTCCGCCACCACCGCGAAGCCCCGCCCCGCTTCTCCCGCCCGGGCCGCTTCGATGGCGGCGTTCAGGGCAAGAAGGTTCGTCTGGTCCGCGATGGAGGTGATGGTGGTGACGAAGGACGTGATCTGCTCCACCGAAGAGCCCAGCACGTTCATGCTCTCTCCGGTAATGCGGGAAGAGGACGTGATGTCACGAATCTCCTGAATCACCTGGCGTACTTCTCCCACGGCGTCCTCGGCGGTCTTTCCCATAAAGGAGGCCGCTTCGGCTCCTTCCGAGGCTGCGGTGGCCACCGTGGCGGCGCTGGCGGCGATCTCTTCGATTCCTCCCCGTACCTGTCCCAGAGAAGTGCCGTTTTCTTCCGAAGCGTGCTCCACATCCTGGGCAAGTCGGCTCGCTTCATCCATGGATTCCTCGGAGCTCCGGGAGGCTTTTTGGAGGTCCGAGGCCAGGGAAGTGAGGTTGCCGAAGGAGGAAGCGATGCCTCCCAGGAGGTTTTTCAGCTCCTGAACCGTGCGGTCCAGGTTCGCGGCGAGATCTCCGAACTCATCCTTTCGGTTCACCTCGGAGCGGATGGTAAGATCGCCCTTGGCGAGGTGCTCCGCCAGGAGGTTCATCTTTTTCAGAGGCTGCAGAACCCGCTGAACGAGGACGGCCATGAGAAGAATCGCCAGAAGGAGAACCCCCGCTCCCACGCCCAGGGTCAGAAAAAGGACGTGCCGGGAAACCCGTTCCAGGTTTTCCAGGGATCTCCCCGCGAAGGAGATACCGATAATATTTCCCGAAGGCCCTTTCAGAGGGATATAGGCGGTAATGAACGGTGCTCCGAGGATATCCGCCTTTCCCGTAAAGCTCCGCCCCCGGGTAAGCACTTCCTCCGCCACCGAGGGATCCAGAGTGGTGCCCACGGCCCGGCTTCCGTTCTGCTGTATGGTGGTCATGAGCCGGACATTGCCCAGAAAAATGGTGAAGTCCGTACCGAAACGCTCCTTCATGGCATCCACGAAGACCGGAGTGTCCAGGCGGATTCCCGTGGAAACCACCCCCAACAGCTTTCCGTCGAGATATATCGGGGCTCCCGCCCGGGCGGCGAGGGGAATTTCGGAGCCCTTTTCGATTCCTCCCAGAACCGTGCCCTTCATGGCGGCGGCCACGTTTGCCTGGGAGGCTACGGAATCTCCGAATTTTTCCGGGGCGTGGCTTCGAAGAATTACGGTTCCCGCAGCGTCACTGAGGGTGGCATAATCCAATCGCAGTTCTTCCAGGAGGGGACGAAGGATTTTTTGAAGCTTCTCCTTGTCGCGACTTTCCAGAGCGGCGGCAAGATCCTGGCGGAAAGAAAGGGCCAGCGCGCCATTTCGTGCCCGGGCGGACTCCATGTCCATCATGTCCAGAAGACCTCGGGCCCCCGCAAAAGCCTGCTCCTCCGCAGTGGAATTCACCACTCCCGTAAAAAGATGCCAGATGGGCAAACTGATTGCCATGGTAAGAAGAATGAGAAGAGGAATCATGACGAGGAAAATTTTGTGTGCCACCCGCAATCGAATTTTGTGCACAGTTGACCGCTCCTTCGTGGTTGAGTGAATTTTCGGCGCATACAACGCCCACACCTATACCGTACGGCAAAGGTGCCTTTGCCGTACGTGTGCAGAAAATCGCCGTCCCCCTTTTCGTGAAAGCTCATAGAAAGCGTATGCTACATATACTTTCTTAAGTTTCGGAGCTCCGCAAAAAATAAGCAAGTTTCTGCCATTGATACCACAAAAACAGGCGTTTTTTTCGTTATTTTTTTGAGATTGCGTGCTCTGCAAGCTTCTGTTTTTAAAAGTGCGTTTTCTTTTGATGTGTTCAGGCATTCATATCCGATACGGTTTGAAGGAGGGTATAATGGTCCGAGAATATGAAGATGGGAGGGGAATTACTCATGGAATGGTTTGCCGCATTGCATCCGATTTATCAGGCTCTTTTGGGAACCCTTTTTACCTGGGGATTCACCGCCCTTGGAGCGGCGGGGGTTTTCTTTTTCAAGACCATCAGAAAAACTGCATTGAACAGCATGCTGGGTTTTGCCTCGGGAGTGATGATCGCCGCAAGTTTCTGGTCTCTGCTGGCTCCCGCCATCGAGATGTCCCAAGAAATGGGGCTGCTTCCCTGGCTTCCTCCGGCCCTGGGATTTCTTATGGGCGGAGCCTTTCTCTGGGGAGTGGATAAAACCCTTCCCCATCTTCATCCGGGAATGAAGCGGGAGGATGCGGAGGGAATAAAGACGAGCTGGCAACGAAGCGTTCTTCTGGTGCTCGCCATCACCCTGCATAACATTCCCGAAGGACTGGCGGTGGGAGTAGCTTTCGGAGCCGTGGCGGCGGGCCTTCCTTCGGCGACCCTTGCGGGAGCTCTTGTTCTTGCCCTGGGTATGGGAATGCAAAATTTTCCCGAGGGGCTGGCGGTATCCGTACCGCTTCGCCGGGAGGGCATGTCCCGGCGAAAGGCCTTTTGGTATGGCCAGCTTTCGGGAGCCGTGGAGCCTCTGGCGGGGGTTGTGGGAGCCTGGGCGGTGCTGGCCATGCGCCCCCTGCTTCCCTATGCTCTGGCCTTTGCGGCGGGAGCCATGATATACGTAGTGGTGGAGGAGCTGATTCCCGAGGGAAAGGCGGAACGTCACGACGATGCCGCCACGGTGGGAGCTCTTCTGGGCTTTGCTGTAATGATGGTATTGGACGTGGCCTTGGGATAGCGTCGATTTTTACGAAACGGGGGATGCCTTGTGACGGAAATTTCCATGGAACAAAAAAAGCGGCTTGCCGCTCCTTGCGGACTGGATTGCTTTCATTGCGAGCTTTACGAGGCCAACGCACCGGATTCGCTGATAGAACATATTGCGGAAAAAACCGGAATTCCCCGGGAGGAGATCCCCTGCAAAGGGTGCCGCGAAACCGCGGGAAAACACTATCATATTCCCGCCGGGGGATGTGCTACCTTGAACTGCGTTACAAAACGGGGGGTCTCCTTGTGCAGCGAATGCGGAGATTTCCCCTGTGCTCTTCTGGCGCCTCTGGCGGAGGGGGCTTCCTTTTATCCTCATAACATGAAGGTCTACAACCTTTGTCGTATCAAGGCGGTGGGTTTGGAGAACTGGATCAGGGAGTCCGGGGAAATCCGAAGAAAGTATTACACCTCTCCCTTTGTAGTGGGAAAAGGCCAGGAGGAGTAGTCAAACATGGTTTTTCGGAAAGATACATGTATCTCGTAAGTGCCTGTCTCGTGGGGATTCGCTGCCGGTACAACGGTTCCGGAACCAGAGAAGAAGCCTTGGAGGAGCTTTTCCGCCGGGGCGAGGTTCTGCCCCTTTGTCCGGAGGTTCTCGGGGGGCTTGCCACGCCCCGGGAGTGCTGCGAAATCCGGATTTCTCGGGGAGAGCGCCGGGTTGTGGGGCGCTCCGGAAAGGAATATACCCGGGCCTTCCTGGAGGGAGCCCGGAAGACCCTGGAGATATGCAAAATCTGCGGCATCACCGAGGCCATTCTTCAGCCCCGGAGCCCCTCCTGCGGATGCGGCGCCGTTTACGACGGTACCTTTTCGGGGAAGCTTGCGGAGGGCATGGGCATCACTGCGGAGCTGCTGCAAAGAGAGGGTATTCTGGTCCGCTCCGTGGAGGAGTGGAAAAGGCAAGCGCGAAAGGAGGGGGATCCGTGGAGAACCCCGTAATTCTGGGAAAGAGCCTGGAGGAGTGGCAAGCGTCCATTCCCTGCCTTGAAAAGGTTATGGCGGAAGAGGAATGTTTCTGGTGGAATCCGGAGTATGAAAGTTTCGACTCCTGGAAGAAGACTGCGGCTTTTTCGGAAAAGGATGTGGCCGAGGCGGAGGCCAGGCTGCGGCGCTTCGCTCCTCTTCTGGAGCTTCTCTTTCCGGAGCTGGAAAAAAGCGGGGGCATTATCGAATCTCCCCTTCGGGAAATTCCCCGGATGACCTCCCGGGGAGAGGCGCTGTACGGAAGAAAAGTTGAGGGAAGATTCTTTCTCAAGATGGACAGTCACCTTCCCATTTCGGGATCCATCAAGGCCCGGGGGGGCATCTACGAAGTGCTTAAACATGCGGAGGATCTGGCTCTTCGGGAGGGGCTCATATCTCTCGATAGTGAATACTCTCTTCTTAGGGAGCCCCGGATTCGCTCCTTCTTCGGAGAACATTCTCTCGCGGTGGGTTCCACGGGAAATTTGGGGCTCAGCATCGGCATCATGGGGGCCGCCCTGGGGTTTCAGGTTTTCGTGCACATGTCCGCAGATGCGAAACCATGGAAAAAAGACCTCCTCCGCTCCCGGGGAGCCCGGGTCATCGAATACGATGCGGATTACAGCAAGGCCGTGGAGGAGGGGCGCAGACAGGCCCGGGAAGATCCCCGTATGCACTTCGTGGATGACGAAAGTTCGGCGGATCTCTTTCTGGGATATGCCACTGCGGGAGGGCGCCTGGCGGCACAGCTCGAGGCCCTGGATATTTCCGTGGACTCCGAACACCCTCTTTTCGTCTACCTTCCCTGCGGTGTGGGGGGTGCCCCCGGGGGCATAACTCTGGGGCTCAAGCTTCTCTTCGGAGATGCGGTGCATTGCTTCTTTGCGGAGCCTACCCATGCCCCCTGTGTTCTCCTGGGGCTTCTCACGAAGCTCCATGCTCGGGCAGGAGTGGAAGATTTCGGCCTGGATAACCGCACCGATGCGGACGGCCTGGCGGTGGGGCGCATGTCCGGCCTGGTGGGGCGTGCCGTGGGAAGCCTTATCAGCGGAGGCCTGACGGTGGAAGATGCCACGCTCTACCGCCTTTTGGCTCTTCTGGGGGATGCGGAGGCAATGTTCCTCGAACCTTCGGCTCTTGCGGGAGTGCCGGGGCCCTATCTTCTGCGGGACGCTCCCGGATGGAAGGCCTATGAAGAGCGGTACCTGAAAGGAAAATTGACCGAGGCCACCCATATTGCCTGGGCCACCGGAGGAAGCATGGTTCCCGAGGGGGTTATGAGAGAGTACCGGGAAAAAGGGCGGCGTCTTCTCTAAGGGCTTTTTCGGAATGTCTTCCGGAGATTTCTCAGCCGAAGGCGTTCCATGCTTTTACATGCCGCCTTTTGGAAACGTTGCGGGCACGGCGGGGGGCGGTTATCCGCAAAGAGAGCGTTCCCATCGTTCTTCCGTCAGGTTCTGCCCCCAGATGTGGTGGGTTTGTGTTTCCGTAAGGGAGAACCCGTATCGGGCGTAGAGGTTTCGAGCGGCCTCCAGGTTTGAAACCGTCCAGAGCATGATTTTCCGGTATCCCCGGTCTATGGAAAAATCGATGGCCCCTTGCAGGAGCCTCTTGCCGATCCCCCTCCCCTGGGCCCGGGGTTCCAGGAGAAACCAGCGGAGCTGGGCGGTGTCCTCCCGCTCCTTCACGATGGCGATGGAGCCCAGAATGGTTCCCCGGTGCTCCGCAATCCAGAGGTGCTCCCTTTGGGGATCCTGATTTTTGATAAAGCACGAGATGGCATCTCCCACGTAGGAGTCGAAGGTAATGTCAAAACCGTAGTTCCGGGAGTAAAAAAGGGCGTGCTGATAGGTAACGTATCCCATGTCTCCCGGCCTGTGGGAACGGATCTGGCAGGCCTTTCCGATGTCTTCGAGCTGCTCCGCCGCGGCGGTGCAATGTTCCAGGGAAAAAAGAAGATTCTCCCGTTCTTCGGCACTCAGGGTTTTCAGCCGACGTTCCAGGATTTCCCCGAAATCTTCGGAGGCCCCTTCTTCGGAAGGTCCGGCGGTAATGCGATGGAGCAGGGCGTACCCCTCCGGCAGGGACGTTTTTTGATAATTTTCCATGGCATGGTGCCTCCTTTTATGTGCATCGAAGAATCCGGAGCATCCGTATGTCTCGGCGCCCCTTTAAAAGAGTGCTGCAAAAGCACGCAAAAGCTCTCTTTTTGCCCTTCAATGTAGATTCCTCTGCGGGGATTGTCAAGGTCTTCTCGGCGGGCTGTCATTTTCCGCATTGTTTCGTGCCATTTTTTCTACATTTTTTGTAGATCTTCCAAGGTAAAAAGGCTTGTGAAACTTCTCCTTTCGGTATAGTGTTGTTCTTACGGAGAGTGTATTTGTACGCCGATCTTCCGGCGAGAACATGCGAACGGGGTGGTGGAATGTGGCGGACTCGCAAAGGGTTTTTGTACAAGATCTTGGGTTTGCTCCTCTGTTACGCTCTGCTTCTGGCGGTGCTTACCATAAGCGAGTCTTTCCGGCCCGAATCGACCATCAAGAACATGTTCGATGCCCTCTGGTATTCGGCGGTAACCTTTACCACCGTGGGGTACGGAGATTATTATCCCGTCACCGCTGTGGGGCGGGTGGTGGGGTTTCTTTTTCTGGTGACGAGCCTCGGCTTTCTCTCGGTTATCATCGGCCAGGTGACGTCTCTCATCATGGTGTATCGGGAGAATAGAAAAATGGGGTTTCAGGGAACCGACTTTACACAGCATGTGGTGATTATCGGATGGGATAGCTTTGCCAAAAGCATCGTTATCCAGCTTATGCGAGCGGGGAAAAAGGTGGCGGTGGTGACCTCCCGGAAGGACGATATCGACCTCATCTACCAGGAATTCGGATCCCGGGATATCTTCGTGCTTTTCGGAGATCTCGTCAGCACGGAGCCCCTGGAGAAGGTAAATATCCGGGATTCCCTGGGGGTTTTCCTCAACAACGGAGGGGATACGGAAAAGCTCATTCTTCTTCTCAACCTTAAACGGGGGTATCCCGGCTGTGATTGCATCGTCACCCTGGATAACGGAGATTTGCGGGAGACCTTTCTCGCTGCGGGGGTCACCTTCGTGCTTTCCAAGAACGAAATCTCCGCAAAACTCGTATCCAGCTATATCTTCGAGCCCGAGGTGGCGGAGCTCGCCAGCGATCTTCTTTCGTCGGTGGAGGGTAGTGAAGACGAGTATGACCTTCAGCAGTACCGGGTTCTCCCGGAGAATTCCTGTGTCGGCATGAAGTACGAAGAGCTTTTCGATAAACTTAAAAAAGAATTTAACATTCTCCTTCTCGGGCTCAGCCGAAAAGAAGAGCTTTCCGGGGAATTCCACACCTACAAAATGCCCCTGGAGCCCCTGGAGATTCGAAGCGGAGATTATGTCATCGTTATCGTAAACGGCAAAACCGAAGGGGATATGCAGCGCCTTTTTGGGGTGTCCGAAGGGAAGTAGCCTCCCGGTTCTTTCGGATGCTTTCCGAGAAGAAGGAGAGGGGAGTTTTTTGAAATCCCTCGGGAATCCGAATTTTTGCCGTAGATCGTACAAGGAGATTGTTCTGATGGAGAGCCGAGAGAAAGAGTGCATGATTCGAAAATACGTGGAAGCCTACAATACTTTTGATGTGGAAGGAATGATGGAGCTGCTTCATCCGGACGTGCTTTTCTGCAATCTTTTCCAGGAGCGGATTACCGTGGCTACTCGGGGAAAGAGGGAGTTCCGCAGCGTGGCGGAACACGGAGTGACTCTCTTTAAGAGCCGTAAGCAGGAAATTCTCTCCCTTGCGGACATTCCTTCGGGGATGGTGGCTTCCCTTCGCTGCGAGGAGGAGCTGGCCATGGATCTTCCCAATGGCATGAAGGCGGGGGAGCGCATGGTGTATAATCGTATGTCCGAATTCATGTTTAAAGACGGTCTTCTCTGCTCCATAACGGATGCCGCCGGAGAGGCACCGTAGTCTTTATGTTTTCACCGGAAAAAACGGACCGGGAAATTGCCCTGGAAGCCTGCATTGCCTGCGATGTACCCAAAGACATGGAGTTCAGCGTGGCCGCCGCCTTCGAGGGAGGAGCCGCTACGCTGGAGCTTTGTGCCGCCATGGATCTGGATGGGCTTACCCCTTCGGCGGAGGCGGTTCGGCGAAGCCGGGCCCTCTTTCCTCGAAAGGGCATCATGGCCATGGTTCGTCCCCGGGGGGGTGGTTTTGCCTATACCCCCGAGGAGCTCGAAGAGATGTCCCGAACAATCGAGTCTCTTGCCAAGGCGGGAGCGGATGGTGTAGTTTTCGGAGTACTCGATGCTTGCGAGGAACGTCTTCACGAGAAAGGGCTTGCCTTTTTGGTGAAGGTCGGTAAGGATTGGGGACTGCAGACCACCTTTCATAGGGCCTTCGATGCCTTGCAGGATCCCCTGGGAGCTTTGCAGATTCTGAAAGACTTGGGAGTGGACAGGATCCTCACCAGTGGCATTCCCTGGGGAGGACGACAGCCTGTGATCTCTCGGCAGGACTGGCTTCATCAGGTGATCCGCCACAACGGGGGGAGCATGCAGATCGTCGTGGCGGGGGGGATCTCGCCGGAAAACGTGACATCCCTTCTGGAGGATCTTCTTCCCTGGGGATCCGTGGCCTCGGTGCACGCCTATTCGGGAATTCTCGAAGAAGGACGAACGTCTTCTTCGAGGGTCGCTCTTTTGAAGGAGCGTCTCCATCGGTTGCGGAGCCTTTCCGGACAAGCTCCTTGAGGAGGGTTTCCCATATCCGGGTTTTTCCGCCGTCATCAACCAAAGGAGGACTACGTTCATGAACAGTCATCTCTCTCCAGCGGAATATTCCTATCAGGAGCTTTTACGGATTATTGCAGACGGAACCTTCGCTCCGGGAGACCGCCTTTCCGCCCTTGCCCTGGCAAAGCGTTTCGGGGTAAGCCGAACTCCGGTTATCCACGCTCTCAAGGTTTTGGAGGCGGAAGGAATCGTCTCCTGCTCTCCCGGAAGCGGAGCGAGGCTCATCAACCCCACGGAAAAGGAAATCCGGGATACCTATATTGTCCGGGGGTACCTGGAGGTGTTGGCGCTGGAACTGGGGTTCGAAAACATGACCACTCCCCGGAAGATCCGCCTGGAAAAACAGATAGCCCTGGAAAAGGCCTACTTTCAGGAGGGAGAGAAAATCGCCTGCATTCAGGCGGGGCTCGACTTCCATAGGGAGCTCGCCCTGGGTTCGGAGAATTCCCGGCTTATCTCCTACGTAGAAAACGCCCTCAAGGCTACCTTCGTCTACCTCGTTCTTCTGGAGCCCAAAAACTACTCGCCCTCCTCGGTGCATCCGGAAGAGCACGCCCATCTTCTGGATCTCATTCTCCGAAAGAAAAAAACCGAAGCCTGCGCTTTTCTCAAAAAGCACGTCGAAGAAAGCCGGGCCATCAACATTCCCTTTCTTGGAGAGCCGGATCCCGGGAAAAATCCCTATTCCAAGGATGCCCGCATCAAGAATTACCTTTCCGCGGAAGGAAAATCCAAGGGAGTAAAGGTGATATAATACCTCCTTCAAGAGGGAATTCTCCGGAAAAACGGAAGAATTCCCGGATGGTACGATTATCGTGAAAGAGGGAGGGAGAAATGCATGAAAACCCCCCTTTTCCGGGATAATATGATGGAATGAAACGTTATATACGGGAGGAGTACCCATAATGATTGCGCACATGCACGTGGCTGGTAAAGCCCGATTTGGCCCCGGAGTGGTTTCTCAGGTCGGCGAGATTGCCGCATCCCTGGGGGTAAAGCGGGGGGTTCTTGTGACGGATGCTTCCATGGAGGAGCATGGCTATGCGGACAGGGTGGAGGAATATCTCCACCAGGCGGGCATAGAGTGCTGTGTTTTTGCCGGGGTGGAGCCCGAGCCTTCGGTGGAGACCACCGATGCGGTGGCGGAGCTTGCCCGGGAACACGAATGCCAGCTCGTGGTAGGCCTCGGAGGGGGCAGCTGCCTCGATGTGGCCAAAGCGGTGAGCATGCTTATCACCAACGAGGGATCCGCCGCGGCATACCAGGGATTGGGATTGGTGAAAAAACCCGGAGTACCTAAAATTCTGATCCCCACTACTGCGGGGACCGGCTCGGAGGTAACCTTTACCTCGGTGCTCATCCGAAAGAGCGATGGCGTCAAGGGAGGCATCAACGACGATGCTCTCTATGCGGAATACTGCCTTCTCGATCCGGAGCTTACCCTTTCCCTCCCTCCCCTTCAGACCGCCGCTACCGGAATGGACGCCCTCACCCATGCTCTGGAGGCCTATACCAGCAAGCAGGCCACACCCTTCAGCGACATCTTTGCGGAGGAAGCCCTGCGGCGGATTGGCCGGCATCTCCGGGTGGCCACCTGCAACGGCAAGGATCTCCATGCCCGGAGCGAGATGCTCCTGGCTTCCTACTATGCGGGCATCGCCCTGGCCAATGCGGGAGTTGGAGCCTGCCATGCCCTGGCATATCCCCTGGGGGGCATGTTCGGCGTGCCTCACGGAGTGGCCAACGCTCTGCTCATTCCCTACGTGGTGGGCTTCAGCGCCTTCGGAGCTCCCGAAAAATATGCCCGGGCAGCCATGCTGCTGAACTTCGAATCCGAATGGTCCTCCCTGCGGGATCGCGCTCTCTACTGTGCCGAGGGGCTTTCGGAACTCGTGGCGGATCTCGATCTTCCCGATACGCTCCGGGCCCTTAAAAAGCGGAAGATCATTCCCGAATACATCCGGGAGGATCAGTATCCCGAGATGGCACAAAAGGCCCTGGGAGTTGCCCGGCCCATGGCGAACAATCCCCGGCCCTGCACGGCGGAGGATTGCGTGGAACTGTACAAGGCTGCAAACGGAGAGGAGCGGTAGGCAATGCCCGGTTTCGAACTTTTCGATCAAAAGGAAATTGATGCGGTGGTAGATGTGCTTCAGCGCAAGATGGTGCATCGGTACTCCTTCAACACCGTGCGGAACGATATCTGGCGGGTGGAGGAGTTCGAAAATGCGGTGGCTCAGAAGATGGGTTCCCGATACTGTCTCGGCGTAAGCAGCGGTTCCGCCGCTCTCTACGTGGCCCTGAAAGCCATGGGGATCGGCCCGGGAGACGAGGTCATCACCTCGCCCTTTACCTTTATCGCCAGCGTGGAGGCCATTCTCGAATGCGGTGCCGTGCCGGTACTGGCGGATATCGACGAGAGCCTCAACCTGGATCCCCAGGCGGCGGAGGAGTATATCAGCGAGAGCACCCGGGCCATCATGCCCGTGCAGATGTTCGGAGGCAGTGCGGATATGGATGCCTTCAAACTCCTCTGCGAGGAGTACGGGCTCTACCTCTTCGAGGATAGCTGCCAGGCCATGGGAGCTTCCTACAAGGGCAAGCCCGTGGGAACCTTCGGCAAGTGGGGCACCTACAGCCTGGATCCCTACAAGGTAATCACCACCGGCGAGGGGGGGCTCATCCTTACGGATGACGAGGAACTCTACCGCAAGATGGAGTATTACCACGATCACGGGCACATTCACAACAAAGCCATCGACCGGGGAGCCGAGGGCAAGGCGTGCCTGGGCTTCAACTTCCGGATGAGCGAAATCCAGGGAGCCCTCGGGCTTGCCCAGCTTCCCAAGCTCGACCAGGCGGTGGCGAGGCTTCGGCAGAACCGCAAAACCATTCTCGATGGGGTGGGGGCCGTGGAGGGCCTTGCTCCCCGGGCTCTGCCGGATCCCGAAGGAGACATGGCGAGCCAGCTCGTCTATCTGCTTCCCACGGAGAAGGCCGCCCGAACCTTCCAGAAGGCTACCAAGGAAGCCGGAGCGGGATGCGGTCTTCTGGCGGACAATACCTGGCACTATGCCCGGCATTGGGATACTCTCCGGGAAGGGAGCTATTACAGCCGGATACGGTATCCCTGGGACTGCCCCTATACCGAAGAGATGCCCCTCTACCGCCCCATGGAATGGGCGGCTACCCACGATATCCTGAGCAGGACGGTCTTCTTCGGCATGAGCTACGATATGCCGGAAAAACAGCTGGAAAGCATGATCCGGGCCATCCGGGCGGGAGTGGATGCGGCGCTGTAGCCCAAGGCTTTCCGGATTACGTTAGAGCAACGGAAAGGAGCCCTTGATACGGGGAATTGGGGGTTCCTTTCCGTACGTTTTTGTAAGGAGAATCACAAGGTTGGAAGGGGAAAAGCGAGGGGAGAAGACATGGCTGTTGGATCATCGGAAAACAGAAATTCCGGGCTTCGGGCGGTGATTTTGCTGCACGACGGGGTTGTGGGCCACTATAACCAGAGCCTTGGGGTGGCCTCATGGCTGGCGGAGTTCGGGGATATCCGCATGCGAACCTGGAAGATCCCTGAAAGAGATCCGAAAACCCGATTTTTGCAACATAAAGTAGGGGCCCTGCAGCTTCGCAATTCTCGGAGAGCCCCCTGGGGAACCTGGCTCGTCAAGGCCGGAGGAAGCCCCATGCTTCTGGAGATTATGGAGTGGCTGGTCTCGGAGCAGATCTCCTATGGGGATGCGCTCTTTCTCTCCGCCGGAAGCGGGGCCGCTCCGTACTGCCTCTGCATGGCGCGTTCCATCGGTGCCCGGTGCTGTACCCTCATGACCCCCTCGGTGCTCGGTGCGAATCCCTTCGACTACGCCCTGGTGCCGGAGCACGACGACCCCGGAGAATCTCCGAAGATTCTGCGGACCCTGGGGGCTCCCAATACCCTGAGGCGGGAAAGCCTTCGGGGAGCCGCCCGGGATCTTCTGGCTCTCTATCCTTCGGAACTTTCCCGGCGCTGGGTCTTTCTGGTGGGCGGGGACGACAACAACTACAGCCTCTCCCCGGACTGGGTGCTCTCCACCCTGGATCCCCTGGTGGATCACGGAGTGGAGCAGGGGGCGGAGATCTATCTCACCACCTCCCGGCGCACTCCCCGGGCCACGGAGGAGCTTCTGAAAAAACTTCTCTCGAACCGGCGGCGGGTGCGCATGTACCTTCCCGCATCGGAACAGACCTTCAGCCCCGTGCCGGGAATGCTGGGGCTTGCCACGAGGGTTTTCTGCACCGAGGATTCCGTCTCCATGATCTCCGAAGCCGTCACCGCGGGGCATCGAGTGCGGCTCGTGCCGGGGCATCCCAAAAACAGGGCTTTGCGGAAACTCCAAAGGGGTACGGAAAAGCTCTGTGCCAAAAAAATACTTTCCTCCAAGCTTCTCTGGGGAGCTCCGAAATTCGACCGACTCTTTCGGGCCTTCGAAGAACGGGGTTACCTGGTGAAAGAGACGGGAAGCTTTGCCAGCATGCGCTCTCCGGACGACGCGTATCCCGCGGTGCCCGAGGAGTTCAACGAAGCGCGCCGGGCCGCCCGGTGGCTTCTGGAGCGGTGGTAATATAGGAAAGGGCTAAAGGCTGTTTGGGTAATCCTAGACTTCAGAATAGGGTGAGTCCCTCTTATTGTCTCCATGACGCCCTAGTGCATACGTAAGCCATGCCTATGAGGAGTATGTCATGAAAATGAGTTTTGGAAGGAAAGTAACAATTTACCTTGCGGATGGAACACCTTCCGGGATAAGGCATGTAGAGATCGCTAACTGGTCCGGCCAGGCGATTGCCTGTCCTCGTAGTCGGCTCAACGAATTGAAAGACTGGGTAGAAGCCCAGAGGCCCGGGGTCTATTTTTTACTTGAGAGACAAACCACAGAGACAGGAGACAGAGCGTATATCGGGGAGTCAGAGAACATTGTTAAAAGGCTGAGCCAGCAGGATAAGAATCAAGATTTTTGGAATGAAGTTATCATTTTTACCAGTAAGGATGAGAACCTCACAAAGGCTCACATCAAATATCTTGAATCCCGTCTTACAAGCCTGAGCATCGAGGCAGATCGGTACAGGATAGAAAATGGAAATACTCCCACCGAGTCTATTTTGCCCCGGTCCGACAGAGATTCCATGGAAGAGTTTATATATAACTTGCGTATCGTCATGGGGACTTTGGGGCATAAGATTCTGGAACCCATTAAAGTCGTTGGAATTGATAAACTCGATGATACTGCCAGGCCAAAGATCTCAGACTATATTTTTACGTTTTCAATTCGTGGATTAACCGCTAGCGGCCAGCAAACGGATGATGGTTTTGTCCTCTTTAAAGGCTCCGATGTTTCGGGAAAAATTAGCAAGAGCATGCCCGGGAAAAGTAATGCAATTCGAGAGAAATGGATAGCTGATGGGACACTTGTTCAAAACGGAGAGAACTATACATTGACGAGAGATAGCATATTAAGCTCCTCTTCCTATGCGGCTGTTATTGTCGCAGGTACTAGCCGGTCCGGGCCTCAAAGCTGGATAGATGTGCAAGGGCGCTCTTTAAAGGCGGTGGAAGAATTTCTCATTAATGATTTGTAGTGTGTGGCGCACAAAAAATATTCCTGAAGATCTCCTTGCAGGGTAAGCATTAAAAAAGACGAATTAGATAGCTACGGCTTGTCCCCAACAAGATCTTGGCCTCTTTCTTTCAGCCTTTGGAGGCGGGGCCGCTCCGTACTGCCTCTGCATGGCGCGTTCCATCGGTGCCCGGTGCTGTACCCTCATGACCCCCTCGGTGCTCGGTGCGAATCCCTTCGACTACGCCCTGGTGCCGGAGCACGACGACCCCGGAGAATCTCCGAAGATTCTGCGGACCCTGGGGGCTCCCAATACCCTGAGGCGGGAAAGCCTTCGGGGAGCCGCCCGGGATCTTCTGGCTCTCTATCCTTCGGAACTTTCCCGGCGCTGGGTCTTTCTGGTGGGCGGGGACGACAACAACTACAGCCTCTCCCCGGACTGGGTGCTCTCCACCCTGGATCCCCTGGTGGATCACGGAGTGGAGCAGGGGGCGGAGATCTATCTCACCACCTCCCGGCGCACTCCCCGGGCCACGGAGGAGCTTCTGAAAAAACTTCTCTCGAACCGGCGGCGGGTGCGCATGTACCTTCCCGCATCGGAACAGACCTTCAGCCCCGTGCCGGGAATGCTGGGGCTTGCCACGAGGGTTTTCTGCACCGAGGATTCCGTCTCCATGATCTCCGAAGCCGTCACCGCGGGGCATCGAGTGCGGCTCGTGCCGGGGCATCCCAAAAACAGGGCTTTGCGGAAACTCCAAAGGGGTACGGAAAAGCTCTGTGCCAAAAAAATACTTTCCTCCAAGCTTCTCTGGGGAGCTCCGAAATTCGACCGACTCTTTCGGGCCTTCGAAGAACGGGGTTACCTGGTGAAAGAGACGGGAAGCTTTGCCAGCATGCGCTCTCCGGACGACGCGTATCCCGCGGTGCCCGAGGAGTTCAACGAAGCGCGCCGGGCCGCCCGGTGGCTTCTGGAGCGGTGGTAATTCCGAAAATTGTGAGCCCTTTGGGGGAGCCGTGAATCTGTATGGACAGTGGGGATCTTTGCTTTTGCCAAGGAGAGTTGCGATTTTTGCGGCTCTTCTTGTTTGTTCCTTTTATGCGTATAATAGGAACAAAGGAGAGGGGGAAACCTTATGCCCAAGACGAGGATAAATATAAGCCTGGATGAAGACCTTGCGGAATTTGCAAAGATTTTTGCCGCAGAAAATCGTATTTCCGTGGCGGATATGGTGACGCAATATTTTTTGAGCCTCAAGAGAAACGTTGAAAGGGAAGAGACGGAGCCCATCCTTGGACATCCGGCTTTTCAGCACGCCATGGAAGAATGTCAGGCGCGGCTGTCCGATGGAACTGCCCGATGGTATTCCTATGAAGATGTTTTTGGTGCCTGATGGAAGCAAAGTTTGAGGCGGCCTTTGTCAACGCTCTCCGAAAACATGCTGCCATAAAAAAAGCGGTGCAACACAAGGTGGATATGATCATGAAAAATCCCCTTGCCTTTGGGGAACCTCTTAAGGGGAACTGGCAGGGGTTTTATTCGTGTCCGGTAAAACGAAACTTTATTATCATATATCTTTACTGCGAAGCATGCCGGAAAAAGGGGGATCATCTTGTGGTGGCCTGTGCCGATTGTGCGGAAAGCCGGGATGACACGATAAAATTTGTGCTCCTCGGTCCTCATGATGAGGCGTATTGGAGACAAGCCCCTATCAAGAAGGCCATAAGGAGCGAAGTCCATCAAATATCTCTTCATGCAGTGGTGGAGACAACGATTCCTCCGGGTTTTTGCGTGCCGGGAAAAGGCTCGTTTCCTCAGAGATCCTGAATTTTTCTCTTCTTTTGCCGATACCACTCCAGGGTGGTGCGGATGCCCTCTTCCAATGAGATGGAGTGATGCCATCCCAGTTCGTGAATCCGGGAGACATCCAGCAGTTTACGGGGAGTTCCGTTGGGCTTGGAGGTATCCCACCGAATTTCTCCTCCGTATCCCGTGGCTTCCCGGATTTTTTCCGCCAGTTCCCGAATGGAGCAGTCCTCTCCGGTACCCACGTTGACGGGTTCATCCTCCTCGTAGCACTCCATCAGGTGAAGGCATGCCCGGGCGAGGTCGTCCACGTGAAGAAACTCCCTCTTCGGAGAGCCCGTGCCCCAGAGAATCACCTCGGGGGAATTCTTCTTTCGGGCCTCCTCGAACTTGTGGATCATGCCGGGGAGCACGTGAGAGCTTTCGGGGTCGAAATTATCTCCCGGACCGTAGAGGTTGGTGGGCATGACGGAAATATAGTTTGTGCCGTATTGCCGGTTGAAGCTCTGGCAGAGTACGATCCCCGCGATTTTTGCCACTGCGTAGGGAGCGTTGGTGGGTTCCAGGGGGCCCGAGAGGAGCGATTCCTCCCGGATGGGCTGGGGAGCGAGCCGAGGATAGATGCAGGAGCTTCCCAGAAAGAGAAGTTTGTGTACGTCGTTTTTCCGGGCCTCGGCGATGAGATTCGTCTCCAGGGCGAGGTTGTCGTAGATAAACTCTCCCGGCCGGGTACTGTTGGCGAGAATGCCCCCCACCCTGGCGGCGGCAAGAAAGACGTATTCCGGTTTTTCCTCCCGGAAGAACCGGGCCACGGATTCCTGATGCCGCAGATCCATCTCCGCACTGTTTCGTCCCACCAAATTCGTATACCCTCGTTGTTCCAGCAATCTCCAAAGAGCGGAGCCCACCATGCCCCGGTGTCCCGCCACGTAGATCTTTGCGTTTTTCGAAATGTTCCGGGTCGTCATGTCTATTCCTCCAGGGAGGAGTGCACGGAGTATCCCGCCTCCCGGCAGAGAATGTCCTTGCGGAAGATTTCCATATCCGTGGCCACCATCTCCCGTACCAGTTCTTCGAAGGTAACCCTGGCCTTCCATCCAAGCTCTCGTTCCGCCTTGGAGGGATCTCCCAGAAGAAGCTCCACCTCGGTGGGGCGGAAGTACCGGGGATCCACCTCCACCAGAATCTCTCCGGTAGCGGCGGAGCGGCCCTTTTCTTCCACTCCCGACCCTTTCCAGGCGAGCTCGATGCCCGCACAGGCAAAGGCTTTGGTGGCAAACTCACGCACCGAATGGGTTTCTCCCGTGGCGATCACGTAATCCTCGGGTTTTTCCGCCTGGAGCATGCGCCACATGGCCTCCACGTAATCTTTGGCGTGTCCCCAGTCGCGCTTGGCGTCGAGATTTCCCAGGTAGAGCCGTTTCTGCAGCCCCAGGGCTATCCGGGCGGCTCCCCGGGTGATTTTGCGGGTTACGAAGGTCTCTCCCCGCCGGGGAGATTCGTGATTGAAAAGAATGCCGTTGCAGGCGAACATGCCGTAGGCCTCCCGGTAGTTTACGGTGATCCAGTATCCGTAAAGCTTGGCCGCCGCGTAGGGGCTTCGGGGATAGAAGGGGGTGGTTTCCCTCTGGGGGGTCTCCCGAACCTTGCCGAAGAGCTCGCTGGTGGAAGCCTGATAGAACCGGGTGCTCTTCTCCATGCCGAGAATGCGCAGGGCCTCCAGAATCCGCAAGGTTCCCAGGGCATCGGAATTGGCGGTGTACTCCGGGCTTTCGAAGGAGACTTTTACGTGGCTCTGGGCGGCGAGATTGTAGATTTCGCCGGGTTGCACCTGCTGGATGATGCGTACCAGATTGGTAGCATCCGTGAGATCTCCGTAGTGGAGGATGAACCGGGGATCTTCCTCGTGAAGATCCTGGTAAAGATGGTCGATCCTGCCGGTGTTGAAAAGGGAGCTCCGGCGTTTGATGCCGTGCACCTGGTATCCCTTCTGGAGGAGGAGCTCCGAAAGATAGGCTCCGTCCTGGCCGGTGATGC
This sequence comes from uncultured Synergistaceae bacterium, assembly GCA_964545875.1. Classification (GTDB taxonomy): domain Bacteria; phylum Synergistota; class Synergistia; order Synergistales; family Aminiphilaceae; genus DAIPKP01. The sequence continues at coordinate 118,152 of CAZJHH010000003.1, forward strand.
CCGTAATAAGTGCTCGTTTCACGTGTATATGCCTCCCGTTTTTCCGTGGTATGGGGTGTATGGTTTTTCCTGGAGAGCCGACTATGAAATCCGGTTTCGTTTCCTGCGATAGTATCGCACAAATCCTTGGGGATGCCAAAGAAGCTGAGCGGATCGAAGGGCTATTTTGGGCTTTCGGAAAACCAGGGAAAGAGAGGACTGCAGAAGGCGTTTCGTTTCGGGAAATTCGATAAGACGATGAAAAAGCTCTTCCCGTTCCGAAAGGATGAACATGGAAAGAAGATTGCTCAGGGCGTTGGCGATCTGCTGTTTTTCAAGGCCTTTCAATAAGCTTGGCGAGGCTTCCCGGGCCTTCAGAAAGGCCTGAAGGTTTTTGTAGGCTCCGTAGGCATCTCCGGGGCGCCGCGAGGCGAGGCCGGTGTGGGAGACCAGGGATCGTGGGCGTTCCACCGCGTGCGTATAGATCCCTGGTACCGAGGCGACCACGGAGGAGGTGAAAAGGCTTCGGGCCATGAAATGTATATCCTCCGCGGAAATGCATCGCTCCAGAAATCGGAGGTTTTCCCTTTCCAGAAGCTCTTTTCGTATCAGGGTGGTTCCGAGGATGGGCCATATTTCGTGCCGAAGATAGGCGGTGCAAGCCTCTTTTCCCGGCAGGGGAGAGGCCAGATAGCGGAACTTTTTACGGTAGGTGAGTACGGTTTTTCCTTCCAGCGTAACTTCGTCATAACCGCAGAAAACCATGTCCGCCTTTTGAGAGAGTCCCTGTTCGTACAGACTTTCCAGGAGATTGGGTTCTGCAAGATCGTCCCCGTCGAAGAAGAGGAGATAGTTCCCTCGGGCTTGTTCTATACCCCGGTTCCGGGTTTTTCCCACCCCTCGATTTTCCTGGGTAAGAATTCGGTGGGCTGCCGAAGAGGCCCCAAGGGTTTTTTGGGCTACCGAGAGCGTTGCATCTCCGGATCCATCATCGATGAGAATAATTTCGAAGGACGAAAAACTCTGGTTGATGAGGCTTTTCAGAGTATTTTCGAGATAGGGGGCCACGTTGTAGGCGGGGATAATTACGGAAACTTCAGGATTATCCGCCATGGAAAGCTCCTTTCGTATACGCAAGGACATTTTCGAATTTACAACCTGCACAAGCGACGCCACCCCCGAAAAGCTTTCCGGGGCAACAGCCGGACCTTTTGGGGTTCCTGCCGGGGAAGAGATGAAGCCAGCCGGGAGGCAAGAGCGAAGAAGTTGTATTCCTTCAGCACGAGATTTCGGCTTTGTCGTATCAGGGGAATTCGACTCTCGAAGGAATCTTCCTCCACAAAGGCTTCGATGAGAGAGCAGGCCCTTTCGGGATCTTCCGCGGGAATTCGTAAAAAAGATCCCTCGGGAAAATATTCCTCCAGATTGGAACATCCCCAGTACAGGGGAAAACTCCATCCCAGATAGCAGTCCGCCAGTTTTTCGCTCCAGTAGTGGGGAGCGTCATGATTTTCCAGTACCAGGTGGTACTTGGCGGGAAAGAGGGCGTCTCCCTTGCAGGGAATGGGGCGGTGTCCCTTGCCGAAAAGCTCCAGGCGATCCCCCAGGCGGTTTTTGAGGTGTTCCACCAGCCGCAGCCGCAGAAGTTGCCCCGGGGTCTTGCGCTTGGTGGAGCAAATGCCGGAAAGGAGCATGGTTTTTTGGGGTACCTCTTTCGCGCACAGGGAGTCATAGTCTTCCCGGAAAGAATCTTTTTTAAAATGATCTTCCTCTTTTTCCCTGCGCAGATCTCCAGGCCCCATAACCCGCCCGATGTGCCAGGGAAGCCCCTGCTGTTCGTGGAGTACTCCGGGGTGTTCGAAGGAGTGACTCGTGACAATCCGGGCAAATTGCTTCAGAAAAGGTCTTTCGTAGGAGAAGAATGGAGGTTCTCCGGTAATGAAAATGCAGTTCTCGGCAGGGCAGAACACCTCTTCCGCGGCGGCAAGATCTTCGTAAACGATCCAGGCGTCACAGGTTTTGCACGAGGGATCATCCACCACGAAACGGCAATTTTCCCAGATCCCCTGCCCTTTGGGCGTCTGCAGAAGGAAGGGCCAGTTGGGAAAGCCGGTGCTTGCCTTTATCGTGAGCATGAGAGGACTTTCTTTTTTGTATCCATTTTCAGGAAAGACGATAGCCCGTGCGTTCGCAGAAGGAAGCGACTTCCTCGGGAGGCAGGGCGAGAAGGTTTTCGAAATGGAGTGGCTCATATTCTTCCCCTCGTGCCAGGCGAAGAGGAGAGTCGGGGTTTTCCCGAGGCAGCATGCGGAAAAGCAGAAAGTTTTGTTCCTTGAAGAACGCCGCCACATCCCGGGTGGTATAGCCGTAATGTCGGTAATTCTCCCGGGAAATCTCGAAGAGTACGCAACGGGTACGCCGAAGAAGGTTTGTGCCTCCCCGAAGAACCGGGAGCTCAAATCCTTCCACGTCTATTTTAAGGAGGTCCAGAGGGCCGGGGAAGGTTTCTTCCGGAAAGAGGCGGTCCAGGGTTTCCATGGGGACATCTCCTCCGGAAGTTTCCGGATTTACCCTGTTTTGGGAATCGTCTCCCTTGTGAGACAGCATGGAAACTCTTCCCGGTTCTTCTCCCAGGGCGTAGTGGAGCGGGGTTATCCGCGGAGCCAGATGGGCATTCAAAGCGATGTTTTTGCAGAGCCGTTCATAGGTTCGAGGATCTCCCTCGATGGTCCAGACCTTACCGTTTTTGCCGGTTTTTTGCGCAGAAAGAAGCGCTATCATGCCGATATTGGCTCCCACATCGAGCACTAAATCGCCTTCCCGAAGGTAGTCCTTGTAAAAGGTAAGCTCTTCATCGTAGTGATGCGGGTTTATCCAAAGAGCTTTGGACATGCTGGTGGGGAAAAAGCGGAGGCGGAATCCTTCGAGGGATACCGAAAATCGCGTACAGAGTCCTGTGCTTTTCAAAATACCCGCGAGCCATTTGCGACAGGCCGAAAGAGAATCATTCATGGCGGAAAAAATCCTTTCGTACGTTTGGGATGTGCGCTTTTCTGGAAAAGAGAGCCTTGCAGGAAAAGCCATCTCTAATTTTTCAGGGCGAGGAAGGGATACGTCATGGAACCAGGAAATCGCTTCTAGAGTATACGTCATGGAGAGGTTCGAGGAAAGATTTTCCTCAAGAGAACCTCGTCGAAATTCTCGAGTGACGGTACGCGAAGTTTTTCTTTGCATAAGCCTCGTGGGGACGGTATCATGAGAAAAGCGGTTTTGCGAGAAAGATTTCTACAATTAAAAGTTTGGCTGTGTAAGAGATGTAAGATGCCGGGAGGTGTCTCGTGGATTTGGCTTCGGTGATTGCTTTGCATGGGAAGGTTCTGCTCAAGTATTTTGCTTGAACGATACTGTTTCTTCTCATGAAAAACATGAAAAATTCTTCAAGAAAGGGTCGTGTCTTCCATGCCTGTGCAAGATAGAGCAAAGAGAGATATAACGGAACGAGAAGAAAAAAAGTGTGAGGCCCGGAGGGAAAAGATACTTTTTTTGAAGGCATTTCGTTTTTTTTGGAAAAACCCGGGACTCAATTTCCGCCGATTCCGAAGAGGGCAGCTCCGGGGGACTTTCCGGCTGCTTGAGGAACTTGGTTTTTCCTATGGCGAGAAGGATCGGGAGATCTACTCCAGCCAGTATGGACAGGATAAATTTGTGGCGGAATATCTTTTCCCCGAAAAAGAACGGGGAACTTTTGTGGATATCGGCGCGAATGACGGAGTGACCTTGAGCAATACGCTTTTTTTCGAGGAGCGCAGGCAGTGGACCGGATTATGTGCAGAGCCCCTTCCGGAAATTTTCGAAAAACTTCGCGAAGCCCGGGAAAGAGCTTTTTGCGAAAATGTATGTGTTTCTCAAACGGAAGGAACCCTGGATTTCGCCATGGTTGAAGGAGAGGATATGCTCAGTGGTATCGTGGAGAGCATGGATAAACGGCATCACCGCAGAATCGAGAAGGAAAAGGGGCGTCTTCGGATGCTTCGCCTTCCTTCACTGCGATTGCAGACGTTACTTGAAAAATACGCCCTGGATCAGGTGGATTTTCTCAGCATCGATACCGAAGGGAGCGAGCTCGAAGTGCTGCGTTCCCTGGATTTCGAGAAAACGAAAGTTGGGGTTGTCTGCGTGGAAAATAACAGTGGCAGGAAGGACATCCGGAGATACCTGGAAGAGCGGGGGTTCGTCTATTACGTAACCCTGGGAGATCTCGATGATCTCTATGTAAATCTCTTTCTGTTCCCCGAGTTCCGACGTTAAAACGATCATGTCGCGAAATTTCGTTTTCCCGCTTTCCGGAACCCTTTGGAGCATAAATTCATGAAGCCGCAAAACAGAGAAAGTATGAAAACGCATGCCTTCCATGCGAAGACGGTGGAAAGATCAAAACCCATGAAAATCCTCCATCTCCTTCCGGAACTCTCCGAAGGCGGAGTGGAGCGCCATGTACTGGATCTTACCCGGGGCCTGGCGGAGCGCGGCCATACCGTGGGAGTGGTCTCTGCCGGAGGGAAGCTCGTGGCCTCGCTGCCTCCGGAAGTTGTGCATCACGTGCTTCCGGTACATCGAAAAAACCTTTTTACCGGCGCAGTCTCCACCCTGAAGCTCCGGTCTCTCGTACTTCGGGAGGGGTGGGAGCTTCTTCATGCCCACTCCCGGGTTCCCTTCTGGATCGCCTGGTGGACCGCCTTTCTTACAGGGATTCCCTGGGTAGCCACCGCTCATGCCCTCTACAGTAAAAATGCGGGCATCTACCCTCTCCGCAGGGCGGCGGCGGTCATCTGTGTCAGCAAGGCCGTGGAGAACTATCTTGAAGATTTTCTGCCTCTCCGAAGAGAGGTGATCTACAACGGACTCTTTTCTCAAAAAGAGCTCGAAGCCCTGAAAAATACCTGGCAAGGCCCCGAAAACCCCCGGGAAAAAAGGCTTCTCTTCGTGGGAAGGCTTACGAAAATCAAGGGTCTTCACGTCGTTTTGGAGGCCCTGAAGGGCCTCGATGCCTACCCCTGGGCCTTGGATGTCCTTGGCGAGGGGCCCCGGGGAGAGGACTTTCTCCGAAAGACGGAGGAAGAGGGGTGGAGCGATCGGGTGTTTTTTCACGGCTATCGGGAGAACCCCGGAGAGTGGATGGAGAAATCCTCGTGCCTTGTCTTTCCCTCCCTTCAGGAGGGCATGGGCCGGGTTTTTCTCGAAGCTCTCGCCCGGGGAGTGCCGGTTTTTGCCTCCCGCATTCCTGCCCTGGAAGAACTTGTCTCTTCGGAGGATCTCCTGCCCCCGGGGAATTCCGAAGCCTGGCGGGGGATCTTCAGGGAGTTTTTCGAGGGAACCCGAAAGGCGCCTCTCCCAAAGCTGCGGTGCATTCCCACCAGGGAGGCCATGATAACCGCTTCCGAGGCCCTGTATAAAGAGATTCTCTCGTCGTAAGAACCCCCAGGGAGTTTCCGGAATTTCGGAATGAGGGGGCTGATTTTTCTGAATGTTCTTGAACTTTCCCAAAGGGCGGAATTCCTGCTATGCTTTGTTCATTTCATAACTTTCCGGGAAAGGGTGCATCTCCTTTGAACGAATCCATCTCTCCCCATCAGCTTTCGATATACCAGAAAATTCTCCGGAGCGTTGCCTCGGATAGTGCGGGCCGGGGTGCTCCCCGCCTCGCTTCTCCCCAACTTCTGCACAGCGCGGTGGAACTCTTGAGGGCTTCACATCGCCCCGCCATCATCACGGGATTCGTGGTTCCTCCCCTGGGGGTGGCGGAGACCGATGGGCCTCCGGGGGCGGCGGTTCTTGCCCGGGCCTTGCGGCAGCAGGGCAAGGATGTGCTCCTGGTGACGGATACCGCCTGCTTTCCCGTGGTTTCCGGAGCGGCCCGGAGCATTGGTTATGAAGGGCCTTTCCTGAAAACCGACATCCCGGAGGAACTTTTCTCCGGGGATGCCCCTCCGGATCTTCTCGTTTTTGTGGAACGCCTTGGCCGGGGAGAAGACGGAAAGTATTACAACATGCGCTGCGAGGAGATCGGAGCGTACACGGCTCCCCTGGACGGCGGGGCTCTGCTGGCGGAAAAAAGGGGAATTCCCTGTCTTGCGGTGGGAGACGGAGGCAACGAGGCGGGAATGGGTTTCTTTTACCGGGAGCTTCGGGAGATGCTTCCCGGTTTCGCCTCCTGCATATCCGCCATCGGAGCCACCGTGACGCTTCCGGTGGACGTCTCGAACTGGGGCTGCTATGCCCTGGCGGGACTTTTGGGCGATTCTCCCGCGTCCTGGCTGGGCATCCGGGAGGGAGAAGAGCTTGCCATGCTCCAGGCCATGGAGGCGGAAGGAGCCGTGGACGGGGCCACAAAAAAACAGGGACATACCGTGGATGGCATGTCCCTGGAGCGGCAGATTGAAGTGGCCCGGGAAATTCGGGAGATCCTCGCGGAACGCTAGGACTTGCAGAACGCCGGGCCTAGGCGAACCGAGCTTTTCCGCCTTTGCTATGTCGTTCTCGATCCGTGGAGGCTGTGAAACTTCCGTTCGATCACCGGAACGAAAGCCAGAGCGAAGGCCGCTCCCGCACCGGTTTGAATGAGATCGGTCACGAGCTCCACCGGGGCGGCCTTCCAGCCGTAGAGTATTCCCGCCGCAGTAGTGTAGCCCGCCACCATGATGGCGGCTCCCGCCAGAATGGCCAGAGGGCGGGATTTTTTTCCCAGGGTGCCCACCACGTATCCTTCGCACCCCTTGATAATTGCCGTAAGAGGAGCCCAGAGAGGGTATCCCAGGATAACATCCGCCAGAGAAGCCCCGATGGCTCCTGCCGCACCGCCGTAACGGCCTCCCAAAAGAAGGGCCACCGTGTAGATAACCCCTTCGCCAAAGTTGAAATACACCCGAAATCCCGGCACGGGAACGTGAATCATGGTGGCCACCGTTACCAGGGCCGCACAGAGGGCCCCCAGGGAGATGACTCGGGAAAGTCCTTTGGTTTCATTCATGAAAATCTTCTCCTTTCCACAGGAAACATGGATGTTTTTCTTCTGGTTTTCATTGTAAAAGTCTTTTCCGGAGGGTGCCAGATCCAGAAGAAGCGGCGCTTTTCGATTTTCTGGCATGGTCCAGAAGGCGAAAAAGCGGGAAAATGTTCCTTTTTCTCTCTTTTTCCTCTTCCGCACCTTTTCCTTTCTTCCTTTCCGGGGTATACTCGGGATACTGCGATAAACATGGACGATTTTCCATGGGGGCCATGGGCTTTTCCGATAGAACGGTATTGGCTGTCCCACGTTCGAGGTGTTATCTTCCTCTCCTTCTTTTCCGGATAGAACGAAATTCCTTGTGTTCAGATGCGGCGTGTCCTGAAAGTGAAAACGAAAAAGGCATCACGTGTGGCGTTGTCAGCGGCGCCCTATATTCTATTGTTTCGTGGGGGCTTGATAGTATGCGTTTTTTTCTTGATTCCGCGAATCTCGACGAGATTCGTAAGGGTGTTTATTGGGGGGTTCTTGCGGGAGTTACCACGAATCCTTCCCTGGTTTCCAAGGAGGAAGGAGTTTCCTTCCACGACCGTATCCGGGAGATTGCGGAACTTGTAAAGGGTCCGGTAAGTGCCGAAGTTATTTCCCTTGAGCGGGATGCCATGATTGCCGAAGCCCGGGAGCTTGCGGCGCTGCATCCCCACGTGGTGGTGAAGATTCCCATGACCTCCGAGGGAATGGGAGCGGTGCGGATTCTTGCGGAGGAGAACATCCGTACCAACGTCACGCTTATCTTCACGCCCCAGCAGGCTCTCCTTGCCGCCGCCGCCGGGGCCGCCTACGTGAGTCCCTTTGTGGGTCGCCTGGACGACATCGGAGAACAGGGCATAGGCTTGGTGGGAGACGTGGCGCACATCTTCGCGCTTCACAATATCCCCACCCAGATTATCGCCGCCAGTATCCGGCACCCTCAGCACATTTTCGAAGCCGCTCGGGAGGGAGCGCATATCGCTACGGTTCCCTTCGGAGTACTCAAAAAGATGTTCTCTCATCCTCTTACGGAGGCGGGAATCGAGCGCTTTTTGAAAGATTGGGAAGGGATTTCGGCCCCCTGCGGAAAAAGCTCATGACCTCGGAACATACGGCGAAACCGGACAACGACAACGACAACGGGAGTAACGGAGAGGTCCAGGAGCAGAAGAACTTTCCGAAGATACAGCGCAACTTCAACGCCCTCAGCATTCTCACCGCCCAGGAACTCAAAAAGATAGCCAAAGAGCTCGGTATCTCGGGAATCTCGGCTCTCCGAAAGGACGATCTCATCCTCCGGCTTCTCAAGGCTCAGTCCGAGCAGATGGGATTTCGTTTCGGCGGAGGAACCCTGGAAATTCTCGGAGAAGGATATGGCTTTCTCCGCCCCGACGGACTTCTGCCCAGCGATTCGGATATCTACGTTTCCGCCTCCCAGATCCGCCGTTTCGGTTTGAGAAACGGGGATGTGGTGTGGGGGGTCATTCGGGCCCCCAAGGATCAGGAGCACTATGAGGCTCTTCTCCGGGTGGAGCTGGTAAACTTCGCGGATCCCGAGCGTTCCCGGCGAAGGCCTCATTTCGAGCAGCTCGTACCGATTTTCCCGGAGGAACAGCTTCGTCTCGAAACGGATCCCAGGCTCATCGCTCCCCGGCTGGTCGATCTCTTTTCTCCCATAGGAAAGGGCCAGCGCGCTCTCCTCGTTTCGCCTCCCAAGGCGGGAAAAACCACCCTTCTCAAACAGATTGCCAATGCGGTAATAACCAACAATCCCGAAATCATTCTTATCGTTCTCCTGATAGACGAACGTCCCGAAGAGGTAACGGACTTTTCCCGAGCCACCCAGGGAGAGATCGTGGCTTCCACCTTCGACCGCCCTGCGGAAGAACACATGCGGGTGGCCAATCTCACCCTGGAGAAGGCCAAGCGGCTCGTGGAGGCGGGAAAAGACGTGGTGCTTCTCCTGGATTCCATTACCCGGCTCGCCAGGGCTTCCAACCTCACGGTACCTCCTTCGGGGCGTACCCTTTCAGGGGGTATGGACCCCGCAGGGCTCTATTTCCCCAAGCGTTTCTTCGGTGCCGCCCGGAACATCGAAGACGGAGGGAGCCTGACCATCGTCGGCACCGCTCTGGTGGACACCGGAAGCCGCATGGATGAAGTCATCTACGAGGAGTTCAAGGGCACGGGCAACATGGAGGTCCACCTCTCCCGCAAACTTTCGGAGCAGCGGGTGTTTCCCGCCATCGACATTGCCCGTTCCGGCACGAGGCGGGAAGAGCTTCTTCTCAACGAGGGAGATCTTCAGAAAATCTGGACGCTCCGCCGTCGCATCGCCACGGTGGACGAGGGAGAGGCCCTCAATCTCGTTATCGGCAAGGTGCGAAAAACGGGGTCCAACGAAGAATTTTTGGGAACCATCAAAAGAATATCGTAGAAATTCTCTTTTTTCTTGTTCCAAATCCTATTTTTTGCGTATAATGGAGGGACGAAATCCGGTATTAGGGGAGGGAGACGGTTTGTCTGGGTTCTGGCAAGAGACGCGCGGCAGCGGAGATCGACGAGGAAGCCGAAAAGGCTTGAGGCTTTTTTTTATAACGTTACTTTGTACCATCACGTTATGTAGTGTCGGAGCGATACGCAGATCTTCGGAACGGGGCTTCATTCCGGAGTCTTTCTGGTATCTCGGAGGAGCGGGCATGTTGGGCGAGGGAATGATGTACGTAGACATTCTTCCTACCGCCGAGGCGGATATGCTCCCCTCAAACAGCGAAGGCGTAGGGCCCGTACAGCAGGAAAGTCCCTTTTTTCTCACCGAAGAAATTATCGTAGAGCCTCTCTTCGACGAAACCTCCGTAGTGGAGGCCGGATTTGAGAAAGAGGAAAATCTCCATTGGTGGTCCCACAAGGTGGCTCATGGAGATACTCTTACGGGAATTGCCGAAAAATATGGCGTTTCCATGGCACTCATTCAGGAGTCCAACGAACTTAAAAACCCCCATCGCCTCTCTCTGGGAACGGAAATTCTCGTTCCCCGGGGAACGGAACACAAGGCTTCGGTGGTGGCGGAGCTGAAACGGCGAAAAGAAGAGGCCGAAAGGGAGCGCAAACAGGCGGATCCCTTCAGCCTTTCGACGTATGTGGTACGTACCGGAGACAGTTTGTGGTCCATCGCCTCCAAATACGATCTGGACATCAACACCCTCTTCGGATGCAACTCCCTCAAAGACCCGGATCACCTCAAACCGGGCACCACGCTTCGCGTTCCCAATCAGGACGGAATTCTCTACGATGTCAAGAAAGGGGATGCCCTCGACAAGATAGCCAAGAAATTCGGCGTCTACGCCGAAGCCATTCTGGCGGCCAATAACCTTACCTCGTCGAGCACTCTTAAAGAAGGCTCTTCACTCTTTCTTCCCGGAGCAAAGCCCATAACGGTGGTGCAGCAGATTCAGGGCGTCTCGGGGAACGTTTCCGGAGCAAGTTCTCAGGGTTTCCGATGGCCCATGCGGGGAGCCATATCCAGTCCCTTCGGGTGGCGCCAGGATCCCTTCACCAAGCGACGGGACTTCCATACGGGCATAGACGTCCGGGGCTCCAGAGGAACTCCCATTGCTGCCGCCAAGGCCGGAACGATCTCTTACGCCGGCTGGATGGGAGGCTATGGCCGGGTGGTGGTGGTGAATCACGGAGGAGGCTACACCTCTCTCTATGCTCATTGTGACCGGCTTCTCGTCCGAAAGGGGCAGAAGGTCAATGCGGGGCAGCAGATCGCCCGGTGCGGTGCCAGCGGGCGGGCCACGGGAACCCATCTGCACTTCGAGGTTCGTTACAATAACAAGCCCATCAATCCGAGAAAGGTTTTGCGCTAGCTTTCCCGAAACGTTGCTTTTCGGAGACGTTTCGGAAGACAAAAGAATAGATTTGCGTGGTATGATTACAAGGGCCGGGGGAGGTGTGGCTTTCCCCGGCCCCTAACTATGATAGGGGCACGGATCTGAGGAGGTCTAGGATTGTGGCAAAGTTTGTGTTCGTTACCGGTGGGGTTGTATCGTCTCTAGGCAAGGGAATTACCGCCGCATCTCTGGGGGTTCTCTTGAAGCGGCGGGGTTTCCGGGTTTCCATCATTAAACTGGATCCCTACATCAACGTGGATGCGGGCACCATGAGCCCCTTTCAGCACGGCGAGGTTTTTGTCACAGACGACGGAGCGGAAACGGATCTCGATCTTGGGCACTATGAGCGGTTTATCGACGAATCCCTTTCTTCGAACAACAGCGTTACCACGGGAAAGATCTACTCTTCGGTAATCGCCAAGGAACGGGAGGGAAAGTACCTCGGTGCCACGGTACAGGTCATTCCTCACGTGACCCGGCAAATTCAGGACGACATCCTCCGGGTAGCGGAAAAGAACGATATGGTGATCGCCGAAATCGGCGGTACCGTGGGAGACATCGAAGGACTTCCCTTTCTGGAGGCCATTCGACAGTTCGCCTCCCGGGTGGGACGCAAGAACGTTCTCTACTGTCACGTAACTCTGGTGCCGTACATAGCCGCCGCAGGGGAGATGAAAACCAAACCTACCCAGCATAGCGTGAACGAGCTGCGGCGTATCGGCATCCAGCCGGACCTCATCGTATGCCGGAGTCAGTATCCCCTGGAAGACGGAATTCGAGAAAAGATCGCCCTCTTCTGCAGCGTGGAGGTGGAGTCCGTCATAGAATGTCAGGATGCCTCCAGCATTTACCAGGTGCCCCTCATGCTTCATCGGCAGGGAGTGGATTCCCGGGTGCTCCGGAGTTTGGGAATTCCCGAGGATAGGGCCCCCGACCTGGAGGATTGGCAGGCCTACATCCATAAAACCCTCAATCCCGGAGGGCATGTGGAAATCGCCATGGTGGGAAAATACGTAAGTCATAAGGATGCCTATCTCAGTGTGGTGGAGGCTCTGCACCACGGAGGAGTCTATCATGACGTGGAAGTGCGGATCCGCCACGTAGAAGCCGAAGACGTGGAAAAGGTGGGAGCCCCGGCCCTTTTGGAAGGGGTTCAGGGAATTCTCGTTCCCGGAGGTTTCGGTATCCGGGGGAGCGAAGGAAAAATCGCCGCTGCCCGGTATGCCCGAGAGAAGGGAATTCCCTATTTCGGCCTTTGCCTGGGAATGCACATGGCGGTGGTGGATTTTGCCCGGCATGTCTGCGGTCTCGTGGGTGCCCATAGCACCGAGTTCGATCCGGGTTCTCCCAATCCTGTGATCCACCTCATGGAGGAGCAGAAAAACCTCGCTGCCTTGGGTGGAACCATGCGCCTCGGCGAGTATCCCTGTACCCTGGTGGAAGGTACTGCGGTTTCCCGGGCCTACGGAGAGGAGCGCATAGGAGAACGGCATCGTCACCGCTACGAGTTCAACAATGAATACCGGGAACAGCTTGAAGAAAAGGGGCTTCGGGTAGCGGGAGTGTGCACCGAAAGAAATCTCGTGGAGATCGTGGAGCTCCAGGGGCATCCTTGGTTTGTGGGCGTGCAGTTCCATCCGGAGCTCAAATCCCGGCCTGTACGGCCCCACCCGCTTTTTCGGGATTTCGTGGGGGCCGCTCTCGGCAAAAATAAATAGGGGATGGACTCCTTTCACGTGAGGGAGACCTTTCCCTTCCGGCGCACCTTATTGTAGAATCCGTCGAAAGAACTCACCATTACGGAGGGAGGATTTTGTGTGAAAATCAATAAAATGGCCGTATGCTGTATGGGAGGCATATTCCTTCTGCTCCTTGCCTGGGGAGCTTTCGCCCAGGAGGAGCCGAGCACTTTTCAAATTCTCGGAAAGGTAGAGAAGATCACCTATGGAGAGGAGCGTACCGGAGGGCTCTTGCAGCGCCTTGAGGCGGTGGAGAGAGATCTCTTCGGACGGGAGCTTCCGGGGAGCATTGCGGAACGCCAGAGCGCCCTCATGAACTTCATGGAGAAAGGCACCCAGGGGCGTCCTTCCTTTCTTTTCAAGCTGGGTATTCTCGAATGGGCGGTGGAGCAGAAAATTTTCCCCCACCTGGCGGCTACCAAAAGAATCGGTGCCCTGGAGGAACTCGTGGAGGGAACCAGTAGCTCCGACGGCCCCCTGGCCATGCGTTTGGAGAGAGTGGCCAGCGTACTTCTGGGAAACGACATTCTTTGGGAGGAGCTTTCCATTCCCCAGGGAACCGTCATGAAGGTGGAGCTCCAGGAAACCCTGCGCCCCTCTTCGGCTCAGGCGGGAAGCAACGTGAAGGTGGCCCTTTACGAGGATTTCGTATTGGGAAGTCGCCTGATCGCTCCCCGGGGAAGCCTGGTGGAAACGTCCATTCTCGAAGTCAAGCCCCCGAGAAGTTTCGGGCGTCCTTCGGAGATCAACCTTTCCTTCAAGGCTCTCTACCCTCTGGGCCCCGAGGAAATTGAGGTGGGGGTGGGCGAAAACGCTCAGCAGGCCGCCAAGGCGGATCCTGCGGCGGTGGCCGCTGCGGGAGCGAGCTTCGCGGGGTTGGTGGCCTTCGGCCCTCTCGGCCTGGCGGGAGGATTCTTTATCCGGGGAGACGGTAAGGAGGTTCCCGAGGGAACCCTCTTCTTCCTTGAAACCGTGGGAGAGGAGTCGACCCATGTCTTTTCGGTGCCTCCGGAGCTTGAGGGGCTTCTTGCTCCAAAGGGCGAGAGCTCATCCAAGGACGAAGGGCCCGGAGAAAAATCTTCCGGTAACGGCGAAGAGGAGGTCTCTCAATGAAAGATCGCTGCAAACGTTGGATTGCCTTGATCCTCCTGGGGGGGATGCTCTTTTCGGCAGCTCCTGCGGTGGCTCTGGATCTCAAGGACATCCTGGGAGATGTGGTGGGCGTCGTGGCGGGCGGATATGCCATCAGTGCCATTGCGGGGCCCCTTAACGATTTCATTAACACTATTACCTTTAACAAGGGAGTCAAGGCGGAGGGATCCACGGCGGTGGTTCCCATCGTCTCCATCGGTCAGGGAACGCATATCGGAGCGGCCCAGATTACGGGGCCTTCCGCAGCGGTGAACAACACCAAGGCGGTGGCCCAGATCGAGGCGAGTTATCGCTCCATGCGGGTGCGCATTCTCGTGCCCGTGGATTCCTCAAATCCCGTGCAGCGTTTCCGTCGAGTCCAGGGAGTAGGCGTCTCCGCCATCATCGACGTCAATCTGTAATGACTTTTACCGATTTTTCTCCGCAATTTCTTCTGCTGAAGACGGGGAGGAGAGGAGTTCTCGGATTTCTTCTCCTCCTGTTTTTCCTTTTCTCCGGAGTAGCTTTCGGGGCTCCCCAGGGAGACCGGGAGGCTCTCTACTCCGAGGTGGAGACCATTCTCAACGGTCATACCGCCTTTTCCTGGGGCAAGGACTGCATCGTCTGGATGGTGGCCTATCCGGAGGTTTTGGTGGATCCCTGGGTAGAGCTTCGGGCGTTGGAAGAAGGCTTTTCCGAAGAAGAAAAAGGGGCGTATAAGGCCTCCTTCCGCAGGGATCTCCGCCTTCACGATACGGAACCCGTATTGGTGACCTTCTATGTTTTTGGAGAGACCCCCTTGAGCTTCGCTCCTTTCTCGGACCACATCGCCCTGGTGAATTCTTCGAACTCCCAGGTGCCGCCCCTGTCCTATGCGGAAAATCTCGATGCTCCTCTTACGGGGATCGTTCAGGGGTTCGTTTTCTTCCCTCCCCAGGAGGGAACCTTTTCCGTTCAGGTTCGGGGTATGGCCCCCGGAGCTCCCCGGACCTTCGTTTTCGAAGGCATGGGAGGGCGGAGGAATGTTTCCGAAGAAGAAGATGATGACGAACATCACCTCATCGTTCGGATTCCGGAAAAAAAGGCTTCTCTCGAGAACTCTTCGGAGCCTTCCGGAAAAATTTCCCCCATGCCGTCTCCTGGGGTTCCCAAAGCGGAACCTACTCCAGTGGCCATTCCCACGGAGGATCCGGACAAGCCTCCGGCATATCTCGTGTTGCCTCCGAAAGCTTCGGAAAGCTTCCCCGAAGCGGACATCCTGCCGGAGCAGCCACGGGCGGAAGATTCTTCCGGAGAAATTCTCTCTCCCGCTGCTGAAATTTCGCCCTTTCCCTCGGAAGAGGGGAATTCCGAAGCCTGGAATCTTTCCGATGATCAGGATAAACCCGTGGAGGAGCTTCCCTTTCCCATTAACCGAGTACGGCGGGTGGAGGCTTTTCTTCAGGCATGGCACGAAGGCAAGGCGGACTCCATGTACGAAATGCTCTCCCAGAAGAGCCGGGAGACTCTCTCTCGGGAGGCCTTCGCCGAGGCTGTGCTGGAAGATCAGTTTCGATTCGCTCTCAAAAATCCCTATACGCTCAAGTGGGAGGGAGAGGATACGGTAAAGGTGGTGGCTCCTCAGAAGATGCTCGTCATGAGAGTGCTTCGGAGCAAAGTGCTCCGCCTGGTGCTCGAAAAGGGGGCCTGGTACATTGCGTGGTAAGGGATGTCTCCTCGGGCTGCTTTTTCTTGCGGGAGTGGGGGGGATGGTGTTTCTCATGGTCCGGGATCTCCGCCAGGTGATATCCATCATTCCCGGCAGAGATCCCGAAAGGGAGCTCCCCATTCAGATGCACAACACCCGAATTCATAAGACCCTCTCCGGGGATGCCTGGATTGTGGAAGCTCCTCTTCTGGAAAAAGAGGGAGAGCTTCTGCGGGGGTATTCCCTGGATCTCCGCATGGAAGGCCTCCGGGGACGGGGAGCCTTTTTCTTCGCTCAACGGGGAACGGTGAATCTTGAGAAGGCCCAAGCGGTGCTGGAGAACTTTCGGGGAAGTCTCTGGGGAGAGGAAAAGGGATCTTTTGAGGTGGCGGCTTCCCGGGGGTACTGGGAGGAGGCTGCCCGAACGCTCCTCCTGGAGGAGGGCTTCGTGATCTCCTCGGACGAAGGAACCGCCCGAGGACAATCTGCGGTGCTCCATCAGGATCGGACCGTGGAAATTCGAACTGAGGCGGTGCTCGAATGGGAGGTTCCGGAATGAGGCTTTTTAGAAAATCCTTCTCCCTTCTCGGGGGAATCCTCGGCATCCTCCTCTTCCTCGGCACTTCCTGGGGAGAGGAAAAGGTAGTCCTCGATGCGGACGAAGTCATTTACGACGAAGCGGGGTATTCCGCCATGGCCCGGGGCAACGTGGAACTTCGCTACGGCGCCATGCGGGTCTTTTCGGAGTACCTGGAAGTGGACACCTCGACAAATCTCATGAGCGCCCACGGTTCTCCCCAGAAACCCGTGACCATGCTCTGGGGAGACAGGCAGCTCCATGGAGAACGGATAGAATATAATCTGGTTACCCGGGAAGGGCGCGTATACCAGGCCTCGGGCCGGGTGGGAGAGATCCGTCTCTCCGGAAGAGATTTGCAGGTGGTTCCCGTATCCCGGGCCCGGGAGGAAAACTGGGCTTCCTCCAAGCACCTGCGGGGCCTTACGGAGGAGGAGGAAGTAGCCCGATGGGATGAGGTTGCCCTCACCACATGCCGGGAGGCAAAGCCTCATTACCGGCTGGTGGCGAAAACCGTGGTGGTGGTGCCCGGCCAGAGAGTGGTGGCCAAAAATCCCCGGATCTACATCGGAGACACCCTCCTCTTTCAGTATCCCTTCGATTACGTGGTCCGCCTCGGTCCTCGAGGAACCAAGGCGTTGGGGGCCAATTTCTTTCCTTCCCTGGCCTACAAGAGCGCCAAGGGAACAGGTTTGGGGCTCGAAGGGCCTCTTACCTGGGACCGGGGAGAGCTGGATCTTGGAATTATGTACTGGTCCAGTGTCGGTCTGGAGGGATCCGCCACGCTTACCCAGGAAATTTCACCGGGACTTTCCGCCTTTGTAACGTCGGAATATACCTACGACGAAGCCAACGATGATTCCTCCTGGCGTGCCCGATGGGGGTTTCACTATCAGCGAACCAAGTGGAAGGCCTCTCTTCTCTGGAGCCAGCGGGAATACGTGGAAATAGAAAAACGTGCGGGAGTGACCTACCGGGGAACTCTCTGGAGAGATCCGGAGTTTCTGGTCTATTCCCCCTGGTTTACCGATGCCGCCAGCGGCGGCTGGTGGCGCCTCATAGGCACTGCTGGGGAATACGAGGAAGACGGAAAGGATACCAGCCGAAGAGGTCTGGGGATGGAAATCTACGGCGAGGGAGATCTCGCCGGACGGTTCGTACCCTTCTGGAAGGGACTCTACATGCACTACACCTACGATTCGGATCTTCCTCTTTCAAAAGAGCAGGAAACTCAGAAAATTACCGAAGCCACTCTGGGTATCTCCTGGCCCCTCGGAGATATCCGGATGCGTACCTCCTACGTCCGCCGATGGGTTTCCGGGGAATCTCCCATGAACTGGGACAGGCTGGAAGAACGGGAGGATGTCTATCAGAAAGTGACCTACTCTCTGAACCGCAACTGGAGCCTGGCTGCCCGGGGAGGATATGACAATCTGGAGGGGGAGCTCAAGGAGATGGTCTACTGGGTTACCTATGAAACGGATTGCATGGCCTGGGAGCTCGTCTACCGGGATGATCGGGGAGACGAGGACGACAACTGGGCGGGGCTTCGCATATCCCTTTTCGCCTTTCCCGAAACCCCCTTTGCCATAGGTCAGGAAAAGGTGGAAATTCCGGGAGAGGTTCCCGAAGATCTGCCGGCGCCTCCCAAGGCTTGGCAATAGGGGCTTGGCGGTGCTCAAGCGAAAAGAGCCTCCATGGAACCTCCGGCCGTTACATATTTCGGACACGCTGTGATAGAACCCTTTTGGCTTCGGAAGTACAAGCGCTCTGCGGGTAAGAGGAATGCGCCATTTTTCGGCATATTTCCGAGAGGCTCCCGGAATGCCCGAAGGCATGCCGAGGAGCCTCTTTTCAAAAGCGGAAGGAGATGCGGTTGAACCGGATGGATGACCGATGAAAAAAGACATGCCTGAAAAAGTGCTTGTCGCATCGGGGGGAGAAGGCCCCGAACGGGAGGTCTCTCTCGCCAGCGGCGAAGCGGTGACCCGGGGACTTGTCCTGGGAGGATATGATGCGGAGCAGGTGATTCTCCGGAAGGGAACGGATATTTTAGAGTTTGTCCCGAATCGGGAAGATGTGCTGGTTTTCATCGCCCTTCACGGAGATTGGGGCGAGAACGGCATTTTTCAGGCCTTTCTCGAAATGCACGGTATAGCCTACACCGGAACGGGGCCCCAGGGGTGCATGAGGGCCATGGAAAAGCGGCTGACGAAATTTCTTTTCGAGCACCGGGGCATTCCCACTCCCTGGTGGTTTGCATGGGAGGATGAAGAAGAACCCTGGAAAAAGAAAGGGGTTCTGGAAAAGCTCGAAGGACCGGGGCTTGTCATAAAGCCCGAAAGCTGCGGCAGCACCGTGGGCATATCCGTGGTCCACTCTCCGAAGGAGCTCGAAAATGCCGTGGCCTATGCGAAACGCTTCGATTCCCGGGTGCTGGCGGAAGAATACATCCCCGGCCAGGAGCTCACCGTGGCGGTGTGGGACGAGGGACATGGGGCGGAGAGCATGCCCATCGTGGAAATCCGACCGAAATCGGGATTTTACAGCTACGATTCCAAGTACACCCGGGGAGCTACGGAATATCTCGTGCCGGCGCCTCTTTCGGAAGAAATCACGAGAAAGATTGCCCGCTACGCCGCCGCGGCTCACGAAGCGGTGGGTGCCCAGGTGTACAGCCGGGCGGACCTGCGTCTTTCCCCCCGGGGAGAACCTTTCTTTCTTGAAGTGAATACAGCCCCCGGGATGACCGGCACGAGTCTGGTTCCCAAAGCCGCCGCTGCCTGGGGATGGGATTTCCCGGAGCTCGTCTCCCGGATCTCCCGGGCCTCCTGGGAAATGCGGAAGCCCTGAAATAGGTGCGCCCCATCCTTTTCCGTTCTCGAAAAGCGTGTGGCGAGGTTTTTCGGAGTTGCAAAAGAAGACAGCCCGTCGGGAAACCGGCGGGCTGTCTCAATGGAGTCTGCGGAGGCGTAAGCGGAAGTCCTCTTATGTATTCCGCGCTTTCGGCGAGAATGAAAGGCTAGAGAAAGTAGCGCAGGTACACGTACACCGAGGAACAGAGAAGGGTGGCGCTCATGAGAATGGCGCCTCGTTTGAGAAAGGCGGAAAAGGATATCCTGTATCCGCCTTTCTCCGCTATGCCTGCCATGACCAGGTTTGCCGAGGCGCCTACGAGGGTTCCGTTTCCCCCCAGACACGCTCCCAGAGCGAGGGACCACCAGAGGGGAAAGGGGTCCATTCCCGAAAGGTTCGCCACGTTGCGGACCAGGGGAATCACCGCCGCCGTATAGGGAACGTTGTCCACAATGGCGGAGATAATGCCGGATCCCCAGATAAGGAACATGGCAAGTAGCTTCGGGCGATTTCCCAGAAGGGCTACCGTCTTTTGGGCGGCCATCTCGATGATGCCCAGGTGTTCCAGAGTTCCTACGAGCATAAAGAGAGCCGCAAAGAAAAGGATGGTTATCCAGTCCACTTCCTCCAGAGGCTTCTGTATGGGGAGAGGACAGAGGAGAAGCCCCACTGCAGCCCCCGTAAGAGCTATGGTGGCGGCTTCGTAGCCCAGGTGGTGGTGCATGGTAAAGGCTACGAGAACTCCTCCCAGAACTGCCAGGGTTCGGTAGGTCAGTTTTTTGTTCAATCCCGAATGACGGGGAGAAGAGAATCTTTCGAGCCGTACCGGGGTATCCAGCCGGGGCTTCAGATCTTCTCGAAACATCAGGAAAAGCAGTACATACATAATCAGCATGCTCAGCAAAACCGGGGGTGTCAGGTTCCAGAGGAAGTCGTTGAAATTCAGCCCTGCGGCGGAACCGATAAGAATGTTCGGAGGATCTCCGATAAGTGTGGCGGTCCCTCCTATATTGGAGGAAAAAATTTCCGCAAAGATAAAGGCCTCCGGATGTATATCCAGAGTTTCGCACACTGCCAGAGCCACCGGCCCGATGAGAAGAATGGTGGTTACGTTGTCGAGAAGGGCCGAAATGAGCGCGGTGAGAAGCGAAAGGGCTACGAGAAGGTGCCAGGGATTTCCCCGGCTCAGGGTGATGGCCTTTACCGCCACGAGCTGGATGAGCCCGGTTTCTTTGACGATTCCCACGAGGATCATCATGCCGATGAGGAGCCCCAGGGTATTGAAGTCGATGAAGTGAAAAATTTTCTCCTGCGTTACCAGGTGGAGCAGAAGCACTCCGGAAAATCCCAGAAGTGCGGCTTTCAGGCGGTGTACCTTTTCGGTTACGATCAGCCCGAAAGTGACGATAAAAATTCCCAAAGCCAGCCACTGTTGCAGATTCATTGCTATGCGCCTCCCAAAAAAATACAGGGACGACAGGGAAATAGTTCCTCTGCCGTCCCCTTGAGCAGCTTTTTGTCCTCTTTGCATGAAGACTTAAAGCCATATGGTACCCGGTGCCTTGAGGGAGTGTATCTCCTAGGAGTTTATGGAGATGTTCAGGATCTTGAGAGATCGGGTACCCTTGGGAACCCGCACATGGACCTCTTCTCCGGTTTCCTTGCCCAGAAGAGCCTGCCCCACGGGGCTGGATGCGGAAACCCGGTTTTTCTTGGGATCCGACTCTTCGGAGCTCACGATAGTATAGGAAAATTCCGTACTCCGCTCCAGATCCATGAAGGTTACCGTGGTTCCCAGGGCGACCTTGCTGGTATCCATGTCGGCGGTGTTCAGAATCTTCGCCTTGCTCAGCCGGGAATCGAGCCAGTGAATCCGGGATTCCATCTGCGCCTGTTCTTCCTTGGCGGCGTGGTATTCCGCATTCTCGCTCAAATCTCCGAACCCCCGGGCCTCCTCGAGCTTTCGGGCCACCTCGGCTCGTCGCTCGGTGCGAAGGAACACAAGCTCCTGCTTGAGTTCCTCATATCCCTCCCGAGTCATGGGAATATACTTCTCTTCAGGTATTTTCTGGGATTGTGTCATTTGCCTACCTCCCCATCAATTGCTGCGGACCTATGCTGACGGCAAATTCTAACAAAGTTATCCTTTTTGGGCAATCCTTTTCTTGACAATTTGCGAGGATCCTCGTATATTTTCCTCCAATGTGGGAACACCGCAAGGAAGGGAGCCATCCTGCCGGAAGCTTCCGGAACAGAGAGGCCGGGAAAGTCGCTGAGATCCGGGCCATCGGAAGAGGCATGATCACCAGCCCGGAGCGGGTACTGAAAACTTTTTCGCTCTTTTGCGAAAAGGGTCAAGGTGCGGGGAGCGCCCCAAACAGCGCATACAAGGGCCGGAAGATTTTCCGGAATTGAAGTGGAACCGCGGGCTCTCCCGTCTTCAAGGACGGGGGAGCCCTTTCTCTATATTCAGGGGGTGCATGATATGCGGGGAATATTACGACGGTATGGAAGCTTGTTGCCTGTAGGAGAGAAGACGCCTCTTCTCGATCGTGGCGAGGGCGGAACGCCTCTGATCTTCTGCGGCAATCTTTCGGAGGAGCTGGGCATCACTCTCTACGGCAAATACGAGGGATTGAATCCCACGGGCTCTTTCAAGGATCGGGGTATGGTACTGGCGGTCTCCAAGGCCCTCGAGGAAGGGGCCCGGGGAATTATCTGCGCCTCCACGGGAAATACCAGCGCCTCCGCCGCAGCCTATGCGGCGAGTGCGGGAATTCCCTGCTACGTGCTTCTTCCCGCGGGAAAGGTGGCTCTTGGAAAGTTGGCCCAGGCTCTCATGTACGGAGCCAAGGTTCTGGCAATCCGGGGGAACTTCGACGAGGCCCTGGATCTTGCCCGCAAGGCTTCGGAGGATCTGGGCATCGCCATCGTGAACTCCGTAAATCCCTATCGCCTCTGGGGTCAGCGGACCGGGGCCTGGGAGATCTGTGAAGACCTCGGAAGCCCTCCGGACTGGCACGCCATTCCCGTGGGGAATGCGGGGAATATTACCGCTTACTGGAAAGGGTACGAACAGTACAAGGAGCTTGGAAGAACCACCTCGATTCCCCGAATGATGGGATTTCAGGCCGAGGGGGCTTCTCCCCTGGTGACGGGGCTTCCCTGCGACAATCCCGAGACGGTGGCCACCGCCATACGCATCGGCCGGCCGGTAAATGCGGAAAAGGCCCGGGAAGCGGTGGAGAAATCCCGGGGAACCTTCCAAAGCGTTACGGATGAACAGATTCTGGAAGCCCAGAGACTTCTGGCTTCCCGGGAGGGTCTTTTTGCGGAACCCGCTTCCTGCGCTCCCCTGGCGGGGCTTTTGCAGATGAAGCGTCGGGGGGAGCTCCCTTCGGGAATCCGGGTGGCCATGGTGCTTACCGGAAACGGCCTGAAGGATCCCGATACGGCTCTTCAGAACGTTCCCGCCCCCCTGGAGGTGGAAAACTCCTGGGACGCTCTGAAGGAGGTGCTTCTGGCATGACCTTTCTCGTTCGAGTCCGGGTTCCCGCCACCACGGCCAACCTCGGCTCGGGGTTCGACACTCTGGGGATGGCTCTCTCGTTTTATAATTTTTACGATGTCCTCGAAAAACTATCTCCGGGGAAATACCGCATGGAGGTTTATGGAGAGGGAAGCAAGGGGCTTCAGGATCCACGAGAGAACATGGTGATTCAATCCTACGAAAAGGCCTTCCAGATCTGGGGAGAACCCGCTCCGGGCATGGCCTTCCGGGCTCAGAACGCGGTGCCTCTCTGCCGGGGCCTGGGAAGTTCCGCGGGAGCCGTGGTAGGAGGAGTGCTCCTGGCGAATGCCCTTCGGGAGTCCCCTCTTCCCCGGGAAGACCTTCTTCCTTTCATGGTAAGCCTCGAAGGGCATCCGGATAATGTGGTTCCCTGCTGTATCGGGGGATTCGTGGTGAGTTGCTGGGACGGCTCTTCTCTTCGATACGTGCGGCTCACCTCCTTTCCGGGGGATATGAAAATCGTGGTGGCGGTGCCGGAATTCCACCTGGCCACCTCCTCTGCCCGGGAGGCTCTCCCCCGGGAAGTTCCCCTGGAGGATGCGGTGTTCAATGTAAGCCGGGCGGCGCTCTTCGCGGCATCCTGGGCCACGGGAAAATGGGAGCATCTCCCCTGGGCCATGGAAGATAAGCTCCATCAGCAATTCCGGGCAAAGCTCTTTCCCGGAGGAGAGCGAATTCTTCGGGAGGTTCGGGACGTTCCCGGGTGCATGGGCATGGCCATCAGCGGTTCCGGGCCGAGTATGCTCGCCTTTGTCCGGGGAAATCCCCAGCCTCTGGCGGAACGGATGTGCCACATTTTTTCCCAGAGCGGCGTCCGCTCCCGCTTCTTTGTGCTCCACCTCGATTGCCGGGGAGCTTTGGTGGAGGAAGGCTCCTCTCGATGAAGCGTATGGTGATGAAGTTCGGCGGCACCTCGGTGGCGGATATCCACCGCATCCAGGCAGTGGCGGGACGGGTGCTTCCCTTCGTGCAGAAAGGATGTCAGGTGGCGGTGGTGGTTTCCGCCATGGGAAAGACCACGGACGGCCTTCTCTCCATGGCGGGGCAGCTCGGCGCTCCGGACCGCCGCGAAATCGACCAGCTTCTCGCCACGGGAGAGCAGCAGACCATCGCGCTGGTGGCCATGGCCCTCCGGGCTGCGGGGGTGCCTTCCCGATCCTATACGGGGCCTCAGGCGGGAATCACCGCGGAAGGCTATCACATGGAGGGACGCATTCAGCGGATTCAGCCCTTTTTACTGGAGGAAGATCTGGAAGAAGGGGTGGTTCCGGTGATAGCGGGTTTTCAGGCCGCCTCCTCCAAAGGGGATGTCCTCACTCTCGGAAGAGGTGGGTCCGACCTCTCCGCAGTGGCTCTTGCCTGTGCTCTCGAGGCGGACGAATGCCACATCTATACGGATGTGGAGGGAGTTTTCACGGCGGATCCCCGGATAGTGAACAACGCCCGAAAACTGAAACGGATTTCCTACGATATCTGCATGGAGATGGCGGTCATGGGAGCCAAGGTGCTCCAGGCCCGGAGCGTGGAGATGGCCTCCCGCTACGGAGTACCGGTCTATGTGGCATCGTCTTTTACGGAAGAGGAGGGAACATGGGTTATGCAGGAGAACGTAAACGAAAAGCTCTACGTCCACTCGGTGACGCACGATAGAAACGTGGCGAAAATCGCGGTTCTGGGAGTTCCGGACAAGCCGGGAATTGCCGCAGGGTTTTTCAGCCTTCTCGCCCAAAGCGGCATTGCCGTGGAGATGATTATCCAGAGCGTTATGCGGGGAGATATGAACGACATCGCCTTTCTCGTGCGCCGGGACGACCTGGGCAATGCCATTCGGGTGACCACGAACTACGTGGAGGAGGTGGGAGCCCAGGGAGTGAACTTCGATACCGAAGTGGCCCGGGTTTCCGTGGTCGGTGCGGGAATCGGAAATCATCCCGAGGTGCCCTCTCAGATGTTCTCGGTCTTTGCGGATTTGGGAATCAACATCGATATGATATCTTCCACCTCTCTCAACATCACCTGCGTGGTGGAGGCTCACCGGGTGGAGGAGGCGGTGAAGGCCCTGCATAAACGGTTCGTGGAAGGAGAGAACTGATGCGGGTGGCGGTCTTCGGAGCCACCGGCCTGGTGGGACGCGAAATGATGCGGGTTCTGGAGGAGCGGAACTTTCCCGTGGACGAACTGGTTCCCCTGGCCTCTCCCCGGTCCGAGGGAAAGAGCGTCCTTTTCCGGGGGGAGGCGGTGGAGGTTCACGGAGTATCCGGAAAGGCTTTCGAAGGAGTGGATCTTGCCCTCTTTTCCGCCGGGGGAGGCCCCTCCAGGGAGTGGGCTCCCGTGGCGGCTGAGGCGGGGGCGGTGGTGGTGGACAACAGCTCCGCCTGGCGCATGGCGGAGGAGGTTCCCCTGGTGGTGCCCGAGATAAATCCCGAAGACCTGGAGAAACAC
This sequence comes from uncultured Synergistaceae bacterium, assembly GCA_964545875.1. Lineage (GTDB taxonomy): Bacteria > Synergistota > Synergistia > Synergistales > Aminiphilaceae > DAIPKP01. The sequence continues at coordinate 143,063 of CAZJHH010000003.1, forward strand.
CGGGGAATCGTGGCGAATCCGAACTGCTCCACCATCCAGACCGTGGTGGCCCTGGCTCCTCTGCACCGGAAGGCGGTGCTCCGAAGCCTTGTGGCGGTGACTTTCCAGTCTGTGGCGGGCACGGGGAGCGCCGCCCTCCGGGAACTGGAGGAATCCTCCCGGAGCGTTTTGGATAATTCTTCCTGGACTCCCCGGATCTATCCCCACCCCATAGGATTCAACGTACTGCCCCACATTGGAGATTTCGACGATCAGGGGATTACCCAGGAAGAGTGGAAGATGATGCGGGAATCCCGCAAGATTCTGCATCTTCCGGATTTGCGGGTATCCTGCACCGCCACCCGGGTTCCCGTCTTCCGGGGGCATGGCGTGGCGGTCACCGCCGCCTTCGAAAAACCTCTCTCCCCCCAGGAGGCCCGGAATCTCCTGGAAGCCGCTCCGGGAGTCCTCGTGACAGACAATCCCGGAGAGAATCTCTATCCACTCCAGGGACGCGTAGGAGGAACCGATCCGGTTCAAGTGGGGCGAATCCGTCGAGAGCCGGATTTTCCGAACACCCTCTCCTTCTGGGTGGTGGGGGACAACCTCCGTAAGGGAGCGGCTCTCAACGCCGTGCAGATCGGAGAAGCTCTTCTGGAAAGAGGGCTTCTTTAACAAGACGGTTTCGGCGGTGCCGCCGCGTTCTATCCGCAGAAGATGCGCATTTTCGCAGATTTTTTTGGGTTTCCTCTCTGCGTTAATCCGCATCATCTGCGGATAGATTTTTTATGGCAGTTTCCACGGCAAACCTCGTACCCCCGATGCTGAATCCTTCGCTATCGGTCTCGGGCATACCTGGCACTGGCAAATCGAGGCTGTCTGTCCCTCAAGCGATTTTCCGTGGGGAGCCGAAACCTTGGGAATCTCGGGGGGCACCCCTGGATCGACAGGGGAGGACACCGTAAGAGAGTTCGGGAACTCTCAAAGATCCCGCAATACTCCTTAGGAAGAAGCTCGAAAGGTCTGGTACAATAGCCGGGGCATTTTCCGGCGATGGGGAATTCCCGATTCGAATGCAACGCGAGAATTGAAGCTTCATCTCCGGAAGCTCAGTATTTCTTTATGGAGGCGAAAATCCATGGGAACATGGCGAATACGGTATATGGGAGCGGTACTCCTCGTGCTTGCTCTCGCCCTGGCGGCCTGGGGAGAAAAGGTGCGCCTTTCGGCGGATACCATGCGGTACGAACCCGGAGAAGCTACCTTTTCGGTGGAGGGAAACGTGCGCATTCTCCGGGGAGAATCCCTCCTCACCGCCCGTCGGGGAACAGGGAAAAGCGACGGATCCTTCTTTCACCTGGAGGGTTCCGTCTCCTGCGATATGCCCGAAAGGAATCTGGCCTTCTCCTGCGAAAGCATCTTCTACCATCCCCGGGAAGCCTCCCGGATAGAAGCCTTCGGCAACGTGGAAGCCCGGCAGGGGGAAAACACCTTTCGAGCCTCCGAGGTGCTCTGGCGGCTCGGAGACATTCCCCATTACACCGCCAGCGGCGACGTCTACGGAGCCTGGGGGGACCGCAGCTTCGAGGCGGGGCTTGCCACTCGCAAGGGAAACCAGTTCTGGGTCAAGAAAATGCGCCGTTTCGAAGATGCCCGGGAAGGGGTGCGCATTCAGGCTCCGGTTCTGGAGGGGCAGCTTCGGGAGGACGAAATGGTGGAGGTTATCGCTTCGGGAGGCGTGGTGATGGAAACCCTGGGAGTTCGGGGAAGTGCCATCCGGATTACCGGAGAGAAGTGCATCTATTCCCTCGCCAAGGGTACCCTGGTGATCTCCGGAGGAGCCTTCGCTCAACAGGGGGATCGCAGCATGAGAGCGGAAAACTTCGTCTTCCGGCTGGATACCCGGGTTATCGAGGCCAAGGGAAAACCCCAGCTGGTCTTTACCGTGGGGGATTGACCATGGCCCGCCGCATAGCAGCCCAGGGGCTCTGCAAGACCTATCGCCGCCGGCGGGTGGTTTCCTCGGTGCGTCTTACCGTGGGGCAGGGAGAGATCGTAGGCCTTCTGGGGCCCAACGGAGCTGGAAAGACCACCACTTTTTCCATGATCCTGGGGCTCGTCTCTCCCGACGAAGGCAAGATCTACTTCGACGGTGCCGACGTGACGAACCTTCCCATGTACCAGCGAGCCCGGCTTGGCATGGGATATCTTCCCCAGGAAGCGTCGGTCTTCCGGGATCTCACGGTACGGGAAAATCTGCGTCTCGTTCTGGAGGAGCATGGACATCCCCGGCAGGAACAACGGGAGATCTTCGAGAGCCTTACGGAGGAGCTGGGGCTGCAGAAGGTGCTGGACGTGAAGGGCTATGCCCTGAGCGGCGGGGAGCGCCGCAGGGCGGAGATCGCCCGGTGCCTCGCGGGGCTTCCTGAATTCATTCTTCTGGATGAACCTTTCAGCGGCATCGACCCCATAGCGGTGTACGAAATACAGCAGATCATCCTCCGGCTCCGTAAAAAGGGATATGGAATTCTTCTTACGGATCATAACGTTCGGGAAACCCTTGCCATCACCGATCGAGCCTGTATTATCCATCAGGGCCAGGTGGTGGTGGAAGGGCCTCCCAAGGTGGTGGCGGAGAGTGAAGTGGCCAAGAAATTCTACCTGGGAGAGCGGTTCAGCTGGTAGAAGCCTCTTCTTTCGAAAGGAGAGGAATCTCGTACCATCGGTTTCCTTCGATGAGGCTTACAAGTTCTTCCACCCCTCGGGCTACCGAGGGCGAAAGCTCCGTCCCCAGCTCGGTGCACTCCGGTTGAATGCCGAGACAGAAAATGGAAAGGGAATCCAGAAAGGGCTCCAGCAGGCGTTCCAGAGGATATCCGTGGGTGGACCAGTTCTCCTGGGCCATCTCCAGAGGAGTGAAGCGCCTCAGGCTTCCCGGCGGAAGTCCCATATCCGAAGCGTCACAGATCAGAAGCATTTCGGGAGGATTTTTCCGCAGGAGCCCCAGAAAATTCTCCGGCTGGGTTTCGCAGATCCGGACTTCGCACTCTGTCTTCTCCCGGAGCCGTTCCCGAAGAAGCTCCGCCGCCCGGACTCCCGCTCCGTCGTCCCGGTGGAGAGGGTTTCCCATGCCCCAGATCATGAGGGCTTTCTTTGCAGATGCATGCTTCATACAGACACGTCCTTTTGCAGATAAGGTTTCTTCGAAGGGAATCATACAGAAAAAGCCCACCCCGCCGCAAGGTTCCGAAGACCTCTCGGGGAAAAATTTCTCTCCGGGGATCTTCGTATTCGGGTATCGCACGGTTATTTGGCCCGATTCGTTTTTCCGTGCTTATGCCGCCAGGCTTTTGACGGATTGCTGACCACCGTTTTTTCATTACGGCCTTTTATGGGAGGAAAGAACCCTATGCTTCGTCGAAGCGCTCGGATGGTGCGCCATGCCCTGATCATGATGTTCGGAACCTGTGCCAGTCGGGTACTCGGTCTTGTCCGGGAGATACTCATCGCCTCTTTTTTCGGAGCCACCCGCCAATTGGACGCCTTTTACGTGGCCTATACCCTGGCAAATCTCTCCCGGCAGCTTCTGGCGGAAGGAGCCCTTTCGGCAGCGTTCATTCCCGTCTTTTCGCGACTTCTTACCCGGGAAGGACGTCCCCGGGCGCTTCTTCTCGCTCGGCAGGCTCTCACGGTGCTCCTCGGAGCGGGCACTCTGGTGGTCCTTCTGGGAATTTGGGGATCCCCCGTGCTGGTACGCCTCATGGCTCCGGGGTTCGGGAGCGATTCCTTCCGGATGGCTGTGAGCCTCACCCGCTCGCTCTTTCCCTTTCTTCTCCTGGTCTCCGTGGCGGCTCTCGCCATGGGAGTGCTCAACAGCATGGACCGTTTTTTCGTTCCCGCCGTGGCTCCCGCCCTGAGCAATGCAGTCTTTATCGGGGTGCTTCTTCTCTTCGCCCAGCGTGGGGGGGATCCGGGAATTCTCGTGTGGGGAGTGCTTCTGGGAGGGCTTTCCCAGATGTGTCTTCAGTGGCTCTGGACTCTCCGGCTCGGCATGCCCCTGGTGCCCGCTCTTCCTCGCCGGGAGGATACGGAACTGCGGAAAATGCTCACCCTCTTTCTCCCCTATGCGGCGGGGCTCTCGCTCAATCAACTCATGCCGGTGATCAGCAAGATTTTCGGCTCCTATCTCGAACCGGGAGCCATCTCGGTGCTCAACTACGCAGATCGGGTATTGCAGCTTCCCCTGGGGCTTTTCGTCATCGCCATCTCTCAGGCCATACTTCCCCTGCTTTCCAAAATCGAACCCGAGGATGACGTGAGCTTTCTGGCGGCCCTGCAGGATGCGGTGCGCTTCGGCTGTTTCGTGGTGCTCCCGGTAAGCGTGGGGATGCTGCTCCTGGCGGATCCCATGGTACACCTTCTTTTCTATCGGGGGGCTTTTTCTCCCTGGGCCTGGAAGGCCACCAGCGGCGCTCTGGCCTGTTATGCCCTGGGGCTTCCGGGAATGGCATGCAACACCATTCTGCTTCGGGGGCTCTACGCCCAGGGATATGCCAAAAAGGCGGTTCTCGTCACTCTTACCAGCGTGGGAACCCATCTGATCTGTTCCCTGGTGCTCATGCGGTTCCTCTCCTTCCGGGGGCTGGCCCTCTCCGCATCCATATCCTTCACCGCCGCGGCCCTGGTGGGATACCTCCTTCTTCGAAGGGAGATGTCTTCGGGGGAATCTCTTTTTCCCCTTCCCTGGATTGCCCGGATAGGCACGGGGCTCTGCTGGCTCTTTGCGGGGGTGGGGGGGTACGGACTGCTTTTTCCGTATCCGGTGAGCGAAAGTTTCGCCCTCCGGGGGGTCTGGTTCGGGGGCGTCTTTATGTGGGGAATGGTTTTGTATGGTGTTGCCACCCGATACGTGGGAACCCATGAATGGCAGTGGATACGACAGGCCATAACACGGAAAGGAGAAATCCATGACGGAAAAAGATAACCCGGGTGCTTCGGTGCCCGAGGCTTCGGTGCATCGGGCGCTTCTCGCGGAAGGACAGGCTCGGGCTTTCGTGGTTCAGGCCACTCCGCTGGTACAGCGGCTCCGGGAGGTACATTCTCTCTCTCGGCTGAGTGCCGCCGCTTTGGGACGCCTCTCCATGGGGGCCATGATGATGGCCACGGATCAAAAAATAAAGGGCACTCGGATTATGCTCCGTATGGAGGGAAAAGGGCCTCTGGGAGGTCTCGTGGCGGATGCGGACATGGACGGAGGCCTTCGGGGGTACGTGGAAAACCCCGGAGTGGAACTTCCCCTCAATAAAAAGGGAAAGCTGGATGTCTCCGGAGGTATCGGCATTCCCGGACTGCTTACGGTGGTGAAGGATATCCGCATGAAGGAGCCCGTGCAGACTTCTCTTCCTCTGGCCACGGGAGAAGTGGCGGAGGATCTCGCCACCTACTACGTACAGTCCGAGCAAATTCCTTCGGCGGTGGGTCTCGGGGTGCTTCTGGACGGCGAAACCGTCCGGGGAGCGGGAGGGTATATGATTCAGCTTCTTCCGGATGCGCAGGAATCTTTTATTGCGGAGCTCGAAGAGCTTCTTCGGTCTCTTCCTCCGGTGAGTTCCCTGGCGGAAGAGCACCAAGATCCGGAGCGGCTTCTTCGGGCGGTGGCGGGAAAATGGACCGTGGAATGGCTGGGTAAGAAGGATTTTTCCTTCTCCTGCAACTGTTCCCGGGAACTTGCGGCGTCTCTCATAAAGGCCGCCCTTTCCGGGGAGAATGCCATTACGGACTCTCAGGAACTCTGCTGCCGCTTCTGCAACACCTCCTATCTCTTCTCTTCCGAGGAGTGTGTCCGGCTGATGGCGGAAAAGAACATGGAGGAACCATCATGAAGACGGGAAAAACTTTTATCGGTGCGGTACTTTTAGGCATTCTCTGTCTGCTTCCCTGGAACGCTTACGGGGCTCCCAAGGATTTTCAGAGTCTTCTCCGGGAGCGCCGGGTGAACCTCTGGGTTGAGGGAGAAGCTTTGGGAGATCTCATGATCGGCTCCCGGGGGCAGATGGAGTTCATCTACGTGGATAAACCCCTCATCGACCGGGCCCGCAAGGAGGGGTGGGGATCCGTTCCCGACTGGTTCCGCAATGAGTGCCAGTATTTCGGCAGTCCCGAACTGAAGGGAAAGGATCTCTTCGTGGTACGCTACAAGGCCCTCCTTCCCTGGGATTTTTCTCCCGAACATGTCCGGGTGGGGGAGCATGAAGTAACCTGGAAGGACGTTCTTACCAACAAAGCTTTCTTTCTCTGGGGAGAAATCCCATCGGGGGCTCAGGGAAATGTCGCCGTGGGAGTGCCTAAAATTTCCGGAAAGGTCACGGAAGTCGCCTACGGAGAGTATGCGGTGCCGTTTACGTTTCCCGGGAGGTGAGAAGCATGGAAAAACATGTGTATCGCTGCGTTGCCTGCGGTCATAGCTTTGAATCCGAAAAGCCGCGGGAAAGCTGTCCCGAGTGCCGGGGAAAGATTCTCGTCCATGAGGCGGGAGAGTCCCGGCGCAAGGGCAAATCCCTTTCCGGCTGAGGCGTATAGACGTACGGCCGGAAGCTGTATGCCGGCGGTACCTCTTCCCCGGAGGGGGGGAGACGCGCTGTATCGACAGATTATACGTACAGGAACCAGAGGTTTTTTAGAAAGGTTCCCGGAAGGGGTTCGCCTTTTGTGCGTATCCTTGGGGTGAGCCTTGCGAGGTGAGAAAAATGGAAAAACATGTGTATCGCTGTGCTTCCTGCGGAGCCCGGCTTGAATCGGAACGTCGCCTTGGGCAGTGTCCCGAATGCCGGGGCAAGGTGCTCATTCACGAAGAAGGGGAGAGACGCCGCAGCACGTGCTGCTCCGGTTCGTGTTCGGGGTGTTCGGGATGCGGCAACTGACGAAGGATCCCGACTCCTTCTGCACCCTTGGCATAGAGACCAGCTGTGATGAAACGGGGCTCTGCCTTCTTCGGGGCCCCCGGGAAATTCGGGCGGAGGTGCTCGCCAGTCAAATCGAAGAACACGCCCCCTACGGCGGCGTGATTCCCGAGATGGCCTCCCGGCGGCACCAGGAGATGTTTCTTCCCCTTCTGGAAGAACTCTTTCGCCGGGGAGGCGTTGAAAATCCCTCCGAGGAGATCGACCTCATTGCGGTTACCCAGGGGCCGGGTCTTATGGGGGCTCTTCTTGTGGGAGTGATGTCCGCCAAAGGGCTTGCCCAGGGATGGAACCTCCCTCTTCTCGGGGTGAACCATCTGGAGGGGCATATCTTTGCCAACGTACTCCACTCTTCCCGGCTGGAACCCCCCTTTCTCAACCTGGTAGTCTCCGGGGGGCATACGGAAATTTTCCTGGTTCGGGCCTACGGATCTTACGAGCTTCTCGGGCGTACCCGGGACGATGCCGCCGGAGAGGCCTACGACAAGGTAGCCAAGATGCTGGATCTGGGATATCCCGGAGGCCCCAAGGTGGATGCCCTGGCGGCCCGGGGAAATCCCGGGGCCTTCGATTTTCCCGTTCCTCTGGGAAACAGCTCCGAAATTGCCTTCAGCTTCAGCGGGCTTAAAACCGCGGTGCTCTGGAAAATCGAGGCTCTCAAAAAAAAAGGCCTTTCTCCCCTTCCTCTGGAGGATATCTGCGCCTCCTTCCAGAAGGCCGTGGTGGCCTCTCTTACGGGAAAGGTGCGGCTTGCCATGAAACAGACCGGCATCTTGCGCGTGGCGGTCTCGGGAGGTGTGGCGGCCAATCGGGGGCTTCGCCGGGGACTTTCGGAAATTCCCGAAGGGGATATTTTTATGCCTCCCCCCGCACTCTGTACGGACAATGCCGCCATGATCGCCGCGGCGGGGTACAACGGCCATATGCGGGGACGCCGGGAAACCCTCGGCCTCTCTCCGAATCCCGGCATGGAGCTGGCGTAGAGCAGGCTCTCCATGAAGGGATTCACCTCGGCGCATACCACGAATATGCCGCTTGCGGAGCGAGAGGAGGACTCCCGTGAAGAATTTTAAAAGCTCAGGAGAAGGCAGAAAGAAGCGGGGCGCTCTTTTTTCTCTGTCATGTTTATGTTGCGCTCTCCTCATCGGTTTGGGATCCCCCCTCTGGGGGGAGGAGGTTCATCATTTTTCACCCCAGGCTCTCGCCCGCCTCGGGTGGGCTCATTATGACGAGGGAGGATACGATCTGGCGGAGGATCTCTTTCGCCAGGCCCTGGCAAAGGATCCCCGGTACTCCGGTGCCCTGGTGGGACTTGGCTGGGTCTTTCTCGACTCCCGGCGTTACGAGGAGGCGGAAACCTTCTTTCTTCGGGCTCTCCAGGTACATTCCCGCAGTGTGGATGCTCTTCTCGGTCTTGGCTGGGTTTACTACGACCTTGAGCGCCATGAGGAGGGAGAACGGATTTTCGAGTTTTTGGTACGGGTGGATCCGGAGTTCCCCCAGGCATGGAGCGGCCTGGGCTGGAGCGTCCTGGAAAGAGGAGATCCCCGGAGGGCCCGGGAATTTTTCGAAAAGGGCCTCGCCCTGGATTCCGGGGATAGGGATCTCTGGAACGGTCTGGGATGGGCCTTTTACGACGACGAGCGATATGCCGAGGCGTACCAGGCCTTTTTCAAGGCGGTGCGGCATTCTCCGGGGGATCCCTATCCCTTGAACGGCCTGGGGTGGGCTCTCTTGGAACTTCAGCGCTGCGAAGAGGCGGAGAAAGCCTTTTTGCAAGCCCGGGAGAGGGATGCCTCTCTCGAAGATCCCCTTCTTGGTTTTGCCTACGCCTGCCTCTGCCAGGGAAAATATGCCGCTGCCCGGAAAGCCTACGAGGATCTGCTCTCCCTCGCGCCGGATCACTCGGAAGCTCTGGAAGGGCTGGAGGAGCTCCGCCTTCGGGAAGCGGCGGAGCTGGAAGCTCCCCAGGGAGATTGATTCGCGGATCTCCGGGATCAGATGCCCATGACCTTCACTACCACCCGCTTGCGCCGCTGACCGTCGAACTCCGCATAATGCACGGTCTCCCACGGACCGAGATCGAGGCGCCCCTCGGTAATGGGGAGGAGAGCCTGGTGGTGTACCAGGATGCGCTTCAGATGGGCATCCCCGTTATCTTCTCCCGTCCGGTGATGGGCATAGGACGGATCTTCCGGAGCCAGTCTTTCCAGCCATGCGGCGATATCCTCGTGGAGCCCCGATTCGTTATCGTTTACGATAATCCCTGCGGTGATGTGCATGGCGGAAACCAGCATCATTCCCTCCCGTATGCCGCTTTTGGAGAGAATCTCCCCCAGCCGGGGAGTGATATGCACCAGATCTTTCTTCTTCGCGCAGGAAAACCAGAGATACTCCGTATGGACCTTCATGAAGACACCTCCTCTTTAGAATGTTTTTTCGGAGCGGAGTATTTCTTCGAGGGTCAGGCATAAAGCGTCGATATGCTCTTCCTTCACTACCAGGGACGGATAGAATCGTATCATATCCGGGTTTTCGGAGAATCCGATGAAAAATCCCTTTTCCAGCATTTTCTCGAAAATTATCTCGCTTTTTTTGGGGCTTCCCTGAAATTCCATGGCGATCATCAGACCTCGTTCCCGCACCTCTTTTACATAAGAACAAGCCTCAGCGATTTTCCGAAGCTTCTTCGTGAAGTACGCTCCTTTTGCCGAAGCCTTTTCAATCCACCTTTCCGAAACCAAAGCTCTTGTTACCGCCAACCCGATCTCACAACCCAGAGGGTCGTTTATATGGGATTGCACGTATCGTATTCCTTGCTCTTCGACCTTGGCGGCGGCATTTTTTTCCACGAATACCGCACTCACAGGATAACCGTTTCCGAGGCCTTTGCCCAAGGTAATCATATCCGGGAGAATGTCATAATGCTGGTAACCGAACCACTTTCCCGTTCTTCCGAAGCCTGTGGTGACCTCGTTGGCGATGATCAATCCTCCGGCTTTCCGAACGTTCTCGCAAAGGCACTTGATGAGTCTTTCCGGAGGAAGATAGACCCGGCCCCCGGAATTTCCCGGTTCGAAAACGAAGGCGCCGTAAGAATCGTATTCGAGGGAAGCCGTTTGGGGACAATCCACACAAGATCCTCCCGGGCATTCCAGGCAGGGTCTCAGAGGAAAATCCGTCCAGAAAGCGGGATCTCTGGGAGTATGGGCTTTTCCTCCCGAGGAGAGGTAACTTACATCAAAGGTTAGATTTCGCTTTCGCCCCGTAATTCTTTCGGCGAGAGTGATGGAAAGCTCCACTGCCTCGCTTCCGGAGGAAAGGTAGAGGGCTTTGGAATCGGGAAGCTGTGCCGCATGAATGAGATGTTCCGTAAGGTTTGATGCCGAAGTATTCGTAAAAAATTCATGCGTGTGTATCACTTTTTCCGCCTGTCTTTGCAGGGTTTTCGTAACGCTTTCGTGATTGTGCCCGAGACACATGGCCCAGCATCCCGCCTGGAAATCGAGAAGGGTACGCCCGCCACGGGCATGAAGAAGAATTCCCTCCCCCTTTTCCAGGAAAAGAGGCTCCCGAAGCCTGCTGTGTGTTCGTAAAATTCTCGTATCGTAAGACATGAGCAAAATCCTCCTTGGAAATAGATGATATTTCCTTGATAGCATAGAGAGAAAAAGAGTATAGTACAAACAGTCATTATGCAAACTGTACTACCACAGGGGGTTTCAAGTGTATACGTACGAAATGGTGGCGGCGTGGCTCAGGAGGGAAATCCGAAAAAAGTCCCTTTCCCAGGGGGATCGTATGCCAAGCGTGCGCGATGTCGCCCGAATTCTCAAGGTCAATAAGATTACCGTAGTCAGGGCATATAGAAATCTTGAGGAGAGTCACGAAGTATATGCGATTCCCCGGGGAGGGTATTACGTCGTCGCTCAAGAGGAATTACCTGAAGGCATCGGGGCTGTCATCGACTTTCAAAGAATGCTTCCCGAACCGAGGCTTTTGCCTTCCAGCGAATTTTTACATGCCATAAACAGAGCGGTTCGGGAATACGGGAAGAATATTTTCAACTATGGAAATCCAAAGGGCTTTCCTCCGCTTATAGAAACGTTAAAAAAATATTTTATGCAAAAGAACGTTTATGCCAGGGAGCGCGAAATTTTTGTGACAAACGGCGCACAACAGGGAATAAGCCTTTTGCTGGATATGTTTTTCTCCGATGGAGACGGAGCGCTTTTAATCGAGGAGCCTACCTATAATCTCGTACAGAACTTTGCGATCCGGAAAAAAATTCCCTGTTTTACCGTAAAACGCGATTCGAAAGGTCTTGATTTGCATTCTCTCGAATTTATCCTGCGACGGGAAAACATCAAGCTTTTCTACATCATGCCGAGGTTTCACAATCCCCTTGGGACATCCCTTTCGGAGGCGGCGAAAAAGAGAATCGTGGAACTTGCCCATGCCTATGGCGCGTATATTCTGGAGGATGATTATCTCGGAGACCTTGAAACGGATAGCGGAGTGCTGCCTCTTCACTACTACGATGTGCATGGACGTGTGATATACCTTCGGAGTTTTTCCAAAACCTTCATGCCGGGTATCCGTTTGGGATCTGTGGTTGTTCCCGGAAATCTGGTATCCTCTTTTGCGGAACAACGCTATCTGTACGATCTCGGAACGTCTATGCTGCCCCAGGGGGCGCTGAATATTTTTATCAGATCCGGCATGTATGATCATCATGTGAAAAAGATTGTTGCGGTATGTGGAGAAAAGATGTCTCTTGCTCGTTCTCTCGTAGAAAAAATGAGCCCTCCCGGAATGCCATGGATTGTCACCGACAAGGGGATCACTCTCTGGCTGGAACTTCCCTCTTCCAGGGATCCCGAGAAAATCAGGAGTTTTCTGAAGGAAAAAGGGGTTGCCGTCTCTGTTACGGGAGATTCTTCTTCCGAAGCCGTATCCGGTTTGAAGGGCGTGAAAATCTGCCTTATGGGAGTCGGCAATGAGGAGATTCGGAAGGGGCTTCTGCTTTTCTTTCGAGAAATAAAACACCTGATATGATGGGCGGAACGCCAGAATTTTGTGAAAAGCCCGGAAGGGGTATTCTGAAAGGGAGGATTTTTCGTGAAAAGATTCCAAATATCCCTGCTCGCGATAATCTTGTTTATTCTCTATGTTTACCCGTCCCATGCCTACGTCTCCTTCTTCGACGGAAGCTCGGAATATCAGTACATGCAGAAGCGGTACGGCAAAAAATACGCTCCCCGGCGGGTGCTGGTGATGCGGGATTTTTTCGCCCGGCAAAATCCCTCGCTCAGCTCCAAGGCCGCCAAGAGCTATGCCGCCCTGGTAGAGCGAATCTGCCGGAACTACGAGGTGGATCCCTTTCTGGTGGCGGCGGTGATCGCCAAGGAATCCAGCGTTCGGGTAAAGGCGAAAAGCGGTATTGCCTACGGACTCATGCAGATCAACTGGGAGGCCAACAAAAAATGGATCCCCAAAGTCTTTCCCTCCATCAAGAGCCGCCGGGATCTCCTTCACTCCCGCCCCAATATCTACGTGGGCACCTACATGCTTCACAAGGCTCTGGAGGGAAGCCGGGGGAAGGTGGATCTCGCCCTGGACAGCTACCGGGGGAAAAGCATCACGGAGTATCGCCGGAAAATTCATTCCTTTTATGCCGAGATGGTACGGGATTTCAAAAGCCGTTAGAATATCGGAACCTCTTCGGAACCGAGGATCCGAATAAAGAGAGCTTTCGGGGATTCCGGGAGTTTGTTGGTATAATACGGGGAACTTGTTTTATGCAGGAGGCGAACCATGTATCCACGTCTGGAAGAAAAGATTCTCTCGCGAATACAGAAAGATCCCTCGTCCCCCGTCCTTTGGTGGGATCATCGGTGGTGGCAGGGGAAAGAATTTCTTGCCCTGGTGGAAGAGAGCACCCGGAATCTCGAAAAAAGCGGTATCACCAAGGGAAGCCGCATCGTTATCTTCAGCCCTAACGCTCCGGTGGTGGCCATTCTTTCCATGGCGGCCTGGCGCCTGGGGGCTACCATGGTGCCCCTGAATTCCCGGGGGGGCGTGGAGGCGGGAAAACGGATCATTAAAAAGGTCGAGCCCGCAGGGGTGATCATTCACGAGGGCATGGCCCCTCTTATGGAGGAGTTCGAAAAAGAGCACGTCCCCTGCGTGATAGCTCCCCTGGAAGGTCCGGTGCCCTCTTTCAAGGCCGCCCAGACCTCCCCCAGCGATCCCCGGATAGCCATGATCTTCGCTACCTCGGGAAGCACGGGAAACCCCAAGGCGGTTCCTTTGACCCACGGCAACCTTCTGGGTAATGTCACCGCCCTGGAGCAGGGAGTTTCCATTATCCGCAAGGGAATTCACTTCATGAACGTGCTTCCCAACTTCCACTCCTACGGATACACCGTAAGCGTGCTGCTTCCCCTCTGCGTGGGAGCTCCCTACGTTCCTCAGCCCTCGTTCACCCCCCTTCAGGACACCTTTCAGGCTCTGGAGGAGGCCGAGGTGGAGGTGCTCGTGGCGGTGCCCACCATGCTCACCTTTCTTCTGGGAGCTGTGGAGAAGGGCATGGCCCCTCCGGCGACGCTCAAATACGTGGTCTCCGGGGGAGAGCGTCTCAACCCCTCCCTTCAGGAGCGAGTGGAAAAGAAGCTGGGCATCACCATCCTCCAGGGATACGGCCTTACCGAATGCTCTCCCGTGGTGAGCTGCAATCCCTCTCCCGAGGGGAACAAGCCCGGCACGGTGGGAACCTTTCTCCCCGGGTACGAATGGGAAATCCGGGACCAGGCGGGAAACCTTCTCGACCCTTCCGAAGAGGGGGTTCTCTGGGTTCGGGGCCCCTCGGTAACCGAAGGCTACTTCCGGGATACCGACATGAGCTCCAAGCGGTTCGCCAACGGCTGGATGAATACGGGAGACGTGGTGCGGGTGGACGAGGAGGGGTATCTTTCCGTTCTTGACCGGGCCACGGATCTCATCATCGTAGGGGGGTTCAACGTCTATCCCCAGGAGATCGAGGCGGTGCTCAACGAGCATCCCCAGGTGAAAATGGCCACGGTGGTGGGGATTTCCCATCACCTTACGGGGGAGTATCCCAAGGCCTTCGTCATTCCCCAGGAGCCCCATGGAATCTCCGCTCGGGAACTTATCGATTTCTGCAAGGAACGCCTGGCTCATTACAAGGTGCCTCGAAAAGTGGAATTCGTGGATTCCTTCCCCCTCTCCGGAGTGGGCAAGGTACTCCGTAAAGAACTGAAAAAACGGGGATAACCCCGTTCCGTTCCGGGAGATGCCGAGAGGAGAGGATGCGCATGTCAAGACTCGGGGTTATTTCGGATACCCACGGAGATGCCCGGGGATGGGAAGAAGCCCGGAAGATCTGGGGTGACGTGGAGGCAATCCTTCATGCGGGGGACGTACTCTACCATGGCCCCCGAAATCCCCTTCCCCAGGCGTATGGTCCCAAGGTTCTGGCCAAGTGCATGAACGAATCCCCGGTACCCCTCTTCATCGCCCGGGGAAACTGCGATGCTCCGGTGGATCAGAATATGCTCCGGTGGCCCCTGCTCTCGCCTCTGATTCCTCTCTGGTGGGAAGGAAAGCTGATTCTCCTCTCCCACGGGGAGAACTTCTCCGAGGTCCGGGAGCTGGGCTTACACTGCGGGGCCTCCCTGGTCATTACGGGACACACTCACGTGGCTTCGGTGCAGAGAGAGGAACGTACTATTTTTCTCAATCCCGGGTCCGCTTCGCTTCCCAAGGGGCGGGATCCCGCGAGTGCGGCCCTTCTGGATTCCCAGGGCATGGCGGTGGTAACCCTGCAGGGAGATCTGCTCCATCGGGAGCCCTGGTAGAAGGAATTTCTTTCGGAAGACCGGAATTGCCGCTTCGGGGAAGGTTTTCGAAAAATCCCGGTTTTTCCGAGATTTTCAACAAAGTTCCTTTCTTTCTCAGCCCTGAAAGAAAGGAACGAAAGACGGTACGATTCCGTACCTAAAGGAGGTTGTTCCTGGAGATGAATCTTATGGATGCTCGGATACAGCAAGCGGATCCCGAAATGTATGATCTTCTTTGTCGGGAGATGAAGCGCCAGAGAGAAGGAGTGGAGCTTATCGCCTCGGAAAACTTCGTTCCCCGCTCGGTGTTGGAGGCCCAGGGTTCGGTGTTTACCAACAAATACGCCGAAGGATATCCCCACAAAAAGTATTACGGCGGGTGCGAAGTGGTGGAAACCGCCGAAGAGCTTGCATGCCAGAGAGCCTGTGAACTTTTCGGGGCGGAGCATGCCAACGTGCAGCCTCATTCGGGAACCCAGGCGAACATGGGAGTTTTCTTTACGGTGCTCCAGCCGGGGGATTCCATGCTCGCCATGAGCCTCGACCAGGGAGGCCATCTTTCCCACGGGCATCCTCTCAACTTCACGGGAAAGTGGTACAACATCATCGCCTACGGTCTGCAAAAAGATACGGAGACCATCGACTACGATCAGGTAGAGGCCCTCGCCCGGGAGCATCGTCCCAAGCTGATCGTGGCGGGAGCCAGTGCCTATCCCCGGTTTATCGACTTTGAGCGTTTCGAGGCCATCGCCAAGGAAGTGGGAGCCTACCTGATGGTGGACATGGCCCACATCGCGGGGCTCGTGGCGGGAAAGGTGCACCCCAGCCCGGTGCCCTATGCGGACTTCGTTACCACCACTACCCATAAAACTCTTCGGGGAGCCCGGGGAGCCCTCATTCTCTGCCGGGAAAAATTTGCCAAGGATGTGGACCGGGCGGTCTTCCCGGGCATGCAGGGAGGGCCTCTTCTTCATGCCATGGCGGGAAAGTCCGTATGTTTCCATCTTGCCATGACCGAGGATTTCCGTAAGTATGCCGCTTCGGTGGTGGCCAATGCCAAGGCTTTGGGAGAAGAGCTCAAGGCCCGGGGATACCGGCTCATCACCGGAGGTACCGATAATCACATGGTTCTGGTGGATTGCAAATCCTCCCGGGGAGTTACGGGAAAAGAGGCGGAAAAGCTTTTGGATCGGGCCAACATTACGGTAAACAAGAACATGATTCCCTTCGATACGGAGAAACCCCTGGTAACCAGCGGCTTTCGCCTGGGAACCCCCGCAGTGACCTCCCGGGGAATGACCGAAGCGGACATGGGGCGTATCGCCGATGCCATGGATATGGTGCTCTCTTCTCCCGGGGATGATTCCCGCATAGAGGAGGCCCGGAGGAAAATTCTCGCCCTCAGCGGAGAATATCCCCTCTATCCGGAGTTTACCGAGCCCTGGCCCTGCTAGGGAACAACCCCTCCTGATCGAGGGGAGGGGCCAGCTTTACCGGGGGAAACGTCCCCTGCATCTTCGTTGGGAAAATCGTGTCTGGAGGGGCAAGAGGTAGATGGAAAAGATTCTGGGAATGAACTTGGCATATGAAGAGTGGCAGGAGCTTTTGAAAAGTCTCGGAGAGCCCGCATACCGGGGAGATCAGATATGTCAGTGGATCTACGAAAAAAAGGTGGATTCCTTCGAGGAAATGACCAACCTCTCCAAGGATCTTAGAATTCTTCTGGAAGAGCGGGTGACTCTGGGCTTTCCCCGGCGTATGAAGGGAGACCGCTCCAGGGATGGCACGAAAAAATATCTCTGGGCCTTCCGGGATGACGCCACCGTGGAAAGCGTGCTCATGCGGCACGGACAGCACCGCACCGCCTGCCTTTCTTCACAGGTGGGGTGTCCCCTGGATTGCGCCTTCTGCGCCACCGGTTCCGGAGGTTTTCAGCGCAATCTCGAAGCGGGAGAGATCGTGGGGCAATTCCTGGCCATGGAAAAACAGCTGGAGGGCCCTATTCAGAATATCGTTTTCATGGGCATGGGAGAGCCTCTCTTGAATGAGGAAAATCTCTTCAAAAGCATTCGCATGCTCCAGCACCCCAAGATGCGGCAACTCGGCATCCGGCACATTACGGTCTCCACCGCGGGTATCGTGCGGGGCATCGAAAAGATGGCCCTTCTCGAGAGTCCTCCTCGTTTGGCGGTATCTCTCCATGCGGTGGATGATGCCTTGCGGTCGGAGCTCATGCCGGTAAACCGCATTCACTCTCTGGAAGAACTTCGGAGGGCTCTCTTCTTTTACCAGGAAAAGACGGGAGATCGCATAACCATAGAATACCTCCTCCTCCGAGGGGTCAACGAGGGAACGGAACATGCCCGGGCCCTGGCCTCGTGGCTTCGGGGTCTGCACGTCTTCGTGAATCTCATCCCCTACAACGAGGGGGATGAGTTTTTCCGGCCCCCCTTCCCCGAAAAGGTGATGCACTTTCAGAAAATTCTCGAAGAAAAGGGAATGAACGTGGAAGTTCGCCGGAGCCGGGGAGGAGATATCGCCGCCGCCTGCGGGCAGCTCAAGAAAAAGGATCTCGAAGAGAAAGCCGAAGTCAAGGCGGCTCCCCTGAGAACCTACGAGGGAGACAAGAAGAAGCAGGAAAAGGGAAAGGAACGCCCCCGGCGCTCCCGGGAAGAAAGATCCTCCCGGGGAGAAGAGGGGGGGAAGTCCCGGGATAAAAAACCCAAGGGGCCTTCCAAGAAACGTCGTTTCCCAGACTGAGGAAACTGAAAATCCCCGGCTCTTTTCTTTGAGAAACCTCGGGAGCCGGGGGACAGATCGAAACCGGGCAGGTCTCCGAGAAACGAGAGACCTGCCCGGTTTCGTGTATGCTTTTCTTCGATTGTCCGTTCAGAAATTGCGGATTCCGCCGGAAGGTTCTCTTGTCTTTTCCCCTTGCTCGAATACGGCGAAAGAGTTCGTCTTGCCCCCGATTCGGAGCGGGAAAAAGGGCGGGGAAGTTCGTCTTTCTCCGGGAATGGAGCGCCACGCCTCCCGGGCCTTTCCGGTGCGTGGAGAACATCGGGGAGCTACACCCACTCGGAAATGAGATCCTCCAGATGGTTCGTCTGGTTCAGAAGGGTGCAGCAGTATCCCCGGTTTTTTTCGTGCCGCAGCATACTGTAGGAAGCGGTATCGAGGTGCAGCCTCCAGAAGTAGGGAGATTCTATTCCCAAACATCGGGCAAGAAGAGGTTTCAGAAGAGCCCGGTGAGTAACCACTGCGAAGGTCTCTCCTTCGTGTCGGGCCACCGCCTCTTCCAGGGCCTGGAAAGATCGCTCCTGAAGGGCTCCCATGCTCTCCGCTCCGGGAAGTTCCAGCTCCTCCGGATGGGAGAGCCAGATCTCCCACTCCCGAGGATATTCCCGGCGCACGAAATCCTTTGATTTTCCATCCCAGGGGCCCAGGGTGATATTCTGAAATCCCTGGCAAATCTCTAGAGGGGCCCCGGTTTCTTCCGTGATCATTTCTGCGGTGGTGCGGGCCCTCGACAGAGGGCTCGAATAAATTTTGGAAATTCCCAGGGAGGCGAGCTCCTTCGCAAGAGCCCGGGCCTGGCGGAGCCCCGAGGCGTTCAGGGGGAAATCGGTGCGCCCCCGAAACAATCCCTCCCGGTTTCCCTCGCACTCTCCGTGACGTACCAGTACCACCGTGGTGGCTTCTTTTTTTGCAGAACTCATAAAGCTTCCGCTCCTTTCGCAGGTATTCCGAATGGGAAGAGAACCATCATTCTACCATGGAGCTCCCTTTCCATCGGACAGGAGAAGAAATTTTCAAAAAATCCCTGACCAGTCTTGACACTTGCTTCTCGGGCTGGTACGCTACATGCTGAAATAAAGAGTGTTGGCACTCGGTGTTGTAGAGTGCTAACAGAGGGGAGGGGGGGAGAAATGCTCTCGGAACGACAGCTGGAAGTGGTGCTCGCGGTGGTGTATGAGTACATCAAAACCAACGAGCCCGTGGGATCTCGCAATCTTTCCAAGCGATATCTCAAAGGCCGAAGCGCCGCCACCATACGTAACGAGATGTTCGATCTCGAAGAAGAAGGTTTCTTCATGCAGCCCCATGCTTCCGCAGGACGGGTGCCTACCGAGAAGGCCTACCGGGTGTACGTGGATAATATTCTTCAGCGGCAGCGCAAACTCTCCTCCCTTGAGGATCCCGCCATTCGGGGGCTCGAAAGCCAACGGCGGGATACGGAAGATCTTCTTTTTCACATTTCCCGACTTCTTTCCCGGGTAACGAATTACATGGGAGTGGCGGCTCTGACGCCTCTCAAGGAAATTCGGCTTATGCGGGTGGATTTTCTTCGCATCGACTCCTCCCACGTGCTGGCGGTGGTGATTCTCGAAGGGGGACTGGTGCATCACCGCACCTTCTCGGTTCCCTGGGAGGTAGGGCAGGAGGAGCTTGACGGGCTTGCCCGGCGCATCAGTCTTCTTGCGGCGGGACGCCCCTGGAGAGCCGTGCGCCAGGATCTTCTTTCCTTCATGCATCAGGAGCTTGAGCGAAACCGGGAATATTGCCGTTCCGCCATGCAGGAGATGGACGAATTGCTTCTCTCCATATCCTCCTACCGCTTCTTTACGGGAGAAACCCGCTATCTTCTGGGACAGCCGGATTTCAAGGATATCACCAAGCTCCAGGCGGTGCTCTCTCTTCTTGAGGAGGAGGAATCTCTGGCGAAGCTGGTGGAAAGCGTTTCTGTCCAGAAGAAAGAAGGCGTTCGAGTTACCATCGGAGCGGAACATCCGGAGCTTCATTCCCGGGAGTGTTCTCTCGTACTGGCCCCTACCGAGGTGGGGGGCTGCGGAGCTCTCATCGGGCTTATCGGGCCGGTGCGAATGGATTACGAAAACGCCATTGCCACCGTGGAGAACCTCATAAAGGCTCTGGAGGCCCACGAGTCTTCCTGAAATTCTCCGGGGTAAGGAGAAGAGTTCCCGGAAGGGCTTTTTTCGGGGCCATATCATAGAGCAGGAAACATGCAAGGAGGAAAAACCAGATGGATCCCATCATGGACGGCAGATCGATTTCCGGAGAAGGAGCCTTTTCCCGGAAAGAGGACATGGAAGATCTGGAACGAAGTTCCCAGGAAAAGGACTCCTCCCGGGAAAATTCCGGGGAGGAGTGTTCGGAAGATCCCGAAAAGCAGCTTCGGGAGATCCGGCGCCGAGTGGAGGCGTTGGAAAAGGAAAAAAAGGCTCTGGAGGACGAGGCTGCCCGGGCTCGGGCCGATTACTACAACCTTCGTCAGCGTACCGCCCGGGATGCGGCCAGACAGCGTATTCTCGCTTCGGAAACCGCCATCCGGGAGCTTTTGCCGGTGCTGGATAACCTCGATCGAGCTCTGGGGGCGGCGGATAAGGACGATCCTCTTCTCAAGGGAGTTTCCATGGTGCGGCGGCAGTTTTTCGAGGCCCTGAAAACCTTGGGGCTCGAAGAGATTTCCGGAACGGGTTCCTTCGACCCCTCCCTCCACGAGGCCGTGGGGATGGAGCCCGTGCAGGATCCCGATCTTGACGGAACCATCGTGGGGGAACTCCAGAAGGGATACCTCCTGGGAGGTAAGGTGCTTCGGGCCTCTCAGGTGCGCATAGGATCCTATGCCGAAGGCGATACATAGGGGGCTCTCCGAAAGGGCGGCCCCACCGCAGCAGCGATAAACCTGCAATTCAGGTTGAAAATATACCCTTTCCCATAAAAGGCGAGGGAATACAAAAATGAGGTGACCAGTTATGGCAAAAATAGTAGGTATCGATTTGGGAACGACCAACAGTTGCGTGGCTGTCAAGGAAGGGGATTCGGTCACGGTAATCCCCAACGCCGAGGGAAGCCGCACCACTCCGTCGGTGGTGGCTACCACCAAGGACGGAGAGCGGCTGGTAGGGCAGCTTGCCAAGCGCCAGGCCATCGTGAACCCCGACAATACGATAATCTCCGTGAAGCGCCAGATGGGGCGGGATCATAAGGAGCGCATGGGGGGCAAGGAGTATACTCCCCAGGAAATTTCCGCCATGATTCTCCAGAAGCTCAAGCGGGATGCGGAGGAGTATCTCGGGGAGCCCGTTACCAAGGCGGTTATCACCGTGCCCGCCTACTTCACCGATGCCCAGCGGCAGGCTACCAAGGACGCGGGAACCATCGCGGGGCTCGAAGTGGCCCGGATCATCAACGAACCCACCGCGGCGGCTCTGGCCTACGGAGAGGACAAGGAAGGGGAGCATAAGCTTCTCGTTTTCGACCTCGGGGGCGGTACCTTCGACGTCTCCATTCTCGACGTGGGAGACGGAGTCTTTGAAGTGCTCGCCACATCGGGAAACAATAATCTCGGCGGAGACGACTGGGATTTGCGGGTTACCGAGTGGCTCGTCAAGGAGTTCAAGCGCACCGACGGCATCGACCTCACCAAGGATCGCATGGCCATGCAGCGCCTTCGGGAGGCGGCGGAGAAGGCCAAGGTGGAGCTCTCCTCCATGCCCGAAACCTCCATCTCCCTTCCCTTCATCACCGCGGATTCCAACGGTCCCAAGCACCTGGAAATATCCCTTTCCCGGGCAAAGTTCGAGGAGCTTACCTCGGATCTTCTGGAAAAGGTGGTGGAGCCTACCCGGCGCGCCCTCTCGGATGCGGGACTTACCCCCCAGGAAATCGACAAGATTCTCCTCGTGGGAGGTTCCACCCGGATGCCCATGGTGCAGAAGAAGATTAAGGAGCTCCTCGGCAAGGATCCCACCAAGGGAATCAATCCGGACGAATGCGTGGCTGCGGGAGCTGCCATTCAGGGAGCCATCCTTTCGGGGGATCACAAAAACATCGTTCTCGTGGACGTGACGCCTCTCTCTCTGGGGCTGGAAACCCTCGGAGGCGTCTTCACCAAGATCATCGACCGGAACTCCGCCATCCCCGTATCCAAGAGCCAGACCTTCACCACTGCGGCGGATAGCCAGACCCAGGTGGAGATTCACGTGCTTCAGGGAGAGCGCTCCATGGCCAAGGATAACGTCTCTTTGGGCAAATTTTTCCTGGACGGCATTCCCACGGCTCCCCGGGGAGTTCCTCAGATCGAAGTTACCTTCAATATCGACGTGAACGGCATTCTCAACGTCACCGCCAAGGACCGGGGAACCTCCAAGAGTCAGCATATCACCATCCAGTCCTCGAACCTCAGCGATGCGGATATCGAAAAGATGAAGCACGATGCGGAGGCTCACGAGGAGGAGGACCGCAAGAAGAAAGAGGCGGCGGAGCTCAAAAACGAGGCGGATTCTCTGGGGTACCAGGCGGAGAAGACCCTCAAGGATCTGGGCGATAAGGTGACCCCCGAGGAAAAGAGCCGGGTGGAGTCCGAAATAGCCGCTCTCCGGAGCGCTTCCGAAGGGGCGGATCCGGAAGCCACCAAAAAGGCGGTGGAAACCCTCACCAAGAGCCTTCACGAGCTCTCTCAGCGGCTTTACGCGGCCCAGCAGGAGCCCAGCGGAGCTGCCTCCGAGGCTCCCGGTGCCGAAGGATCCGGGGGAACCTCGGAAGAGACGGTGGACGCGGAATTCGCCGATAAAGACGAAGCCTGATGCGGTGATCCCGGATGTCCGGAACTGCGTCAAAGCGAGATTATTACGAAGTTCTCGAAATTTCCCGAAGCGCCGGGGTGGAGGAGATCAAGCGGGCCTACCGCAAGCTCGTCCGTAAATACCACCCCGACGCCAATCCGGGAAATGCCGAGGCGGAGGAGCGTTTCAAGGAGGTAAGCGAGGCCTACGAGGTTCTCAGCGACCCCCAGAAGAAGGCCCAGTACGATCAGTTCGGTTTCGTGGGAGAGGGCCAGGGAAATCCCTTCGGGGGCTTCGGCGGTGCGGGAGGAGGCCCCTTCGGGGATGTGTTCGGAGATATTTTCGAATCCTTCTTCGGCGGAGGGCGTTCCCGAAATCCCAATGCCCCCCGCCGGGGGGCGGATCTGGAAATGGAGCTCTCCTGCGAGCTCGAAGACGTCTGTTTCGGAGCCCTTCGAGAGATCTCCATCCCCCGGTGGGAACAGTGTGCCCACTGCGGAGGATCCGGGGCGGAGAAGGGAAGTTCCCCCGTCACCTGTTCCGCCTGCGGCGGTACCGGTCAGGTGGAGCACGTGCAGCGCACTCCCTTCGGCCAGTTCGCCCAGGTGGTTCCCTGCACCCGCTGCGGAGGCAAGGGAAAGATCATCGACAATCCGTGTAAATCCTGCCGGGGAGAGGGACGTCTTCGGGAGCGGCATCGCTTGGAGATCAAAATCCCCCCCGGAGCGGATACGGGAACCCGGCTTCGCATTCAGGGGGAAGGCGAAATGGGAGCCAACGGAGGCCCTCCGGGGGATCTGCTTCTTCTCATCCGAGTAAAAAAACACAAGCACTTCGTCCGAGAAGGGGAGGCGCTGCATTACCGCAAGGCCATCGCCTTTCCCCAGGCAGCCCTGGGAAGCGCGGTTACGGTGCCTACTCTGGATGGAGACGCCTCTCTGGATATCCCTCCGGGCACCCAGCCGGGTAAGGTGCTTCTTCTCTCCGGAAAGGGGATGCCCCGGCTTCGGAACCCCGAACGAAGGGGAGATCTTCACGTTCATGTGGATGTGGAGGTGCCCAAAAGCCTTAGCGAGCGCCAGCGGGCGCTCCTGGAACAGCTTGCGGCGGAAATGGACGTCTCCGTCAAGGAGGAGAGCGGGGGGCTTCTCGGAAAATTCAAGGAGCTTTTCCTGGGATGATAATTCTTCGTTCCCCATGGTGCTTTCTTGGGGAGAACGTGGTACACTAGCCAAAAATAAGGGGGGCCTGGCCTCCCTTATTTCTTTCGGGGAGGGGATACTATGCACGACGACGCTTTCTGGTGGTACATTCTTCTGGAAGCCCGGGAAAAGGAAGCCCCTGTTCTCGATTCCCTGGTGGAGCTTTCGGGCAGCATAGGGGCGGAATATGCGGAAGGTTCCGACATGGTTCGGGTTCGAGCCTACTACCGCAGCTCTCACGATCTGGGACACTGGCTCCGGGAGCTCAATCAGGTGCTGGCTCCCTGGCCGGATATCACCGTGCGGGACATGGGAAAAATTGCCAACCGCTCCTGGCATACCGCTTGGAAAGAGGCTTTTCCGCCTCTTCCCGTGGGAGAAGGACTCGTGGTAATGGCTCCCTGGCATAAGGGAAACGAGCCCGAAGGGCGCCTTCCCCTCTATATCTATCCCGGCAGCTCCTTCGGCACGGGATATCACGAAAGCACCCAGATAGCCCTGGAGCTTCTGGAAAAACATCTCTCTCCCGGGGAAGAGCTTGTGGATGTAGGGTGTGGTTCCGGTATCCTCTCCATAGGAGCCATCAAGCTCGGTGCCTCCCGGGCCTGGGCCCGGGACTTCGATCCCGCGGTGGTGCAGGAGGTTCTCGAAAACTGCCGGCTCAACGGTATCTCTCAAGAGGTTATCTCCCTGGAGGTGGGGGATCTTCTTCAGGGGTTCTCCCGAAAAGTCTCTCTGCTCACGGCAAACATCGTCATCGATCCCCTGCTGCAGCTTCTTCCGCAGATTCCCGGGGTTCTTCTCCACCAGGGAAGAGCCATCTTTTCGGGGCTGGTGGTGAAGGAGCGCCATGTCTTTGTGGAAGCTCTGGAAAAACAGGGATTTCGCGTGGTAGACTCTCTGGAAAAGGGAGACTGGTGGGGCGTTATCGCTGCATACCGGTAAAAAACGGAGCCCCGGGGCCGTTTCCGGAACGTTCCCCAGGGCTTGGCGAAGAAATTCCCCCGGTTTGTGCATGCATTCCGAAGGATCCCCCGAAAGGATTTTCCGGAACGAGGTGTTTCATAAGATCTAACGTGTTCACTCCCTCCGAAACCGGAGCCGCCTCTGGGAGGCCCCTGTTCCGGAGGAATGCGTGTTTTCTCCGTACAGGAAAGAGGTGTTCGTGGCATGTCCCTACCGAGAATACGGCTTGATCGGTGCCTTCGCACCCCTCAAGGGTACTGGGCGCTCTCCGGAGAGGAGGCGCACCATCTCGTGCGGGTTCGGCGCTGTGGAGAGGGAGACCTCGTGGAGGGGCTCCTTCCGGGATGGAAGGTAATCCTTCGGCTTTTCTCCGAAGAAAACGCATGGTTCGGCGAGGAATGCTCCCGGCATGCCGAGGCGGGGGGGGATCTCTTCATGGTGCTCCTCCTGGCCCTTCTCAAGGGAGATGCCTTCGAAAGAACGCTGCGTCAGGCCACGGAACTGGGGGTTTCCCGTATCGTTCCCCTTCTCTGCCATCGGAGCATCTCCAGAATAGATACAAAAAAGGTGCCTTCCAAAATGGCGCGGTGGCGTACCATTCTGGAGGAATCCACCAAGCAGTGCGGCCGGGGAACTCCTCCGGAGATAACCGAGCCCCTGGAATGCCTGTCCTTGCCCTCCCGAAATCTTCCTCCCGCGCGGTTTGCCGCCATTCTCGACGGCGAGGCCCGCCCTCTGGGGGCAGCCTACGCCTCGGAGAACGATCTCGCCTTTGCGGTAGGCCCCGAGGGAGACTTTTCTCCCCGGGAAAAGACCCTCTTCAAGGATATGGGCTTTCTTTCCGTATCTCTGGGGCCCAGGGTTCTCAAGGCGGGAACCGCTGCCGCTGCGGGGCTGGCCTTCTTTTCCCTCGCCTGGGAAGGATCTCTTCAGAGTGATTGAGAAACCCCGCCCTCCCCGTGTAACCCTTCAGGCACTGGGATGCCGTACCAACCAGTACGAGGCGGAGGCTCTCGGGTCCATGTTCGCCGAAAGAGGGTGGGAGGTGGTTGCAACGCCTCCCTGGGATCTCGGAATCGTCGTCTCCTGCTCCGTCACCGCCGTGGCGGAGCGCAAGAGCCGTACGCTTTTGCGGCGTTTTCTCCGGCAATCTCCGGCAGGGCGGCGCATTCTCTGTAGCTGCTACGCCCAGAACCTTCTCCGCACCAAAGAGCCCTTTCCCGAGGCGGATCTGGTGGTGGGAAACCGCATCAAACATCGCATACCTCTTTTGGGGGAGGCCCTCCTTCGGGGAGAACCCCTGGAGCAGTACCACGAACTCCCTGGCCCTCCGGGCATCTGGACAGCCTGGGACGACCTCCGCCTTACCCGCCTTCTCTGGCATACCCGGGGATTTATCAAAATCCAGGAGGGATGTCGCCGTTTCTGCTCCTACTGCATCATCTCCCATCTTCGGGGAAACCCCCTGAGCCGCCCGGAAGAGGATATCCTGGAAGAGGTGACCCGCCTCGCCTCGGGAGGCTGCGGCGAATTCATTCTTACGGGAATTCATCTGGGCTCCTACGGAAGCGGCGAGGGAGGAGAACCCCTGGGGAAGCTCGTGCAGAAGATAAGCCGTATCGCCGGGGTGAAACGCCTTCGTTTCGGTTCTCTGGAGCCCTTCTCCATAACCCCCGCGTTTCTTACAATGCTCCGGGACACTCCCCAGTTCTGCCCGCATTTTCACATTCCTCTCCAGAGCGGGGACGACGGGGTGCTGGAGCGCATGAAGCGGGGCTATTCATCGGGAGAGTTTGCGAAACTGGTTGCCCTGGCCCGGGAGATCTTCGGCGAAGATCTCCATATAAGCACGGATCTCCTGGTGGGTTTTCCCGGAGAGGATGACCGGGCCTTCGAACGAACCCTGAAGGTTGCCGAAGATCTGGGTTTCGGCAAGCTTCACGTCTTTCCCTTCTCTCCCCGGGAGGGAACTCCCGCCTTTTCCTGGCCCCGGCCTTCCCGGAAGGAAACCGAAGACCGCTGCGGCAGAGCGGCACTTCTCGGAGAAAAACTCCTTGCCCGGTACGCCTCCCGGTGGCTGGGGCGTACCGTGGAGGTGCTGGCGGAAAAGCGTGGGGCCTCGGAAAGCCCTTTCTTCACGGGGCACACGCCGCACTTTCTTCTGGCCCGTCTTCCCGGCAGGGCCTTGCCGGGAGAACCGCGCTCGGGCAAAGTGACCGCCCTTTCGGGGGGAGAGCTGCTCTGCTCTCCCGATTTCGAAAATTCGGAAGAACCGCCTTTTTCCCGGGAGCCGCAATTCCCGGAAAATTCCATAGTCGAGGTGCATTCGGGTGAGTAAACATCCCGTTCTCGGTATCGACCTCGGTACCCGATACGCTCTCATGAGCCTCTGGACCGAGGACAATCCCACCCCCCTTCTTCTTCCCAACCGATGGGGAAGAACCAGAACTCCCTCCATCATCGCCTGGGAAGGAGGGCGTTTCTACGTGGGAGAGGAGGCCCAGAAGCGGCTGCTCCGGGGATGCCCCCAGGCTTGGTGGAACGTGAAGAGCCATATCGGAGCCTCTTCCTGGAAGGTTCTTGCGGGAACCCGTCACTATCGTGCGGAGGAACTGCTGATTCCCCTTCTGGTGCTTCTTCGGGAGGATGCGGAGGCCTATCTTGGAGCGGTTATCACCGAATGCGTTCTGGCGGTGCCCGCTCATTTCAGCTTTCCCGAACGAGCCTCCATGGTGCGGGCCGCCCGGAGCGCGGGATTCGAAAACGTGCGAATTCTCAACGAGCCCACCGCAGCGGCCCTGGCGGTAGAGATGGAGGGACGCTCTCTGGTGCTCGATTTCGGAGCGGGCACCGTGGACATTACCGTCATGGAGCAGGAGGACGGTATCTGGCAGGTGCTCCAGTCCCGGGGACGGGATGCTCTGGGAGGGGCCTTCATCGACGTCCTCCTGGCCCGGCATCTCTGGGAACGCCTGGGAAACCGCAAGCTTTCCGAAAAGGATCTTCGCTGGCCCCTTCTTCTCTCGGAGGCCGAAAAAATCAAGATTACCCTCTCCAGTGCGGGAGAGATCGACTGGTATCCTCCGGGGGGATTGCTGGAGCACCATCAAAACCATCCCGTCCGCATTTCCCGGAAGGATCTGGAGCAGATCATGGAGCCCCTCCTGGAAGAGGTGCTGGGCATGGTGGTGCACATGTGGGAGGAGCATCGGCCGGACCGCCTTCTTCTGGTGGGAGGAAGCAGCCGTCTTCCCCTGCTCCGGAAAAAGCTCGCCGCCCGAGTGGCGGAACCTTCGCATCTGGGACTCTATCCCGACGAAGTGGTGGCCCTCGGGGCGGGCATGCACGGAGCCCGGGGATCCGCCAGACTTCTTATCGACGTGCTCTCCCGGGATCTGGGGGTGGAAAGCTCCTGGGGACAAATGGTGCCCCTTCTCTTTCAGGGAACCCCCCTTCCCTGTGGAGCGGCGAAGAAATTCGAATCTCCCCGGGGAGGTGCCGTGGAGATCGGAGTTCTTCAGGGGGGCGAGGGAAATCTCCAGGAAAAACTGGGAACCATCAAGGTGGACAACCTGCATCCCAAAGAAGAGGTGGAGGTTCTTTTCGAAGTGGATTCCGAAGGGCTTCTCCAGGTGGAGGTGCGCCGTCAGGACGGCACCGTGGCGATGCACGAAATCCTCGGTCTTTCGGGACAGGAGGGGGAAAAGGGGCAATCCCGAAATTTTAGTGACCATCGCTATAGAAATGTGGAGAAACGTTGTGCTAAAATCTCAGTGCACCTTAATGAGGAGCAGCAGCGACGGATGCAGCGTCTTCTCGACCGTCTGCGGGTTCTCCGGAGCCATCGGGATGCCTGGGAGGCGGGGCTTCGGGAGATGGAGATCTTTCTCGCCAAACTGGAGGAGGTGTGCCGTTCGTGAACCATGACCTGGATGCCAGCTTTCGGACTCTCGGACTTTCTCCCGGGGCTTCCTGGGAGGAGGTCAAGCGTGCATTCCGGTGTCTGGCCAGGAGCTGCCACCCCGACGTGGCGGGGCCCTCCGCGGCGGGAGAGTTCCAGAAAATCACCTCCGCCTACATGACCATTCGGGAAAGTGCCTATACTTCCGATGCTATCCGCAGGGGAACTCCTTCCGGATCGAGCCGGGAAAGCGAAGCCTCCTCCAGGCAGGGACTCTGGTCGAAAATGGCGGAAAGCTGGGATCGCTGGAAGGCCTATCACCGAGAGCGAGAAGCCGCCCGGCAGGAGGAAGAAGCCCGGGAGGCCCGGGTTCGGCAAGAAGCTGCGGCGGTCCGGGAACAACGCATGAACGGGCTTTTCGAAGAGACCGAAAGGCTTTTGCGAGAAATCGGAGAGGCGGTCATTCCCGTAACGAAAGATCAGGGGCTTGCGGGGGAGTTGCTGCGCCTGCAGAGCGATCTGCCCGTGGTGCGTTCTCTTGCGGTGGAAGCTCTTCGGGGACGTACGGACCTTCCCGAGGTGCGGCAGGCTCTTCTGGACATGCTTTCCCGATGTACCGAGGAGGAATTCCTTCAGTTCCTGGACAGAGGCATTCCCGAGGGGATCAAGAAAAGCATTCCCTCTCTGGTGGCCTCCCGGGGAGCGGGCTTCTCCGAGGCCGGAGGACTGCGGGTTTTGCGCGTTCTCGCTCTCTTCAAGGATCGCCGGGAAGCCCTCGGGGCTTTTCTCCGGCACTCGTCGAAACATCTCCGGGGGGAGGCTCTGCGGATATGGCCTCAGGGAGCGCCTCCTCCCGAAGGAGCTCTTCTGGGAGAACTTCTGCGGAGCGAAGAAGATGAAATCCTCATTCCGCTCCTGCGAATGCTTCGCTTTACCCCTCTTTCTGCATGGGTTCGTATGGGAGTACAGCGAATTGCCCGGGAACATTCCTCTCCCACCGTGCGGGTATGGGCAAAAACACTTGTGTCGGGAGCTTCTCCCATGTACAATAACAAGGCATCTTCCGGGGATGGTGATCTGCGTGAATAAATGCATCTTTTGCGCCATAGCGAAAGGAGAGGCTGCGGCGGAGGTTCTGTATCGGGATGACTCCGTCATGGCTTTTCGGGATAGATATCCCCAGGC
This sequence comes from uncultured Synergistaceae bacterium, assembly GCA_964545875.1. Taxonomy (GTDB): domain Bacteria; phylum Synergistota; class Synergistia; order Synergistales; family Aminiphilaceae; genus DAIPKP01. The sequence goes on from CAZJHH010000003.1 coordinate 172,706, forward strand.
GCCGGATCATCTGCTGATCATACCTCTGCGTCACGTATCTTCAGCATCTGAAATGGATGACCCGGAGTTGTGGGGAAAAATCATGTCTCTTGCCGTCCGGCTGGGGCATGATCTGGGACTCGAAAGGCAGGGGTACCGCCTGATCATCAATAACGGCGTTCAGGCATGCCAGACGATTCCCCACCTTCACGTGCACCTGATGTCAGGCAGGCAGTTCGGCTGGCCTCCGGGGTAAGAGTGGCGGTGCGAGAGAAAGGGGGGAAATGTAAATGACCCAGGTTGTTCGGAGAGAGAACGAATCCATCGACGATGCATTGCGGCGCTTCAAGCGGGAAGTGCAGAAGGTAGGGGTGCTTCGGGAAGCCCGCAAACATGAGCACTATGAAAAACCAAGCGAAGCGAAAAAGCGTCGCAAGGCGGCGGCGAAACGGAATAATAACAAGAGAAGGTAGCTCTCGTCTTTCTTTCGGAAACGAAACGAAGGACTGCGGCCTTTTGGTGGTGTGTTGGTTAAAGAGGGGGGCTTCCCCCTTTTTTCTTTTTCTGGAGAAGGCTTGGAGCGATCTTGGAAAGCCCCCGAAAGGGGCGTTTTTTCGGAGGAGATGAAGCCATGCGTTGTCCCCATTGCGAGGCCGAGGAGACCCGGGTTATGGAAACCCGTACCACCGATGAGGGAAGGGTGGTGCGGCGCAGGAGGGAGTGTCCCTCCTGCATGAAGCGCTTTACCACCTACGAACGGGCTGCGGCGGGACGGGTACTTCTGGTGATCAAAAAAAACGGCACCCGGGAGCCCTTCGACGTACAGAAACTCCTGGCGGGGTTTTGCAAGGCCTGTGAAAAACTCCCCGTTTCCTACGACAGCATCGAGGATGCCGCTGCCCGGGTGGAGGAGGCTCTTCGGTCCGAGGGAACCGGCGAAGTTTCGAGCCAGCACATCGGAGAGCTTGCGGTGGAAGAGCTTCGGCAACTCAACAAGGTGGCCTACGTGCGCTTCGCCTCGGTATACCGGCAATTCGGAGATCTTGCGGACTTCTCCGAAGTTCTCCGGCTCCTGGAAGAAAAAGCCGGAGAGGACGGATCCAAGAGAAAACCGTGACGCCTCGGGCCGTCTTTTTTCCGTGCTTTCGTCATGCAGTTCGTTCCTCCTGTTTTTCTCCGTAATATCTTGTATTTTTTCGGATTTTCCCGGGAAGCCCTTTTCAGAAATCCCAAAAGAACGGTATAATACAAAGTGTTCCTTCGAGGAGCTATATTTTTCATAATATTCAAGGGAGGTTGTGTGCGCATGAAGGTTGGAAAGATTCTTGTTTGTATGATGATTCTTGTGGCTTTTGCGGGAAGTGCTCTGGCGGCGGATGTTCTCCGCATTGGGGTCTACGAACCCCTTACGGGGCAGAATGCCTTTGGAGGCCAGCTCACGGTGGATGGCATCAAGCTTGCCCATGAGCAGAAGCCCGAGGTTATCGGCAGGAAAGTGGAGCTTTTCGTGGTGGATAACAAGTCCGACAAAGTGGAGGCTGCCAATGCGGTAAAGCGCCTTATCGAAAAGGAAAAGGTCATCGCCATCATCGGAAGCTACGGTTCTTCTCTCTCCATGGCGGGAGGCGAAGTGGCGGAGAAGGCGGGAGTTCCCTGTCTTACGGATTCCGCTACGAATCCCCTGGTAACCCAGGGAAAGAAGTACTATTTCCGTATGTGCTTCATCGACCCCTACCAGGGAGCCGCGGCGGCACAGTACGCCTTTAACAACGGCGCCCGTAAGGGAGCCCTTCTCCTCGATGTGGCTCAGGACTACTCCGTGGGGCTCGGCAAGTTCTTCCACGAGGCCTTCGAGGCCTTGGGAGGCAAAGTGGTGGCCCGGCTGAACTACCAGACGGGAGACCAGGATTTTACCGCCCAGCTGACGGAAATTATCAACCAGGGTGCTGAAGTGCTCTTCATTCCGTCCTACTTCGCGGAAGGTGCCATCATCATCAAGCAGGCCCGGGAGCTCGGAGGCGAGTTCAGCATCATGGGCGGCGATGCCATGGACAACCCCGACATGATCGCCATCGGCGGCGATGCCATTGAGGGCTTTGCCTATACCACCTTCCCCTACGCTCCGGAGATGCCCGACATGACCCAGATGGCTGTGGAGTTCACCGCCCAGTGGAAAGAGGCTTTCCCCGACAAGGATCCCAACGCCAACTCCGCTCTCGGATATGACTGCTACATGCTCATCGCCGATGCTATCGAGCGGGCCTATGCCGAGGATGCGGCGGCTTTCGATGCCAATCCCTCCGAGGCTATCACCAAGGCTCTCGCGGCCACCAAGGGATGGGAAGGCGTAACCGGAGCCACCACTATCAACGAAACCCACGATGCGGAGAAACCCGTGGGCATCAAGGTCATCAAGGATGGCAAGCAGGTTTACACCGCCTCGGTTATGCCCGAAATTTAAGAATAACCCTCCACGGTGTGTGATGCCCCGTGATACTGATGTGTTTCTTGCATAGTACGTAACTGAACGAAACGCGCAGGGGGGAGGTCTTTCGTCCTCTCTGCGCATTTTTCTGTGTACGCTTCGTCTTCGTAATTTCTTTCGGTGGTTTCCGGGTGTGCCGCGGCGAAAGAAAAATCTTTTCCGCCGTGTGCTCTTTCCCGTAGCCTCGATTCTTGTCTGGAATATTTCATAACGAACGGGAGGAATCCCATGTCCCTGCCCATGTTTGTTCAGCATTTCTTTAATGCCCTAACTCTGGGAAGCCTCTATGCCCTTATCGCCATAGGATATACCATGGTGTACGGTATTCTCCGACTCATCAACTTCGCTCACGGAGATATCTTCATGCTGGGGGCGTACTTCGTCTTCTGGTCCATCGCACTGCTCAAACTTCCCTGGGTGCTGGCCATCGTAGTAGCCATCGGAGGAGCTTCTCTCTGCGGAATCCTCGTGGATCAGGTGGCTTACAAACCTCTTCGGGAAGCCCCCCGGATTTCCGCTCTCATAAGCTCCATCGGCGTTTCCTTCTTCATCCAGAACCTCGCCATCGTGGTCTTTACGGGAATTCCCCGGGCGGTCTATCGGCCGGAGTGGATGGTGAAGGTCATTCGCCTTGAAAGCGGCGTTCGCATTCTTCCTCTCACCATGATCGTTCCCGTGGTTTCATTCGTGCTCATGCTGGTGCTTCTCTTCATCGTCTACCGCACCAAACCGGGGCTTGCCATGCGAGCCATATCCAAGGACATCGAAACCACCCGTCTCATGGGTGTCTCGGTGAATAAGATCATCGCCTTCACCTTCGGCATCGGATCGGCTCTTGCGGCGGCCTCGGGCATCATGTGGGCCTTGCGCTATCCCCAGATCCAGCCCCTCATGGGGATGTTTCCGGGGTTCAAGGCCTTCATCGCCGCAGTGCTCGGCGGCATCGGCTCCATTCCCGGAGCCATGGTGGGAGGTCTTCTTCTCGGATTTATCGAGATCATGACGGTAGCCTTTTTCCCGGAGCTTTCGGGATATAAGGATGCCTTCGCCTTCGTGCTTCTCATCATCATCCTTCTCATTCGGCCCACGGGGCTGATGGGAGAGAAACTGGAGGAGAAGGTCTAATGGAAAAACGAAAACAGCGGGATCGCATCCTGAACGTTCTTCTCGTGGCCGCCGTAGCGGGAGGGCTCTATTGGGCCCAGGGCAATCTGGACGGATACAAGATTCAGATTCTGAACCTCATCGCCATCAACACCATCCTTGCCCTCAGCCTCAACCTCATCTACGGTTTTACGGGTATGTTCAGCCTGGGACATGCGGGATTCATGGCCGTGGGGGCCTATGCGTCGTCCCTTCTCATTCTTCCGGCGCTCCAGAAGGAGATGATCTACATCCTGGATCCTCTCATCTGGCCCTTCAGCGTTCTTCAGGCTCCCTTCTTCGTGGCGGTTCTTGCGGGGGGACTCATGGCGGCCCTTTTCGGTCTTCTCATCGCTCTGCCCGTGCTGCGTTTGGGGGGAGATTACCTGGGCATCGCCACCCTGGGTTTTGCGGAAATCATCCGGGTGGTGGCAAACAACATCACCTTTATCACCAACGGAGCTCTGGGGCTCAAGGGGATTCCGGATTACGCCAACCTCTGGTGGAATTACGGATGGCTCTTTCTCACCATCTTCGTCATCGTGCGCATCGTGAACAGCAACTTCGGCAATACTCTGAAGGCCATCCGGGACGACGAGGTGGCCGCCCGGGCCATGGGAATCAATACCTACCGGTATCGGGTTATTTCCTTCACCATCGGCGCCTTCTTCGCGGGCATCGGGGGAGCCCTCCTGGCGAGCCTGCTCACCACCATCGACCCCAAGATGTTCCTCTTCATCATGACTTTCAACGTACTCATGATTGCCGTGGCGGGAGGGTTGGGGTCCATTACGGGAACCTGCATCGCCGGAGTGCTCATTACTTTTCTTCTGGAGTGGCTCCGGTTCGTGGAGAACCCCGTTACCCTGGGTTCGTTCCATATTCCGGGCATTCCGGGGATGCGCATGGTTATCTTCTCGCTCTCCCTGCTGCTCATCATTCTCTTCCGCCGGGAGGGCATTATGGGCATGAGGGAAATCACCTGGGATAAAATCTTTCGGACGTCCCCCAAAGGAGGTGCTTCCTCGTGAGTGAGCGAAATATAGTTCTCCAGGTGGATAATCTCACCATGCGCTTCGGGGGCCTCACCGCGGTGGACCGTTTCTGCGCCAAGGTGGAGGAGGGGCGCATCGTGGGGCTCATCGGTCCCAACGGAGCGGGAAAGACCACCTGCTTCAACATGATTACCGGCTTCTACAACCCCACGGCGGGAAAGATACTCTTTCGGGGCGGGGACGTTACGGGCTATCCCCCCCATCGCATCTGCAGGGAAGGCATTGCCCGAACCTTTCAGAATATCCGGCTTTTCAAAAACGAGACGGTTTTGCAGAACGTCATGATCGGAGCTCACCTGCGCCAGAAGTCCCCCTGGTGGGGAGTGCCTTTCTGTCTTCCCTCGGCGGCTCGGGAGGAACGGGAGGTGGAGGAAAAATCCATGAACCTTCTTCGGGCGGTGGATCTCCACAAGGTGGCCTACGAAAACGCCAGCGGCCTTCCCTACGGAGCCCAGCGGCGTCTGGAAATTGCCCGGGCCCTCGCTACGGAGCCATCCTTCCTTCTTCTCGACGAACCTGCGGCGGGAATGAATCCTCACGAATCCCGGGATCTCATGGATTTCATCCGCCGCATCCGGGAGGAATTCAAGCTTACGGTGCTTCTCATCGAGCATGACATGAAGGTGGTCATGGGAGTGTGCGAGCACATCTGGGTGCTCGATTACGGCATCTGTATCGCCGAGGGTAATCCCGAAGCTATTCAGTCGAACCCCAAGGTCATCGAGGCCTATCTGGGAGAGGAGGCTTTGGAGTATGCTTAAGGTGCGGGATTTGCAGGTGCACTACGGAGGCATCCACGCTCTCCGGGGTCTGAATATCCATGTTCCCCGGGGAAAAATCGTCACCCTTATCGGGGCGAACGGAGCGGGAAAGAGCAGCACCCTTCGGGCCGTGGCGGGGCTTCTCAAGCAGTGCAAGGGAAGCATCGAACACGAGGGAAAGCAGATTCTCGGCAAAACCCCGGAGAGCATCGTTACCGCCGGAGTGGTGATGGTTCCCGAGGGGCGCCGGATTTTTCCCCATCTTACGGTGCGGGAGAATCTCCTCCTGGGAGCCTATACCCGGAAGGATGCCGAAGCGGTTCAGGCGGATATGGACTGGGTGTTCGAGCTTTTTCCCCGGATGAAGGAACGGGTCTGGCAGAAGGGGGGAACCCTCTCGGGAGGAGAGCAGCAGATGCTCGCCCTCGGACGGGCTCTCATGAGCCGGCCGGAGCTCATCATGATGGACGAACCTTCCCTGGGGCTGGCGCCTCTTCTGGTGCGGGAGGTCTTCGATATCATCCGCCACATCAACGATCAGGGCAAGACGGTGCTTCTGGTGGAACAGAACGCCTTCGCAGCTCTGAAAATAGCTGATTATGCCTACGTTCTTGAGGTGGGCGAGATCGTCCTCGAGGGTTCGGGGTCGGAACTCATCGAAAACCCCCGGGTTCGGGAGGCCTATCTCGGCGGATAGGGAAAAGGGCATCACCTGCAGTGAGGGCCGAACTTTCAAGGTTTCGGAAATCTCTCCGGAGAATCGGGAGATGCTTGAGTGTTTCGGCCGAACCGAGAGCGTTTCATGAGACATCTAGAAGGGAGCGGATTCTCGTGTCGAAGAGTCCCTGGAACCTGCCCAACGTGTTGAGTCTTTCCCGGGTTTTTCTTGCCCCCATGGTCATGGTTTTTCTGACCTTTCGGATAAACTACCCCGTGAAGCCCCTTATCGCCTTGGGGCTCGATACGGGATACGGGGATCTCCTGGCAGGGTTCATTTTCATCTTGGCGGCTCTTACGGATACCGCAGACGGCTACATAGCGAGAAAGCACGGCATGGTGACGAACCTGGGAAAGTTTATCGATCCCCTGGCGGATAAGATCCTGGTGATTGCGGCGCTTATCTCTCTGGTGGAACTTCAGAGACTCTCCGCATGGATTGTGGTTATCATCGTCGCCCGGGAATTTATCGTCACCGGGCTCCGCATGGTGGCCGCCGCAGAGGGCATAGTTATCGCCGCTTCCCGGGGAGGGAAGGTCAAGACGGTTACCCAGATCATAGCCATATCTCTCATGATACTGAATATTCCCGGAGGGCAGCTTGCCATGGGAATTGCCCTTTTCGTCACCGTCTACTCGGGCATGGACTATCTCGTGGAGAACAAAAAAATTCTCATGGGGGAGTGATACCCCGGGAGAGTTTACATCCCCGCCTTGCAAGGGCGGGGATTTTTTTGGAATTTCATACGTTCCATGGGCACTTTCCGCGGAAAGGCCCTATCGGAGGAGGTTCATCATGAACGAAAAAGAGGAAAAAATTTTTCAGACCCTGGAAACGCTGGGAGACGCCATGCTCGAAAACCTGGGAAGAATCTGCCGCATTCCCGCGGTGGCTCCCGATGCGGGGGGCTCGGGAGAAGTTCTCAAGGCCCGGGTCATCGAAGAACTTGTACAGGAACTGGGATTCCCCAAGCCCGAATGGCACAATGCCCGGGATTCCCGGGCGGAAGGGGAAATCCGCCCCAACCTCATTCTGAAAATTCCCGGAGCCTCCAGCCAACGGCTCTGGTTCGTAAGTCATATGGACGTGGTTCCCGAGGGAGATCGTTCTCTCTGGAATACGGATCCCTTCGATCCTCTCGTCCGGGGAGATCGCATTTTCGGCCGGGGAGTGAACGATAACGGTCAGGAACTGGTGGCGAGCCTTTACGCCCTCCATGCTCTCCGCCGGGAGGGGATGGAGCCCTCCCGGGAAATCTGCCTCTGCTTCGTGGCGGATGAAGAAGTGGGGAGCGTCTACGGCATTCAGCACCTCCTTAAAGAAGGGCTCTTCCGGGAGGATGATCTCGTGCTCGTTCCCGACGGAGGCAACGAAGAAGGAGATTTCGTGGAGGTGGCGGAGAAATCCATTCTCTGGCTTCAGATCACCGTGGAGGGAAAACAGGCCCATGCGAGCCGTCCGGATGAAGGCAACAACGCCTGCCGGGAGGCGAATCTTCTGGGGGTTGCCCTGGACGAAGCGCTGCATCGGGCCTTTCCCGAACGGAACGAACTTTTCGGCCCCCCATGCTCCACCTTCGAACCCACCAAGCGATCCGCCAATGTGGGCAACGTGAATACCATCCCCGGCAGGGAGGTCTTCTGCTTCGACTGCCGGGTGCTTCCGGAGGCTCCTCTGAACGAGGTTCTCCGGGTGGTGGACGAGGTTATCGCCTCCCGGCGAGAGATCTCGGGATGTGCCATAACCCGGGAGATCCTCCAGCGGGACGATGCGGCTGGCGGTACGGATCCCCAGGCTCCGGTGGTGCGGCTTCTCGGAAAGGCCATCGAAAGGGTGTTCTCCCGGAAACCCCGGGTGGGAGGAATCGGAGGAGGCACCTGCGCCGCCTATTTCCGGCATCATGGCATTCCCGCCGCCGTGTGGGGGCAGGAAGCCAACTGCGCCCATCAGCCCAACGAATATGCCCTGAAAGAGCATCTGCTCAACGAAGCCAAGGTCTTCGCCCTCATGATGTGCGACGCTTCGGAGTCTTCGAACCTCTAAAAGAAGAGCCCCGCTTTTCGGTGCTCCCGTGAAGGCTGGGGGCCGAAAGCTCCGCTTTTTTACGGAGCACGGTTTTTTTGACGCTTCCATGGAATAGGAACTATAATGTCCCGGTGGATGTTTTCGGGAGAGGAGTGCTCTTTCCTCTCCCTCCGGAAGAAGCGTAAAGAATGAAGAAGGTGAAAGTATGATTGGAGCACTGAAAAAGGCTCTTGGTCTCGATAAAAACGAACGAGCCCTGAAACGTTACGCCGCCCGGGCGGCGCGCATCAATGCCCTGGAGCCGGAGTTGGAAAAACTCTCGAATGAAGAACTCGCCGCCAAGGGAGAGGTTTTTCGCTCCCGTATCGCCCAGGGAGAGGAATTGGACGGGCTTCTCGAAGAAGTTTTCGGAGTGGTGCGGGAGGTCTCCCGGCGTACCCTGGGGCTGCGGCACTTCGACGTACAGCTCATGGGAGGCATGGCGCTTCACGAAGGCTGCATCGCGGAAATGAAGACCGGAGAAGGAAAAACCCTGGTATCCACCCTAGCGGTGGTGCTGAACGCCCTTTCCGGCAAGGGAGTGCATCTTATCACGGTGAACGATTACCTCGCCCGGCGGGATGCGGAGTGGATGAGCCCCATCTACACCTTTCTCGGGCTCTCCGTGGGGGTTATCTATCCCTTCATGGATCCCCAGGAACGGCACGAAGCCTACCGCAAGGACGTGGTCTACGGCACCAACAGCGAATTCGGTTTCGACTATCTTCGGGACAACATGGCCACCCAGCCTTCCCAGCTGGTGCAGCGGTTCCACAACTATGCCATCGTGGACGAGGTGGACTCCATCCTCATCGACGAGGCCCGAACGCCTCTTATCATCTCCGGACCTTCCGAAGATTCCCCGGAACCCTATCTTCTGGCGGATCGCACCGCCCGGCAGCTCCAGAAGGATCGCCACTTCGAGGTGGATGAAAAGGAACGCAACGTGGCCCTCTCGGAAGAGGGAATCAAAAAGTGCGAAGAGATTCTGAACATTCCGGAGCTCTTCTCGGATGTCCAGCGTTCCGAGCTGGGTCACAAAATCGTGCAATCCCTCAAGGCGCTTCACCTCTTTCAGAGAGACGTGCATTACGTGGTGAAGGACGGGGAGATCGTCATCGTGGATGAATTCACCGGCCGTCTCATGTTCGGCCGCCGCTACTCCGACGGGCTCCACCAGGCCATCGAGGCCAAGGAAAAGGTTCAGGTGGGCCGGGAAAACCAAACCCTTGCCACCATCACCCTGCAGAACTACTTCCGCATGTATCGAAAGCTCTCGGGCATGACCGGCACCGCCGCCACCGAAGAGGAAGAGTTCAAGGAAATCTACGGCCTTCCCGTGGTGGTGCTCCCCACCAACGTGCCGGTAATCCGGGAGGATAATCCCGACGTGATCTTCCGCACCAAGCGGGAAAAATACGCCGCCGTGGCGGAGGAAGTGGCAGAGTGTCACGCCCAGGGGCAGCCCGTGCTGGTGGGTACCACCTCCATCGAGGTTTCCGAAGTGATCAGCAAGCTCCTCAAGGCTCGAAAGGTGCCTCATCAGGTGCTGAACGCCAAGTACCACGAAAAGGAAGCCTCCATCGTGGCCCAGGCGGGAAGAAAGGCAGCAGTCACCGTGGCCACCAACATGGCGGGACGCGGTACGGACATCGTGCTGGGAGGCAATCCGGACTTTCTTCTCAAGGACGAGGCGGAGAAGCGGGGAATCTCCCTCGAAGAAAACTCTTCCGAAGCGGGAGCCCTGGGGGAGGAGATTCGGAACCAGTGTGCCGAGGAGAAGCGACAGGTGCTTCAAGCGGGGGGACTGCATATTCTCGGTACGGAACGGCATGAATCCCGGCGCATCGACAACCAGCTCCGGGGGCGGAGCGGCCGCCAGGGAGATCCCGGCTCCAGCCGATTCTATCTTGCCCTGGAGGACGATCTGCTCCGACTTTTCGGATCCGAGCGCATCGAAGGCATCATGGGCAAGCTCGGTTTGGAAGAGGGGGAGGCCATCGAACACGGGCTTCTCAGCAAGGCCATCGAAAACGCCCAGAAAAAAGTGGAACAGATGCACTTCGACATTCGCCGGCAGCTCCTCATGTACGACAACGTGATGAACCAGCAGAGAGAGGCCATCTATGCGGAGCGCCGCCGGGTGCTGGAGTCCGAGGAAATGCCCGAACACGCCTGGGGACTCGTGCAGGATGCGGCGGAAGGTATTTTCGCATCCTCCTGCCCCGAAGGAGCCGAGGTGGATCCTCACGCAGTCTCGGTACGCCTGAAATCCCTCTTCTGGCCGGGTATCGAAAAGCCTCTGGAGGGCGTGGATACCCGGGAGGCTCTGGAGGATGCCCGGGAGGCGATTCTTCGGGAGCTTCGACAGAGGTATGACGAAAAGCGGGCTTCTCTGAAGGAAGACATGGCCTCCATGCTTGCCCGGTTCGTGGTGCTCCACGTGCTGGATGCCCGGTGGAAGGAGCACCTTCTCGCCATGGACGACCTGCGCCGGGGCATCGGCCTTCGGGCCATCGGCCAGAAGGATCCTCTTCTGGAGTATCAGTTCGAATCCTACAACCTCTTTCAGGAAATGCTCACCCGGGTTCGGGAGGGAGCTGCGGAACTCCTCTACCGGGTGGCGGTGATTACCGAAGATCGTCGTTCCCCCGCCCCCGGAAATCTTCAGGAGAGCCGGGACATGCCTCTTCCCTTTCTGCAATCCCCGGGAGATGAAGACGCCCGGCATCACGCCCTCGGAGAGGGGCGCAAACGCCAGCCCATACGCAAGACCCAGCGGGTGGGACGTAACGATCCCTGCCCCTGCGGGAGCGGCAAGAAATACAAGCACTGCTGCGGCAAGAGCGGAGCCTAGAGGCGGAGATCCGGCTATTTCCGGGGCAAACCAAAAGTCCCCGGAGGAATGCGGTGCAGCGGTTTTCTCGGAAAAACGCTGCGGATGGCGGATTTTCCCGGAGTTTTTGCAGGAGCGTTCTCGACAGATCGCTTTCTCGAGAGATGGAACCGTAAAGGGAGTGACAACAGTGTGGAATACCCGAATTTTTCGCAGTCTGGCCTTGGGGCTGGGATTTTTCCTTCTGGCTTCTCTCGGAGGAGGGGTGCCGAAAGCTCTGGGACAGGATACTTCCTGGGCCCAGGAGGAGGTTTCCCGGCTTGCCCGGGAAGCTCCTTCGCTGGAACAGTTTCCCGGCATGGGAGGGTTGGTGCTCCAGCGAAGGGCGGAGTACGCTCTCCGGGCGGACGGAGCTCTGGAAAAAAACGAACGTTGGATCGTACAGCTTACCCAGAGAACTCCCGATTCCTGGCTCCACTGGGAAATTCCCGTTCCCCCCGATGGAGAGGCCCGGGTTCTCCTGGCGGGGCTCTACGGCATGCCCTTCGGAAATCTTCAGAGCCCTCTGATTCCCCTTCAGATCGATAGGGAAGGAATTCCGGTGCTCCAGGTACGGGTGCCGTACCAGGGAGATCGCCTGGTTTTGGTTTTGGAGTACCAGCAGATCTTTCCCCGGCGTTTCGATGTGGGGGATTTTCTGTGGCTTCAGAAAGACCTTCCCATCTGGGAGCAGGAGATCGTGGCCCGGGTTCCCCGGGAGGCTTCTCTCTACTGGGAAGGGGTGGGGGTAAGCGCTCCCTCGGTGGAATCTTCGGAGACCCAGGATTCCTACGTCTGGAGAAAAATCAACAATCCTCCCTGGGCAGGAGCGGGGCTCGTGGCGGAGGGGCGTCCCTCCCTCGCCTTCAGCCTGCGTCGGGGCATTCTCGGAGGTCTCAAAACTCTGGAGGCCTATGAAAAGCAAAGCTATCCCGAACCGGAAGGAATCTTCCGCCATATCGCCTCGGATTCCAAGCCCCATCGGCGAGGAAAGGGCCTTTTGGACGAACTGAACAAGAACTCCTATCTCCTTCAGGACATCCCTTCCCGAATGGTGCGCAACGGAGCGGACTTTCCTTCCCAGGGGCCCTGGACATCCTGGGAGCGCACTCTCCTTGCCCAGAGCTGGCTTCGCAAGGTGGGATGGCAGGTCGCTCTCTGGTGGGTTCCGGTGTTTCCTCTCTCGGAAAACGTGCCCGCCACCCAGGATCTCTGGCTCGAACCGGTGCTGGAATGCAATCCTCCCGGAGATACCCCCTTTCTCTATCTCTTCGGACAAACCGTGGAGTATGGAAAAACCCCCTCTTCCCTCTGGGGAAAAACCCTCTACCGGGTTTCGGGGCTGGAGGTACAAACCAAAAGGGTTCCCGAGGGAAACCTGGAAGACCATCGCCTCACCCTGGCCTGGAACCTCAGTATGGATGCTCGGGGAGAGGCCGAGGGTTTTCTGGATCTCTACGTTCGGGGGGGCTGGGTGGATCTCTTCGGAGAGGAGGCTGCCCGGGATCCCGAAGAGGCTCTCCGGATGGTGGAGTGGAGCGTTCCTTTCTCTCTCGCGGGGGAAATTTCGAAAGAATCCTACGCCTACGGATATCGAGTACACGCTCCTCTTGCCATGAAGCTCGGCATTCCCGGATCGGGGCAGGTGCTTGCCAAGATTCCCGGAGGAGACCTCCCATGGATCCGAGAGGTTCTGGGACAGACTCCCCCCTTCTCGCTCCGGTTTCCCTTCGTGCTGGAGCACAAGCTCATGCTCCGGCTTCCCGAAAACTTCCGGATGCTGGGCAAGCTCTCCACGCCGGAGATTTCCGGTTCCATAGCTCTGAAGGGAAGTTTCTACTACAACAAGCGGCATAACTATATCGAGGGAGAGCGCAAGGCCATGGTAAAACCTACGGTCATGGACCTTTCCCGAAACGAGATTTTCCGGAGCGTTCTCCAGGGATGGGAACGCTGGAAAACGATCTTTGTGCCCCTGAAGGAACAGTAGTCCTTCGGGGCGGAGGTGAACGACTATGCAGGATGTACGGCAAAAACTTGAAAACCATATCGCCGAGGCCCTCCGGGTTCTCGGAGAGGAACGGGGAATTCCCCGGGAATCTCTTCCCGAGGCTTTTCTGGAACGCCCCCGTCGGGAAGGTCAGGGAGACTGGGCCACCAACGTGGCCATGCAGGGATCCAAAATCTTTCGGGAATCTCCCCGGAAGGTAGCGGAGGCTCTGGCGGAGCGCATACCCCTCGGAGAGGCCTCGGGAATCGACAAGATCGAAATTGCCGGCCCGGGATTCATAAACTTTTTTCTCTCCTCCCGATGGGGGCACCAGGTGCTCGCCCGTATACTCGAAGAGGGAGAGCGCTACGGCCGCTCGGATCTCGGCAAGGGCCGCAAGGTTCAGGTGGAATTCGTAAGCGCCAATCCCACGGGGCCCCTCCACGTGGGGCACGGTCGGGGCGCGGTGGTGGGAGATGTCACCGCCTCGCTTCTGGAATATGCGGGATGGCGGGTAGAACGGGAATACTACATCAACGATGCGGGGCTGCAGATGGAAATTCTCGGAAAATCCACCCAGGCCCGGTACTTCGAACTCGGGGGCAAGGGAGAATCCGCGCCCTTTCCGGAGAACGGCTACAAGGGAGATTACATCTACGATCTCGCCCGGGACGTCCGGGATCAGGAGGGGGATCGCTTTCTCTCCCTTCCCCTGGAGGAGAGTCTCGAATTCTTCTCTTCCTTTGCGGGAGAGAAGGTGCTGAACACCATCAAGCGGGATCTGGAAAACTTCGGCGTGCGCTTCAATGTCTGGTTCTCCGAAAAGAGTCTCTACGAAAAGAATATGGTTCCCTCCATGATCGAGCATCTCAAGGGGCGGGACTATGCCTACGACCAGGAGGGGGCGGTATGGTTCCGTTCCACCGCCTTCAAGGATGAAAAGGACCGGGTGCTCATCCGGAGCAACGGAGCCCCCACCTACTTCGCCTCGGACATCGCCTATCACAAGAACAAGTACGACCGGGGATTCGATCTGGTCATCGACGTCTGGGGAGCGGATCATCACGGCTACGTTCCTCGGATGAAATCCGCCGTGGAGGCCCTGGGGCGGAATTCCGAAGATCTTCAAATCCTTCTCATCCAATTCGTCAACCTTCTCCGGGGAGGGGAGCCCGTGGCCATGTCCACCCGGTCGGGGCAGTTCGAAACTCTGGAGAACGTTCTGCGAGAGGTGGGAGTGGACGCTACCCGGTACTTCTTCCTCATGCGCCGCTGCGACAGCCACCTCGATTTCGATCTGGAGCTCGCGAAAACCGCATCCCGGGATAACCCGGTCTACTACGTGCAGTACGCCCACGCTCGAATCTGCAGCATCTTTCGGGAGGCCCAGGAGCGGGGGGTGAATCTTCCGGATCCGGAACAGTGCGATCTGGATCGTCTCGATTCTCCCGAGGAGCAGGAGCTTCTCAAGCAGCTCGGCATCTTTCCGGAAGAGGCGGCCAAAGCGGCCCGGGATCTCGAGCCCCATCGGGTGGTCTTCTATCTCTACGATCTCGCCTGTGCCTTCCACGGCTTCTACAACGCCCATCACATTCTCGGAGAGGCCGAGGAGGTTCGCTCCTCCCGGCTGCTTCTCTGCCGGGCGGTGCAGGTGGTACTCCGGAACGCTCTCAAGCTCGCAGGCATATCCGCTCCGGAACAAATGTAGCGGGAGTTTCTCGTGAAGCCCCCTCGCCTTCGCTGGGTCTTTCTTCTCACCCTGGTGGGAGTCTGCCTCGGAGTTCTCTGGACGTCCTACGGCTACGAGCTCGCCCGAATGCATCGTCTCACGGCGCTTCTCGACCGGAAGATGACCGCCCTGGCGCAGCTCCAGCGCAAACTGGAATCCACCAGGGAGCAACTCCAGTACGTGCAGACCCAAGAGGGGCTCGCGGAGATTGCGAGAAGGGATTTTAACATGCTGGGGCCGGATGAACGGCTTTTCTGGCTGGATTACAGCGATTCCCGGGATGAAACATTGCGTAATTCCCGAAAATAGCGTATAATTCTACGCTGTTGTTCCCTGCCCGAAAAAATACGGAAACTTTTCGGGCCGTTAAGTCCAGAGGGAGGAGGTGACCGGTGGTGCGACCTTATGAAATGATGGTGCTGTTCCACCCCGAAATTGAGGATCACAAAGCTGCGGCTGAGGATATCGCGGAGCTTGTGAAGAATCAGGGGGGAGAGATCTCCAAGATCGATAACTGGGGCAAGCGGCGTCTTGCCTACGAGATCGACAAGATCCGCGAGGGTTTTTACAGCGTCTATACCTTTACCGTCGAAAGGACCAAAATCCGCGAAATGGAGCGGCTTCTCAAGCTGCGAAACTCCGTCATGCGGCATGTGGTGGTCCGGTTGGACGAGAAGTAGGTAAGGAGGATGTCTCATGGCTCGGGGATTTAACAAAGCCATAATCATCGGAAATCTTGCGCGGGATCCGGAAATTCGCTATACCGCCAGCGGTACTGCGGTGGCGCGGCTCGTGGTGGCGGTAAATCGCCAGTGGCGGGGGCAGAACGGAGAAGCCCACGAAGAGGTGGATTTCATTCCCGCCGTAGTCTGGGGATCCCAGGCGGAAAACTGCGATCGTTACCTCCGGAAGGGCCGGCCGGTTCTCGTGGAGGGCCGTATCTCCGTTCGAAGTTACGAGGGGCGGGACGGTCAGAAGCGCTACGCCACGGAAATCGTGGCCCAGACCGTGCAGTTTCTCGGGAGCGGCGGCGGAGAAGGAGGCCGAAGGGATGACGATTCTTCGGGCTCTCTCCGGGAGGGAGGCGGCGATGCCCGGGAAAACTTCCGGGAGACCCGGCCTCAACCCCAGCAGAAACGCCAGCCCCAGGAGGGAGCGAAAAGCCTCCGGGAAGGCGGTTTTGCCGATGATTTTCCCCTCGATTTTTCCGAAGTCGGTGATGGCGACGTCCCCGGCGGCGGAGGGGAAGAGGACGAGGATATCCCCTTCTAGCCATACTTATTTTGGATTGGAAGGAGGCGGCTGTACATGGCCTTTCATGGCGGTGGCAACAACATGAACAAAAAACGCGGCAAGCGGCGTCCCAAGGTATGCTTCTTCTGCGTGGACAAACTGGAAGATGTGGATTACAAGGACATCGAGCGTCTTAAAAAATATGTTTCCGATCGCGGAAAGATTCTTCCCCGGAGAGTGACAGGAAACTGCGCTCTGCACCAGCGTCAGCTCACGAGAGCGATCAAGCGTGCCCGGGTTATGGCGCTTCTGCCCTTTACGGCTGAATAGCTGCGGAATGCGTGCGAGGGGGGGGAGCGGTCCCTCCCCTCGCTGTTTGTATGTTCAGGGGGAATGGGCATGATGGAAAGCAACTCCACCCGGGGGCTCGTGGAATCGGGGCTTCTGGTGGCTTTGGCGGTGGTTCTTTTTCTGGCGAGTCACTTTCTTCCCGTGGCGGGAGTGGCGGTGGCTCTCGTGTGCCCCGCACCTCTGGTGGTGCTCGGTCTTCGCCACAGCCTCGGCAGGGCTCTTCTCGGGGCCGGGGTGGCCATGGTTATCGTCACCACCATGGTGGGAGTTCTCGGGGGGCTCTTCTTCGGCCTCGGTTTCGGAGCCACGGGAATCGCCCTGGGATATTTCGCCCGGCGTTACGACACGGCGGTGGAGATTCTTCTCTACGCTCTTCTGGTCTCCCTGGGGGCCAAGCTCCTGCTCATGGTGCTTGCCACCAAGATGACCGGTATCAATCCCTTCTCGGTGGATCCCGAAGAGATGCGGCGCATGACCGATGCGACCCTCGCCATGTTCGGCCAGGCCTCTCCGGAAACCCTCGAAATTATCCGTTCCCAGATGGAAGGGATGCTCCAGATGCTCCCCCTTCTTTTTCCCGCCCTCCTCGTCATGGCTTCCGGAGTGGATGCCTTTCTGAGCTATGCCGTCAGCGGAGCGGTGCTCCGGCGTCTCGGCAGGGAAACCCTTCCTCCTCTTCCATCCTTTGAAACCTGGCGTTTTCCCAAAAGCCTCTTTTGGGCCCTTCTCGTCTCGGCGGTGCTCCTCTTTCTGGGATCCTCCTCGGGAACGGGGGCCATTTCTTTCAGAGTTGGCGTGAACCTCCGTATTCTCGTGAGCATGCTCTTCTTTCTCCAGGGAAGCGCGGTGGTTCTGGCGTTTCTGAAATCCAAAAAAATAGGAGCCTGGCGCTGGGGAGTTTTCGTACTGCTTCTCATGGTACCCATTCTCTCGCAGCTCGCCCTGGTGCTCGGCATTATAGACATGTGGTTTGATATTCGTTCACGCATAGGAAGGTGAGATCCATGCAGGTCATTTTGAAGCAGGACGTTCGGAAGCTTGGCAAGGCGGGGGATCTCGTGGAGGTCTCCGAAGGATACGGAAGAAATTATCTCTTTCCCCGGGGGCTCGCGGAGGAGGCCAGCGGAGGCAAGCTCAAGGATTGGAAAAACCAGCAGAAGGTAAAGGAATCCAAGCTCGCCAAGGAAGAGGCCCTGGCGGAGGAGACCAAAAAGCACCTTCAGGGCCGGAACGTCACCATTTCGGTGAGCACCGGAGGAGGGGGCAAGCTCTTCGGAAGCGTCACCGCCGCTCAGGTGGCGGAGGCCCTGGAGGAGCAGCTGAAGGTAAAGGTGGATAAGCGGAACGTCAAGCTCGGAGAGCCCATACGTCAGCTCGGGAGCTTTCCCTTCGCCGTACGGCTCCATCCCGGAGTGGAGGCCTCTCTCACGGTTTCGGTGGAGTCCGAGGAGTAGTGGCGGAACAAACCCTTTTCGATCGTGTACCTCCCCACAGCCTCGAGGCGGAACGAGCCGTCCTCGGGGCTTGTCTCCTTGACGGGGATGCCCTTATGGACATCACCGAAACCCTGGTGCCCGATGATTTCTACGATCCCAAGTATCGGGTGGCTTTCGAAATCATGGCGGACATGGCCAGGGAGGATCGCCCGGTGGATTCCCTCACCTTTGCAGGGGAGATGGCCAACCGGGGACTCGAGGAGACCCTGGGGGGGCAGTCCTTTATCGCTGCGGTGGTGGATAGCGTTCCCACCACCGCCAATGCCTCCTATCATGCCCGGATCGTTCGGGAAAAGGCCCTTCGCCGGCGTCTCATCCGGGCGGGGGGCGTCATTGCCCGTCTCGGCTTTGCGGAAGACCGGGATCTGGGAGAGGTGCTGGACGAATCGGAAAAACTCATCTTCGAACTTTCCCAGCGGGGCACCACCCGGGATTTCCGGCACATCAAGGAGGTGCTTCCCCGCACCATCGACCAGATCCAGGCCAACTTCCGCCGGGGAGAGGCCGTAACGGGCACCGCTTCGGGATACGGAGAGTTCGACCTCCTTACCGGGGGATTGCAGCCCGGAAGCCTCAACATCGTGGCGGCCCGTCCCTCCATGGGAAAGACCGCCCTGGCTCTCAACATGGCCCAGCATGCGGCGGTACGGGGGGAGAAACCGGTACTCATCTTCAGCCTCGAAATGAGCGCGGAGCAGCTTGCCCAGCGTATGCTCGGCTCCGAAGGGCGCATCAACATCCACGACCTGCGGACGGGAAACTTTCCCGAAAGGGCCTGGAAAACCCTGGGAGATGCGGCGAACCGGCTGGCGGGGGCCCCCATCTACATCGACGACGGGGCGGACCTCTCCACCCTGGAAATGCGGGCCCGGTGCCGTCGCTTCGTCTCCAGGGTGGGAGAGGTGGGGCTTATCGTGGTAGACTATCTTCAGCTTATGCGCCTTCCCCGAAACGTGGAGAGCAAGCAGCAGGAGGTCTCGGAAATTTCCCGGGCTCTCAAGGCGGTGGCCCGGGAGCTCAACGTTCCCGTAGTGGCTCTCTCCCAGCTCTCCCGGGCGGTGGAGCAGCGAACCGACAAAAAACCCCAGCTCTCGGATCTTCGGGACAGCGGTGCCATCGAGCAGGATGCGGATATGGTGGTGCTTCTCTTCCGGCAGGGGTATTATGAGGCAAGTGCGGGACGGGAGCCCGAAGATAACGGAGCGGAGATCATCATTGCCAAGCACCGGAACGGTCCCACCGGTACGGTGCGGCTCATCTTCCTCCGGGAATACGCCCGGTTCGAAAGCATGGAGCGCCGTATGCCCTGAAGCGACATTCCCCTGCCGGAGGCTTCGTTTTGGCCTCCGGTAAATGGCGGTTGACCCCCCGCGAGGGGGATGGGACAATGCAATACGGATTTCTAGGTCGTTACGAAGGAGGTCTGTCATGGACGTGGTGCGGTATCTCGCAGGCGAAAGACGAGGCAGGGATCAGTATTCCCCTCTCGAAGAAGCTTCTCCTTCCTCCGAAGAAAGCTTTCGAGGAGTGGAAGGACATGCCGAAGAGAGCCGGGAAGGTCCGGAGAACCGGGAAATTCGGGAAGACTACGCTCTTCTTTCGGTTCCTCTCGGAGAGATTGCTCCCAACCCTCGGCAGCCCCGGAAGCACTTCGATGAAGAGGCCCTGAAGGAGCTGGCGGATTCCATCCGTTCCGTAGGGCTTTTGCAGCCCCTGGCGGTGCGTTTCGCCGAAGGGAGATACGAGCTCATCTCCGGAGAGCGGCGCCTTCGGGCCTGCAAACTTGCGGGAATGGAAACCGTGCCGGTGGTGGTCTTCCAGGCGGATGACCGGGAGCAGCATGTCATGGCTCTGGTGGAAAATATTCAGCGTCAGGATCTCTCCCCCGTGGAAGAGGCCGCCTCGCTGGCGGAAATCCTGGAGCGTACCGGAGAGAGCCAGAGTGCCCTGGCGGAGCGCCTCGGCCGTTCCCAGGCCTCGGTGGCGAACAAGCTCCGGCTTCTTCGACTCGAGGAGGAAGTGCAGATCCTGGTGCAGCGGCGGCTTCTGGGAGAGCGCCAGGCCCGGGCTCTGGTGGGACTCGAGCGGGAAGCCCAGATTCTTCTCGCTCACGAGGCGGTGGAGGGACGTCTCCCCGCCAAGGATGTGGAGCATCGATCCAAGGATATCCGAAAGAACTCGGAAATACAGCGAAAGAAAAAGGCTTCTCCCGAACCGAAGAAAAAATCCCGGGGGAGCATCAGCGGTCCCGACGGACCCACGGGGGATCTCCTTCAGGAGCTTGTCTCTCTGGTGGAGCGTCGGAAATCCCAGGGCATGCCGGTGATTCTCAAGGTTCGGGAACTCCAGCAGAGCCAGCTTGTGGTGGAGGTGCAGGTGGATCTCGCAAATTGGAAAAAAACCGAAAAAACAGGAAAGGTAGAGTCTCCGGAAGAAACGGCATCTTCCTGAGCTCTTTCCCAAGTCTGAAGGAGGCGTTACGGGGTGGCAAAGCAGAAGCGCGGTAGTGGGGGAGCCCGGGAAAAAAATACCTTCCCTCTCTTTGTTTCGAAAGAAACCGGGGGAGAACTTTCTCTCGTTCCTCAGTGGTTTACGGCATTGGTATTGCTCGTCTCTCTCGGGCTGCCGAACATCATTTTTTCCGGCCTTTATTGGTATGATACCCTGCACATCATGAAATGGGCGGTGGCCCTCGTTCCCGTGGGGTTTCTCTGCCTCTGGGGAGGATACCGACTCATCCGGTACTATCCCAAACGACTCTCCTTCTCGCTGGATCCCTTCGGGGTTCTCTGGGGAGTGCTTCTCTTCTTCGTTACCCTTCAGCCTCTCTGGATAGACTTCTCCTCCTGGCCCACCTTCGCCAAGGAATGGATCTTTTTCGCCTCCCTCTTCGGGCTCTACGTAATTGCCCGGCAGCTTCCTCAAGCCTGGTGGGATCGCTGGCTCAAGTGGATTCTTCTTCTCGGAGGAGCCAACGCCGCGGCCAACGTGATCTTTGCGGAGATCCAACAGCGGGGTTTTCCCGAAATTGCCCCTTTCATCATGAACGTGAAAATATACATCGGCAACACCGGACAGATGAACATGTTCGGTCTCTGGTGTGCCATAGCGGTGTTCGGCTGCATCCATCTCTGGATCTCCGGGGCCTTCCGCAAGGAGAGTGGTTCAACCTCCTTCTGGAGCTGGCTGAACGCCCTCTTCCTCGTCATCTCCTTCTGGGGGCTCTGGAACTCCACCAGCCGTTCCGCCATCCTCTCCCTGGTGGTGGGGCTCTTCTTTCTCGGAGTGGGATACTGGCGGGGAGGCTTGCGCCCCTCCCGGCGCATTCTCGGAGGAATTCTTTTGCTGGGGCTTCTTCCCATGCTGCTCTCCTTCTCTTTCGGAAGGGGAGCCTCTCTGGCTCATAAGTCCCTGGAGGTGGTGACGGAGACCAAAAGCATCGCCGGCCGTGACAGTATCTGGGCCACCGCCCTCACCATGATCGCCCAGAACCCCGTAAAGGGGGTGGGGCTTGGGCATTTCAAGTGGAACTACCTGGAGGCCCAGAAGGAGATGTTCCAGCGCTTCGAAACCATGCCTTTCCGCTACACCTACTGGGCTCATAACGAAATCTTCCAGTGGTTCGCCGAAACGGGCTTTCTCGGGGGAATGCTTCTTCTCGGAGGGGCTCTCTTCTGGTTCGTCTCCTTTATCACCGCCCTGGTGCGCAAGAAGCCCCTTCCCTCCTGGGCTATCTGGGCCAACGGTCTTCTCTGCCTCTTCTGGTTCAACGCCCTCTGGACCCGGCCCTTCCACCGCATCGAAAACTCCCTCTGGCTGGCCCTGGCCTTCGCCCTGGCCTCCAGTGCGGGAACCTTTCTTCCTTTGGAGATGCCCCGCCTCAAGAAGGATGCCTGGCTCGTCCGTTCCTTCGGGGGGCTTCTCGTGATCTGCTCCCTGGGGGGGCTCGTCTTCGGAGTGGACGGCATGGTGGCTGATCGGCTTCTCGCCCGGGCCCGGGTGGCCTCCTCGCTCCAGGAGCGGGGCGAGCTCGCCGAACGGGCGGGCAAACATCTCATGAAGCGCACCGAGGCGGAAAAATTCCTGGCGGATCTTCAGATTGCCGTGGCCGCCCACACGAAGAACAGAGATCTCTTTCTCCAGGGACTTGACAAGCTTGCCCGGTACTTCGAAAAGGAGCCCACCGCGGCGGATCTCGCCCGGCTTCTCGAAGCGAGCAACCGGCTTCAGAGCAGGCCTCATCTGGAGATATTCTCGGCCTACCTCAAGCCCGGTACCTATCGTTACGGAGCTTCGGGCGGATCCGGAGCTTCCCGTGAAGGCTCTTCTCCGAATTCCGGCGAGTAGCTTGCCGGAAAAGAGTCGCCCCGCCCGCAAAAGAGGCTTCACCCTCTTCGAAATCCTCCTGGTGGTGGCCCTGTCCGCTCTGGTGGTAACCCTGGGAGTGGCTCCGGTGACCCGGGTGGTACGGAACGTGGTGGATACGGAAAAACAGGTGGGGCAAAACGAATCCCTTCGCATGGCGGCCCGGCGGATGGCGGGGGATATGCAGCAGCGCAGCGCCCTCCCCGAAAACGCCAAAGTGGCCTTTCGCATCGTTCCCCGGGCGAAGTTCGGAGACGTGAAGGACGACGTGGTGATCTTCTGGAGCGCCGCTCCCCTTCTCCAGGGGCGTTCCGTAAGCAGCGTGGCCTACGCCATTCTCCGGGAGGATTTTCTGGGAGCCTTCGGGGATCTCGAAAAACAGAAAAAATCCGTCACTCCTCCTCAGGGGCTCTACCGGTGGTTTCTTCCGGGGCTTCTTCCGGACGAGGTGGATCCCGACAAGCTCATTCCTTCCGAGGGACAGCTCGTTCTACCTCGAGTGGAATCCTTTCGGGTGGAGGTTCATGATGGAGGAAACTGGAAAAACCGCTACGAGGGGAAGATTCCCCTGGGAGTGCGCATCGAGATAGGCCGTTCCTCCTTGAAAAAAGGGGACGAGAAAGAAGAGTGCGTCTATGAAGACTGGTTCCCCCGGTAGGGGGCGAAGAGGTTTCGTTCTTGCGGCGATTCTTCTCGCCAGCACCGTGCTTGTCACGGTGAGCGTGGCCTTTGCCTGGTTCGCCCGGCTTCAGCTTACGGGGGTGCTCGGAGAGCGTCAGGATTTGCAGTCCCGAAGCCTCGCCTTCGTGGGAGCCTACTATGCCGCCCGGGGGCTCGTGCTCGATAAAAACGGCTACGATTCTCCCGAAGAAGCCTGGTTTCAGCCCCTGGCGTTTCCTCTTCAGGGGGTTCAGGTGGTTTTTCACCTGCAGCCGCAGGATTACAAGCTCCCCCTGAACAACCTTTTTCTTCCGGACGGGGAAACCCTTCGTTCCGAATTGAACAGAGCCTGGCAGGAGCTTTGGAAAAAGCTCGAAAAAGAGGATCTCACCTGGAAGGTTCTGGATTTTCTCGATCCCGACGCCACCCCCCGGCTCTCGGGGAGAGAGGGGGAGGAGAATCTGGACCGCTCCCTGGGAGATTTCTCGGAGCTTCTTCTCTGCCCGGGCATATCCCCGGAAATTCTGAAGGAGCTCCAAAAATACTGCACCCTCTGGGGAGGAAGAACCATCAATCTCAATACCATCACCCCCGAGGCCTACGGTCTTCTCGATGCGGATCTTACCGAGGAGGCCGGAAGAGATTTCGAAAGGTGGCGCCGGGATCACCCCCTTAAAAGCCTGGGAGATCTCGAAAAATTCGGTAATTTCCCCGACAGCGCCCTTCCTCGGCTTATGGGGCTTCTCGGGGTGGAGAGCACCTTTTTCCGCCTGGAGATACAGCTTACCTGGAACAACCAATGGATCTCCCGCTACGAAGCCATGCTTCGCAAGGACGGGGAGACGGTGGAACTCGTTTTTTGGAGGGATCTCTACGAATGAAGCAGAAAAAAGCCCCCCCCTGCTGTTTCCGGGTGGGGGAGAAAATACATCTCTACAGCGAAGAGGGGTTTCAGATACTGGATTCCATGCCCCGAAGAGAGGAGATCGTGGTGGGGCTTCCCTTTCGCACCCTCTCCCTGGAGCCCTTTGCCTACCCCTTCGCGCACCGGGGAAGAATTCGGGATGCCCTGAGAATGCAGTACCGCCATCTTCTTCCCAATCCCGAAGCGGTGGAAATTCTGCCTCTCATCTTTTCCCGCAAGGGCAAGCAGAGCCGGGGGGCCGCATGGATATGGAGCCGGGAAGAGGGAAATCCCCGGGAATGGTGTCCCCGGAACGAAGGAAGCCGGGTACTCTACTGGCCTCTTCCGCTTCTCTTCATGTCCCTTCCCGAAGGAGATGCGGCGTATCGGGCCCTGGGCTGCGAAGAGCCGGAAGGCGGAGCGTCTCTCCTGGTCTTTCGGGAGGGGTTTCCCTTTCTCCATCGCCATGTCCGGAGCCTTCCCGGAGAAGACCAGCTCCGTCGGGAGCTCGGTGAGGATCTTCGCTATACCACTGTGAATCCCGAAGAGCCCGGAGAATCTCCCCAAGCCTTCTGGAGTAGGTGGAGCGCCTTCTGGAACGCCTATCCCCAACTTCACGAAACGGACCTCTCCTCCGGCGGGGTGGAGCATCTCTTTGCCCGGGACGAGCGGCTCAAACCGGTACTTCGCGTTCTTGCGGGGGTTTTCGCCGCGGGAATCTTCTTCGGGGGCATTCAGGGGTATTCCCTCTACGAACTCCGTCAGCAGGGAGAGCTTTACGAGGAAAAAATGCATCGGGCCTACGGGGCGGCCTTTCCCAACGAACGTATCCGGGATCCCCTGAGCCAGGCCCGGGGAAAGCTTCGCTCCCTGGGAACTCCGGGAGAAAAAACCGGCATGGATCTCGAAGAGGTACTCACCTTTCTGGGAGACACCTGGAAGGAACTTCCTCCGGGAGTAGTGGCGGAATCTCTCCGCTTCACCTCCCAGAGAGCGGAGGTGGTGGGATCCGCCACGGAAGTGGCCCAGGTACAGCAAATCCGACGGGCCTTTCCCCAGGGAGGGCTTCATGCCTCTCTGGAAGGAATACAGCAGATTCCCGGCAGCTCTTCCATCCGCTTTACCATTTACCTGGAAGGGGCGAAACCATGAAAATCTCCCTGGACTCTCTCCGGGAATCCTTTCAGTCTCTTCGGGAGCATCCTTCGGGACAGAAAATTCTGCTCCTCTTCGCGGGAGTGGTAGTCCTTTGGGGAGCAGGGCTCTTTTACCTTACCCCTCTCCGGAACGATGAGATGCAACGAGTGGCCCTTCTGCGGGAGCGCTCCGCCATTCTTGCCCAGGTTCTCCGGCAGCATGCGCTACTGGCGGGCTCCGGAGAGATTCGAGAGGAAGGCTCTCTGGAGGAGGAACCCCTGGAGGCTCTCAACCGGGTACTCCAGTCGCTGAGCCTTCAGAACGCCATCTCCCAGCTCACCGCTTCGGATGAGCGGATTTCCTTCGCTCTGGAGGGACTCTATGGGGAGAGGCTCCTTACCCTTCTGCAGCAGCTTCGCCTTTCTGGGCTCTTCGTGGAGAGTGCGGAACTTCGGGTTCTCGGAGAGGGAGAAGATACAACCTATGCCCTGGTGGTGGCGGTTCGGGGAGGGGACACCCCATGAAACGGAGCATGAAAATTCTCGGAGGAGGATTTTTTCTCCTTCTGGCGACTTTGATATCCGCATTTCTGTTCTTTCCCTGGGAGGCCTCGGGACGCCTCGGGGGAATTCTTCTTCAGAGGCAGCTCGCCCCCCAGGGGGTGGTCCTCGCCTGGCAGGATCTGGAAAGCCCCGGAGCGGGAGCCTTTCGGATCTTCTCTCCCCGGGTGGAGCTTCCCATGGCGGAGCTCTCCCTGGCGGAGTGTACTCTTGCTCTGGGATGGGGAGAATCTCTCCGGCGCATTGCCGGGGTGCTGGATCTCTCCTTCGGTGCGGGGGATCTCCAGGTTTTCGGAAAGAACCTCTCCTGGACCGGAGGATCCGCCCGGGTGGTTTACAAGAGCGGAATCCTGAATATCCAGTCCTTTCGCTCCTCCGGAGAATTTCGTGCTCAGGGAGATCTTGTCTTCTCCTTCGAGACCCGGCGCATTCTCACCGCCGCCATGACCATCCGGATTCCTCCGGAGAAGGACGAACTCTTCGCCCCCCTCCAGGGCTTTCTCCCCCTTCGGAAGGGTTCCGAACCGGGACAGTGGT
Source organism: uncultured Synergistaceae bacterium (assembly GCA_964545875.1). Classification (GTDB taxonomy): domain Bacteria; phylum Synergistota; class Synergistia; order Synergistales; family Aminiphilaceae; genus DAIPKP01. The sequence continues at coordinate 198,748 of CAZJHH010000003.1, forward strand.
TTCTCGAACGAAAGGAGGATACCCCATGATACGAAACATCTTTTCGGGCTCCAGGATTTCCGATGTTCTCAAGATGGGACATCCCCGGATGCTCCTCTCCGCGGGAATTCTCCTTTTCGGGGGGCTCCTGCTGGGATGGGGAGGTGCCACGATTCTCGGAAATGTCATGGAAAAACAGGCTGCCCGGCTCTGGGATCCCTTCTCTCAAAAGGGCGGGGCCCTCTACGATTCCCGGGGAGGGGGAGATCTTCCCGGGGGCATGCGCCTCTTCCTGGATAAAAGTCCCTTCGGCGTGCTCTCCCGAAAGGAAGCGCCTCCGGAGCAGCCTCAGAATCAGAAAAAGGAATCTCCCCTGGCGCACCAGCTCGAAGATCTTCAGATCACCGGAACCGTGGCGGGCATTCTTGCCCTGGGAAACACCTCCCAGGGGCGGGTGCTTTTGGAGCAGGGGGAGATCTTCCGGGGTTTTCTGGTGGCCATGATAACCGGGGACGGGGTTTACTTCGATCCTCAGGACGGAGGAGAACCGGTGATAAAGAGTCTTCTCTTCGGTGCCCAGGGAGCCAAAGCTTCCAGCAGAGCCCCGAAAAATCCCACCCCGGCACCCCAGGCCATATCTCCGGCCCGGCAGGATATCAAGCCCGCCACTCCGGACAGTGCGGGGCAGGTGAGCCGGAACCTGGTGAACAGTCTGCTCATGAACCCCTTCGACGAGCTCAAGAAGGTGCGTCTCCAGCCCAAGCATACCGAGGGGAAACCCGAAGGGCTCGAGGTGGCGTATATAGAACAGGACAGCATCCTCGCCACTCTGGGAGTGCGCCAGGGTGACGTGGTGCAGGGGCTCAACGGCATCCGGATAAACCACATGGGGGACGTGGCGAATGCCATCAACTCTCTCATGGGGGGAAAACGCTTCGACGTCACCGTTATCCGGGAGGGCAAACAGGAGCTCTTGAGCTACCAGGTGCAGTGATGAAACCACATAATCGAAAGGCTTTCCTCGGGGGCGGAACCTCCGAAAAAAGATGCGGATTCCGCCGGGGGTTCACCCTTCTGGAGGTTTTGATGGCGGTGGGTATCATGGGACTCGTGGTGGTGGGATGTCTCAAGCTCACCCTGGTGGCCCAGAAAACCCTCCGGGAGGTGGCAGTACAGCGTCAACTCCTGGACCACGCCAGAAGCCTTCTTATTCAGGACAAGCGAGGAGTGCTCCCGGACCGGGGAAGCGAAGGAGAGCTCTCCTGGGAGATCGAGAAAAAGGATCAGCAGGCGGAACAGGGAAATTTTTCTCTCTCCTACCGGATTATCACGGTACACTATCAGGGAAGAAACGTGCAGTTTCACATGCCCTGAGGTCTCGAAAGTAAGCGTGCACATGATACGAACTACAATGGAGTTGGATAAAGGGACTTCTCTCGTACAAGGGCCCTTTACACCAGAAAAATGGGGGAGAAGAAATGCGTAGAAAAAGGTCGTTGGCAACGGGATTTCTGGGAATATGTCTCCTTTCCTGTCTTTTCCTGGGAGCCCTCTTTCCGCAGTTTGACGTAAGCCAAGCCGCGGAGGACGAAATGGACCTGGTCCAGGCGGCCCGGCTCATGCGGGAATCCGGGCAGGTGCAGTTTAACTTCAAGGATCTGGATATCCTTCTCTTCGTGCGGTTCATGTCGGAACTTCTGCAGGAAAACATTCTGGTGGATCCCGGCGTCAAGGGGACCATCACCATCGTCTCCACCCGATCCATTTCGGTGGAGGATTCCCGAAAGGTCATGCTCTCTGCCCTGGAGATGAACGGCCTCTCCCTTCAGAGCGAGGGGGGCTATTCCAAGGTGCGGAGTTCCAACACCGGTCCCAGCACGGATAACGTGATCCGCAAGGGTCGGGTAGGGCCGGGATACGGAGAGGAGTTCATCGTCCAGGTGGTTCCTCTGGACTACACCTCCAGCGCCAACGTACAGCAGGCGTTGCAGACGGTGATCGGCAAGGTCATCGGGGTCTTTCCCGTGGACAGCGGCCGGGGAGTGGTGCTTACCGGCAAGGCCACGGAGGTGCAGAAAGCCCTGGGGGTTATCAATGCTCTCGACGTGCCGGACAGCGTCCGCAAGGTCTACGTGATTCCCCTGGAGCACACCAACCCCGCCTATCTGGCGGAGTATCTCAACAAACTGGTGGGGGCCAAAACTCCGGAGCTCGAAGGAGTCTTCGCCCTGGGGCTCGACAAGGATACCAAGCTTCTGGTGGTGGCGGACAACTACGCCATCGATGCGGTGCGCCGCATCGTAAGGGCCTTCGATATAAAATCCACCAAGGACGAGACACCCTTTCATGTGCACAAGCTTCATAACTCGGACGCCACCGAGGTGGCGGCGCAGCTCAGCCAGATCATCGCCGTGGCGGCAAGCCTTGCGCCGGATCAGAAGGGGCAGCTCCCCACCACGGTGGTGGCGGACATTCCCACCAACAGCCTCATTTTTGCGGCTCCTCCGGAACAGTACGAAAGCTTTCTCAAAATCATCGGGCAGCTCGATACCCAGCCCAAGCAGGTCATGCTTCGGGGGCTCATCGCCGAGGTAAGCCTTACCCGGCTCAACGATGCGGGCATCGACTGGGCCACCTGGGGAGGAAAGGTCTTCGGAGACGGAGTACTGGCGGGAAACATCCAGCTCGGGGAGAGCGGGGTGCCCTCGGAATTCCTGAGCTGGTTCAGCGACATCTCCAAAACCGAGACGGAGGACGAAGACGGCAACATTACCACCACCTACGAAACCCAGGGGCTCATGTACGCCTACGTGCGGCTTCTCAACAAGTACAACGCCATCAACGTGCTCTCCATGCCCCGGCTTCTCTGCACGGACAACAAGGAGAGTACCCTCATGGTGGGAGAAAACATCCCCCAGCTTCGGGCATCCACCGCAGACAGCACCAATCCCGGCTCTGTGGCGAACAGCTACGAATACAAGGACGTGGGGCTGGTGCTCAAGGTAACCCCCCGGGTACGGGGAGACAACCTGGTGGCCCTGGATATCGAACAGCGGGTGGAAGACGTGCTCACCGCCATGACGAGTTCCACTCCGGTAACCTCCAAGCGTGAGATCAAGACCAGCGTTCTCGTGCGGGACGGACAGACGGTCATTTTGGGAGGCATCATCAAGGAGGCGGAGAAATCCCTCAAAAACCGGGTTCCCGGGCTCTCCTACATTCCCCTGATCGGCAACCTCTTCACCTCAACCAGCAAGCAGCGGGAAAAGGTGGATCTCATGATCTTCCTCACTCCCTATATCCTGGAAACTCCCCAGGACGTGAGCGACTATACCCAGTACACGGTGCAGAGCGAAGGCCGGGGGCTCAGCCCCGAGGAGGAGACGGTGCAGCGCCGGCTCGAGGAGATGTACCGCGAGGCAGTGAAACAGCAATGAGCCCTTCGGTACTCCCCCCGGCGGAAGAAATTCTTCGCCTTCTGCCGGAAAATTGCAGCATCGACAGCCTGAAGAACGAGGGTATCCTGCCTCTCCGGATGGAAGACGGGGTTCTCTGGGTGGCCCTGGCCTCTCCGGGAGGTATGCGTTCCGCCCAGATACTCGGGGCTTCTCTGGGTTGCGCCGTGGAACCCGAGTACGTGGAAGAACAGCAGATCGCCGAACGCATTAGGGAACTCTACAACGTCAAGGGCGGGCTTCGGGACGAATCGGTAAACGACGTGGAGGGCATCGACGACCTCAACTCCCTCGCCCGGGAGGACGTGCTCTCGGACTCCGTGGATGCCCCGGTAATCCGCCTCATGAACAGCCTGCTCATGGAGGCCGTTCGGGAGCGGGCCACGGACATTCACGTGGAGCCCTACGAGGACGAGGTGGTTATCCGCTTTCGGGTGGACGGGGTGCTTCACGACCGGCTTCGTCTTCCCAAGGGGCACCAGGCCCCCCTCACGAGCCGCATCAAAGTTATGGCCCGCATGGATATCGCCCACCGTTTCGCTCCCCAGGACGGCCGTATCGGCATCACCCTGGGAGGCCGGGCGGTGGATATCCGGGTGGGGGCGGTACCCACCCAGCATGGGGAGCGCATAGCCCTTCGGCTTCTCGACAAGGCCCGGGGGCTCCTTACCCTGGAGGATCTCGGCATGGATCCCCGGGAGAGCGCCGTGACGGAGCGGATCATCGCCCAGCCCCACGGCATGATTCTCCTTACGGGGCCCACGGGCTCCGGAAAGAGCACCACCCTCTACGCCATGCTCCAGGCCATAGCCAAGCCCGAAGTGAACATCATCACCGTGGAAGATCCCGTGGAGTACGACGTTCCCGGCATCGCCCAGATTCAGGTGAACGAAAAGGCGGGGGTCACCTTCGCCTCGGCCCTCCGGGCCATTCTGCGGCAGGATCCCGACGTGGTCATGGTGGGAGAGATGCGGGATTACGAAACCGCTCATATCGGTGTACAGGCCTCTCTTACGGGGCACCTGGTGCTCTCCACCCTGCATACCAACGACAGCCTCAGCGCCGTAACCCGGCTGGTGGATATGGAGATCGAACCCTACCTCGTGGGGGGATGTCTCATCGCTGCCATCGCTCAGCGTCTGGTGCGCCGTAACTGCCCTTCCTGCACCGAAGAGTGCGAGGTTCCCCTCTATCTTCAGAAGAGGGGAGTGGAGAAGGCTTTCCGGGGCCGGGGATGCGAGGCCTGCCGCTCCACGGGCTACTCCGGCCGGGTGGGGCTTTACGAGCAGTTCGTGGTGAGCGATGAAATCCGGGAGGCCATCGCCTCCAAGGCCCCTTTGGGAGAGCTTCGGAAAATCGCGGAAACCACAGGGTTCGTCACCCTCTTCGACCGGGGACTTCAGAAGGTTCGTCAGGGAATAACCTCTCCCGAGGAGCTTTCCCGGGTGGCGGGGGAGGCCTGACATGCCCCGTTACCGCTGCCGGGCCTACACCAAAGAGGGCAATCTCGTTACCCGCCGCCTGGATGCTCTCAACGAAGCTGCCGCCTTCGGGGAGTTGCACCGCCAGGGGCTTGTGGCGGTGGATCTCACGGTGGAGGAAGAAAAAAAGGGGGGAAAGCTCAAAAAGCTCTCCCTGGAAAACCACGTGCTCTTCTGCCGAAGCCTTACGGGATATCTCAAGGGAGGGCTCAACCTTACGGATGCCCTGCGGCTTCTCATAAAACAATCTCCTGAGCGCCAGCTCTCCCGGATTTACGAGGCCCTCTATCAGGAAGTAGCGGGGGGCAAACGGCTGGCGGGGGCCATGAAGGATCTCGGAGTCTTCCGGGAGGGGCTTGTGGGCATGGTTACCTCGGGAGAACACAGCGGATCTCTGGTGCCCATCCTTCAGCGGGGAGCGGGGCTCTACCGGCAGGAGCAGCTCCTGCGCAAAAAGGTGCAGAAAGCCCTCACCTATCCCGTGGTGATGCTCTTCGTTGGTTCCGGGGTGGTTTCCTTTCTCATGGTTTTCGTGGTTCCCAAGCTGGCGGGGCTCTTTACGGAGATGGACAAGGTGCTACCCCTGCCCACTCGGATACTTCTGGGGCTCGCCTCGGCAATGCAGAGCTATGGCATTCCCCTCCTGCTCGTTATCCTCCTGGGCATACTCGTACTGCGGCGCAGAAAAAAGAAAATCCGGCTTCCCCTCTTTCGGCGAATTCGGGAGCAGATCGCCCGATCCCTGGTGCTGGGACAAACTGCAGCGCTGGTGCAGGCCGGTATTCCCCTCGTGCAGGCCCTGGAAATGGCGGCTCCCATGGATACCCCCAATCCGAACCGCTGGCTCGAGGTGGCTGAGCTGGTACGTCAGGGATATCGCTTTGCCTCGGCCCTGGAAAAACAGGGAAACTTCGCGGAGGATCTCATCTACATTCTCCGGGTGGGCGAGATGGGAAACGATCTTCCCGGAGCCATGGAACAGGCTGCGGAAACCGCCTGGGAAATGGCGGAATCCTCCATGGAGCGCATGGCAAACCTTGCGGAGCCCCTTCTGGTGCTCTTTCTCGCCCTTCTGGTGGGTTTCGTGGTGATCTCGGTGCTTCTTCCCATCTTCGACATCTCCTCCCTGGTAGGAACCATGTAGGAGACGCAAGGGAGGGATGGCTCTCCCCAGGGGTTTTCCCCCGCCATGAGGGTATAACGAAAAAGCATGCCATAACACCGATTCCCAGAAGGGCGGGGCTTTGTCCCCGCCCTTCTATGCTATGGTGCCGGAATGGTTCGTGCGCGTTGCCCTGTTCCATAGGTACCCTCCGCAATCGAGTGCTATAATAGCTTCACCATAGCATGGCAAACTATATGTGATACGGCATAACAAAAGGAGGGGCTCATGGGGAACAAGGACAAAGCCTTCCGCAGGCTTCTCGGGGATAAACGGATATTTCTCAGGTTCCTGCGCCGGTTTTTGCGGCAGGATCTCCCCTATACCATCGATCCGGATCGCCTCTCCCTGGAAAACCTCGTATTGGAAAACATCTCTTTTCTGCCCCCGGACCTTGCGGAAAAGGCTTCGGACGTGCTCTACCGAATTCGTACGGAAGAAAAGGAAATATACGTCTACATCCTGGTGGAACACCAATCGAAAACGGACTACCTCATGCCTTTCCGCCTGCTCTCCTACATGCTGCAAATATGGAATCGCTGTGTGGAAGAAGCGGGGGAGAACTCCAAAAGAAAAGATTTCCTCTTACCTCCCATACTGCCGGTAGTCTTTTACGAAGGTTCCCTGCGGTGGACGGGGGCGAAAAACTTCACGGAAAAAGTGGAACGCTCCGAAGACTTTCGGGGCTACATCCCGGACTTCAGCTATCGCCTCATCTCTCTCCGGGAAAAACCTCCGGAAGAACTCCTCTCCTTCGGAGATGCCCTGGGGGGATTGCTCTATCTCTCCAACCCCGCAAAAAGGGAAAACCTTGGGGATGCCCTGGAGCGAATTCGGCAGCTGCTTCTTTCCCTTCCCTCGGAAGAAAGCGAACTCTTGGCAAAACACTTCCTGGGATATTGGAAAATTCTTACGGCAAAGGAGGAATCCCGCGAGGAAGCCCCCTTTGAAGAATACTTTGCATTCGAGGAGGCGGAAGAAATGATAACCTACCTGGAAAAGGAAATCCGGAAAATAAAAAAAGAAGGTCGTGAAGAAGGCCTTCAAGAAGGCTGGCAGGAAGGTCGTCAGGAAGGCTGGCAGGAAGGTCGTCAGGAAGGCT
>CAZJHH010000003.1:206026-369604 GCA_964545875.1 uncultured Synergistaceae bacterium
GAAGGCTGGCAGGAAGGTCGTCAGGAAGGCTGGCAGGAAGGTCGTCAGGAAGGCTGGCAGGAAAGAAACGTCAGCCTTGCGGTTTCCATGCTCCGCAAAGGCTTTGACATGGCCACCATTACGGAACTTACGGGGCTATCGGAAGAACGGCTTCGAGAGCTCTCCAGGAAAACCGAAAACTGACCCGGTTTTTTTCGAAAATTTATGGTAGGGGCGAGGCTCCGTTCCCGCCTTTCTTTGAAGAGTACTTTGCATTCGAGGAGGCGGAAGAAATGATAACCTACCTGGAAAAGGAAATCCGGAAAATAAAAAAAGAAGGTCGTGAAGAAGGCCTTCAAGAAGGCTGGCAGGAAGGCTGGCAGGAAAGAAATGCGAGCCTTGCGGTTTCCATGCTCCGCAAAGGCTTTGACATGGCCACCATTACGGAGCTCACGGGGCTATCGGAAGAGCGGCTTCGGGAACTCTCCCGAAAAGCCGAAAGCTGACCCGGTTTTTTCGAAAATTTATGGTAGGGGCGAGGCTCTTTCCCTGCCTTGATGTGCGGTAATTTGCCAAAGAAATCGGGCAAGATTTTGCTTTCCCTTCCAGCATGCTGGGCGGAACCCCGGTTTGCGTAAACATGCCATATACGGTATGTTGTGATCGTGAAGGAAGTGGTTCTTTGTGGTTTGTCGAATTTTATGAGCAAGAGAATGGACATGTCCCGGTGGAACAATTTTTGCAAAACCTTGATCCCAAAGCCAGGGCAAAAGCTGTACGGGAGATAGAACTCTTGCGGGAATTTGGCACGGAACTTCGAGAACCATACTCTAAGTTTCTCCAGAAAGGACTTTTTGAGCTGAGAATCCGCATCTCTCGAAGAATCTACCGTATCTTTTATTTTTTCTCTGCTGGCCGCATCATTGTACTGACAAACGGATTTATGAAAAAAACCACCAAGACCCCTTCGGAGGAACTGGAGAGGGCCCTCTTTTTCAAGGCTGATTACGAGAGGAGGAAGGGAAATGCGTGCATTTGAGGATTTCATCAAGAACCAAATGGAGGATCCGGAATTCCGAGAGGAATACGAAGCTCTTGCCCCCCGATATGCGGTAATACGCCAAATAATACGGGAAAGAATGGCGCGTAACATGTCTCAGAAGGAACTTGCTGAAAAAATTGGGGTTACCCAAAGCAACATCAGTCGCCTGGAAAGTGGGAGCTATAATCCATCCTTGGCGTTCTTGCAGAAAGTTGCCAAGGGACTTGAAAAAGAGTTGCACATAGATCTTCGATAAGGCGGAAGAAATGATAACCTACCTGGAAAAGGAAATCCGGAAAATAAAAAAAGAAGGTCGTGAAGAAGGCCTTCAAGAAGGCTGGCAGGAAAGAAATGCGAGCCTTGCGGTTGCCATGCTCCGCAAAGGCTTTGACATGGCCACCATTACGGAGCTCACGGGGCTATCGGAAGAACGGCTTCGGGAACTCTCCCGAAAAGCCGAAAGCTGACCCGGCGCTTTTTTTCGAAAATGTATGGTAGGGGCGAGGCTTTCTCCCTGCCTTAATATGCGGTAATTCGCCGCAGATGTTGGGAAAAAAGATCGTGTCCTTCGCCCTCTATTCCGAGGGGTTTTTCAAAAATATGCTATCCGGGAGGTTTGCGGCCTTTATGTTTTTCACAAAAATCCTCGAGAAAAAATTCCTCTTCCGAAAATGTCGCCTGCTCCCGGTTATTTTGCTCTTGCTATCCCTTTCATCCTCCCTCCCCGCCCTCTCTTTCGGGGCGGTACTCTACGTAAAGGAAAACGCTCCGGCTCCCGGAGACGGAACGACGTGGCAAACTGCCTTCCCCGACCTGCAGCAGGCCCTGGAGATTCCGGGGGCTAACGAAATATGGGTATCCCAGGGGAATTACAAACCCTCCAAGAGAACATATGAAGAAAACCCCCGTACTGCCACCTTCAGCCTGCGGAATGGCCAGACCCTCTACGGAGGATTTCAGGGCACCGAAACTTTCCGAAACCAGCGAAACTGGAAAAAATATCCCAGCGTACTGGAGGGGGATCTGGGAATCTCCGGGGATATCTCGGATAACTGCTATCACGTGGTGACGTTGAATGGAGCCAACGAAACGGTTCTTCTCGACGGCTTCGTTCTTACCCGGGGCAATGCGGACGGTACCGGAGAACTCTATCGTAACGGAGGAGGCCTTGCGACCACCGGGGGAGCTCCCGCCGTACGCAACTGCACCTTTATTGCTAACCGCGCCGCTTCCTGCGGCGGAGGCGTATACGCAAACAACAGCGATATTCTCCTGGAAAACTGTACCTTTCTCGAAAATTCCGCTTACAACGGAGGGGGAGTGTACAGCCTTCACAGCGCTTCCCGGATAGAGAAATCCACCTTCGCCTCCAACATCGTCCAGGGCAACGGAGGAGGCATGATGACCTTCACGAGCTTTTCCCGCATCACCAACTGCACCTTCTGGAAAAACCGGGCTCCCAACGGCTACGGCGGAGGATTCCACGGTTTCGATGACAATCCGGTGCTCTGCAACGTCACCTTTGCGGAAAATACCGCCAAATTAGGGGGAGGGGGCATGAGTTTCGCCGAAGGAACTTCCGTGGTGGTCAACTCCATTTCATGGGGAAATTCCGTAACTTCCGGAGCCCCCGAAGCGACGGAAATCTTTACACAGAACGTTCTTTTTCTCATTTCCTCCTGTGCCATTCGGGGCGGTTTTACCGAAAGCCTGAACACAATTCTCTCGGACCCCGAATTGGGAGAGCTTGGAAATAACGGCGGCGGTACCCAAACCTGCGCTTTCTCCAAGGATAGCTCCGCCCGGAAAGCGGGGCTGAAGCCGGGGGAGCACCTTCTTCTGGGCAAAATCATTTCCGTTCCCGAAGAAGATCAACGGGGAATGCCCCGGCCCCCACATATTGCAGCGGATATAGGGAGCTATCAATTCGTTCCTACTCCTACCGCCGTACCTACCCCGACTTCCGTGCCCACACCCACGAATATCCCCACTCCCACCCGTACTCCCCAGCCGGTCTCTCCCTCTCCAGCTTCGAAACCCACGGTTACCTCCGTTCCCGTGGCTTCCCCTTTTCCCACGGAAAACCCCTTTCCCTCTCAAACTCCCGCTCCCGAAGCGAAAAGCCGAAAGCAAACCGGAGGATGTGCCACCGCTTTTTTTCCCGGAGCTTTTCTTTTAGCCCTGCCCCTGGTGCTTCTCACAAAATAAGAGCTTTTACTCCCGCTCCCGGAAAGGCTTCGAACCTTTGCGACGGAAATGCTTGATACAAAGGAGTCCCCAAGAAAAAATCCTCCGCCACATCAAAATATCCAAAAGGAATCTTCAGGAACTGATACGATTCCGGCAGAACGATTGATCCAGTTACTGGAGTTAGTGATGATTCGATACGGTCACAAGCTACACTATGGAATTTCTGGCAAAATACCTGAAACTTTGCCTTGACAAGCCCTGTTTCGAGTAGTATTTTTACTCGAAACAGGGCTTGTCTTTTTTGGCATGTGCACTTTCATGCTCTGTGGTACCATCCGAGGATACCGAAAACAGGAGGTAACTCCCTTGTCTCTACCCACCGTCATCTCCCTCGTGGGAGCCCGGCCCCAATTCATCAAAGAAGCGGTTGTCAACGCCGCGGTGCGCCGCCGCAACTCCTGGCGCCATATTCTGGTGCACTCGGGGCAGCACTACGATGCCAACATGTCGGAAATCTTCTTTACCCAGCTCGGCATGCCCTCGCCGGATCACTTTCTTGGCATCGGCTCGGGAACCCACGCCGCCCAAACCGCGGAGGCCCTCGTCAAATTCGAGGCCCTGCTGCTCCAGGAAAAGCCGGAACTCGTGCTTCTCTACGGAGACACCAACACCACCGTGGCGGGAGCCCTGGCAGCGGCAAAGCTCAAAATTCCCGTGGCCCACGTGGAGGCGGGAATCCGCCAGAACCCCAAAACCATGCCCGAGGAGATCAACCGGGTGATAACGGATCATCTCGCCTCGCACCTCTTCTGCTGCTCCCAACTGGCGAAGGGCAACCTCGAAAGCGAGGGCATCACCCGGGGCGTAACCGTAACGGGGGATGTCATGTACGATCTCTACCGTACCCTGGAGCCCAGCTTCACCCCCCGGGAGGCCCGCCGTAAACTGGGCCTCGAAAAAGAAAGCTACCTCATGGCCACTATCCACCGGGATTTCAACACCGATAACCCCCAGGCCCTTCGGGGCATCCTCCAAGGGCTTCAGGCGGTTTCCGCCTCCCGGGGCTGCCAGATAGTGCTTCCTCTGCACCCCCGCACCCGCAAATGCATCGCCGCCCAGGGGCTGGAAACCTTTGCGGCCTCCCTTACCCTCGTCGACCCTTTGGGCTATCTGGACCTCATGTCCCTCACCCAGGACTGCGCCGGGGTAGTGACCGACAGCGGGGGCTATCAGAAAGAGGCCTACTATGCGGGCAAACGGGCGGTGGTCATCATGCCTGACACGGGGTGGCGGGAGCTCACCGAATGCGGCTGGAACATCCTCTGCCCTCCCCAAGCTCCAAACCTGGAAAAGGCTCTCGCCGCCCTGGAAGAACCCCGGGAATATCCTCGCAACCTCTTCGGAGAGGGCCATGCGGGGGAGAGGATTGTGGAGGAGTTGGAGAAAAACCTGGGTTGACAGCCTTGAAAAAGTATCGTTTCATGTTTCAGGAACCCCATTCAAGGAGGCGACCCTTTCGTGAAAATCCTTGTCACCGGCGGAGCCGGTTTCATCGGCAGCAACTTGGTTCACCGAGCTCTCTCCCAGGGGCATCACGTGGTGGTGCTGGATAAGCTCACCTATGCGGGAAATCTCGCCTCCCTGGCGGATCTCCAGGACTCTCCCGCCTTTACCTTTGTCCGGGGAGATATCGGGGATACCCCCCGGGTCTCCTCGCTCCTGCAGGAACATCAACCCCAGGCTATCATGAATTTGGCGGCGGAAAGCCATGTGGATCGCTCCATCGACGGCCCGGAAGAGTTCATTCAGACCAACGTGGTGGGCACCTTTCGGCTTCTGGAGGCCGTCCGAAACTACTGGAAGAGCCTCCCCAAGCCCCAAAAAGAGGCCTTTCGCTTTCTGCACGTCTCCACGGATGAGGTCTACGGTTCCCTGGGGCCGAAAGGGCACTTCACCGAAGCTACTCCTTACGCCCCCAACTCACCGTACTCCGCCTCCAAGGCCTCTTCGGATCATCTCGTGCGGGCCTACAACAAAACCTACGGTCTTCCCACCCTCATCACCAACTGCTCCAACAACTACGGCCCCTATCAGTTTCCGGAAAAGCTCATTCCCCTTATTCTCAACCGGGCTCTCGCCGGGAATCCCTTGCCGGTCTACGGGGATGGCCTCAACATTCGGGATTGGCTCTACGTGGAAGATCACTGCGCCGCCCTGCTCAAGGTGCTGCAAGAGGGGACTCCCGGCGAAATGTATGCCCTAGGCGGAGAATCCGAACGCACCAATATCGATATCGTCCGCACCCTTTGCACCCTCCTGGACGAACTCCGCCCCCGGGAGGATCGCCGCTCCTATCAAGAGCAGATCACCTTTGTGGAAGATCGTCCGGGGCATGACCGACGCTACGCCATCAACCCCGCCAAAATCCGTTCTTCCCTGGGGTGGCAGCCCAAAGAGAGCTTCGAAACGGGGATTCGTAAAACCGTGCTCTGGTATCTGGAAAACCAGCCCTGGGTAGAAAACATTCTCTCGGGAAGCTACCGCATGGAGCGGCTGGGCATAGAATTCGGGACAGCAAAGGAGGCATCTCCCCTATGATCACCAAAGGCATTGTCCTGGCGGGAGGCTCGGGAACCCGGCTCTATCCCCTCACCCTCTGCACCAGCAAACAGCTTCTTCCGGTGTACGACAAGCCCATGATCTACTATCCCCTCAGCGTTCTCATGCTCGGGGGCTTGCGGGACATTCTCATCATCACCACCCCCGAAGACAACCAGAACTTTCAACGCCTTCTCGGAGACGGTTCCCAGTGGGGAATCCGCATATCCTACGCCGTACAGCCCGCCCCGGAGGGGCTCGCCCAGGCCTTTCTCATCGGAGAGGACTTTCTGCAGGGAGAGCCCTGCGCTCTCATTCTGGGGGATAATCTCTTCTACGGCCACGGACTCACCACGCTTCTTCAGGAGGTGACAGCGAAAAAACAGGGGGCCACCATCTTCGGCTATCCCGTAAAAGATCCCGAACGGTACGGTGTGGTAGAATTCGATGCATCGAGGCGGGTGCTCTCTCTGGAGGAGAAGCCCCAAAAGCCCAAATCCCACTACGCCGTGGTGGGGCTCTACTTCTACGATGCCACGGTGGTGGAAAAGGCCAAAAGCCTCAAGCCTTCCCCCCGGGGAGAGCTGGAAATAACCGACCTCAACAAATGCTACCTGGAGGAAGGCTCTTTGGAGGTGCACATCTTCGGCCGGGGGTACGCCTGGCTCGACACGGGAACCCACGACAGCCTTCTGGAAGCCTCCAAGTTCGTAGGCACCATCCAGAACCGTCAGGGCTTCATGATATCCTGCCCCGAAGAGATCGCCTGGCGCCGGGGATACATCTCTCGAGAGGTTCTTCTTGACATGGCGGGATCCATGAAAAACGACTACGGCAGATATCTCGAAGAGATTGCACAATGGCCCCAATAACAGGGAGGAATGGCCTTGGAAAAGATTCCCTTTAACAAGCCCTACCTTACGGGCAAAGAAAACGAATACATGCAGCAGGTTCTCGCCTCGGGAAGCTTCGCCGGCAACGGAGCCTTCTCCAGACGCTGTGCCGCATGGCTGGAAGAAAAGACAGGGTGCAAAAAGGCGGTGCTGGTGCCCTCGGGAACCGCAGCCCTGGAGATGATGATGCTCCTCGCCAACATCGGCCCCGGGGATGAAGTTATTCTCCCCTCCTTCACCTTCAGCTCCACCGCCAACGCCATCGTGCTTCGGGGAGCCACCCCGGTCTTTGTGGATATCCGGGAAGACACCTTGAATCTGGATGAATCCCTGGTAGAGGCCGCCATCACCCCCCGCACAAAGGCCATCCTTCCGGTACACTACGCCGGAGTGGCCTGCGAAATGGATACCATCCTGGCCATGGCGGAAAAACACAACCTTCTCGTGCTGGAAGATGCTGCCCAGGGCATTCTGGCATCCTACAAAGGACGCCCCCTCGGCACACTAGGCCAGATGGGAGCCCTGAGCTTTCACGAAACCAAAAACATTCACTGCGGCGAAGGGGGAGCCCTGCTCATCAACGACCCCGCCCTGGTGGAACGGGCGGAAATCCTCATGGAAAAGGGCACGGATCGGAGCAAGTTCTTCCGGGGAGAGATCGACAAATACTCCTGGGTGGATATGGGCTCCTCCTACCTCATCAACGAAATAACCGCTGCCTTCCTCTGGGCTCAGCTGCAAGAGGCGGAACAGATCATTCAGGAGCGCCTCTCCCTCTGGAACCAGTACCACCGGGAGCTTGAACCCCTTGAGCAGAAGGGCACCCTTCGGCGTCCTATCATCCCCGAAGGATGCCAGCACAACGGGCATATCTACTATGTGCTCTTCCAGAATCAGGAGGCCCGGAACAGCGCCATGGACTGCCTGAAAAGCCAGGGCATCCATGCGGTATTCCACTATATTCCTCTGGATTCTGCCGAAGGGGGAAGGCGGTTTGGTGGAGGAGGCTCGCAAAATCTTCCAGTTACGGAAGATGTGTCGGCAAGGTTACTTCGGTTGCCGTTGTTTTGTGGGCTTGCAAAAACGTTTGAAATGGCATCGTTATTGAAATGAAAAATCCAAAAGTTCTTTTGATGGTATGTGGTTATAAAGGGCTGGGATTTTTTGAACATCTCGTGGAAAACATACCAATTCAAGAGGTCATTTCCTACCAGGACCACAACGTAACAGATACGGCTTTTGAGAAAATCCAAGAAATCTGCAATGTGAAAAACATTCGACATAAAGACTTAAAGCGTTTAAGCGCTGAAGACATTTCTTTTTTTGACTTGGTGTTTGTGGTAGGGTGGCAATATATGCTTCCTGTGTTAGATAACATCATCGTTTTTCATGATTCATTGTTGCCAAAGTATAGGGGTTTTGCTCCAACTGTGAATGCCTTAATCAATGGGGAAAAACAAATAGGTGTTACGGCTTTTTCTCCCCGAGAGGGAGTTGATACGGGGCCTATTTTAGGGCAAGCTGCAACACCTATAACGTATCCGATAAAAATAAGAGATGCTTTCGATATGCAAATAACTCTTGCTGGAAATTTGGCAATAGAGTTGTTCAAGCAAAAACAGGCGGAGGCTTTACGTTGCATCGAACAAGATGAAGATGAGGCTACGTATAGTATATGGAGAGATCAAGAGGATTTTTTTATTGATTGGACTCTACCTTCGGAGACAATAGTGAGAACGATAGATGCTTTGGGATGGCCCTACAATGGAGCACGATCCTACTGTGGTGATTCAGAAGTTGTTCTCCTTGGAGCAGAGAGTGTGTATCCCAAAAAAAAGTTTGAAAATCCAAATCCGGGAAAAATTTGGAACATATCTCCCTCGGGAATAGAAGTCCTAACAGGTACAGGTACCATTTGTCTTAATCATGTTCTTGATTGCAATGGAGAGAGGTTCCAACCTGAAAAACTTCGGCAACGATTTACTTCGAAAAGAGGAAGCTAGTGAAAATTTCCATTGTGTCCCCCTTCTATAAATCGAAAGAATCCATATTGCCTCTTTACCGACGTGTGCAGGAGGCTCTTTCGCAAATTTGCTCTCATGATGATATGGAGTTTATTTTTATTGAAGATGCAGGGGGTGACGGTTCCTGGGATGTTCTTGCGGATCTTGCTTCTCGTGATCCTCGGGTAAAAGCCGTACAGTTCAGCCGGAATTTTGGTCAGCATTACGCCATTACCGCCGGGCTGGAACTTTGCTCGGGGGATTGGGCAGTGGTTATGGATTGCGATTTGCAGGATCGGCCGGAAGAGATCCCCCGACTCTACGCAAAAGCCCTGGAGGGATATGACATGGTCTGCGCCCGCCGGGGTAAGCGTAAGGATCCTTTGTGGAAACGAATGGCTTCGAGGGTTTTCGTATTCCTTTTCAGATGGCTTTCGGGAATGAATTACGACCCTGAAGTGGCGAATTTTCGCATTGTCTCCCGCAAAGTAATTGATGTCTACTGTTCCATGCAGGAGAAGCTTCGTTTTTTCGGAGGACATTTGGAGTGGCTTGGTTTTTCCACTGCTTACATCAACGTGGAGCATGGAGCCCGTTACGAAGGAAAAAGTTCCTATAGCTTTCGAAAGCTTGTCAACCTCGCTGTGGACACCATTATCGCCTATTCGGACAAACCTCTCCGTATCTCTATAAAAATGGGGTTTTTGATAGCCCTGGGCTCTTTTTTCTACGCTATGTACCTCACCTTTCGAAAGTTCGCTCTGGATATTCCCGTGGCGGGATGGACGAGCATGATGGTTTCTCTCTGGTTCCTCGGGGGAATCATTATCGCAAATCTGGGTATCATTGGTATTTATTTGGGCAAGGTTTTCGACGAAACGAAAAAACGTCCCCTGTATGTTATCGACAAAAGGATAAACATTTGATGCTTCGGGAGTGGCGTGGTTTTCTGCTCCTTCAAGGAGGATATTTCATCTTCTCCCTGTGTGCCATCTTCCTGAAGTTTGCTTCACAAGAACCGTTTCTTTCGCCTCATTTTTTGTTGCTGTACGCCGCAAGCCTCGCCTGCGTCTTCATCTTCGCCCTCATCTGGCAACAGGTGTTGCGGAAGTACGAACTCATGGTGGCGTATGCCTGGCGGGGAACGCTTTTTCTCTGGACTTTCCTTTGGGCGGTGCTCTTTTTCGGCGAGACGGTGACCTTCAACAACCTTGTAGGGGCAGGCATCATCTTCAGCGGCATCCTTCTGGTGGTGGTGCGCAGTGAATAAATACTACCTCCTCTTTCTCACGGCGGTAACCATCGCCGCCTTCGGCCAGGTAGCCCTCAAGAAGGGAGCCGGGAAAACAGACTCTCTCCTGGGGCAATATCTGAACGTCTGGGTGCTTGGGGGATACTTCCTCTTCTTCTCCTCCATGGCCCTGAGTTCTTTGGCATACCGGGGGATTCCCTTAAAAAGCGGACCGGTGCTTGATTCTCTGGGGTTTGTTCTTGTGCCACTTTTAAGTAGAGTCTTCTTCGGCGAAAAAATGACCGCCTCCAAATTCTGGGGATTTACACTTATCCTTTTGGGAGTGGTTGTCTTCTCCGCATAATTTGTTTATGAGGCAGAAAGGAACAAAGGTAAATGGAAAGGGATGCCATCTTTCAAAATTTGCAAAAAGACGAGAACGGGGTCTTTCTTGCCCCCGAAAATGCGGCCCTCTCCTATCCCGAAGAGGGGAATGCCCTGTTTTTTGGTTTGGAAGACCGCTCTTTCTGGTTCCAGCATCGGAATGATGTGATAGCCGCAGCGGTGATGTCTTTTCCTCCCGCTCCCCAGGATTTTTTGTTGGATATAGGTGGAGGGAATGGCTTTGTTACGCGTAGACTTCTGGATGAGGGCTTTTCTGCGGTTCTTCTTGAGCCCGGCAGGACGGGAGCCCGAAATGCCAAGATGGAACGAAACATTCCCCGGGTACTCTGCGCCACCCTGGAGCAGAGCGGTATTCCCGAAGAATCTATGGGAGCCGTGGGGTGCTTCGATGTTCTCGAGCACGTGGAGGAGGACAAAGCTTTTTTGAGCAGCATGGCAAAAATATTGAAACCCGGAGGTATGTTCTATCTCACAGTGCCCGCAGGGCCGTGGCTCTGGTCGCACACGGATATCTATTCCGGACACTATCGCCGGTATGGAAAATTCTCTCTTCTGGCGGTCCTCGGAGAGGACTTCGAACCTCTCTACTACACATGCTTCTTCGGCTGGCTGGTGTTGCCCCTCTTCTTCCTCAAAGCCCTGCCTTCCCGACTGGGCCTCCTGAAAAGAGAGAACGTGTTCTCCCATGAAACGGAACATGGTGCGGACAGTAAAATAGTTTCGCCGCTCATGAGATTTTTGCTGCGGAAAGAAATTGCCATGATCCGCAAAGGAAAAAGCAAAAGCTGGGGGACAAGCTGCTTGCTGGTGGCGAGGAGACGGGGGTAGAAAAGCCTCATCCCTTATTTTTTTCGCATTTTTATCGAACGTAAAACGATTATGTGCCCTTTGCAGATTGTTTTGCATTTTAGAGCAATGGCAGGCAAGGAGGATGTCGTTATTGAATAACCTAAATATGCGCCAGTATTTTTTGGGGGGACTGCTTTTTCTTACCCCGCTCCTTTTTATTTTTCAAGGCTTGGATTTTACTGATATGGGGTACATGCTGGTCTCTTCTCGAGACGTTGTGGATAACCCCGACATGGTTTTTTCCGTTACATCCTCCACATTCCTCTCCATGTTTCTCAACGGCCTTTGGATGAAGCTTTCCGCTTCCTGGGGGCTTCTGGGAGCACGTTTCGGTGCCGTTTTGCTCTACTGGTGTATTTTTATCGTGCTCATCAAGACATTATCACCATACATGCCCCTTCAGCGGATATTCGTGTGGCTCTTGCTCCTCTTCCTGCTTACCCAGAGAGGCTTATGGATAAGCTATAACACAGTAACAGCACTGTTGGCGGTGCTTTCGCTCTGTGCCCTTCAAAAAGGATATGTTGCCAATAAAAAATGGCTTTTCCTCCTTTCCGGGGCCTTTTGTGCCTGCGCTTTTTTCGCCCGCCTTCCAAATATTCTCATGATAGCCTTTGGGTTTTTGCCTATGCTGCCTTCCTTTGTAGACGTGTCCAAAAATCCGTGGAGGCAATCTTTTCGCAATAGCGGGTTTTTCTTTCTCGGCTATTTTAGTGCCTTTGGGTGTGCCCTTTTCGCCATGTGGAGCTCCGGATATTTGAATTCTTTTTTGCAAGGTGTTATGGGCATAAAGTCAATGGCAACAAACAGTAGTTCACACCATTCTATCAAGTCTTTGATCGGTCTTTTTGTGAGAAATCACATTCTTGTCTTTGGTTTGGCAACACCTCTCTTGATCGTCGGCTTGGGAAGCGCTTTTGCCATGGGACGCATGACAAAATGGGTGCGAATAGCTTCTTTTGTACTTTTCATGGCATGTTCTTTCTTTTTAGGTTGGAAATTTTACCGTAATTGGACCGTTTTGCTGTACAGCCTTATCGGAGTGGTGTATCTTTTCCTTTTGATGAAGATGTGGATGTCCTGGTACCGAAAAGATACCGAAGAACTGCTTTTACATGCCACAGCATTTCTTATGTTAGTGACGGTTCCTTTGGGGTCAAATAACGGTGTTACAAATGCGCGGCATGGCTTGTGGCTTGCATTTCCCCTATTGCTCGAAAGCGTAGCAAACCTCAAAAATTTGGGTTTTGCTTTTGGGTGGCAAGGCCTTTTTCAAGGCAGGGAATCACGTTCTGCCTTCTGGTTTAAGCGTCTGGTGATTGTGGGTATCCTCATGCTGGCCTTGGCAAGTCGCTATCGGTATACCTACAGAGACACTTCAGATCGTCTTGCCATGCGTTACTCTGTAGATCATCCCATGTTACGGGGAATATATACCACAAAAGAGCGAGCTCAGGTGGTTCAGGAGCTTTTGAGTGAACTGGAGAAATACGTTGCCCCGGGAGATGTCCTTTTGGGGTATCACACCGTGACTACCCTTTACTATCTTACAGGGACAATTCCTTATCTTTACAACCCCTGGCCCTTTCTCTACGAACCGGAAGAGATGAAGTATTACCTCCAGAAGGCGGAAATGGAGTATACTTCGTTTCCCGTAGTGGTTCGGAGTAAGTATTCTCTGCAAAATTTTGAGTGGCCCATGGAGCTTACTTTAAATAGGTCGAAGAGGTACTATGAGAATTGGATGCTTTTAGAGAAATTTTTGAATCATCATTCTTATGTAAGGACATGGGGAAATAGTGTTTTTGAGATTTGGTTGCCGTCACTACAGGTGGAGAATTAGATTTTAGATTTCATGTAAATTTGCAGGGAGTATTTTTAAAGACGATAATAAAAAACCACGTGAAATCTGCGGTAGAAGAGGGTTTTTACCTTGTTTCGCTCATACTTACTCCTAAGAGTTAGATTTTTGTTTTGCGATTGTTTTGATCTCTTACGGTGTCTTGAACTCCCACTTGACAAGCCCTGTTTCGAGTAGTATTTTTACTCGAAACAGGGCTTGTCAAGTGGGGCATGGCTTTTCGATCCCTATTTTGGTTGTTTTCTGTTTCCGTTAGTAACTCGAAAAATCGAAGGTTTTCTCGAAAGGACGCGCCGTGAATCAAAAACGTAGAAGTTTTCGGCTTTTCGCTTTTGCAGACCGCATAAAATTGTTTGTGTCACGGCTTTTGCCCAAAGAATCTGCGGCGCATAGCATTTCTCTTATTGCAGGGACAACAGCCTTGGCCCAACTCTTGGGCATTCTTACGATGCCTGTATTTTCCCGCATCTATTCGCCTGCAGATTACGGTGTATTGGCTCTTTTTTCCTCTGTAACGGGAATTTTGGTGGAAGTGTCAGGGTTGCGTTATCATTTCGCAATTCCCCTGCCTAAAAAGGAAAGTTTTGCTCGAAGCCTGGTGGTTTTAAGTTTTTTTCTTCAATGCATTTTTATTGGTATGCTTAGTTTAATACTTTTTTTCGCCAAAGATTTTCTATTAGAACTTGTTTCAGCAGAGCTTTTAAAGCCTTACTGGTTTCTCATCCCGCTTGGTGTGGGGGGAATGGGGCTTTATGCCATCTTGACACAATGGGCAATAAGAGAAGGAGAATTTTCTCTCGTTGCCAAAACAAAAATAACCCAAAGCGTTGCCGGAATTCTTACAAAATTAGCTTTCGGCTTGTTGGGGCTCAAGCCTTTAGGACTTCTTTTTGCAAGTATTGCAAGCCAGGCGGGAGGCATTACAACTCTCGGAAAGAGGCTTATCAAAAAAAATGGTTGCCCAAAAGCGGATAAAGACCAGATAAAGAGGGTAGCTATCAGATACCGAAAGTTTCCTCTCTACAGCACTTGGGGGGGCTTGCTCAACACTTTTGGCAGGAGAGTTCCTCCCATCATGCTAGTAGCTTTTTTCGGAGCTGATACGGCAGGTTTTTTCGCTTTTGGCATGAGCATTCTCCAGCTTCCCATTACTTTTATAGGTCAAGCTATTGGGCAAGTTTTTGTGCAACGGGCGAGCCGGGCAAAATACGAGGGGAATCTTGCCCAGGTCTCGCTCAAAACCTTTGAAACTCTGATACAGATAGGGACATTTCCCATCCTTTGCATTTCCTTGCTTGCCCCAGAACTTTTTAGCTTTGTGTTTGGAGAGAGATGGCGCATGGCAGGGATTTTTTCGCAATTCCTGGGGCCGTGGATGGTGTTGGCTTTTACTTACTCGCCTCTTACAAGGCTTTTTGCAATACTCAACAAACAGGATGTGGCATTATTTTTTGAAGTTGGTTTTGTCATGAGTCGTATTGCAGTTCTTTATATTGGTTCTCAACTTGGCCAAGATTTGTTGACAATAGGGCTTTTTGGAGGAATAAGCTTTCTCTTTCTTTTTTTTGGAACTCTATGGTTACTTTGTGCAAGTGGCAATGTTTTGTCTAAAGTGATTTCCAGCATATTCAAACAGGGGAGAAATGCATTGGCTTTACTGCTACCTGTTTTTTTGGTTATGCGCTTTGATGCCCCCTTTCTTTTCTCTTTTGCAATAGCCACTGTTTCAGGGTTGGTGTTTCTAAAAATTTCATACGTTAAACTGCAAAGTTTGAATAAAAATTGATAAAAGGAGGGGGTTTCAGTATGGAAAAAGCTGCGTTTAATTTTGGAAACGATTGGTTTCGAAAAGAGAAATCTAGGGTTCGAGGCACGGCATTTTTGAACGGCATAAAAACGACCCAGGAAAACCTTGCTTCTTGGTCCTCTCAAATTCTCCGTGAAGATTTGCCGGAAAAATTTGGAAGTGCGAATGGGTTTTTCAGCGCCCTTTATTGGGACGGTGCCGAAGGCTGGATGGCGGTAGATAAAATCCGCAGCTTTCCTATTTTCT
The DNA here is from genome assembly GCA_964545875.1 of uncultured Synergistaceae bacterium. Taxonomy (GTDB): domain Bacteria; phylum Synergistota; class Synergistia; order Synergistales; family Aminiphilaceae; genus DAIPKP01. The sequence continues at coordinate 221,131 of CAZJHH010000003.1, forward strand.
ACGGACAAAAGAACGGCCAACTCTTTATCAGCGATGATGCCCATTGGGTAAAAGAACGTGTGGGGAACACCGAATATGACCCTCTTGCCAAAGCAGAATTTCTTCTTGCTGGCTATGTGACCGGGGCGGATACTCTCTATCCGAATGTGAAACAGGTTCAAGCGGGGGAGATCGTTTCCTTTAAGTTGGATGGGGATGGAACCTTTTGCTTTTCCCCTGTACGTTACTATCGTTACATACATAAAGACTATTTCCAGAAGACAGAAGAGGAGCTTTTACAAATTTTTGACCAAGTGCTTCTGGATGTCTTTAATCGTCTTATAGATTTTGCCGATGGAAGGACTATCGTGGTTCCCCTCAGTGGCGGTTATGATTCCAGGTTGATTGTTCTTATGCTCAAACGCCTTGGTTATGACAAGCTGATCGCCTTTAGCTATGGTAGAGAGGGAAACGAGGAAGCGCGAATCAGCAAAGAGGTTGCTGAAAGCCTTGACATACCTTGGGAATTTGTTCCCTACACAAATGAACAATGGTATGGATGGTATCACTCTGAGGAAATGAAAAGCTATGGAGACATGGCTGATGGGTGTTGCGCTTTGCCTCATATCCAGGATTGGCCCGCCGTAAAGAAGTTGAAGGAAACGGGAAGAATTCCCAAGGATAGTGTCTTTGTGCCGGGGCTTTCGGCAGATTTGCCTGCCGGAAGCAGGAGTAAGCGCCTTCCTCGACTCTATCAAGAGCAATCCCTAAATAGAGATCTTGTCCTTGATAGCATCCTTGAATATCATTACTCTCTCTTTGATTGGTCTAAGCAACGTAAAAAACTTGAGCCTGTTTTCAGAGAACGTATTCTGAGGACTCTCGGAAACCTTGACGATTTTTCTGAATCTGCGGGTGCCTTTGAATGTTGGGATATTGCAGAAAGACAGGTAAAATATATTAACAATTCAATTCGTGTATACGAATTTTTTGGATATGCTTGGTGGACTCCTTTTTGGGATGAACAATTTATGGCATATTGGAATAGGGTTTTGCCACGTTATCGCAAGAAACAACAAGCTTATATCAAGTTCGTTGTTTCTCTGGGAGAAGATATGGGGATTAAGGTCTTGGGGCAAGAAGCTAAAGATTTTTCGGCTATTAGAAAAAAAGATTTTTTAGATAAAGTAAAAAAATCTCTTCCTGTCGTTTTGAAAAAAACAATAAAAAGGGCTTTTAGCCAGTATTATTCCAAACGTCTTGTTCAAAAGTTCCTTCGAAATGATGTTCTTACAGTTATGGGCAGTTTTTATGTTAAGGAAATAGAGGCATTTCTTCTTGATGGTTACCAATACAATGGTATTTTGGCCAGTTATTACTTGTCTGGCTTTTAATGAATTTTTTCTCAGAAGTCTAATTTAAGAGAAGGGCTCTTCTTAGTCATGATAACAAAAAGTATAGTTTTTTCGCTAGAGAATTCTATGCATATACAGGCTTCGGTAAGAATAACTTCGGTAAGCAATAACAACATCAAGGATGTGCTTTCTTTCCAACCCTCCCGTTATGTTGCTATTTTCGAGCGTTTCCTCAGACAAGGGGATGTCGGATATTATGCGTATCTCGACGGCAAATGCTGTCACCGTTCATGGTTGCAAAAGGGTCCACAATGGGTTTCGATCAATCCCTTTATTCAAATGAAACTTGAAAAAAATGAGGGATATATCCATTATTGTGAAACCGCTCCGTGGGCTCGGGGCAAAGGGATTTATCCCGCCGTATTGAGTCGTATTGCTGAAGATCATGAAAATTTATGCAATCTTTTTATTTGTGTGAATAGCGAGAATAAGGCTTCTCTTCGGGGAGTGGAAAAAGTTGGCTTTAAAGAAAGAGAAAGAGTTGATCTCAGAATAATTTTGCGAATACCTTTTTATCACGTATCTGTATTATCCCCATTCTGCGGAGTGCCATGTCGGTCTTATCGAGTTTTTTGGCCTTTTATCATAAGATTGCTGGGAACATGCAAGGGAAAGCTCGTGAAAAAGGTTTTTCGAAAAAAAGGAAATGAAAATGCATAGAAAAAATGTTTTTGTTAAAAACGCAGCGTTCCCGAAGATGTTTACGAAAGGCTGTGCCAAGAAGTCGCAAAATATGATTGGGAAACCTATCGTTCTCATTGAGGCAGGAATGAAGAGGTCTTTATGAAAAAGGAATCTATTCAGGAAGTCAATTCCATATTTCAACAACCCTGGTGGCTTAATGCGGTTGCCCCGGGGGAATGGAGTGTCGTTGTTGCAGAGCATGGGGGGCGGGTTGTAGGGCGCCTTCCTTATGTAAAGAAGAGCCGCAGAGGGCTCGATTTTCTTCGTATGCCTGCATTGACCCAAACTCTGGGGCCATGGATTGAAAAAAAAGAGGCGAAGTATCCTAAAATTCTCGCTTGGCAAAAGGATGTTATGGCCGAGCTTATAGGTAAACTTCCCAAGTTCGATTCGTTTCAGCAAAATTTTCATTATGAAATAACGAATTGGCTCCCCTTTTATTGGCACGGATTTCGTCAGACTACACGTTATACCTACGTTCTTTCCGATATATCCGATGCCGATAAGGTATGGGCCGGCTTCTTGGAGAACATTCGAAGAGAGATAAAAAAGGCGGCAAAACAGGTTTGCCTACGCACCGATCTTGGAATACATCGCTTTCTTGAAGTTAACGAGAAAACCTTTTCCCGTCAGGGGATGGGGTTGCCTTATTCTCCGGATCTTGTCCACCGGATCGACAGGGCCTGCGGTGATGAAAATAGAAAGATTTTCTTTGCCGAAGACGCTTCCGGCAGAATTCACGCTGCCATATATATTATTTGGGATGAGCGTTCGGCGTATTATTTGATGGGGGGAGGGGATCCGGAGCTTCGAAACAGCGGAGCCACGAGTCTGCTCATGTGGGAGGCCATTCAATTCGCCTCTAGGGTTACCCAAAAATTCGACTTCGAAGGTTCCATGGTAGAGCCCATCGAGCGATTTTTCCGGGCTTTTGGAGGAGTTCAAATGCCTTATTTCAGCATATCCAAAATGACACCTTGGTTGAAGACTCTCCAAACAGTGAAGAGCGGAGTTAGGCTCTTTTTTCGGAAAGGATAGCTTTCCGCATGCTTCCATCTTTTAAATATGTTACTGCGTACCTCTTGCAGAATCTGTCAACCGAGAGCGTAGCCTTTGACCTTGATTCCCGGAGGCAGGTTTTTATGAGTTTGGAGGGCTCTGCCAAACAACTTTCCATGCTCTCCTTCCTCTCCGGTTTCCCCCTCCCGGAGCTTCTCAAAAAGCGTTCTCTGGAGCTGCGCATGGCTCCGGCGGATGATGTGGCGCAGAAGATTATAGGGGAAAAAAGAATCCCTGTGCTTTGCAAAAAAGGCGAACCTCTTCCATCCCGACTCGTTACCATGGAAAGTAACGCAGTGCAGATCCATTTCGATCTTTTGGGTACCATCTTTTACATTCTTATCCGGGCGGAGGAGATGCTGAACCCGATTCGGGACGAACACGGACGTTTCCCCGCTGCCGCTTCTCATGCGTACCGGGAGGGCTATCTGCATCGCCCCGTGGTGGATGAGCTTGTGGAAATCCTCTGGGGCTGCATGAAGCACCTCTGGCCGGGCTTGGAGCGTCAATCCCGGGAATTCAGAATGAAAGTGACTCACGATGTGGATGTGCCTTTTAACATCGCCTTTATACCCCCGCGTCAGATTCTCCGTTCTATGGGGGGAGACGTTATCAAACGCAAAAATCCGAAACAGGCCTTTTTGCGAGGGTTAAACTGGGCTTCCGTAAAACTGGGGAATAATGCACAAGATCCTTGTTACACCTTCGATTTTATTATGGATGTGGCGGAAAAAGATGGATTGCAGGATGATTTTTACTTTATCCCCAAAAACACCCATTCTTTTGACGGCGTGTATGATCTGGAGCATCCCCGTATCCGCAAGCTGATGAAATATATTTCCCGGCGAGGCCATAAGATCGGCTATCATGGAAGCTATATGACATACCAGGATCCGGGGAAGACGAAAGAAGAAGTGGCGCACCTGAAAAAAGTTGCCCGCTCTCTGGGAATAGAGCAGGAAGAGTGGGGAGGGCGGCAGCATTATTTGCGTTGGGAAGCTCCCACTACCTGGCGAAACTACGCCGAGGCGGGGTTGCACTACGACACCTCTTTATCCTATGCGGATTATGCAGGGTTCCGCTGCGGTACCTGCCATCCCTTTCCGGTGTTTGATCTGGAGCAGAACCGTGAGCTGAGCTTGATGGAGTATCCCCTCATCGTTATGGAGTGCTCCGTGCTCGGGGAAAAATACATGGGCCTCCCCCCTGATGAGGCTTACGACTATATGGTGCAGCTCAAGAATACCTGCAGGAAATATGGAGGGTGTTTTACCCTTCTCTGGCATAATAGCTATTTTGCGGGGGATGAGGAAAAAAGACTGTACCAAGAAATAGTGGCCCAATAATGATGAATGACTTGATAGCGTAAAGAAGGGGCTTCTCCGCCAATAGGTTTTGTCCAGAAACAATATTAACGAAAGTGTCCTGCTGTGGGCTACTCTTTTATCATTAAATCTTGGAAATCTTAGCCCCCGTTACATTTGTAGTTTACATCTAGCATATATCCTTTTGACCTGGAGAAGGTGATTTTATGACCCATGCAGCCCCCGCCAAGATAAGCCTTGTGGATTCGAGGATAGACCGACAGAATATTCTCAATAACTCCTTTGCGTTGCAAGAGATAGAAAAGGCTGCGGGAATAACGGGGATTCTCTACGAGGGAAAGGTTGTCCTGCTCAAGGAACAAGTGGCTTCCTTTCTTGAAATAGACGTGCGGACGGTTGAAAATTATCTTCAGCACCATTCTGAAGAGCTTCATGCCAACGGCTATGTGGTTTTACGTGGCGAAGCCTTGGTATCACTGAAAAAGGCAATTTTTGACATGCATGTTCCCGAAATAGATTTCGGGAACATCAAGAAGAGTCCTCAGCTTGGCATTTTCGACTTCAGAGCTTTTCTCAACCTTGTGATGCTAGTGGTGGAGAGCGATCGCGCCAGATTGCTTCGCCGTATGATACTTGATATCGTCATCGATACCATCAATTTTCGAGCCGGTGGAGGCACCAAGTACATAAATCAGCGGGACGAGGATTTCCTTCATTCTGCCTTTCACGGCGAGCACTACAGAAAAGAATTTACCCACGCTTTGAAGGAGTATGTTGCTGGAGGAAATTTTAAGTATGCCAACTATACGAACAAGATCTACGTAAGCATCTTCAAAGAGAGAGCCCAGGAATACAGCAAAATCCTCCGGTTGGCGGTAAAAGACAAACTCAGGGATACCATGTATGCCGAAGTCTTGGATCTCATCGCTTCCTACGAATGCGGATTTGCTGCGCTCCTTAAAGATGAGTTCCAGAAGAAACAACGACCTTTGAGCAATGCCGAGGTGGATAATCTCTTCAAAGATTTTGAATCCCAGCCACACTGGAAACCCCTCATCGAAAAGGCTCGGCGCAAGATGGCAAGTCGGGATTTGGCTTTCCGGGATGCACTTCACCTGCAGCTGGAGGAATATGTCGCTCCATTGGACCGGGAGGAGTTTGAGCGATTTCTGGGTGAAAAGAGCATGGAGCTTGCGGAAAGACTTCGTGAAACCAGCGATGTCATGAAGCGCCTGAAAGAACGAGAGTAAAATGCCCCAGATACTTTACCTTACCATAGACCGAGCTGTGGAGACCTACAAAAAGACCATTCGTATCAGTGGCGGGGGTACTTGCGGGTTTATCGGCGATGGAAGGGAACGGCTGGAAGGTGTGTTGGATTTTATTAAGGACGATCAGTATTATCCTACCATGGAAGAAAAACTGACACACCTCTTTTTCTGCGTCTGCAAGTTTCACATGCTTCAAGATGGAAATAAGCGAATGGCCATCGTTTTATGTACTCAGATGCTTCTGGAAAACGGGTATTTGCACTGTGCGGAAAGATTTATCCGTGAGATGGAAAATATCAGCGCTCACGTGGCGGCGGGAAAAATCGACAAAGAGTTGCTGCTGGCGATTATCACAGATTTTATTAACGACAATGAGGATGAATCTCTGAAGCTTCGGATCATCCATGCCCTTCAGGGTTGATAAAGGCACTTTTCAGGAGGGAAGACATTTTGACGGCGTGTTTGATCTGGAACAGAACCGGGAGCTGAGCTTGATGGAGTACCCCCTCATTGTTATGGAGTGCTCCGTACTGGGGGAAAAACACATGGGCCTCCCCCCTGATGAGGCTTACGACTATATGGTGTAGCTCAAGAATACCTGCAGGAAATATCGGGGATGTTTTACCCTTCTATGGCATAATAGTTATTTTATGGGGGATGAGGAAAAAAGACTGTGCCAAGAAATAGTGGCCCAGTAATGGCGAACCCCCTGATAACGAGAGGGAATGGCTTTTTGGCAAAGTCCTTTTGACGAAAAATGAAATGAGGCGGTTGTTTAATCATGGAGAGTGGGTATCCTAAAAAAATTCTTGTCATGTGCCTTGCGGACCCTGGCGGTAATCCTCGTCCTCGGCGTGCCATAGAGCTTTGCCGCTCCCTGGGCTTTCATGTTTCGGTGATGGGATATCCTACCAGGAAGGATTTGCAGGTTAAGGACTATTTCCCTTTATCCTTGCCTTCCCTGGCTTTGCGGAATAAATTTTACCGTAAAATCTCAGCCCTTCTTCTGGATTTTTTCCCGTTCAAGAAAAACGAAGGGCTTGCACGCAAGTTGTGGGCGTTTCGATATGACTTGATTGGTGCAGAAGAAAAGCTCCAAGGGCGAGAATTCGATTTGCTCATTGTGGAGGATCTGCAGTTTTTACCCTTGACCTTTGCCGTTAAGGGAAATGCGAAGATTCTTTTCGATGCCAGGGAGTATTACCCCCGCCAGAATGAGGGGGAATGGCGATTTCACCTTTTTGAAAAAAGAGGGCGCGTGCAGCTTTGTCGGGATTATCTGACACGCTGCGATGCGGTGCTTACGGTTTCCGAGGGGTTGCAGCGGGAATACCGTAAAGAGTTTGGAATCGAGGCCCATCTGTATCGCAGTACCCCCCCCTATGCGGATATGGCAGTACAACCGACGAATCCCGAAAAAATCCGTATGGTTTATCACGGAAAGGCTAACAGAAACCGCTGCCTTGAGAACCTGATTGACATTGTCTCCATGCTTGACGAGCGATTTTCTCTTGATTTGGTTTTAGTAGGCAATCCTCCTTATCAGAAAGAGCTTCGCCGTAAAGGGGCTTCCTCAAAACGGATCTCCTTTCCGGAGCCGATTCCCTTTGAGGAAATTATTCCAGCCATTGGACAATACGATATTGGGTTTTTTTATTGTGAACCTATAACGTTCAATCTTGAAAATTGTCTCCCGAACAAGTTTTTCGAGTACATCCAGGCAAGGCTCATGATCGCCATAGGGCCGTCCCTGGACATGGCGAAGCTTGTAAAGCAGTATGAATGTGGCGTGGTGGCGGAGGAGTTCTCCTTGCAATCCATGGCGAAGACTTTGAACGCTCTCTCCGCCTCGGATATCGACCGGGCGAAGCATCAAAGCCACAAGGCGGCTAAGGAGCTTTGCTTCGAAAAAGAACAGGAAAAACTGGTTGCTCTTTTGAATCGATTGCTGGAGGAAAGTAATCTTTTCTGTTAATGCAATGCTTGCTGGCATGGCATTGATTTTTCCACATGTAATTCGGATCCTTTCGTAGATGTGATTTGCCCCGGGCAGAGGGTATGGGATTCTTGGTAATTTCAGGGACATCTTTACTGTGCCGTGTTTGGAGAATCCAAGAAAAATTTTTTGTAAATATAGGTGTAAGAAAACCAAAGACAAGGATTGGATTATGAAAATATTGTATGTCGCAGGTGGATTGGCAATTCTTCCCGGAGTACGTAAAAAGGTAGTTGCCCAGGTAAAGGCCTTTAAAGAAAATAATTGCGAGCCCTTTCTTTTTCTCTATGATTTTAGCGGAGTGCGGGAGGTCTCCCGAACATATTCTTTTCTCGTAGGAGAGGGGATATCACAGTATAAAACCTTTTCGCCTCAAAAAACGAGAGGTATTGTAAATACCTTTATGCGACGGAAAAGGCTCTTTTACGAAGTTCTTCGCTGCGTTGAAGAATCTGCTTGTGATGTGGTCTTTTTTCGTTATCCCATGGGAGATCCTTTTTTCTGCAGTTTTTTGGATAAAGTAAAGAAACCTGTGGTGACGGAACACCAATGCAAGGAGCTTATAGAAATTTCCCTTTCCGGAAAGGGAATCATTTATTGGAGTGAACGTCTTTTTAGGGGGGCCATACGTAAAAAGCTTTCGGGTATGGTTGGGGTAACCCAAGAAATAACGGATTATCAACTTGCATTGGCGGGAGTTTCGTTACACCGGGATAAGGGGATTACCATAGGAAATGGCGTGGATGTGCAGTCTCTTCCCTTGCGTTGCATTCCGAAGGGCCTGGAAGAGGATTCAGAATTGCACCTTTTGTTTGTAGCCCATGTAAGCCTTTGGCATGGCGTGGATCGCCTTATCCGGGGTTTGGCAGGATTTTGTGCTGGAGACGTTGGTTGTAGTGGCCATAAAAAGATAGTGCTTCATATTGTCGGCCAAGGAAGTGCGGTGCCGGAGCTTGAAACGTTGGTCAAAAAACATGGACTTGAGAAGAGGGTTTTTTTCCATGGTCCTCTGTACGGCCCCGATCTTGATGCCATGTTTGACAGATGCCATATCGGGGTGGGAAGTTTGGGAGTCCACAGAAAAGGCTTGAGGGAAACTTCGGAGCTGAAAGCAAGAGAATATTGTGCTCGGGGCATTCCTTTTATTACCGCCTTTGGTGATCCGGATTTCGACGAAACCTTCCCGTACATAAAGAAATTTCCTGTTAGCGAAAAAGCCATCGATATGCTGGAGGTACGCTCTTTTGCCGAAAGGGTACTGCAAGATCCTGAGCATCCTCAAAAAATGCGGGAGTATGCGGAAAAAACCCTTAATTGGACACCCAAGATGAAAAAACTTGTCTCGTTTTTCGGAAAAATTTTAAAAAATGAATGAAGAAATTAAGGTGCCCAAGGTGATAAAAACACTCCACATCATCACCGGACTCAATGACGGAGGAGCTGAAGCGGTATTGTATCGCCTCTGTCTGAACGATACGGAGAGTCGGCACTGTGTGGTCTCTCTTATGGACGAAGGAAAGTACGGCCCTCTTCTGCGGCGCGCAGGAGTGAGGGTGCATGCTCTTGGAATGCCCCGGGGAAAGTGTTCTTTGAGGGGCCTTTGTGCCTTGTGGCGGATCCTTCGTGCCGAGAAGCCCCAGGTGGTGCAAACCTGGATGTACCATGCCGACCTTATAGGGGGCGTGGTGGCCCGGCTTGCGGGGATTCCCAGGGTTTACTGGGGCATTCGTAACAACCGTATCGATCAATGTCATGCCACAAGCTCCACCCCCCGGGTGGCCCGACTATGCGCCCGGTTATCCCGAATTATCCCCAAAAAGATTATCTGCTGTTCCCAAGAGGCTGCGGAAGCTCATAAGGCTTTGGGATATAGGGCGGGGAAGTTTATCGTTATTCCCAACGGGTACGATCTTTCTCGTTTTGCCCCGGATGGAGATGCCCGACAGAAGCTGCGGGTGCTTTGGGGAATCCCTCCAAAAGTGCCTCTTTTGGGAATGGTGGCCCGCTACGATTCCATGAAAGATCATGGGAACCTTTTGGACGCTCTGGAGAAGTTGCGGCGTTCGGGGCATTCTTTTCAGTGTTTGCTTGTCGGCACGGGTATGGAGAAAACGAATAAAGAGCTTTGCTTTCTGCTGGAAGAAAGACAGCTTGTTGAGAGCGTACGGCTTTTAGGGCAGCAGAACAATATCCCCCAAATTATGAATGCCTTGGATGTGCATGTGCTTTCCAGCTCCAGCGAAGCCTTTCCCAATGTTTTGGCGGAGGCCATGGCTTGCGGCACTCCTTGCGTAACCACGGATGTGGGAGATGCGGCTTTTATTGTAGGAGATACCGGATGGGTAGTTCTTTTTAAAAATTCCCAGGCCCTTTATGAGGGCATATGTCAAGCCCTGGAGGCTATGAAAGATCCCCATGCCTGGGAGCGGAGAAAGAAGCTTGCCCGGGAGCGGATCCAAAAAAACTTCAGTCTTTCCAGGATGATCGAAAAATATGAAGAAGCCTGGAGAGAATAGAGCTTCAAGGATATGTTTTGTAACATAAATTTTTGAGGGGGCCGAAAAATGCGTTTTGCAGCGGAATAAAGCGCATAAAGGATGGTGTCCCTTAGGAGGCTTTCTGCATGTACCGTTTTGCCCTGGCCGGATGTGGCCGCATCAGTAAAAATCATATCGAGGCGTTGAAAGAATTTCCCGAAGCTTCTCTCGTGGCCTGTTGCGACGTGGAGGAAGATCGGGCCCGGGCGGTGGCGGAGGCTGCGGGGTGCCCGGCTTTTACCCGGTACGAGGAGATGCTGGAATCCGTTCCCTGCGATATCGTTTCCATCTGCACTCCCTCGGGCCTGCATCCGGAACACGTGGTGCAGGCGGCGGAGCGGGGAATGCATACTCTCTGCGAGAAACCCCTGGGCACGTCTCTCGCCGAGGTGGATCGGGCCATTGCTGCCTGCGACCGCAACAAGACCAAGCTCTTCGTGGTGAAACAGAACCGGTTCAACCGCACCGTGGATCTGCTGCGCCGGGCTTTGGAAAAGGGGCGTTTCGGTCGCATCTACATGGTGCTCTCCAACGTGCTCTGGACCCGGCCCCAGGACTATTACGACATGGCCAAGTGGCGGGGTACCTGGGAGTTTGACGGGGGGTGCCTTTCCAACCAGGCGGCGCACTACGTGGATCTGGTGCAGTGGATGGGGGGTGCCGTGGAGAGCGTGCAGGCCTATAGCGCCACCCAGGGGAGGCGCATCGAGGCGGAGGATAGCATCGTGGTAAATCTGCGTTTCCGCAGCGGTGCCCTGGGGAGCATCAGCGTTACCACGCTGGCGTATCCCAAAAACCTCGAAGGAAGCCTTACGGTGCTGGGAGAGCGGGGAACCGTGAAGATCGGGGGTTTTGCCCTGAACAGCTTCGAGCGGTGGGAGTTCGACTCCCCGGATCCCATGGATGACGAAGTGCACCAGGCGGATACCGCCCCCCCTAACGTTTACGGTTTTGGCCACAGGGCCTATTATCGCCATGTGCTGGATGTGCTGCAGGGCAAAGAGCCTCTGCGGGTGGATGGCCGGGACGGCCGCAAAACCGTGGAGATCATCCAGGCCGCCTACGCTTCGGTACGTAACGGAGGAGCCCCGTCGCCTTTGCCGTTGTAATGGTAAACAGGGGAAGAAATAGATTTGGCGAATAGGGCCTCTCAGGGCAGGCACGGGGGCCTGCCCCTACCGTGAAATTATAATTTTGAAGAGGCGAACATGTCGCCGGTTTTGGTAGCCCTGGTGTGCGGGAATCTGTCTGTTCCATGGATTCGACAAGATTGTGCCTTCCGCCCCGACATGCTGTACAACCATAAATTTTCCGGAAGGGAGCCACCTATGATCTCCCGAAAACACAAGATTCTTAAAGAAAAATTCGGCTTCCACTCCTTTCGGGAGGGGCAGGCGGAGGTTATGGATGCCCTGCTTACGGGGCAGGATGCCCTGGCGGTGATGCCCACGGGGTCCGGAAAATCCCTCTGTTTTCAGATTCCCGCCCTCCTTTTCGGAGGGCTTTCCCTGGTAATCTCTCCTCTCATTTCCCTTATGAAAGATCAGGTAAGCGCTCTTCGGGCTGCGGGAATTCCCGCAGCCTTTTTGAACAGCGCCCTCGGGCCCTCCCAGATGTTCCGGGTGCTGGAGAGTGCCTGCCGGGGGGAGTATTCTTTGCTCTACGTGGCTCCCGAGCGTCTGGATACCGAGGCCTTTCAGAGGCTCGCCGCCCAGATTTCCATCCCCTTCGTGGCGGTGGATGAGGCGCACTGCGTCTCCCAATGGGGGCAGGATTTCCGCCCCAGCTATCTGCGGATAGAATCCTTTCTCCGCTCCCTTCCCTCTCGCCCCGTTCTCGGGGCCTTTACCGCCACCGCTACTCCAAGGGTTCGGGAGGATATCGTCCATCTTTTGGGGCTGGAGAAGCCCCGGATCATTACCACGGGGTTCGACCGGAGCAACCTCTATTTCGAGGTGCGCTCCCCGGAGGACAAGTTCCAGGCCCTTTCGGCCTTTCTCCGGGACCGCCCCCGGAAGAGCGGCATCATCTACTGCCTTACCCGGAAGACCGTGGATACCCTCTCTGAAAAGCTTTGTTCCCGGGGATATCAGGCGGTTTCCTATCATGCGGGGCTTACCCGGGAGGAGCGCCAGGCCAACCAGGACCGCTTTCAGCGGGACGATGCCCGGATTATGGTGGCCACCAACGCCTTCGGCATGGGAATCGACAAGTCCAACGTGCAGTACGTGCTGCACTACAACATGCCCAAGGATATGGAGAGCTACTATCAGGAGGCGGGGCGAGCGGGGCGGGACGGGCTTCCTGCGGAGTGCGTACTTCTGCACGATTTCCAGGATCTGCGGATCAATACCTTTCTTATCGAGAAGGGGCGGGAAAACGAGGAGCTGGATCCGCAAGATCTGGAGCGGCTTGAAAAGGCCCAGAAGAAGCGTCTCCGCCGGATGGTGGAGTACTGCCACAGCTCGGACTGTCTCCGCCGGGAGATCCTGAGCTATTTCGGCGAAAATCCCCCCGCATCATGCGGCAATTGCGGCAATTGTTTGCGCAGGGTGGACCGGGAGGATGTCACCATCGATGCCCAGAAAATTCTCTCCTGCCTAAAGCGCATGAAGGAGCGTTACGGCCTTACGCTGTTGATGCAGACCCTTCGGGGAAGCCGGAGCAAAAAAGTGCTGGAGCTGCAGTTTGACAAGCTTTCCACCTACGGTATCATGCGGCATGAGAGCGAGAGAAGCCTGCGGCGGAAGATCGACTTTCTTCTGGGGCGCGGCTATATGGAGCTTACCGAGGATGCCCGGCCGGTGCTGCAAACAACCCCCTCCGGGCGGGATGTGCTCTTTCGGGGAGCCCGGGTGTACATGCCCCGGGCGAAGGAAGAAGCTCTTTCCGTAGTGGGGCAAACCGAGGGCCTCCTTTCGGTGCCGCCGGATGCGGAGGAAGAGATTCTTTTCGAAAAGCTCCGGGGGCTTCGCAAGGTTCTGGCGAAGGAGGAGGGAGTGCCCGCCTTCGTGATCTTTTCGGATGCCACCCTGCGGGATCTCTGCACCAAGAGGCCCCGGAATGCGGAAGAGCTTCTCCACGTGGAGGGCGTAGGCTACTCCAAGCGGGCCAAGTACGGGGATGCCTTTCTGGAAGCCCTCCGGGAACACGCCAAAGCGGGATAGGCCAGGCAGGTTCGGCGAATAAGGCCCCTTAGGGCAGGCACGGGGGCCCGTCCTGATATGCGGCAATACACCACATATATTTGAAGAGAGGAACGAAGAACATTATCATGCATATCATGAATCGGATCGTTTCTGAAAAAGCCCTCATCGGAGAAAACGTGCAGATGGGGCATAACGTGATTGTGGAGGAGGATGTGGTTATCGGGGATAACTGCATTCTGGGGCATAACGTGATTATCCGTGCCGGAGTGCGGCTGGGCCGGGGGGTGCTGGTGGGGGATGGAGTTCTGCTGGGAAAGCTTCCCATGAAGGCCTCCCTGAGCGCCGTCACCACCGCCGGCCGGGTGCTCCCTCCTCTGGAAGTGGGGGATTACGTCACCCTCGGTGCGGGAGCTATCGTCTACCGGGGGGCGGTGCTGCAAAACCGGGTTTTCGTGGCGGATTACGCTACCATTCGGGAGGATGTTTCCATCGGGGAAGAGACCATCATCGGCCGGGGAGTGGCGGTGGAGAACAAAACCTCCATCGGCAGGCGCTGCAAGATAGAGACCAACGCCTACGTTACCGCCCTTTCGGAGATCGAAGACTACTGTTTCGTGGCTCCCGAAGTGGCCTTTACGAACGATAACTTTATGGGGCGTACCGAGGAGCGCAAAAAATATTTCAAGGGGCCCGTATTGCGCCGGGGAGCCCGCATAGGGGGCAACGCCACGCTGCTACCGGGGGTGGAGATCGGCCCGGATGGCGTGGTGGCGGCGGGCTCCGTGGTAACGAAAAACGTGCCTCCCCGAACCATCGTGGCGGGCAATCCCGCCCGGATTTTGCGGGAGGTTCCTCCGGAACAGCTTCTGGAGAACCAGGTGTTTTACGAGAAATCCTAGCGGACAGAACCGAGATGGTCCGGGTGCCGGATAAATAAAAAACGGGGCATGCGGATGTGAGACATTTGGAAGGAGCGAAATGCATATTCATGCCACATAACTTCCAAGCTGCACGAGAAAATGCGCCTCCATCAGCTCGACGGGGGGGCAGGAAAAAAATCTGTCTGGTGGTGGGAACCCGTCCCGAGGCCATTAAAATGGCTCCCCTAGCTCTGGCGGTGCGGGAGGATCCGCGCTTTGATCTGCATCTTCTCGCCACGGGGCAGCACCGGGAGATGCTGCTCGAACCTTTGCGATTCTTCGGCCTGGAGCCGGAGGATTTCCTGAACATCATGAAAACGGGGCAGACCCTCGATTACGTTACCGCCGCGGTGCTTCAGGAGACGGGAAATATTTTCGATCGCATCCGCCCGGATATGGCGCTGGTGCACGGAGACACCACCACCACCTTTGCCGCCGCCCTGGCGGCCTTCTACCGGGGAATTCCCCTGGGGCACGTGGAGGCGGGACTGCGGAGCGGCGATCTGCGGCAGCCCTTTCCCGAGGAGATGAACCGCCTTCTGGCGGATCGCATCTGTACCCTCTGGTTTCCTCCCACTCCGGGAGCCCGGAAGAATCTTCTCGCCGAGGGGTGCCCCGAGGAGAGAATTACCGTTACGGGCAACACCGTTATCGATGCCCTTCTTGCGGCCTCCCGGCGGGTGGAACGCCCGGAAGCGCCGGAGCTTGCGACTATCCCCGAAGACGTTCCCCTGGTGCTTCTCACGGCGCACCGCCGGGAGACCTGGGGGGAGGGGCTGGAACGCATCTGCCAAGGGGTGCTCGAACTGCTCCGTCTGGAGGAGCATCTCCGGTTTCTCATCCCCATGCATCTCAATCCCGTGGTGCGGCAGGTCTTTATGGAGCGCCTGGGGAATGAAGAGAGGGTCATTCTCTGCGATCCTCTCCGTTATCCCGATTTTGTCTGGGCCATGAAACGCAGCCGGGTGATTCTGAGCGATAGCGGGGGTGTGCAGGAGGAGGCTCCGGCGCTCTCCAAGCCCGTGCTGGTGATGCGGAACGTCACCGAGCGCCCCGAAGCGGTGGAGGCCGGTACGGCCCTGCTGGTGGGAACGGACCCGGAAAAAATCGTGGCGGAAACCCGCAAGCTTCTGGAGGATGCGTCCTACTACCGCAGTTTCCTCGCGAAAAACACCAAACCCTTCGGGGACGGCTCCGCCTCGGCGAAGATCCTGGAGGCCCTCCACGGGTATTTTGAAACAATGCGGGAGGTTGTGCAAAAGCAGTAACAACCAGGGAGCCTGGGCTCCCTTTTTTGGTAGAATATGCAGGAAAAGGAGGGAATAACATGGAGAGAGAGCAAACCTTTACGGCGGTACTCTGCAGAGAGGGAACATGGTATGTGGCACATTGTCCCGAAACGGGCACGGTAAGCCAGGGAGAGAGCATCGAGGAAGCGGTGCAGAACCTGAAAGAAGCCACGGAGCTCTATCTCGAGGAACAAGCTTCTCCCCGGGAATTTGCTGCAGAGCCTGCGATTCTTACCACCTTCCGGGCCATGCTTCATGCCTGATCTTCGAGGTTTTTCCGGGGAAGATGTTCTCCGAATCCCCGGTGCCATGGGTTTTGTCCTTCGCCGTATCAAAGGATCTCATGCGGTAATGCGGCGTGAGAATGCGGTGTGTGTGGTACCCCTTCACAAGGAACTCGCGGCGGGCACCCTTCGGTCTGTTCTGCGTCAGGCCCGGGTGTCTCCGGAAGAGTTTCTTTCGTCCAAATAGCGATATTCTCAGGAGAGAGATATCCTCCCGAGGAGCCTCCGGAAAGTTCCCCTTGACCGCATGGCTTTTTTTGTTATCATCGTTTATAGTTAGGCCGTCCCATGGAACACCGCAAGAGAGTCTTCGGAAGTGTGGCACAGCATCTTTCCGGAGCGCCGAAGGGGCAAGGCGGCAACCGCCGCTGAAACTCTCAGGCGAAAGGATTGCGGTGGGAGGGATCTCTGGAAAGGCGGCAGATGTCGTCTGCCTAGGGAGCAAGCTCGGAATAGGTTTTTCCGGGTGAATCTCCAGGGCACCAGGACAGAGTTGGCCAGAACCCGGGAGGGTACGGTCATGTCTGTTGTTTCTGTGCTCGTTACAAATAATCCGCAGCTGTATCATTACTGCACTTCAGTTCACAAGATTTCCGGAACATCCTGGGATGTCTTCCTTGAGGCAAGGAATAAAATCCATCAGGGCTGGAAACTTTTGACGCATCCCCTTTATGGTAATTTCCTTCCCTCGCAGCAGCCGTACCGTTCTCTTCTCCTCCAATCTCCGGAACCCTCCGAGAAAAGGGTTGTGGTGGATCTGGATTCATTCTCTCTCATCGAAGAAGCCCTCGGTGTATACCGTTCGTATAAAGATAGGGGCACTATCCGGCAGCTTGGTACGCATACTCCCGAAATCGAGGCGGATTACGCCACTCTTGATCTCCGGCTTCTCCAGCAGAGCCTCGAGCAGTATGGCCTGTGGAAAGAAGCCTCTCCCCCTGGGCGAATTTTCCCGGCATGATGTGTCTGCCGGGGAAATCGCAGTCTTTCCCGGCATGAATACATAGAGAATATTTTTAAAGAAAGGAGATGAGAGAATGGTAGAAGTCACAATGGAGAACTACGACGCAGAAGTGGTACAGAGCGATCTCCCCGTGGTGGTGGATATCTGGGGCCCCAAGTGCGGTCCCTGCCTTGCTTTGATGCCCAAGGTGGAAGAGCTGGCGGCGGAGTACGAGGGCAAGATCAAGTTCTGCAAGCTCAACTCTCAGGGCAATCGGAAGCAGCTTATCGCGCTGAAGGTTATGGCCCTGCCGGGGTTCCTTTTTTACAAGGGCGGCGAAGAGAAGGCCCGGATGACCGGTGCGGATGTAACCATCGAGAAGATCAAGGAGCAGGCGGAAGCGTTGCTTGCGTAAAACCCGTAAAGGGGGGATTTGGCGGTGAAACTCGAACTGCATAAAGTGCGAGTTTCGGGAATTCGGCTGGGAAGTGCCACCACCCTGGAAAAGGGTGTTCTTACCGTGGATGAGAAGGCTGTCCTTGAGATGCTGCGCAAGGATGACCGCTTTGCTTCGGTAAAGATCGATGTGGCCTCCCCCGGAGAGAAAACCCGAATTGTACCGGTAAAGGATGCGGTGGAACCCCGCTGCAAGCTCGAAGGCGAAGGCGGAATTTTCCCCGGCTTTATCGCGGATGTGGATACCGTGGGCTCCGGCAAGACTCTCGTTCTCGAGGGGGCCGCGGTGGTAACCTGCGGCAAGATCGTGGGATTTCAGGAGGGTATCGTGGATATGTCCGGTCCCGGTGCGGACTACACTCCCTTCTCGAAAACCTTCAACCTGGTGCTGGTCTTCGAGCCCGTGGAGGGCCTGGAGAAGCACTATTACGAAGCCGCATGCCGGGAGGCGGGGTTCAAGACCGCCCACTATCTGGCTACGGCGGTGAAGGATGCGGTAAAGGCGGATGCCGTGGAGAGCTACGAAATGCCGCCTCTCACGGAATCCATGAAGGCCTATCCGGAGCTTCCCAAGGTGGCCTATCTCTACATGCTTCAGACCCAGGGGCTGCTTCACGATACCTACGTCTACGGGGTGGATGCCAAGAAGATTCTTCCCACCCTCATCTCCGCCACGGAGATTATGGACGGGGCCATCGTATCGGGGAACTGCGTTTCCGCCTGCGATAAGAACAGCACCTACGTGCACCTCAACAATCCCGTGATCAAAGCCCTCTACGGCCGTCACGGCAAGGATTACAACTTCGTGGGAGTTATCATCACCAACGAAAACGTAACCCTGGCGGATAAAAAGCGGAGCTCCTCCTACGCCACCAAACTGGCCTCCATGCTGGGCGTGGACGGGCTTATCATCAGCGAAGAGGGCTTCGGCAATCCCGATGCGGACCTTATCATGAACTGCACCAAGGCGGAGAAGCTCGGCATGAAGACCGTGCTTATCACCGACGAATATGCGGGGCGTGACGGGGCCAGCCAGTCCCTGGCGGACGTGGCTCCCCAGGCGGATGCGGTGGTTACCGGGGGCAACGCCAACGAGACCATCCTGCTGCCTCCCATGGAGAAGGTTATCGGCTATCCGGACTTCGCCAACATCATCGCCGGAGGTTTCGACGGCTCCCTTCGGGGGGACGGCTCCATCGAGGTGGAAATCCAGGCCATCACCGGAGCCACCAACGAACTCGGTTTTTCCAAGATCAGCGCCATCATGCTGTAGCGATTTCGGAGCGTTCCGAAATCGGTGGAAGCCACAAGAGAAAACACACATCATAAAGGAGGTGCGCAGCATGGGTAAGCTTTCGGGCAAGAAATTGCTTCTTCTCGGCGAGCGGGACGGCGTGGCCGGCCCCGCCATGGAAGAGTGTCTGAAAGACTCCGGGGCGGAGATCGTCTTTTCCGTTACCGAATGCTTCGTCTGAACCGCCGCCGGAGCCATGGATCTGCAGAACCAGCAGCGCGTCAAGGACGCCGCTGAAAAGTACGGAGCTGAAAACGTCGTAGTCATTCTTGGTTCTTCCGATGCGGAAGGCGCCGAGATCTACGCGGAAACCGTCGCGAACGGTGATCCTACTTTTGCAGGTCCCCTGGCAGGAGCCCCGTTGGGGCTCGCGGTCTATCACGTGTTCGAACAGGATATTCGGGATGAGATCGACCCTGCAGTCTGGGAAGAGCAACTTGGCATGATGGAGATGGTGCTTGACGGGGATGCCCTCGCCCAAGCCACCAAGGGAATCCGCGAAGAGTTCAGTAAGTGGCAGATCTAGTTCGCGGAGACGATGACGTGAGGAGGGAAAGCATGTCCTTCCGTGTGGTGCATTACATCAACCAATTCTTCGCCGGAATAGGCGGCGAGGAAAAAGCGGACCACAAGCCGGAAATTCGTGAGGGCGTCGTCGGACCGGGCCAGGCGTTACAGGCCTCCCTTGGAGACGATGCCACCGTGGTAGCCACGGTGATTTGCGGCGATGGATATTTTGCGGAGAATATCGACAAGGCTCTTGAAGAGATTCTCGCACTGGTGACTCCCTACAAGCCGGATCTTCTCGTGGCGGGCCCCGCCTTCAACGCGGGCCGTTACGGTACCGCCAGCGGCGGCGTTTGCGCCATGGTGGGAGAAAAGTTGGGTATTCCTACTGTTACGGGGATGCACCCGGAAAATCCGGGTGTGGACATGTACCGTAAAAACACCTATATCGTGGAAACCGCCGACAGCGCCCGGGGGCTTCGCAAGGCCGTGCCTGTCATGGCGGAGCTGGGGCTGAAGCTTCTCAAGAAAGAGGCTCTCGGCACTCCCGCGGAAGAGGGATATCTCGAAAAAGGTGTGCGGCACAACGTCTTTCTTTCCCGCATCGGTGCGGAGCGTGCGGCGGAAATGCTGGCGAAGAAACTTCGGGGCGAAGAGTTCGTCACGGAGTATCCCATGCCCTCCTTCGATAGAGTGGCCCCTGCGGCGCCTCTGAAGGATCTGAAAAACGCTACCATAGCTTTGGTCACCTCCGGAGGCATCTGCCCCAAACACAATCCGGATCATATCGAAGCTTCCAGTGCCTCCAAGTACGGGGCATACAGCATCGAAGATTTCGACAAGCTTTCCTGTGAAGATTCCGAAACCGCTCACGGCGGCTACGATCCTACCTATGCCAATGACGACCCCAACCGGGTGCTCCCGGTGGACGTGCTGCGGGATATGGAAAAACAGGGAGTCTTCAAGAAACTCTACGGCACCTACTTCACCACCGTGGGTAACGGTACTCCCGTGGCCAACGCCAAGCGCTTCGGTGCGGAAATCGCGAAGAAGCTCAAGGCGGACGGAGTGGATGCGGTCATTCTCACATCCACCTGAGGAACCTGCACTCGTTGCGGCGCAACGATGGTCAAGGAAATCGAGCGCGAAGGCTTTCCGGTGGTTCATGTGTGCACCATCGTTCCTATCTCTCTTACCGTGGGAGCGAACCGTATCATTCCAGCCGTGGCCATTCCCTATCCTCTTGGCGATCCCGCCAAGACCCCTGCGGAGGAGTACGAAATCCGCAAGCATCTCGTGGAAAAGTCCCTCAAGGCCCTCCAGACCGAGGTGTCCGAACAGACCGTATTCAACGACTAGCACTCTTGTGGGGTGCCTCCGAGCCGGGGCTGCAAAGCTCCGGCTCCTTTTTCCCTTCAGCTTTTATGGGCGCCATAAGAGTCACAGCCTCCACGATCGTGTCATTCATTTCCCGAAAGGAGAGAGTACCTGCCCATGTCTAAAGTCGCCATCAAGGGGCACGCCTACTGCCTCAACCATACGCCGGAGTTGGCGCTTCACTACGGAATCACCCCCTACACGGAGCGCAAGGCCCGGGGAGAGACGGAGTTCCTCGCCAAGCTCCCCAAGCACGCCATGTCCTACGAGGATGCCACCAAGTATCCTGCCAATCAGGCCTATCTCGGAGGGCTTCACCTGGATCTTCTCGAAAACACCCCCTCCCCCTGGTACGAGAATCTCGTAGCCGACGCCTCCCGCTTCGCCCCCTACGGAGAGATCATGCCGGAGGACGAGTTTTTGGGACTTATGAACATCTGCGATGTCTTCGATCTCTTCTGGCTGGAAAGCTCCTTTGCGGAGTCCGTACGGGCCAAGCTGGAGAAACACCCCCTCCTGGAGGAAAAACACCTCAAGCGTTTTTCCAAGGGCCACGAGGCGGGGGAGATCGCGGAAGAGGTGGAAAAACATCACGCCCTGCCGGTGTACTTCGAGGGTAAGGTAGTAGGGTGCTGCCGCCAGGGACATGATGTGGACGAATGCCTGGAGGCCTACGTGCTTCTGGAAAACATCGCCTGCAAGGCCGGAGGCGTGTTGGTGTTGCTGCACCTTCTCAAAAACGCCTCCCTCGCTGCGGAAGAGGTGGATTTCGTCATCGAATGCTCCGAAGAGGCCGCGGGAGATATGAACCAGCGCGGCGGGGGCAACTTCGCCAAGGCGGTGGCGGAGATCGCGGGATGCCTCAACGCCAGCGGCTGCGACGTGCGGGGTTTCTGCGCGGGGCCGGTGAATGCGGTGATCGCCGGAGCCTCCCAGGTGGCCGCGGGGGCCCGGAAGAACTGCGTGGTTCTCGCAGGGGGAGCCATTCCCAAACTCTATATGAACGCTCGGGATCACGTGCGCAAGGATCTTCCCGCCCTGGAGGATTGCCTGGGAAACTTTGCGGTACTTCTCACTCCCGACGACGGTACCGCCCCGGTGATGCGGCTCGATGCCCTGGGCAAGCATACCGTAGGAGCCGGAGCCTCTCCTCAGGCGGTTACGGGAGCTCTGGTGCTGGATCCCCTGGAAAAGCTGGGACTCTCCTTCACGGACGTGGATAAATATGCGGCGGAGATGCACAATCCGGAAATCACGCTTCCCGCAGGAGCGGGAAACGTTCCCGAGGCGAACTACAAGATGATCGCCGCCCTGGCGGTAATGAAAAAACAGCTCGAAAAGAGCGACATGACCGCTTTCGTGAAACAGCGCGGCTATCCCGGCTTTGCCCACACCCAGGGACACATCCCCTCGGGAGTTCCCTTCATGGGCCATGCGGCGGATATGCTCCGACAGGGAAAAATCCAGCGGGCCATGATTATCGGCAAGGGGAGCCTCTTCCTCGCCCGGCTCACCAACCTTGCGGATGGAGCATCCTTTATCATGGAGAACTCCACGGGCGCCGAGAGCACCTCGGGAGTTACCAAAGACGACGTGAAGCGCATCGTCCTCGAGGCCCTGGAAGAACTTGCCGCAAACCTCTCGGGCAAGTAGAGCCAAAGGAGGCCGAAAGGAATGTCGGATACGAAAAAACTGGTAGGAGAAATACTCCATGAGATTCTGGACGCCGCCAAGAGCGGAGGCCCCCGGATTTCCGTGGGTCTCCTCGCCACGGGGAGCGAACTCGGCCCGGAGGAGATGATTCGGGGAGGGCTTCTGGCCCAGCAGGAGAATCCGGGAATCCGGGTGGTCATGATCGGCCCCAAACCTGCAAGCGCTCCGGATCTCGAGTGGATCGAAACCGAGGACTGCGAAAAGGATATCGCCGATGCCATGGAGGGTGCCCTTCGGAAAAAGCGCATCGCCGGAGCCGTGGCGCTGCACTATCCCTTTCCCCTGGGAGTGACCACCATCGGCCGGGTACTTACCCCCGCCAAGGGGAAGCCCATGATTCTGGCCTCCACCACCGGAACCAGCTCCTCCGTACGGGGGGAGAGCATGGTGCTCAACGCCATCTACGGCATTGCCACCGCCAAGGCTCTGGGAATCGAGGATCCCACCGTGGGAATCCTCAACGTGGAGAGCGCCCAGCCCGTTTTCCGGGCTCTCAACGCCCTGAAGGAGGGAGGATATCCCCTTTCCTTCGGTGCCAGCCTTCGGAAGGACGGAGGCTCCGTGCTCCGGGGTAACGACATCCTCGGAGGAGCCGTGGACGTTTGTGTGGCGGATTCCCTTACGGGGAACGTGCTCATCAAGATGTTCGCCTCCTACAGCACCGGAGGAGGCTACGAGGCTCTGGGATGGGGATACGGCCCCTCCTGCGGCGACAAATGGCCCCACGTGGTTTCCATTATCTCCCGGGCCAGCGGTGCCCCGGTCATCGCCAACGCCGTGGCCTTCACAGCCCGGGTGGCGGGAGCGGGATTGCCCGAGCTGGTGCAGGAAGAGCTTAAAAAGGCCCGCAAGGCGGGGCTCGATACGGTGTTGGAGGGGCTTCGCCCCAAGGCGGCGGCGGTGGAGGAGGCCGTGACCGCTCCTCCCGCGGAACCCACGGATGAAGAAATTCACGGGGTGGACGTGCTGGAGATGGAAAACGCCGCCAAAGAGCTCTGGAAGGCGGGAATCTACGCCGAGGCCGCCATGGGCTGTACCGGCCCGGTGGTGAAGCTCAACAAGAAGCACGAAGAACGGGCCCTGGAGATCCTCAAAAAAGCGGGGTATCTGTAAACGAACGAACCATTCCGGACAGGGCTCCGCTTTTTTCCGGAAAGCTTTCCTTGAGAGCTAGAGCGATTTCCCATGAAGCATCTCGGAGCGCTTTACTTGTAAAACCGCTCTCGAAAGATGGAGTGCCTTTGTCCCCCGGCTTCGCACAATCACGAGATGGCGCGTACCATTTTTTGCATACTCTGTGGCGAAAGGAGGGGAGCCGAAAGGTAGTATTCTCTGCGCAAATGCCCGGCGCAATGCGGATGTACGGTGTATCTTCAAGGAGAAAAAGGAGGTAGTTCGTTTTATGCGAAAGAATTGGTTACTGATTCTGACAGCTTTGTGTGTTCTCATGGCAGGAGTTTCCGGCGCCTTCGCCTGCACCCCCCTGGCGGCGGGTAAAGATGCCACGGTGGACGGATCCACCATGGTGGCCCATACGTGCGACGGCTGGTACGACCATCGTATTCAGATCGTTCCCGGCGGAACCTTCGAAGAGGGTGCCACAACTCCGGTATATCAGCGGGTATGTCAGCAGACCCGGCCGGACAAGCCCCTGGTGAAGGTTATGGATATTCCCCAGGCAAAAGAGACGTACACCTACTTCAACATCGGCTATCCCTTCATGAACGAGCACCAGCTCATCATGGGCGAAGATACCTGGAGCGGCCGGGACGAAAATTACACTCCCGAAGGCGCTTTCTGGATCGAAACCCTCCAGATTTTCGGGCTTCAGCGGGCCAAGACCGCCCGGGAAGCCATCACCGTGATGGGTGAGCTGGCGGAGAAATACGGCTACAGCGACGGCGGAGAGACTCTCCTCATCGCGGATCCCGAAGAGGTCTGGGTGTTCGATGTCTGCGGCGCCGGCCCCCTCTGGCAGCAGGGCAGCAGCGAGCCCGGAGCCATCTGGGCGGCCCGGCGGCTTCCGGACGATCACGTTATCGTCTGTGCCAACCGCTCCCGCATCGGGGTCATCGACTTCGACGACAAAGACAACTTCATGTATTCCTCCAACATGGTGTCCTTCGCCAAGCAGATGGGATGGTACAAAGAGGGAGATTTCAACTTCTCCGAGATCTACAACCCCAACCCCTACGGATCCGACTACTACCAGAGCCGCCGGGAGTGGAGGGCCTTCAGCCTTATGGCTCCTTCCCTCAATTTCGAGCCCCGGTCCCAGAAGGATCCTCACTATCCCTTCTCGGTGAAGCCCGACAAGAAGGTTTCCGTCCAGGATTTCATGGCCATCTATCGGGATCACATGGAAGGCACCGAGTTCGACCTCACCAAGGGTATGGCGGCGGGCCCCTTCGGCTGCCCCAACCGCTGGCCCACCCCCAAGAACGTGCGTCCCGAGGGAACCGAAGATTGTGACTGGGAGCGCGCCATCGCCATGTTCCGCTGCTCCTACAGCTTCGTGGCCCAGTGCAGAAGCTGGCTTCCCGCTTCCATCGGCGGCGTTCTCTGGTTCGGTCAGGATGCTCCGGACACCACCTGTTACGTCCCCGTCTATGCGGGAGTTACCGAGGTTCCTCTCTCCTGGAGCACCGGTGAACGCCACGTCTTCGACCGGGAATCCGCATGGTGGGCCTTCAACTTCGTGAACAACTGGGCCTCCCTCAAGTGGTCCTACATGATTCAGGATATCAACGCCCTTCAGGAGAAATTCGAAGGACTCTTCTTCGCCTCCCAGCCCGCAGTGGAAGAGAAGGCCCTGGCCCTTCACAAGGAAGATCCCGCCAAGGCGGTGGCCTATCTTACGGATTACACCTACGGCAATATGCTCATGGTGGAGACCGCCTGGTGGAATCTCGGCTGGCATCTGGTGGGCAAGTACCAGGACGGCTACGTGATGAACGAAAAAGGACAGCAGCAGCAGGTGGGCTATCCCACGGAATGGCTTAAGGAAGTCGGCTTCGGGGAGACCATGCTCAAGAAATAAACTTCTGGCTGCACCCCGAACGTCATAGCTGATGAGAAGGGGCCGCGCGCTTGGTGTGGCCCCTTTTTCTCGAAAAGGAGAGAGCGCCTTTGCGCCCTTTCGAACCTTCAAGGAGGTTGGCATATCCATGAAACGTTTTCTTGTTTTGGCGGGACTGCTCTGTTTCACCCTTCTGGGTTCCGCCGCTTGTGGAGCCGAAATGCCCGTAGTGGAGGGCCCCATCATCGTCACCACTTGCGGCCAGAGCCCCGGGGCGGTGATGATAAAAATGTCCGCTATGGCGGCGGGCTTTACGGCGGAGCATAACAACGATCTTACCGCAGCGGATCTGGAGGGTACGGAGTATAAAACCCTCATCATCACCACCGGCACCAGCATGAAGGGTATGGGTGCCGCGGGAACGGACGTGAAAAAAGAAATCGAACGCTGTGCCGCTCTTATGGAAGCGGCCCGGGAGAAGGGTATGCTGGTTATCGGCGCCCATATCGAAGGCATGGCCCGGAGAGCGGATCAGGCGGACCAGGAGTCCATCGAGGGCGTGGTGCCCCATGCGGATATGATTCTCGTGGTGGAGGAGAGCGATTCCGACGGGCTTTTCTCGGGATATGCCAAGGATAAGGATCTTCCCATTCTCATCGTGAAGGATGCTCTCGGCATAGGCCAGGGGTTGGCGGGAACGAAGCAATAGACTGAAGAAGGGTTGTTGCTCTTATGACCATGTACACCCATGCCGGCCTCGTGCTGGCAGCCATCGTTCTCGCCTTTCTGGCCGCCCGAAAGTTCCGGTTGAGTACGGAACTTTCCATGATGGTGGCCACTCTGGCGGGAGCGCTGGCGAACGGCCTGGTTCCCATGGGAGTGGATCCCCGCTCTCCCATATCGATTTTTCCCGTCCGCCACATGGTGGAGGGTATGTTTACCTATTTCGATGTTTGTCTTATCTTCATGACCGCCACCTTCTTCATGGCTCTTCTCAAGGAGGCGGGAGGAGTGGCTTTCATCGTCCGGGAGATCGTGGTCAGGTTTTCCAAAAAGCGGGGGCTCTGTCTCGCCTTTCTTACGATTCTCATGCTGGTTCCCGGAGCCCTTACAGGTTCCGGAGCCACCACGGTGCTCACAGTGGGGGGCCTGGTGGGGGCGGTTTTTGCAGCCATGGGGATTTCCGAAATGCGCCGGGTGGCGCTTATCTACGTGCTCGCGTGTATGAGCGCCGCGGCACCCCCCATCAATCTCTGGGCCATGATGGCCGCTGCGGGGGCCAACATGCCCTACGTGGGTTTTGCCAAACCTTTGCTGGTGCTCTCCCTGGCGGGGGCCTTCTTCGCCACCTTCTACCTTGCCCGGAAGGGGGATGCGGTGGATGCGGAAAAAGCCCTGGCGGAACTTCCCGAGGTGCCTCCTGGATGGAGCTGGTTCCGGGTGCTTCTTCCCTTCGGCGTACTGGTGGCCATCGTTCTGGCGGGACGCTTCGCACCTCATTCCTTTCCCGTGGTGGGACTGCCTCTCATCTTCATGATTTCTGCGGCGGTCACTCTTGCGGTGAGCCCCACCAGGCTTCCCGTTTTCGATATCGCGGGCAAGACCGTGAAAGATCTCCTTCCCCTGGTGGGAATCATGGTGGTGGTGGGAGCCCTCATCCAGATCATGGCCCTCAGCGGCGCCCGGGGGCTCATCTCTCTGGGAGTCGTCATTCTTCCCCTCTCGGTGCTCTTCGGAACCCTCTGGCTCATTCTTCCCATCTCCGAGGGCATGCTTCAGTATGCGGTGGCTCCTCTTCTGGGAGTGCCTCTCATCATGCTCTTCAACATGAAGGGACTCAACCCCGTTATCTGCCTCGCCGCCATGGGGGTTCTCTGGCCCCTGGGGGATTGCCTGCCTCCCACGGCGGTGGTGGGAAGAGCCACGGTGATGGAGCTGAACTATCAGGGCAAATACTACGGCGAATTCGTCCGCACCGCCCTGGTGCCTCTGCTCTTCGTGGCGGTTCTCTGTACGCTCTTTCTCGTTTACAGCAAAGAGCTCTCTTTCCTGGGGGTGTAGATTATGATGACCATCAATACGGCGATTTCCCTTCTCTATTACGGCATCAGCCTCTTCTTTCTCGCCATGGTGTTCCGTAATTTCCTTAAAACCAAGGATCCCCAGGAGGCGATACTCTACTGCCTTATTCTGATTCCCTTCGCCCTTCGGGTTTTGCGGATCAAGTAGGGGGCAGACATGAAACTATCTTTGAAAAACGTTAAAATTATCGCCTTCCTCGGAGCGGCGCTCTGTGCAGCCTTCGCGGGATGGCAGTTTTACGAGCACCGGGTGTACAAGGAGCCCGTGGTGCTCGGTCCTGGGGTGACGGAGGTTCGCAAGCTCAGCGACTACAGCCCTGCGGTAAAGGGTACGGTGAACGACTGCAACGTCTATATCCTGGACAGCGGCAAACCCGGAGGTACCGCCCTGCTCATCGGGGGAACGCACCCGGAAGAGCCTGCGGCGAACCTCAGTACCCTTCTTTTCGTGGAAAACGCGGTGCCCGAATCCGGACGGCTTCTGGTGATCAACCGGGCCAACACCAGTGCCTCGCTCTGCACCCGCATGGGAGAAGCCTATCCCCGGTTCTATTCCGTGGAAACTCCCTGGGGAAAGCGAACCTGGCGCATGGGAGACCGCTGCGCCTCGCCCCTGCACTCCTGGCCCGATCCCGAGGTGTACATCCACTATCCCAGCGGCCAGAATTTGGCCTACATGGATATCCGCAATCTCAACCGGGCCTGGCCCGGCCGGGAAAACGGGCTTATCGTGGAACGCACCACCTACGCCATGATGGAGCTTATCCGGAAGGAAAAGGTGGATCTCGTGCTGGATTACCACGAGGCGGAGCTGGAATATCCCGTGGAAAACACCATCGTGGTGCATGAAAATGCCCAGACCGTGGGAGCCATGACCTCCATGATGCTCACCTCCGCCACCTTCCCCGTGCCCATCGGCATGGAGTTCTCTCCCAAGATGCTCCACGGCCTTTCGCACCGGGAAATCGGAGATCACAGTCAGGCCATGTCCCTTCTGGCGGAAGTGGCGGAGCCCATGCTGGACCGCATCCGGGGAATTACGGACGAGGAACTTCTCATGTCCGGCAAGGACCGTTTCGTCATGAAGGCGGGGGAGCACAAGCTGCTCTACGCTCCCATGGATGAAAAGGGCTGGCCCATCGAAATCCGGGTGGGACGGCACGTCACCACCTTTATGACCATGCTCCAGGTGCTGGCCCAGATGGATCCCTCCAAGGCGATTGTTTTGAAGGATGTTCCGGATTACAATAGCATGGTGGAAAAGGGAATCGGCTCCTATTTCCGAAACCCCGGAGAGGCTCCGGAGAACAGAATCTATTACGACTAGCTCCCGGCGGCCTTTTCCCTGGGATTCTGCTGCAATGATTATGCATGGAAAGGCCGGAGCACATCCGGCCTTTCGTATACCTTCATGTTATGGAGAGGAGGAGTTGCCATGAGTGCTTCCGTTCGGGGAATGGATCTGCTGCTGCTTTTTACGGAGGAATATCCCTGCTGGAATGAATTCACGGCGGAACGTGCGGGGGAAAACCCCGAGGATCTCGCCTACCTGGAAGAATCGGGGCTGCTGATTTCCAAAGAGGGCATCTACCAGCTTACCGAGGCGGGAAGACAGCGCTTCCGGGAGGAGGCCGCCGCATCCTGGTACGAGGCGGAGCCTGCGGGAATTCCGGAGAATCCGAAACGGGCTCTGCGGCGTAATCGGCTGGTGCGCCTTCTGGATCGGGCCTTTCTCGGCCGGTGGGGGCTCAAAAAGGCTCTCCCCGGGACAAAACTTCCTCTCGTGGCGGACCTTGCGGAAGAGGAGATCGTGATTCCAGGAGAAAAAACGCTGTCATGGACCTTTCGGGAGCATCCTTTCATAGAGGCCTTTGTGGAAAAATATCCTCCCGGAAGGGTGGATACCCTTCCCCGGGATATGGAGGAATTTACGCAGTGGCGAAACTCCCAGGGGCAGCGGGAAGGAACGTGGGAGCTGGATCTTCTCATGCTCCATTACTGCGACTTTACGGAATACATGAGCTATCCCGCTCCGAAAAACGATATGCTGGGGCTCTTCTGTGCGGATCGCCTCTTCTGTGCCTTTCTCCCCGAAGGGGAGGAAAAAGAGGGATACCTGCTGAAAACTCTCGGAAAGTGGTATCTCTTCATGCTCGGCCAGCGGCGGCTCTACATGCCCTACTCCTACGACGTGGATCCCGAGGAGCAGAACTCCGTAAGCTGGTTCTTCTGGGTGGCCCGGACGGAGGAAGAAGCCCGGAAAGCCGTTCAGATCCTGAAGAGTTCCGGGGATATACTTGCGGAACCCGGTATGCCCTGCGACATCTGGATTATCAGCGAAGAGGCCCTGGAGCGGCAGCCCCGGCAGCAGGAAAGTTTCTGGGATCTCTTCGCGGAAATCGCCCATCCCGTGTCACGGTAAAATCAAAGGCCGAAAGAAAATTTTTCGGCCTTTTTATGTTTAACGTTATTTTTTGGAGTCTCCGGAAGAACACTCGTCCAAATATTTCTGTATTTTTTCCCCTAACCCTATCAGCTCGATCTGGAGCGTAGTGATCGTCGCCAGGGTTATGCCTTCCCGGGAGCTGTCTCTGACGAGTTAACGCCGGGCTTCTTCCATGCCGAGCTGCTCTTTGATGGCGTGCTGAAGCAGGGCGGAGTAATTCAGTTTTGCATGATCCGCCTGGCTTTTTAGCCAGAAGGGAATGGTGGTGGTTACCTTGGCAGCCCGGTTCTCTCTGGCATGACGGAAGGGAGGCATAAAGATATCTACCGAAACGACATATTCGTTCTCCTGAAGGTTTTTGGTAACGCTCTGGTGAGAGGACGGCTCGGGGATGGATTCTCCTTCTTTTTCGCTATCCCACAGGTACAGCGCAAGGGCCTCTCTGGCACATCTGATCGCCTGAGCTTCCGTATTCGCACAGGTAACGCAGCCGGGGAGATCGGGGAATTCCACGGCGTACCCGTCTTCATCGTGAGTAAAAATGGCGGGGAAAATATAGGTGTCCTGCATAAAGCGCACCTCCCTGTAAAGTGTTGTGGGGCTACTTGAGCCCCGCTTGCTTCAAAATACTTGAGGCTGTTTTCGGATGGACATCTTTTCTCGGATGAGGAACGGTAACCTTTCCTTTCTTCGTAGGGTGCCTGAATTGGTGGTGGTCCCCCTCGACGTTTACGAGGTTCCAGCCGTCCCGTCGAAGTATTTTCATGAGGTCTTTGGAGCTGTATCTTTTTCGGATAATCTAAAGATAATCTCCACCCCCGATCCTGATGGCCCCATCGTAGCACGTGTATATGCACGTATCAAAGGTGGTTTTGTAAAGTGTACCCGGAATGCATCCAAAAGGAAAGCAAAAGAGATGCCCCGAGGCCGATGGGCAGGCCCGGGGGCGTTTTCGGAAGCTCAATGGGGTTTTTGGGCGGGGGCTCAAGCCTTCAGGCTCCCCGCTTCTCCTGGGGGAGCTGTTCCACCTCCCCATGGATGAACTCGTAATCCATAAAGGCCAGATCCTCCCGGGCGGTTTCCACCCTGTCCAGGGGAATCGCTCGGGCAAAGAGATCCTTCGCTCGGGTGAGCATCATAAGACTTGGGGTATGTACCCCCTCCCCCGAGGGGTCTTCCAGAAGAAGGCTTCGGTAGGGGCTGCCGCAGAGCCGCTGGTTTGCCGGAAGAGGGTGGGTGTAGAGGGTGTATCCCCGGAGAATCAGATCTTCCGCCCGGTTGAATACTTCCAGGGGGGAGCCTTCGAGATATTCCGCGAAGCCGTACCGTTCGTGCACCTTGGGATTGTTCGTAAGAAGAAGCATGCTGTTCCGTCACCTCCGGCTTTGAAAAGGAGTGGGGCGAAGGAAGCACTTCCTTCGCCCCGGCAGGTGTGGTTGGAAAGAAAGGAGTTTTTCAGGGGCTATTCCGTAAAGACGGTTTGTTCCGAAATTTCCGTGGTAAGAGCCTTGAAGGCCCGTTCCAGAAGCTCCCGGCGGACTTTCTTGTCCTCCTCGGGGCCCTTGGCGGGATCTCCCGTGGGGTGGGGAATGGCCACTCCCGGAACGATCCGGTTTGCTCCCACGGTGAGCATGATGGGAACGATGGTGGCGATTTCGACCACCGGAATGCCCGCAACCCGTTCGATTTCCCGTACCATCGATGCGCCGCATCGAGTGCAGGTTCCTCAGGTGGCGGTGAGGATCGCCGCATCCACCCCGGCTTCCTTCAGTTGTTCCCCGATTTCCCGGCCGAAGCGCTCCGCATGGGCCACGGCGGTTCCCGTTCCGGTGGTGCAGAAGACCTTGGAGTAGAGCTTGCCGTAGACTCCCTCTTTCTCCATTTCCCGCATCACGTCCAGGGGGAGCACCACGTCGGGGTCTTCGTTCGCCCAGACCCGGTCGTATCCTCCATGAATGGATTCGTAGTTCGAGGCGTTCAGATCTTCCAGCTCGCCGATGTCGTATACTCCGTAGCTTTCCGCCGAGGATACCCGGATCTTGTCGGGATTTCCGAAGGGGACGATGCCTCCGGAGGTGCAGAGGGCGATGGTGGCCTTGGTAAGATCTTTTACCGGAGGAGCCGGAGGAATCTTGTTGAACACGGGCATTTCGTACTCCGTGGCAAAGGGTTCTCCCGCGATTTTCTGAAGCAGCATCCGGATTCCCCGAACCGCTCCGTTTTCCGCATGGAAGAAGTTTTTCCGGATGCCCCGGGAGAAGTAGCTTTCCTCTTCCGCAGTGCCCAGGGCTTCTTTTTTGAGGAGTTTCAGACCGAAGGCCGCCATGAGAGGCAGGCTTGTGCGCATTCCCCGGGCGCTGTCCGCGGCCTTGAGGATGTAGCACTTTTCCCGGTACATCTCCACGCCGGGGTTCTCTTCGAACATTCCCGTAATTCCGGGAATGCCGAGCTCTTGGGTCACCCCTGCGGCGATGTCTCCGCAGGCCACGCCGTAACGTCCCGCGTTGAAGGCGGGCCCCGCTATCACGAGGTCGGGCTTCGCTTTTTTGATGAGCTCCAGGCAGGTTTTCCGAGCCTCTTCCAGGTGCTCGCCGTAGTAGCTGTCACCGCAAACGATGGTGCCCACTACGGTGGCTTCTTCTCCCAGAAGCTGATCCAGCTGGGCCGCGGGGCCCACCGCTTCGGGTCGGAACTCCGGGGGAACGTGGGCGGTATCCTCGCCTCCCATGCCGGCAAAAAACTGGTTGATGTAACACACTACCCGATATGCCATAATGCTGCCTCCTCCCCTAGATCCATCTGCAGCCGATGCGGCTGAATCCCAGCTCGTTGGTGGAGCCGATCACCGATTGCAATTCCACGTACATGGAACCGTCCTTCCGAAGACTTTCGTCGGCCCCTCCCGAAAGATGGGCGATGGCTTCGGGATGTCCCAGCACCCGCTCCATGGGAGGAACCTCGATCATCTCGTTCACGTTTCCCGTGGAGATGAAGGCGGTCATTTCGGGAGTGGCGTCCGCCAGGCCCTGGCTCTTGCCGTCGGTTCCCGCGGCTTCGTCGGAGATCACCACCGTGGGAATCCCCAGGTCTTCCAGCTTTTTGGCGTTCATGCAGAGATCCGTATCGGGATTGCCGTAGCCCTCTTCGGAAACCACCGCTCCCCGGGCTCCCAGCTGGGCGGCGAGTTTGGCGTTGTACCAGGTGGCCCGCTCCTTCCCCGCCAGGGTGGTGGATTCGGGGGTCACGATGACCCCGAGGAAGTTGAGGTCCACCCCGTGCCGTCGGTAGAGTTCCGCCACCACGGGGTTGTTCACGTGGTGCCAGGTGGTATTTTTATCGCAGGCGGAGACGCAGTTTCCCGAAATAAGGGCGCCGTCCATAATTTCGTTGGGATGCACCAGGGCGGGAAGGGTCTGCTTTACGTCCGCTCCGTAGAGGTAGGTGTCATGGAGCAGCCCCTGGGTGATGCACATGAATATGTAGACGATTCCCGGAAGCTCCGGATGCGCCTTCTGAACCTCCCCCACCGAGGGAAGGTCGAAAACCTCCACCTTCTCCGCCGGGGTATCCTTGCACTCCCGGGCCAGGTGCAGAGCAAGCTTCAGCCCCGCCTCCCGAAGCGCCGCCTCGTACTCGTGCTGGTCCAGTCCCTCCCGGGGCTCCACCATAAGAACCACGTTCTGGGTCTCCGAAAAGGGGGTATACGCCGCTCCGGGACCGGACATATCCACGAATCCCTCCTGAAAGGCCACGATGGAACCGCAGGTAAGCACCGCCGCACCTTCGAGAACCAGGGTCTTTCCCTCTCCCACCGTGCGGGGAGCATGACCGAGAACGCCGGGAAATACTTCCCCCGGCCCTTCCAGTTTACAGCGGGGCTCCACCGCATCCTTCACGGGAATAATGCGTACGGATTCTCCCGGTCTCGCCAGCTCAAGAGAAGCCGAGGCAAAACGGGAATCTCCGGAAACCACGGCGAGAGCCTTCTCCCGATCTATTACCAGGGTGCGGTCCTTCACATGGGTGCGCTCTCCCCAGCAGACGTTTTCGATGGGGAGTTTGTGCAGTTCCAGGCGCATGGGATATCACCTTCCTTAGAAAGTATGAACTATGGGGTGCTTTTGAAGACCGAGAGCTGCATCGCTGCGGCATATTCCGGAGTGACGTAAGTCATGGCGTTGGTGCGGCGAAAGGTATATGGCGTGTGCTTCTGCGGTATGTCGAGAGTATGTTGAAGGAGAGTCGAAAAATTTTCCGCAGCCCCCTGTCTGATTCCAAGTATAGAGGCGGGGAAAGAGAAAAGCACTGTGCAGCAAAACAGGAATTGCCGGGTATAATGGGGACTATATTAGGCAGTTGCATAGAGGAGAGGGGATGCGGTTATGCTGCAGCAGTGGGCGGAGCAGGTAG
The DNA here is from genome assembly GCA_964545875.1 of uncultured Synergistaceae bacterium. Lineage (GTDB taxonomy): Bacteria > Synergistota > Synergistia > Synergistales > Aminiphilaceae > DAIPKP01. The sequence continues at coordinate 255,285 of CAZJHH010000003.1, forward strand.
TGCGGGATGCCTCGGAGATCATCGGTCACGACGTGCTGATTACGGATCGGGAGGGGAGTATCGTAGCCTCCAGCGAGCCTTCCCGGGTGGGAACCCTGCACACGCCTTCCGTCAAGGTGCTCCGCACTCGGCAGACCCTCTATACCACCCCCGAGGAGGCCGCGGTAATGATCGGGGTCTATCCGGGCATAACCCTTCCCATCGAGCACGGGGGCCGGGTGGTGGGAAGCATTGCCATCGCGGGCCCTCCCGAAGAGGTGGGAAAGTTCGGAGAGCTCGTGCGCCGTCAGGCGGAGCTCTATCTCCGGGAAAAAACCCTGGCGGAATCCCGGGTGCTTCTGGAACGGGCGGTGGAGGAACTGGTGCAGGAGGTGGCGTTCTTTGATTCCGAGGAACACAGCGAGGAGGCCCTTCTCTACCGGGCCCGGGAACTCGGCTTCGATCTGGAGGGAACCCGGGTTGCCCTGGCGATGCAGCTCGTATCGCCGCTTCGGGAAATGGCGGGGGAGGAGCGGCTTTCTCTGCTGCTCCGGGAACGGGGGTTTTCCTTTCAAAGCCTTCGGGAAAGATTGGTGGGTCTGGTGGAGCGGATCTTTTCCCCCGCCTTCGCTCCCGGAGCCTTCTGCGGCAAGGAGCGGTTTCTTCTCTTCAAACCCTTTCTCGCCGAGCGGGAGGAGCCCCTGGAATATGCCCGGCTTCTCCAGCAGTGCTCCTCTCTGGCGGAACTCTGCAGAGACAGGGACATCCCTCTTGCCATCGGGGTGGGCACTCCGGGACACGGTATAGGAAACCTCGCCCGGTCCAGCCGGGAGGCCCTCCGGGCCCTGCGGATCGCCGGAGGAAAGCCGGGAATTTTCGAATACCGCAAGCTCCTCCTGGAAGATCTGCTGAAAGGCATGCCTTCCAAAAGGCGTCAGGATTTCGTAAAACGCATTCTCGCCCCCCTGGAGGGGCGGGGGGATGCGGAGGAGCTTCGGGAAACCTTTCTTCTCTGGTGGAGCTATCCCAACCGCCCCGGAGAAGTGGCGAAGAAGATGCATCTTCACCGGAACACCGTATCCCTGCGGCTGGAAAAGCTTGGAAATCTGGTGGGGCTGGATTTGCGGGACTTCCGCCAGGGGGTGCTGCTCTATCTGGCGTATCTTGCGGCGGAAGAAGAGAGCCCGCGGTAAGCGCGGTAAGCGCGGTAAGGTGGAGGAACCTTTCCGGTGTGGGATTGAACGAAGCGGAAATATGCGAGAGAGCGGGGCGTAAGCCGGGTTCTGTCGTGCGCAGTCATTTATCTGGGATGCGATTTACACCGCACCTCGAGCGATCGTACCCGGGGGTCAGCGGGCCGCCTCATCCCCCCCTATTCGATCTTGCTCCGGACGGGGTTTGCCTAGCCCATGAGTCACCCCATGGCTGGTGAGCTCTTACCTCGCCTTTTCACCCTTACCCCGGCTCGGAGAGCCTGGGCGGTATGTTTCTGTGGCACTTTCCTTAGGCTTGCGCCCACTGGACGTTATCCAGCGTCCTGCCCTGTGGAGCCCGGACTTTCCTCCCCCCTCGCCAGGCGAAGGGAGCGACTGCGAGCCCCGCTCTCCGCGGAGCACAGTATACCGTATATGGCGGGGAGAATCCACGAGTTTCGGAAAGAATTTTTCCCGAAAGCTCCGGAGAAAAGAAGCAGGAGGGAAGAGGGGGAAATATTTTTCGGGAAAGTGCCTTTTTTCTTTGCTTTTTTCCGGGCATAGCGGGTATAATAAAAAAGGTCATCTTTTTCCCGACTGCGATTTCGGAGAACTCTTCGCAAATTCTCCGGAAAAACGGGAAAAAAAGAAAAAGTGGGGATTTTCAGATATTCCAAAAAAATTCTGCAAGGAGCGGGTTTTTCGTGGATCAGGCGGTAAAGAAATGCTGTATCTTCCGTCAGAAGCGTCGGAGTTTCCGGAAGGAGAGGGCTCTCTTCTTCGGAATTCCTTACCGTACCTGCATATTGCCGCAGCTTTTTTCCCTTTGTTCGTGTATCCACCCCGGGGCGTAAGCCCCGTTTTTTATTGCATGCAAAAAGGAGGCCCTTTCTTATGGAGTCTATTCTTGCCATCAATCCCGGTTCCACCAGCACCAAAATAGCCTGGTTCCAGGGGGAGCAGGAGTTTTGGAGAGAAACCCTCTCCCATGCCGCGGAAGATCTCGAACAGTATCTTTCCGTGGTGGATCAGTTTCCCTTCCGCATGCGGGAGGTGGAGCGCGTGGTCCGGGAGCGGGGGTACGATCTGGATAGCCTGGACTGCGTGGTGGGCCGGGGGGGCATCGTGGAGCCCATCGAAAGCGGCACCTATGCCGTGGGGGATCTTCTTCTGCGGCATCTCCAGCGGGGCAAGCCCTGGGAGCACGCTTCGAACCTCGGGGGGATCCTGGCCCGCTCCCTTGGAGAGCCCCGGAACATTCCCTTTTTCATCGTGGATCCCGTATCGGTGGACGAGCTGGACCCCGTAGCCCGCATCACGGGATTGCCCGAGCTTCCCAAGGGTTCCCTGGTGCACGCCCTCAACATCAAGGCCACCGCCCGCCGGGCCGCCAGAGATCTTGGCAAGCCCATGGAGGAATGCAACTTCGTGGTGGCTCATCTGGGAGGGGGCATCTCGGTCTGTGCCCATCGAAGGGGGCGCATCTGCGACGTGAACAATGCCAACGAAATGGGCTGTTTCTCCCCCGAACGAGCCGGAGGAGTCCCCGCGGGGGGGCTTGTGGAACTCTGCTTCCGGGAGGGGGCATCCCTGGGGGAGGTGCGGACCTCTCTGGTTCGAAGAGGGGGGCTGGTGGGCTATCTCGGCACCAGCGATCTCCGGGAGGTGAAAAAGCGCATTTCCCTGGGAGATTCCAAGGCTCTTGAAGCTTACCGGGCCATGGCCTGGCAGGTGGCCCGGGATATCGGAGCCTATGCGGTGCCTCTGGAAGGAAAAATTCACGCCATCCTCCTTACCGGAGGCATGGCTCACGACGAAGAATTCTGCCGAAGCATCATTCAGAAGGTGCAGTGGATTGCCCCGGTGCTGCTCTATCCGGGGGAGGACGAAATGCGGGCCCTTGCGGAGGGCGCTCTCCGGGTTCTCCGGGGAGAAGAGAAGGCGAAGCAATACGAAGATCAGATTGCATGGGAGGAATAGACGTGGGTTTTGCATCCCTGGATTTTCTTCTGGATCGTTCCCGCCGGGAGGGAGCCCCCAAGAGGCTCGCCCTGGCCTGTGCCAACGATGACGATGTGCTGATAGCTCTTGAAGAGGCCCGGAACCTGGGGCTGGTGGAGGCTATTCTGGTGGGGGATGGTGCCAAGATAGAAGCCTGCGCCGCCATGATCGGGGTGAATCTTTCCCCCTATCGGCTGGAGCACGCCCCTTCGGATGCCGCAGCTGCGGAGAGGGCGGTGCGCCTGGTTTCCTCGGGAGAGGCGGATCTCCTCATGAAGGGCATGGTGAAGACCGCGGTGCTTCTCAAGGCGGTGCTCAACAAGGAATGGGGCCTTCGGGGAAGCTCCATGCTCAGCCATCTCTTTCTCGTGGAAGTTCCCGGCATGAAGCGGGTCTTCGGCGTTACCGACGGAGGCATCAACATGTATCCGGACCTCAAGGGAAAGGCCACCATCCTCGAAAACGCCGTGGGGTGCTACCACAAGCTGGGAGAACCCTGCCCCAAGGTGGCCGTCCTGGCGGCGGTGGAGGTGGTGAACCCGGACATGCCCGCCACTCTCGATGCGGCGGCCCTGGCTCAGATGAACCGGCGGGGACAGATCAAGGGATGCCTGGTGGATGGTCCCCTGGCGCTGGATAACGCCGTAAGCCCCGAATCCGCCCGGCACAAGGGAATAGCCGGAGAGGTGCCGGGATATGCGGATATTCTTCTCGCTCCCAACATCGAAGCCTGCAACCTCTTCGCCAAGGCCATGTTCCACTATGCCGGGGCGGTGGGAGCGGGAACCATTCTCGGAGCCCGGAAGCCCCTGGTGCTTACCAGCCGCACGGACTCCGCCCGGACAAAGCTTCTCTCCATAGCCCTCGGGGCGGCTCTCTCGGAATAGCTGAAGCGGATGCCCCGGTTTTGCCGCGGCCTTCCATGCGAAGGAGCGGACCTTTTCGGCGGAACACGAGAACATGTGACACCCGGAAGGTTCCGGTACGAAAAAGCGATTTCGGTTGCGGCGCCCCGCCAGAGGGGAGCTTTTCGCTAGCTTTTTCTCCTTTCCGGTTGTATAGTGTACGTGGTGTAAATGACATGCGGTATCTTTCACAAGCTCAAGGAGGTTTTTATTGATGGAACAGATTCGTACCCTGACACAGTTGCTGGAATACGCTCAGAAAGTTGGTCCCCGGAAAATCAGCGTGGCTCTCGCGGAGGATGCGGAGGTTCTCGAAGCGGTGGAAAACGCCCGAAAGAACCGTATCGCCGACGCCTTTCTGGTGGGAAACGCCACCAAGCTCAAGGCGGTGGCGGAAGAGATCGGAGTGGACCTCGGCAACTACGAAGTGGTGGACGAGCAGGGGGGCGAAGCTGCCACGGCTCTCACCGCGGTGAAACTCGTTTCCGAGGGCAAGGCGGATATCTACATGAAGGGTATGATCAAAACCGCCAACTTTCTCCGGGGGCTTCTCAACAAGGAAGTGGGGCTTCGCTCGGGCTCCCTGGTATCTCACACCTACTTCCACGAAATCGACGACCGGATTCTCTTCATCTGCGATCCCGCTTTCAACATGTATCCGGATCTCAACGACAAGGTGAAGATCGTCAATAACACGGTGCAGCTCGCCCATGCCTTCGGGGTGACCTGCCCCAAGGTGGCCGCCCTGGCGGCGGTGGAAGTGGTGAACCCGGATATGCCTGCCACTCTGGAGGCTGCCGCCATCTCCCAGATGAGCCGCCGGGGACAGATCAAGGGATGTGTGGTGGATGGTCCCTTTGCGCTGGATAACGCCATCAGCGAAGAGTCCGCCAAGCACAAGGGCGTTACCGGAGAAGTGGCGGGAAGGGCGGACATTCTTCTGGTGCCGAACATCGACGCGGGGAATATGCTTGCCAAAGCCATGGTTTACTTCGCCAAGCTCAAAACCGCAGGCCTGGTGCTCGGCGCCAAGGCTCCGGTAATTCTCACCAGCCGCTCGGACTCCGCGGAGACCAAGCTCTACTCCATCGCCTCCGCCGTAGCCCTGGCGGCCCATCTGGGCAAGTAGCCGGATTCTCCTGGTTTACCTCGGGACCGCCTTCGGGCGGTCCTTTTTTCCCCTCTTCTCCGAAAATTCAAGGTTTTGTTATCGGAACTGCCCGAAAGGTTTTTGTGATAAAGCTGAAGGAGGACTTTCATGGATTCCCATACCATTCTTGCGGTCAATCCCGGATCCACCAGCACCAAAATCGCGGTCTTCCGGGATAACGACGAGATCATGACCGACACCCAGCGGTACGACACCTCGGTGATTCAGCAGTTCAAGGGCATTATGGATCAGGAGGATTTCCGGTACGAGGAAATTCTCAAGGCCCTCCGGGCTCATGATATCTCCCTGGATGACCTGGATTGCGTGGTGGGCCGGGGAGGGCTTCTCAGGCCCATTCCCGGAGGCACCTACGCCGTGGGGGAGGCCATGCTGGACGATCTGCGGAGCTGCCGCTACGGAGCTCATGCGAGCAATCTCGGAGCTCCCCTGGCGCTTCGCCTTGGCGGGGGCAAGCCCGCCTACATCGTGGATCCCGTGGTGGTGGACGAAATGGTTCCCGAAGCGCGTCTTTCAGGGCATCCGGACATCCCCCGGATCTCCATTTTTCACGCCCTCAATCAGAAGGCCGTGGGATATCGGGCCGCCCGGGAGGTGGGCATTCCTTACGAAGAGGCCCATTTCGTCATCGCCCACATGGGAGGCGGCATCTCCGTGGGGGCCCACCGCAAGGGACGGGTGGTGGACGTGAACAATGCCCTGGACGGAGACGGCCCCTTCTCTCCCGAGCGGGCGGGGTCTCTCCCCTCGGGAGAGCTTGCAAAGCTCTGCTTTAGCGGCACCTGCACCTACGAGGAGCTTCGGAAAAAACTCGTGGGCCAAGGGGGCATGGTGGCCCATCTCGGCACCAACGACCTCCGGGAGGCGGGAAAGCGCGTGGCCCAAGGAGATGCGAAGGCGGAACTCGTGGTGGATGCCATGGCCTATCAGGTGGCCAAGGAGATCGGCTCTCGGGCGGTGGCCCTGGAGGGGCGCATGGACGCCATTGTTCTTACGGGAGGCCTCGCCTACGGTGAGGACTTCGTGCGGCGCATCCGCCGCCGCATCGACTGGATGGGAAAGGTTCTCGTCTATCCCGGAGAGGATGAAATGCGGGCCCTCGCCGAGGGAGGTCTGCGGGTTCTCCGGGGAGAGGAAGAACCCCGGAGCTACGGAGGTTAGATCATGAAAATAGCCCTTCTCGAACCTCTCGGAGTGGATGCGCCCACCCTCGAAAACCTTCTGGAGCCCCTCCGGAAGCGGGGGCACCAAGTGGAAAGCTGGAATGTTGCTCCCGGGGATACCGGAGAAATTCTCCGGCGTGCCCGGGGAGCCCGGGCTCTCATTATCGCCAATATGCCCCTCCCCGAGGAGGTTATCCGGGAGCTTCCGGATCTGGAAATGCTTTCCGTGGCCTTTACCGGGGTGGATCACGTGGGGCTGGGAGCCTGTAAAGACCGGCATATCCGGGTCTGCAACGCTGCGGGATACGCCACGGAAGCCACCGCGGAGATGGCCCTGCTGCTCATATTAGGCTCCCTGCGCCTTGCAGGGGCATGCCACCATGCGGTGCTGCAGGGGCAAACCCGGCAGGGCCTTCTGGGGAGGGAACTCACCGGAAAGACCGTGGGCATTCTCGGTACCGGAGCCATCGGGCTCCGGCTGGCGGAGCTGCTCCTTTCCTTCGGCTGCACCCTTCTCGGCTATAGCCGCAGCGAGCACCTTCACGCCCGGGAGCTCGGCATCACCTACGTACCTCTGGAAAAACTCCTTCGGGAAAGCTCCGTAGTTTCCGTACATCTTCCCCTTACGGAAGAAACCCGGGGGCTTCTGGGGGAGAAGGAAATCGCCCTCATGAAGCCCGAGGCGGTGCTGGTGAACGCCGCCCGGGGCCCCGTGGTGGATTCCCGGGCCCTGGCGAAGGCTCTGGAGGATGGGCGCCTGGGGGCGGCGGGAATCGACGTCTTCGAAACGGAGCCCCCCATAGACGCAAACCATCCTCTTCTTGGGGCTCCCCGGGTCTTTCTGGCCCCCCACGTGGGATTCTTCACCCGAGAGGCTCTGGCGAGCCGGGCCCGGATGGTGGTGGAAAACATTCTCGCCTGGGAGGACGGCATTCCCCGCAACGTGATTCTCTAGGAGTGGAAAGGCACGCCTCGGTACAACCGAACTGCTCGGCCCGGATCCATGCGTGTCGAGTCGATTTTTGAGATTTCCGGAGGTTGTCTTGTCGCGCTTCTTCATGCATGGCGGGATTTTTCCGGATATGTCCGCTCTCGGCAATGCCGGGGTATTCCGGTGACATGGTTGTTACAAAGAGGAGGTTCTCCGAAGAGGAAAACCTCCTCTTTTGGTGTATTATTTCCCTATGCCTTTCTCTCTTCTTCGCTCCCGGGCGAAGGGGCGGGAAAGCTCGCAAAACCTTCGAAGGATTTTCACGAACTCTTCGAATTCTTCACAACTCTTTGGGAGGTGACAGCCATGGCACAGTGCATCATAGGGCATAGGCGGCACGGAGGAAAAAGAGCCTGTTCCTGGATCGTTATTCTTGGAATTCTCGTCGGGGGAAACCTTCTTCTTCTAGGGAGAGAAGGAAATGCGGCCCCCCAGAGGATACCTCTCGCCACGGGGGATGTACTGATTCTCGGAGAACTTTCGGGCAACCCCCTTCAACCCTCGGCGAATCTCTTCCGGCGCTCCGGGCTTCCTTCCATGGGAAATCCTCAGGGAGCATCCTCGGGGGGGCTTCCCGGCTTTTCCGCGGCATCTCCTCCGGCATCTTCCGGATTGCCCGCCTTCGGCGGTGGGGGAACTGCTCCCGTCCAGCCCGGAGGGGCTCCCGTATCCACCAATCCTCTGGTTCCCCCCGCTCAGCCCGGAGGGGGCGCCCAAACGCTTCCCCTCATGGGATGGAAGCAGTACAACCTCACTCAGGCTTTCGGATACGACCGCACCATTACGGGATCCCTCGAATATCCCTCTTCCTGGCAGGCGAACCTGGACGTGTACAACCGGATGGTGGAGTTTTCGGATCCCCGGGGAACCGGGTTCTCCTGCACGGTGCTTCCCGGCATTATAGGGCAGTTCATGGCCGCCCAGGATCTGGCGGGGCAGCTTCTTTCGGTGCTGCAGCAATCCATGCCCAACCTCCAGATACTGCAGCAGCAGTTCAATGAAGATCCCACGGCGGCTCAATCCGGCATGATGGTAACCAAGGGACGGGTGATTCTCTCGGGGTATCTCGGCAATCTTCCCGTACAGGGTATGCTCATGACCTACGCCATGGCGGTGCCGGGTTCTCTCTTCGGTGCCGGGGCGGCGGTGCTCTGCCTTGCGCCGCATCAGCAGTTTCCCCAGGCGGTGCAAGAGTATTTCAACCGCATCATAGCCTCTTACGAAAAATCTCTGGGCATGGCCCGGTTCGGCGCGGGGACCGAGCAGGGGCTTTCCCAGGCGCTTCAGTCCGTTCTGGGGCAGCAGTAGCGCGAAAGATTTTCTCGGAAAGACCATGAAGAGCCTTTGGTTTTTTCGCCCCTTTGCCGGTCCTCTTCCCCCTCTTCGGAGGGCCGTGCTTGGCGGGATACGTCTCCTTCTCCTTCTGGGGCTCTCCCTGGGCCTCCCCCTCTCCGTTTCGGGGGAGGAAAAGCCCTTCGAGACTTTTCGGAAAGGGCTTCTCCGGGAGCTTTCGGAAGAGTTCGCCTCTCTGGAAGCCCTCTTCTGGCGGGGAGAGTACGGGGAGGTTCTCGAAAGGGCCCCCGGCCTGCCTCTTCGTGTTGCGGGGTCTTCCCCGGCCCTCGCTCTCGCCCGGGGATATCGAAGCCTTCTCGAATCTCAGGTGGCATCCCGGCGGGGTTTTGACGAAGAGGCCCTTGGAAAGGCCCTGGAGGCCCGGAGCTTCTTCAAAAAAACCGCCTCTTCCGACGAGGAACTTCTCGCTCTGGAGGTCATTCTGCGAAGCCTCCACGCCCTGGGGCTTGAGCACGAGCGCCGGGTTCTGGAGGAGGAGCTCGCCGCATCTTTCGAGGCCTTTCCCGGGGAGTACGCCGCCCCGCTGCTTCTCCTGCACCGGGGAATCCGGGCCTTCGAAGCCCGAAACTGCTCCGAGGCCCGGGAGCTCTGGAGAGCCTGCGCCGAGGAATCCCGCAATCTGGACAATCCGGAAATTCATGGCCTCGCCCTCAAACACGCCGCCCGGTGTGCCTGGCTGGAAGGTCGGGGGGCCTCCGCCCTGGAGGAGTACGCCGAAGCTCTGGAGTTCGCCCGGCACCGGGGCTCTCCCTGGCTGGAATGCGTGATCGCCCTGGAGTATGCCGAGGTGCTGGTACGTTTTCGGGGGGCCTATGCCGAGGCGGAAGCTCTTCTTCTGGATGCGCTGAACCATGCGGAGCGTCTGGAGCTTGGATCGCCCCTTCTCTGGATATGCAACAACCTGGGAGCCCTCTATCTGGATATCGGCAGTTTCTCCCGGGGAGAGGAAGTTCTCGAAAAGGCCCGAGTTCTGGAGCGGCGGCCGGGAATTCCCCGGGATGTGGGGCTTCTCGTCAACCTCGGATCCGCCGCCCTGGGGGTGGGGGATTTTCACAAAAGCCGGGAATACTGGCTCGAAGCCCGAAAGCTCGCCCTGGAAACAGGGGAGGAGGATGCCCTTCCGGGAATCGCCCTCAATGTGGGAATTCTCGCGGCAAAGCAGGGGGCCTATGCCGAGGCGGGAGATCTTTTTGCCGAGGCCCTGGCGGGATTTCACGCCCTGGGAGCGGAGCGGGATGCCGCGGGGGTTATGCTGCAGCTCGGAGGGCTTCTCATAACCCTGAGAGAACCCCGACAGGCCCGGGAGGCCCTGGGAGAGGCCAAGCGAGCCTACGCCTCCCTGAAAGATGCCTCGGGCTCCGCCTACGTGCAGCTCCAGGAGGGAAAACTCGCCCTTCTCGAAAAAAAATTTTCCCGGGGAAGCCGGATTTTTGAGGATCTCCTTCAAAGGGCGGCAACTCTGGGATCCCTGGAGCTTCAGCTCGGAGCTCTGGAAGGGCTCGGGCTCTCCCGCCTGGGGGAGCGAAACTTTCCGGAGGCTCTTCTGGCCCTGGAAAAAGGAGTGGCCCTCCTCGAGGAGGAGCGCCGGGGGTACGACTTCGTGGATCGCCGGGTAGCCTACCTGGATTACGCCGCCTCGCTGTACGAATTGCTTTTCGAAACCCGGCTGGATCTTCAGGATCTTCCCGGAGCCCTGGAAGTTCTGGAGCATCTCAAGGCCCGATCCTTTCTCGACCTCATGAACCCCCGGGAAATCACTCTCCATCCCCGGGAGGAGATGCTTCTCCGGGCTCTGGAGGCCCTGGAAGTCGAAAGAGGGCTCCTGGAAAAACGGCGGGCCTATCTGCTGAAAAAAGAACTCTCTCCGGAAAACCCCGAGGCCGGCGGAAATGCCGAGATACAAGCCCTTGGAGAGGCTCTGGAGAGAAATCGGGAAAAGGCGGTGCTTCTCGAAAAAGAGCTTGCCGGGATCTCTCCCCAAATCGCCGCCCTGGCTCCCGGAGCTCCGAAAACCCCCGAAGAGATCCGGGAAAGCCTTCCGGAAAACTGCACCTTTCTTCATTACTACTATTCCCCCCGCCGGGGTGGGGTTCTTCTGGTGCGCCGGGATTCTCTGCGCTGGATCCCTCTGGAAGGAACCTCGGAGAGCCTGAAAAACCGCATTCTCTCGGTGATTCCCTTTCTTTCGGATGCCGACGCTCCCATACCCCGGGAGGAGCTTCGGGAGCTCCATGCGGTGCTCATGGGGCCCCTGGAGGAATTTCTGCCCCAGGGGGATGCGGTGGTGGTGATACCCCACGGCGCCCTGGGATATCTTCCTCTGGAAACCCTTCTCCGGGGGGATAGCTATCTGGTAGAGACGTATACCCTTTCCTATGCTCCCTCGCTCTCCACATCCCTGGCCCTCCTCGAAGCCCGGAAAGGAACGGGAGCCTTTCCCCGGTCCGCTCTCTTTGCGGGCAATCCCACCTACCCCGATCCTGCCCTTCCCCCGCTTCCCGCGGCGGAGGAGGAGGCCCGGCTTATGGGGCAATTTTTCCCCCGCTCCCTGGTGCTTACGGGAGGAAAGGCCACCGAAACCGCCATAAAGAGAGAAGCCCCCTTCTGGGAGCTTCTCCACTGGGCCACTCACGCCCGGGCGGATCCCGAGGCTTCCCTGAAGGGCGAAATTCTCTTCGCTCCCGATGAGAACAACGACGGATCTCTTCGGGCCTGGGAAATTTTCTCCATGACCTTTCAGGCGGAGTGCGTGATTCTGAGCGCCTGCGAAACCGGCCTGGGAAAGCTCAGCCCCCAGGAGGGGCTCCTCGGATTCGTGCGCTCCTTCGTGGCTGCGGGGGTTCCCTCTCTGGTGGCGAGTCTCTGGAGCGTGTACGATCTTTCCACCCGGGATTTCTTTCTCGCCTTTTATACCTACTGGAAAGGAGGCGCATCCAAGGCCGAAGCCCTGCAGAAGGCGAAAATCCGCCTTCGCACAACCTACGAACACCCCGCCTTCTGGGCTCCCTTTATTCTCTACGGCTGGTAATGCGGGGCGCACGCGCTCCGGAGCGGCATATTCCGAAACTTGGACAGGCATGTGGATCTGCCTTTATTCTTGGCAATAGGAGGTGTGTATCATGAAAAAGTGTGCGGTTTTGCTGGGAGGCATTCTTGTGATACTCTGGGGCATTCCTTCGCTCTCCGGAGCGGCGGTGCCTCTGGTGCCGGACTTTCCCGGCTGGGAGCGGGAAATCCCCGAGGGGGATCACCTGGCTCAGCTCAGCCTTCCCGGAGAGGACGGAAAAACCAAGGCGGCGTTCTTCCTCTCTCGTATGGAGTATCCCAACGAGGAGGAGGCCGGGGCCTTCGAGGAAACCCTCAAGGAAGCTCCTCTGGGAGAGGGAAACATTAAAATTCTGGATGTACAGCAGGATACCTTTCGAGATCGTTTGTGGATAGTCCATCATCTTCTCGGGGAAATTCCCGGAGCGGAGGGAGAAGACCCCGAGGTTTTCGAGGTTCAGAAATTCTTTTCCCGGGAAGGAAAGGATATCTATTCCTTCGAGTTCATCTCCTACCCCAAGTACTTCGAGGAGCTTCGCCCCCACTTTGCCGAGTGCATGGCGCTGATCTCCTTCGAAGAGGAGGAAAAAGCCCCCGGAGCTCCCGCTCAGACGGTGTCGGAAATCCCCACCGCCTCGGAGGAGGATGACGAATTCGTGGGCAAGCTGACCTCTAAAAAACCTTCTTCCGAGGTGCCCAAAATGCCCGCTCAGGAGCCCTCTCCGGCTTCCCAGGCTCCTCTCGGTCTTCCCCCCCAGCCATCGGTTCAGGTTCCTCCGGTGCTCCCCGCCGCTCCCGCTCCGGGGCTTCCGGCGGCTTCCCCCGGAACGTCTTCCATTCTGCCGCCCGCTTCTCCCGCCGCTCCCGCTCCGGCCTCTCCCATGGTGCCCCAGGGCTTCGGTGCCGCAGTGCCCCCTCCGGCGGCTCCTTCCCGGCTTGATCTGGAGATCTCTCCCGGCCCCGAATGGACTCCCACCCCGCCTCTGGATCCCTCCATATCCCGGTACTATCTCCTCGCCCAGCAGGGAATCAACATGGCGGAGATGATGGTCTTCGAAGAGGATTTCGATGCTCCCACCACGCTGCAAAGCTATGCCCAGATCATCCTGAGCCAGGCTCCCCAGCTTTTCGCCGGCTACGGAGTGGGGCAGAACTGGGATACGGTCATCAACGGGGTTTCCATGAAGGTGCACGAGTTTTTCTTTAGTGCCCAGGGAAATCCCAACCGCCTCATCGGCCGGGCCTACGTCTTTCTGGGAGGCCCCCAGCGGGGATACGTGGTGCTCTTCGATACCACCGACCAGAGCTATCCCTATCTGGCTCCGAAATTCGACGCGGTCATGCGGACCCTGAACCTTCTCTCCGGAACCCCCGCCCCCTCCCTGGGGCAGCCTTCCCAGCCCCTTCCCGGAACCGGAGGGCTTCCCTCCTTCGGAGCTTCTTCGGACCCCGGAACATATCAGGATCCCGCCAAGGGGCTCCGGGTACCTCTTCCCTCGGGGGCAAGGCTTACGGAACAGCTCCCCCAGGGAGGACGCTACGCCCTGGCGGACGGAGTGGAGCTGGTGCTCCTCAACCTCGGCTCTTCCCAGGAGATGGAAAGCCTGGCGGCCCAGGTGGCCCAGGGAAAGACCTTTCAGGGAGAATCTCTCGTTCAGGCCCGGGGAACCTCGGGACAGGCGGGGCTCTACGCCTCGGTGCATCCTCAGACCTCGGTTCCCTACGCCACCCTGGTGGCCCGGTATCCCCAGGCATCCCTCCTGATGATCCTCACCCTTCCCCGGGAAAACTATCAGAGAGCGGGAGTCTGGATGCTTCCCTTCCTCGAATCCGTCTCTCTGGGAAGGTAGCCCATAGGGAAAGGCGGGGCGCTCCGGCCCCGTGTCGCCGCGATACTTCGAAGTGCCGGTCCGGAGCCCTCCGCCGCGAGGCCCAAGGGAACTCTCCGTTAGAAAAGGTTCCAAACTCCATGAGGGGCGGGTTTGCGTTTCTTGCGCACCACGCCCCTCTCGTTTTGTACTATAATGGAGAGGATGTTCCGTACATAAAACGTACCTAGCCATACGATAGCCATAAGGAGGAAGAACATCTATGCAGTCCATGAACAACCGCAGACGTAAAGGCTTTACCCTGGTGGAAATCATGGTGGTGGTGGTCATCATCGGCCTTCTCGCCGCCCTCGTCATGCCCCGCATCATGGGGCAGAGCGACCAGGCTCGGCGTACCGCCGCATCCGTGCAGATCCGGGAGCTGGAACAGACTTTGGATCTCTACTACCTGGATAACGGCTTCTATCCCACCACGGAGCAGGGCATCGAGGCGCTTCTCAAAAAACCCGACACCGCTCCGGAGCCCACCAACTACCGTGCCGGGGGCTATCTCCGGAAAATGCCCGTGGATCCCTGGGGGCGCCCCTACGAATACCGCTGCCCCGGCGAACACGGAGACTTCGACCTCTTCTCCTTCGGCCCCGACGGCCGCGAAAGCGGAGAGGGCAAAAACGCGGATATCGTGAACTGGCAGGAGTAGGGCCCTGAAAAGGCTTTTCCCCCGCCGGGGGTTTACCTTGGTGGAGCTCGTTCTCGTGGTGGCCCTTCTGGGGCTTCTCGCCACCCTGGGAATCTCCCGGATGCAGTTCTTTACCCCCCCTCCCGAGGGGGCTCTGCAGAAAGCTCTGCTCCATGCCCAGGGGGAGGCCCGGAAAACTCTTTGCCCCCACCGCATCCGGGCAGAGGAGGGAGCCCTGGTGCTGGAGAGCTCCACGGGCCTGCTCTGGGAGCCCCGGAGCTTTCCCTGGAAAATCCCCCGCCCCTGGGCCCTGAAAGAAACTGCCTGCTACGCCTACCCCGACGGCAGCTTTTCTCCGGCGATTTTCGTCTTCGGGGAGGAGAGCGCCGTGGTTACCTTCTTCGTGGCCGTCACCGGCCAGGTGGTGACGGGAAACTGAAGAAAAATCGGGTCGGAAATGAGTTTCCGGGGGCGGGCCTTGGTGTCCGTCCCTGGCCGTTTCCTCGGTCATTGACACCCCGGCATGATGCCGTACAATAAACCCAAAGGCCATCTTTACGGAGGAAATCTCATGCCCGCACCCCGAACCATCCGTTTCGACAACTCTCCGATGCAAAAACTTTTTCATGAGATCCTTCGTTTTCATGCTCCATGCGGTGCTTCCGGAAATGCTGCCGCCTCCGCATAGAAAAGGCCGCAATGCTTTTTGTATCGTCCTTCCGGAATAGGGCGAATTTTCTGAAATGCCGCCTTGGGAATGCCTCGGGGGCTTTCGGAAAGAGCAAAACAAGGGTAAAACGAAAAATTTTCGAAAAAGATTTTTCCTGGGGGGAGCGAAAAAAGAGGGTTTTCCGGAAAAACTCGTGGGAAATCCGCACTAAAAGGGGTTGATCCCCCCTATCCAAAGGGGTATAATCCTTTCCGAGTGGTGTTATGATGAAAATGTGGAAAAATGGGCTTATGAAATAAGGAACTATTCTGGGGGGGTGGTGTGTGACGTAGGGCAACTTTTCGCGGCTATGGTGTCTTTGTAGATTATTTTATGTTTGGAAGGAGTGGTGGTAAGCGTGAATAAAAGAAAATTCCTTACGGGATTTCTTGTGGCGGCCTTAGTGTTCGTTGCATGTGTTGCTTTTGCAGCAGATGTGGAGCCGTATAACACGAAGAATCTTACTGATGCGGTAAAGTTTTTGAGCGGCCAGCTGAATGGTGAAAGTATCACCTACGCCGATAACTGGGTGGCCAGCGTCGATGCTGACGAAGTCTATGCCCGCCGTTTCGGATATGACGGCAACACCGGAGAAACAGTGACGGATGCCACACAGTGGGAGATTCAGGGCGGAGTGTTGGGGGTCGACCTTAACGGAACCTTTACTGCCTTTGATCTCGCCTTTTTCCGTGGCGGCCAGGGCCTGAACGACAAGATCGTTGCTGTCAGTGCTGATTCGGATGCTGCGATGACTTTCGTGAAGGGGCTTGATAATTCCGGCTTCGAGTTCGACGCTCCGGACGCCACCTTTATCGCCACGGGCGTTTCTACGGACGATCTCGGCACGATTATCTTCGCGCCTTGCTGCAAGAAGCTTGATTGGTGCTGCCTTGACGTAAATGAGGATACCCTCTTTGTGGCAGAGACCTCCGCAGATCTCGGTCCTCTTAGTGCGGACAGCAGCCCGGACGTAATGGTTTATATCCCTTGCTACGAGGCTGAAAAGCGTTGGCAGATCACTCCTTACGACAAGCGCGTGCATTTCGAGGACATGGTGCTTGTGAATCCTGCGCAGCTCAAGGAAGTGGATCGGCATTCAACGGACCTTTGCAAGATTAGTTATCTTGGCAATACTGTAGAGACGCTCTTCTCGAACCACTACCTCTATGTAGGCCCCTACGTGGTTGAGTCCGTTTTGGACGATCCTCATTGGGCATACAATGAGGATGTCATTAGCGCCGACAAGCTTTACGAAAACTGGGTGCAGGTTGCTTCCAGCGATTTTCTCGCCGAGCGGGTGCTTAATTTCAGCCCCTACGGATTGCTTCCCAGAACCAACACTTCGGATTTCCACTGGCGTGCGATTGTAGAGACCTCGGTCGATATCGCGGTAGCTCAGATTGCGGCGAACGAAGCTCAGGTTCTGGCGGAGGTCTGTGATGAGCCTGTGTGGACTAAGTTCAACCAGAAATACCCTGCAAGTCCTTCTAGCACCATCACCCCCGACGAGTGGCCCTCTTTCCTGCTTGCTAGCGACGATGTTCCCTCGAGCCTTGCTTTCCGTGCCCGGAGAATCGAAGATGGCGTTGAGAGCATCGGCACTTTCGCCCAGTACTTCCTTTACGAAGACGACCTCTTGACCGATACGGCGGCGAAGCATACTCATACTGGCTGGCTCAGTTATCTTGAGAACGATCCCCAGTTTGCTCTTTCTCCGGGATTCGCTCAGTATCTGGCCGTGTTCCCCGAGTACGACGGATGTGTGTGGAATGACACCTTCGCTTCTCCCCAGCTTCCCGGCGACCTTGATGGCCAGGCTTCCCGGTATCACATGTTCTATCGGCTGAAAGACCGCTTTGGCGACTACGGTGATTTCTGCGAGTTTACGGAGATTACCTATCGCCGCTGGAACGAGCAGCCTGTTTGTGCGCAGATCTGCGAGGATGATCAGTTCTTCGACGATGACGAGTGCTGGATTTACACCCCCATGTCCGTGGATGCCGCAACGTGGGTCGAGGTCCAGGCAGCCGCTTCCGAGATCGATTGGGACGATGTCGATACCTTCGGATTGGCCAGTGAGGATTGCGACTATGTCTGTGGCGGAACTCTCGGCTGGTTCCATAACGAAGAGTCCAACAAAATCAAGGAGAAGCTCGCTGCAATCGGGGATCCCGGCGATGTTTGCCTTGAGACGGAATTCGGTCTGCAGTTGACGGATTTCAGAAACTGCAACCCCGCAGATGGTGTGCTTCCCATCAAGGTGGAATTCCTTTTGAGGAAGGATCAGGTTTGCTGCGATACTGCGGAAATCGAAGATATCCTTGACCGTTTGGGAGCCCACAGGATCTGTGGTGAGAACAATCAGGATGTTTACGTAGATGACCGTGGTCGCGAATGGACCATGGATCAGATTAACGAAATTGCTAACCTCGGCCCCGTGGATGCATTCTTGAGCAAGAGCGGGGTAGATCGGCTGCAGGTTCTCTTTATGGCTGAAGACGGTAGCCTTTTCAACCTCGTGGATCTTGCGGAAGAATACGCTTTCCCGTTTAACGGAGACCACGAGAAGGCAGACTTCCCCTGGCTTGGCGTGAAGAACTTCTTCCGTGTATGGCCTCAGACTCTGTCCGATAAAACACCTAAGCCTGTCCGCGAAATGCTTTCCGTGAAGGAAGCCTGGAGAAACAATGAACAGCTCGAATTCTCCTTCTATGCGGTCTTTGTGGATGAAACTCCCGATGATGGGCAGTGGGTCAAGGCGAGCAACGGTTACTTCGTGATTTACACCGGAGAACCTAATGGCAGCGATAAGCTCCTTGATGCTCGGGTTGCGGTGGCTTGCGGCTACGGCGGCAGCCAGCCCACCCCCGAACCCAAGGATCCCGAGATCCTCAGCATCACTTCGGATCCTCAGGGCACTGAGACGGATGCGGATTGTGCCAGCGACGACGAGCTTACCGAGGATAGCTTCAGCGATGCAGCCTGGACCGAAATCCTCAAGGCTCTCAACATTTCCGCCGATGACGAAGGCGACTATGAGTACACCGTAACCTGCAAGGATTGCGATGACTACGTGGTCAGCCTCGATGCGGGACTTTCCTTGGACGTGAAGGTAACCTACGAAGAGGGCGAGCCTGCCCCCGCCGCGGGAACCTACCGGAGCGTCTTCGTGAAGGACGTGGTGAACAGCCTTTACGACGTGCTGGCAGCCGAAGAACTTACCATTGCGGTGGAGAAGGATGTCCAGGGTGTTATCTACGAGGGCGGCGCTTATGATGCGGATGCCTCCGGAGATACCCTGAAGGCCGGCTTCTGCCTGTTGGAAGTTGTCGCAACGCCTAAGACCGTAACTCCCACCACGACTCCTTCCAGTGGCGGCGGCAGCGGTTGCTCCTTCGGATTCGCTCCTCTGGCCCTTCTGCTCCTCGCTCCTCTGGCGCTTCTCAAGAAGTAGCAGCACCGCTTTTTGAGAGCAGGAACGAATAACCGGTAACATAAGAAGCTGTACCGAGCGGGGGTTCTTCGGAACCCCCGCTTTTTTGCACCCTTTCCGTTGTGGTATCATAGGGTGAAGTGTGAATTCTTTCCGGTTCCGACAGAAGCAGAGCTTTGTCTCTCCGATATGCGTGCGACGCCCAATCCGCCGCATGGTCTGGGCCAACAACCGGTAATGGCAATCCGTACCGCCACATTATACAAAGCAGGTGATGTTCGTGGCTTCATGCGTACTTTTCGATTTCGATATGACCCTGGTGGATAGCAGCTACGCCATTACCCGGTGCCTCAACCTGGTGGGGGAGCACTTCGGCCTGGATCCTCTCTCCCGGGAGGCGGTGCTGGCGGGCATCGGGCTTCCCATGGAGGATGCCTGCCGCGGCTATTGGGGGCGTTACGACGAGGCGTGGCTGGAGTATTACCGCGCCGAGCTTCGGCAAGAGGAGTACGATCATCTCCGCCCCTATGCTTCCACGGTGCCCCTGCTGGAAAGGCTTCGGAGCCTTTCCGTGCGTACGGGAATCGTGACGAACCGCAGGTATGCCTCCAGGGCCGCCGCTGCGGCGGGGGTGGAGCATCTGGTGGATTGTCTGGTGGGGCTGGAGAACGTTGCCCGGGGGAAACCCTTTCCGGATCCTCTCCTCTATGCCCTGAAAGCGTTGGGATGTTCTCCCCGCAAAGCCCTCTACGTGGGAGATACCGCCGAGGATATGACCGCCGCCGAGGCGGCGGGGATGACCGGTGTGGGAGTGCTCTCGGGAGGGCGTTCCGAAGAGCTCCTTCGGAGTGCCGGAGCCCGATGGGTGCTGTCTTCCATTGCCGAGTTCGAAAGCTTCTATACCTCCCCCGGCGTTGCTGGGGGGGATGATTGTCGGAGTGGAGAGCCTCGGTGACGAAAAACCTTCGGCGGGAGATATCTCCGGAGCCTTCCGGAACGAAGGAGAAACCGGATCCCCCGGCATCCCGGGGAAAGCTGGTCTTTCACTGGATTCTTGTCTTTCTCTGCGTGGGGACGGGCATCTTCGTCTATTCCCGATGGCGGGCTTCCTTCGAGCTTGCCCGGCCCGGTCTTGCGGCGGCGCATCCCTTCGTGTATGCTCCCATCATGGAAGTGGTGGCCCTCAAGCTCTGGTGGGAGGAGCCTCTTTCGGGAGCCCCCGGAGTGCCCCCGGAGGAGCGGGAGGTTCCTCTCATTCGGCGGGTGAAGAAGGGAGATTCTCTTTCTTCCCGGGTGCGGGCCCCTTTTCCGGGGTTTTTCGTCCCCTGGCAGGACGGTCTTGAAGAGGAGTGGAACTTTTCCTCTCTCTGGAGGCACGAGGTAGCCATGGGGCGTACCTATCTGCTCCAGCAGAAGGACGGCTTTCCCCGGGCCTCCCTGGAGGGAAAGCTGGTAAAGATCCCCCAGGATCTGCGGCTTCTCTTTCGGCTTCCCCGAACTCCCGAGGTGGAACGCATTCTTCAGTCCGGCACATTGGCTCTTTCCCTGTATCGGGAAGGGCGTCCCGTGGAGGGAGTCATCCAGGCGGAGCGCTTCGAGGGAAGCTACGTATGCCTGCTTCTTTCGTTTCCCAACTTTCCCCGGGAGGCTCTGCTCTCCCGAGTGGAGAAGGTCTATATCTTTTTTCCCGAAGAGTCGGGAGTGCTCATTCCCCAGGGCGCGGTGGCTTTCCGAAACCGCCGGGAGGGAGTTTTTCTCATCACCGGGGGAGAGGTTCGCTTTCGGCCGGTGGAGGGAAAGCCCGTGGATGCCTTCCGGTATCTCGTTACCAAGGGACTTCAGCCGGGAGATTTGGTTATGGAAAATGCGCAGATTGCAGAGGAAGGGCGTTTGCGAATATGGTAGAATTTATACGGCATAATGTGCAGAGAGTTCTGGAAGAGATTGCCCGGGCCGCCGAGGCGGCGGGGCGCTCCCCCCTGGAGGTGCACCTGGTGGGGGTTTCCAAGTTTCATCCTCTGGAGGCCATGAGAGCCGCGGAAGATACGGGGCTTTTCGCCTTCGGAGAGAGCCGGGTTCAGGAGGCTCGGGAAAAGTGGGATCTCTGGGAGGGAGAAAAAAAACTCCCCTGGCATCTTATCGGGCATCTCCAGCGCAACAAGGTGCGTTCCGCCCTGGAGATGTTCGGCTGCATCCACAGTCTGGATTCCCTGCGACTCGCCCGGGAGCTGCAGCGGCAGTGTTCCGAGCTTGGCCGAAGCATTTCGGTGCTTCTGGAGGTGAATCTCTCCGGCGAGGAGGCCAAATACGGTTTTGCTCCTTCGGAGCTTCCCGGGGCCGTGGAAGTTCTGCTTCGAGAGGGCACCGCCCTTTCCCTGGACGGATTGATGACCATGGCTCCCTTCGGAGCCTCCGAGAAGGATGCCCGGAGGATTTTTCAAGATCTCCGGAGTCTCCGGGAGCGCATGAACCGGGATTTTTCCCTGCATATGAAGGAGCTTTCCATGGGTATGAGCGACGATTATCCCTGGGCGGTACGCGAGGGAAGCACTCTTGTGCGGGTAGGAACTGCTATTTTTGGAAATCGGGAATAATCTTTGCTATAGTAGAAGGGCATACCGCAGATATCCTTTCTTGGCTCCCCGGAGACGGAGAGGTGGCTGGAGCGACGGCGGTACTGCGGAGGGGGCGGAGAACGGGTGTTTGAAAAACTTCTTGTAAAGCTGGGGATCCTCGAAGAGATCATCGAAGAATACGACGTGGAGGATGACGAAGTCCATCTCGAACGCCGAAGGCGGGTGCTGGATCCGGTTCCCCCGGATGCGGTGCTTTCCATCGTGCGGGGAAGCCTTTGCGTGGAGCAGCGGGAGCGGATTGCGGAAGCTCTGCACCAGGGAATGCTGATTATCGTGGATCTCCGCAAGGTGGACCGTGACGTGGGGCAGAGCGCCCTGGATTTTATCTGCGGCGTGGCCTATGCCACCAAGGGTGCGGTGATGCGCATCGCTCCGGGGGTCTTCCTCGCCATACCCGATCAGAGCTTGGTGGAAGAGTGGCACAGCGAGGAATCTGAGAAGAAGGGGCAGATTTTATGACGCAAGAGCTTCTTTCGGCGTTGGACGTAACGAACCGGATATTTCGCCGTTCCCTCCGGGGATACGATATTGCGGAGGTGGACGAGTTTCTGGATGCGGTTTCGGATACCATCCATATCTATGCGGAGCGGGTGCGGGAGTGTGAAAGCACCATCGCGGGGCTTCGGGAGCAGATGCAGGAGTACCAGAATCTTCGGGATTCCATGCAGGAGGCCCTGATTATGGCCCAGAAAAGCGCGGAAGAGCGTATCGCCGCGGCGGAACAGCAGGCCCAGGCCCTTATCGGAGATGCCCGTTCCAGGGCGGAGAACATCGTGCAGCAGGCCAACGGGGATGCCGAGGGAATTCGCCGGGAGATGAAGGTTTTACGGGAGAAGAAAAGCACCATGCTGGCGGAGCTTCGGGGCTTTCTCGCCCGGTTCGAGGCCCTTCTGGAAAACCAGGGAGAGGACGAAGAGCCTGTTCAGCCCGCTGCCCGGACGGAGGATTCTCTCTTTTCCTCCCTTCCGGCCTCCTCGGAGCCTGCCGCTTCCGATGCGGGGGATTCTCTCAAAATTCCTCCCCGCTACTGAGCTGCCGAGCCGAAAGGCGGGACTGTCTCGTATAGCTTCTCTGCAAAATCTCCCCGAAAGAGCCTTATGACAGGGCGGAGCTTGAAGAGGGCAGCGGGGATTTCGAATTTCTTCGGGCGGACCTGTGGTGTCCGCCCCTTGTTGTGCCGAAAGGGTGCGGCGGAGAAGGATTTTTACGCCGTTCTGCCGGGGCAGAGGCGGAACGTGCGAGTATGAATACGGTTTGGGAGGTTTTTCGTTATGTGTCTTGCGGTACCCCATAGAATTATTCGTCTTCTCGGCCCCGGTGAGGCCCTTGCGGAGGTCCGGGGAGTGCGCCGGCACATCCGCACGGAGTGCCTTCCCTCGGTGGAAGAAGGGGATACGGTGCTGGTTCATGCGGGATTCGCCATCGAGAAGGTGCTTCCCCGACAGGAGGAGGAACTCGCCTCTCTCTGGGAGGAGATCTACGCCTTGTCGGAAGGAAACCCCTCGTGACCTCCCTCTCCCGGGCCCAGGCCTGCCTCGGGGCCATCCGGGAGCGTCAGGCATCTCTGAAAGAGCCGGTGCTTCTCATGGAGGTCTGCGGCACCCACACCATGGCCATCGCCCGGCATGCCCTCAAGCAGCTTCTTCCCCGGGAACTCTCCCTCGTTTCCGGGCCGGGATGTCCGGTCTGCGTCACCCATCAGAGGGATCTGGAACAGGCCCTCGCCCTGGCCCGGCAGAAGGGGGTGCTTCTTGCTACCTACGGGGATATGCTCCGGGTGCCGGGATATGCCTCCTCTCTTCAGGAGGAAAAGGCCCGGGGGGCTTCGGTACGGGTGGTTACCTCCGCCATGGAGGCTCTGGAGCTTGCCCGAAACAATGGGGCTCAGAAGACGGTCTTTCTCGGCATTGGCTTCGAAACCACCGCTCCCGCCACTGCGGCGGCCCTCCTCCGGGCGAGAGAAGAAAAAATCTCCAATTTTTTCGTTCATTCCCTCCACAAGCGGGTGCCTCCGGTGCTCCGCTTTCTGGCTTCCCAAAAGGATATCCCCCTCCGGGGCTTTCTGCTTCCGGGGCATGTGGCCACCATTCTCGGAGAGGCTCCCTTTGCGTTTCTCGGGGAGGAGTATTCCCTGGCCTCGGTCATTGCGGGGTTTGAGCGGGAGGAGATTCTCCTGGGCATAGCGGCTCTTCTGGGGCAGATCCTCCGGAAGGAGTTCCGGGTTCAGAACGTTTACCCCCAAAGCGTCCGATCCGGCGGAAACCCCGAAGCCCGAAAGCTCATGGATGAGGTTTTCCGGCCCGCCCGGGCTCTCTGGCGGGGATTGGGAGAGCTCGACGATTCGGGGCTCGTTCTTGGAGAAGCCTACGAAGCTTTCGACGCCTCTTTTCTGGTGCCCCCTCTTTCGGAGGAGCTTGAAGAAGAGCATGTCCAAGCCCGGAATCTCTGCCGCTGCGGCGACATTCTTTTGGGGCGCCTCGCCCCCCGGGAGTGCCCTCTCTTCG
Source organism: uncultured Synergistaceae bacterium (assembly GCA_964545875.1). Taxonomy (GTDB): domain Bacteria; phylum Synergistota; class Synergistia; order Synergistales; family Aminiphilaceae; genus DAIPKP01. Next base: position 278,873 of record CAZJHH010000003.1, read on the forward strand.
GCTCTTCCTGCACACCGGTGCACCCCCTGGGGCCCTGCATGGTCTCCGGCGAGGGGAGCTGCGCCGCCGCATGGCGGTACGAAAAGACCTTCAAAGGAGCGAACTGAATCTATGGCTATACTGCAATCGGGACACGGCGGAGGAGGGCGGCTCTCGTCGGAGCTCGTAGGAGCTCTGGCGGAGCGGTTTACCTCCCGGAACCTTCCCTCTCCGGAGATGGAGGACTGCGCTCTCCTTTCGGCAAACCAGGGCATCACCCTGGACGGATTTACCGTCACTCCCCGGTTCTTTCCCGGGGGCTCCCTGGGAAAGCTGGCGGTCTGCGGAAGCATCAACGATCTTGCGGTGCGGGGCATGCGGCCGGAACATATTCTGCTGGGGGTCATAGCCGAAGAAGGGCTGGAGCGGGAGGAGCTTCTGGAGCATATGGGTCAGGCCGCGGCGGTCTGTGCCGCCGAAGGGGTGACGCTTTTGGGAGGAGATACCAAGGTGGTTCCCCGGGGAGCTCTGGACGGGCTCTTTCTTACCACCTGCGCCGTGGGAAGCCTGGCCCTTTCTCGGGTTCCCGGCATGGCCCGGATGCAGCCCGGAGACGTGCTGTTTCTTACGGGGCCTCCGGGACGCCATGGAGCCTGCATCGCCGCCTGCCGGTACGATTTGGAGATTCCCGGCCTGGAGAGCGACTGCGCCTCTCTCTGGGGGCTTCTGGAGCCTCTTTTCGCCCTTCCGGGGTTCCGCTGCGCCCGGGATGCCACCCGAGGCGGCGTGGGAACGGTGCTCTGCGAGTGGGCGGAGGGACGTCACCTGGGGCTTCTTCTGGAGGAGGAAGCCCTTCCCGAGGATTCACGGGTGGCCTCTCTGGGAGATCTTCTGGGGCTGGAGCCTCTCTACCTGGCCTGTGAAGGCACCGCGGTGGTGGCGGTGGCTCCCGAGGATGCCGAGGAGTGTCTGAAAAAGCTGCGCGCCCATCCTCTGGGAAAGGATGCCGCCCGGATCGGATACGTTACGGAGGAGCATCCCGGAACGGTGGGGCTCAGAACATCCCTGGGAGGCGTCCGGGTGCTGGACATGCCCGTGGGGGATCCCCTGCCGAGAATATGCTGAAAGGCGAGTGACGGGGCGAGAGTGGCTGTGCAAAGGATGTGCCATGAGGCGCGGAGAGCTGGAATCGTTTCTTTCGGAAAAGGAAGAGAAAGCCTTTCATAAAAAGCCACAAAAAAAGAGGGGGTGCGTTTTCCCCCTCTTTCGCGTTTCGCATATCTTTTTCATATCTTCTGCGTTTTGCCCGTATTTCGATGTTTCTCAGGCCTTTTCCAGCGGCAGAGCGATGCGCTCCACCGAAAGGGCCCGGCCTGTTTCGTCATCCACTTCCGTCAAAAGCCCCCGAAGTTCCACCTGCCGGGCGCAGACCTCGAACTTGGAAGGCAATCCGTCGAGAAACCGGGACAAGGTGCCTTCCACCTCCATGCCGATAACGCCTCCCTGGCCGCCGGTCATTCCCGCATCGGTGATCACCGCAGTGCCTCCGGGCAGAATCTCCTCGTCCGCCGTCTGGATGTGGGTGTGGGTTCCCACGATGCAGGAGACCCGGCCGTCCAGATAGTGGAAGAAGGCCCGCTTTTCCGAGGTCGCCTCGGCGTGGAAATCCACGAAGACGCAGAGAACGTCGTTGTGTTCCAGCAGGGCGTCCGCCTTGCGAAAGGGACAGTCCAGGGGGGGCATGTAGACCCGCCCCTGAAGGTTGATTACCCGGAGGCGTTTGCCCTTTTTCTCCAGCACCACCGTTCCCGATCCGGGTACTCCCAGGGGATAGTTGGCGGGCCGGAGAACCCGGGGTTCCTCGTCCAGCACGGGGAGAAACTCTTTTTTATCCCAGATGTGGTTTCCTCCGGTAATGCAGTCCACTCCGAGGTGAAAAAGCTCGTCCATCACCTTTTGGGTAAGGCCGAACCCCCCTGCGGCGTTTTCGCCGTTCACCACGATAAAATCCAGGGGGCCCCGTTCCTCTTTAAGCCGGGGAAGCAGGGATACCAGGGCCTCCCTGCCGCTCCGTCCCATAACGTCGCCGATAAAAAGAATGCGCATATTTGAAAGGATCTTTCTATTTGGCGTAGTCCACAGCCCGGGTTTCCCGAACCACGGTAATCTTGATCTGCCCGGGGTATTTCATTTCTTCCTCCACCTTCCGAGCCATGTCGTAGGCAAGTTTGGTGATGGCCGCATCGTCCGCCACGTTGGGAGATACCATGACCCGTACCTCCCGCCCCGCCTGGATGGCGTAGGCCTTGCTCACTCCGTGGAAGGATTTGGCGATTCCTTCGAGTTTTTCCAGACGCTTGATGTAGGCATCCAGGCTTTCCCTCCGGGCTCCCGGCCGGGAAGCGCTCACCGCATCCGCCGCGGCTACCAGTACGGCGTACACTGTCTGGGGCTCCTCGTCCTCGTGATGCGAGGCGATGGCGTTGACGATATCCGGAACCTCGCCGTACCGCTTGGCGAGATCCGCTCCGATGGTGGCGTGGGGGCCTTCGATCTTGTGATCCACCGCCTTGCCGATGTCGTGAAGCAGTCCCGCCCGGCGGGCGAAACTTTCGTCCAGTCCCAGCTCCGCCGCCATGATGCCCGTGATATGGGCCACTTCCAGGCTGTGAAGCAGAGAATTCTGCCCGTAGCTGGTGCGGAACTGAAGCTGTCCCACCAGTTTGACGAGCTCTCCGTGCAGGTTCTTGATTCCCGCTTCGAGAAGGGCCTCTTCTCCGGCGTTGAGAATTTCCTCGTCCACTTCGTTCCATGCCTTGGTGACGAGTTCTTCGATTCGGGCGGGATGAATGCGTCCATCCACGATGAGCCGCTCCAGAGAGCGCCGGGCCACTTCCCGGCGCACGGGATCGAAACTGCTTACCGTTACCGCCTCGGGGGTGTCGTCCACGATAAGATCCACCCCGGTGATGGTTTCGAAGGCCCGGATGTTCCGGCCTTCCCGGCCGATAACCCGGCCCTTCATTTCGTCCGAAGGCAGGGGAACCACGCTCACCGCCACCTCCGAGGTGTGTTCCACCGCACAGCGCTGAATGGCGGTGGAGAGAATTTCCTGGGCCTTGCGGTCCGCTTCTCGTTTGGTCTGTTCTTCCATCTCCTTGAGCCGGAGGCCGATGCGATGATTCGCCTCTTCCTCCGCCGCGGCGAGAAGGGTCTGCTGAGCCTCTTCCCGGGTCATATGCCCGATTTCTTCCAGCCGCTGAAGTTGCTGCTCCCGAATTTCCTCTACCTCTTCGGTGCGCTTCTTGAGCTTGTCCTGACCGTTCCGCAGGTCTTCCTCCCGGCGGGTGAGGGAATCCAGCTTTTTGTCCAGATTTTCCTCTTTCTGCTCCAGACGGCGTTCCGCCCGCTGCAGTTCTCCCCGACGTTCCTTGACCTCTTTCTCGATCTCCGATCGAAGCCGGTGGACTTCTTCCCGAGCCTCCGCAAGAAGTTCCTTCTTCTGACGCTCCGCCTCCTGTTTGTAAGAACGAAGCAATTCCTCCGCCTGAACCCGGGCACTGGAAAGCCCCCGCTGTTCAAGCACTTTGTGCGCGAGCAAACCTCCAGCCAAGCCGAGGGCCAGCCCGAACACAAGCCACAATACACTCATGAGTGCTCTCACCCCTTATAGAGTTGTCAATGTACGGCTTCCTCTATGAACAAATATTCTCCCTTGGTACAGGGAAGGGAAGAATTTCCATGTGAAGCCAGTCAAAAGCTATTGTAACGGTAAGAGCCTCTTCCTACAAGGGAGAAGCTTCTTTTTTAAAAAAGTTTCGGGTATGAGAGCCTGGGGATCATGTTTCCGGCATGAGATTTTCGGGAAAAATATTTTTTCTCCCTCCGCACCGTGTGGGAGTGAAAGTCTGTTTGAGAGCCTGTAAAAACCTTTGGAGATATGTCGTCATGGGGCGAGCCGATGAGTCGTGATCCGGAAAAATCTTACTGTTTCGTGACGTTTTTTTCTCTAATCCCTTGGACAAAAACCATGTTTTATTTTGTTGTTCAAATTTTTCCCGTATTCCGAAAATATAAAAATATGAGCCGAACATTGTGTACTTGTTGATCCCTTGAGGACACTGTAATAGAATAGGTGTTATGGGAAGTGTGCGCGAAACTGGTCGTAAGTTTGCGAGGATATTTTCCCATCAAGAAAAGAGAGGAGGTGCGAAAAAGAGAAAAAATCCGGATTTTTTCGGAGAAGTGTATGTCCGTGGTGGTGCACAGTTATGGCGTACAGATTTTCGTTTCCTTGATTCTCATTTTTTATTTCGTAGAGGAGGGGCACTATGAGTAATGATGTCCAGCAACGGGAGCAGTGGGGGAGCAAGATAGGATTTATTCTCGCCGCTGCAGGTTCCGCCGTGGGATTGGGGAATATTTGGAAGTTTCCCTACATCACGGGGCAGAATGGTGGCGGCGCCTTTGTGGTACTGTACATTCTTCTCGTCTTTGTTATCGGCGCTTCGGTAATGCTCGCGGAGTTCGCCATCGGGCGTTCCGCAGGTTCCAATGCGGTGGGATCCTTCAAAAAACTCAAGGGCGGCGCATGGCCTCTCGTGGGTTGGATGGGCGTGGCTGCAGGGTTCATTATCCTCTCGTTTTACGGCGTCATCGGGGGATGGACCATCGCCTATATGGGCAAGTCCTTTACGGGACTCATGGCCCTTGCGGCTGAGGGCAAGGCGGGGGATATCTTCGGGGCCTTCATTACCAACCCCGTGCAGGTGGTGCTCTACCAGGCTGTTTTCATGGCCCTTACCATCTACGTGGTTATGCGGGGCATTGGTGAGGGCATCGAGAAGTGGTGCAAATTCCTTATGCCGGGACTGTTCATCATCCTTCTTCTTCTCATCGGTCGTTCCATGACTCTCGAAGGAGCCAAGGCGGGGCTGGATTTCTACCTCAAGCCGGATTTCTCCAAGCTCACCGGAGGCACCTTCCTCGCCGCCCTGGGACAGGCCTTCTTCTCCCTCTCCCTCGGTATGGGCTGTATGATCACCTATGGTAGCTACCTTTCCAAGAAGGAATCCCTTACCAGCTCCACCGTACAGGTTTGTTTCCTGGATACCCTGGTGGCCTTCCTGGCGGGGCTCGCCATCTTCCCCGCGGTTTTCGCTTTCGGCATCGAGCCCGGAGCGGGACCGGGGCTTACCTTCATCACCCTTCCCAATTGCTTTGCCAAGATGCCCGGAGGCATGTTCTGGTCCGCTCTCTTCTTCCTGCTTCTCTTCATCGCCGCCCTTACCTCGGCGATCTCCCTGCTCGAAGTGGTGGTGGCGTACTTCAAGGATCAGATGGGCTGGGGACGTCCCAAGTCGGCTCTCGCCATGGGAATCGTGATCTTCCTCATCGGGGTTCCTTCGGCTCTTTCCCTGGGGAACGAAAGCATCGCCATCTCGGGAAAATCCTTCCTGGATGCCATGGATTTCATCTCCTCCAATGTGCTGCTTCCCCTGGGAGGACTCTTTATCTCTCTCTTCGTGGGCTGGGTATGGCTCGATGGAGCCAAAAAGGAGACCACCAACGACGGAAGCCTTTCCTTCGGTCTTATGGAAGTCTGGGTTTGGATCTGCCGGGTAGTGGCCCCCGTGGCCATTGCATGGATCTTCGTTTCCGGCCTCAAGTGGTAGCGCTTCTTCTGTAGTTCCGAACTGGGGGGCTTGAAAAACTCCCCCCAGTTCGGGTGTGTCGGTGCGGCGGTTATGGGGGCATGTCTTTTTCGGAGGCGTGCAAAGGGATTTCTTGAACCGTACGGTAAGGAGGGAGAAGTAGAGCATGGAAAAAGTAATGGAAATTAACGGTATTATCAACGGTATTGTGTGGGGCCCCTGGATGCTCACGCTTCTGGTGGGAACCGGTGTGTATCTGACCTTCATTCTCGGATTTCCTCAGCTTCGCTATTTTGGACTCATGTTTAAAGAAGTCTTCGGTAAACTGGGAAAGAAGAGTTCCAGCGAAGAGGGAAGCATTTCTTCCTTTGCGGCTCTTTCCACGGCCCTGGCTTCCACGGTGGGAACCGGCAATATCGCCGGAGTGGCCACGGCCCTTCATCTCGGCGGCCCCGGAGCTCTCTTCTGGATGCTGATTTCCGCCGTTTTCGGCATGACCACCAAATTCGCCGAAGTTGCTCTGGCGGTGCAGTTCCGTGAAAAAGATGCTCTCGGCAACTGGCGTGGCGGCACCATGTACATCCTTGAAAAGGGTACCGGCCAGAAATGGCTCGCCTGGCTCTTCGCCTTTTTCACCACCTTCGCGGCCTTCGGCATCGGGAACGCCATTCAGGCGAACTCCACCGCCGAGGGATTGAGCATGGCTTTCGGAGTGCCTCACCTCGCCACCGGTATTGCCGTGGCCATTCTTACGGGGCTCGTCATCTGGGGAGGTCTGAAGCGGATTTCCGACGTCACCACCTATTTGGTTCCCATCATGGCTCTCTTCTACATCGTGGGTGCGGTTATCGTGCTCAGCAAGAACGCCGGGGCCATTCCCGGAGCTCTCAAGGATGCGGTGTACTACGCCTTCCACGATCCCATGGCTATTCCGGGAGCCGTGGCAGGGTGGAGCATCAAGATCGCCCTTACCAAGGGTATCGCCCGGGGAGTCTTCTCCAACGAGGCGGGGCTCGGCTCCGCTCCTCTGGTGCACGCCACGGCAGTGGTGGATCACCCCATCCGTCAGGGCGTGTACGGGCTTTTCGAGGTCTTTACGGACACCATCGTGATCTGTACTCTCACGGCCCTCACCATCATGACCACCGGAGTGCTGACGAGCCATCCGGAGCTTACGGGAGCCCAGCTTACCCTTACGGGGTTCAGCCAGGTTCTGGGAGATGTGGGAACCATGATCCTCTCCACGGGGCTCTCCATGTTCGCCTTCTCCACCATTCTCGGCTGGTACTGGTACGGTGAGACGGGCTTCACCTACATTGCCGGAGCCAACAAGGGCACCATCGGGCTCTACAAGCTCCTCTGGCTCGTGGTGATCGTGCTCGGCGCCTCCGGCGGCGGCGGTGCCTTCCTCAAGAATATCTGGGATATGTCGGACACCATGAACGGCCTCATGGCGGCTCCCAACCTGGTGGCCCTTCTCCTGCTTTCCGGAAAGCTCCGGGAGATGGTGAAGGATTTCGACGCCAAGCGCAAATCCGGAGAGCTGCTCTAGTACGTACCGGATTTTTCAAAAAGCCCGGCGGCTCTGCCGCCGGGCTTTTTCCATACCCTTCCGCAGTTTGGAAACATGCCGGAACGGGGTGTGGAAAAACCTGAAGAAGTGAGTATGGAGGCAGGAAAAGGGGGAAGAAGCATGCTTCGACAGACGCGGATGGAAGTGGATCTCGGGGCCCTGGAGGAAAATTACCGGAATTTCCGGAAACACGTGGGATCTTCCTGCCAGGTTATAGGGGTGGTGAAGGCCGATGGATACGGCATGGGAATGCTCCCGGTGGTGCAGGCCCTGAGCCGGGGAGGATGCCAGCGTTTTGCCGTGGCCACTCCGGATGAGGCGGTGTTTTTGAGAGAGTCCGGTATGCCGGATCCTCTTCTGGTGCTCGGCCCCTCCCCAGGGGACGCCGCGGGGGTGTACGTGGAAAAGGGTATCGCCGCGGCTCTGGTGGAGCCCTCTTTCGCGGAACACCTTTCCCGGGAGGCGGTGCAGCAGGGGAAACCCGCACGGATACACGTGAAGGTGGATACCGGCATGGGCCGGGTGGGGATGCTTCTCCGGGAGCTTCCCAAGCTTCTGGATCTTCTGGACAAACTTCCGGGTATCGAACTGGAAGGGCTCTTTACGCATTTTGCCACGGCGGACGAGCGGAACCGCAGCTATACGGAGGAGCAGTTCCGGCGGTATCAGCAGGCCTGGGAGCTCTTCCGATCCCGCCAGAAGAGAATAGCCCTCCGGCATGTCTGCAATACTGCGGGAACCCTGAATTTTCCTTCCATGCACCTCGATGCGGTGCGGGCGGGAATCGGCCTCTACGGTATGCGCCCCTCGGTGTTCTGCGAAGAGCCCTTTCCGCTTCGCCCGGTCTTTCGGGTGGTTACCGCGGTGGGCCAGCTTCGGCATCTGCCTCCCCAATGGGGGGTTGGTTACGGCCTGCGGTACATGACCCGGGGAGAGGACCGCATAGCGGTGCTTCCTCTGGGGTACCACGACGGATATTCCCGAAACTTTTCCGGCAAGGCTCAGGTGCTGATCCGGGGAGAACGGGCTCCCCTGGTGGGGAGCGTCTGCATGGACCAGATCATGGCGGATGTGAGCCACATTCCTCATGTTCAGGAGGGAGACGAGGTGGTGCTCATCGGTTCCCAGGGAAAGGAGTGCATCACCCCCGAAGAGATGGCGGCCCATCTCGGAACCATCAATTACGAGATATCCCACTTCTTCTCTCCCCGGGTTCCCAAGGTCTATCTGTAAAGCTCCGGAACTTTTTGTAAAAAAATGCTTCGAAATGTCCGGAAAAGTGATTGAAGCAATACGGTTTTTTCTGACAACAGAGAGCAAAGCCACTTTATTTTTTTGAAAATACCATGTATTCCATGTATTCCCGCTTGTCTTTTCAAAAGCTTTTGGTATGATCTTCTGGGAACGATTTGATATATTTTACGTTGGTTGCAAGTGATGTACGATAAGGAGGGAATGGGTTATGAAAATAGGTTGTCCCAAGGAAGTCAAGAATCACGAATATCGGGTGGGTCTTATTCCCGCTGCGGTAAAAGCCTATGTGGATGCGGGGCATCAGGTGTTTGTGCAGAAGGACGGAGGGCTCGGTTCGGGAATTACCGACGAGGAATACATCGCCGCGGGAGCCAAGGTTCTTGCCGCCGCCGAGGATGTATGGGCCGAATCGGATATGATCGTGAAGGTGAAGGAACCCCTTCCCCAGGAATATCCCCTTATGAAGCCCGGCCAGCTTCTGTACACCTATTTCCATTTTGCCGCGGACGAGGAACTTACCAAGGCATGCATGGAAAAAGAAATCATCGCCCTGGCCTACGAGACGGTGCAGGAGTGCGATAATTCGCTTCCTCTGCTCAAACCCATGAGCGAAGTGGCGGGACGTATGGCTTCCCTTATGGGGGCCTTCTATCTCGGCAAGGCTCACGGAGGCCGGGGATTGCTCCCCACGGGAGTTCCCGGAGTGGCCCCCGCGAATATTCTCGTTATCGGAGGAGGCGTGGTGGGTGCCAACGCCGCCAAGGTGGCGGCGGGATTGGGAGCTAAGGTGACCATTCTCGACATCAACCACAACCGGCTCGAATATCTGGGTCATGTGCTTCCCGCCAACGTGTTCCCCGTGTTCAGCGACAGCCATACCCTGGAAGAGGGTATCCGGGAGGCGGATATCGTGGTGGGAGCGGTGCTGATTCCCGGCGCCAAGGCCCCCAAGCTTCTCAAGAGGGAGCATCTCAAGATCATGAAGCCCGGCTCGGTCTTCGTGGACGTGGCCATCGACCAGGGCGGCGTGGCGGATACCTCCAAGCCCACCACCCACAGCGATCCCATCTTCGTGGTGGATAACGTGGTGCACTACTGCGTGGCAAACATGCCCGGAGCCTATGCCCGGACTTCCACCTTCGCTCTGAACAACTGTACTATCCGGTACGGTCTCCAGCTCGCCAACAAGGGATGCGAAGAGGCGTGCAAGAATAACGCCGCCCTTCGCAAAGGACTGAACATGTACAAGGGAATCATTACCTACGCTTCCGTGGCGGATGCCTTCGTGGCCTTCCGGGGCAAGTATCGCCCCGTGGAGGAAGTTCTCGGCTAACAAGGCCCGGGCCGGAGAATCCGGCAGGCGGTAAATCGAACACCACTCACGTATAAACGAGGGAGGCACGGCATGCCGTGCCTCCCTGCGTATTGTCGTGGTTCCTGCCGCACCGTCGGTTTGGGGCCTTACTCCGGAGGAATTCCTGTTTTTTTCACCGAGATGCAAAAAACCTTTGGAAAAATTCCCCGAATCTTTATTTACAGGAACTCTCTATAGGCTCCTGCCTTGGCTCCGCAAATGGGGCAGGCTTCGGGAGGAGATCCTTCCGCCACGTGGCCGCATACGGGACAGAGATAGACCGGAGGGTTGTCCTGGCGCTGGAGGTTTTCCAGGGCATTCTTGAAGAGATCTCCGTGAATCTTTTCGGCCTCGTTGGCGAGATGGAAGGAGCGTTCCGCCGCGCTGTTCCCCTCTTCTTTGGCGTGTTCGATAAACTCGGGGTACATGGTGGTGAATTCGTAGGTCTCCCCGTCGAGAGCGGTCTGGAGATTTTCCGCGGTGCTCTTGATGCCTCCCATGGTGCGGAGGTGGTAATGAGCGTGAAGGGTTTCCGCCTCGGCGATGGCGGTGAAGAGCTTCGCCACGAAGGGATATCCCTCCTTCTTCGCCTGTTCCGCAAAGGCCAGGTACTTTCGATTTGCCTGAGACTCTCCCGCAAAACCTTCTTTAAGATCCTTCATAACTTTCGACTCGTTCACTTCTCGGCACTCCCTTCAGGTTCAAATTGAAATTGATTCAAATTATACCTATACGAAAGAGAAAGTCAAGAGGAGTTTCCCGGTTTGTTCACGGTTTTTTTCGGTCTTCATGTATAATCAGGGTGGTTTTTCCTTTCAATTATCGACAGGAGGTGCTGGGAAGGATGAATAAAAAGAGCGCTGGTTACGCGGGCCTTTTGAAAAAACGTCCTCTCAATGTTCAGGCTTTGTACGGGGAGACCCAACTCGGTCTCGTGAGCGGAAGGGATATTTTCGAGGCTGCCAAAAGAAAGAAGGCCATCATTCTGGCGGCGAATGCCCGGAACCCCCTGGTTCTTCAGGGGGTTATGCGGGCCGCCAAGCGGCTGAAGGGGGCGGTGCTTTTCGAGCTGGCCAAGTCCGAAAGCACTTACTGTGGCTGTACTTTCGACAACATTCCCGACTATGCTCTGAAATACTCCGAGGAGTTGGGGCACGGGGTGATTTTCGGACTTCACGTGGATCACTACGCCATTAAATCCCGGGAGGATCTTCTGAAATCCGTGGCCCATCTTCGGGATATCATCGGCCGGGGATGGACCTCCGTGGCGGTGGATGCCTCTCACTGTCCCGATTGGGAGAATCTCTGCTATACCAGGGATGTGGCCATGTCCATTCCTCCCTATCTCGGCCTGGAGGCGGAGGTGGGAGAGATCAAGGGCCCCGGAGAGGTAACCACCCCCGAAGAGGCCCGGTATTTCGTGGGAGGTCTCAATGCCTGGGGGATTTTCCCGGATGTGCTGGCCATTTCCAACGGAAGCCTTCATGGCACCTACGATCCCTCTCTTGGCCAGGTGGAGGGAATCGATCTTCCCGGTACCGCCGCAGTGGCCGAGGCGGTGGCCCCCTACGGCGTTTCCATAGCCCAGCACGGTATTTCCGGAACTCCCCTGGACAAGGCGGCCCGGTTCGTGGACTACGGCATCAACAAGGGAAATGTGGCCACTCTCTGGCAGAATATCGTTTTCGGTCTCAAGATGGATCCCGAGACGGGAAATGCGGTCATCGAAGATGGAAGCTACGTAAAGGAACCTGGCCGGGGTATTACCGAAGATCTGTGGCATTCCATGGTTTCCTGGGCGGACGATCAGGGGTACTCCCGAAAGAGCGGGGATTACAAAAAGGCCAACAAGGCTTTTCATCAGGCCATTATGGATCTTCCTCCGGAGATCCATGCCCGAATCGTGGAGGAAGTGGAGTCCTGGGCGGAGCGTTTTATCCGGGCCTTCAACGCCGAGGGATTGGCGGAGGTGGTGCAGGAGGTTATGGGAGAGCGGGAGGACTGGAACGCCGCTCCTCTGCGGGCGGTACTGGAGCGCCGGGATTCCTTCCGTCGGGAGAACGCTCCGGATTCGGGAGCGAAAAGCGCTTCCGCGGGGGTTTTCGATGAGTAGAACTCCCGGGGGAATCTTTCGGGGAGAAATGCTATAATCTGAAGTTGTCTGGGGGTGGCCCGGAGCCACCCCCTTTGTAATGAGAGAGCAAAGGCCCCCGAAGGGGCTTTGAGGTTTTGTGCGCACCAAGGTATTCTAAGGGCACCACCAACGACGTTGAAGGAGATCGATAGGGTTATGGCAGAACCAAAGGGAACGACCCGTTCTTCCCGAAGCAGAAAGCGCCGGTCGAGGCGGCAGAGCGGCGGGGAGAAGGAGCTTCGTTTTATTCCCCTGGGAGGCGTGGGAGAGATAGGAAAGAATATGTATGTCCTGGAGTACGGCGAGGACATACTTGTGGTGGATTCGGGGCTTATGTTCCCCGATGAGGATATGCTGGGCATCGATTTCGTCATTCCCGACATTACCTGGCTGGAGCAGAACAAGAGTCGGGTGCGGGGAATCGTCCTCACCCACGGTCATGAGGATCACATCGGAGCGCTTCCCTTCGTGCTTCCCAAGCTGGATTGTCCTCTCTATGGAACCCGGCTTACCCTGGGGCTTGTGCGGCACAAGCTGGGAGAGGCGGTGCCGGATTATACGCTTCGGGATCAGGAGATAAAGGCGGGAGAGACCATCTCCCTGGGAGTTTTCGAGATTACTTTCTTTTCCGTGTGCCACTCCATTCCCGACGGAGTGGGGCTCATTATCCGGACTCCCCTGGGGAACGTGGTGCATACGGGAGATTTCAAGCTCGATCCTACCCCCATCGACGGACGCATTACGGATTACAACGCTTTTTCCCGGATTGGCGAGGAGGGAACGCTGCTTCTTCTCTCGGATTCCACCAACGTGGAACGGGGAGGATTTACCCGGTCCGAGCGGGTGGTGGGGCGTACCCTGGAACAGGTTTTTCGGCTCCATCGCACCAAGCGCATCATCATGGCGGCTTTCGCGAGCAATCTTCACCGGGTGCAGCAGATGTGCGACGTGGCGGCCCGGTTCAATCGCAAGGTGGCCCTCATGGGACGGAGCATGGTGAACAACGTGGAGCTCGCCCGGAAGCTCGGATATCTTACGGCGGAGGATGACCTCTTTCTTCCTCCGGGGGAGGTGGATTCCCATCCTCCGAACCGCACCACCGTGATAACCACCGGAAGTCAGGGAGAACCCTTTTCCGGATTGGTGCTCATGAGCAAGGGGGAGCATCGGTATCTCAATCTTGGGGCCAAGGATTTGGTGGTGGTGAACGCCACACCCATTCCGGGGAACGAAAAACTCGTGAGCCATACCATCAACCGTCTTTTTGCCCGAGGATGCGAAGTGATCTACGAAGCGGATAAGGATGTGCACGTGTCGGGACACGCTTCCCGGGAAGAGCTGAAGATCGTTCTCAGCATGGTGCGCCCCAAATACTTCGTTCCCATCCACGGGGAGTACCGCATGCTGGTACGGCATGCCCAGCTCGCGGAAGAGGTGGGAGTGGCATCGAAAAATGCCTTCGTACTCCAGGCGGGAGAAGTGCTCTCCATCTCCGCTTCAGGAGCCCGGCAGAAGGAGACCGTGCCTTCCGGGGCGGTTCTCGTGGACGGCATGGCCCTGGGAGAGATGGAGGGAAGCCTTCTCCGGGAACGGCACGATCTTTCGGAGGACGGTATTTTCATGATCTCCCTGGTGGTGGATCGCCGTTTTCGCCTGGTCGCCCCTCCTCTGGTGGAGAGTCAGGGGACCATCCATCTCCAGGATGCCCGGGAGCTTCGGCAGGATGTGGAAAATGCCGTGATGGCGGCGGTGGAGAGCGTGGCTCAAAACCGGGACCGCTCGGTGGAGAGTCTCTCCCAGCAGGTTCGCAACCGGGTGCGTTCCGCCATGCGCAACCACGTGCGAAGCACCCCGGTGATCGTTCCCCTGGTATCGGTGCTTTCCGAAGGAGATGCCTAGGCGATGAATAGCGCCACGGTCTTTCAGCTTCTCGGAGGGTTGGGGCTCTTTCTCTACGGTATCAAGATCATGGGGGAGTCCCTTCAGGATCTTGCGGGAGACCGGATGCGGCAGCTCATCGGTTCCCTTACCCGCACTCCTCTGAGGGGGGTGCTGGTGGGAACTCTGGTGACCATGCTGCTCCAGAGCAGCAGTGGCACCACGGTGATGACCGTGAGCTTCGTCCACGTGGGACTCATGACTCTCAAGCAGGCTTTGGGGGTTATCATGGGGGCCAACGTGGGAACCACCGTTACCGCCCAGCTCATAGCCTTCAAGATCAAGGACTATGCCCTGCCCATCATCGGCCTGGGCATGATGCTGGCGGTTTTCGGGCGGAGCAAGAAGCAGAAATACGTGGGAAACGGCATGGTGGGTTTCGGGCTTCTCTTTCTGGGAATGCAGAATATGGAAGGATCCATGAATTTCCTTCGGGAACATCAGGATCTTTTCCTCGCCTTCGCCCACAATCCCCTCCTGGGGGTTCTGGCGGGGGCCCTTCTCACCATGGTGGTGCAGTCCAGTTCCGCCACGGTGGGACTTACCATCGCCATGGCCTCCCAGGGACTTCTTTCGCTTCCTGCGGCGATTCCCATTCTCATCGGAGACAATCTGGGAACCACCATCACTGCGGTGCTCGCTTCTCTGGGATCGGGGCGGGCGGCGAAGCAGGCCGCCCTGGGGCACGTGCTGTTCAACTTTTTCGGAGGCATCTTCGCCCTTCTGGTGCTTCCCCTCTTCACTCATGTGGTTTCCCTGAGTTCCGACAACATCGCGCGGCAGCTCGCCAACGCACACACCCTTTTCAACGTGGGAAATACCCTGATCTTTCTTCCCTTTACGAATTATTTCGTAAAGCTCATTCAGAAAATCCTTCCTCCGGACGAATCGAGCATTCTTCGAGGGCCCCTCTATCTGGATCCGCTCCTCATCAAGGCGGCTCCTGCGGCGGCGGTGGATGCGGTGCGGAAAGAGGTGGTTCTCATGGGACGATCCACCCAGAGCATGCTGCGGGATGTGCATACCGCTTTCGTGGAGAACGACCTCCGCATGATCGTCCAGGTGAACGGTACCGAGAAGGTGGTGAACGATCTCAACCACGAGATCAACCGTTATGCCGGAGAGCTTTGGCAGGCCAATCTTTCGGAGGATCTTTCCACGGTGCTTGCCTCCTACGTGAACGGTGTGGGAGATCTGGAACGGGTGGGAGACCACGCCCAGAACCTCATCGAGCTCTACGAGTACAAACGGGAGAACCGCATAGTCTTTTCCGAAAAGGCCATGGCGGAATTCGAGGACATGATGGGATGTGCCACCAAGGCCCTGGATCTCGCGGTGGAGGCCATGGAGGAGGAGAACGAGGAAAAGGCCCGGATCGTCATCGACCGCCTGGAGGCGGAGATCGACATGAAAGAGAAGGATCTCCGGCGGCGGCATATCCGGCGGCTTAACGAGGGGCGCTGCGAACCCGGTGCTGGAGTGGTCTTCATCGACATTCTGAGCAATTTGGAGCGCGTCGGTGACCACGCCCACAACCTTTCGTATATCGTTATCGACGTTATGCGGGTTCGCCGGGGAGAGAAACGATAATGCTCGAATCCTTGCTGCTGGGTATGGTCCAGGGGCTTACGGAGTTTCTTCCCGTGAGCAGCTCCGGGCATCTGGCCCTTTTCCAACATGCCCTGGGGTGGAAGGATCCCGTTCTGGCCTTCGATCTTCTGCTTCATCTGGCCACCTTGGGGGCAGTGCTGCTCTTTTTCGCTTCGGATATTCTCAACCTCGGAGGAGAGTGGTTCCGAGGGTTGTGGAGCCGGGAGTTCCGCCGTCGCCCCGGCTGGATTTACGGCTGGGCCCTTCTGGGAGGAACGGTGCTCACGGTTTGCGTGGCTCTTCCTCTCAAAAAGAGCGTGGAACAGGCTTTTTCCTCTCCGTTTTTAGTGGGGGGAGCTCTCGTGGTTACGGGGATGGTGCTCTTTCTTCCCCGCTTTTTTCCTCGCCGGGAGAAAAAGCTCTCTCTCGGGGCGGGATGTTTCATAGGTCTCGTCCAGGGAATGGCGGCGTTTCCGGGAATTTCCAGATCCGGCTCCACCATCGTGGCGGGGCTCGGCCTGGGGCTTTCCCGAGAGGAAGCCTTTCGCTTTTCCTTCCTCCTTTCCGTGCCCGCCATTGTGGGGGGAACGATGCTGGAGCTTCTGGAGGGAGGAGGCGTGGGGAGCGTGGCGACCCGGCTCCCCGCTGGGGCCTGGATCGGGGCTCTGGCGGCTTTTGCGAGCGGCTACGGAGCTCTGATGTTTCTGCGGCGGGTGGTTCTTTTCGGAAAGTGGCATTGGTTCGGCATCTATTGTATTATTCTGGGTCTTGGAACCTTGGTATGGAGTTGGAGTGGTTTTTGAGGGGAGGAGATGGGGCTGTATGGAAATTCGCATGTGGAGTGATCCTCCCTGTTTGGTGCTTGCTTCGGGAAGTCCGAGAAGAAGAGATCTGCTCCGGGATTTGGGCTGGAAATTTCAGGTGATTCCCGCCGATGTGGAGGAAACGGTTTTTCCCGGAGAGGATCCCGAAACTGCCGCCTGCCGTCTGGCGGAGGTCAAGGCCCGGGCTGTGGCTGCCCGGATGCCCGAGTGCCTGGTGATC
The DNA here is from genome assembly GCA_964545875.1 of uncultured Synergistaceae bacterium. GTDB lineage: Bacteria > Synergistota > Synergistia > Synergistales > Aminiphilaceae > DAIPKP01. The sequence continues at coordinate 295,393 of CAZJHH010000003.1, forward strand.
GGAGCGGATACCCTGGTGATTCTGGATGGCCAGTTTCTCGGAAAGCCCCGGAATCGCGTGCAGGGGCTGGAAATGCTCCGAATGCTTAACGGCCGGGAACATATAGTGCTTACGGGAATAGCCCTGGTGGAAGGAACGAGAAGCTGCGTGGCGGTGGAGCGCACGACGGTGCGCTTTCGCTTCGTCACCGAATCCGCTCTTCAGGCCTACGTGGATACCGGTGAAGGAGACGATAAGGCCGGAGGATATGCCATCCAGGGGCAGGGAGCTCTTCTGGTGGAGTCCATTTCGGGGTGCTTTTACAATGTCATGGGACTTCCCCTGGGACGCCTCAGCATCCTTCTGGCTCAATGGGGATGGGGACTTGCGTCCCAATGGAGGGGAAAGGAATAAATGCGACGGCGAACTCTTTTTTACGGCGTTCTTTGCATGGCGGCAGTATTGGCGGTTCTGGGGGTATCCTTTCGGTGGCGCCAGGAGATGGACCATCGCTTCGTGGCCCCTCTGGCGCAGTACGGAGATGTCCGGGCTCTGGCTTCCGAGGAGGGCATGCCCTTTGCCGAGGCCTGGTCCTGGCTCAAGGAACAGGGACTGGTGGGGCTTGTGGCGGAAGAGTGTACCGGAGAGAAGCTGGCTCTGGGGGCTCTTCCTCTCTGGTACGGTCCGGTTTCGGGGCTTCCTGAAAAGAGCGGCCTTTCGGGGGGGGAGAAGAGCTCCTTCGGGGCGGTGCGCATTTCTTCGAAATCTCCCCTGCTCCCTCTGGTGGAAGAGGCCCTGAAAATCAAGTTTCCCAAGCACGAGAAACACCTGGAAGAGACTTCGGTGATCTTCGTGCTGCCCCAGCGGGCGGAGGATCTTTTCGATGCGGGAGTGCTGCCGGATTTCGAAGCCCTGGAAAGAACCGCCGCGGGGAATATTCCTCTGCTCTATCGCCCGGCTCCTTCTCCGGGGCTCCCCCCGGAAGCTGGGGCGGCGCTTCTCCGAATGGTGGCGGAAAAATATCCTCACATTCTCGGCATAGCTCCCTCGGGAGCTGTGGTGACGGGACATCCCGATACGGCAGCTTTGGCGGAGGTGGCGAAGGAAAAAAAGCTTCCCCTGGCCCAGGTGGAATTCTCCCGCCAGATAGGGGCGGTTTCCCTCAACTGGCGCCTTTTCCCTCTTCTTCTTTCCCTGCACAGCGTGACCCAGGACGAGGTGCTGAGCAAGCGTCTGGATCGTTCCGCCATGGTGGACCGCATGCTCCGGGCGGTGAAGGAGCGTTCTCTCCGGCTTCTTCTTCTGCGCCCGTACACGGTGGAATCCGGGAGCCGGCTCAAGAAGTTCGGCGAAGACATCTACGCCATCCGGAGAGGAGTGGAGTCTGCGGGATATCGGGTGGAGTGGCCCCGGTGCTATCCTCTCTGGAAGACGAGCATCTTCGGGGCTCTTGCCTTGGGACTGGTGTTCCTCTTTACGCTGCTCCAGTATCTTTGGCGCTGTGGGGATACCGAGGAAAACCCCTTGGGAATGCCGGGGTTCGCCTTTCTCTGTGCTCTTGGCATCGGCGCGGGGCTTTTGGGGTATCTTTCCGGAGGATTTGCGAAGTATCTCGGAGCCCTGGGGGCAGTGTTCATCACCACCGAGGCGGCACTGAGCGCCCTGGAGGGATGGAAGCGCCCCCTTCCGGGAATTCTTTCGGGAATCTTCATACTGGTGGTGGGGGGCCTGAGCATCGCCGCCTTCTTCGGAACCCCGCTCTACATGCTCCGGCTGAAGACCTTTTCGGGAGTAAAGGCCACGCTTCTTCTTCCTCCGCTGCTGGTGCTGCTCCATGACCTGCGGCGCCGGGTGCATCCCGAATCTTTGGGAGAAATTCTGGAGCGTCCCTCTCTCTGGGGAGAACTCATGCTTCTGGGGGTGGCCCTGGGAGGCATGGCACTTCTCGCCCTTCGGAGCGACAACGTCGCTTTCGTGCCCCAGTGGGAGATTCTGCTTCGGGATTCCCTGGAGCAGTTCCTGGTGGCTCGTCCCCGGAACAAGGAGATCTTTGTGGGGTATCCCGCTCTGGTTCTCTGGTATTATCTGCGGCGCCGGGATCTCTGGATTCGGTACCGGGAGGTTTTCCGGGTAGGGGCGGTTTTTGCCTTCGCTTCAGCTTTGAACAGCTTCTGCCACTTTCACACGCCTCTTTACTTTACCCTTTTCCGGGTATTCAACGGCCTCTGGACGGGACTTCTTCTGGGGGCGCTCTGTGCGGCGGTTCTGGCTTTTCTGCTGCGCTTCTCCGGAGGGAGCAGGAAATTTCTGCTTTCCTGAGGCGTTCCGGCGGAAGCTTCCGAAAAAGGCTCCCTAAATCGGCGTCAAAGGAGTTTGAGCATGCATAAGGAATGGGATGTGCTCCTCTTCGGCTACTACGGATTCGGCAATCTGGGGGACGAACTGCTGGCGAAGGTTCTTGTGGAGGGCCTCGAAGTTTTGGGGGTTCCCAGAAGCCGCATGGCCATTCTTTCGGCGGATCCCGAACGAAGCTCTCTCGATCTGGGGATTGCCGGGGTGAATCGGTGGCGTCTTGCTGCCCTTCTGCAGGGCCTTTGCAAGAGCCGAAGCCTCCTTTTCGGCGGGGGAGGGCTTTTTCAGGACACCACGAGCTGGCGCTCCAACCTCTACTACTGGGGGGTGGTGCGGCTGGCCCGGATGCTGGGGTGCCTTCCCTGGGCCTTCGGCCAGTCTCTGGGGCCCCTGAACAGAAAAACCACCCGCTTCTTTGCGGCGGATGCCTTTCGATCCTGCGCATCCCGGGTCTGCCGGGATCGATCTTCCATAGAATTTCTCGCGGATCGGGGAATGGAGGCCCGGTGCTGTCCGGATCCCGTACTTGCCCTGGAACCCTGGGAAAAATATGTCCGAGGGGAGTACCTTCTGGTGAATGTTCGCCCGTGGAAGGGAGATCTTCCTCGAAGAGTGGCGGAGGAGGCCCGGAAGATGGGAGAAAAATACGGTCTTCCTCTTCTGGGGGTAGGATTTGCTCCGGAGGATCTGGCTCTTCTGGAAAGTTTTCAGGAGGAGGGGCTTCTGCACTGCCAGACCATGCTCCAGGTTCGTACCCTGGAGGACGTGTATACTCTGGCCTCCCAGGCGTGCTGGGCCTTGGGCATGCGCTTTCATTTCGCCATTCTCTGTTTCATGCTGCATATCCCCATAACCTGCGTTCCCTACGCTCCCAAGGTGCGATCCTTCGCGGAGGAGTGGGGGCTTCCTCTCTGGGAAGGCGAGGGCGAGGTGCCTGTTCCCGAGGAATCTCCCCAGGGGGAGCATAATCTGAGACAGGAGATTTTGCACGAGCTCCGTTCTTCCTGGCTGGAGGTTTGTCAGGCGGTGCTCTCCCGGGAAGGACGTGCTTCCCATGCGTGAGTGTTCCCCGAGAGCTTTGGAGGATCGGGCTCTCAATATCCGTAAAGACGTGCTTCGAATGATCTCTCTCAGCCCCGGAGGAGGGCTCCTGGAGTCCTTTGCCCTGGTGGAGATCCTGGTCTATCTCTACTGGAATTTCCTGCGGACGAACCCCTCGTCTCCTCTGGATCCCGATCAGGATCGTTTTCTTCTCGGCTGCGTTCATGCCAGCCCGGTGCACTATGCGGTGCTGGCCCACGCGGGATTCTTCCCCCGGGAAGACCTTTGGAGCTACGGAAAGCTCGGAGCCATGCTCCAGGGATCTCCGGATATCCGGAGAACTCCGGGAATACGCTATCCCGTCTCTTCGAACGGGCATATCCTGGGTATCGCTTCGGGCATGGCCCTGGGGCTCCGGGCTTCCCGAAAGGGGAGATCTTCGGAAAATCCCCGGATCGTGGCGTGTCTTGACGTTCGGGAGCTTCAGGAGGGAGTGGCCTGGGAGGCTCTCCGGATTGCCCGGGAGTTCTCTCTGGAAAATCTCGTGGTGGTGGTGAACTGCTCCGAAAGGACGGGGGAAAAACTTCCCTCCATATGGCTCGATGTGAACCGCATCCGGTCTCGCATGGACCTTCTGGGGTGGGAGACCCTGGAGGGGGAGGGGCACGACTACTCGTCCATTCGTGAAGCTTTCTGCAATCCCGGAAAAGCTTCCGGGCTTCCCCGATGCATCTTTCTTCATACCCGGATAGGCCGGGGGATTCCTTCGCTGGAAGAGTCCGGTGCGAGCCCCGATTTCTCGGACCGCTCCTGGCTTGCGGGAGCGCTTCACGAGATGGAGTCCTTTTTCGCAAAGCTTCGGGAGGAGAGGACGGAATGAACCGCTCCATAGTGTTTCAGGACGAGCTCCTGCTTTCGGTGCTCCGCAAGGTTCCCCGCTCCGTGGTGGTGGACGGAGGAGAGCCGGTCTCTCCGGAGATGCGGGAGTTCGCTTTAGAGAACCCCCATCGTCATATCAACGTGGGGCTTTCGGAGCAGAGCCTTCTTCTCGTAGCGGCGGGAATGGCTCTGGAGGGAGCGGTGGTACTCGCAGGATCCCGGACGCCTCTTCTGCTCCCCCGAGGGTATGAACAGATTCGTAACTGCATCGCTCTCCCCCGGCTTCCGGTGATGATTCTCGGCCCCTCCGGAGGGTTCTCCTACGGTCACGAAGGGGCTCCCTTTCAGCTCGTGGAGGATCTGGGGCTTATGCGGCTCATGCCGGAGATGCACGTTCTCGTCCCCTCGGATAGAGAAGTCTGCGAGAAGCTTCTGCTGGAGTGCTGTCTTCGGAGGGTGCCGGCCTACATACGGCTGCAGCCTTCCTTTCCGGAAGAGGCGGCACCCCGCTATCGTTCCACCGAGTGGAGCGGCCCCGTGAAAATAGGGGGAGCCCGGGTACTTCGGGAAGGGGACGGGGTGACTCTCTGCTCCTATGGTATGATGATTTCCCAGGTTCTTGCGGCGGCGGCAATTCTTTCCCGCCAGGGAATCGAGGCGGAGGTGCTCGACTGCTATTGCATCAAGCCCCTTCCCGAGGATGTGCTTCTCTCTTCGGTGCGCCGCACCGGATGCTGCGTGGTGGTGGAGGAGCACGCCCAGAGCGGATCTTTAGGGGAGGCTCTCGGAGCTCTCCTGGGAAAACACTTCCCGGTTCCTCTTCTTTCTGTTAATATCGGATGCTCCTTCGGACAGAGCGGAACTCCCGAGGAGCTTACGTCGTATTATTCCCTTCATAGCCAGGACGTGGTGGGAGCCGCCACGAGAGCATGGGGTATGCGAAGGAGGTTATGATGGATATTCGCATTTCAGGGGTGGCCAAGGTTTTTCCCCCGGACATCGTAGCGTTGGAAGATATCTACCTTACCGTATCCCGAGGAGAGTTCGTCTATCTTGTGGGTACTACGGGCTCCGGAAAGACCACGCTTCTGCGGCTTATTTCCCGAGAGGTGGAGGCCACCCGGGGGCATCTCACGGTGGGAGATTTCGTGCTTCGCAAGATGAAATCCCTGGATCTGGCCTTCTACCGCCGGGATGTGGGAGTGGTTTTTCAGGATTTCAAACTCCTCTCCCACCTTACGGTGGTGGAGAATGTGGCCTTTGTGCTTGAAGTGCTGGGCATGCCTCCCAAGGAAATCCGGGAGCGGGTGGGCGAAGTTTTGGAGCGGGTAGGCATGTGGCGCCGTCGTTTTCTTTATCCCGACCAGCTTTCGGGAGGAGAGAAGCAACGGGTGGCCATCGCCCGGGCGGTGGTGAATTCTCCCTCCATTCTTCTGGCGGACGAGCCCACGGGAAATCTCGATACCCATACGGCGGAGGATGTCATGCAGCTTCTGCTTTCCATCAACGCCTCGGGAACCACCGTGATCATGGCCACGCACAACAAATACATCGTGGATGCCTATCGTCAGCGAGTGGTGGAGCTCCGGGGCGGGCGGATGATCCGGGACGAAAAACGGGGGAGGTACGAAGAAGATGAGAATTTTTAAATGCCTTCTGCGGGACACCCTTCGTCTTCTGCTGCGGCATTGGGGGGTGAGTCTCCTTACTCTTCTCACGGCGGCATCGGTATTCTTTCTCGTGGGAGCCAGCGCCCTTCTTCTGGTCAATCTCCGCACCATGGTACAGCGGGTGGAGGAGGGGCTCGTGGTGCAGGCCTACGTGAAAAAAGTGGAGGATCTTCAGGCTTTGGAGGGCATGGTGGCCTCCATTCCGGGAGTGGCCCGGGTGGAAAAGGTGCTTCCCCAGCAGGCTCTTCAGAGGCTTGGAGCCACCCTTGAGGGGCATGCCCAGGCCCTGGAAATTCTCGGAGAAAACCCCCTGCCGCCGAGTTTCGAAATTCGTCTTGTCCGGGCGGCCTTCGCTTCGGGAGTGGTACGGGAGCTTCTGGGATATCCCCAGGTGGAGGACGTGGTCTATGCGGGAAAACTGGCGGAGCGCATGGCCCGGATTTCCTCCTTCGCCAACCGCTTCTCCTTCGGAGTGCTTCTCGTGGCGGTGGTGGCAAGCAGTCTGGTACTATACAACACCATACGCATTTCCATATACTCCCGGCGGGAGGAGATCTCCGTTATGCTTCTCGTGGGGGCCACTCCCACTTTCGTCTCTCTTCCCTTCGTTCTTCAGGGAATGATTTTGGGGGTGCTCGGTTCTCTGGGGGCAAGCCTTCTTCTGGGAGGGGCCTATGCCTCCTTTACGGATTTTATCCGCGAGACCATTCCCTTCATTTCCGTAATCAAGGATCCCCGGGTCTTTTTTCAGCTCGGGCTCATTCTTGTCGGGGGAGGCGTCACTCTCGGATGGATCAGCAGTTGGCTTGCGGTGGGACGCTACGTGCGCCGAGCCATGCGTCCCCTGTAAAGGCATCAAGGCAGTGTCGGTGCCTTGCAGGGAAGACACGGAAGAAAGAAACGACGGCAAAAACCCTTGGGGGGTGGTTCGGGTGAAGGATATACGAAAAGGTTTGGGAAGGCGGTGCCTCCTCCTCCTCTTTCCTCTTCTTTTGGTGTGGACAGGAGCCGCCTCGGGGACTACCATGGAGGAGATCGACCTGCGGATCAAGGCGGAACAGAGCCGGCTCGCCACCATCGAAAAACAGATCGATTATCACAAGAAACAGATATCCGTGAGTCAGCAGAAGGAACAGCGAATTCTCGAAGAGCTTTCGAAGCTTACCGAGGAGATCAACCTCTCTCACCAGAGGATATCGCTTTTGGAGCTCCAGAACGAAAAAACCCAGCTCCGGCTGGAGGAGCTGAGCCGGCAGATTGCGGAAACCGAATCCCGGCTCTCGTTCATTCGGGACCATCTTCGGGAGCGGGTGATAGCTCTCTACAAGTACGGAGGAACGGCGGAAATGGAGATGCTTCTCGCCTGCGACAACCTTTATGCCGCCATGGAGGCCTCGTATCTTCTGAACAGAATGACCCAGATGGATAGAGAGCTTTTTCAGGAGGCGGCGGAGCGTAAGCGTATTCTCGATGCCTCCCGGGAAGAGACCTTGGTGCGAAAACGGGAGCTTTCGGAGAGGCTTCTCCGTCTCAAGGACGCCGCCCGGGATCTCCAGAAAAGCGTAAAAAACCGTAACGGCTATCTCGAAGCCCTTCGGCAGCAGCGACAGGATCACCGTGCCACCGCCACCGCCCTGGAGAAAATGCAGGCCCAGCAGGAACGCGAGCTGGCGGAGCTGCTCAAGCAGAGACAGCAGCTGGCGGAGGAGAAGCGCCGGGTGCAGGAACAGAAGCCCGAAAACGAACTTCCTCCGCTCCGCAAGCCCGGACGTCTGGCCTGGCCTCACCGGGGCAAGATCACCAGCTCCTTCGGCGTGCGGGTGCATCCGATTTTCAAAACCAAGATGCGGCATACGGGGATCGATATCGACGGTGATATCGGAGATTCCGTGGGGGCTGCCGGAGTGGGCGAGGTGATCTTTGCGGGAGTTCTCCGGGGATACGGACAGATCATCATTCTCGATCACGGAGGAGGACTTTCCACGGTGTATGCTCACCTCTCTCGGATTCTCGTCCGGGAAGGACAGCGGGTACAGCAGGGACACATCATCGGCAAGGTGGGAAACACCGGAACCTCCACGGGGCCGCATCTTCATTTCGAGGTGCGGGAAAAGGGAGATGCCAAAAACCCCATGAACTATCTCGGAAGCTAATACCTTCGGGATATGGAAAAAACTTGGAATAGCCGCAGAATCCGCGGTTATCCGTGATCCAGCGCAGCAGAACACTTGAGGAAGGACGTGGATTGCCATGAAATGGAAAAAACTACGGGAAATCGGCTTGGGGGTATGCATAGGGGCCCTTGTGGCATGGACATTTATGGCCCAGGCGAACGATGCGAACAATCTGCGCCAGATCCTTCCCTTCGAAGCCAAGTCCCTCTGGCTCATGAAACAGGCGAGAGCCATTCTGGAGACCTATCATGTGGATGGAGATGCGCCTCTTTCGGAGGATATCATGGTGCAGGGGGCTCTCCGGGGAATGGTTTCCGCCTGGGATGATCCCTATACCCGCTATGCCGATCCGGACCAGCTTAAAGAAGAGGAGATCGACATGGAGGGAGAGTACGGAGGCCTGGGAATCTATATCGGCCGCAGAGAAGGACGTACCGTGGTCATCAGCCCCATCGAGGATACTCCGGCGGATCGGGTGGGCCTGAAGCCGGAAGACGTGATCGTCAAGATAGGGGAAGAAAATATTGCCGACTGGGATCAGAACCGGGTGGTGAAAGCACTTCGGGGCGAGCCGGGAACCTCCGTGACGGTCTGGATTTTCCGGGAAGGTGAATCGGATCTTCTCCGGTTCGATATCGTGCGCGAAAAGATCGAAATCAAGGCGGTACGGTACGAGCTCCTTTCGGGGGATGTGGGATACGTCCGCCTCGCTCATTTCAATCAGAAATCCGCCGAGGAGGTTTCTCGGGCCTTCGGAGATCTTCGGAATCAGGGAGCTCGAGGGTATATTCTGGATCTGCGCAACAATCCCGGAGGGCTTCTCCAGGCGGCGGTGGATATTTCGGACATGTTCCTGGACGAGGGGCTCATCGTGGGAATGAGAGGCCGGGTGGCCCGGGCGAACGAAGAAATTTATGCGGAACCGGGCTCTCTTCCCAGGGATCCGCTCAACGTGCTGATCAACGAGGGAAGCGCCAGCGCTTCGGAGATCGTGGCGGGGGCTCTGAAGGACCATGACCGGGGAAAGACCATGGGAAAAAAGAGCTTCGGCAAGGGTTCCGTGCAGACCCTCTTTCCTCTTCCCGATGGTTCCGGGGTATATGTGACCATTGCCCGATACTACACTCCTTCGGGGGTGTTGATCGACCATGTGGGATTGGAGCCCGAGGTGCTTCTTTCGGGGGATATCAGCAGGGTATACAGTGAAGATCTTCAGCTTCAGGAGGCCCATAAGGATATGCGGAGCACCCTGCTTATCCCTGCTTCGAAACCCTAGGAGGAGTACGCCGATTGAATCGAAAAAAAAGATTCCTTGTGCGGGGGATCCTGGGAGGAGTTTTCTTTTGTGCCGGAGCGCTGTTTTTCCTGCTTCTTTCGGGGAATCTCCTCTCTTCTCCTCCCGGTCCGGAAAAGAAGGCCCTGCCGGAGACTTCGGTGCTTTTCCCGCAAACCTTCTTTCCCGTCTTCTTCGGATCTCTTCCAAAGGATGAATTCTGCACCCTTTCCGGAGAGGAACTGCCGGGGCTCTTTCCGGAGTTCCTCCGGAAAGAGGTTTTTCTCTGGGAACGCTACCTCTGGCTCTCTCCGGATGTTCGAGTGCCGAGAGAGCCTTTGGACGAGAAAATCCCCCTTCTTCTCCCTCCGGAGGGGAGGGTGGTGATTCTCCTGGATGACGTAGGAAACAGCGGTGCTCTGGGAGCCTCCTTCGCTTCTCTCGAGATACCCCTTACCTGGGCCATTCTTCCGGGAGAAAGCCAGACCGAAAAATGCCGGAATCTTGCGGAGGCTCGGGGAATTCCCTACATGGTGCATATGCCCATGCAGGCTTTGGGTGATACTCCGGGAAGCTACTGGTACCGCCAGAACTGGATCGTGGAAGGCATGTCCCGGGAGGAAATCGCCCTGCGGGTGCATGAGGCTCTGGAAAAGCTCCCAAAGGCTCTGGGCATGAATAACCATCGGGGATCCCTTGCCACCGAGGATCCTCGTATCATGGAGCCCTTTCTGGATATTCTCGCGGAGAAGGGACTCTTCTTTCTCGACAGCCGAACCACTTCGAAAAGCCTGGGGGCTGTCATGGCGGCGGAGAAAGGTCTTCCGAGACTGGAAAATCACGTTTTTCTGGATCACAAAAAGGAACCTGAATTTTTCCGTTCTCAAATGAAGCGGCTTCTGGAGCTCGGAGCTCGGAGAGGATGGGCGGTGGGCATATGCCATGCCCGGTCCTCCACGTATGAGATTCTCAAGGAAATGGAGACCGAGCTTGGGGAGGATCCCCGGCTGATCACCCTTCCCGAGCTGGTGCATTTTCTCGGAGCCCAGGAAATTGCGGAGAAGGGGCAAACTCGTTGAACCAATAAAGAAAAAAGGTTCCGGGGTCTTCCGGGAGAGGACTCTGGTTCACGCGGGGGAACGGGGATGTTGCTCTGCCCCCGGCAGAGACGGCTTGGCAGTCATGTTTTGGAAAAGAACGGGAGGAAAAGTCCGTGAGGGGATGTACGGAGATTCTTATAGGCGCTCAGTGGGGCGATGAGGGTAAAGGGCGTGTGGTGGATGCCCTGGCGGGAAAAACTGACGTGATCGTGCGCTATCAGGGAGGAGCCAATGCGGGGCATACGGTTATCGTGGGCTCCGAGAAGCACGTCTTTCACCTTCTCCCCTCGGGAATGCTCTATACCGGAAAGCTTTGCATCATCGGCAACGGAGTGGTGGTGGATCCCGAGCAGCTTCTGCTGGAGCTCGGCGAGCTCCAGGCCAAGGGAAAGGATCGGGCCCGGCTGGTGGTGAGCCGGGATGCCCACGTGGTTCTTCCTTATCACAAGGTGTTGGACGGAGCGGATGAGGCTTTCCGCGGCAAAGAGCGTGCCATCGGGACCACCAAGCGCGGCATAGGCCCCTGCTATGTGGATAAGTACAACCGCATGGGAATTACCATGGGAGATCTTGCGAACCCCGAGATCCTCCGGGAGAAGCTTTCGCAGAACGTGAACGTGAAGAACATGCTTCTCACTCGGATTTACGGCATGACTCCCCTTCCCTTCGACAGCATGTACCAGGAGGCTCTGGAGTGGGGGGCCAAGCTCACCCCCTATCTGGGGGATGCCTCCCTTGAAGTTCACAAGGCCCTGGAGGAGGGTAAGGGAGTACTTCTCGAAGGAGCCCAGGGAACGCTCCTGGATGTGGATTTCGGCACCTACCCCTATGTGACGAGTTCCAACCCTACCGCTGCGGGAGGATGCATCGGTGCCGGAGTGGGCCCCACCAGAATAAGCCGGGTTATCGGAGTGGTGAAAGCCTACTGCACCCGAGTGGGGGAGGGCCCCTTTCCCACCGAAGATTTTGGAGAGCAGGGAGAACGCCTCCGGGTGACCGGAGGCGAGTTTGGAGCCACCACGGGACGCCCCCGTCGGTGCGGATGGCTTGATATGGTAGCCCTTCGGTACGCAGTGCGGATTAACGGACTCGGTGTACTCGCCCTGACGAAACTCGATGTCCTTTCGGGATTGGAAGAAATTCAGGTGGCTCTGGAATACTCCATGGAGGGCAAGAGATACCGGGAGTTTAGTCCCTCCGCTTCCTTCCTCGAAAAGGTGGAGCCCGTGTATACTTCCCTTCCGGGATGGAAGGAAGATATCACGGCATGCCGGAGCTTCGAAGAGCTTCCCCGGGAGGCTCGGGACTACGTGCGTTTTATCGAGGAACATTCGGGAGTGCCCGTGGGGTTGATAGGAGTGGGCCCCGGCCGGGAGGAAACCATCCTGAGGAATTTTTAACGAAAGCATGGAGTTTTGCGGTTTGGAGAGGGCAGGACAACGAGAAAAGCCCGTGCCGGTGAAAGCGGCCTGGGGTTTTCGACGAAAACCCCAGGATTGTCTGAAAGAAACCGGGAGGCACAGCCCTAGAAAAATCTTCCTTCCGGGAGGAAAAAAGCATGTTGATTCCGGAAATTGATTTTTGCAGATCCCGACATCTCGAAGCGCTGGATCTTCTGGAAAAGCACTGCTTTCCTGATTCTCCCTGGCCTTTCCGGATCATGGAGAGGGATCTTGCGGATGTTTCCCGGGAGGCTCTCTTTTACCTGGGGGCCTTCTGGAAGGGTTTTCTCGTAGGCTATGCGGTCTTCCGGCCTCGCAAAAAGGAGTTTGCCCTTCTGCGGATCGGAGTATACCGGGAGTATCGGCGTCAGAAGATAGGGGCCCAGCTTTTGGATGCGGGAGAGGTTCTTGCGGAGGAGATCCGGGAAGAGCATATCTTTCTGGAGGTGCGCCAGGAAAACCGAAATGCCCGGGAGTTCTACGAACGTATGGGGTATGTCCTCCAGGGAATTTCGACACGAAATCCCGGGGATCCGGAGAAGGCCCCTCTGGTATACCGAAAGAGTCTTTCCAAAGAAGATTTCCGAGAGGAGGCTCTTGAGGAAAATGGAGCCTGAAAAAGCCGTAAATCCTTGATGATTTCCGGCTTTTCCCCGTTTGAGGGAGATAGGACGGAGTTTTTCCCGGAAACCTCTTCCGGGGTTTTATGACGGCGGAGAAAAGCCGTTTCTTCCGGTGTTATGAAGAGACAGAGAATGCGGGATATATCCGAGAAGAGGATATATCCCATATCCGAAGGGAGCGAAGCCTATGCTTCTCGATACGGTGATCGTGTTAGATTATGGTTCCCAGTATACCCAGCTTATTGCCCGGCGCATCCGGGAGCAGAAGGTATACAGCGAAATTCTTCCCTGGGATACCCCCACGGAGAAGATTCTTGAAAAAAATCCCCGGGGGATCGTGCTTTCCGGAGGCCCCAACAGCGTTCATGCTCCGGGAGCTCCGGGAATTGCGGAGAGCCTTCTTGGTTCGGGGGTGCCTATTCTTGGAATATGCTATGGCATGCAGGTACTTGCCAAGGTTCTGGGAGGCCGGGTGGAACGGGGTGCCACGGCGGAGTACGGGCGATCTTCGGTGCGTTTTTACCGGGAGAATGCCCTTCTTCAGGGATTGAGCGAAACCTCCACGGTCTGGATGAGCCATTGGGATCACGTGGCGGAACTCCCCGAAGGGGCAACCCTTCTGGCGGAAAGCCTCGACGGAGTGCTTGCGGGATTTGCCGCAGGGGGGGGCAACATCTGGGCCCTTCAGTTTCATCCCGAAGTGGTGCATACCCGGGAGGGTTCCGCCATTCTTCGGAATTTTCTTTTCTCGGTGTGCTCCTGCAACCCCACCTGGGATCTGGGAGAATTTGTGGAATCCATGAAGGAGGATATCCGGCACAAAGTCGGAAAAGATCGGGTCATCTGCGGTCTTTCCGGTGGTGTGGATTCCTCGGTGGCGGCGGTGCTCACCGCTCAGGCCGTGGGAGATCAGCTGGAGTGCATTTTCGTGAACAACGGCCTTCTCCGGCAGAACGAGGCGGAGGAGGTACTCCGCGCCTATGCCTCTCTGGATCTCAAGGTGCATTACGTGGATGCGGGAGAGCGTTTTCTTTCGGCTCTTCACGGAGTAACGGAGCCCGAAAAAAAACGCAAGATCATCGGGGGAACCTTTATCCGGGTCTTCGAAGACGCCGCGAAGGAGTTGGGAGGCGCCGCATGGCTTCTCCAGGGAACGCTCTATCCCGATGTAATCGAGAGCGGTCACCAGGGCAAGGGAGCGGCGGTGATCAAAACGCATCATAACGTGGGGGGGCTTCCCGAGGATATGCAGTTCCAACTTCTGGAACCTTTGCGGGATCTCTTCAAGGATGAGGTTCGGGGAATAGGAAAAATTCTGGGAGTTCCCGAGAACATTCTCGGACGGCATCCCTTTCCCGGCCCGGGGCTTGGTGTGCGCTGTCTCGGAGAGATCCGGGAAGAGCGGCTGGAAACCCTGCGGAGGGCGGACGCCATCTTTATCCAGACTCTTCGGGACGAGGGGATTTACGACTCCATATGGCAGGCCTTCTGCGTGCTTCTTCCGGTAAATACCGTGGGAGTTATGGGAGACATCCGGACGTATGCCGAGGCGGTGGTGCTCCGGGCGGTGGAGGCCCAGGACGGCATGACCGCGGATTGGGCCCGAATAGATCCCGCCATCCTTGACCGAGTGGCGAGGCGTATCTGTAACGAGGTGCCCGGAGTTAACCGAGTGGTGCTGGATATTACGGGAAAGCCTCCGGGAACCATCGAGTGGGAATAGTGCGGCGGCGGGGATCTCTGAGAATCTTTCCGGAAGGGAGAGAATGCCTTTTCCGGATGCATGAGAAGCGAATTTCGATGTTGAAGTAGCCGAGGAAAAAGGGCGAAGAAAGGAGGAGTTCTTGTGGAAAAGGACGACCGGGAATATCTTCGGCGATTCCGGGGCACCATGATTCCCTTTCTGTTGGTGCTGGGCCTCTTCGGCCTTCTGAGCTATCGGGTGACCCGTCCGGTGATGGCCCCTATTCTATGGGCCTCCCTGCTCTCCGCCTTTTCCTATCCTCTCTATCAATGGCTGCATATCCGGATTTTTCGGGGAAAGGACCGGAATATCGCCGCCTTCATAAACACCTGCGTGGTGGTGCTCGTGCTGGTGCTTCCCACCATCTTTCTGGGGAGCGTGCTTATCCGTGAAGGGGTCTATCTCTACGGCATCGTAACGGATTATCTGGCGGCGAATCCGAGCATCAATTTCCATCTGGGGGACTATCTTCCCGAGTGGCTTACCCGGGAAAACGCCGCCCTGGATGAATATGTCATCTCCCTTCAAAACTCCTTGCGCCACGGATTGCGATGGGCCGCCTCCTACATAGGGGCCATTTCCCGGGATCTTCTGGGAAACGCCTTCAGTATCATCTACCAGGCGGTCTTTGCGGTGGTGGCTACGTTCTTTCTTACCCGGGACGGCCATGTGATACTTGAATATCTCAAGGATATCACTCCCCTGGGGGAGGAAGAGCGGGAGCTTTTTTTCGCCCGGGCGAAGAAACTTCTCCGCTCCATCGTATACGGAGTCATCTTTACCGCGGGAATCCAGGCTTTCTTGGGAACCCTGGGATGGTCCTACTTCGAACTTCCGGCTCCCCTCATTTTTGGAGCGGTCATGTTCCTCCTCGCCATGATTCCCATCGTGGGCACCTCGTTGGTTCTTATCCCCGGAGCGGCGTATCTCTTCTTTCTCGGACATCACATCCAGGGGGTGGTACTGGCGGTATACAGCGTGGTGGCGGTAAGTTCCATCGAATCCTTCGTGCGCCCTCTCTTCATTTCCGAGGGAAGCCAGGTACACGCTCTTATCGTTATCGTGGGTATTCTGGGAGGTCTCGCCTCGTGGGGATTTCTCGGACTCTTCCTGGGGCCCCTGGTGGTTTCCCTGTTCATCTTTTTCCTGGATGGTTACCGTCGGATCGAGATCATCCGGCGGGGAAAAAATACGGATATTTCCTGACGAAAGGCGAGGAGGCGAAGAAATGCCCTATGTCCTTGCAGTAAGCGGTCTCAAAAATTCCGGAAAGACCACCCTCTGCGGAGAGCTTCTTGAAAGGCTTCGGAGAAGGGGCTATGCGGTGGGATATGCCAAGCACAGCTCCCACTCTCTGGAGAGTTCCGAGAACACCGATACCGGAAAGATCCGGGCTCTCCAGATTTCCACGGTGCATTTCTCTCCCCGGGCGGTGCTCCTGGAGCTCGGAGAAGATCCCCCGGTGCAGTACACCCTTTCTCTGTGCTTTCCCCGGGAGGATCTGGTGCTTCTGGAAGGGGGCAAACATCTGCCCTTTCCCCGGATATGGGTGGGAGCTCCCGAAACGGTGCCTCCGGATGTAAAGGGCATCATCGCTTTCTGGAACCGATCTGCGGCGGAGAATCCCGACGATTCCCCGGAGTACGCTCCGGGGGAGGAAGAGCGGCTGACGGATCGTATCGAAAAACTTCTGCTCCCCCGGGAAAAAGAAACTCTGGAGGTGTTTCTCGAAAATCGGAAACTCCCCGTGAAGAGCTTCGTGGGAGAGTTTATCGCCGGAGGTATCCGGGGAATGCTGGGATCTCTCAAGGGATACGCTCCGAATTTTTGCGGCAACATCTCTCTTCTTCTCAAAAATGACGAACCCTCGGAAAAATCCTGACGAAGCCCCGAGGTGTTTCCGGAATTTTTCAGGATGCAAGGGTACTTTTTTCAAAAAACAGACTCTTCGAGGCGGAGCGTTTTTTTCACCGAAGATGCTTGTTTCTTCCTGCGGAGCTGTCTATAATGAATACCGCTTTTCATGGAGTCCCTCTTATGTAATGGGGACATGGGCTTTTTTGTTGTGCACTTTAAAGGGAGGTTGTGGTACGGATGTTTTTGCAGCTGTTGCTTGTGGCTCTTATAGGAGCCCTGTCCTTGGGATTCGCTTATTATTCCCTCGCCAAGATTAATGCTTTTGAGGTGAAAAACGATCGAGTAAACGAGCTTTCCGGCATTATTCACAGCGGAGCGATGACGTTTCTCTTCCGGGAATATCGCTGGCTGGCTCCTTTCGTGGTGCTGGTGGCTCTTTTCCTGGCCTTTAAAATCAGCATTCCCACGGCGATTTCCTTCGTTTTCGGTGCTCTCTGCAGTGGTGTGGCGGGCTTTATCGGCATGAAGGTGGCCACCAGATCCAACGGAAAAACCGCCTTTGCGGCTACCGAAGGAATGAACAAAGCCCTGGGAGTGGCCTTTACCGGAGGCATCGTGATGGGCATGTCCGTGGTAGGCATCGGTGTGCTGGGTGTGGTGATCTGCTACTTCCTCTTCGGGGATCCCAACGTCATTACGGGCTTTGGCTTCGGCGCCAGCTCCATCGCTCTCTTCGCCCGCGTGGGCGGCGGCATCTATACCAAGGCTGCGGATGTGGGAGCGGACCTGGTGGGTAAAGTCGAGGCGGGCATTCCCGAGGACGATCCCCGGAATCCTGCAGTCATCGCGGACAACGTGGGAGATAACGTGGGAGACATCGCCGGCATGGGAGCGGACCTCTTCGAATCCTACGTAAACTCCATCATCGCCGCCATGGCCATCGGCCTCGTGGTGGCGGGAGACCGGGGAGTCGTCTATCCTCTTTTCCTCGCGGCCCTCGGCATCGTGGCGGCCATTCTGGGCACCTTCTTCGTGCGGGTCAGGGAAGGGGGCAATCCCCAGCTGGCTTTGCGCATGGGCACCATGTCCACGGGCTTTTTCATGATTCTGGGAACCTGGCTTGTCACCTCCAAGGTCTTCGATGGCGACATCACGCTCTTTTACGCCGTGGTAGCGGGAGTCCTTGCGGGAGTTCTCGTGGGATACGTCACGGAGATCTACACTTCCGCGACCTACAAGTCCGTTAAGGATATCGCCAAGGCCTCCGAAACCGGTCCCGCCACGAACATCCTCGCGGGAATAGGAGTGGGAATGAAATCCACCGCCATTCCGGTGATCATCATCTGTGCCGCCATTCTCGTGGGAGTGAAGTTCGGAGGGCTCTACGGCATTGCCTGCGCTGCGGTGGGCATGCTTTCCATTACCGGTATGACCCTGAGCGTGGATGCCTACGGCCCCATTGCGGATAACGCTGGCGGCATCGCCGAAATGGCCCACCTTCCCGCAGAGGTTCGGAAGATTACGGATAAGCTCGATGCGGTGGGTAATACCACTGCCGCCATCGGCAAGGGGCTTGCCATCGGCTCCGCCGCCCTCACCGCCCTGGCCCTCTTCTCGGCCTACGGTACTGCGGTGGGGCTCTCCAGCATCGACCTTCAGAATCCCAAGGTCATGGTGGGACTCTTCATCGGGGGCATGCTGCCCTTCCTTTTCAGTGCTCTCACCATTCAGGCGGTGGGCCGGGCGGCTCAGGCCATGATCGAAGAGGTTCGCCGGCAGTTCAAGGAGATTCCCGGCATCATGGAGGGCACGGGGCGTCCCGAGTACGAGCGCTGTGTGGATATCTCCACTGCCGCCTCCCTCCGGGAAATGATCATTCCCGGAATTCTCGCGGTGGTCACGCCTCTGGCGGTAGGGCTGCTTCTGGGAGCGGAAGCCCTGGGAGGACTTCTGGGTGGTTCCATCGTTACGGGGGTCATGATGGCCATCTTCATGTCCAATTCCGGAGGCGCCTGGGATAACGCCAAGAAGTACATCGAAGAGGGAAATCACGGCGGCAAGGGATCCGAGCCCCATGCGGCGGCGGTCACCGGAGACACTGTGGGAGATCCCTTCAAGGATACCTCCGGGCCGAGCCTGAACATCCTCATCAAACTTATGTCCGTGGTGGCTCTCGTACTGGCACCTCTCTTCCTCTAAGGCTTTTACTGCAGAGGTATTATGGCGGAAGAAAGGGAATGTTCCCCCAAGACGGGGCCGTTCCCCTCAAGAAGAACAGCAGGGGGAGGCATGCCTCCCCCTGCTGTTCTCTCGTTGATTGGTGCGCCCGGAGCCGAATCTCCCGGGAGGGGGCTGGAATGTATCGGGATAACGTGAAAAAAGTGAAGGAAGCTCTGGACATCGTGGAGCTCATTTCCGAAAGAGTACCTCTCCGGAAGGTGGGGCAGAACTATCGGGGACTCTGTCCCTTTCATTCGGAGAAAACCCCCTCCTTTTACGTCTCTCCGGAACGGCAGAGCTACCACTGCTTTGGCTGTGGTGCGGGGGGAGATATTTTCACCTTTGTCATGGAGACCGAAGGAATTCCTTTCAAGGAGGCTCTGGAGGTTCTTGCTTCCCGTGGGGGAGTTTCTCTGGAGAAAGCTCTCGGAACGGAGGCGAGGAAAGACCTTAGAGCCCTTCTGGAGGCGGCCCGGGAACATTACGAAAGAAACCTGGAGGGCCCCCAGGGAAAGATGGCCCGGGACTATCTTGCCCAGCGGAAAATTTCTCCGGAAGCCCGGAAGGCCTACAATCTTGGCTGGGCCTGTCAAAGCTGGAACGATCTGGGAGAATATCTGCGAAGAGAGGGCTTTGCCCGGGAGGATGCCCTGGATGCGGGGCTTCTTATCCCGGGAGATCGGGGAGCCTACGACCGTTTTCGGGGACGGGTCATCTTTCCCATCCGGGATGTGGCGGGGCGTACCATCGCCTTCGGAGGGCGTCTCGTTTCGGGGGAGGGGGCCAAGTACGTGAACAGCCCCGAGGGCTCTCTCTTCTCCAAACGCCGAAACCTCTATCTCTTTTCCCGAGCCAAGAAAGCCATGAGAGAAAAGGGCGAGGCCCTTTTGGTGGAGGGGTACATGGATGCTCTGCGGCTTCACCTCGCGGGTTTTCAGGAGGCCGTGGCCTCTCTGGGGACGGCTCTCTCCGAGGAGCAGGGGGATCTCATACGTCGTTTCGCCGGCCGGGCCTGGGTTTGTTACGATGCGGATGCGGCGGGACAGGAGGCGGCGCTCCGGGGGATGTACATTCTTCAATCCCGGGGGCTCGACGTGAGGGTTATGCTGCTTCCTCCGGGGGAAGATCCGGACTCTCTCGTGGCGGCTCCCGGAGGGGCGGAACTTTTTCGGGAGCTCCGGAAAAAAGCTCTTCCCCTGGTCTCCTACCACCTTCGCCTTCGGGAGCCTCTTTTGCGGGATCCCCGCACCCGAACTGCGGGAGTGGAGGAGATCCTCGAAAAAACCGGAGCCCTTCCCTCTTTCGAAGTGGCCCCCTATCTTTCGGAGATCGCCTCGGCCTTCGGCATGTTCTCTCACGAAGTGGCGAAACTCCTGGAGGAATATCGCAAGAGAGAGCATGTCCGGGAAAAAAGAATGTTCTCCGAAAAAGAGGATTCCCCCTCTTCCTGCGTATATATACATAGGGAGGAGCGAGAGGAGCGGGGGCGCCGCCTGGAGAAGGTCCACGTTCTCGAAGCGGGGCTCATTTATCTTCTGAGCCGGGGAAAACATCCCTCTCCCCTGGATTTGGAAAAAATTCTCCCCCTCTTTTCCGAGGATCTTCTTCGGAATCTTGCGGTGGCGTTTCTTCAGGAGAGGAATCCCGATGTTCTCCGAGCCCGATGGCTTGAAATGGGGGATACCTTTCCCTTTCAGGTCGTCGAGAAGGGGGCGGTTTTCTGCGAGCAGATTTCCGATGAGGATCCCTGGAACAAAGTGCTCTCTTCTCTGCTGGAACATGCGGAAAAGAGAGAGTACCTCCGGTGGAAGGAAAAAATTGCCCGAAACGAGGCGACCCCCGAAGAATTGCAGCGCTTCCTCGAATTGGGAAAACGGCTTAAAAAAGGGAGGACGTTACATGGCAAAGAAGAATAGCACTCCGTCGAAATCCAAGAAAAAGACCCCCCCGAAGATACAGATGCCTCCGGAAGAATCCCGGGAGGAGGGACTTGCCGGAGAGGAACAGCTTGCCGAGGAGCCCCGGGAGGTGAAACAGGAATTTACCCGAGAGGAAAAGCTTGGTTTCATCGATAAAATTCGGGTGTTGCTCCAGGAAGGACAGGAGAAGGGATATCTTACCTACGAGGATATCGAAAAACAGATTCCCGAAGAGTATCTGAATGCGGAAACCCTGGATAATCTTTATTCCAATTTGCTGGAGCTCGGAATTCAGGTTCAGGAGGAGGTCAAAAAGGCCAAAGCCGAAGAGAAGGAGGACGATCTCCTCGAATCCACCGAGGAGATGGGAGATCTCGAAGATCTGCCCCTGTCCGATCCCGTGCGCATGTATCTCCGGGAAATCGGCAAGATCTCTCTTCTCACTCCGGATCAGGAGGTGCAGCTCGCCATGAGGGTGGAGGCGGGAGATCCCGTGGCAAAGGCCGCCCTGGTGGAGGCGAATTTGCGGCTTGTGGTGAGTATTGCGAAAAAATATATCGGCCGGGGAATGCTTTTTCTCGATCTCATTCAGGAAGGAAACCTGGGGCTTATCCGGGCGGTGGAGAAGTTCGATTACCGCAAGGGATACAAGTTCAGCACCTATGCTACCTGGTGGATACGCCAGGCCATAACCCGAGCCATTGCGGACCAGGCCCGGACCATCCGGATTCCCGTACACATGGTGGAGACCATCAACAAGCTCATTCGCATCTCCCGGCAGCTGGTGCAGCGCCTGGGGCGGGAACCCACCGCGGAGGAAGTGGCGGCGGAGATGGATATTCTTCCCACCAAGGTGGAGGAGATCCAGAAGATTGCCCAGGAGCCGGTCTCTCTGGAGACTCCCATAGGAGAAGAAGAGGACAGCCAGCTCGGGGACTTCCTGGAGGACAAGGATATTCCCAGCCCCGAAGAAGCCGCGTCGAGCCAGCTTTTGCGCGAACAATTGGAGACCATGCTGGAGGATCTCACGGATCGGGAGAAGGAGGTGCTGCGCCTTCGGTTCGGCCTGGAGGACGGACATCCCTATACTCTCGAAGAGGTGGGCAAACGCTTCGGGGTGACCCGGGAGCGAATTCGGCAGATCGAAGCCAAGGCGCTGCGAAAACTGCGGCATCCCAGCCGAAGTAAAAAACTTCGGGATTTCCTGGACTGATGCGGGTTGTTCCTGTTTTTCTCCAGTGTTGCGATCCTCTCGCTCTCTGATATACTTATGGGTGCTTTGTGCATGGAGGCACAAAAATGCGACTTGATCTCTTTCTCAAACTTGCCCGCCTGGTAAAAAGGCGGAGCGTGGCCCAGGACATGATCCGTATCGGGGCGGTGCGCATTAACGAAAGGCAGGGGAAGCCCTCCTCTTCGGTTCGCCTGGGAGACGTGGTGGAAATTGCTTATCCCCGGAGGGTCTTGAAGGTAAAAGTCCTGGAGGATGATGAAAAACAGCTTCGCCGGAAGATCGAAGCCTATGAGTTGCTGGAAGAACGCAGAGTGGACCCCGAAGAAGTTCCGTGGTAGTTCGTGCTCTTGAGTGGAAGCGCTCTCCCCGGAGCGGCTTTTCCCTTTCTCAAAGACCCCCTTGCTCCTCCGGAGAATTTTATGACATATTACGTGAAACAAGGAGGTGCCAAACATGGCATATATAGTCGGCGTGCACGGAAGAGAGATTCTCGATTCCCGGGGTAACCCTACCGTGGAGGCGGAGGTATGGCTTGATACGGGCGTGATTGCCCGGGCGGCGGTTCCTTCGGGAGCTTCCACGGGAAGTTTCGAAGCCGTGGAGCTTCGAGACGGAGAGTCCCGTTACGGAGGCAAGGGAGTGCTCCGGGCAGTGAAAAACATCAACGACGTCCTGGCTCCGGAGATTGTGGGAATGGATCCCGCAGACCAGGAGGAACTGGATGCTCTTCTCTGTTCCCTGGATGCGACGGACAACAAGGGAAACCTCGGAGCCAACGCCATTCTGGGTATCTCCATGGCTGCAGCGAGAGCTGCCGCAGAAGAGCACGGCCTTCCCCTCTGGGCGTACCTGGGCGGCCTGGGCCCCCATTGCCTTCCCACTCCCATGATGAACGTCATCAACGGCGGGGCTCATGCGGATAACACCCTGGATATTCAGGAATTCATGATCATGCCCTACGGAGCACCCTCCTTCGGCGAGGGCCTGCGGATGGGAGCCGAAATCTACCATACCCTGCGGAAAATTCTCAAATCCAAGGGATATTCCGTGGCCCTGGGAGATGAGGGAGGGTTTGCGCCGAACCTGAAGACCAATGCGGAGGCTCTGGATCTTTTGGTGGAAGCCATCGAAAAGGCGGGATACGTTCCCGGCAAGGAAGTGGGGCTTGCTCTGGATGCGGCCATCACGGACCTTTTCCGGGAAGGTGCCTACCATTTCGAGGGAGAAAAAAAAGTCTTCTCTCCCCAGGAGCTGACGGATTACTATGCGGAGCTCTGCCGTACCTATCCCATCGTCTCTCTGGAGGATGGCATGGCGGAAGATGACTGGGAGGGATGGCAGCTCCTCACGAAGGCTTTGGGGAACAAAGTGCAGCTTGTGGGAGACGACGTCTTTGTCACCAACCCCGAACGCTTCCGCCGGGGAATGGAGCTCGGAGTGGCCAACGCCATACTCATCAAACTCAATCAGATCGGCACGGTGAGTGAAACTCTGGAGGTTATCAACACCGCTCGATGGAACGGATACGGAGCGGTGATCTCACACCGTTCCGGAGAAACTGCGGACAGCTTTATCGCGGATCTTGCCGTGGCCACGGGAGTGGGGCAGATTAAGACCGGAGCTCCCGCCCGAACGGATCGGGTAGAGAAGTACAATCAGCTTCTGCGGATTGCCGAGGAGCTTCCCGAAGAGGCCTATGCGGGGAAAAAGCGGATTCGCTGTTCCTGGTAGAAAAAAGGCCCCGTATATTTTATAGATGGAGGAGGAAGAAACGTATGAAGAAAGTTGTGGTTACGGATAAGGCTCCTGCGGCCATCGGACCTTACAGTCAAGGAGTCTGGGCGGGTAGTTTCCTGTTTCTCTCGGGGCAGATCCCTCTGGATCCCGTCAAGGGAGCTCTGGTGGGCACCACTGCGGCGGAGCAGGCTGAACAGGTTTTTCGAAACATCGAGGGAGCTCTGGAATCTCAGGGGCTTACCTTCGGGAACGTGGTGAAAGCCACGGTGTTTGCCAAGAACATGGAGGATTTCGGAGCGATAAACGAGGTGTATGCCACCCGCTTTTCCGCAGAACCTCCCGCACGGTCCTTTGTGGAGGTGGCCCGGCTTCCCAAGGATGTGCTCGTGGAAATTGAAGTCATCGCGTACAGGCCATAACCTCAGGACGAGCCTCTTCCCTGAAGGGACTTTTTCCGGGAAGAAAGGATGAGCTCTATGAGGGTTGCGGAACCTACGGTAGAACGCCTGGTTCAGTACTATAGATTTTTGAGGCAGCTTCACGAAGAGGGAAGAAGAGTCATTTCTTCTCAGGATATCGGGCTTACCCTGGGTCTCAAAGCGAGCCAGGTACGGAAGGATCTTTCGTATTTCGGAGAGATCGGTAAGCGTGGTGTGGGGTACCATGTGGAGCGGCTTTACGATCATATACGGAACATTCTCTCTTCTCCCCGGGTGTGGAAGATGGGTTTGGTAGGCGTGGGGCATTTGGGAACCGCTCTCTTGGGATACAACTCCCTTCGGAGCGACAAGTTCGGTATCGAGGCCCTCTTTGACGTGGATCCTCAGAAGGTGGGTACCTCTCTGGGAGGGATTTCCTGCCATCACGTGGAAGATATGCCTCGAATCATGCAGGAGAAGGACATACGGGTCATTATCCTTACGGTGCCCGCTCATGCGGCGCAGTACTGTGTGGACAAGGCTCTGGAAAGCGGCAGACTTAGAGGCATACTCACCTTTACGCCCGTCCCCGTGGTGGTTCCCCGGGATGTTTTGGTGTATGGGGTGGACATCTCGGTGGAGATGGAAAAACTGCTTTTTTATCTTAAACAGGAAGAGGTTTCCTGAAGAAAACTTCTCCTCATCCTTTGAAGGATGGAAAAAGCTTGGTACAATAACGGGCAGTTCTGCACGTACCCGGATAGAGGATGTACGGATATTTTAAGGGAGGCGATGTATTTGCATTTGCGGGGTAGTTTTTTGGGTGTGGCAATGCCGTTGCTGGTTGCGTCTGTAGCGTGGGCGGAGGCTGGGGGAACCCAGGGTAATCTTTTGGGCATGTTGATGCCCCTGGGGCTCTTCGTAGTAATTTTTTATTTTCTTATCATTCGTCCTCAGAAGAAGAAGCAGCGGAAGCATGACGACATGCTCGGCTCTATCCGCAGGGGGGATCAGGTGGTTTCTGCGGGAGGCTTCTTCGGAACGGTGAAGGAAGTCAAGGACGACAGTTTTATCGTGGAGATCGCCGAGGGTGTGAAGGTTCGCATTCTCAAAGGATCCATCTCCATGAAGCGCTCCTCCGAGGATGAAGCTCCTCAGGCAAAGAATGCCAAAACTGCCGGTTCCGAGGAGAAACCCGAGGCCGGAGAGGCTTCCGCCAAGGGTGCGGATGAAGAGAACAAATAGGGTCAGCCCTTTTGTCGCATGCTCTCAGGCGGAGCAGGATTCCCTGCTCCGCTTATGCTGTTTTTTTTGAGAGCCCTCATGCGGAGGATTTCTCGAAATTATTGCATAACCGTGGCATATAAAATTTAGGAGGTCGTATGTATGCTTAGACGCGAGCGGTGGCGGCTCTTGCTGGTGCTTGTAGTAGTGTTGGCCGCCCTGATTACGGTATTTCCGATAAAGGGGCGTATCCGTCTCGGATTGGATCTCAAGGGAGGAGCCCATATCGTCCTCCAGGCGAAGGGAACCGAGGAAAATCCGCTTACTGGCGATAGTGTGGAACGTTTGCTTGCGGTTCTTCGGAACCGGGTAGACCAGTACGGTGTAACGGAGCCCGTCATTCAAAGAGTCGGAGGGGATCGCATCATCGTGGACCTCCCCGGAGTGGAAGATCCTCAGGCGGCGCTGGAGCTTATCGGCAAGACCGCCCTTCTGGAGTTCCGGCCGGTTCTTTCGGTTTCCTCTCAGGTGCCTGCGGCGCCTCACCGGGAGAATTACGACAGTGACGAGACTTTCCAGAGAGCCCAGGATCGCTGGCAGGAGGCAAAGGACGAAATTGACGCTCTGGCGGTGTCCATGGAAGAGCGTCAGAAAGATGATTCCTCCCTCTACGTGGGCCGGGATGAACGGGGAACGGTTTATCTTCTCGGTTCTCCCGCGGTAACGGGAAGAGATCTTCAGGATGCCAAAACCAGCTACGACAACTTGGGACGTTCCGTGGTAACCCTCAAGTTCAACAGCGAGGGAACCAAACTTTTCGATGCCGCCACAAGGGACGGCGTGGGCAAACAGCTCGCCATCGTCCTTGACGGCGCAGTGATCTCCGCCCCGGTGGTGCAGGAACGGATCAGCGGCGGAGAAGCCCAGATTTCCGGAAAATTCTCCCCCGCCGAGGCACAGCGTCTTTCCATTATGCTCCGGGCGGGAGCTCTGCCGGTACCCGTGGAAATTCTCGAAAATCGTTCCGTGGGGCCCACCCTGGGATCCGACTCCATCGCCTCGGGAATGCGGGCGGGGCTTATCGGAGCGGGACTTGTGGTGCTCTTCATGCTCGTCTACTATCGTATCCTCGGCGTGGCGGCGGACCTTGCCCTGGGAGTGAGCATGCTTCTCCTCTTTGCGGGGCTCGTGAGCCTTCATGCCACCCTTACCCTTCCGGGCATTGCGGGTATCATCCTCACCATCGGTATGGCGGTGGATGGCAATATCCTCATCTTCGAGCGCATCCGGGAGGAACGCCGGTCGGGGAAAACTCCCCTGGCGGCTATTGATTCGGGATTCCGCAAGGCTCTTACCACAATTCTCGATGCCAACATCACCACCCTTATCGCCGCAGCGGTGCTTTACTACTTCGGCAGCGGCCCCATCCGGGGATTTGCGGTGACCCTGAGCATTGGTATCGTTACGAGCGTTTTCAGCGCCATAGTCGTTACCAGGGTGCTTGTTTCCGTTTTCGCCGGAACCAGACGCGGCTCCTGGCTGGCATAGGAGGGTGGAGCGTATGTTCGCGAAAAAAACGTTTAACATTAATTTTATGCGGTATAAAAAGGTGGCCATGCTCCTGAGCGCGGTGCTTCTGATACTCAGCCTGGCATTACTTGTGGTACGGGGGTTGAATCTGGGTATCGATTTCAGCGGAGGAGTGCTCGTACAGGTGGAGCTTTCCCAACCCCTGCCTGTGGGAGATCTGCGGGAAGTGCTTCGGAACGAGGGTTTTTCGGGATCCACCATTCAGGGGTATGACGAAAAGGGAATCATCATCCGGGTGGCAGCGGATACCGACGAGGCTCAGGTGCAGGTTCTTCAAGCTCTCAAGCAGAAGGATCCGGATCTCAAGCTTCTTCGTCTCGAAAAGGTGGGCCCCGTGGTGGGCCGCCAGCTTCGGCAGGAGGCGATTTTCGCTACCGCCATCGCTTTGGTGGGCATTCTCGCCTACATCACCTTCCGTTTCCGTTTCCGCTTCGCCCTGGTGAGCGTGGCAGCCCTGGTGCACGATACCCTGATCACCCTCGGATTTTTCAGTCTTCTCGGAAGGGAAATCTCTCTTCCCTTCGTGGCGGCCATTCTTACCCTGGTAGGGTATTCTCTGAACGATACCATCGTGGTGCTCGACCGGGTACGGGAAAACTGGAAGGAATACCGCTCTCTCGGGCTGGACAACATGCTCGACAAGTCCGTGAACCAAACGTTATCCCGGACCATCAACACCTCCCTTACCACGTTTCTCCCCGTCTGCGCTCTCTTCCTTTTCGGGGGTCCGGTGATTGCGGACTTTTCTCTGGCGCTTCTCGTGGGAATTCTCGTGGGAACCTATAGCTCCATCTACGTGGCCGCAGCGCTTCTCTCGGAGTGGTATACCCGATATCCCGCCAAATCGTAGCACCGCCTTTACGGAAGCTTGAGCGGCAAGGGCCGGGGAGATCGTTTCCGGACGCTCTCCGGAAAGAAAGCCGAGCGATTCGGCCCGGAGTGTTTGCGGAAACGAAAAACTTCGGCCCTTTACGGGAGCTTTTCCGGACGTTCTTCCGGGGATTGTGCAAGCCCCGGAACTGCGGTGTAGCCATCGAAGGATGGGTGTTTTTTTGAAGGAGTGTATTCCGGAACCGTGCTTTCCCCATTGACCTTTAAGGATCTGCATATATGGAACACCGATGACGCCGCTCTCTCCATAGCTCAGTCTCTGGGCTGCAGCAGCGTGGTAGCCACCCTCATGCGCATGCGGGGAGTGGAGGATCATCTCCAGGCCCGGGATTTTCTCCGCCCGGGCCTGGCGGACATTTGCAGCGCCTTTTTCCTGGGAGATCATGTGCCTTCGGGAAAGGACTTCTTGCAGCATCTGGGTCCGGAAAGCCGGGTGGTGGTGTACGGGGATTACGATGTGGACGGCGTTACCGCCACGGCCTTGGCGGCGGAGCTGTGTCTCTTTCTCGGCGCTTCGGTGCGATACTTCATTCCCGATCGTCACCGCCAGGGATACGGGCTTCACGAGGATATGGTGCGGCGCATAGCTCAGGCGGGATGCGATTTTCTCATCGTGGTGGATTGCGGCACCAAAAGCCGGGAGGCCAAGGAAGCCGCCCGGGAGGCGGGAGTGCCGGTTTTCGTCTTCGATCATCATCTTCCCGACGAAGAAGGCGGGGAGGAGGATCATTGGGGGCATCTCGTGAATCCGCATGTTTCCGGGGGCAATCTTGCCGCTCAGAGGCTCAGCGCTGCAGGAGTTCTGTGGGTCTGGATTCTCCAGAACGACCTTGTTCCCCTTTCCTGGCTGGCGGAACGGCTGGATCTCGTGGCCCTCTCCACCATCGCGGATTGCATGGAATTGGGGGTTCCCAACCGGACGCTGGTGCACGAGGGGCTCCAGGTACTCGGCCGAAGTCTTCGGCCGGGTATGCAGATTCTCAAGGAGAGCCTGGGATTGAACGAGGGATTCGTTACCGAAGAGGATGTGGCCATGCGCATCGCTCCGTGCATCAACGCCGCGGGGCGTCTGGATCTTGCGGAGATTGCGGTGAAGGTGCTCCTCTCGGAAGAGGGATATCCCGAGTGGGTAGATCGTCTGGTCTCTCTGAACCGGCAGAGGCAGAGCGTGTCGGCAAAAATTTTCGAAGAGGTTCTTTCTCCTGTTCAGGAAGGAAAGCGGGTTTTTCTTGATCCTAACTGGCCTCCGGGGGTTTTGAGCGGCGTGGCGAGCCGTATCTGCGCCCGGTTTTCCTGCCCCGTGGTTCTGGGGGCCCCCGTGGGCCCAGGCATTCGAGGAACCGTGCGCTTTCCCCGGGGAGGCGATGCGGTGGAGTTTCTCCAAAAGCGGGCGTCCCTCTTCACTGCCTGGGGAGGACATCCCTATGCAGCGGGGTTTTCCGTTCCCCGAGAGGTTTGGGAAACCTTGGCGGCGGAGATGGAGGAAGACCTCCGGAGCTTTGTCCCCGAAGAAGAAAAAATTCATGTCTGTTCCTGCCCTCCCGCGATTTTTTCTCTTCCCCTCTGGAATCAGATGACCCGGCTCGGTCCCTTCGGCAAGGGAAACCCTCACCCTCTCCTTTTCTGTGAACAGGAACCCCGTATTTCTAAAAGGCGTTTCGGGGCAGAGGGAAAGCATCTCGCCTTCCTTCATGGAGATATGGAAATTATAGCCTGGAACGGCACGGCCTTTTTCGAACGTTACGGATTCCCCTCGGGGGTGGTCTATCGTCCCAGGCTCAATCTCTGGAAGGGGCGTTCTCGGGTACAGCTTATTCTGGAGCATGCGATCTACGAAGAGGGTATACTGTAGAAAGAATCTCTCCGGGGGGTTCCCCCCGAGTTTGATAGCCCGGTTTTTCCACGAGCCGCCTTCTGAGAGATTCGAGGGTGTGCATGGGCGTATTCCGGGATACGTGAGTTTTCTCGGTGAGCTTCTGGAATTCCTGCGAAAGAAAGGTGCAGCATGCCGGAAAAGAAAAAAATCCAGAAAAAGGCCGAAGAGCCCAAATTGACCGCCCCGGTGGAGGAGCGCAGCCAGGGCAAGAGAGACGTGCGTATTCTCGGAGACAGCTTTATCGGAAGGATCGATCCTCTCCAGAGAGTGAGTGCGGTTCGCATGGGCTGGCAGGATCTCTGGCGTAAGGTCTCTTCGTATCTTTCCAGGGATGAGCTCATTCTCCTGGGAGAAAGTTTCGTCTTTTCCTCGGGGGCCCATGGCGAGCAGGTACGTCAATCCGGAGAGCCCTATATCGTACACCCTCTTTCGGTGGCAGCGGTACTGGCGGATATGGGGCTGGACGTGGAAACCCTCATGGCCTCGCTGCTGCACGATGTCCTGGAGGATACGTCTCTCAAAGAGGAGGAACTTGCGGGGCGTTTCGGCAAGGATGTGGCCTTTCTTGTCAATGGAGTGACCAAGCTCGGGCGAATCCACTTTCAGACCCTCGAAGATTATCAGGCGGAAAATTTACGGAAGATGTTCCTGGTGATGGCGAAGGATATCCGGGTGGTACTCATCAAGCTCGCGGACCGTTTGCACAATATGCGCACCCTCCGGGTGCTCCCTCGGGAGAAACAGGTCCGCATCGCCCGGGAGACTCAGGAGATCTACGCTCCCCTGGCGCACCGCCTGGGAATCTACCATATCAAACGGGAGCTCGAAGATCTTTCGTACCGCACCCTCGATCCCGATACCTACTACGAAATCCGTCGCCGGGTAAAAAAGAAGCTCCCCGAACGGGAGGCCATCGTCAAGAAGGCCATCGACATCCTTCAAAAAGAAATTTCCGGAGCGGGGATACAGCTCAACATTACCGGCCGGGCAAAACATTTCTACAGCATCTACGAAAAAATGTGCCGTAAGAATCTTTCGGTGGATCAGCTCTACGATCTTCTGGCGGTGCGGGTTATCGTAGATACCGTGGTGGAATGTTATACCGTGCTCGGTATCGTGCACACTCTCTGGAAACCCATTCCCGGGCAGTTCGACGACTACATCGCGAATCCCAAGAACAACATGTATCAATCTCTGCACACCACCGTGGTGGGCCCCAGCGCGGAGCCTCTGGAGGTGCAGATACGAACGTGGGAGATGCACGAACTGGCGGAATACGGTGTGGCGGCCCACTGGCGGTACAAGGAAAAGAGAGAGGGCACCGTAGATTCTCTGGATCAGAAACTCGTCTGGATCCGTCAGGCTTTGGAGGAACAGGGCGAAGACGCCCAGCCCACGGATTTTCTGGAGCATCTCAAGGAAGATGTGCTTACCTCGGAGGTCTTCGTTTTTACCCCCAAGGGAGACGTGATCAACCTTCCCCACGGATCGACCCCCATCGACTTCGCCTACACCGTACACACCGAAGTGGGGCATAAATGTGTGGGAGCCATGATCAACGGACGTATCGTTCCCATCGACTATACCCTTCAGAACGGTGATATCGTGCGGGTTCACACCTCTCCCCAGGGACATCCCTCCCGGGATTGGCTCAAGATCGCCCGGAGCAACCGGGCCCGTTCCAAGATCCGCTCCTGGTTCCGGCAGCAGGAGAAGGCGGTACGGGAAAAGAACCACCTTCGAGGGCAGGAGATCCTGGAAAAGGAAATCCGCCGGCGTTTGGGAGATCCTCTCTGGAATGCCGAACGAGGAGAGGCTCTTCTGAATCGGAGTGCCAAGAGCCTTGGCCATCCAAGCTGGGAAGAGCTTGTCACCGAAGTGGGGGCGGGCAGCCAGAACTCTTCCAAGGTGGCTGCCCGGGTGGTGCAGCATATCCGGGAAAAGGAAGGGGCGGGGAATGCGCCTCTTCCCCTTCTCGAGGAAGCTCCCAAGGATCGTAAGGGAGATTCGGAGATCGTCGTGGAGGGGGCCGAGGGAGTTCTCGTGGGCCTTGCAAACTGTTGCGCTCCCATCCCCGGAGATCTTCTGGCGGGATTGGTTACCAAAAGTCGCGGTATTATGGTTCATCGAGAGGACTGTCCTAACGTGCGCTCCTTTCCGGAGGATCGTAGAATAGACGTGTCCTGGGGAAACCGGGTAAGCTCTCATTACAATACCCGCCTCAAGGTGGAGGGAGTGGATCGCCCGGGACTTTTCGGAGACGTTTCCCAAGGAGTGAATGCCTCCGAGGCTTCTCTGGTGGGAGTCAAGGCGGCCATACGGGGAAGAAATCAGGCGATGATGACCCTGGAAATTCAAGTGCGTGACATCGAGCATCTTTATAAGGTGATGGCCATGCTCAACGCTCTTCCGGGGATTCAAAGAGTTTTTCGGGGGTGACCTAATGCGGGCAGTGGTACAGCGGGTGCGGTATGCCAAGGTTACGGTGGAGGGCGCTCTCCGGGGAGCGGTGGAAGAGGGATTCTGCGTTCTTCTCGGAGTTACCCATGGGGATACCTCCGAGGATGCCCGGTGGCTTGCGGAAAAAATAGCCCATCTTCGGGTATTTTCCGACGATCAGGGGAAGATGAATCGCTCTCTTCTCGATATTCAGGGAGGGGTGCTCGTGATCTCCCAGTTCACCCTTTACGGAGATTGCCGCAAGGGACGGCGTCCCTCCTTCGTGGAAGCTGCGCCTCCCGAGGAGGCGGAAAGGCTTTACGAAGAGTTCGTGGCGAACCTTCGTAATTGCAATGTCCCCGTGGAAACCGGGTCTTTTGGGGCTGAAATGGACGTGTCCTTGTGCAATAATGGACCTGTTACCCTTATTATAGAAACTTCTGGAGGCTGTGGCATATGAATATCCGTCGTTTTCCTCTTGGTGCCCTGTGGACCAATGCGTATCTTTTCTGGGATGCCGAAGGCAAGGCCTTTTTCGTGGATCCCGGCGGGGATCCTCGGGAACCCCTGGACTTCATAAAGGAAAAGGGGCTTCTTCTCGAACGAATTCTCCTTACCCATGGACATGCGGACCACATGTTCGGACTGGAGACTCTGCGGACCGAAACGGGAGCTTCCGTGGCGGTGCACGAGGAGGATGCGTTCATGCTCGGACATCCGGAGCATAATCTCTCTCAGTTCATGGGAAATCCTTGCAGTGCGGAGACTGCGGAAGTTCTCCTTTCCGAAGGAGATGCCTTTTCCGTGGGAACCATGCAAATACGGGTTCTTCACACTCCGGGACATACTCCCGGAAGCTGTGTTTTTTACGTGATTCAGGGGGAGGAAACCGCCCTTCTTTCGGGGGATACCCTCTTCGCCCAGAGTGTGGGGCGTACGGATCTTCCCGGAGGGAGCGGTGCCGCTCTGGAGCATTCGCTTCTTCGCTTTACGGATTTTCCCGAAACTCTGCGGATATTGCCGGGGCACGGCCCCGAAACGACCATCGGGGAAGAAAAGAAACACAATCCCTATTGGCCTCGTTAAGGGGTTGCCGTGCGGTGCTCCTCACTTCCTGAAAGAGAACGTCCCCGGGAACGGCTTTTTCGCCTGGGGCCTGAGTCCCTGGGGCTCCCGGAACTTCTCGCCATCCTTCTCCGAACCGGCACGAAAGAACGGGACGTTCTTGAGTTAAGCGGTTTTATGGTGGAGCAGTTCGGGGGACTTCCCGGGCTCCTTCGGGCTCATCCCGGAGAGTTTCTCGGTATTTCCGGCTGTGGGGAAGCCAAGGCGGCACTTCTTGCGGCGGCTCTGGAAATTGCCCGGCGGGCGATGGCGGAGCTTTCCTCTTCTTCCGTTGCCGCGGAATCCTGGGAGGATCGCATAGCATCCCTTGCCCGGGGTGTCCGCTACGAAGAGCGGGAGTTTCTCTGGGCGCTCTTTCTGGACGGAGCGGAACGGATTCTCGGAGAAGATCGCCTTTCCTACGGAGGACTCGAAGGAGCATCTCTCGATGTTCCTCTCTTTCTTCGGAAGGCGGTGCGTCTTGGGGCGGAGGACGTGGTGCTCCTGCACAACCACCCCCGGGGAACTACGGAACCGAGCCGGGAGGACATGGAGCTTACCAAATATGTGAAGGAACGACTTCAGGTGCTGGGAATGCGCTTGAAGGCTCATTATATCCTGGGGAACGGAAACTATGAACGTATCAAACGGCTTGAGGCATAAAGAGAGGGTGGGGGAAAAGCGTGTTCAGGTGGATTAGCGGACTTTTCTGCCGGGATGTGGGCATTGATCTCGGCACGGCAAACGTGGTGATCTACGTCAAGGGCCAGGGAATCGTAGGAAATGAACCCTCGGTGGTGGCGTTGAAGAGAATGGGCCAGAAGGGAAACGAGAAGATCATCGCCGTGGGAGCTTCCGCCAAGGCCATGATAGGAAAAACCCCTCACGGAGTGGAAACGGTGCGTCCTCTTCAGCATGGAGTCATTGCGGACTATGACATGACCGAGGCCATGATTTCGCACTTTCTTACGGTGGCTAACGGGGGACGGAGCTTTTTCGCCCACCCCCGGGTGGTTATCTGCGTTCCCGCATGCGTTACCGAGGTGGAGCGCCGGGCGGTGATCGACGCCACTCTCGGAGCGGGAGCTCGGGAGGCCTACGTGGTGGAAGAGCCCGTGGCGGCTGCCATCGGGGCGGGGCTGCCCATAGCGGAGCCCCGGGGCAATATGGTGGTGGACATCGGGGGGGGCACCAGTGAGGTGGCGGTGCTTTCTCTGGGAGGTATCGTGGTGCACGAGGCCCTCCGTTCCGCGGGGGATGAAATGGATCAGGCCATTATCGCCATGCTCCGTCAAAACTATACTCTCCATGTGGGGGAAGTCACTGCGGAGGAGATCAAACTCTGCATCGGTTCCGCCATGCCCTACGATGGAGAAGAGGAAGAAATGGAAGTCAAGGGAAGAGATCTTATGGATGGTCTTCCCAAGGCGGTGCGTATCCGGGCCGCAGAGGTTCGGGACGCCCTGAATCCCAGCGTCTCCAGAATAGAGGACATGATCCGGGATTCTCTGGAGGAAACTCCTCCCGAGCTGGCCCGGGATATTGTGGACCAGGGACTGGTTCTTACCGGCGGAGGTGCTTTGCTGCGAGGTCTTTCCTCGTATCTTCAGGAAAACCTGAAGGTGCCGGTGATCACTGCGGAAAAACCCCTCTTTTCCGTGGCCCTGGGGGTGGGGAAAATTCTCGAGGATATCGATGCCATGAAAAAGGTGCTCATTTCCGTAGATAAGGGAATGCAGTAGTTTCATGGGTAGATTTGCGGAAATCCGGGGAAGGATTGCGGCATGATCTCTCGGCGGGGCAGAAAAAACATATCTCCGGTTCGCTTTTTCCATGCCAAGACGATCTCGTGAAATAGAGAACCCCTGGATTCATGGGGGACTGGCGGTGGTTGTGGCGTGCCTTCTTCTGATCCTCTCTTTTCACCTTACGTTTATGCGGTATATGGTGGATGGAGTGGGGCTCGTTCTTCGTGTCCCCGAATATCCCGCCCTTTATCTTCGGGCCAAAACCATGGCCCTCTTCCGCTGGATCGATGCGGGGGAGGAAATGCGGCACCGGATCAACGCCCTCGAAAAGGAGAACCTTCTGCTGCGTACCACTCTCGCCAGGAGTTCTCTTCTCGAAGAGGATCTTCCCTCTTCGCCCTCCCTTCTTTCTGCGAAGGTGCTCCTGCGCCATCCCGCATACTGGTGGGACGAGATAAAAATTGATGCGGGATCTTCCCGAGGAGTCCAGCCCGGAGCTCCCGTTCTCTTTCGGGGATATCTGATAGGAAGGGTGCAGCGAGTCTCTTCCTTCGATGCCTGGATTCGCCTTATCACATCGAAAAGCTTTTCCATTCCTGCGGCGGTGGAGGATACCCGGGATCTCGGGGTGCTTACCGGGAGCGGGGAGGGAGAAATCCTTCTCCGATACGTTCCGGAGGAACGCTCGCTACCTTTAGGATCTTCAGTGATCACTGCTCTTCTCGACGAAGATTTTCCCCCGGGCATTCCCATCGGGATTCTTGCCGACAAGGGAGCCGCCGCCTTTGGAGGATTTCGCTCCTATACGGTGCGTTCCGGGGTTCCTCTCTCCAAACTTTATTCGGTGCAGGTTATGATTAGAGACCGAGAGTAGAGAGAGTGTCCGGGGAACAGGAAAAAGCTTTCAATTGCTCTTCCCCGGCGATGGCAAAAAGCGACCGCTGCTCTGTACAAGGAGGTGCTCTTCCGTGAAATGGTGCTTTCTCTTGTGGTATTTTCAGGATCTTCTCCAGATTTTCGGGGAGGGTTACCTCTATGCACCGGAACTTTTCCTGGCGGCGGTACTCCTCCTCATGTCTTCGGGGAACTACGATCATCCCGGGCTTATCTGGTTCAGCTTTCTCGGAGGGGTTCTCTGGGATGCCCGATGGACCGGCCTTATCGGTATGACTGCGGGAACCTATGCGGTGCTTACCACCTTTTTTAGTTTTCTCTGGAGCTCCATGCCCGATACGGGGAGAAACAAGCTTGCCTTTTTCGCCTTTCTCGGCGGAGCTCATGTAGCTGTGGGCATGGTGCGCTGCCTTCTCGTGATGTCTCTCCAGGATATGAGCTGGATTTTCTTTCTCCGGCAGCAGATCCTGGGAATTCCTCTCATGTACATGATTACTCGAATGGCCTTCCCTAGGGAGGGAATGTACGGTGCCCCATAAAAGGCTGGCCCGCCAGAAAAAGACGGATTTCCGCCTTCACGTATGGCGATTTTTTGTGATAACCCTTTTTCTCGCCCTTTTGGGAGGGCTGTTCTTCTTTCAGATCACCCAGGGGGACCGATATATTCGACTGGCCGCGAGCAATCGGTTTCGTCTTCTCCGGATGTCCCCGCCCCGAGGTATCATTTATGATGCCCAGGGGATTCCCCTGGCAAAGAACGTGCGTACCTTCGACATCAAGGGATACCCTTCGGATCTCTACAAAGAGGGTGCCCTGGAGAGGGTGGCGGAGCTTTTTCGTGAGCATGGCATTCCCGTGATCCAGGAGGATCTTCGTAAAAAGGTGCAGGCCCAGTATTGGGCGCCGTATCGGGCGGTTTCCCTGGCTTCGAACCTTACCCTCATACAGATCATGGATCTCATGGGGGACATGGATTTTCCTCCCTGGCTTTTTCCTCTTCCCCTCTGGAAGCGGGTCTATCCTGCGGGGAGCCTGGGAGTTCACGTTACGGGATATGTGGGGGAGATCACGGAAGAGGAACTTCGGACCCGGCAGGGCGAAGGATACAGCGTGGGAGAACAGATCGGCAAGACCGGAGTGGAGGCCTTTTACGACGATTATCTTCGAGGTTCCGTAGGAGAAGAGGCCATCGAGGTGGATGCCCGGGGACGTCGGCTTCATCTCCTTGCCCGACGGGAACCTCTCCGGGGAAAGGATCTGCATCTTACCCTCGATTTGGGAGCCCAGAAGATAGCGGAGAACCTCCTGGGAGGGGGGGCCGGGATCATCTTTGCCATGGATGTCCATGAAGGAGATGTGCTGGTGCTTTACAGCGCTCCCACCTACGATCCCAACCTGTTCAGTTGGGGAGCCACTTCGGGAGAGTGGCGGAAACTCCGGACCGATCCGGGACGTCCCATGCTCAACCGGGCCATCGGAGGTCATTATCCTCCGGGATCCATCTTCAAGGTGGTTCCCGCCATTGCAGGCCTTATGTCGGGGGTCATCACTCCCCAGTCCACCTCCTTCTGCAGCGGCTCCTATCAGGTGGGAAACCGTGCCTTTCGGTGCTGGAACCGGTGGGGGCACGGCAGAGAAAACCTCAAGGAGGCTTTGCGGGATTCCTGTGACGTCTTCTTCTACACCTATGGTCTCGCCATGGGAGTGGATCTCATGGCGGAGTGGGCCTCCCGGCTCGGTATGGGGAAACCCACGGGAATAGATCTTCCCGGAGAGATTTCGGGTACCGTGGCGGGAAGAGAGTGGAAGCAGCTTCATCGAAAGGAATCCTGGTATCCCGGTGATACGGCGAACTATTCCATAGGCCAGGGCTTTTTGCTCACCACTCCCGTTCAAGCGGGAGTGCTCTATGCGGTTCTGGCAAACGGGGGATATTTGGTGGAACCCCGGGTGACCTTCGAGAAGGAGCCCGTTTCTCGGGACGTTCATATTTCTCCGAAGGTTCTCGAAAGCGTTCGGGAGGGTATCGTGGCGGTTTGCAAACCCGGAGGTACGGGATATCGGGCGGGAGAGTTCGGGGTCTCCGTGGCGGGAAAAACCGGTACCGCCCAAAATGTTCATGGGGAAGATCACGCCTGGTTTGTGGGGTATGCTCCCGTGGAGGCTCCCCGGTATGTGGCGGTGGCTCTCGTTCCGGGAGGAGGTCATGGAAGCTCCACGGCGGCTCCCCTGGCGGGAGAAATTCTTTCCTATCTCTGCAAGGGATATCTTGAAGACAAGGAGGAGTAGGGTATGGGCCAGGAGACGTGTGAATTGCGTACCATACACCTGAAGGGAGAAGTCTACGGCCTTCGCATGGTGGTGCACGAACAGGCGGATCTCAAAGCCCTGGGTTCGGATCTGCAGCGCCTCGGAGAGGAGGGAGAGCATATCCTTTCAGGGGCCAAGGTGGTGGTGGATTTCCAGGAACGGGAAATCGGCCTTCAGGAGGTCAGCCTTTTTCTGGAGTACTTTTCCAGAAAGGGAGAAAGGGGGGAACCCCGGATCCTTTCCTGGATCAGCAATAACAGCACCACCTTGGGAATGCTCAAGAACCTGGGCTTCGTCACGGGAATTCCCGAGACGGGAAGCTCTTCCGAGAGGGAGCGAAACCGGAAATCTCTTCTCTACGATCATTCCATCCGCTCGGGACAACGCATCGAGCACGGGGGAGACGTGGTGGTTCTCGGAAACGTGCATGACGGGGGCGAAGTGGTCTCCCGGGGAAATATTCTGGTCCTTGGAAAATTGCAGGGAGTGGCTCATGCGGGCTCCGGAGGAGATGTGGGAGCCACCATATTTGCACGGATTTTCGAGGCTCCTCAGGTGCGCATCGCTCATAAAGTGAGCTATGTGGATCAAAGTTCCTCCTGGTGGGGAAAGGGATCCCTCGTGATGCTCGAAGATGGAGTTTTTGTGGTTCAGGAAATGGATATTTAGGAATTTACTTTGTGGAAATACCGAATAGGGGGGGCAAAGATGCCTGGTCGTGTGGTTGTCGTTACATCTGGAAAGGGTGGGGTGGGAAAAACCACCACCACTGCCAACGTCTCCGCATCCCTCGCGGGGAAGGGATACAAAGTAATCGCTCTGGATGCGGACATAGGGCTCCGCAATCTCGATGTGGTACTGGGGCTTGAAAATCGTATCGTCTATACGCTGGTGGACGTTATCGAGGGAGTCTGTCGTCTTCCCCAGGCCATGGTGCGGGACAAGAGGGTGCCGAACCTCTTCTTTCTTCCCGCCGCTCAGACACGTACGAAAGATGCGGTTTCCTCGGAGCAAATGGCGGATCTCTGCAAGGAACTGCAGCAGGATTTCGATTTCGTTTTTGTGGATAGCCCTGCGGGAATCGAAGCGGGGTTCCGTAATGCCGCCGCAGGGGCCACCGAGGCCCTGGTGGTGACAACCCCCGAGGTTTCGGCGGTACGGGATGCGGACCGTATTATCGGTATGTTGGAATCCCTGGAGGTTACCCCCATACGCCTGGTAATCAATCGGGTGCGTCCGGATCTGGTGCAGCGGGGAGATATGCTGAGCGTGGCGGACGTGCTCGATATCCTTGCCATCGATCTTGTGGGGGTGGTTCCCAACGATGATTCCGTGGTGGTCTCCACCAACCGGGGAGAGCCCCTTACCTTGGGAACACAGTCTCTCGCCTGTAAGGCCTTTGACAACATAGGACTTCGTATGACGGGAGAGGAGGTTCCCTTCCTTGACATAGAACACTGCGGACAAAAGGGCTTGGTGGGAACCCTCCGGAAGATGTTCGGTTTTTAAACGGAGGCGATACGATGGGTTTTTTTACACGTTTTTTTCAGGGCGAGACGGCCCGGGAAACTGCAAAACGCCGTTTGCAGCTTGTACTTATTCACGATCGGAGCGATCTTTCCGTGGAAACCATGGAGGCTTTGCGGAAGGATCTTATCGAAGTCATTAACCGGTATCTCGAAATCGACGAGCAGCATATCGAGCTCGAACTCGAGCGGGAACAATCCTCGGTGGTGCTGGTGGCAAATATCCCGGTACGGACGGTGAAGCGCCAGCCGAGCCTCCCGGGTAACAGGGCGTGACATCCCGAGAAGAGAGAGAAGAGCTTTCTTTGGGAGAGATTTTTCGCCGTACCGACAAGATCACTCTTTTCTGTACTGCGGGGGTGTTTTTTCTCGGTCTTCTCTCCATCTACGGAGCTACTTATTCGAGGGGAACGGGGCATCTTCTGAAGCAGATTGTCTGGGGAGGAGTGGCGATTACCGCTTATGTGGCGGTACTCCTCACGGGATACCGAAGGCTTCTGCATTATGCCTACCATCTTTACTGGATAGCCCTGGTGCCCCTGGTGCTGGTGCTCATTATGGGAGTGGTCGCCAAGGGGGCGGTGAGCTGGTTTGCCCTGGGGCCCATGCGATTCCAGCCTTCGGAGCTCGTCAAAGTAGCTCTGGCTCTGCTTTTGGGAAAACACCTCTGCCGATATCCTCCCACCACGGTGCGCTCCTTTTGCAGTGCCCTGGGGCTGGCGGGTATCGCTTCGCTGCTGGTGCTCCTTCAGCCGGATCTCGGAAGCGTACTGGTATACGCCAGCATGATTATGGTGGCCTTTTTCGTGGCAGGGGCTCCCCTGCGTTTTCTCGGGGGGCTCCTGGCGGTGACCGGGGCCCTTGCGCCGTTGGGGTGGATCTACTTTCTCAAGGACTACCAAAAAATGCGAATCCTCGTCTTTCTCGATCCCTATGCGGATCCTCTGGGAGCGGGATATAACGTAATCCAGTCGAGAATTGCCGTGGGTTCCGGAGGGCTTTTCGGAAAGGGTTTCCTTGAGGGAACCCAGGCGTCGCTGCGTTTTCTTCCGGAGCCCCACACGGATTTTATCTTTAGTGTTTTTGCGGAGGAATTCGGCTTTCTCGGTTCCTTTCTTCTTCTCACCTTTTTCATAGTCCTTTTCTGGAGGCTTATCCGAGGAGGGCTGATCTCCAAGGATCTTCGAGCGAAGGTGCTCCTGGCGGCCCTTACGGGATGGCTTGCCTTTCAGGTGATCGAGTGCGTCGCCATGAGTATCGGCTGGGCTCCCGTGACGGGGCTTCCTCTTCCGCTTTTCAGCTACGGAGGAAGTGCCCTCCTTTCCATGGGGATTGCTTTGGGGATTGCCCAGAGCGTTTACGTGGAAAGTCCGAGAAGTTTTTCTTGACTACCGTATGTACAGACGAGGGGTTGAATCTACGTGGCTCGTAAGGAATATCGAGAAGCGGCGGATGCCTATCTGCCGCTTCTGTCGAATATGAAATCTCCGCAACGCTACCTGGGAGGAGAACTCGGAGTGAGCGATTCCGAGATGCCCGGGCAGCTCTCCATATGCCTGGCCTTTCCCGATGTCTACGAAATGGGCATGAGCTACCTGGGATTCCAGATTCTCTACGGTCTTCTCCGGGAAGATCCCCGGTTTCACGTGGAGCGAGCCTACTGTCCCTGGCCGGACATGGAGGGGGCCTTGCGGGAGAAGGGGCGCCCTCTGGAATCTCTGGAAAGCTCCCGGCCCCTCAAGGATTTCGACGTGCTGGGATTTACCCTTCAGTACGAGCTTACGTATACGAACATCCTTACCATGCTCGATCTCGGAAAGGTGCCCCTCCGAAGCGCGGACCGGAGCGAGGAGGATCCTCTGGTTATCGGGGGAGGGCCCGGCGCCTTCGTGCCGGAACCTCTGGCTCTCTTTTTCGATGCTTTTTGCGTGGGCGAGGGAGAGGAGATGCTTCCGGAGCTTCTGGAATGTCTTCGGAATACCCGGGGCATGCCTCGGGAGAAACGGCTTCGGGAGTGTGCCGCCATAGCCGGAGTGTACGTGCCCTCTTTGGGCAGGGTAACTTCTTCCGGGGCGGTGGAGCCTCGGGAGGAGGGAATATCCTTTCCCGTGGTGCGCCGGCATCTTGAGGATCTTGACAAGGCCTACTATCCTCGGGAGCTGGTGGTTCCGCTTTCGGGAATTATCCACGACAGGGCGGGGGTGGAAATCTTTCGGGGATGTACCCGGGGGTGTCGTTTCTGTCAGGCGGGAATGCTCGGCCGCCCCGTGCGGGAGCGATCTCCCGAAAAGATCTTCGAGCTCTCCCGGAGCCTGGTGGAAAGCTCGGGATACGATGAGGTGGGGTTCGTCTCTCTGGCTACCTGCGACT
This sequence comes from uncultured Synergistaceae bacterium, assembly GCA_964545875.1. GTDB lineage: Bacteria > Synergistota > Synergistia > Synergistales > Aminiphilaceae > DAIPKP01. Next base: position 337,028 of record CAZJHH010000003.1, read on the forward strand.
ACTCGTCTCTTACGAAACTCATCGAAACCATGCAGCCCTGGCTGGAGGAGGAACACGTGACCCTTAGCCTGCCGAGCCTGCGGATCGACGCATTTTCGGTGGATCTGGCGGAACGGCTTTCGGGGTTACGCAAGGGAGGGCTTACCTTCGCTCCCGAGGCGGGAAGCCAGCGGCTTCGTGACGTCATCAATAAGGGAGTGCGGGAGGAGGATATCTATACCGCGGCGGACCGTGCCTTTCAGGGCGGCTGGGATAGAATAAAGCTCTACTTTATGATGGGACTTCCCACGGAAACGGAAGAAGATCTTCGGGGAATTCTCCATATCGCCCACAAAGTAGCCTCTCTCGGAAAAAAATATTCCCGGAGATCCAGCGTGGCGGTATCCGTGGCGGGATTCGTTCCCAAGGCGCATACTCCGTTTCAATGGGAGCCTCAAAACTCTCTGGAAGAACTTCGGGAGAAGGGAAGTCTCTTGCGGAAAAATCTCAGAAATCGTTCCATAGCCTTGAGCTACCACGATCCGGAACAGACCTTTCTCGAAGGAGTCTTTGCCCGGGGAGACCGCTCTCTGGGAGAGGTTCTCCAGGAGGCCTGGCGGCGGGGAGCCCGGTTCGACGGATGGGGAGAAACCTTTTCGCTTGCCCGATGGATGGAGGCCTTCGAGGCCACGGGAATAGATCCGCAGCCCTTTTTGCGTTCCCGGAAAGAGAGCGAAGCCTTTCCCTGGGATCATATCGCTGTGGGAGTCTCCCGGGAATTTCTCTGGAGAGAACGGACCAAGGCCTATGCGGGAGAACTTACCCGGGATTGCACTCAATTTGGATGCGTGGCATGCGGTCTTGAAAAGAAGCGGTGCCCCGTGGCGGAAGGAGGCCCTTTCCGTGGATAAGCGCATTCGCTTTCACTTCGCCAAGCGAGACCGGGCCATCTTTCTTCCCCACGTGGAGCTTCCCGCGGTCTTTGCCAGGGCTGCCCGGCGGGCAAAGATCCCCCTGCTCTATTCCGAGGGGTTTCATCCCCGTCCCCGGGTAAGCCTGGGGCCGCCTCTTCCCATGGGAGTCGTGGCCCTGAGCGAACCCGGAGATCTCCGGGTTCGGGAGTGGAATTCCGCCATGGGAACCATGCTCCGGGAAGAATGTCCCCCCGGTATCGACCTGTTGGATGCGGTTCCCTCGGAGGAAAAAGACCTGGGCAAAATCTGTTCCGCCGGATCCTATCTTCTTCGGGAAAGAACTCCCGGGGTGCTCGAACGAATCCGGGAATATCTCCGGGAAAAGGAACATCGGGAGGAATGCCGGATGCTGGATTTCCGAGAGAATTCCGACGAGCTGACCTTTATTCTCGATGAGCGCCGTACCGGTCTGGGAAGCCTGGTAAAGAAGTGCATTGCTCAGGAACTGTGCGCGGGATGGGGAGATCTTTTTCTTCTGCGGGAGGCGGTGGGTTTTATTGAGGAGGGTTGCTTTTGCCGTGTCTAGCCCTGGAAGGGCGATGGATGGCCCCAGTGACCGGCGGAGATGGGCCCCGCCGCCTCTCTTCGCTGCCCGCCGTCTTCCGGATTTTGGTTTTCACTGCTCGCTAATTACTGGTGTAAGGAGATATCCATGGGCTCAGATATCAAAATAGTAGCGAATCTTATGGATCCCGAAGAATGCCGGGTGGCCATTCTCGAAGAGGGACGGCTGGCGGAGCTTTTCTCCGAGAAGATGTGGGAACGCCACGCTCCCGGAGAAATTTACAAGGCCCGGGTGGACAGCGTTCTGCCGGGAATGCATTCCGCCTTCGTGAACCTCGGGGATGGGCGTAACGGGTTTCTCTATCTGGCGGATGCCCGGAACGTACTGGTGGAGCCGAACCGGGAGATTCTGGTTCAGGTCATCAAGTCTGCCCGGAAAAGCAAGGGGGCTCGGGTAACCACCCGGCTCTCTCTTCCCGGAAGATTTCTGGTGCTTGTTCCCGGGGGAAAAGAGGTGGGCATATCCCGAAGGATTACCCAGGAGGATGAGCGTAGACGGCTTCGGCGGCTCGTTCGAGGCCTGCGTCCCGAAGGATGCGGGGTCATCGTCCGTACCGTGGCGGAGGGACTGGATGCCTGGATTATCGAAAAGGATTTGGGGGAGCTTCTGGAGCTTTGGGAGCGAATCCGGCACGACGGAGAGGTACAGAAAGCTCCCTGCCTGCTTTACCGCAATCTCGGCCTTCTCGAACGGGTGCTCCGGGACGAATTGAACGAGCGGGTGGATGAGATTATTCTCGACTCTCCCGAGGAGGAACCCCACGTGCGCACCATCCTCTCCCGGTTCTGTGAAGGAACGGAAAAACCTGAAATCAACCTCTACCGGGGCAAGGCTCCTCTCTTCGACGCCCTGGGTATCGAGAAGGAAATAGCCGGGGCTTTGGAACGCAAACAGTGGCTTCCCTCGGGAGCCTACCTCATCATCGATCAAACCGAAGCTCTTACGGTGATCGACGTGAACACGGGAAAATTCGTGGGCACCTCCACACTTCGGGAGACCATCCGCAAGACCAACCTCGAGGCGGCCCGGGAGATTCCCCGACAGCTCCGGCTTCGAGCCATCGGGGGAATCGTGGTGGTGGACTTCATCGACATGGACGTTCCCGAGGATAGGGATGTTCTCCTGGGAGAGCTGGAAGAACATCTCCGGAAGGATCGTTCTTCCGCCCGGGTCTTTGCGGTTACCCGGCTGGGCCTGGTGGAGATGACCCGAAAGCGGAGCCGGCAGGATCTTAAAACCGCCCTTACCCGGGGATGTCCCTTCTGCAAGGGAAACGGATGGGTTCTCAAGGAGGAGGAGGTGGCCTTTTCCATCAAGCGGTTTATCCGCAAGGTGGCCCAATCCAGCCGGGCGGAGGCCTACATGGTGGAGGCCCATCCCGAAATATGCCGTCATATGGCGGAAAACTATCTCGTTTCCTGGGAAGAGGAGTTCGAGGCCCGGTTTTTCCTGGTGGAGGTGCCGGAGTTCGCCTGGGACAAGTTCCGCATGGGGGGTCAGGGATCTCTCGAACAGATCCGCCATGTATGTTCTCTTCTGGAACAGAAGGAGATGCATCCCGTTGTTCATAGCACAACTGCATCTTCGTAACTTCAAGAGCTTCGGCAGATCTCACGACCTGGAGCTGCACCCGGGGTTTACGGGAATTGTGGGGCCCAACGGAAGCGGCAAGAGCAACCTTCTCGATGCGCTGCGGTGGGTTTTGGGAGAGAACAACCCCTCCCGTCTCCGAATTACCCGGCAGAGTGATCTCATCTTCCAGGGCAGCCTCTCGCTTCCTCCGGGAAACCGGGCCATGGCGCGGATACGTCTTCAGGGGGAGGAGGAGAACTGTTTCCTCTCCCGAACGGTGGACGAGAGCGGAGGCACCGTGGAAATCGACGGGGACCGGAGCCGTTTGGGAGATCTCGACGAGGTGAAACGGGAGTGGCACCTCGAAGGAGAGCGGTTTGCCTTCATCGGCCAGGGAGAAGTGGCGGAGATCGTGCGTCAGCGCCCCAAGGAACGCCGCCTTCATCTGGAATCCCTTTTCGGCATCGACCTCTACCGCAAACGCCGGGACGAAGCGGCGGGGCGTCTCGAAGAAGCCCTGGGAGAGCTCAGAAATCTCGATATGCTTCTGGGGGAGCTTTCCGCCAGAAGGGAGCTCCTTCTTCCCGAAGCCGAAGTGGCCCGGAGGGCCCGGGAATTTACCGAGGAGCTGCTTTCCTGGCGCCGTCGCTTTTACTGGGTTCGCCGGCGGGATCTGGAGAGCTCCCTGGAACGCATGGAAAACCTCGGCGCTTTCCAGGAGGGACGGAAAAAACTTCTGCAAAGCTGGATTTCCCGTTGGGAATCCTACCTCAAACTTCAGCAGGATCAGCTCGGAGAGCTTCGCAGGCGTTTCGGCCATCGGGAGCTTCTCCTCGGAAGCCGGGGGAGCGATCTCGAAGGAGTGAAACGCCGTATCGCCGGAGTGGGGGCGGGATTTTCCCGAAGCCGGGAAACCCTGAAAAACCTCGACGGGGAGCTCCGGTCCGCCCTTGAGGAGAGAGCCGGACTGGAGGAGGAGATGCACCTCCAGGAGGAAAATCTCAGGAGCCTCCAGGGGCAGGAAGAAAACCTTCGGCGAGAGTACGAAGAGGCCAAAGAGGCTCTCCAGGGGCGCATGCTTTCCACCAATGCGGTGCTCCAGGAATCCGAAGAAATCCGGCGGTCTCTGGGGGCGTGCGAGGCCGAAGAGAGCACCCTGAAGGGGCGTCTCCAGGGGCTTGGAAAGCGCTTTCGCAAGCTCGGGGAATCCCTGGGGGCAGAACATGCGGCTCGGGAGGAAAAGCACGAAATCTTTTCGAAACTCTCCCTCAAGGTAGAGCGGCTGCGAAAGGATGCCCAGGAGGCGGTGGTGCGTCATGGAGACGCCTACGCCCTCTGTCAGGGAGCTTTGGGGGATCTGCGCCGGGAGGAACGTCTTCTCCGGGATGTGGAGGGGCGCCTGGAGGATCTTCGGGATCGTCTCCAGGGGGGCATCTATCCCTCCCCGGTACAGCATATTCTCGGAGCCTGCAAGCTCGGCCGCCTTCGGGCGAATCCCGTGGTGGCAGCGGAAACCTTCGAAGTTCCCCCGGAGTATCTTCAGGGAATCGAATCCTACCTCGGAGGAAGGCTCTTCTGGCTTTTCGTGGGAGATCTCGAAGAGGCCCGGCTCTGCATAGAGCAGCTTCGAAAGAGCAACAAGGGACGGGCCACCTTTCTTCCCCTGGAACAGGCCCGGAAAAGAAGCCCTTTGCGAAACCTTTCGCTTCCCTCCCGGGGAATCTGCGGATGGGCGGCGGATCTCATCACTCCCAACCCCGCATGGGAGCCCTGCGTGATGCACCTTCTGGGAGATTTGCTCCTGGTGGAGGATTACGCCACCGGAAGCGCTCTCGCCCGGGGGCGTTCCTCCTTTCCCCTGGCCACTCTGGAGGGAGATGTCTTTCTTCCCTCGGGAACCGTAAGCGGCGGAAGCACCCGATCCAAAGAGGGGGCCATGGCTCTGCGGCATGCCTTGAAGGAGGCGGAAAAAGATCGGGAAGAGCACGCCCGAGCTGTGCAGGAACTTACCTGGAGTGCCCGGGAGGCGGAAGACCGGGAGCGGCATGCGGCGGAAAAGAGAGATTCCCTGGGAGAGGAACTGCGGACTTTGGAGGCCCGGTTCGCCTTGGCGGAGCAGGAATATCAGGGATGCTGCCGCCGTCATGCCCAGGTGGAGGCGGAACATGGGGAAGTCCGGGAACTTCTTGGGGAAAGCGGAAAAAGAATAGGCCGCCTGGCCTCGGAAGAGAAAATCCTCCGGGAGCGTCTGGAAAACCTTCCTCCCATCGCGGAGGAGCTCGAAGAGGAGCGCAAGGTGCTGGAGCTTCAGAATGCCCTCGCCCTGGGGGAGGAACGCCGGAAAAACGGAGAAACCCTCGTGGAGGGACAACGGAAAAAAATCCGGGATTTCCGGAACCACCTCGAAAAAATCCGGCAACAGCGGGAGGCCATGGAAAATCAGGTGCGGAAGGAATACCTTCAGCTTCAGGAGCTCGGCCGGGAGTACCGAACGTTCTGGGAGGAGCGGAAAAAGCACGCCCTCTCCCGGGAGGAGGAACGAACCGCCATGGAGCTTCTCGAAAGCCGCATGGACCGGGGCAAGGAAAAGAGAGAATCCGCCCGGGGACGGTATGGAGAGCTTGAACGGAGCATGCTGCAACTCGAAAACCAGAAGAGAGAGATGCAGCGGGAGCTGGAAGATCTGATTTCTCTCTGGGAGGAGGAGTTTCCCTACGAGGAAAGAGCCTCTCTTGGGGAAGAGGATCCGGAAGAAGAGAAGGATCACGAGGTTCTTCGCCGAAAAATCCGGTCTTTGGAACGGGAGATTCGCAATCTGGGAGATGTGAATCTCGGGGCTCTCTCGGAGGTGGAATCCCTGGAAGAGCGTATCGGTTTTCTGGAGGAACAGATCGAGGACGTCCGGAAGGGCTCCGAAGAGATGCGCACCTTTATCCGGGAGACGGATCGTCATGCGGGAGCTCTCTTTGCCAAGGCCCTGGAGGATATCGACCTTCGCTTCAACGGGCTTTTTCAGCGCCTTTTCGGAGGCGGAGAGGCCCGGCTTTCCTTCGGAGGATACTCCGGGGGCGAACTGCCTCCGGAAGAGGAGATCTGGGATGCGGGGGTGGAGGTCGTGGCCCGGCCTCCGGGAAAACAGCCTCAGCACCTGGGGCAGCTCTCGGGGGGAGAGCAGTCCCTTACGGGAATATCGCTGCTCTTTGCGGCCATGGAAATTGCCGGGGTGCCTCTGGCGGTGCTGGATGAAGTGGATGCCGCCCTGGACGAGGTAAACCTGCAGCGTTTCGCCCGGCTTGCCCGGGAGTATTCCGAGAGGCTTCAGATGATCGTCATGACCCACCGGCGCTACACCATGGAGAAGGCGGATCTTCTCTACGGCGTTACCATGTCCGAGCCTGGGCTTTCCCAGGTAGTGGGGGTACGTTTGGAGGATTGGGAATGATACGAAGCGGGGTGGACGATTTTCTGTACGGAGCTCTCCGGCTGGAGCAACCTCTCCGGGGATACCGGGTGAACATGGACTCGGTGCTTCTGGCCTCCTTCGCCAGAATTCGCCGGGGAGACCGGGTTTTCGAGCTCGGCTGCGGCAGCGGAGCGATCCTTCTCATTCTCGGCTGGCGGCATCCGGAAATAGCCTCTCTGGAGGGTATCGAAATTCAGGAGGAGATGGCGGAAATGGCCCGGAGAAATGCCCGGATCAACGGAATGGAGGAGCGCATTTCCATCACCTCCGGGGATCTTCGGAGCCTCCGCCCCCGGGGCGACGGAGGGAGCTACTCCGTGGTGGTGGGCAACCCTCCCTACGACGAAAAACACCGAAGCCGCCCCTCCCCCGTATCGGGCCAGGCGGTATCCCGTCACGGAGCGGCCTGTACCCTGGAGGATGTTCTTGCCGGGGCCTCCCGGAGCCTTACCCGAAAAGGGCGGTTCTACACGGTTTTCCGGGCCCGCCGGCTGGGGGAGCTCCTGGTAGGGCTTCTCAAGGTGCAGCTTCAGCCGAAACGGCTTCGGATGGTACACCCCGATCCGGCTTCGGAAGCCACGGTGGTACTGGTAGAATCTCTCAAGGAGGGGGGGCCGGGTATGGTGGTGGAACCCCCTCTCTGGATTCGCGACCGCCGGGGAGCCTTCTCTCCGGAGTATCTCTTTGCCTACACCAAGGAGGGATGGACATGCCCCTGACGGTGGTGCCCACTCCCATCGGCAACCTGGAGGACATTACGCTTCGGAGCTTGCGCGCCCTGCGTTCTGCGGATATCATCGCCTGTGAGGATACCCGGAGAACCCGGATCCTCTGTACCCGGTACGCCATAAAAAAACCTCTTCTCTCCTACCACGAACACAACGAACGGGGGCGAACGGAACAGATCCTCGAATATCTCCGGGAAGGAAAGCACGTGGCCCTCGTCTCGGATGCGGGCACTCCCGGAATTTCGGATCCCGGGGAGGTTCTTCTTCATGCGGTGATCCACCAGGGCTTTCCCCTGGAAATTCTTCCGGGAGCCACCGCCCTCATTCCCGGGCTACTCTACTCGGGGCTTTCGTCGCGGCCCTTTCTCTTTGCGGGATTTCTGAGCGACAAAAGCTCGGCGAGAAAAAAAGAGATCCAGGATCTGGAGCCTCTGGAAGCCACGCTTCTCCTCTACCTTTCTCCCCACAAGGCCCTGGCCCATCTTACGGATCTGGAAGCTCTTCTGGGAAATCGTCCCGCCGCCCTGGTGCGGGAAATCAGCAAGATCCACGAGGAAGTACGGCGCTCCACCCTGGGAGAACTTCGGAAGGAGGCGGAACAAGCCCCCTTTCGAGGAGAGCTGGTTCTCGCGGTGGAAGGCAAAAAGAAGGAAGAAACCTCCCCGGACCTTTGGCAGCGGAGAATGGAGGAGCTTCTTTCGGAAGAAATCTCCCCCAAGGAAATTGTCCGGGAAATTTCCGAAGTCTACGGAATTCCTAAAAACGCCATAAAAAACGCGCTTTTCGCAAGAAAGAGCCGTTAAAGGAGGATTTTTGCAATGAGCGAGAGATTCTATATCACCACCCCCATCTATTACGTGAACGACGTTCCCCATATCGGTCACGCCTACACCACCGTGGCGGCGGACGTTATCGCCCGGTATCATGCCCTGCGGGGGGAGGATTCGTACTTCCTCACGGGTACCGACGAACACGGGCAGAAGATTCTTCGTTCCGCCGAAGCCAAGGGGATGACCGCCCAGGAGCTGGCGGACAAAACGGTGGTGAATTTTCAGGAACTCTGGAAAGTTCTGGGAATCCGGCACGACGACTTTATCCGCACCACCGAGAAACGCCATGAAAAAGTGGTGCAGGCCATCTTCTCCCGGCTCCTGGAACAGGGGGACATCTACAAGGGAACCTACGAGGGACTCTACTGCGTACCCTGCGAAACCTACGTTCCCGAGGCCCAGATGGGAGAGGGGCAGACCTGCCCCGATTGCGGGCGCAAGCTGGAGAAAATGACCGAGGAAAGCTACTTCTTCCGGCTCTCCAAATATGCGGAGCCCCTTCTGGAATACTACGAGAACAACCCCGAGGCCATTCTTCCCAAGGGGCGGCGGAACGAAATCGTGAGCTTTCTCCGGGGAGGCCTTCTGGATCAGTCCATTTCACGCACCACCATCCGCTGGGGGGTTCCCGTTCCCGGAGACGATCGCCACGTGGTCTACGTATGGTTCGATGCCCTCATCAATTACCTCTCCGCCCTGGACTATCCCGAGGAAGGCGGAAAGTGGCAGACCTACTGGCCCGAAGTGCACCACCTGGTAGGAAAGGACATCATCCGGTTCCACTGCGTCATCTGGCCCGCCATGCTCCTCGCCCTGGGGCTCAATCCCCCCCGGCGGGTCTTCGCCCACGGCTGGTGGACCGTGGAGGGAGAAAAAATGTCCAAGTCCAAGGGAAACGTGGTGGACCCCTTCGAAATGGTGGATCTCTACGGAGCGGACGCCTTCCGGTACTTCCTCCTTCGGGAGGTACCCTTCGGCGTGGATGGAGATTTCTCCGAAAAGGCCCTGGTACAGCGTATGAACAGCGACCTCGCCAACGATCTGGGGAACCTGCTCAACCGTACTCTTCAGATGATCGAAAAGAACTGCGGGGGAACGATTCCTCCGGTGGATCGGGAGGAGCCTCTGGACGAAGAACTGCGGAAGGTGCTGGAGGAGACCGTCACCGCTCTGGACGGGCACATGGAGCTTTTCGCCTTCGACGAGGCCCTCAAGGATCTTTGGAGCCTGGTGCGCCGGGGCAATAAATACATCGACGAAACCATGCCCTGGAAGCTCGGCAAGGACGGGGATCTCCCCCGGCTGAATACGGTGCTGCATCACCTCTGCCAGGTGCTCCGAACCGCGGCGATTCTGGTATCTCCCTTTATGCCCGAAACGGCCCGGAAGATGGAAGAACAGCTGGGTCTTCAGAATATTTTCGAGGCGGAAAAATCCCGTTTCCGCTGGGACCAGAATATTACGGGGGCTTCGGTGAACAAGGGAGAGGTTCTCTTTCCCCGGGTGGATCTCAAACTCTGGGAAGAAGAAAAGGCCGCCCGGGACATGAAAAAGGGACTTCTTCCCGATCCGGGAGACCACGAAGACGAAATCTCCATCGAGGACTTCAAGAAGGTGGAAATGCGGGTGGCCAAAATTCTCCAGGTGGAGGCGGTGAAGAAGGCGGACCGGCTCTACAAGCTTCTGGTGGATCTCGGGTACGAGCGCCGCACCATCGTCTCCAGCATCCGGGAGTTCTTCACTCCCGAGGAGCTGGAGGGAAAAACCATCATTCTCATCTGCAATCTCAAGCCCGCCAAATTCCGGGGCATCGAGAGCCACGGTATGCTCTGCGCCACCGAGAGCGAAGACGGCAAAATTCTTTCGCTCCTTACCCTGGATACGGAGTTGCCTCCGGGAAGACGGGTGCATTAAAGCGAAGGAGGGAGCCCTTTTTGTTGTAAAGCGGTTTCACCAATGATGTGTCATGTGCTGTTTCACGGAGCCTCCGCGTATGTGTCCCCTCTGCGACGCGAGTGGTCGAAACGCTCCCTTGCTTTGCTGCTCCGGTCCGTCGCCTCAGATGCGCCATCCGTGGCGCAGCTGAGGCTTACCGGCACGTCCTGTGCCGGCACCGGCCCTCCGGGACGCAAAGCCGCCCTCGCCGACCACTATGGTCGCTGCCGGGAACACACAAGCTCCGGCTCCTGGAGTTCATAGAGTGCCATAGAGCAACGAGAACCGCTCTATGGTCGCACCTCCGGACACATCGCTCCGGCTCTTGGAGTCCGTGCAGTACCGCATGTCGGCGAAAACCGCTCTCATAACGAATTTCCGGGGGGTTGAACATGACTGAACAGCAGATCGAGCAAATCCTGATCGAAAAACTGACCGACCTCAAGTACACCTACCGCCAGGATATACGAGACCGGGCGACGCTGGAAGAGAACTTTCGCCGGCACTTCGAGGAGTTGAACCGCGTGCATCTCACCGATGGCGAATTCGGCAGACTCCTGGAGGCCGTGGTTACCCCGGATGTCTTCGCCGCTGCCCGCCATCTGCGGGAACGCAACACCTTCGAGCGCGACGACGGCACGCCGCTCCATTACACCCTGGTGAACATCAAGGACTGGTGCAAGAACAGCTTCGAGGTGGTCAACCAGCTGCGCATCAGCACCGACTACAGCCATCACCGGTACGACGTGGTCCTGCTGATAAACGGCGTTCCCGTGGTGCAGATCGAGCTGAAGACCCTGGGGATAAGCCCCCGCAAGGCCATGCAGCAGATCGTGGATTACAAGAACGACCCCGGAAACGGCTACGGGAAAACCCTGCTCTGTTTCATGCAGCTCTTTCTCGTCAGCAACCGCAGCGATACCTGGTATTTCGCCAATAACAACAGCCGTCACTTCAGCTTCAACGCGGACGAGCGCTTTTTGCCGTTCTATCAGTACGCGGACGAGAGCAACAAGAAGATCACCCATCTGGAGAGCTTCGCCGACGCCTTTCTGGCCAAGTGTACCCTGGGAGAGATGATCAGCCGCTATATGGTGCTCGTGGCCAGCGAACGGAAGCTCATGATGATGCGCCCCTACCAGATATACGCCGTGAAGGCCATAGTGGAGTGTATTCACCAGCACTGCGGCAACGGCTACATCTGGCATACCACCGGCAGCGGAAAGACCCTTACATCTTTCAAGGCATCCACCCTCCTCAAGGACAATCCCGACATCGACAAATGTCTGTTCGTGGTGGACCGCAAGGATCTCGACCGGCAGACCCGAGACGAATTTAATAAATTTCAGGAAGGCTGCGTGGAAGAGAACACTAACACCGAAACCCTGGTGCGGCGCCTCCTCTCCGACGACTACGCCGATAAAGTCATTGTCACCACCATCCAGAAGCTCGGCCTCGCCCTGGACGACGGTAACAAGCGCAACTACGTGGAACGGCTGGAACCCCTGCGGGACAAGCGCATGGTTTTCATCTTCGATGAATGCCATCGGTCGCAGTTCGGCGAAAACCACAAGGCCATCAAGGAGTTTTTTCCCAAGGCCCAGCTATTCGGTTTCACCGGCACCCCCATCTTCGAGGAAAATGCGGGGTATCAGCAGATCGAGGGGCGTCAGGCCAGTTATCAGACCACGAAGGATCTCTTTCAGAAGCAACTCCACGCCTACACCATTACTCACGCCATCGAAGACCGTAACGTTCTGCGCTTTCATGTGGATTACTTCAAACCGGAAGGCACGGAACTCCCCAAGCCAAAGGAACCCATTGCCAAGAAAGCCGTGGTGGAAGCCATTCTTTCCAAGCACCATGCCGCCACCAACGGGCGCAAGTTCAATGCCTTGCTGGCTACCGCATCCATCAACGACGCCATGGAATATTACGAAATCTTCCAGAAAGTACAGGCGGAAAAATCGGGGGAGGATGAGAACTTTCAGCCCCTGAACATAGCCTGCGTCTTCTCCCCCCCTGCGGAGGGCAACAAGGATGTGCAGCAGATTCAGGAAGAACTGCCCCAGGAAAAAGCGGATAACGAACAGGAGCCCGACAGAAAGAAAGAAGCCCTCAAGGCCATCATGGCGGATTATAACCGGCGCTACGGCACCAATCACGGACTGGGAGAGTTCGACCTCTATTATCAGGACGTGCAGAAGCGCATCAAGGATCAGCAGTACCCGAACGGCGATTTTCCCCAGGATCGGAAGATCGACATTACCATCGTGGTGGACATGCTGCTTACGGGCTTCGATTCCAAGTTTCTGAACACCCTCTACGTGGACAAGAATCTCAAGCACCACGGTCTTATTCAGGCCTTTTCCCGCACCAACCGCGTGCTCAACGACACCAAGCCCTACGGCAACATTCTCGACTTCCGCCAGCAGCAGAATGCGGTGGATGTCGCCATAAGCCTTTTTTCCGGCGAAGCCGCCAAGCCCGCCAGGGAAATATGGCTGGTGGACGAGGCTCCGGTGGTTATCGAAAAACTGCACGATGCCGTGCAGCATTTGGGCCGGTTTCTGGAATTCCATGGGCTGGAAAACAAGCCCGAAGAGGTGCCCAACCTCAAGGGCGACGACGCACGAGTGGAGTTTATCAACCTTTTCAAAGAGGTGCAGCGCCTCAAAACCCAGCTGGATCAGTACACCGATCTGACGGAAGAGCACAAGGAGACCATAGAGCGGATACTGCCCAAAGACGATCTGCAGGGCTTTCGGGGTGCCTATCTGGAAACCGCCCTGCGCCTGAAGAATGAACGGGGCAAGGGCGGTGACGGGACGGACCGGCAGACTGATGATATGGTGCAGCAGCTCGATTTCGAATTCGTCCTTTTTGCCTCCGCGGTGATCGACTACGATTACATCATGAGCCTGATTGCGAAGTATTCCCAGCAGGAGCCGGGAAAGCAGAAGATGAACCGGGAGCAGCTCATCGGTCTGATCCAGGCGGATGCCAAGTTCATGGACGAGCGGGAGGACATAGCGTCGTACATCGAAACCCTGGAAGTGGGCAAGGGTTTGGACGAACAAACCGTCCGGGCGGGTTACGAGCGCTTCAAGGAGCGAAAAACCGCCCGGGAGCTTGCGGCCATGGCGGAAAAACACGGACTGGAGCCTGAGACCCTGCAAAATTTTGTGGATACCGTTCTGCGGCGCATGGTTTTCGACGGGGAACTCCTCGGGGATCTGCTGGCTCCGCAAGAGCTGGGCTGGAAGGCGCGCACCCGAAAGGAACTGGCGTTGATGGCGGACATGATACCCCTGTTCAAAAAACTCGCCCAGGGGCGGGAGATTTCGGGGTTGAGCGCCTATGAGCAATAAGACGGAAGAAGCGAGGACGAAGCCCACGGCAAAGCCCGCCCTGGTGCCCAAACTTCGTTTTCCAGAGTTTCGGGATGCGGAGGAGTGGGAAGGGAAGAAACTTGATGATATCACCGTTTTGTTCAAAGGGAGAGGTATTTCAAAATCAGAAATAGACCCGGAAGGCGAAACACCTTGTATTCGTTATGGTGAGCTTTATACGATCTATGGCGAAGTCATCAGAAGCGTAGTCTCAAAGACAAAGATTCCTTCAACCGAACTTTTTCTTAGCCAAAAGAATGATGTGCTGATTCCATCATCTGGTGAAACGAAGCTGGATATTGCAAAAGCATCGTGTGTTTTGATTGGTGACGTTGCATTGGGTGGCGACTTGAATGTGGTGAGATCAGAAACAAACGGAATTTTTCTGAGTTACTTGTTGAATGGTGCATGCAAGAGTCAGATTGCAAGCAAGGCACAAGGCGATACAGTTGTTCATCTATATGCGAATCAGTTAAAATTAATTGATGTAATGGTTCCAAGTAAACCGGAGCAACAAAAAATTGCCGATTGCCTTTCCTCCGTGGACGAACTGATTACCCTAGAAGCCCGGAAGATTGACGCACTCAAGGCCCATAAAAAGGGACTAATGCAGCAGCTTTTCCCCGCCGAAGGCGAAACCCTCCCCAAACTGCGCTTTCCCGAGTTCCGGGATGCAGGAGAGTGGGAGGGGAAAAAGTTAATAGATGTCATCACGCCAGTCATTCGTGCAGTTGCAAAGCCTGCTTCAGATTATCTGGCTTTAGGACTTCGCAGTCATGGAAAAGGTACTTTTCATAAACCTGATCAATCTCCTGGAAAGAACTCAATGGATAAGCTCTATTTAGTTAATCACGATGACTTGATTGTCAATATCACTTTTGCTTGGGAAGGAGCAATAGCTATTGCGGATAAACAAGATCACGGTTGTTATGTTTCGCACAGGTTTCCAACTTACGTTTTCAAGGAAATGGTTTCTACTTCAGCTTTCTTTCGATACGTCATTATCAATAAAACATTTGTGTATAAATTAGGGTTGATATCGCCTGGCGGCGCAGGGCGTAATAGGGTGATGAATAAAAAAGACTTTCTACAATTAACGGTTTTACTCCCAGATACGAAGGAACAACAAAAAATAGCCGACTGCCTCTCCTCACTAGACGACCTGATCACCTTGCAGGCCAAAAAACTCGATGCGCTCAAGGCCCATAAAAAAGGGCTGATGCAGCAGCTTTTTCCGGCGTCGGGAGAGGTGCGGAAATGACCCAGCTCATTCTCTATACCAGCGAAGACGGCGAAAGCCGGGTGCAGCTGCGGGCCGACCGGGGCACGGTGTGGCTCAGCCAGCTGGAAATGGCGGAGCTTTTTCTTACCACGAAGCAGAATATTGCCAAGCATCTGAAGGCCATTTTCACCGAGAACGAATTGAGCGAGGAGTCAGTTGTCAACCAATGGTTGACAACTGCCGAGGAATCCTCGGTAGTTCAAACCGAGGGGGGACGCGAGAACGTTGTGCAGATTCTGGCCGCCAACGGCTTTCCCCTGCTGACGGGAGCGGGATCGGTCAGCCATACCAGCATGGAGCGGCAGATTACCCCGCTGTTTCTGGAGTACGAGCAACGCCGTACATCCCGGGAAGCCCAGGCTGCGGACGCCCAGGACGAGGCGGAGCTGAAGGCGCTGGAAAACAGAATAAAGGATCGCAAGGGAGCGGGAGCATGACCGAACAGGATAAAAGACAGCTTGGCACCATCCTCTGGAGTATTGCGGATAAACTGCGGGGGGCCATGAATGCGGACGACTTCCGGGACTACATGCTCTCTTTTCTCTTTCTGCGCTATCTTTCGGATAACTACGAGGCGGCGGCGGAGAAGGAGCTGGGGCCGGATTATCCGAAACTGCAATCCGATGACCGCCGTTCTCCCCTGGCGGTGTGGTACGAAGAGAACCGGGACGATACCGGGGAGTTCGAAAAGCAGATGCGCCGCAAGACGCACTATGTGATAAAACCGGAATATCTCTGGAGCAGCATCGCCGAGATGGCCCGCATCCAGGACGGGGAGCTGCTGCGCACCCTGGAAGGGGGATTCAAGTACATCGAGAACGAATCCTTCGCCAGCACCTTCTCCGGGCTGTTCTCGGAGATCAACCTGAATTCGGAGAAGCTGGGCAAGGATTACCCGCCGCGCAACGCCAAGCTCTGCACCATCATCAAGGCCCTTGCGGAGGGGCTGGCGCAGTTCTCCACCGATAAAGACACTCTTGGAGATGCCTACGAGTACCTCATCGGTCAGTTCGCCGCCGGTTCGGGAAAGAAGGCGGGGGAGTTCTACACGCCCCAGCAGATATCCACCATCCTTTCGGGTATCGTCACCCTGGATGGTCAGGAGCCCGCCACGGGGCGCCGGAAGAATCTTGAAAGCCTGTTCGATTTCGCCTGCGGTTCGGGGTCTCTGCTGCTCAACGTGCGTCATCGCATGGGGGCGAACGGCATCGGCAAGATTTACGGGCAGGAAAAGAATATCACCACCTACAACCTGGCACGCATGAACATGCTGCTGCACGGGGTGAAGGATTCGGAGTTCCAAATCTATCACGGGGACACCCTCACCAACGACTGGGACTGGCTGCGCGAGATGAACCCGGCGAAGATGCCGAAGTTCGATGCGGTGGTGGCCAATCCCCCCTTCAGCTACCGATGGGAGCCCACCGAAGCCATGGGAGATGACGTGCGGTTCAAGAACTACGGTCTTGCTCCCAAATCCGCCGCGGATTTCGCCTTTCTGCTGCACGGCTTCCACTATTTGAAGCCCGAGGGCGTGATGGCCATCATTCTGCCTCACGGGGTGCTGTTCCGGGGAGGCGCGGAAGAACGCATCCGCACGAAGCTGCTCAAGGACGGCAACATCGACACGGTCATCGGTCTGCCCGCGAACCTTTTCTTTTCCACGGGCATTCCGGTCTGTATCCTGGTGCTGAAAAAGTGCAAGAAACCGGACGACCTGCTTTTCATCAACGCCGCGGAACACTTCGAGAAGGGCAAGCGCCAGAACCGCCTGCTGCCGGAGCATATCCACAAGATTCTCGACACCTACCAGTTCCGCAGGGAAGAGGAGCGTTATTCCCGCCGGGTATCCATGGAGGAGATCGAGGAAAACGGGTACAATCTGAATATAACCCGCTACATCAGCACCCAGGAGCCGGAGGAGCTCATAGATCTGCACGCGGTGAATGCCGAGCTTGCGGCGCTGGCGAAAAACATCGAGACCGCTCGGGAGAAACACAATCGGTTCCTCGAAGAACTCGGTTTGCCTCCCTTAGAGCGGTTTCCGTTGACAGGCGACACTGTATGAACTGTAGAGCCGGAGTTTGTGTGTTCCCGGCAGCGACATGGTGGTCGGCGATGGCAGCTTTGCGTCGCGAAGGGCCGGTGTCGGCACAGGACGTGCCGACAAGCCTCAGCCGTGCCAGGGAGGGCACGTCTGAGGCGACGGGCCGAAGCAGTAAAGCAAGGGAACGGTTCGACCACTGGAGGAGCAGAGGGGATACATAAACGGAGGCTCCCATTACATATATTGCGACACATCATTTGTAAAATCGCTCTAAGGTAATCCGAATTGAACCTGTTTCCGTTTCCGTTTTCGCGTTGCTTTTTGCTTTGCTCGTGAACTCAAGAAAATTTTAATCGATTGTTTTCTCAGGAAGGATTGTTTTTTATGAAATATTCTCCGCTTTTCTACGCGGATACCCATTGTCATCTTGATATGTCCCAGTTCGAAGAGGATCGGAAAGAGGTGCTGGAGCGGGCTCGGGAGGCGGAGGTTGCCTTTCTCCTCACCCTCGGCTCGGATCTCGAAAGCTGCCCCAAAGCGGTGGAGATGGCCACACAATACGCCTCGTACGGAGTGTATGCCGCGGTGGGAATTCATCCTCACGACGCCAGGGAGATCTATCCCGACATTCCCGAATCTCTCCGAACCCTCGCGGAAGATCCCCGGGTCATCGCCATCGGCGAAACCGGCCTGGATTACTATTACGATCACTCTCCCCGCCAGATGCAGACCGCCATGTTCCGGGAGCATATTCTCTGGGCCCGGGAGACGGATAAGCCCGTGGTGGTGCACGTTCGGGATGCCTACGAGGATGCTTTGACCATTTTGGAAGAACACTTCGCCCCCTCCCAGAGGGGAATTCTGCACTGCTTTTCCGGCACCCGGGAGGATGCGGAACGGGTGCTGAACCTGGGAATGCACATCTCCCTGGGAGGGCCTCTTACCTGGAAGAAGAACGAGGATCTCCGCAAACTGGCGGCCTCTCTTCCGCCGGATCGGCTTCTCTGCGAGACCGATTCTCCCTATCTCGCTCCGGCGCCGAAGCGGGGAAAGCGAAACGAGCCCGCCTATGTGCGGTACGTCCATGCCGCTCTGGGGGAGATCTGGAACTGTTCCGAGGAGGATGTGGCCCGTCAGATAGCCCGGAATCTCGGGAACCTTTTTCCCTCCCTTTTTCCGGAAGAGGCCGCTCGCTGATGTTTCATTTCGAGCTGGAACGGGAGTGTCCCTCCACGGGAGCCCGGGCGGGAACCTTGTATACTCCTCACGGGGCCATCCGGACCCCGGTCTTCATGCCCGTGGGAACCCAGGCCACGGTAAAGGCCATGGCTCCCTTCGAGCTGGAGTGGATGGGGGCGGAGATTATTCTGGGAAACACCTATCACCTGGCCCTTCGTCCCGGAGCGGAGCTGGTGGCGGAGGCGGGAGGGCTGCACTCCTTCATGGGGTGGAAGCGCCCGATCCTGACGGACAGTGGCGGGTTCCAGGTTTTTTCTCTGGGAGAACTCCGGAAGATTTCCGAAGAGGGGGTTTCCTTTCGGTCTCATCTGGACGGAAGCAAGTGGTTCTTCTCTCCCGAGGAAGCCATGCGCATTCAGGAGAATCTGGGGGCGGATATTATCATGGCTTTCGACGAGTGCGTTTCCTGGCCCACTTCCGAGGAGTATTCCCGAGAGGCCATGCACCGCACCCTGCGATGGGCGGAGCGGTGCAAGGCCGCTCATACCCGGAAGGATCAGGCTCTTTTCGGTATCGTTCAGGGGGCTTTCTTTCCGGAGCAGCGCGTGGCCTGTGCCCGTGCCCTGGGGGATATGGATTTTCCGGGTTACGGCATCGGGGGGCTTTCCGTGGGGGAGCCCCATGAAGTGATGTACCGCATGCTGGATTACACCCTTCCGGAAATGCCCAGAGGCAAGCCCCGGTATCTCATGGGAGTGGGATGGCCCGCGAACCTGGTGGAGGGCGTTGCCCGGGGCGTGGATATGTTCGATTGCGTTCTTCCTACCCGGAACGGCCGAAACGGCACTCTTCTCACCTCCCGGGGGCGGATGAACATCAAGCGTGCCGAGTATACCCGGGATTTTTCGCCCCCGGATCCCGAGTGCGATTGCTATGTCTGCACTCACTATTCCCGGGCCTATCTGCGGCATCTCTACCGGGCGGGGGAGATTCTCGCCGCCCGGCTTTGTTCCTGGCACAATCTGCACTTCCTCATTTCCCTTCTGCGCAGGGCCCGGCAGGCCATCCTGGAGGATCGCTTTCCCGAGTTCCGCCGGGATTTCTGGAGCCGCTTCGAGGAGGGAGAGGGAGAATGACCCGGATTTACCGGGTTTCTCCGGAGCATCCCGAGCCGGAACCCCTGGAAGATGCGGCCCGGGCTCTGCGCCGGGGAGAGCTGGTCACCTTTCCCACGGAAACCGTTTACGGCCTGGGAGCTAACGGTCTGGATCCCGCGGCGGTGCGGCGTATTTTCGCCGCCAAGGGGCGTCCCGGAGACAACCCTCTCATTCTCCACGTGGAGAGCATCGAGAAAGCCCGGGAGATCGCCCTGGTGGATGTCCGGGCGGAAACCCTCTTCCGGCGCTATTCTCCGGGGCCTCTTACGCTGGTCCTGCCCGCCCGGGAGCATGTGCCCCCGGTAACCCGGGGAGGGCTTGCCACGGTGGGAGTGCGTATTCCGGATTCTTCCATCGCCCTGGAGCTCATCCGCCGCGCCCGGTTGCCCGTGGCGGCTCCCAGCGCCAACTCCAGCGGAAGGCCGAGCCCCACCGACGTGGCTACGGTGATGGAAGATTTGGGGGCCTCCGTGGCGGTGGCCCTGGACGGCGGCCCTACCCGGGTGGGGCTCGAATCCACGGTTTTGGACGTGAGCACTTCCGTGCCGGTGCTCCTTCGGCCGGGAGACGTCACTCTGGAGGAGCTTCGGGAATATCTGGGGGAAGTCCGGATTTCCGGGGAGGCCGAGGAGCTTCGCAAGTCTCCGGGAACCCGCTACCGGCATTATGCTCCTCGGATTCCTCTTCATCTCTGGAATCCCCGGGAGGGGGAGGCGCTTTTTTCCCTTCTGGAATCCCGGGGAGAAGAGCCGGGCTATATGGGAATTGCCTCTCCCTCGTATCCCGTGAAGCGGCGGGTTCTCTTCGCTGATATCCCTCAATATGCCCGGGAGCTCTATCGATGCCTGAGGTATTTTGAGGTTCAGGGGGTTTCCTGCATCGTGGCGGAACTTCCCGAAAAGACGGCTCTTGGAAGGGCTCTGGAGGATCGACTCCGGCGGGCTGCGGGGGAGGAGAGGAAAAAAAGCATTTGAGGGCTTGCAAAAAGGGTTTGAGATTGCTACAATCATCGCCGTTACGGATTCATCGAGTCGGGGTGGCGGAATTGGTAGACGCGCTAGATTCAGGTTCTAGTGGGTGCAAGCCTGTGGGGGTTCGAGTCCCCCCCTCGACACCATTGCGTTCAGATCCGGGGCAAGAGCCCCGAATTCTTTTTCGAAAAAGAGGAACTCTCCATGTCGATAGATTTGGTTGACATGGAGGGTTCCTCTTGTTATTATACGCTTTCGTCACCACATTTTTTTCTCAGCACAAAAATCCTATAACTAGGGAGGGATTGCTCCCATGCCCGAAACCGCCCTTTCCGGCATGCACCAAAAAAGGCTAGCCTTTGGAAGAGAGCGCGATCTGGTGGAATTGCCCGACCTCATTGAGGTGCAGCGGGATTCGTATCAGTGGTTCTTTCAGTTCAATCGAGAACCGGGAATGCGAAAATCCATGGGATTGCAGGAGCTTTTTGAAGAGGTCTTTCCCATAGAGAGCTACGACGGAACCTTCGCTCTCAAATTCGTGCAGTACTTTGTGGATTCTCCCAATACCTCCGAAGAGGAGGCCCGGCGCAGGGATCTCACCTGGTCCATGCCGGTGAAGGCTACCATCCAACTGGAAAATCGCAAGACCGGAGAAATCAAGGAAGAAGATATCTTCGTGGGCGATTTCCCCGTGATGACCGAAAAGGGAACCTTCATCATCAACGGCACCGAGCGAGTGGTGGTCAACCAGCTTGCCCGTTCCGCCGGGGTTTACTACACCTCGGATGATGCCATTCCCGGACATGAATCCTATTCGGCCAAGATCATCCCCGATCGGGGAGCCTGGCTCGAATTCGACCTCTCCCAGGGAGATCTCCTTTCGGTGAACATCGACAGCCGGAAGAAGATACCCGTTACCATCCTTCTCAAAGCCTTCGGCGTTCCCAATAACGAGGAGCTTCTCAAACTTTTCGATGCCCGAGAGGAAGAGGTGGACCTCCTGGAGGAGGCCGCCAAGGGATTTCTCGCGGCGGAGGACGTGTATACCGAAGAAGGGCGGGAAGTTCTCCGGAAGAGCGAGCGCATCAGCAAGGAGCATCTGGAAGAGCTCTGGAAGATGGGGCGTACGAAGATACGCATCTGGGCGGTGGATCATGCCCTGGCGGTTACCCTGGAACGGGATACCACCAAGGGTACCGACGATGCCATTCTCGATCTTTTCCGGCGGCTTCGTCCTAACGAGCCAGCCCGGATGGAGAATGCCCGGGAGTACGTGAGCAGTCTCTTTTTCGACAACCGCCGATATAATCTGGGGCGGGTGGGGCGCTATAAAATAAATCGCCGTTTGGGGCTGGACCTTCCGGAATCTCAGAAACTGCTTACTCTGGAGGATCTCGTGGCTATTCTCAAGGGGCTTTCTTCCAGTCGGGACGGAGCGAGGCGGCACGATGACATCGACCATCTCGGAAACCGGCGGGTCCGGGCGGTGGGAGAACTTCTCCTCAACCAGATCCGCATCGGTCTTCTTCGCATGGAACGCATCGCCAAGGAGCGGATGACCACCATTCCCGATCTTTCCGCGGCTACCGCCCGGGAACTGATCAACGTGCGTCCCATCTCCGCTGCGCTTCGGGAGTTCTTCGGATCCGGCCAGCTTTCCCAGTTCATGGACCAGACCAATCCCCTGGCGGAGCTTACGCATCGACGACGGCTCTCCGCTTTGGGGCCCGGAGGTCTGAGCCGGGAACGGGCAGGTTTCGAGGCCCGGGACGTGCACTATACCCATTACGGCCGGGTCTGCCCCATTGAAACCCCCGAAGGCCCGAATATCGGCCTCGTGACCTCTCTGGCCACCTATGCCAGGGTGAACGAGTACGGTTTTCTCGTGACTCCCCGCCGGGTAGTGCGGGAAGGCCTGGTTACCGATGAGGTGGTATATCTCCCCGCAGACGAGGAGGACGTGTCCTACGTGGGCCGGGCGAATACTCCGCTGGACGAAAAGGGCCGGGTTCTCGGCCCCGAAGTCCACTGCCGTTACCAGAATGAAATCGTTCCGGTGGTGCCGGAACGTCTTCAGTATCTCGATATATCTCCCAAGCAGATCGTGTCGGTTTCCACGGCCCTCATTCCCTTCCTCGAACATGATGACGCGAACCGGGCTCTCATGGGATCCAACATGCAGCGCCAGGCGGTTCCCCTTATCAATGCGGAGGCCCCCATTGTGGGAACCGGTATCGAGGGGCGCCTTGCGAGAGATTCCGGGGTGTGCATCGTCGCCCGGGAAGCGGGGCATGTGATTTATGCGGATGCCGATGAAATCCGAATCGACGAGGGAGATTTCGTCCGCACCTATCGACTTACCAAGTTCCGCCGCTCCAACCAGGGAACGGTGATTCACCAGAAGGTTCGGGTGCATACCGGAGAGAGCGTGGAGAAGGGCCAGATCATCGCGGATGGTCAGTCCGTGGATTCCGGAGAGCTCGCCCTGGGCCGGAACGTCGTGGTGGCTTTCGTTTCCTGGGAGGGATACAACTACGAGGATGCCATTCTTCTGAATGAGCGTCTCGTTCGGGAGGATGTCTATTCCTCCATTCATATCGAGGAGTACGAGACCGAGGCTCGGGATACCAAGCTCGGCCCCGAGGAAATTACCCGGGATATTCCCAACGTGGGAGAGGATGCTCTGAAGAACCTCGAAGAGGACGGAGTTATCCGGATCGGAGCGGAGGTCAAGGCGGGGGATATCCTGGTGGGAAAGGTCACTCCCAAGGGAGAGTCCGACCAATCCCCGGAGGAAAAGCTTCTTCGGGCCATTTTCGGCGAGAAAGCCCGGGAGGTTCGGGATACCTCCCTGCGAGTGCCCCACGGAGAGGGCGGCAAGATCGTGGACGTGAAGCGCCTCTGCCGGGAGGAGAATGCGGAAGATCTCAGTCCCGGAGTGAACGAGGTGGTGAAGATCTACGTGGCCCAGCTCCGGAAGATTACCGTGGGTGACAAGATGGCGGGGCGCCACGGAAACAAGGGCGTGGTCTCCCGGATTCTGCCGGAGGAGGATATGCCCTTTCTCTCGGACGGAACTCCCGTGGACGTGGCTCTGAACCCTCTGGGGGTGCCCAGCCGAATGAACCTCGGCCAGGTGCTGGAAACCATCATGGGTTTCGTGGGATACATGGGGCTCAAGGAAGAGGGAGGACGCTTCCTCGTGCAGACCCCGGTTTTCGAAGGAGCCAAGGAGACGGATATCCTGGAGCGCATCGAACTGCTCCGGGCGGAGAGGTACCCGGAGCTTCAGAAGGACGGCCGTATCGTTCTCTACGACGGACGAACCGGGGAGCCCATGGAGCATTTCGTTACGGTGGGGTGCATGTATATGCTCAAGCTCATCCACCTGGTGGACGATAAAATTCATGCCCGTTCCATAGGGCCCTACAGTTTGATAACCCAGCAGCCTCTGGGAGGCAAGGCCCAGTTCGGAGGACAGCGTTTCGGAGAGATGGAAGTCTGGGCCCTGGAAGGCTACGGGGCGGCCCATATCCTTCAGGAGATGCTTACGGTGAAATCCGACGATATCCGGGGGCGCCTGAAGACCTACGAGCGGATCGTGAAGGGGCAGAATCTTTCGGAGCCCGGGGTTCCCGAGAGCTTCCGGGTTCTTGTAAAAGAGCTCCAGGGGCTTGGCCTGGACGTGGAGATTGCCTACGACGACGGCAGCGTGGGGGAACTTGTGCTGGAAGAAGAGGATTATGCGGGAACCCGCCTCGGAAGAGCTTCTTCCTATGGCGGGGAGGACGATGACGTGCGGTCCCGGCAGGAAGATTCCGGGAGCCAGGAAGAGAAGGAAGCAGCCTCTACCGAGGCCTTTCTCTTCGGGGGAGCGGGGCAGGTCGAAGACCATACTCCGGGAGGTGACGAGTGATGCTGCACCAGGAGAATGCCGCCAAACGGCATCGCAAGGAAATTACGGGAGTACGGATCAAACTTTCCAGTCCCGACCGGATTCGGGAACTCTCCAGCGGAGAGGTGAAAAAGCCGGAAACCATCAACTATCGTACCCTTCGTCCCGAAAAGGACGGGCTTTTCTGCGAGCGCATTTTCGGCCCCACCCGGAGCTTCGAATGCGCCTGCGGCAAATACAAGAGAAGCGGCCCCAAGTTCAAGGGGGTCGTCTGTGATCGCTGCGGTGTGGAAGTTACGGACAACCGGGTTCGCCGGGAGCGGATGGGGCATATCGAGCTCGCCGCTCCGGTGGTGCATATCTGGTACCTCCGGGGCATCCCCAGCCGGCTGAGCCTTCTTTTGGGAACCACCACCAAGGATCTCGAAAAGGTGGTCTACTTCGCCCCTGCCCGCCGGCGGGAGCCGGTGTACAAGGTGGTGGTGGAGGGCCGCAAATCCGGGATGGTGCGTAAGGGAGAGATCATCTCCGCCAGCGAGGAGCGGGTGCACGCCCATTACGACAAAACCTTCAAGGCCGAAGAGGCCTACCGGGTGGTGCAGATCGACGATGTTCCCGTGGAGCCCGGCGATGTGCTCTCCTCTTCTCAGGTGGCCCGCTACAAGGGGACTTACGGAGACGACGCTTTCCGGGTAGAGCCCGCTTTCCGGGTTCTCGAAGACGATCCCGGAGGGAACTTCGAGGCGGGAAAAGTTTTTTCCCGGTCCGAACTCGATGCCCTGAAGGAAAGGGGTATCGAGCCCTCGATGGAGCGGGAGACCTCGGGAAACCAGGAGGCCTTCAAGGTGGTTCAGGCCACTCATATGCCCTTCGGCAAGGGAGATCTCATTTCCATAAGCGAATACCAGCTTTACCACGAAAAATATGCGGGGCGCTTCGTGGCGCAGGTAGAGACCATTACCCTGGAAGATCCCTGCTATATCGTGATCCACAAGGGGGACTCTCCCTTTGAGGATTGCGGCATCATCATGGAGCGGGAATACCGTCTCTGTGCCTCCTACGACAAGAAATTCTCCGCCGGTATCGGTGCCGAGGGGGTTCAGGAGCTTCTGGGAACTCTCGATATGGACGAGCTCGCCCTGGCGCTGCGGGAGGAAATTACCGATGCTTCGGGGCAGAAGAAACGCAAGCTCGTGAAGCGTCTCAACGTGGCGGAGGACTTTCGCAAGAGCCGGAGCAACCCCGGGTGGATGGTGCTCAAGGTTCTTCCTGTGATTCCTCCGGATCTCCGTCCCATGGTGCAGCTCGACGGAGGCCGCTTTGCCACGTCGGACCTCAATGATCTCTATCGCCGGGTGATCAATCGGAACAACCGGCTTAAAAAGCTCCAGGAGCTTCACGCTCCGGAGATTATCGTGCGCAACGAAAAACGCATGCTTCAGGAATCCGTGGATGCTCTCATCGACAACGGTCGGGTGGGAAAGGCGGTCCTTGGAGCGGGCAATCGGCCTCTCAAGAGCCTTTCGGACCTTCTTCGGGGCAAGAAAGGCCGGTTCCGGCAGAACCTTCTGGGAAAACGGGTGGACTATTCGGGCCGTTCTGTCATCGTTATCGGTCCCAACCTCAAGCTGCACCAGTGCGGACTTCCCAAGCAGATGGCCCTGGAACTTTTCAAGCCCTTCGTCATGCAGAAGCTTGTGGATCGGGGAAATGCTCCCAACGTAAAGAGCGCCCGGCGACTTATCGAGCGGGGACGCGAGGAAGTCTGGGGCATTCTCGAAGAGATCATCCGGGATCATCCTGTGCTTCTCAACCGAGCTCCCACGCTCCACCGGCTCGGTATCCAGGCCTTCGAACCGGTGCTTATGGAGGGTAAGGCCATACGGCTCCATCCCCTGGTATGTACCGCCTTCAATGCGGATTTCGACGGCGACCAGATGGCGGTGCACGTGCCTCTCTCCCTGGAGGCTCAGGCGGAGGCCCGGCTTCTCATGCTTTCGTCGCACAACATTCTTTCTCCCGCCAGCGGGCGCTCCATCGTCACTCCCACCCAGGACATCGTTCTCGGAATATACTATCTTACGGGAATGCGGGAAAGGTCTCAAAAGGAGAAGGAAGCAGGGTTTTCCTATTTCCGGGATATCGAGGACTGTCTCGTGGCCCTGAGCCATGGAGTGGTGCACGTAAACAGCCCGGTGAAGCTGAAGTGGGAGGGCCAGTGGATCGAAACGAGCCCCGGAAGGGCTCTCTTCAATAGCGTGCTTCCCGAAGAGATACGCTACGTGAATAAGCAGATGGGCAAGAAAGAGGTTTCCAGGCTTCTTGATGAAGCTTACGACAAGGTTTCCCGAGAATCTCTGGTGCGGGCTCTGGACGACATAAAGGCCCTGGGATACCGTTGGGCCACGAAAAGCGGCATCAGCATGGGGTTCGGGGATGTGGTGATTCCCGAAGAGAAAAATCTTATCGTGCAGAAAACCATGGAACAGGAAGAAGATCTCAGTATGCAGTACGAGATGGGGATTCTCACGGAAGAAGAATATCTTTGGCAGAAGGAAATCCTCTGGACTGGCGCGGCTCGGGATATTGCGGATCATATCGTGAACAGCATGTCCGACGAGAACTCCCTCCGCATGATGGTGGACTCCGGAGCCCGAGGATCTCGGGGACAGGTGGCCCAGATGGCGGGTATCCGGGGACTCATGGCGGATCCCTCGGGACGCATCATCGACTATCCCATTACGGCAAACTTCAAAGAGGGCCTGAACATGCTGGAGTACTTCATCTCCACCCACGGAGCCCGAAAGGGACTTGCGGATACCGCCCTGCGAACCGCCAAGTCCGGATATCTTACCCGGCGCCTCGTGGACGTGGCCCAAGATATCATCGTTACCGAAGAGGATTGCGGTACCGTCCGGGGCGTTACCATACGGCCCCTTACCCAGGATGGCAAGACCGTCATCGGCCTGGGTGAGCGTATCGTGGGAAGAGTTCCCGCCAGGGATATTCTGCATCCTGAAACGGGGGAGGTTCTTGCGGTGGCGGGGAGTGAAATATCTCCCGCATCGGCGAAGAGAATCGAGGGAAGCGGCTTGGAAGAAGTGGTGGTTCGGAGCCCCCTTACCTGCGAACTCCGCAACGGGGTCTGCCGGGCCTGCTACGGCCTGGATTTGGCCACCCGGAAACGGGTAGCCATCGGTGAGGCCGTGGGAGTAGTGGCGGCCCAGTCCATCGGAGAGCCCGGAACCCAGCTTACCATGCGTACCTTCCATACCGGAGGAGTGCGTATTACCGGAGAAGACATCACCCAGGGGCTTCCGAGAATCGAACAGCTCTTCGAGGTCCGCCGTCCCAAAAAAGTGGCCTTTCTCTCCAAGATCGACGGAGTGGTGGCGGAAATCCGGGAGATGGAGGGTAAACGAAAGGTCATCGTTACCTCCAACGAAGAGGGAAAAGAGCAGAAGGTGCAGTATAACATCCCCCTCTCTCAGAACCTTCTCGTGGAAGAAGGGCAGGCCCTGCGACGGGGAGACCGCCTTACGGAGGGACACGAAGATCCTCAGGACATTCTGGAATGCCGGGATATGAACGAGGTTCAGCGCTATCTGGTGGATAACATTCAGGATGTCTACAAATCTCAGGGAGTTTCCATCAACAACAAGCACATCGAGGTGATCCTTCGGAAGGTGGCTCCGGAAAACCGGGTGCGTATCACCGAAGAGGGAAGCAGCTCCTACGTAGCCAACGATCTGGTGTGGAAGGACGACCTGGAAGGGGAAATCCTCGCCATGCGGCAGGAAAACGAACGCTTCCTCCAGGAAGCGGAACACCTTCTCTGCGGAGCCTTTTTAGTGGATGTGGAGGGCTCGGGAAATCTCGAACAGAGCCTGGCTTTCAAAGGAGAACACCTGGAGGCCAAGGGTGTCCGCCGCCTTCTCATGCCGGGGAACGCTCTCTCCTCCCTCTTCGTGCGCATGGGAACCGAAGAAATGCGTATCGTGGTGGGCGAAGCGGCCTTCCGGAGAGAAATGGAGGGTAGGGAGCTTCTCGAAGCCTTCCACGGAGAGGAGAACGTGGTGGTGGAGCCCACGGAATCACTTACTTCGGGGCAGCTGGCACATATCGTCAAGGGAGATCCCCGGACGATTCGGGTGCGAAATTCCGGGGTTCTTGCAAAAATGTGCGATGCCGCCTGGCTGGCGGAAGAGATCCGGGATGCCGAGGGAAATACACTCCTCTCCAAAGACGCCAAAATAAACGAAGAAACGATCTCTCTTCTTCGGGAGCACCATGTGGAAACTATCAAGGTATGGAAGAACCCCCAGGAAATTCTGGTGGATAACGAGATACAAAAACACCTCATATCGTATTACGAGGCCCCTCTGCATCAGGTCATCGACGCCGAGGGAGCGGCTCAGGAGGATCTTCCCGCCCGCGTGGACGCCCGGATTGTCCGGGGCCTTGCGGAGGGAGAGCTTGCGGGGGTGGAAATTACCCTGAACGGCGAGCGGGTGGTGCTTACCCGGGAAAAGGCCCTTCGGGAGGTGCTCGAAGAATCCGTCCGCGGCAAGGTGGTCCTCGATGCCCTTTCCGACGTTCATGGAGAGGTTCTCGTCATGTCCGGAACCGAGGTGAACAAAGACGTTCTGGAAACCCTGCTGGGGCTTTCCCCCGCCCGCATGGTGATCCGTTCTCCGCACGCCTCGGGAGAGGATCGGCGGCTTATCGAAAAGGTTTCCTTCGTACGCCGTCTCGGAGAAGAACCCACCTACATGCCCCTTCTTCATGGAATCACCAAGGCTGCCCTTGCCACGGAAAGCTTCCTCAGCGCCGCATCCTTTCAGCAGACCGCCCAGATTCTCGCCCGGGCAGCGGTGCGCAGCGAAGAGGATACCCTCAAGGGGCTCAAGGAAAACGTTATCATCGGGCACCTTATGCCTGCGGGAACCGGAGTGGATCGGTATCGAAAGATCATGGTAGGCTCCGCTCCCATGGATTGTACGGCCCCGGAACATTGCGGGGGTGCCTCCGATTCCGGAGAAAAATCGCCCTCGCTGTAGAAGGATTTCCCGGGAAACTTCAGAAAAATCAGGGATCTTCTTTTTAAGAAATATGAAAAGAAGATCCCTCTCCTGGAAAGAACAAAATTTATATTTTATTATCTTGACATGCTCTGCGGGGGCTGTTAAGATTCTTCGGTGCTTTTTGCACTCGGGAGGGTTTTTTGTGCCGTTAGAAGAGTTGGCCGTAACAGGCCGCATTGTGGGAGCCGCAGAAGTCCGAAGAGCTTTGGCGGAAGACCGGATATCCAAGCTCTTCATCGCCTCGGATGCGGGGGATGCTTTCGTGGCCCCCTTTCTGAAAGAAGCGGCATGCAAAAAAATCCCCGTGGAAATTGCGGAAAGCAGAAAAAAACTGGGCAGGGCTTGTGCCATCGGCTGCGGGACAGCAGTTGCAGCTATAGCAAAAAACAAAACTACTTGTTTTTCGTGATGGTGAAAAATATATATTTTAGAAAGTGAGAGGAGGGTGTTTTTTGCCGACAATCAGCCAGTTGATTAAACATGGGCGGAAGGAAAAGCGGCGTACCTCGGATGCTCCGGCGCTTCATCAGAATCCTCAGCGGCGCGGCGTGTGCACCAGGGTCTACACGGTAACCCCCAAGAAGCCGAACTCGGCTTTGCGCAAGGTTGCCCGTGTGCGCCTGACCAACGGAATCGAAGTTACCGCCTACATCCCCGGAGTCGGACACAATCTGCAGGAGCACTCGGTAGTTCTCGTGCGCGGAGGCCGTGTAAAGGATCTTCCCGGAGTTCGTTATCACATCGTCCGCGGAACTCTTGACTGCGGCGGTGTGGAAAATCGTATGCAGGCCCGTTCCAAATACGGTGCCCGGCGTCCGAAAAAGTAGTATCTGAAGAAGGAGGAACGTCCATGCCGAGAAAAGGGCATGTGCGGAAGCGAGAAGTTCGTCCCGATCCCGTCTATGGGAGCAAGGAGATTACCGCTTTCGTCAACTGTCTCATGTGGGACGGTAAGAAGAGTGTGGCGGAGAAAATCATTTACGGGGCTCTCGAGCGGGCAGCGGAAAAGCTGGACGCGGAGCCCATGGATGTCTTTCAGAAAGCCATGGAGAACGTGCGGCCTCTGGTGGAGGTGCGTCCTCGCCGGGTGGGAGGCGCCACTTATCAGGTGCCTGTGGAAGTCGCCCCTGCAAGAGCCTGGGCTCTCGCTACCCGATGGGTTATCGCTTTTGCGAGAAACAAAAAGGGTATACCCATGAAGGAGCGCTTGGCTCGGGAGTTTATAGACGCCTTCAAGGGTGAGGGCAGTTCCGTGAAAAAACGTGAAGATACCCACCGAATGGCGGAGGCGAACCGGGCTTTTGCACATTACCGCTGGTAGTGTAGAAATTGTGGATGGTGATTGAGACATGGCGCAGACAACGGCGCTTCAGCATATTCGAAATATAGGCATCGCAGCTCACATTGACGCCGGGAAAACCACCACCACCGAGCGCATCTTGTACTACACAGGACGAAGCTACAAGATGGGCGAGGTTCATGAGGGTGGGGCCACCATGGACTGGATGGAGCAGGAGCGGGAGAGGGGCATTACCATTACCTCTGCCGCGACTACCTGCGAGTGGCGAGATTGTCTTATCAACATTATTGATACACCCGGTCACGTGGACTTTACGGTGGAAGTGGAGCGGTCTATGCGTGTGCTTGACGGTGCCGTGGCCGTATTCTGTGCCGTGGGTGGCGTGGAGCCCCAGTCGGAAACCGTTTGGCGTCAGGCGGATCGCTATCGGGTTCCCCGAATTGCCTTCGTGAACAAAATGGACCGAATCGGCGCGGATTTCAGTGTCGTGGTTCGGGACATAAAAGAGAAGCTCGGAGCATCTCCCGTGGCGCTGCAAGTGCCTATCGGGGTGGAGGATGCTTTCGCGGGAATGATCGACCTCGTTACCATGCAGGCGATCACCTTTTCCGATGCCCTTGGAGCGGAGCCCCGGACGGGACAGATTCCCGAGGAGCTTCTGGACGAGGCGGAGCTTGCCCGGGAAGCCATGATCGAAGCTTTGGCGGACTACTCCGAAGAGGTGATGAGCCTTTTCCTTGAAGGGGAGTCCGTTTCTGCGGAGATTCTCAAAAAGGCCATCCGGGAAAACACGGTGGCCATGAAAATCGTTCCCGTTCTCTGCGGGTCCGCCTTTAAAAACAAGGGGGTCCAGCTTCTTCTGGATGCGGTGGTGGATTATCTGCCGAGTCCGAAGGATATTCCCGCCTTTCCGGGAGCGGATCCCTCCACGGGAGAGCTGGTGGAGCGGCACAGCGATATCGCCGAGCCCTTTTCGGCTCTGGTGTTCAAAATCATGGTGGATCCCTATGTGGGGCGCCTCGCCTTCTGCCGGGTTTACTCGGGAAGTCTCAAGAGCGGGGATGCGGTCCTTAACGTGGGAAGCAACAGAAAAGAACGGGTAGGCCGTATCCTTCGGATGCATGCCAATAAACGGGAGGAGCTTCAGGAGACCCATGCGGGGCTCATCGTGGCTCTGCCGGGGCTTAAGTCCGTACGCACCGGAGACACCATCTGCGATCTGGATAATCCGGTGGTGCTGGAAAACCTCAATTTCCCCGATCCCGTCATCGACCTCTTTGCGGAGCCCGCAAGCAAGGCGGATCAGGTCAAGCTTACCAAGGGCCTGAGTTCTCTCGCCGAAGAGGATCCCACCTTCCGGGTGGCGGTAAATCACGAGACGGGGCAGACCATCATCTCCGGCATGGGAGAGCTTCACCTGGAGATCATCGTAGATCGTCTCCGCCGGGAATACAACGTGGAGGTTCGTATCGGCAAGCCCCAGGTGGCGTACCGAGAGACCATCACGAAGCCCGGAAGGGCGGAAGGACGTTTTATCCGCCAGTCCGGAGGGCGTGGACAGTTCGGTCACGTCTGGCTCGAGGCGGAGCCTCTTCCCGAGCGAAAGGGCTTCGAGTTCGAAAACCGCATCGTCGGTGGCGTTGTTCCTCGGGAATATGTTCCTGCGGTAGAAAAGGGGCTTCTGGAAGCCATTAACAACGGCATCCTCGGAGGGTTCCCCGTGATCGGCGTTAAGGTGGCTCTCGTGGACGGGAGTTATCACGAGGTGGACAGCTCGGAGATGGCCTTTAAGATCGCTGCGTCCATGGCCTTCAAGGAGCTTATGCGGACTTGCGGCTCGGTTCTTATGGAGCCGGTCATGAGCGTTGAAGTGGTGGCCCCGGAAGAGTACGTGGGAGACGTCATCGGAGATCTCTCGGGTCGGCGGGGACGTGTGGAGGGAATGGAAGTTCGGGCCAATGCGAGAATCGTGAAATCCATGGTGCCTCTTTCCGAAATGTTCGGATATGCCACGGATCTCAGGAGCAAAACCTCTGGCCGGGCAACCTACTCCATGACGTTCAGTCACTATGAAGAGGTTCCCAAGGACGTAGCGGAAAAGCTGATCGAGCGATAGGTTTCTCGACAGCATTCTGAAGTGTTTTATTTTTTAAGGAGGTTTACGGAGTAATGGCAAAAGAAAAATTTGAGCGATCGAAACCGCATTTGAACATCGGCACCATTG
>CAZJHH010000004.1:0-350796 GCA_964545875.1 uncultured Synergistaceae bacterium
CATACTTCACCGGGATGGCCAAGAGCGTTGCACTTGATTTGACAAATCAAGGTTCTATTCTTCTCCATGCCCCCGAATCTCCCGAAGCCCCTCCTCCGTAGTTTCCCGAATCCAGAGAGCCACTTCGGGAAGAGAGAAGAGCTGGGGATCTTCCAGCTCTTCCAGAAGCTCCTCCGAAGAGAGACGGAACGCCTGTCCTCCCCGGGCGAGACAAACGTTCCATTGAATGTGAGGGTGCCCCGCAAAGAGGGTCATCACCGAAAGGGAAATATCTCCCAGGGGAGGGCAATCCACCGCATCCGCCCGAAGAGTGGCCCGCAACAGTGTCCCTCTGCCCGGAGTGGAGGAAAGCGAAAGTTCGCCGTCACAAAGCTCCGCCACCTGCTTGAGAAAAGGAATGCCCAGCCCCACTCTCCGGGTGGTACGGCTGGTGACGAAGGGATCCACCACCTTCCGGAGCATCTCCTCATCCATACCTTTACCATTATCTTCCACTTCGAGAACCAGCCACCCCTCGGGGGTGCGCTCGTTCAGAGAGACCCGTATCCAGGTGGCCCCCGCATTCACACCATTCTCCGCAATATCTACCATGTGCTGAGACATGTCTTCTAACACGGGCATCATTCCCTTGAGAAAAAATTGCTGTTACAATAAGCAGATATTCCATGCCTGCATATTTATTGTACAATAAAAGAAGTATTCGAGAGAGGAGATTTTCCCGTCATGTGGAAAAGCAACCTGCCCTTCCACCTTCTTGAGGAGACCAGGGAGAGCTACGTCACTCGGGAGCACAGCCAGATCCGCACAGGCCGGGAGCTTCCTCTCATTGATTGTGCCCTGGGCACCAATCCTCTGGGCACCTCTCCGGAAGTTCTCGCCTGCCTGGAGCAACCCCAGGAATGGGATCCCTCGAGCTACCCCCCTCCGGAAGCGAAGATTCTTCTCGATCCTCTTGTTTCCTACCTCGGCGAAAAGAGTGTTTCTCCGGAACATCTCGTCTTCGGACACGGATCCATCGACGTGCTTCTGACGCTTCTCCGAATTCTCCTCCCTCCCGAAAGCGTCATGGGGGGAGTCTCCCCCCAGTTTACGGACGTGCCCCTGCAGATGATGCTGGGAAAGGTTCGCTATTCTCCGGAGCTTCTCCCCTTTCCCGACATGAAGCTAACCCGGAAGATTCTCCAAAACAACCTGATCCGGCATATTCAGGTGCTCTACATCGACCGCCCTCATAACCCCACGGGACAGGTGCTTTCCCTGGAAGATCTCGATGAAATCTGTCTCCTCGCCCAGGAGCGCCAGGTGTGGATTCTGGTGGATGAGGCCTATGCAGACTATCTCCCCTCCGAAGAAGGGGCTCATGTTCTTGCACACCCCAACCTCGTCATTGCCAGATCCTTTTCCAAATGCTGGGGTCTTGCGGGTATTCGGGGAGGCTACGGCATCATTCGGGATCCGGATCTTCTTTCGATCTACCGGAAACTCCATCCTCCCTTCGCCATGAGCTCTCCCGCCATCGCCCTGGCTTACAAAGCTCTCCAACATCCGGAATTTCTGGAAAAAACCCGCCATTACACGCTCCGGGCAAAGACGGAAATCCTGGAACGGCTGCGCAGAATTTCCTTTTTACACATGGCTGCCACGGATCCCCGCCCCCCCATTTGCATGCTTCACGCCTCCCGGGGAAATCTGTGGGAAGCCCTGTTGCGACAAGGCGTCAGCACCGAGCCCGGAGAGGGGTATATGCATGCGGACCCGAGATCCGTGCGCCTGCGGGTTCCTCCGGCAAAGGATCTGCCCCGGCTGCTGGAAATCCTCGATTCCTTCCGGGAAGAACACCTGGATCTCCATTCCTGATTCCTCCAAAGAGGAGTAGGGCTCCACATAACGATGTAGACAAAGGAGGTTTTTCCATGCACGGCATCGCCATCCACGGCCATTTCTATCAACCCCCCCGGGAAGATCCCTGGCTCGGCACGGTGCTGCGGGATCCCACAGCCTCCCCCGGACATGACTGGAATATCCGGGTCACCCGGGAGTGCTACCTTCCCAATGCCTTTTCTTCCCTTCGAGATAACCGGGGAAAGATTCTTTCCATGGAGAACAATTACGAACATCTTTCCTTCAACTTCGGCCCCACCCTTCATGAATGGCTCCGCAAGCACGACCCTTTTCTCAACGACGCCCTCCGGGAGGCAAACCGCAAATCCCTGGATCGCTTCGGGTCGGGAAACGCCCTGGCTCAGGCATACAATCACATGATTCTTCCCCTCGCCTCGGCTCGGGATGCCAAAACCCAGATAATCTGGGGAATTCGCGACTATCGGCATCGCTACGGGCATGCTCCGGAAGGAATGTGGCTTCCAGAAACCGCAGTAAATACCGCCACCCTGGAAGCCCTGGCAGAGGAAGGAATCCGCTTTACCATCCTCGCCCCCTCCCAATGTGCCGCTGTGGAAACTCCCGAAGGAGGGTGGAAAAAGACTCCCCGGGGAAAGGGGCTTGAAACGCGACGTCCCTACCGGGTAGAGCTCCCCTCGGGGAAAGATATGGCGGTATTTTTCTATCACGGAGAGATCTCCCACGGCATCGCCTTCGGAGAACTCCTGAAAGATGGCTATACTCTCGGGAGAGCCCTGAAAGAGCAAGCTCTTCCGGAAAATTCCGAAACGCCCTCGCTTCTTCTGGTAGCTACGGACGGAGAAACCTATGGTCATCACCATCACTTTACCGAGATGGCCCTTTCCCGGGCCTTCCGGTTCCTTTCGGAAGAATCTTCGGTACATCTTCTTCCTCCCGGGGCCTTTTTGAGACAGCACCCCCCCCGGGAACGGGCAAAAATCGTGGAAAACAGTTCCTGGTCCTGCGTCCACGGAATCGAGCGCTGGCGCAGCAACTGCGGTTGCTCCACAGGAGGAGATCCTTCCTGGAATCAAGAGTGGCGAGCCCCCTTGAGAAACGCTTTCGACAGACTCCGGGAAGAGATGGATGCGTATTTCGAGAAAAAGCTCCGCCCTTTCTGCGATGATCCCTGGAAGCTCCGGAACGAAGGAGTGGAACTCCTCCTGGAAACGCCCCCGGAACAGTTCCTGGAACAACGTTTCGGCACGCTTCCCGAGGAGGGAAGCTCCTGCATTCTCACCCTTCTCGAATCCCAGAGAATGGGAATGTTCCTCTACACTTCCTGTGCCTGGTTCTTCAACGATATCGCAGGGGTGGAGACGGTACAGAACCTCCGGTACGCCTTCCGGGGAGCGGAACTTCTCGCCTCCACCGGAGGGCCGGATCTGATTCCCCGGCTTCTTGAAGATCTCTCCAAAGCTCGGGGCAACCAGCCCAAAGCACAGAACGCCCGAATCCTGGCGGAAGAAGAAGTCCTCCCCCGGATGCGTACTCTGGAAGAAGTCGCCGCCGCCGCCTGGATGACCAAAAGCTCTTCCCGGTATCACCACTATTCGGTGGAAGAAAAAGAAAGCCGCCGCTTTCCCTCCCGAAATGCCACGGTGGGAGAAATTCTGCTCCGGGAGCCCCTGACGGGACGTTTCTGGCAAGGATGCGTACTCCGTACGAACCCCCGGAAGGAAGAGCTCATGGTCTTCGCGGGAGAGCATCTCCGACTTCAGGAGCTCGAGGGAGATCTCTTCCAGGCTCCCTGGAAGGAATCCATAGAAGCCTTCTTTCCGAATCCTCCCTTTACACTGAAAATTCTGGCCGAGGACGATCGGGAAAAACTCTTCGCCGAATGGGAGGAACAGATCATGGCTCCCTTCCTTCCCCTGATGGAAGAAAACGCCCGGAACGGCTACTCCATGATCACCATCCTCCTTCGGGAAGGAGCCCCCCTGCCTCCCCTGCTCCAAACCCTGACGGCAAGACATCTCCAAGCCACGGGAAGAGAGCTTCTTGGGCGCCCGGAGGATTTCCGGCTCTTTCTCCTCTTTCTGAACTCCCTGAAAAATCCCCGGGGATGGATGGAGTTGGCCCTTCTTCCCCGAGAGGTGGAGGAACATTTGACACATCTGCTGGATCAGAGAGAACCTCCCTGGGAAGATGTATGTCGTATCATGGATCTGGCAAAGGAGTTTCACCTGGAGTACCCGAAAGAGACCCTGATCCGCCTTTTCTGGAACCACTATCGAAAAGGAAATTTCCGCGAGGAACCCTTTCTGGCCCCCCTGGCGGAACATCTAGGTTTCGTACTGGAAGAGAGCACGAGAGACACCGCATAGTGCCGGTGAACATTTGCCCCCAAGGAGGGATGTTTCATGTCCGTTATGCTTCACGGGAAACACCTGGGTCAATCCTTTCGAAACACCATAGAAACGGACCCTTCGTTCCGCACCATAGCCTACTGCTCCATGGAGATCGGCATCAGCCATCAGATCCCCACCTACTCCGGAGGACTGGGCGTTCTCGCCGGAGACATCCTGAAGAGTGCCGCCGATCTGGGAGTTCCCGTGGTGGGTGTGACACTGCTCTATCGGAAGGGATATTTTAATCAAAAACTGTCCGGAGAGGGATGGCAGAAGGAAAGCCCCGTGGAATGGCAGCCGGAAAAATTACTCCAGCTGCTCCCCAACGAAGTTTCCCTGTATGTGGAGGGGCGGCAGCTTCGAATCCGTACGTGGGTGCACGATCTCATCGGTCACGGAGGATTTGCCCTTCCCATCTACTTCCTGGATACGGATTTCGACGGAAACAGCCCGGAGGATCGAAAGCTCACCTGGCACCTTTACGGAGGAGATCAACGCTATCGGCTTCTCCAGGAGCTGGTTCTCGGAGTTGGGGGTCTCCGGATGCTCCGGGATCTCGGATACGACAATCTGCGTACCTTCCACCTTAACGAAGGACATGCGGGATTTATCACCCTCGAACTTCTTCGTGAAATGGGGTACGACGATTTCGACAAGGTTCGGGAGCAGGTGGTCTTCACCACCCACACCCCGGTACCCGCAGGGCACGACTTCTTTCCCTACGACCTCATCGAAAAGGTAATGCAGCCCCACCACGTCTCCCAACTCCGGCGCATGCTAGGAGACGGAGGCGTCTCCATGACGGATCTGGGACTCAAGTTCAGCCGCTACGTTAACGGGGTCTCCAAGAAACATGCCGAAGTGAGCCGGAACATGTTCGAGGCTGAAAATATCGACTGCGTCACTAACGGCGTGCACAGCACCACCTGGACAAACCCAAGCATGATGAAGGTTTTCGATCATCACATTCCCGGATGGCGAAACGATCCCTCCCGGCTCACCCAGGCCTTGAACATTCCGGACCAGGAAATCTGGAGGGCTCATCAGGCGGCGAAGATGAAGCTTCTTGCCCGGGTTCTCGAGGATACGGGAAAGGAGTTGGATCAGGACGTCCTTACCATCGGGTTCGCCCGGCGGGCGGCCACGTACAAACGGGGAGACCTCATTTTTTCGGACGTGAAAAAGCTCGTGGATTCCTGCTCGGGGAAGGTGCAGTTTCTCTTTGCGGGGAAAGCCCACCCCCACGACAACGGGGGCAAGAAAATGATTCAGAACGTCATCGATGCGGCAAAGGAACTGGAAGGAATTATTTCCATAGTCTATCTGGAGAACTACGATATGGCTCTGGCGGAGCTCCTCACTTCAGGGGTGGATCTATGGCTGAACAACCCCAAGAGGCCTCGGGAGGCCTCGGGAACCAGCGGTATGAAGTGTACCCATAACGGAGTGATGAACTTCTCGGTTCTCGACGGGTGGTGGATCGAAGGATGGATCGAAGGGCTCACGGGCTGGTCCATCGGCCCCGAACCCAGCGAAGCCGCCCTGGTGGAGTACGACGAAATGCAGGATGCCCGGGATCTGTATAACAAACTGCACCACCAGATCATCCCCACCTACTACGAAGATCGGAAGACCTGGATTCGCATGATGCGCTACACCATAGCCCTGAATGCCAGTTACTTCAACACCCATCGAGTGGTAAAGGATTACTGCGAAAAGGCCTACGACGTGGTCTTCCGGGGGCTCTAGCCATGAAGCCCTCAAACTCTCCGGTACTCCGGGCACTTCATGTATCCCCCGAGATGGCCCCTCTCATCAAGATGGGAGGCATGGGAGACGTGGTGGGAGCTCTTCCCCGGGCCATGCAGGAATTCGGCATGGATGCCCGGGTTCTGCTTCCCCTGTGGCCGGGAGTACTGGAGATTCTCGAAAACATGGAGATCCCCATCCATCGGGAGCCCGAAAAAATCCACGTATCCCTCAACTGGCGGGTCTATAGTGCGGAGATCATTCCCGCCATGGTACACGGCATCCAGGTGTACCTCCTGGAACAGCCGGAACTCTTCCAGAATCCCCGGGTTTATCCTCCGGAGACCACCGAGGAGAGCGTGCTCCCCTTCGTATTCCTCTCCTATGCGGCTCTCGAACTGGAAAAGGTTCTCCGCTGGAGGCCCCACATCATCCACGCCCACGACTGGCCGGGAGCCCTGATCCCCGGGGCACTCCAGTGGCACCGGCACTATAAACAGCTCCACGGTAATTACGACACGGTGCTCACGCTGCACAACATGGCCCATCAGTGCGTGGTGGAGCGAAGCGCCCTGGAAAGCTGGGGATTCGAACCCCAGGCTTTTTCCATTCCCGCCATGGAGTTTTACGGTCAGGTGAACGTTCTCAAGGGAGGCATCAACGCTTCTGGAGCGGTCACCACGGTTTCTCCCCAGTATTCCTGGGAAATCCAGACCATGAAGGGAGGATTCGGCCTTGACGGAGTGCTGGTGCAGAACCGCAGCAAACTCCGGGGGATCCTGAACGGCATCGATTACGAAATCTGGAATCCCGCAAAGGATCCCCATCTTCCAAAACCGTATACCGCGAAAAACCTTGCGGGGAAAAAAGCCTGCCGCAAGGCGCTTCTCGAAAGAACGGGCCTTCCCGAGGAGAACCGGCCCATCTTCGTCTTCGTAAGCCGCCTGGTGGAACAAAAGGGTATCGACTTGATCCTTGGATCCATGGAAGCCCTTCTCCGAAGAAACATCCAGCTTCTTATTCTCGGGAGCGGTCACGAAGTGGTGGAACGGACCTTCCAGGAGGAAGCCCGGCGATTCCCGGGCCAGGTATGGCTTCATACGGGATTCAGCGAACCCCTGGCACATCTTTTCTATGCGGGAGGGGATTTTCTTCTCATGCCTTCCCTCTTCGAACCCTGCGGACTCTCG
Organism: uncultured Synergistaceae bacterium; assembly: GCA_964545875.1. Lineage (GTDB taxonomy): Bacteria > Synergistota > Synergistia > Synergistales > Aminiphilaceae > DAIPKP01. The sequence continues at coordinate 7,193 of CAZJHH010000004.1, forward strand.
CAGCTCATCGCCATGCGCTACGGCACCGTACCGGTAGTACGGGCGGTGGGAGGCCTTTCGGACACGGTGATCGACGTGGAGGGATCTCCCGAGGACGGCAACGGCTTCGTCTTTCTGGACTACTCCGCCGAAGAGCTTCTCAAGGCGGCAAGTCGAGGCTTGGCACTCTACGATAAGCCCGAGGCATGGCAAAAACTGATTGCCCGAAACATGAAGGTGGATTTTTCCTGGAAACGTTCCGCCCGGCTCTACCATCAGCTCTATAACGCCCTTCTGGAGGGAGTTTCCGTAACATAGCGGCCCATTCCCTGGAAGTTTGGGGCAACCTAGAATCCGGAAAGGAGAAAAATCATGGTACGTCTTACCCTTTTCATGGAACTTCCCTTCTCCTCCGGGGGCTGAGGTTCCTATGCCTTTACGAAGGAGGAGCTTCGGTCTTTCGCCTCCTGCACGGACCGTGAGTCCGTGAGCGCCCTTCTCGTTCGCCTTCGAGAAACTTTCGGCTCCCGGGTAGAGCTCCGGATGGTGGATCCCAAATGCCTTTTCTGGATCCTTTCGGTGGTGCGGCACCGCATCAAAGCTACCGAACCGACCTGGATTCTCCGGGGACGCTGCGTCTTTCGAGGAATCCCTTCCTGGGAGACACTTCGCGATCTCCTTGAAAAGGAAATTTCCCGCGGAACCCAGAGGTAGCCTTTCAGCTTTCCGGTAAAGCTTATTCCGTCGTCACAAGACATACTGTCTTCAGAAAGGAGGAAACAATCATGATTTACGGCAGATACGGTCGCGTGCTGGGCATCGTCCTGGCGGGAGGCAAGGGAGAGCGCCTCATGCCCCTCACCCGGTATCGCTCGAAACCTGCGGTGCCCTTTGCGGCGAAGTATCGCATTATCGACTTCGCCCTCTCCAATCTCGTGAACAGCGGTCTTTATTCCATTTACGTGCTGGTACAGTTTAAAAGCCAGTCCCTGAACGAACATATCGAGCGGGGATGGCAGTTCGGAGGTGCCATGCGAGGACGGGATCTTTTCGTCACCACTGTCCCCGCCCAAATGTGGACGGGGAACCATTGGTACAAAGGAACCGCCGATGCGGTGTACCAGAATTTACACCTTATCACCCTTTTCGATGCGGATCACGTGTGCATCTTTGCGGCGGACCACATCTACAAGATGGATGTGGAACAAATGCTCCAGTTTCACGTGGATACGGATGCGGATATCACGGTGGCCGCCAAAACCATCAACGCTTCCGAAGCAAGCGCCTTCGGCTGCGTCGGAGTGAACGACCAGGGGCAGGTAACGGCTTTCGTGGAAAAACCCGAAAATCCTCCGCATATCCCGGGAAAACCCGGGCAGAGTTATGTATCCATGGGCAACTATATCTTCAAACGCAAAATTCTCGAGGAAGCCCTCATCCTGGATGCCACCAGAGAGGATTCCGTCCACGATTTCGGCCGCAACATTCTCCCCGCGGCCTTCGGCTCCTCCAAGGTGATGGCCTACGATTTCTCGAGCCAAGTGCTCCCCGGAAAGGATCGTCCCTACTGGCAGGACGTGGGAACCATCAAGGCCTATTGGGAAAGCCATATGGATCTTCTCAAGCATCCCTCGGACCTCACGCTCTTCAACTTTCACTGGCCCATACGAACCGTATCCTACGCTGACCCCCCGGGTTTCACCTACCCGAGCAAAGGGCAGGACTGCTCCGTTGTAGGCACCCTCCGGGCCGAAGGAAGCCAGATTCTCGGTTCCACGGTACATCGATCCGTGCTCTCGAGAAACTGCATCATCCACCCCGGAGCCATTCTTGAAGAGTGCCTCATCGGCCAGGGAGTCATTATCGGCGAGAAGTGCAAACTGCGAAAAGTCATCGTGGACGCTCACAACGCTATTCCCCCGGGAACCGTTATCGGCTATAATCCCGAAATCGACGCCGAACGATATCACTACGACGAAGCTTCGGGAGTAACCGTGGTTCCCATGCCCTCCATCCAGCTTCGGAGTTCCTTGGAGATGCCGAACACCGCCATGGGCATCCAGATGGGAAACGGGGAATTCGATTAAATTTTACAAAAAGTCAGGAGGGAGTATTCCCTGAAACCACCAAGGGAATTCACGCTATATGAAAAAAAATCGCCGGCAGTTGGAGCAGCTTCTTGATGAACTCTACGAGGGAGAACCCTCCTCCGCCACGGAATCTTTGATAAAGGAGATTTTTCGCCTGGATCCGGAAAATCCCGAGGCCCTGCTCTTTCTCGCGGATCAAACAGAGGATCCCGAGGAGTCCCTTGCCTATCTTTCCCGCTGTGTTGTAAAGATCCGCTCGCTTCTCGAGGATCTTCCGGAAGAACAGGGGGAAGATCTTCGGGCATTTCTTTTCGAGGCTCTCCAGCGCATGGGATGGTACTACATTCTGGAAAATCGGGGGGAGGAGGCGGTGGCTCTCAGCGAAGAGCTTCTGGAGCTCCCTCACGACGATTATTCCTGGGCCAAAGCCATACGTTACGTGGGACTTATTCTTACGGAACAATATTCCCGGGTACTCGAAACGGTGATCGCCGAAGAGGATCCGGACATTTTCTCGGCTCACGTAAAGGCCATGGCGCTTCTCGAATGTTCCCTTTCTTCCCGGGAGAGCGCCATCGCCCTTTGGGATGCCTTTCGAACGGATCCCAACCTGCCTTTCTACCTCCTCGACTTCTGGGTTCCCCCTCTGGAGGGAGAGGACGAAGAGGAGGATCTCGAAAGCTACTCCCGGGCACTTCTTCTGGAACCCGCCTGGACGCTTACGGAATCCAGAATTATGGCTCTTTCCACCGCAGCAGTCTTCTTCGGGTACGTCACCGACCGTATTCCGGATCTCCTCCTTGAGGAAATTACCGAAGAACTTCAGCAGAATCCCGTCTTCGCCTTTCTGGAAATGACCCGGGAACGTGTGGCGGAACGCCTGGAAGAGACCCAAAATCAGGAAGAAGCGGACATTATGGCTTTGGACATCCTCTCCACCATGGATAATCTTTTTCTCTGATTTCAGGCTTCCCCTTCGCATATTCCATATGGAAATACGAAAAGAAACACCCCAGATCCTTCGGGATCCGGGGTGTTTCTTTTCGTATTTCCATGCACCTCTTTGCATCTCTTCCTTGGTCGATTAACGTCGGATCTCCTTGAGCACCAGCTCCGTATCGGGAATAAGTCCTTCCGAATAGGAGAGGGAGCGTAAAAGAACGTCCATGGACACCGAAGGAAGAGGAGAAAGTCCCCGAAAACGTTCTTTCATTCGCCCCACTACCACCTGAGCTCCCTCAAGGGCCGTATGAGGAAGAAGAATCAGAAGGCCTCCGTCATCAAGGCGGCCGATTATATCTACAACCCGGATGCTCTCCACCGCCTCTCTCGCGAGGAGGCGAAAGGCATCGGCCACTCCTCCGGAGCCTCCTGCCCGCTTCAGCTCTTCCATATTTTGAATGTGCAGATAGAGCAGGGAGATAGGATAGGAATAACGCCTGTTCCGGCTGAGCTCCACGGAAACCTTCTGAAGAAAGGATTCTCCCCGGGGAAGCCCCGTAACCGCATCCTTCTGGGAAAGCACCGCCATGCCAGTAATAAGACGATACCGTTCCGCCATGGAGCATACCACGGGCCACACGCCCTGGAAAACCTCTTTTCTAATCCGAGTAACCCGGTTCTCCTTTCCGGAAAAACCGAGAAAAAGCATGGGCTGCGCTCCCGGAACAAGGGTTCCCGCAAAGAAGGAGGCCATACTCTGCTCCTCCAGTATCGCTGCCCAGAAAGACGTTTTTTCCGGGACATCCACCCACCAATACCGATGATCCATGATTTCGAGATCCCCCAGACACACCCCGGACTGTTCCTGATCCCGGTGAAAGGCTTTCAGAAGATCTGCAGCCCGAACATTCTGTTCTTCCCCCGCCTTTCCTCCGTTATAGGCCGCCAGGGACCAGCGTCCCTCTCCGGAGTTCCAGGAGAGCACTCCCGCCCAATCGAAGCCGAGAAATTCCCGTAAAATCGCCGTAAGGGGATCCAGAATCTCTCCCACGCTGTAAAGACGCACCATTTCTTCCAGTTTCTTCCGCAACTCCTCCTGGTTCTCAAGTATTCTGCCGCTCGTAAGGGATTCGAGAAAGAAAACGAACCATCCATGGGGATCTTCGAAGAGAGCGTATTCCAGCTCCTCGTCTCCTTCGAAGGGAAACCAGGTTCCCCCAGTCCAGCCGGGGGATCCTTCGAAAAGAGCCTCCAGGGAAGAGGGTTTTTTCGAAGCATTTTCGAAAACCTCCGAGAAAAGCTCCTCCCCGCGACAAGGGTAGGAAGGGTGTTTTCCTCGTTTTCGCAGAAAACGCTCGAAGGGAGGGTTGCCACCATGAATGGTTACCCCCTCTTCATGACGCTGCCCGTAAAAAACGGGGCCAGGCATAATCCCGTGCCATGCCACATGGTGAAGCACGTTTACAAGGGGATCTCGATTTTCGTATTTCTCCACGGCCCATTCCTCCTTCGAAAGATATTTTCCCCTTTTCTCCCCCGGGGATGTCGTTGCATTGTATCAAAACACGGGGCTATTCCCATCCTTCTTTGTGGGATATAATGATGCCCCATCAGTTTCGCTCGGACGGAACTGTAAAGAAAGGAGTGTCGTACAGCATGAAAGAGAAAAAAATGTTTTTTCTATGCATGTTTGCTGCGGTCTTTTGCCTCTTTATCGGAGGTACCGCCCAGGCTGCGAAATCCCCCCAGACCATTATCAACGATTCGGTACTCACCCTCAAGGAGATGCTCAGTCAGAACGATGCTGGAGCCATGGGAGATACCCTCCGGGGAGCCAAGGGCGTAGCCATTTTTCCCTCGGTGGTAAAGGCGGGATTCGTGGTGGGAGGCCGCTACGGAGAGGGGCTCATTCTCCGCCGGGAGGGAAACTCCTGGAACGGGCCCAGCTTTGTGGACATCACCGGGGCATCCTTCGGCCTTCAGGTGGGAATACAGTCTACCGCCCTGGTGCTGGTCATCACCAATGAACGGGGCATGGAAGGCTTCGTGGGAGATAAAATCACCCTGGGAGGAGATATCTCGGTGGCCGCAGGCCCCGTGGGAAGAGATGCCCAGGCTGCCACGGACGGAAAACTCAAAGCTTCCATTTACAGCTATTCCATGAGCAAGGGACTCTTCGCGGGAATGTCTCTGGAGGGAGCCTCCATCACCACCCAGCACGAAAAGAACGCCAAGTATTGGGGAAAGGCCATGCTTCCCCAGGAGATTCTCAAAACCAAAGCCTCCAAGAAAGATATGGCGGAGCTTCTCCAGGCTCTGAACAGCCTCATCGCCAAATCCGGCCAATAACGCCGCTACGCATCTCCTGGCCTTGCGCCTCTCTCAGGTCAGGAGATCTTATAAATAAGATTTCATTTTTTCCGAAGATCCTTCACCGGGGGCCCTGCAGGGCCCCCGGCGTTGTTCTCTTTTCTCAATGGACCACCGTGAAAACTACCGAACTCGTCTGCCCCTCTCCGTCGGTGACCGAAAGCCTGTGTTTTCCCTCTCGGAGAGACCAGAAATAAGGATCTTCCCCCTCTTCCTGCTTGCCCTGATACATACCGTTCACATACCAGAAATAGGGAGGAACGCCGCCCTCGGTACGAAGGGGAATCTTTTCCTTTCGTTCGGGAACTGTGAAGATCCGTAGGTTTTCCCGGGGAGATACGATGCTGAGCTTTCCCGGAGCTTCCCGAAGAGTTCCGCCTCGCTCATACCCCCGCAGTTCCCGGGGCCAGCGAAGGACGGTGTTTCCTCCTTCCCGGCCATGCAGTGAACAGGTTTTTCCCGAGGAAACCCCGGGAATGTACCATCCCATGGATGTGGCGGGACAGGCTTCTCCGGGAGGCTGCCCTGAAAGCACGCAGATTTCCCGCCTGGACACATCCTCGGGAGGAGAGAACCAGGAAGCGTCCTCTCCGAGAGAGAGAAGCATCTCCACCGCTCCGGGAGCCGCCGCCCGAAGCCCCGCCACTCCTTCCAGAGGGCTTCCTCCGGGATCCCCCATCCATACCCCCACGGTATATTCCGGCGTATAGGCCACCGCCCAGGCATCCCGCATACCGTAAGAGGTTCCCGTCTTGAGACAAATCTGAAGCTGCCGCTTTTCCAAAAGCCTTTGGGTGGTCAGAGAGAGGCGTTCGGGACGGGAAAGACAGAGGTTCGTTAGAAAAGCGGCTCCCGGAGAGTAGATGCGCTCCCGGAAGATGTTTTTTTCCGAAGATTCCTCTTCCCGAAGCCACTTGAGCGCGGGAAGCCTTCCTCCGGAAGAAAAAACGCCGTAAGCCCGCACAAGCTCCTCCAGGGTAACTTCGCATCCTCCGAGAACCAGGGCATCCCCGTAATGAGAAGAATCCTTGGTAAATCCCGAAAAACCGAGACGACGCAGAAAAGCGAGAAAGACATTGCCCCGAATCATCCGGAGCACCCGTACTGCAGGGACGTTGAGAGAAAGCCCGAGGGCTTCCCCTGCGGAGACGGGGCCCCGAAAGACACGGTCGAAATTCCGAGGATGCCGTCCTCCGAAACCATAGGGAGTATCCGCCAGAAGGGAATCCGGAGTCAGATAACCCCGATCGAAGGCAGCGGCGTACACGAAGGGTTTGAGGGCCGATCCTGGAGAACGCAGCACCCGGGAGCAGTCGATCCAGCTTCCCGGCGTGTTCTCTCCCCATCGGGCATTTCCCACGGCTCCCCGAATACTCCCGGTAGCGTTTTCGAGAACCAACGCCGCCAAGGTTACCGAGGATCCGAATTCCCGAACCTGCCGGGAGGCGATACGCTGAAGCTCCTCCTGGATTTTTCTGTCCAGGGTGGAGTCGATGCGTTCCTTTTCGGGGTGCTCCCGGCGGAGCCGATCCGATGCCAGGGGAGCCAGGGCTGGAAAGGGACGCATCTCCCGAGGAAGAGGTTCGTCCAAGGCTCCAAGATATGCGGTTTCATCAAGCACCCCCCGCTCTGCGAGCAACGCGAGAATACCATCTCGCCGCTTCTTCGCCCCGAAATAGTTGCGATCCGGCCGATAGGCGGTGGGGCCCTTCAAAAGCCCCACCAGAAGAGCCGCCTCCCCCGGAGAGAGGGCCTTGCAGGGCTTGCCGAACCATCCCAGGGAGGCCGCCTCCACGCCCCGGAGCATGCCTCCGAAAAAGGCCTTGTTAAGATAAAGCTCCAGGATTTCTTCTTTGGAAAGAGTTTTCTCCATCTCCAGGGCCTGGCGGAACTCGTCAAGCTTCGCTCCCAGAGTACGGGGGCGTGGAAAGGTGAGGCGAACGAGCTGAGAGGTGATGGTAGAGCCTCCGGACACCACCTTCCCCGCCCGAAAATTCTGTGCCGCCGCCCGAAGGAGCGCGGGAAAATCCACCCCTCCATGGGAGAAAAAGCGACGGTCCTCCACCTCCACGGCTATCCTGGGAAGCCATGCCCCCATCTGATCCAGAGAGACCGGAAGACTCCATTCTTCCTCGGGAGAGGGCCATATTCGAAGAGGCTCCCCCTGAAAATCGAAAACCCCCGGAGAGACCGAGCAGCTTCGCACCGCCTCCAGAGAAATTTCAGGCCAGGTATGGTACAGGAGGAGGGTGCCTCCTCCGAAAAACAACACTGCTCCAAGAAGGCACCCTCTCAGGGTTCTGCGAAAAAAATTCAGTTTCATGTCTTAGGGTTTTATCTCAAGTGTACCCGTCTCGCCCAGGGCCTGAAGGGCCGGATCGTACATGGCCTCAGCGGCCACGGGAGGTACCGTAAAGGTTCCCGCCGTTACCGCCCTGACCCGATAGGTATACTGGAGGGCTTCTCCCTTGCTCAGGAAGGGAACGAAGAGCAGAAGCCGGTCATCCCGGATCTCCTCCCGCACGGAAACGTAGCGTTCGCTCCCCTCAAGGGCCGCCTGAAGCCTGGGATTGTCGATTTCCAAACCTCCGGGGAGGAGGTCCGAAAGCACCAGATGCTCCACCGAACGGTTCGAAAGAAGCTCCAGTCGTACCTCCAGCATCTCCCCCTGGAACACGGGTTCTCCCGGTTTGAGAGGCGTTCCGTCCCGACGATGATAGCTCCGGGATACCGAAAGCCCCTGCTTCATGGGTTCCGGAGCCTCCTGAGGCACTCCCTCCACGGACCAGGAGTAGTAAACCTGTCCCTCTCCGGCACAGGAAAGCTCCGGAGGTTCGGGGGAATTCACCGGAAGGGAAGCGTTCTCTCCCTGCCGTACCGTAAGAAGTTCTTCCCCCGAAGAGGAGCGCAGCTCCGCCACGAAGGGTTTCCGCTCCTCCCGGGTGCTTCGGAAATAGCGTCCTAGGGCCACGGCGGAGAAAGCGTTATCCTGGGTGTTTCGCCACAACCCCTTCCGGGCAGCTTTGATAAGCTGCTGTGCCAGAAGGGCCGCCTGCTCGGATCCGGGATCCAGATGCAACCGCATAAGCAGCGTAAGAGCCGTGTTCCGAACTCCCGAATCGAAGATGGATCCCTCGGAAGGAGGATCATCCATTCGTACCGCCACGGTTCCCAGAAGGGAAGAGGCCACATCCTGTCGTCCCTCCAGGGCATAGGCTCCGGCAAGGAATATCCGGGCGGTTTCCGTAAGCTTCTCGCCACGTTCCCGGAAGTGTTCCATCCACGCCAGGGGAGCTTGCCCCGAAAGAGCCAGGACGTACATGCCGTAAGCCTTGGTAGCGCTGAGGTCCGCATACTCCCGGTCCGTCATGGAATCGAACTCCTGAGGAAGCAGACGCCGGATCCACTCCAGGGCGCCCCGGAGACTTTCCTCGGGAACGGCGTATCCTTCCCGGGAAGCCTCGAAAAGAAGGTGCCCCGCATAGACGGAGCCCCAGGAGAAGCTGTAGCCATCCCCGGGCCAGAAAGAGAAGGAGCCGTCATAAAGCTGCATGGCGAGAATCCGGCGTAACCCCTCCTGCACCCGACGATTATTCTCCTCGGGGTTCACCAGGAGAGGATCGAGATCCCTCACCAGATCCGGCAGAGCCACCAGGGGCCAGATGCCGGAGATGGTCTGCTCCAGGCATCCGTAGGGATACGAGGTAAGGTATTGAAGGGCCGAAGAGAGATCCGCCACGGGAGTTCCCGAAAAGGCCACCACTCCCCGGAGGGTGCCGGGGAACCAGGAGCCTCCGAAATCGAGAGCGGTGCTGGATCCTCCAGGAAGGGCCCCGCCTCCGGTGCGGCGGATGAGAGGATAGGGAGGCCGCACAGGGAGTTCGGTTCTCTCTTCCATAACCTCGTCGTTCCAGGATGCCCGCACTCGCAGCACCCCCGCTCCGGAGCTTTCCGACGCCTCCAGGGGCACGTTCATGCGTTCTCCCTGGGATCCCGGAGCGAGCATAATGCGGAACATTTCGGGCCCCTTGTAGATCAGGGGCTCTTCCGCAGTGATATGTACTTCCACCGCCAGGTGTTCCTCAGACTTGGAGAAGAGCGTAAGAGGCATGGCCACCCGATCTCCCGGAGCCAGAGCCCTGGGCAGGGTGGTTTCCACGATCACATCCCGAGCCACGAGAAGTTCCTTCTCTCCCGAACCTACAAGAGCTCCGCCTCCCGCCACCGCCATAACCCGAAGCGTACCGCTGAACTCGGGAAGATGGAACCGGGCCTGCAGACGTCCCTCCGCATCGGTTTCAAAGGGCCCCTCGAAGAGAGCCACGGGCTTGAATCGCCGGGCCTGCACCGGGGAAAGTCCCTTGGCGAAAGCCATCTCACGTCCCTCGCCTCCCGCGGGATGCAGCAGAGGGGTCGCCGCATTTTCCGGAGGAAGAAGATCGTCGTATACGTCGTATCCTCGAATTCCCAAAGCCCGAAGGGCGGTGAAAAAGGCATGGGGGTCCGGGGTGCCGAACTTCGTAAGCCCCAGAATGCCCTCATCCACCAGGGCGATCACCGCTTCTCCCGGAAAGGGTTTTCCCGAGGCATCCTCGAGCTGAAGATCCACGGTCACTTCTTCATCCGGGAAAGCCCGATTCGGCACCGTAAGAAGCACTTTAGCCTCGTGCTCGGACTGATCCACCCGGAATCGGGTAACTCCCAAAGCCCGGGGATTGTACCATTGCGAATTATCCTCCCCCTGGGGACGGATAAGCCACGCCACGCAGTAGGCGTTGGGAAGCATGGTCTTTTCCACGGGGAACCTCACATCCACGGTACGCTCCACCGAGGGGAGATACTGCCAGTGCACCACCCGATCGGTCTCCACCGTCACCAGAAGATTTCCTTTGAAGGGAAGCTCGCAGCGAAGAGTAGCCTCTTCTCCCGAGGCGTAGGTATCCTTGTCCAGCCGCAGAGCCACTTTGTCCAGAGGGCCTCCGGGAGGGCCGTCGGAACCGCCCCAGACGTAGAAGGAGACTGCCGCCCGGGCAGCGCCCTGAGGATCCTCCACCCGGAGGATATATTCACCGTACTCCCTGGGAGTGAAGCGGGCCGTTCCCGTTCCCTTCTCAAGGGAAATCGCCTGTACGGCAAAGGGAAGAAGCTCCCGTTCATAGTGGAAACGGTACCGGCCATCCTCCTCCACCACCACGCTGTGATAGGCTACCTTGAAGAACTGGGCATTTACGGATGCCAGATCTCCAAGGGCCCCTTTTCGATCCAGGGCCACCAGGGGAAACTGAATTTCCAGCCCGGGACGCATCTCCTCTCCCTGGGGAGGCCGAATTCCTACGTATTGGGAAAAGGGATGATACGGCAGAGAGAGCACATCCCACACCATACGCCCTCCGTCCTCCATAACTCCCAGTCGGAACACGAGATCCCCGGGCTTGTTGAGGGTGGATCGCGGGGGAGTCTGCCAGCTAAAGGAACCTACTCCCTCGTCGTTCAAGGCACCGGTACCGAGAAAATCGCTGTAGGGGAAAAGCTCCTCTTCAGAATCATCGAAGACGTAATCTCCGTAACCCTTGGGACTGAAGGCACGGGGAACGAAACGCACCTCTCCCTCCGTGGCCAGGCGAGCTCCGGGAGCGCCAAAAAGATACTCTCCCCGAAGATCGAGAACCAAGGATTCTTCGGGAGCCAGGGCTTCCACCTCGGTGGAGGCGGTAACCCGGATGCGGGGAGGCACGAAATCCTCCACCAGGAAAGAATGTTCTCCCACGAGGAAACGCCCTTCTCCGGGAATCCGGAGCTGTACTCGATAATCTCCCGTGGGAGAGGCATCGGAAAGGGGGTATGCCAAGGTCACGAATCCCTGGGACGAAAGGGGAGCTATCTGGGAGAAGACGTTTCTTCCGTTAGGATCGAAGATCTTCCATTCCAGAGGAAACTCTCCGGGGGGGAGAAAATCCCGGTTCCGCACGAGCCCCGTGAGATCCACCACCTCGCCGGGGCGGAAAACTCCCCGGGGAGTGAAGACATGAGCCTCGTACCCCTCATCGAGATAGGCCCTTCCTCCGAGTTCCCAATCCCCTCCCCGGAGGAGATCGTACCGGAGCACCAGATAGGAAAGATCCTCTCCGGCGGCGGCGGTGACCACCCAGGGAAGAAGATCGTCTTCCCAAGGCTCTTCCCGGCTGAGGAGCCCCAACCCGTTCTCATCGGTGGTAAGGGTTCCCAGAAGCTGGTTGGACCGGGAATAGATCCGTATTACCGCCCCTTCCACGGGGCCTCCGCCATGCAGAGAGTTCACCCACAGAAAAATTCCTTTGGGAAAGACCTTGGCGGTAATTCCCAGATCCGTAAGAGTCACCATCATTCGAGGAACGTTCCAGCTATTTCCGGAAACGTCCGAAGCCTGGAGAATAAACACCCCCGTATCGGGGCTGAGGAACTCCTTCAAATCCACCGCCATTCGGAAAGACTCATTCTGTTTGGCTTCGGTGCGGTATTCCCGGGTGGCTCCCTGACGGGAAAGTTCCAGATCGAGCCAGGAATTATCCATACCCAGAGCAAGAGGAACGTTGTTCTCGAACATCTTCCACGAGGCAAGCCGTATGGTTTCCACGTTCACCCCCGCCAGGGGAACCCGCAGGGAACCTTGAGAGGAAAGATAGCTTCCCCCGGCAGCAAAGAAAATATCCGGTTCCACATCGGGAAAAACGAAGGCCTTGCGGAAGGGCCGGGCAAGGGAGGAACTTCGAAGTCCGGGAAGGCCCTTTTTGAGAGTTACCACCACCCGGTCTCGGGGGAGAAAGTTTCCGTTAATCCAAAATCCTCCGCTTCCGGGCTCCAGGGAAAACTCCTGCCGGGGCTCGACCTCCACGAAAGAGGAGGCTCGGGAAATATCCACCGGGGAGGTGGTACCTATCCAGATGCGTCCCTTTCCTTCATAAGAAGAAGAGGAGTAGGAGTTTTGCACATCCAGGATGAACTTGGGAGTTACCATGATCTCCTGGTCTTCGGCAAGGCCGAGATGCCCTACCGTGGCGGGAAATCCCCGATAAAGCGCAAGTATCGCCTTGGTTTTGCCCTGAGCCTGAATAGAGACGTCCACGGTTCTGGCGGCGTGCTGCTGCGAAATACTGTAGGGAAGGAGCTTTCCTCTTTCGTCCCGCACCTCCAGATACCCCCGGAGCCGTACCGGTGATACGGGGAGAGAAAACCGAAGCTCTCCCACGATGGTGCCGTCCGAACGGAAATCCTTTTGAGCGAAACCGAGAAACCGAAGGGGAGAGGTGGAAAAAGTAAAATCGTGAGCCCCCGCAAGGAGCCGTTTATCCATATCCCGTAAATCCGGGCGAAGGGAGAGACGGTACTCCGTGGCGGGCACCAGAGGATGAGCGGGAGTAAAGACGCACTGCTGTACATCTTTCCACTTCCAGCTTCCTTCAAGGAGGGGCGTTATGACCCCTGGGAGATCTTCCTTGAGCAGGGCTCGCCCCACCATCTCCGGGGGTACCACGGGAGCGGAAAAGACCAGGGAAATCTCCTCGAGTCCCCGCACTTCTCCCTGGGGCTCCATACGCTGCACCACAAAATCTCCCGGATCACCGCTCCAGGCCACTCCGGACCATAGGAGAAACGGCATGAGAAGACCCCACAACAAAAACCGCTTTCTACACATACAAACGCACCTCCTCTACATGTTCTCCTGTTCTCGAAATGAGAAAAAGACCGGTTCATCATCTTCATGAACGGGTTCATCTTCTCATGAGCTCCGAGGTTTCGCAACATGCAAACGGGGAGAGAAGGCTCAATCCGCCCCCTCTCCCCGTCCCTATTTTTACGTTTTCTCGTATTCCTCGGAACCGCTACAGAATCAGCTTGCTTCCTCCGGGCTTTTTTCCCGTCATATGGTCCAGCTGATCCAGCACCGAAGCGCTGGCCACGTCGATACGAGGTTTCCGGGCCTCCTGGGCCGCAAGATCCCGAACCCTCTGCTCGTATTCTTCCATGCCCTTCTTGATGGCGTCCACGTCTCCCCGGATCCACTGGAGAATCCCCTCCGCCGAGAGCTTTACAATTTCTTCTCCGGGCATTTTGTCGATGGCACCGAGTTCCTTGAGTACCCGATGTTCCTCCCGGATGGAATCCATGACATCCTCATCCGTCAGAAGTCCCTTCTTGTAGAGAACCCTGCCAAGAATGTTCATCTTTGTTTTAAGATTTTCCTCCGCCATGGACATGGCATCCACCCGGGCCATAAGCATGGACAGAAGATCGTCCAGCGTAATCTGCTGCTGCATAGGCATCTGCATTACCTTTCCCTCCTTGCGTAAACCTGCTTTCTGATGTGACATTGTAGCACAGCCGTCCCGAGGAGCCTACCGCAAGATTCTCGGTCTCTCATTCATCCTCCTTCGCTATTACCCGAAACTCCGGAAAACGCTTTTTTCGATAAAAGATCCACCAGAAAACCGGGAGAATTGCTAAAAATATTCGAAATAGAGCATGGGTTGCACCTTTCTCCCTTTCTCTGTATGCTCTCTCCTATCACATACCTCCGTACAGTAAGGCATGGGAGAAAAAGGAGTACAAAATGTCTTTTCAAGCGTGGATGGTTCTCGGTGTCTTTTTTCTCACCCTGGGGCTCATCACCTCGGGAAAAACGCCTCGAAGCGTGGCAGCCCTTCTCGGAAGCGCTCTCATCATGGCCTTCCATCTTCTTCCTTCCACCGTGGCAGTGCGTTTTATCGACTTTAATACCATCGGACTCCTCATAGGCATGATGATTATCGTGGGAGTACTCTCAAGAACGGGAATTTTCCAGTTCCTGGCGGTAAAAACCATGAAAATCACCCGAGGGAACGGCCTTTTTACCCTCTTCGCCATCGCTCTGGTAACGGCGTTCCTTTCCGCCTTTCTCGACAATGTCACCACGGTGCTTCTCATCAGCCCGGTAATCATCTCCCTGGCGGACCTCATGGAAATGGACCCTCTCCCACTGCTCATGGCGGAAACCCTGGCCTCCAACATAGGAGGCACCGCCACCCTCATCGGAGATCCTCCGAATATCATCATCGGATCCTACGCAGGCTTCTCCTTTATGGATTTTCTGGTGAACCTGGGGCCTCCTGCTCTGGGGGTTCTTCTGGTGGTGCTGCTTTATCTCGCCTTTTATTATCGGAAAGACCTTACCATTACGGAAGAACAGTATTCCAGAATTCTCCAGGTAAACGAATCGAAAACCATCAAGGACATGAAGCTTCTCAAACAGTCCGGCACCATCATGGGAATCATTCTTCTGGGATTTCTTCTTCATCATGTGCTCCATCTGGATGCAGCGGTGATCGCCCTGCTGGGAGCGGCGGTACTCCTGGTGGTGGGAAAGGTGGACGGCCGCACCGTGATTCACGAAGATATCGAGTGGCCCACCCTGGTCTTCTTCGCCTGCCTCTTCATGATCGTGGGAGGCCTCAAGGAAACCGGGGTCATCTCTCAAGCCACCCAGATCCTCGCCACCCTTCTGGAGGGAAAACCCGTACTTACCATGCTTTCCATTCTCTGGATCTCCGGGCTCCTCTGCGCTTTCATCAACAACGTGGCCTTCACCGCCACCTTCATCTACGTGGTGCAGGAGCTCTCTCAGGTGCTCACCCTGAACTCGGCACCTCTCTTCTGGGCCCTCGCCCTGGGAGCATGCCTGGGAGGAAACGGCAGTTTCCTGGGATCCGCCGCCAACGTGGTAGTGGCGGATGTGGCGGAACGCTCGGGGCATCACGTACCCTTCGCCAGGTTCTGCAAGGTAGGAATGACCACGGTGCTCATATCCCTTTCCCTGTGCAGCGTCTATCTCTATCTCCGCTATACCCCTTGAGAAATACCGTAAAAAAGGAGCGTAAACGAGAAAAGGCGGAGGAAAATTTCCCTCCGCCTCGTTTTTTATGTTTCCGGATACCCGGACGAAAACCTTATACCGCCATGCGGTAGGAACCGTTGGAAGAGAGTCCCGCCTCCAGAACGGTTCCGGTGAGATACCACCCTCCGGTTTCCTCATCCTTATTCCATACTCCCGTCGCCTCGGGCATGGAACCGATGCATTTCTGATCCGCCAAATACCAGCCGCCCCATTCATCTTTCTGCCACATATCCTTCGCACTCCTCTCAGTCTTTCGCCAGGTAGAACCCCTACGGGAAGAATCTTCCGCATTCATACCGGGAAAGCTGCATCGGAGACGATTCGTCTTTTTTGTATGGTGAACAACTGACATCATGGCCTTCAACCTCCGTTTTGAATCTGGAAAGGAGTATACCCGGGTTCATTTTTTTTGTCAACAAGAAATCTTTTTCAAGAGCATAAATGAACCAAGGTTTCTTTTTTGCAAATCCTATAACGAGGTGAAGGACAACAGGTTCGTCAGAAGCAAGGAACGGAACAGGTTTTCACAGAAGAGGATGAAGCCCTGCACGGCGGAAAATTTCCAAAGCCTCCGCAAACTCCTCTCTCCCCAAAGGCTTGTCCAGAGGAGGCATTTCCCGGGCCTTTCCCTCGGGATGGTACTGGGGCATAAGATTCACGAAGACTTCCAGGGAGATTTCCGCAGCCAGAAAGGCGGCAATCTCCCGGGTTTCCTCCAGATGCCCCGGAAGAACCAGGTGCCGCACCATAAGTCCTCGTACTGCAAGCCCTTGAGAATCCTTCCGGAGATTTCCCACCTGGCGATACATTTCCTTCAAGGCATCTCTATTCACCTCGCCGTAACGAGAAACTCCGGAAAGGGCACGCCCCGTTTCGGAGGAAGCGTATTTCATATCCACCAGATAGATGTCCACCAATCCTTCCAGAAGCTCCAGAGCCTCCAGGCTGTCATACCCTCCGGTATTGTAGACAAGAGGAAGAGAAAGCCCTTTTTCCACACCCCAGAGAAGCCCCTCCAGTATTTGAGGCATCACGTGAGTGGGCGTCACCAGATTGATATTGTGACATCCCTGCATTTGGAGAGCCACCATAAGACTTCCCAGTTCTTCTCCCGAGAAATCTCTTCCTTCGAGGCCCTGGCTTATGGAAGCATTCTGACAATATACACAGTGAAGCGAGCATCCGGAAAAGAATATGGCCCCGGATCCCCTCCATCCGGTAAGGCAGGGCTCCTCTCCTCCATGAGGAAAGGCCGAGGCCACCCGGCAACTGCTCCCGATGCCGCAGGCTCCCGTTTCATCCCCCAAACGCCGGGCACCGCATTGCCTCGGACAGAGCCGGCAGGAACGAAGCATCTCCATTCCCCGGTTCATCCGCAGGGTTAGCTCGTGCTTTCGGACAAGATAACCTGGAAGATAGGACTGTCTTTCCATGCGAGAGACCTCCCTTTATACGGAAACGAACATAATGATACTACACGAAAAAGGCCGGGAAAGTTCTTCCCGGCCCCACATAAAACTCTCTACGAACAAGTTTCTTCCGATTTTTCCGGAGTTCGAACGTGGGCCCCGAAAGGCCTACTCTCGTCCCCAGGCGGAAGACTTTGCCGCGGTATCGAACATGCTCTGAATGACCTCATTTGCCAGGTCACAGGCTTCCCGGGTCTTTGCAGCCTCAAAGGTATCCAGAAGCTGCAGGGCTTTATCCGCTTCACCCCGGGAGACAAGCCCCGCATATTCCTTTTCCAGGGCGGCCATTTCACCGAAGAGAGCCTTTTCGTAAGGATCGAAAACCTCCCGAATTCCTTCATGGAACATTCCATAGGCTCCGAAGGCGACCTTGGAAATGGTCAGGAAAAGACTCCCCGCTTCGGGAGAGGTGAAGCGGGGGTCTATGGAGGAAGTTCCCACGTAGAAGGGAACGAAGAGGCTGTTGCACGGCTGCATGATGCAGTGAAGCATGCTCCCCAGTTCATTCGGCACATCCGGACGGGTCACGAAAATCGCCGAAGAGGCGGTGATTCCCCCGAAGCCGTGATGACAGATGGGACGGGGAAAAATGGAAGTCTCCACCGTGTCTTTTTCGGGAAACTCGGTGATCCATTCTCCCATGTCCGCACATTTACCGCTGTAAAAGGGAATCTGCTCCAGCTCCAGCACCTCGCCGCTCGGCAAGGGATAGGTATCGTAGTGATCCCGCACCAGGGGCAGTACGGCTTCTGCGGAAAGAGAGCCCTCCAAGCCCTTGAGAAGCTCCATGGCCCTCTGATAGCGCATCTCGGTGTTGTAGAGAATTTCCGTGGCGGGACGCTCTTCCAAATTTTCGTTATCGTCGGGATAGAGCGTGGTTCCTCCGTAAACCCCCCGGAAGTTGATCCTTTCGGTTCCCTCGGGAATCCATCCCTTGGAGACCGCAAAGGAGATGAGGTCTTCCGCGGCAAGGTCATAATCGTCGGTAATCTGGAACTGGTTCGACCGGGCGCTGAAGGTATTTTCGTATTTCTTGGCCACCCAGCGATATCCCGCGATCTCTACCACCCAAAGCTCCTGGGGATCCGCTATTTCGAACATGATGGAGTTCCAGGCCTGGCCGTATTTCTCGGTAAGTTTCGTGAGAATTTCCACCCCTTCCCGAGCGGTGCCCGCCCGCTCGAGCACAAGGCGCACGTAGTCGTTATCGTGAAGCCCCTCGGTAAAGGAGAGGGCATCCCGGGTGGGAGCATCATTATCCGCCACCGCCACCTGCTTTTCGTTGATCCCCATGCCGTACCCCCAGCGGCCGGCGGAGCGGGAACCCACAAAACGGTAGGTCTTTTGTACCTGGGGGATGTCGATATAGGCACCCCGATAGACTGCGGCATCTTCGTATTCCCGGGCCTCTTCCACCGCCACTTCACTGATGGTATGGGATCCGAGATCGCGATTTTTGGCGATAAGAGCTCCCGTTCCCGCCTGAAGAGCTGTTCCGTGAGCCATAAACGTGGTACATTCCCCCACGAAACCCGTCATGTCACGATGAGCGGCATTGAGGATGAGGAGATCCTCGTAGGATACTCCGGCTCCCTGGGCGACTCCCTTCATCCAATCGATCTTTTGGGGAAGCACCTCCTGATAGAGTGCCTCGTGCCGCTTGGCTCTTTCGAGAACATCTCCGTACTCCACCCCCCGGGCCTTGCCCGTGTCGAGCATCTCCTGAACACTACGACTGATGGCCTGGGCATGATTTCTGCCATATTCTTCTCCGGCGCTCCAACTGCTCCCGGGAAGGGCCCAGGCCAAAGAGGCCGAAAGCCATAGAAAAGCGAAAACCGCGACTGCAAGAGCCGTATAACGGCTCCTTCCGTGAGAACGTACAAACTGCATTCCCTGTCACCTCCCGTAAAAGTGAAAACTCCCGGTTTTGGGGAATTTTCCTTAGCCTCATTGTAGAAAAGAGCGCCGGTTTTTTTACGTTCAAAAACCTTCCTTTTCCGGTGATTTCCCATGCTTTCGCGTGGTTCTTAGGACACGCCTTCATGTTATAATGGAGCTTTTATGTCTTTTTCTTGAAAAAGCCTCTCCGCGCTGAAAAACATGTACAAAAAAGCGGCTTCCATTCTCCCGGAAACCATGGAAAACCTCCCGGCAGATTTCCGGGAGGTTTCTGAAATTTTTTTCGCACCACCGTGGAACAGGTATATTTTTCTCTTTTTCCACCAGAATACATCTTCCTCCGAAACGACGAAAGCCCCCGGAGATCTCCAGGGGCTTTCGTCTATAGGCGAATCGTTACCTCATGGTGCGACAAAGCAGAAGGAGTTCTTTTCCGCTTTTCGATCCGATCATCCCTTCAGAGAGAGCCTGGAATGCGTCTCGTCTCCGTCGTCTTCCACCTTGAACCGCTCGGTCATGTTCCGCAGATCTTCGGATGTACCGCTTACCTCCTGAGCTCCTGTGGCCACGTTCTCCATGGCCGCCGCCACCTCTTCCATGGCTGCCGCCAGGTTTTGCACGTGATCGTCCGTGTTTTCCATAACGCTGGAGGAGGTGTTGATGAGGGCGATGACCTTTTCGGACTTTGCCACTTCTTCGTCGGTGGTGTTAATGATCTTTCGAATATCCTCAATGGAGCTGGCAATGGCCTTCTGGATCCCCTCCAGAGCGCTTCCCGCCACATGGGCGATGGAAACTCCCTCCTCCACGCTCTTTCGGCTTTTTTGCATGGACGCCACCGCAGAACCGGTACCCGCAAGGATCTTGGAGACCAGGTCCGCTACTTCCCGGGCTCCCTGCTGGGATTGCTCCGCCAGCTTGCGCACTTCTTCCGCCACCACCGCAAAACCCTTTCCCGCATCTCCAGCCCGGGCGGCCTCGATGGCGGCATTCAGAGCCAGCAGATTAGTCTGGTCCGCAATGCTCGTAATGGTGTCTCCCACCACGCCGATGCGCTGTGAAAAGGTGTCAAGCTGCTGCAGGAGAGATTCGGTTTCCTCCACCGAAAGCTTGATGCTGTCCATATGCTCCACGGTCTTTTTCACCGTATCCAGCCCCTGCTTGGCAGATTCCGCCATCTCCTTGGAGTTGGCGTCCGCATTGGTGGCCAGATTCTGGGCAATCTGGATAAGACTGCTCATCTCCAGCATGACCTGCGAAGATTCCACCGCATTGATACGCCCCGATCGGGTCTCCTCGGCAAGTTTGCTGTTGCCCTCCGCCACTTCTCCGGCAGTGCTGGTAACCTCTTCGGTGGAAGCGGCGGTCTCTTCGGAGATCGCCGAGAGGTGAAGGGCCTTCTGCTTGAGTTCCCGGACGGTTTCCCGCTGCCCATGGATCATTTCCGCCAGGGCATCCGCCACGGAGCCAAGTTCATCCCGGCCCTCATATTGAAACTCTTCCCGGGTGATGGTAAAATCGCCCTCCTTGGCACGCCCCGCCAAAACCGTTATGGTTCTGAGAGGACGCACGATAAGAGAAGCCAAAAGGAAGGTAAGAGCGATCCCCGCAAGGACGATGACTCCCGTAATGGCAAGAAGGAGAAGCCGCAAAACTCGCACTCCCGCCAGAGCCTCGGTTTCATCCACTTCCACCACCACTCCCAGGGGGCTTTTGCCGATTTGAATAACCCCCTGACTTCCCAGAACGGTATTTCCCTCATAATCCCTCCAGTAGCCTACATGCCTGAACTCTGTATTTCCCCGGTCGATCTGGGGGGCAAGGATATTCAAAGCGTCCCCGGTAATTTTTTCTTTCATGGCCGCCCCCTGGGAATATTTTCCCCGAAGCGTATCGATCATGAGAAGCCCCTGGGCGTCGATCAAATAGGCATTCCCGGTGGTGCCCAAATCCTTGGCATAGGCGTGCACCACTTCCTGAAACTGATCCTGCCCCAAAAAGAGGAAAAAGACACCCACGATATCTCCCCGGGTTCCCTCTTGCAGCACCGGCCCCGCAAGAACCAGGATACTTTTTTTCACATGCTCGGAGTAAAAGAAGTCGGACCAGTTTATCTTGCCCTGGAGAGCCTCCCGAAGATACTCCCGGTCCATGAGGTTCACTCCTTCCAGGAAAGGAGAGTTCAGAGAGAAAAGCACATCTCCCTTGATATCCGTAAGGAAATAGTCCTGGTAAGGAAAGAGGGGCCCCACCCGCTCTTCGAAGTAACGTTTCACCTCGGCCTTTTGACCCTGCCACTCCGGCGAGGCACTGCCCTTTTCATGGGCCAGGGCAAGACTGGAATAGACCACGTCCGTGAGGGAAAGCATTTTCCAGTCCACCTCGGCATCGTTCCGCATACCCGTAATGGTATCTCTCTTGACTTCCAGGAAAAGGGAATTCTTGGCAAAGACCTCGGCTTCCACCGCCTGGCTGGATTTGGAAAGGGAAAGATACGAAAGAAACAACAGGGGAATAAGCCCCGTCAACACAAACAGAAAAATCAACTTGCTCCGCATCCTGATATTATGAAAGAAACGAAACCACCGCATCGTTACTCCTCCTCTCATGTACTCGTCCGGCCGCCACATTCATGACGATCCCAAAGGATCGGCAATTACGGGGCTTCTTCAAAAGAATCCCTGAACCTATCCGGAACTGCGGTGACAAAGGTGCTTCTCAAACAAGCCTTTATAGCCGCCCCTCTCGAACAATCCGAGCCCTTAACGAAACCTTCCGCATCTGCATACTCCAGGAACTCTGCAAGACCCCAGACACCGGGAAGCTTCCGAAAAAAGGAGTTTTCCACGGCAACGCCTTCGACGAAAACCAGCCGTCAACAAATGAACGTTATCTTCAACAAATCGTATCACAAATTCTGGGGAATAGGAAACTCTTGGGCTCCTCCAAAGGGCTCAAAGAGAGCTTTTGAGGATGCAAAAGAGTTCGTAAAAAGAAAAAAATATGCAAATAAAAAAGGGATCCCCCGGGGATCCCCAAAAAGGCCCTTCTCATACCGTTTTTCTCTGTTCATGTCAGGAAAGAATCTCTTCCTTTACGGATGTCACCCATTCCCTAAGACGCTCTTCCGTAAGCTCGGGCTGGTTATTTTCATCCAGGGGAAGTCCCACGAAGCGGTTTTCCCGAAGTCCTTTGGAGTCGGCAAAATTGAATCCCTCCACGGGCCACGTCCCCACCACGGATCCCCGGCGCTCCCGGACCTTATCGTAGAGAATGCCCAGGGCATCCACAAAGGTATCCGCATATCCTTCCTGGTCGCCGCATCCGAAAAGGGCGACTTTCTTTCCCTCCAGGCTCACCGCATCGAGGTTATCTATGAAGCTGTTCCAGTCATCCTGAAGTTCTCCGTATCCCCAGGTGGAACAACCGAAGAACAGTACCGGATATTCCCGAAGATTCTCCGCCTTCGCCTGAGCCACGTCGTATACATCCACGCCTTCTCCTAGAAGTACCGCCAGATCCTGGGCGATTTTTCTCGTGGTTCCCAGGGTACTTCCGTAAAAAATACCAATTCGGGGCATAGGGTGAAACCTCCTTTTTCGTACAGAAATCGTTTGGGACAGTTGCGCCATGGGGAAGCAATAGTTTTATGAATAAAACTATTGCTTCCCCATTGTAAAGGGTCTTGTTAAAATGTCAAGCACCTTTGGCAAATCTCAAACACAGCAAAGACAACGAAAAAGGCCTCCCGTTATACGAGAGACCTTGAAACCTCCTGGGGGAAACTTTCTCCGCACAAGAGACAGCGGAACAATTATTTGTTTTTCTATAAAAACAAACAGCCCTAAAAGTCTTGCATCCCCCACCCCCGGGGATAGAAGCCCGGAAGCTCCACGGGAAGTTTTCCTTTGGGGAGAGCCTTCCCGGTAAGAATCCATCCCAGGGCTTCGAGAGAAGCCGGGGTATCTCCATAGGTACACAGATAGGCCGCCGCCCGGGGCATTTGCAGAAGATCGTAGGGAGAGCGAAGGGCAAGGTAAAGAAGAGGTTTTTCGGAAAAATCTTTCACCAACGTTCCAAGCCCGGGATATCTGGTCAATCCCCAGGAAGCTACTCCCAGGCAAGGAGCGTTCTCAATCTCCCGAACTTCTTCGGAGGAGAGGGGGACAGGTTCCTCTTCCAGAGAAGACCGCACGTACAGAGGGAGAAACTGCGGCACTTCCTCAAGAAGAGGCAGCACGTCCTCCCGGCGTTCTTCCGGCACAAGCAAAGGTATGCGGGCATTTTCGGAAAGGGGAAGCAGGTTCCCTTCGTTTCGAACCAGGGTAACGCTTTCTTGGGCAATTCTGCGGGAGACCTCCAGAGATTCCTCTTTCTGCAGGAGATCCCTCCAATGTTCTCGCGGAAAGGGATCGTCCAGAATGCGGGTTCGGATTTTAGCGGTGAGGATCCGAAGCACCGATTCATCGATCCGCCTTTCAGAAATTCGCCCGGACCGTACTCCCTCCACCAGACCCGAAAAGACCTCCTCGAACACCGAAGGCCCCGAATCGGGGTCCGCTCCGTAGAGGAGCACGTCCGCCCCGGCCTCCACCGTCAAGAGGGCCGCCTCTTTCGCTCCCCATCCCTGCCGGATGGCTCCCATGCCCATGGAATCCGTCACGATAATTCCCTCGAAACCTTGTCGTCGTAATCCCTGGAGCACCTCCCGGGAAAGGGTGGCGGGAAGCTCAGGGTTTTCGGGAGCCAGGGCGGGCACCAGCACATGGGCGGTCATGACGGCGGGAACCCCCGCCCGGATCATCTCCCCAAAGGGAAGAAGGTCCACCTCTTCCAGTACTTCCAAGGGGCGATCCACCCTGGGAAGCCCCACATGAGAGTCCACATGGGTATCTCCATGGCCTGGATAGTGTTTGGGCGTGCAGAGTACTCCCTCACTTTCGTAAGGCCGCACCATGGCAACCCCGAGAGAAGCCACCTCCCGAGGATCCTCCCCGAAGGAGCGAATATTGATCACCGGATTGGCGGGGTTGCTGTTCACGTCCACCACGGGAGCAAAGTTCCAGGTAATGCCCAGAGCACGGAGCTCCGAGGCGGTAACCCGGGCCTGCTCCTTCGCAAGCTCCGGATCTCCCGCAGCTCCCAGAGCCATATTCCCCGGAAAAACCGTAACTCCCTGCCGAATACGATCGATGAGCCCTCCTTCCTGGTCGATGGAGAAAAAGGGAGGAAGCATACCGTACCGGCGGGCATCCTCCTGGGCTCCGGTGATCAGAGCCACCGTCTGTTCGAGGGAATCCACGTTCCCCCGGGAGGAGTAGAGAATAAGCCCTCCCGGAGCGTAGCGCTCAAGAAGATCTTCAAGTTCCGGCGAGGCTGGGCCTCCTCGGAACGAGAAAAAGAGCATCTGCCCGATCTTCTGCTCCAGGGACAGAGTGGAAAGAAGGGATTCTTCCCGGGAGGGAGAAGGGTCGCACGAACTCTCTCCCCGGGAGGGAATAAAAACTCCTCCCCAGAAAAGAAGTCCCGAGACGACGAGACATACCGTCTTCAGAAAAGGTTTGGTGCTGTTTTTTTGCCAAATCACGGAACGAAAACCCCCTTTCAAGATCCTTTAGAAACGCGTGCATACAAAGGAATTTACAAATCCACACGAGAAAAACTCAAACAGTTTTTATTTTTAGAAAAACACTTCCGATTTCGCAAATTTTGGGATACAATTCATGTCAAGAGGATAGCGGGACTATCCCACTTTTGCAAAGGCGGGTGTTAGAGTATGGAGAGACAGGGCATTATCACCATGAAGGGAAATCCTCTCACTCTGGTGGGACCGGAACTGCGACCCGGAGATCGGGCCCCGGACTTTTCGGTATTGGACAGGGCTCTCAAACCCGTGTCCCTGGCAAATTTCGCCGGCAAGATCAAGGTTATCAGCACCACCCCATCCCTGGATACCCCGGTCTGCGACCTTCAGGCCCACCGCTTCAACGAGGAAGCCGCCTCCTTGGGAGAACACGTGGCCATTTTGAACATAAGCATGGATCTTCCCTTCGCCATCGCCCGGTTCTGCGTCGCCGAAGGAATCGACGCCATTTCAGTGCTTTCGGATCACCGGGAGGCCTCTTTCGGCACCAGGTGGGGACTGCTCATCAAGGAGCTCCGCCTTCTCGCCCGGGGAACCTTTCTTGTGGACCGTGAAAACGTAGTCCGCTATGCCGCCATAGTTGAGGAACAGACGAACGAACCCGATTACGAAAGCCTCCTTACCGCTCTTCGGAAACTGTAATTACGTAAAAATGCTTAGACAGGACCGGGCCTTTTCCCCGAGGGATTTTCACTGAAAGAGGCGTATAGTCACGGTGTGCCACGCAAAAAGGACGCACACCACTCATTACAAACGAAACCACTCCTTTCGCATTCTGCGGGGCATCTCTTATGAAGAGATGCCCCGCAGGCATTTTTACAGCCCCAGGCGCTGAAGAGTTCCCTCCAGCGGAACTCCCTCCGTCTCATCCCACCCCCGGGCGACATAGTACTCCCGGAGCATGAGAGAAAGATCTCCAATGACACAGCGTTCCTCCTCGGCATAGCGCCCGAATTCGGGGAGTGAAAGCACCCGGGAGGGAAGCTCGTCCGCCTGGGCGGTCATGCCTTGGCGCACATTGAAGAGGCGCTGGAGATTTACTCCCCGTTCTCCGATGTCCAGAAGCTCTCCCCCGGTAATATCCCATCCGGTGCTCCCCCGAAGCATGGCAGCGTAGTGTTCCGGAGTAACCCCCACGTACTGGTAAAACTTGCAGGTACAGAGAAGTTCCGGAAGGGTTCCCGCATCCTGAAGAAGCTTCACCGCCTTCCCCTTGCCTCGCTCTTCCCAGGGATCCACCTCTTCGGGGTGGGGAAGCCCATGAGAAAGAAGGCCGAAATCCTGCTTATCCGCATCCCAGGCCTTGGCCTCCACGGGGTGGATATGACACATGCCCCGGCTTCCCGTGGCATAGCTGAGCCCCAGGGATTTTCCCGACCGAGGGTCGTGAGCCGGGCCTTCCAGGCCCTTCACGTGCACCGCCCCGGAAAGAGCCTCCTTTCCAAGCTCTTCCGCCATACGGCGCACTCCCCGGGCAAGAAAATTTCCCGGCCCCTCCCTAAGGGCAATTTTACGAAGCATCTCCGGAAAAACCTCCGCATCTCCCCAGGAACAGCGTTCTTCTTCCGGAATAAGCCCCTTTTCGGAACACTCCATGAAAAAGGCCAGGCATGCCCCGGCAGAGATGGTATCCAGGCCGTATTCGTTACAGAGCCAGGAGGCGTGTACCGCGGCGTCCACATCCTCGTTAACGCAAAAGGCGGTGAATGCCGCCACGGATTCGTACTCTCCTCCTTCGTGAGAGGGGGTTTTCCAGGGGCCGTGGGCAACCTGGAGAATCCGGCCGCACTGCACCGTACACCCCCGGTAGCATCCATGAGAATGTTGAAAATTGACACCGTAGTAGTGATCGAAAATCTCCTGTCCCTTCCCCCAGAAGTTGCTCTTCCAGTTTTTGGTAGGAAGATCGCCGCTGGCGTCGGAGTAGGGATATCCTCCCATGGTCCCCCATTTCCGGAACGCTTCGGTTCCCGAAGAAGCCATCACCGCCTTGTGTCCTTTCCGGCAGGCTTCGAGAAAAGCCGTTTCGTCCGCCAAAGGAACGGTACCCGTACCTCGGATCGCCAGGGCCAGCAGGTTTTTGGAGCCCATCACCGCCCCGCCTCCACACCGCCCTGCCGCCCGATGCTTATGCATTACCGTACCGTAAAGAACCAGGTTTTCTCCTCCCGGCCCGATGGTAAGGATGTCGAAAGGCTCCGGTCCCAGCCGCTCCTGAAGAAGCTTCTCCTTTCGAGAGCAGAGTTCCCCAGAAAGCTCCGGACAGGGCAGAAGACGAACCTCCCGATCTTCCACCACCAGGGCGATAGGCTCCGACGCCTTGCCGACGACCACCAGAAAGTCTACGCCCGCCCTCCGAAGGGAAAATCCCGCCTCCCCTCCGAGGCGGCTCTCTCCCCAGAGCTCCGTAAGAGGAGAGACGAAGCAGATTTCCAGGCTTCCCCCTCCGGGAACCCGGGGATCCGTAAGGGGCCCCGTGGCAAAAACAAGGAGATTCTCCTCTCCCAGGGGATCTCCCCCGGAAACCCAGGCATCGAAGATAATGCGTGCCGCATAGGCGCTTCCTCCGCAATACTTTCGGAGATCCTCCCGGAGAGGGCGCCTCTCGACGCTCCTCCGGGAAAGATCCACCCAGAGCTCGGATCCTCCGTAACCCGCCATGTCGTTCATAGCCATGCTCCTCTCTAACTCTCTTGCAATCCAGGCTCCCGCACAACGTTAAAGCCGAATCTTTTCGAGACTCTTCTGGGCCTTTCCGATGGAAGAAACGATGGACACCATGGAGTCGAAATTCCGCCGGGCATAGTCGAGAACTTCCACCGCATCGGTGAGATCCTCCTGCCCCTCGCTCATTCCTCCCGAAGCTCCGTCCATCACCGAGATAATACTATCCATAAATTCCTTGCTCGAACCGAGAAGCCCCTGAAATTTCTCCAGAGACTCCTGAACCAACCCGAAGACTTCGCTTACCTGGCGGATATTTTCCATGGCCTCCCCTACGGCGGCGGAGATTTCCGTAACTCGCCCGGTAATGCGCTCCGAAGCTTCGTGAGTCTGTACGGAGAGCTTCTGAACTTCATGGGCCACCACGGAAAAGCCCCGGCCGTGCTCTCCCGCCCGGGCGGCCTCGATGGAAGCGTTGAGAGCCAGAAGATTCGTCTGCTTGGCGATCTTCTGGATATCTTCGGACATCTTTTTCACTTCCAGAAACTGATTCAGCGTTTCATAGGTGGCATCCACCGTGGTAGAGACGTTTTCGCTCATTCCCTCCATGTTGGTGCCGGAACGGCGAAACTCCTCCTCCAGCTCCTCGTTGAGGGCATTGATGCGTATCGCATTCTCCCGGGCGGTGGCGGCACTTTTTTCGAAATTGCCGATGTGCCGGGCAAAATTGCCGTGGAGCTCCGTAAAGGTCTCCGATAGGGCGGTCAGCCTCCCCTGAAGGCGAAGCACCCGGTTGGCGATGGCCTCGTCGAAGTTCCCCGTAAAGGAGTTGAGCACTACCGTGGCAAAATGGGCGCTTGCCAACCGTTCCAGAGCCTCTCGCTCTCCGGTGTTCATGAAATCACCTCCCTAGATTCGGCGAAGGGATTTCGACGAGGAAACAAACTCCTCGAGAATATCCACGCCGCAGCGAAGCTGCCGAAACCAGTTTAAAAAACGGGGAACCTGATCCTCGGGGAAATAGGCGCCGTGCTGGGGAGCAATGCCCCGGAGTTCCAGGGATGACACCCGCTCCACCCAGTTGGAACAGGCCTTGTTGGAGCTCATATAGCGCCGATGAAACCCTTCCATGTACGGAAGATGGGCATCGAAATCCTCCACCACGGGATAGCGCTTCCCTTGAGGAAAAACCGCCGCTCCGATATCTCCGGAAAAAAGAATTTTCGACTTGGGGTCGTAGAGAGAGAAGCATCCCGTGGAGTGGAGAAAGTGAGAGGGCACGGTTTTCAGGGCATACCCGTCCCGAAGACGGATCTCCTCTCCCGTATCCTTCAGGGGGTTGATACGGCTCTGGTCGTAGATGCCGAAGTGAGGAAGGAAGCGTATCCACAAAGAAGAAATATGTACCTTGGCCCGATCTGCGATGGAAAGCCAGAGAGCCACTCCGGAAGAAACATCCGGATCCTGATGGGAATAGAAAATATTCGTCACATCACTGATATTCACAATTTCCGCCACATTGGCGAGCACCCGGGGAAAGACGTGAGCGCCCCCCGGATCGAGAAGCACCACCTCGTTACCGTGAACGATGATGTACTGATTCGTCTGCACCACCCCCTGCTCTTCCTTCTCCTCCCAGCCGAGATGGATAAAGCGGTGCCCCGGTTCCTCGTAAAGGACGCTTGAGCTGAACGTGCCCATAGGTATATCCCTTCCTTTCGTATACAGATACTCTTTCCGGGAACATAACATGCTGCTCTGGTCTTTGGAAGGGAGAAAACTTTTTATGATGAAGATTTCAAACTATTCCCTCCCAGAATTTTCAGAAAGACTCCAAAATCTCTCTGAAAAGAAAGCGCTTTCCCATGATACCCTACTCCGGGCGAAAAAGAAAAGGCCCTCCCGGGGAGAGCCTTTTCTGTTACGGTTCTAATTATACATGTGGACACGGATTTATTTTTTACTGAATAAGTCCGGCTCCCACCAGGAAGTCCCGGGCGATGTCCTCGGGTTCCTCTCCATCATCGAAACGCCAGTTCATGCCCGCCATGGTAGGCTCGTCGATAGTGCCGCTCACCTTTTCCACCACGCCCAGAAGAGCGGGATATTTTTCCAGGGTGTCCATGTCGATAACGTAGCAGGCACTGTAATCGGGGAAGAAGTGCTTGTCGTCCTCCAAAGTCACCAGATCGAGCTTCCTGATCCGGGAATCCGTGGTATACGCTGCAATAGCCTGAACTTCTCCGTCTCCGATGGCCTTGTACATGATGGAATACTGCATGGGCAGAGCCTCTTTGAAGGTGATGCCATAAAGCTGGGACCATCCAGGGTAGCCATCGGGACGGGTATCGAAGTTTTCGTCCGATCCCAAAAGCCACTCAGGAGCCACCTTGGCAAGATCCGAAGCCTTTTTCAGGTCGTACTTCTCCGCATCTTCCCGGCGCACCGCCATGGCATACGTATTGCTGAAGCCCAGGGGTTTGGCCCAGGTCATGCGAAAATTCTTCTCATATCCCTCTTTCACCGCCTGATAGGCTTTCTCGGGAGTGTTCAGCTCTTTGAGATCTTCCTCCTCGTACCGGAGGATTCCCGTAAGCTGGGTTCCCGTCCAGGTAGGATAGATATCGATCTCTTCTCCCACCATCCCCTGGTGAAGCACCGAAGAGGCGGCAAACTCCGTATTGATCTCCGTATCCAGTCCCGTGTATTCGTCGACGAGGAGCTTGGCAATCCAGGCAAGCACGATGGATTCGTTAAAGGTCTGTCCCGCCACCACCACCTTGCCCTCGTACTCCATGGGATCCTGGGGTGCCGCCGCACAAGCGGGAAGAGCCGCTCCAAGAAAGGCTACACCAAGAAAAACCACCGTCATACACAAACCTACATTCTGCATTCGCTTCTTCATACACAAATCTCTCCTTTCAGATACCGGATACTGCAACACTATATTCCGGAAATGCCCCTGCATTTCCTTATCCACAAAGATGTTCCCGGGTAAACTCAGGCCTCCTGGCCTCGCCGCTTCGCCAATTTTGCCGCTCGCTTCTTGGGATCCAGAGAGGCCTGAAACATTTTGAGTCCCTGATCTGCCGCCAGCGCCAGGAGCGTAGCGGGAATGGCCCCTGCCAGCACCACCTCGTTGCGGATGGAGGCAAGTCCTGAAAAGATGAGCCGCCCCAGGCCGCCACCGCCGATAGCCGCCGCCAGGGTGGCGGTGCCGATGACCCATACCGTGGCTACCCGAACTCCTGCCAGAATTACCGGCAACGCCAGAGGAAGCTGCACCTTCACGAGGATCTGCATTTCCGTCATTCCCATGCCTCGAGCGGCCTGGACAAGACTCTGCGGAACACTGCGAATTCCCGTATAGGTATTCTGCAGCACCGGAAGCATGGCGTAGAGGAAGAGGGCACAGATGGCATTATCGTTTCCAATACCGAAGATGAAGATGAGGAATCCCAGAAGCGCGAGGCTTGGAATGGTCTGGAAGACATTGGCCACACCGATAACGAAGGGGGTAAGTTTTTCCTTCTTGGTCAGATAGATTCCCAGAGGGATACACACCACCAGGGTGATTCCCAGGGCAATGGCGGAGATGGTGATGTGCTGCCAGGTAAGTTTAAGAATTCGTTCGTGGTACCGAACCACGTAGTTGTAGAAAAGTTCCCAGAAAGGCTTGGTCTGCAGCATTTACGCTCCCCCCTTTGCATCTCTTCCGAGGCGGCCGATGGCAAGTTTCGCCACGTCTCCGCTGGTTATGATGCCGAGAAACTTTCCGCTTTCCTCCAGGATGGGAATGGGAATATCCTCGTCCGCCAGCAGGGTGGCCACGTCCCGAAGATTCGCATCTTCCACGTAGAGCTTCCGGTTCTTCCGCAGGGAACTCTTTAAATCTCCGCCGCTTCGAAGGGTTTTCTTGAGAAGGGGCATATGAATCATCCCAAACCATTTTTCAGTTTTGGGATCCACCAGCTGGGCGGTATCCGCTCCGATATCCTCAAGCTTTTCCATAACGTCCCCCGGGCGTTCCCCCGGAGAAACGAGAAGCCAGGGATCCCGGTAGAGCCCCTCCACGGAATCCTCCGGAGAAAGCTGAGAAAGCCGATCTTCTCCGATAAAATCTCGTACGAACTCCGTAGCGGGATTATTCTGAATCTCTCCGGGTGTTCCGAGCTGTTCGATGTGCCCCTGGCGCATAAGCACTACCCGGTCCGCCATTTTCAGGGCCTCGTCCATATCGTGGGTAACGAAGATGATGGTTTTCTGGACCTTCTTCTGAAGCTCCAAAAGTTCCGATTGCAACACGTTCCGGCTTATGGGATCCAGAGCTCCGAAGGGTTCGTCCATAAGGATTACCGGAGGATCCACCGCCAGAGCTCGCAGCACCCCTACCCGCTGCTTCTGCCCCCCGCTGAGCTGATCCGGCAGACGCCAGCGATATTTACCGGGGGGAAGCTTGGCCATTTCCAGGAGTTCATCCACCCTGCTCCGGATTTTTTTTGCGGGCCACCCTAAAAGCTTGGGAACCGTGGCGATATTTTCCGCCACGGACATGTGGGGAAGAAGGCCGATACTCTGAATGACATACCCGATATCCCGCCGAAGCTTTACAGGGTTCACCGAATTAATATCTCTTCCGTTAACGTAAATCGTTCCCGAGGTAACATCCTCCAGACGATTTACCATTTTAAGGGTAGTGGTTTTGCCGCATCCGCTGGGACCGATGAAAACCACCACCTCTCCTTCCTGAACCTCAAGGGAGAGATCGTCCACCGCCTTGTTTTCTCCTTCGTATATCTTCGTTACATGATCAAAACGAACCATGGGCACCTCCACCTTTTTTAGAGCATCACGTCGACTTCTTCGATCTCCTCCAGGCCTCTCCGGGAGGATTCCTCGAAAAGATCCCGGAAAATTCGGAGAAAAAGGGTAACTTCCTCATCTGTTCCCACGGTAATCCGCAGCATATCCTGCAACCCCCATATACCGCAGGGGCGTACGATAACCCCCCGGCGGAGAAGGTGCTGGGCGAAACGATCCCCCTCCCAGGGAATACGGCAAAAGACGAAGTTGGTCTGAGAGGGAAAAACCTCGCACCCCAGAGCGGTAAGCTCTCTTTCCATACGGTCTCGATCTTCGAGAATACGCCGTCGGGCCGCCTCCATTTCGGGACGCCCCTCCCGGAGTACCGCCCGGGCTCCCGCCAGGGCCACCCGGTTGGCGTTGAAGGGTTCGGAAACCACGTCGAAAGCTTCCACCACCCCGGGATCTCCCAAAAGATACCCCAGGCGGACTCCCGCAAGACCGTAGGCCTTGGAGAAAGTCCGCACTCCCACCAGGGGATATCCCGCACGGATATACGCCGCCGTGGGAGGGAGCCTTTCGGGATCCGCAAACTCTCCGTAAGCTTCGTCCAGCACTACCAGGGCCTTTTCCGGGAGAATCCGGAAAAGCTCCTCGAATTCTTCGGGATTCATGGCACTTCCCGTAGGATTGTTGGGATTCGCCAGCCAGAGAAGCTTGGTTTTCGACGTAAGAGTCTTTTTCAGAGCCCCGAGGGAGGTTCGGAAATCCGATTCCTGAGGAACCTGTACGATTGACGCCCCCATGACCCGGGAGATCTCCCGGTACAGTCCGTAGGTAATCCGGGGGATCACCACCTCGTCCCCGGGATCGAGAAACATCTTTCCCAGGGTTTGCAAAGCTCCTTCGGCTCCGTGAGAGAGCGCGATGTTCTCGGACCGCAATCCGTAAAGGGCTCCGAGGCT
The DNA here is from genome assembly GCA_964545875.1 of uncultured Synergistaceae bacterium. Lineage (GTDB taxonomy): Bacteria > Synergistota > Synergistia > Synergistales > Aminiphilaceae > DAIPKP01. Next base: position 39,928 of record CAZJHH010000004.1, read on the forward strand.
CTCTTTCAACTCCTTGAAGGCCAGATCCGGGTACATATGCACCCGGGGAAGCTCCTCCTGCATGGCTTTAATCACCGAAGGAAAGGGAGCATAGTTGTTTTCGTTGGAACCCAGCTTGAGCACCCGCTCCAAACCGAAGCGGCGCTGCACCTCCTCGGTGGTGAGCCCCGCCACATAGGGCTGCACGTTCTGTATGGTTTGCCGCAATCCTTTGAGAACCACTATCCCACCTCCCGGTCGGAACGAATTTCGATAATCGAAGGAAGGGAACGATTCCATGCCTTTTCCAGGGCCTGCACAAGCTCCTCCTCGGTATCCACCACTTCTCCGGAAATGCCGTAGGCCTTTGCGAGGGTAGAGAAATCGGGGTTGCAGAGATCCACCGCCACGGAACGCTTCCAGGAACGCGCCCTCTGATTGCGCCGGATTTCTCCGTATCCCCGGTTGTTCCAGAGCACCACGGGAAGAGAAAGGCTCTCTTCGCATGCCGAGGCAAGCTCGGGAAGGGTAAACTGGAAACCTCCATCCCCGGAAAAGAGACATACCCGCTTTTCCGGATTGGCGATCTTGGCGCCCATGGCGGCGGGAAGAGCATATCCCAGGGTGCCGAACCCTACAGGATGCAGATATGTGGAAGGAGCATAGGCAGGATATTCGCTCAATCCCACGTAGGCCGCGCCGGTCATGTCCATCACCAAAATTCCCTCCCGGGAAATTCCCCGGCGCAATCCCCGGAGCATTTCCTTCATCTTGGGGAGAGCCTCTCCCATGCCGGTAAGGGCGTCAAGATTTTCCGTACTCTTCCGGCGCAGATCTTTCAGGGTTCTCTCCTCTTCCGAAGAATCTCCGGAACATTCCTGGAGAAGGCGGAGAAGCTCTTGAAGGGTCCGGCACGCATCTCCCAAAAGGGGCACCGATGCGGGAACGTTCCGGTGCAATGCCAGAACATCCGCATCCACCCGGATAATCTCGGGCCCCCGGGGAAAGGGCTGCTCCCAGAGATCCGCGGGAGAAAGCTCGGTACCCACCACCAGGAGAACCTCCCGGCTTTGGAGATAGTCTCTCACGGCGGGAACGTGAAGACGGCATCCTCCGCTCAGGGGAAAGTCGTCGGGATAGATTCCTTTTCCTGCGGCGGTGCAGAAAACCGGTGCACCCAGACGATCCGCAAGCATCCGAACCTCCTCGGAGGCCCCCGTGGCACCCCCGCCGCAGATAAGCGCCACCTTCCGGCATTTCTTCAGAAGCTCCGCCCCCCGCCGGAGATCTTCCGGAGCGGGTTCTTCCACCTTCCGGGAAAGAAAAGGCTCTTTCCTCCGCAGCTCTTCAAAGCTTTTAAATGAAAAACCGGAAATTTCCTCTTCCAGAATATCCAAAGGAATTTCAACATGCACCGGTCCGGGGCGCCCTTCTAAAGTCTGGGCATAAGCCCTGGAGAGAACCCAGGGAATTTCTTCCCCCCGCGAAACGGCATAGGAAGCCTTGGTTACCGAGGAAGACATGAGGGTACTGTTTTTAAGTTCGTGAAGGGTTCCCGTACGGCCCCCGAGGCGGTTTCTCGGGATCTGGCTCGAAATGGCAAGAAGAGGCACCGAGTCGGCATAAGCCTCTCCAAGGGGGGTGAGGAGATTGGTAAGTCCGGGGCCTGAAATGACGAGAGCCACTCCGGGAAGGCCGGAACTCCGGGCATAACCGTCCGCCATGAAACCCGCCCCCTGTTCGTGCCTGGGGGTGACATGGCGAAGAGAGGACTCCTGAAGAGCCTCATAAATTCCTAAATTGTGAACTCCGGGAATGCCGAAAAGCACCCCGGCACCGCAAAGTTCCAAAGTGCGGACCACAAGAGATCCTCCGGTCCATGAATCCATACCAACACCGTCCTTTAAAAAATAGCGCACAAATCATGCGCTTCCGCAGCGCCACGCTGCGAAAGCGGAGTACGAAGGGAGCATGTCTCAAAACAGCCTTATGTAAACGAAAGACGAGAGAAGAGAAGTACCGCCACCCGCTGAACGCCCGGCAGACCGGGCAAAAAACTCCGAAGATAGAGAAAAGTTGCACCTAAGAGGAACATCTCGTTACGGTACGTCGTTTTTGAAAAACCCTTTTTACCCTAACGTATACAACGTCAAATGTCAAATTTCCGCCTTCAAAAAACTATTGCCAATATTTCGCTTAATTTCTCTTCTGCGGGTTTCCGCAACAAGAAGACGTTCGTCAAAAAAAGATGCCGGGCATATTTCTTCATCTTCCCGCACTTCCACGACAACTTAATTTTTTGCACGTTAAACCTTTCCTTTGACCCGAAACAATAAAAAAGATATAATTTTCGCCGTCACGAGATTTTCCATTCCAGGAACCTTTTTGGTTCACTTCAGGAGGTTTTGCATCATGAATCCTTGGGCTCTTCTTCTCTCCTTCGCTCCATGGCTTATTCTCAAAATCATTTCGGATCTTCCCTTTGGTAATCCTCTCACCATGCTTCAAATCGCCATCGTCACGGCCACCCTCGTATCGCTTTACCAGTCGAGAAAGAGCACCGTCAAGGGCTTCATCTACTGGGGAAATCTCTTCTTTTTCGCCCTGAGCCTTCTCCTGGTGGTGATTCTTCCCCAAACATGGTTCATCACGAAGATGGGGCTCTTCTCCCAGCTCATGCTCAACTTCATCACCTGGGGCTCCATACTCTTCAAAAAACCCTTTACCCTGGACTACGCCAAGGAACATGTCCCCCAAGAACTTTGGAACCACCCGGTCTTTCTGCAAAAAAACTACATCATCACCGGAGTTTGGGGATGCTACTTTCTTCTGGGGTTTCTCTCCGCGGAAATCCGCATCTACGAGCCCGGCATAAACCGCGGCCTCATAGAGATTTTCGACAATGTGGCCATGCTGGGAGCGGTCTTTTTCACTTCCTTCTACTCCAAGCACAAAAAAGTGCCCCGGGGAAATCTCGGAGGCGGAGAAGCCGGCTCGTCGCAGCCCAAAGATTAGTTCGGAAAAACGAGGCTCCCCTCTCGCTTCAAGCGGGAGGGGAGCCTTTGGGAAAACCCGTCGTATCCTTGGAGTCCTTCGAGAGAAACCCTTAAGGACGCATCACCGCTTCGATCATCCGCACCGCCCGGAGGTTTTCCCGTACGTCGTGCACCCTCAGGATGTCCACTTCCTGGGCGGCGCACCATGCAGAGAGCGCGAGAGTTCCCTCCAGGCGCTCCTCGGGCTGCGAAAGCCCCAAAACCCTTCCAATGGTGCTCTTCCGGGAATGCCCTATAAGAAGAGGGAGCCCGAAGCACCGAAACCGGGAGATCTCCCGGAGAATCTGCAGATTGTGACAATCCCTCTTGCCGAAACCCAAGCCGGGATCGAGAATGACCTGGCTCTCGGGGCATCCCCGAGACACCGCCAAAGCCAGGCGTTCTTCGAAATACTCCCGGATTTCTTCCATCAAGTTTCCATATTCGGGGTTCTCCTGCATGGTCCGGGGAATCCCCTTCATGTGCATGAGTACCAGGGGGGCCTTCCATCGGGCGGCCACCTTCGCCACATCAGGATCGAAACCGAGACCCGAAATGTCGTTCAGGATATCCGCCCCCGCCTCCAGGCAGGCTTCCCCCACGGATGCCTTGGTAGTGTCCACGGAAATCACCGCCTCGGGATGACGCTGCCGGAGCTCCCGCACCACCGGCACCAGCCTCTCCCGCTCCAGATCTTCCGGCACGGGATCCGCTCCGGGACGGGTGGATTCCGCTCCGATATCAAGGATATCCGCCCCCTGGGCAAGCATTTGCTCTGCCCGGAGAAGACAGGCCTCCTCCGAAAAAACCCGGCTTGCTCCGTAGAAGGAGTTTTCCGTACGGTTCAGAATACCCATGATCCGGGTTCGTCCGCCTCCGAGGAAAAGGGTTCTCCCCCGGGGAAGCATAAGGGAGAAGGAACGGAGCTTCATGGCCGCATATCTTCCCGGGTAACAGTCACCGAGGAAGAAGCGGTCTCCCAGAGGCGAACCTCCCAGAGAGCGCAGTTGGAACGGCCCAGGGGTTCTTCCAGCTCTCCCCAGACCCACCGGGCGATATACTCCGCCGTGGGCTGTTCGAAGAGATCGTTCAGATAAGCGTGATCCAACCGGGAGAGAACTTTTTCCTTCACGATTTTTTTGAGCTCCACGAAATCAAGTACCATTCCCTCCGAGTCGGGAACTCCCTTCAAAATCACCGCCAGGCGGTAGGTGTGTCCGTGAAGGGCTTCGCATTTTCCGTGGTACTGCGTGAGCCGATGAGCGGCATCAAAGGTAAAGTCCCGTTGCAACAGCATGATTTTCACTTCTCCTCTCGTGTACAGCATCCTTCGTGGCGAAGCAGCAGGGCAAGCTCTTCGGGGCTTCGCACCACCCGGACTCCCGAAAAGGTTTCCAAGGCGCGCACATGTTCCAGATCCACCGGACGGGGGCGAAGAAAAAGAGGCTTTCCCGAGATGGAAAGGGAGAGAACCTCCTCCTGTACGTCCGTGGGAAGTACCACCAGGGGTACCCCGAACTTGCCTCCCTGGGCGAAGAGATTGGTGAGCAGAGTGTCCGCAATGCCCAGAACGCACTTGGCCACGGTATTGGAAGTTGCCGGAGCGATAACGCAGAGATTGTACGCTCCCGCGGCAAACCGGCAGGATGCGAAGGAGCTGTAGTCGCTTTCGTCCACGCTTTTTCGGGCCATTCCATCGAAAGCTTCCCGACAGCCGTACATGCGGGTTACCTCCGAAGCCGCCCTGGAGTAGAAGAGATCCACCCGATCCAGAGATGCCGCCACGGGAAGAAGCTCCTTCAGAAAGTGTCCTCCGCCGGAAATTCCCCAGGCCACGGTTTTCATGGCATGGCCTTTCGAAAAAAGCCGGGAAAGTCCAGAAGCCAAGATTCCAGAGAGGGGGAGCATCCCGAAGATATTCCCGAGGCAAGCTCCCGGCGGAGATCTCCCACCAGGGCGCTCCGCTCCGCAAAGGCATTGTGTTTGTGAATGGATTCGAAATTCTCCTGCCGGAAAAGGACAAAATCCTCCTCTCCCAGCTCCGGATAGATCTCCAAAAGGTTTCTTCCCATCTCCCGAACCACGTCCTCCACAAACCGGGGACGCTGGTGTCCTTTATGGACCACAAAAAATTCGTCCGGTCGCTTGAGAAGCCCATACACTTCGGAGCTCATGGACATTTCCACCAGATGAACCAGCTGTTCTGCCCCGATCTTCTCCCGTGTTCCTACCAGAAGCGTTCCCCGGCCCCGCTGATTGTGAGACGCCAGGGGAAGGATTCCCGCAATCCGAGCGGCCTCTTTCGGGGAATACCCCTCCTTTTCAAGGAGATGTCGGGCATACTCCTCGTTCATGTTCCGGGCACAGGGACAGGCGGTAAAACCATCGACTTCCACCCCCACCACGGTACGCACTTCCACGCCGTCGCTGGCGGCATAGCCGAGAAAGGAGTAAAGCTCTTCCACGTCCTTTGCGGATATGGGGGTCTTCTTGCGCAGCGGATAGTTCACCCGGAGACACACTTCGGAGAGAGCGCTTTGCTGGGTCTGGGCAATTCGCAGGGCCAGACGCTCCCCCAGGGTCTCCAGATTGGGCACCCTCTCGGAGGCGATCTCCTGGGCCAGTTCCTCCAGATCCTCGGCAAAGCGAGACATGTGCACTCCCGAACGGTGCGACGGCAGGTGCACAAAGAGATCCATGGAGGCGTCGAAGAGCGAACATCCGGGGGAATTCAGCCGGATATGCCGGCGGACCCCCTTGATACCCACCCGGCTGAGGGCGAAGGGAGTTTCGGGACTCTCCTGCTGGACATCCTTGGCGAGAGAAAAGGAGAGCTCCCGGGGGATCAGGCGAACCCCCCGGGAATCCACCGAAGCCGCAAGCTCCTGGATGGTCTTTTTTTCCAGGGGGTGCATAGCCCGGGGAGCGATCTCCCGAAAGGGCACCAGCACGAAGGCCCGTTCATGCATCCGGGGATGGGGTATCTCCAGCCCTTCTCCGGAGAGGGTGCACCCCTCCCAGAGAAGAATATCCAGATCCACCACCCGGGGACCGTTTCGAAAGGTGGGTCTTCGGCCCATACGCTTTTCGATCCATTTGAGAAATTCCAGGAGCCTTCGGGGAGAATCCCCGGTACGGTACGCACAGACGGCGTTGCAGAAGGGAGGCTGATCCTCGTATCCCAGAGGATCGGTCTCGTAGAAGGAGGAAAGGGCCTTCACCTTTCCCCGGCTTTCCAGATACTGCAATGCGGTGAGCAGGTTTTCCCGGGGATTTCCGAGGTTGGATCCCAAACCCAAATAGACGAGGCCTCCCGGAGAGCACTCCTCTCGGGCTTTCCTCTCCACGGGCATCACTCCTCTCGAGGGCAGTCCCGCTTCTTTCCCCTGGGAAAGGAGCGGATATTTCCCATGTTGGCCAAAATTCGCCGGGCCACTTCGGGCTTATTCATGGTATAGAGATGTATCCCCGGAACCCCCCAGGAAAAGAGATCGATAATCTGATCCGTGGCATAGGCGATTCCCGCCTCCTCCAGGGCCTCGGGATTGCCCTCGTAACGGGCGAGTATCCGGGCTAGCTTGGGAGGAATGGAGGCTCCGCAGAGGGAGACGATGCGGCTGATCTGCTTCGCCTGGAGCACCGGCATGATACCTGGAAGCACCGGCACATGAACCCCGGCGTTCCGAATTTTCTCCATGAACCGGAAAAAGATCTCGTTATCGAAAAAGAGCTGGGAAATAAGGAAATCCAGCCCCTGATCCACCTTGGCTTTAAGGTGTTCCACATCCTTTTCCAGGCTCTCGCACTCCGCATGTCCCTCGGGATAGGCCGCTCCCGCAAGGGTAAAAGTTCCCGGCGCGGAGGCGTGAATGAACTGCACCAGGTCCGAGGCATACCGAAAGGCTCCCTTCTCCGGCGCCGAAGCCCCCTCCCGGGGATCCCCCCGCATGGAGAGAATGTGGGTTACGCCTTCCTGTTCGAGCTCCTCCAGAATTCCCTGGATCTCCTGAGGAGAGGAACCGATACAGGTGAGATGCGCCAGAGCGGGAAGATTGAACCGATTCTGCACCATGGAGGCGATTTCCACGGTTCTCTCCCGGCTGCTTCCTCCGGCTCCGTAGGTGACGCTGATGAAGTCCGGGTTCAGATCTCGCAGGGCCTTGATCTTGGGGACCAGTTGTTCCAGGGGATATTCGGGTTTGGGGGGAAAGATTTCGAAAGAAACCAGAGGATATTCCCCGTAGAGGCGGTCACGAATGGTCATGAGCATCTCCTCCGGAAGAATTCTTGTCCTTTCGAGAGGCTTCTCCCGTCTCTATCCGGTCTTCCCGGTGCTCTTCAAATTCTCCCTCGGCATACGCTCCATGTTCCCGGGAATCCCTCTGCTCCTTGGAGACCTTTCCTGCAGTTATCTGAGGAAACTCTCTCGCTTCCTCCTCGAAAAGGTTTTTCGCCGGAACCGCACCGGGGTTGGAGGGCATGAGGCCCAGAAACTTTTTCAGTCGGGGGGCAAGACTGGAGCGGCCTCCTTCGGCCTGTTCCATCTCCTCTTCCGCCCGTCGGGTAGCCCTGCCCCATACTCCCGCAAAACCGGGATATTCCTCCATGAGAATGGCGATGGCCTTTTCGTAGATGTACAGAGTGCGGCGATCCGCCCGATCGGGTTTTCGATAGAGAGCATCCATGTTTTTCTGGAGAGTGCGGTTTTCCTTTTCCAGAGCTTCGATCTGTTTTTTAAGGGCCTCCTCTCCCCGGGAAATCACCGCGAGATGGGTTTCCCAGTATTTTCTCTGGGCCCGGCGTTTCAACCCTCCGCTGAAGAAGACGTAGAGCGCGATACAAAGTCCGATAAGAAGCCCTGTAAAGACATTGTTTCCGAAAAATAACATATTCTTTCTTCCCCCCTCGATCTTCCCTCACCTCTTCCGAAAAAACTCTCGAAAAAAGGCCTCGTGTATTTTCGTATTATAACGTTATGGAGAAAAATTTCGCCTTTCCTCCCGGAAAAATCAGCTTTTTTTTCCGGAAAGCAGAGCTTCTACCAATCGCACCGCCCCCACCGCATCCTCGGAATAGCCATGAGCCCCGATGCGCTCCGCAAAGGTAGCATTCACGGAAGCTCCTCCCACCATGATTTTCACCTCCGGAGCTTCTTCGCGCACCATCGTCACGGTGGCCTCCATCTCCTTCATGGTGCTCGTCATGAGCGCCGAAAGGCCCAGAATCTGGGGGGATTCCCGACGAATAGCCTCGAGAATGACCTCCCGGGGAACATCCTTTCCCAGATCCACCACCCGGTAGCCGTGACTTCCCAGCACGGTGCCCACGATATTCTTTCCGAGATCGTGGAGATCCCCCTTTACGGTGGCCATGAGTATGGTACCTCGATAGGCGCTCTCTCCGGATGCGGCAAGCCTCTCCACCACCATGCGGCATACCTTCTGAGCCGCTCCTGCGGAAGCCACGAGCTGAGGAAGAAAGAAAGCCCCCTCCTCGTAAAGCCTTCCCACTCGATCCAGAGCGGGAATAACCCCGAGGTTCACCACATCCAGAGGACTTTCCATCTCTTCAAAGAGGACTTTTCCCATATCCAGAGCAACCGTCTCCTCCCCGAGAAGAATGTTCTCTCGAAGCCCCTCCAGAGAAGGGACGCCCTGGGAAGGGCCGGAGATGACGGAGTTCTTTCCGCAATCTTCGGAAAAGAGGGGTGAAGGTTTTCCTCCGGAAGAAGGAACTCCTCCTCCGGAAGCCTGCCGGTTCTTCAGGAGAGGAGTCCTTTCGATATAGGCTTTCCCACCTTCAATCCGGCCGCAAAGGGCATTCGCCGCCGCCACGGTATCCAGGAGAAGTTCATCCCGGGGATCCGCGATTACCGCATCCAGCCCTGCGGCGATGGCCATGGCAAGATAGGTTCGGTTCAACAGGGAACGTACCGGCATGCCGTGAGAAACGTTGCTGATGCCCAGCACCGTGCGGAATCCCATCTCTCGAAGCCCCGACACCACCTGAAGCGTCACCGAGGGAGCCTGGGGATCCGCCCCCACCGCCATGGCAAGGGCGTCCACGAAAAGACGCTTTCGAGGAAAATGCAGACGGTCCGCCGTTTTGGCGATCCTCTCCGCCACGGCAAGACGTCCCTGGGACGTCTCGGTTATTCCTCCGTCATCCAGAGAGAGCACCACAAGGGAGGCACCGTAGAATTGTGCCAATTCTATTCCCGCCGCAAGAGATTCTTCGCTGGCAGTGACCGAATTGAGGAGCACCGCTCCGGTACAGGCTTCGAGGCCCGCCCGAAGCACCTCGGCATCGTCGCTGTCCAGAGAAAGAGGCAGCTCCGAAGCTCGTTCCACCTCGGTCACCGCTTCCCTCATGGCCCGGCATCGATCGATCTGAGGAAGCCCCACGTTCACGTCCAGCAGAGCGGCGCCCACAGCGGTCTGCTGTCGGGCCTCCTCCCGGACCATACGGTATTCGTACCGTGCCACCTCATCCCGGAGAGGAGATTTTCGGGATACGTTAATCCGCTCCCCTATGATCGCCAGGGGTTGACCGTGACCGCACCGCACCACACGGCTTCGGCTGCAGAGAAACGTTTCTTCGGGCTCTTTCCGTTCCGCAAGAGACTCTCCTTCCAGAGCTTTCCGGAGCAGCCGTATATATCCGGGATCGGTGCCGCAGCAGCCCCCCACCACGGCAGCACCGTTTCGGACAAGTTCCTTTCCGAAATCCGCAAAGGCTTCCGGGTTGCAGTAGTCGGGAGCTCCGGGAAGCCCCGCATTGGCGTAGACGAAAAGAGGAAGTCCCGTAAGGGCTCCCAGGCGCCGGACCACGGGAACATACGCTTGCGGCCCCACGCCGCAGTTGGCCCCCACTCCCGCGGCACCCATGGACTCCGCCCATACCGCAGCGGCCTCGGGGGTCACCCCGGTTACGGTAGCTCCCCGGGTATCGAAGGTAAAGCTCACCACGAAGGCTCCCTGGGGGTCGCAATCCTTGAGCCCCAACACCGCCGCCTTGGCCTCCCGCATATCCAGCATGGTTTCGAGGAGGATAAAATCCGCCCCTCCCTCCAGAAGCCCTCGAATTTGCTCCCGAAAGGCCCTTCGGGCATCCTCGAAGGCAAGGCTTCCGAAGGGGGCCACGGATTCTCCCAAAGGCCCCACGGAACCCGCCACAAGGGCCCGTCCCCGGGCGGCCTTCCGGGCAATCGCCGCAGCCCGGGCATTCATCTCGAAGGCTCTTTCTCCCAGGCCCCGGCAATCCAGCTTGAGGGGGCTTCCTCCGAAACTGTTAGTCTCCAGGATATCCGCCCCGGCATTGCAGTATTCCTCATGGATGGCCTCGAGAATTTCGGGGTTCCGCATATGTACCTCTTCGGGAAGCTCCGGTGGCTCCCATCCCCGTTCCCCCAGGAGAGATCCCATGGCACCGTCCAGCACCAAGGGCCGTTTCCGCTCTTTCAACCATCGCCTCAGCTCATCTCCGCGCACCGCCGCATTCCTCCTTAAGGATCCTCATAACAAAGATGCAGCCCCCTTTTTTGACGTTTCCAAAATGGGGAGCTGCACAAACAGGTTTTTTCGAAATCCCCCTTAACAAGATCTTTCTCAAGATTAGGGGAAAGCATAGCAAAAGAAACTTCAAAGGCCAATGTCAAAAAACCTTTTGGCAAAAATTCTTGTATGCCGAGACGCTAAAGCTCTTGAGCAATCTCTCCCTGCCACTGAAGAAGGAGTTCCGTCCCTCCTCCGGTACCCGGCAGAATCCCCGCAAAACGGAACCCCAACTTTTCCACTCCTTCGAGAAAGGCGGTTCCCGGAGATTCCAGGGGAAGCCGTATGAGCATGCATCGAATGCCCTCGCCGGAAAGTTTTTCCAGATGCCGGCGAATCTGCACCAGAAGATCCGCGTCGTAGCGAAGCACCGTGAGAAAGGCTCTGTGCCGGGAATGATCCACATCGAGAGTTATCATGCTCTGGCGGAGGGAAAAAGCCTCGGGTTCCAGGGAAGGTTTGGGAAAACGAACCTTCAGCCCCAGGTCCAGGCATATCCGGTGTATCTCCGAAGCATAGTCCCGGGGCGGGTGGAGGCTCTGTTCCTCCATCTCTTCGAGAGGCTTGAAGAGAAGCACCCCCCGGGGGTCGATGCGCTCGAAATAGGCATCCACACCCCCGGATTGCCGGAAACCCAGCCGGGCACAGCGATCCAGTCCCTGAGGTTCATTATGAGGAATCAGGGCGAAAAGTTCCTTACGCTCCAGCTTTTTCGCCTTCTCCAGCACCGCCGCTTCCAGATCATCCAACAGAGCTTCCCAACGGGGAGAGTTCTGAAGGTTCCGGGATACCATGGGAACGATCCAGAAGAGGCGGTCTCCCCACTCCTCCTGCATTCCCAGGGCTCCCAAGGCAAGGAGTTTCCCTCGGGAATCCAGGGCTCCCAGGGGAATCAAAAGACCTTCCCGAATCAGAGAGCCGATATCCTCGCTCTGATAGGCATATTGCAGAAAGGAACCTACCCGAAGGGGAAGAGTGGAGAGGAAGGCGGAAATTTTGGAGGCCTCCCGAAAGGTAAGCTCTTCGAAAGAGAAGGTTTCGGGAATCTCCTCCTCCGGAAGAAACGAGAGGGGGGACTGCTCCAAAGGAGCTTCGGCCTCCGTGATCTTTCGAGGGGGGGCGTTCTTCTTCTCCAGGTACCGGCGAAAAAGATGGATCCGCGTTCCCGAGGCCTCCTGATCGGTAACACTCACCCGGTCCACGAGATGTTTCATGAGAAAGAGCCCCATGGCCTGGGATCCCGATTCTTGAGGGCTTTCAGAGGATTCCGCCTCTTCCAGGCCTTCCTTGAGAAAGGGGGCTTCCGAAAGAGAAAGGATCACCCGAATTCCCAAGGGTACCCGGCGAAAGCAAACGGACACTTCCTCCGAAGGATCTCCTCCTCCGATAACTGCGGAAAAAGCCTCCTCCAGGGCGAGCTCCATCTTTTCGGGCCCCTCGGTAAAGGCGAAGAGCCCCATGAATCCCCGGAAACCTCCCAAAAGGGGGGCGATAAAGCGGATGTTTTTGGGGATCCGCATCTCCATGAACAAGCCGGTTTCCATCATGGGCACACACCTCCTCCCGAAAAACTCCGGAAAAACTCGTTACTGCGTTTTTCCCAAAGCTACCCAATCTTCCGGAGGATTTTCTCCGGGGACGTTCCAGCTCTTGTTGGCTTCCAGCACAAAGGTCTCCACATCCACAAAGGGACGGGCAAGGGCGGAGGCAGTATCCTCAGAAATGGCCCCCTGCCGGACAACCTCCTGCCCCGCTCTTCGGACCATGTCGAGATAGGGATCCACAAGGGGACGGCATGCGGGAACCCGAAGCATCTCCCCGGCGGTGCAAAAAACCGTTCCCAGGAGATTCTCCTCATGCCCCTCGAGAAGCTGTAGAAAATGGGCTTTGAGGGCGTGGAAATGGTGGGGCTCCGGAAAACCGCAGTTGGAAATGACCACCAGCTTCCAGGGGTCGCCTCCATAGCGGGAAGGATGTCCGAAATGCTCTCCATCCTTGATCATCCAAGGCTTTACCACGGGGAGGGTTCGCTCGAGAATTCGCTTCAGCCGGGCGGTCATGCCATAGTGATAGAGCGGGGTGGCCCAGATGAAAACATCCACTCCCCACATTTTTTCCAACACTCCGGACATGTCGTCCTTGTGCACACACACTCCGGGAGTGACGTTCCAGCAGGAAAAACAGCCCAAACAGTCCTTTATGGAAAGCTCCGAAGCAAAAAGGGTCTCTCCCGAGGCCCCTTCTCGGGCCGCTCCTTCCAAAAAGGCGTTCACCAGCACCTGGGTATTGCTTTTTCTTCCCCGGGGGCTTCCATTGATACAAAGAAATTTCATTCTCGTTTTGCCTTTCCAGATACAACGTATCTTTCTTTTCAATCGTTTCAACTGTTTCGGCCAGACACCGCTCCGGAAAGTTTTTCCGGAAACAAAGCCGGAGCAACCAATCCAGGGAGCAAGCCAAAGGGGATCACGCAAGGATTTCCGTTACAAAAAGCACTGTCGGTACGGGAGGAGGCCAAAAGCATCAGCCGTGCCGGCAGTGGCGCGGCTGATGCTTTGAATCGGAGCGATGAAAGGAACGAAACGCTTCGGCTTCACCCGGGCCGGAAGAAAGAGACGCTCCGGCTTTCTAAAAACGCTCATAAATATATACATACCCTGCCCACGGTCGTTTATTTCGGAAGTATCCGGAGATACCCGGGAAAAAGGGCTGAGGCTTTTCTATCCCAAAACCAGGAAACTCTCCAGGGAAAGTTTTCTAACGAAAATCGTCGATTTGAGGATCGAAGGCTTCTTCATCCTCCAGAGCCAGGGCCGTGATAAGCTGGGCTTCCAGAGCCCGGGCAACCTCCACGGCCTTCTCCGCCATCTTCACATCCGCCTCGGAAAGAGAGGCTTCCGCCTTTTCCGGGTTTCCTTCGTTCCAATAGGCGAGGGCGGTGACCGCGGCGTTCTTCTTCTGGGCAAAAACTTCTTCCTGGTAGGCTATCCAGAAGTTCTGGAGCTTCTTCTGCCACTCCGGATTATGCCGTACCAGAGCGGAAGGAGAGCGGAAGGCCCAGGAGGCGGAGCGGCCGTCATACACGTCGGTGCCCTCGGTATATCCTTCCGGGCTTGCCTGGAGCCCCCCGTGGAAGGGGAGATAGACGCTTTCCCTTGCGGGGCCGAGAGCGAGCCACATAACCACCCCGATCTGCCAGGGAACGGAGTCGGTCTCTCCCATTTCAAAGATGTGGGACTCCATGTTGCTCTTGCGGGAAATTACGCGGTATCCTTCAAAATCGAAATCTTTTTCGTAGGCATAGCTATCGGAGCGGAAGAAGGCCATGATATCTTCGACGGATATGGGCTTGTCCGGCTTCATCAAAAAGGGATAACGGGCCTTGCCGGGTTCCTGCTTTACCGAGGGGGAAAACCAGCGCTGCCCCCACCAATTGCGGATACCACAGCACTTGGCCATGTTCTCGTCGCTTACGTCTCCGTAGGCCTGGGCAAAATCGAAGTTCTTTTCGGTTCCCGCCTCGGCTCCGGGAAGGCCCTGCGCCACCGCAAAGGAGAAAACCCCCGGAGATCCCATGAAGTTCTTCCGCTCTCCCAGGGCATCCTCCACATCGAAGCCATCGATACGGGCGATGTTGCCGTTCACCACGTACATGTCATCGGGAATGCGTACCGCCGCCCACTGATGCCCGGCATACTCCATGTACCAGATCTCGTCCCGATCCGCTATGGCAAGCCCCGCAATCTCTCCATATCCCTCGTTATAGGGATCCTCGGCGCTACCGAACTTCTCCACCGCCGCTCCGAGAAGAAGCACCCCTTCCCGGGCGGTTCTGGCCCGGGGAAGCACCAGGGCGGGGATCATGCACTCCTCCACCCCGTTGGGAGTGCCGGGATCCGCCGCATTGGAAAGATCGTTACGGTCCTCGGTTTCCGTGGCGGTGATCACCACGCCTTCGCTGTTAATTCCCGCGGCGCTGTAGGGCCAGAGTCCTCCGTCCCAGGAGTCTTCACCATGATCTTCGTAGCAGAAATCCGGAAGGGAAAAGAACTTGAGGCTTTCCGTCATTCCCTCGGGGTAGCCCCACTCCAGACCGTTGAAAAAAGTCTCGGTCTCTCCGGGCTCGACATGCCTGGGGGGAGTTACCACAAGATATTTGGAAACCGCCGAAGCACCGTCCTCCATGCGGGCCACCAGGGGGTGTCCCGTGGCGGAGGCATCCTTGCCCACAAAAACCGCTGTGCATCCCAGGGCTCCCCCCGCGAGAAGCCCAAGAAGAGCACATCCTAAAAGAGCCTTCATGCCGTGACGTACCAATTGATTACGCATACTTTCGACCTCCATGGCCCATAATATGAATCTAGCTAGACTTAGGGCATTTTCTCACGCCTTCCGAAGGAAAACAAGGTCTTCGAAAGCCCCGTCCCAGGCAAGCCGGGCTTTCGGGCCTGGTCCACTTCGGCGCATCCATGGAAGAAAAGCGTTTTTTTATCCTTCCTCTTTCCTCTCCACTTCCTGCGTAAAGGCTGCAAAATGCCGGATTCGATTTCCATAGAACACTCCGTGCCCCTGAAGGACTGCGTTCTCAAAGGTGTAGCGAAAAGGATGTTCCTCATCCTTCCGGAGCGTTTCCAGGGCCTCGCCGACATGCCTTCGGGCCCTCTCGGCATCTTCCCGTTCCGATTTTTCCGAGGTCTCTCCGGAAAGCTCTCCCGAGGAAGCGAGAAAATATCCTTCCGCCATCCGGGGCCAGAGAGCTGAAAACGTCCTGGGAGATTCCAGCACGTCCATTCCCAGCATCTCCTTTCCTCGGAAGACCAGGCATCCCAAAGCCTCGGGAGGAGCGGCCAGATCCTTCATAAACTGCTCGAAAAGAGAAGCCTCCTCTTCGTACCCCTCTAGGAGAGAGCCCGTGGAAGAATCCACCCCCCTGGAACAAAGAAGGTCTTGCACCTCCTGCCATACCTCCCCCTGAGCCCGGGACGCCCTCAGAGGATTTCCCGAAAGGTTGCTCCTCTGGCGAACCGAGGGAGGAGCAAAGGAGGCGGCTCCGAAAGAAGTTCCGCCATTGTTCCAGCGCCCCTGCTCCACACAGCATACGGGAATTATCCGTTCTTCCCCCGGGGATACTACCAGGGTAACCCGAAGAACCCGGTGCTGCTTCCCCCCTTCAAGAAGCTCTCCCTCCAGAAGAAGAATGGGCCGTGATCCCCTGTTGGTCACCCGAAGCTCCGGCACGCTTCCCTCGGAGGAAACCTCGGAAATGAGGGCGCTTCCTTCCGCAAGGGCTTCTTCGAGAAGAGGAAGCTCCTCCTCTTCGGAATCGGCGAGTGCCCCGGAAGAGGAAAACCAAAAGATGGTGTAGTTCTTCCACCTCCTGGGATCTCCTTCCAGGGTCAATCCGCGAAAAGCCTCCTCCAGGCGCTTTTTCCCCAACTCCTCCGCCCGCTTTTGCTGTCCTTCGAGGAGTCTCAGATAAAGGTGGCTCTCGGAAAGACTGAAGCGATCCACCAGACTACGGAGCTTCTCCGCCACGTCTCGAATCATTCGGGGATCCTCCCAGGTCTGCCCCATCTGCCAGGCATGCAGAAGAAGGTTGCGCAGCCCGTCTTCCGGCTTGGTGCAGGAAGGAATCTGTTTCAGGAGCCCCTCTCCCTTGGAGGATGCGAAGATTCGAATCTCCAGAGGTGCTTTCTGTTCCGTAAGGGATCCTTCGTGGGGGATCAGCGCATCTCCCAGTATGAGTCCCCGATCAAGCAGAGGAGCAAGCCAGGCCGCATCCTTCCGGGGAAGGTATCCCAGGGCGTGGAAATCCCGGTTATCCACTCGTACCGCCCGAGGATCGTGAGAATTTTCAGGCTCCCTTTCCAGGAAAACCTCTTCCCCCGGCACTGCCCGGGCATGGTGGTACTGAAGCCCCACCACCGAGGAATCCAGGGTTCCCAAAAAGATTTCTTCCTTTCCGTCAGAGAGGTTTTCCTTCCTGGTCTTCCCTTTTTCTTCCGGAGTTTTCCGCAGTTTCTTCTGCTTGGGCATGGATTTTTCTCCTTTCACGATCTTTCCCGGAACGGGCCGAAACTATTCTCGAAGATCCTCCTCCAGAGCCTGATCCACCAAATCCTGAGAAAGTTCTTTCCGGGCCCGGGCACCGAGCTCCCGAAGCATTTCCGTACGGCGCACCAAATTCCCCCGCCCCTGGATAAGGCGATTGTGACACTCCTCGTAACAGCCCCGGGCTCTCTGGAGATGTTCTCCCAGGTTTTCGAGATCCTCCACAAAAAGCACGAATTTATCGTAGAGCTCTCCGCTCTGCCGGGCGATCTCCAGGGCGTGGCGGTTCTGTTTTTCCCGCTGCCAGAGGTTTGCCACGGTACGCAGGGCGAAGAGAAGCGTTCCCGGAGAAACCGGAAAAACCCCCTGCTCGAAAGCCCGCTGCATAAAATTCTCCTCCTTCTCCTGGGCCAGAAGGAGCGCGGGATCCAGGGGAACGAACATAAAAACGAAATCCGGAGTTCCCAGATCTTCCAGAGCCTCGTATCCCTTGCTTTTCAGGGAAACCATATGCCTGTTCAGAGATGCCAGATGCTCTTTGAGATACCTTTCCCGAACTTCCGGAGAGTCTTCACGGCAGTACCCCTCATAGGCCACCAGAGAAACTTTCGAATCCACCACGAGATGCCTTTCTCCGGGAAGGTATATCACCGCATCCGGCTGAAGCCGTTTTCCTTCGGGGGTGGTGAACGAGGGTTGAAGACGATACTCCCGATCCTTTCCCAGACCCGCCAGATCAAGCACCCGTTCCAGCACCATCTCTCCCCAGTTTCCCATGACCTTTGCCTGCCCCTTGAGAGCCTCTGTGAGATTCTGGGCCTCCCGGGCCATATGCTGATTAAGCTCTCCAAGTTGCCGCACCTGTTCCCGCAGTTCGCTCCTATCCCGGGTATCCGAGGTGTACACCGTCTCTACCCGGCTCCGGAAATCCGCGATCCGCTCTCCCAGAGGAATCAAAAGGTTTTCCAGGCCTTCCCGGCTCATGCGGTTGAAGGAGATCGTTTTTTCTTCGAAAATGGCATTCGCCAAGGCGGCAAAATCCTTTTGAAGCCGTTCCCGGATCTCATCGAACTCCCGTCGCTGCTCCCGGACCCGGCTTTCGGAGCTTGTCCGTTCGGCCTGTTCCCGTGCAAGGGATTCCCGGAGCTCCATGAGCTGCTGCCCCTGTTTTTCCCGTTCCCGCTGGGAATCCCCAAGCTCTCCCTCTAAAAATGTCAGGGTCTGTTCCCGCCGGGCCAGCTCCAGATCTTTCTGGCGCAACTCCTCCTGGAGCTCCTCAAACTCTTCCGGAGAGGCTCCTTCCCAGGCGGCATAGCGGTAATGCTGAAAAATCCACCCCAGCACCCCCCCGGCAAGAAAACACCCTGCTCCGAGAGCGAGAAGTCCCATCTCCATATTCCCTATCTCCCTTCACGAACTCTTCTCGAGGATTCGAAAAATTCCAGAATCCGCTTCCATGCCTTTGCATGATATTCGGGATCGTAATAGTTTCCCCTTGAAAAATCCGGAATTCCCGAGGGATTACAAAAACCGTGTCCCGCTCCGGAATAGAGTGTCACCTCGGCATGCCATTTCCTCCGTTCCAGCTCCTCCAGGAAAGTTTGAAGATCTTCCGGAGGCACCACCCGATCCTTCATGCCGTGAATCACCAGAAGCGGCGTTTCCCGGGAATTTTCGCTTTCCCGGGCGGGACTGTCGAGATACCCATAAACGCTGACGGCTCCGGCCCAGGATCCGCACCGCACCATTTCGAGCACTCCCCCGCCGCCCAGGGAAAAACCCAGAAGAAAGATCTCCTCGGGTTTTCTGCGAGCGGCGGTTACAAGGTCTTCGGCACACCCGAGAGCCCGTTCCCGGAGAAGAAACCGGTCTTTACGCAGAGGCTTCAGAAGTTCCCGGGCCTTTTCCGGTGAAAGGTTTCGGTGTTCCGCTCCGTAGAGATCCGCCACTCCCACGACAAACCCCTTTTCCGCAAGAGCTCTTGCCTTGGTGCAGAGAGCTTCGTCCATACCGATATACTCGTGAAAGAGCAGTATCAGGGAGGCCTTTTCGCTTTCTTTCGGAGGGGAATAGAGCAGATGTTCGAATCGCTCCGCCCCCTTTCCGGAAGATATTGGTTCCACCCGCATATTTTCCGCCTTTCCGGACAAAACGCTGCCTTGAGAGTTGCCATAGAATCCTTTTTCTCAGATTTTTCGGATTTTCCGAACTCCCATCTGCAGGATGGAGGCCTTGTTACCGTTCATAGTGTTTACTTCGAGAATTTCCCGGTGGATCGGAGAAAAATTCTCAAGAAGCTCCTCGAACCATGAAAGGTTGTGATGACGCATCACGCCTCCGTCGGAAAGACGAAAAACTCCATAAACTCCGAACTCTTCCGCATATGCCTCATATCTCTTCCGATTACGATCGTTATCCTGAAGAGGGTAATCACTGAGATACAGAATCCCTCCCTCTTTGAGGATTCTCCATAACTCCCGAACGACATGCCTCTGCCCTTCATCGGTAGGGACACAGGTAAGCAGGGCGAAAAGAAGGCAGAGATCGAAAGAGCCCTCTTCAAAGGGAAGTCGTTTACCCCGAAGTGTCTGCAACCGCAAGCGAGGGTTCCGGTCCTTTCCTCGGCGGATCATGGCCTCCGAGACATCCACCCCCAGGACATTCTCATAACCTTGTTCCAAAAGCTCTTCACAGGTTCTGCCATATCCACAACCGTAATCGAGGATCGCCGCACTCCGGGAAAGATCAGGAGCAAAGCGCTCCAGATGAAGGGGATGCGAAAATGTCTTGCTCCGGGCTACCCGATTCCAGTATTCTTTTTGGACATCAAGAGAATTCATGGTCGATCTCCTTTATCGGAGAGAATCTTTTTCGGAGAGAATCTTTTTCGAATAGAAGATAACCATGGCACCCCGGAAAATAGAACCGCTTCCGGAGCACCATGGTTATCTTCATGTACCAAGCTTGAAAAAACGCCCGGCCCTTCCGGAGTTTTTTAGGATTCCAGCTCCTTGAGAGCCTCTCCCATGCGTTTTACTCCTTCCCGGATGAGCTCGGGGGCCATGCAGGAATAGTTGAGGCGCAGGGTGTTTTCGTGTCCTCCGTTGGGATAGAAGGCATCTCCGGGAACAAAGGCCACCTTTTTCTCGATACACCGCTCCAGAACCTTACGGTTGCTTATTCCGGAGGTAAAGCTTCCCCAGAAGAAGAGCCCCCCGCTGGGAGCATTGAAGGCAAAAGCATCTCCCAGGTAGGTCTTGAAAGCTTCCGCCATGACGTTACGGCGTTCTCGATAGAGATCGATGATGAGGTCGACATGTTCGTCAATGTCGAACATGTCGAGATAGGTATCCACCATCATCTGAGTAATGGTGGGAGTCTGAAGATCCGCCCCCTGTTTCACCTGAATGATTCGCTCCAGCACATCTTCGGAGGCGATGATCCAGGCCACCCGAAGCCCCGGAGCGAGAATCTTGGAAAAAGTTCCGAGGGTAGTCACCAATCCCTTGGTATCCCAAGTGGAGAGAGACGGGCAGTGCTCTCCTTCAAAACGCAGCTCTCCGTAAGGATTATCTTCGATGATGGGGATTTCGTACTTGCTGGCCACCTCCACCAGAGCCTTCCGGCGCTCCAGAGTCCAGCTCTGCCCCGTGGGGTTCTGGAAATCCGGAATGACGTAGATGAGTTTGGCCTTTTTCTCCCCCTGAAGCACACGATCCAGATCCTCCGGCACCATACCCTCCGAATCCGTCTCCACTTCGATAAAGCGGGGCTCGTAGGAACGGAAGGCGCTGAGAGCTCCCAAATAGGTGGGGCTTTCACAGATCACCGCATCCCCTTCGTCGAGGAATACCTTGCCGATAAAGTCCAGAGCCTGTTGAGATCCCGTAACTACCTGCACATCCTTGGCAGTGACCTTGGTCTTCCAGAGCTTGTTGGATCGAGCGGCAATCTTCTCCCTAAGAGGAACATGCCCTTCGGTGGTGGAATATTGAAGCGCCTCCTGCCCCATGGTTTCGAGTACCCGCTGCACCGCTTTCTGCATGTTTGCCACCGGGAAAAGCTCCTTGGCGGGAAGCCCCCCCGCAAAAGAAATCATCTCGGGCTGAGCAGTGAGTTTCAGGATTTCCCGTATTTCCGAGCGCTTCATATGTTCGGTACGTTTCGCAAAGGCTATGGCCATCGTGCAATCTCCTCCTCCGTGGTGGTTACAAACCCCCATGCAAGCATCCCGGGGAAAGGAAATTCCTTCACCTTTCTCCAAGGACACCATACCCGGAACATTCCAGGTATACTTTTGAAACTCCCTAAACCCATCTCTACATATTTTATGCAATAACCACGGAGAATGGCAACTCCCAATTTTTTCCAAAAGCCTGTTCCATTTGGATATTCTTTTTTATTTTGAACTCCTTCGAGAAAGAGTCGAGGACACTCTGATACAACCCTGCAATTGAGGCCTTCCAGAAAACCCATCTGAAAAATTTTCCAGAAATTCTTCATCAAAGCGGTCAAGAGCGTTACACTTGATTTGACAAACTAGGCTCGTAAAAAAATTTGAGGCAACCTCCCTATGTTTCGAAAGCATGGGAACAAGATAGTCCGTGGTATAAAATATACACGTTTCAATTTTTTCATTTTATGATAGAATATACTCATATAAACATTCCTGCACTTCTTACCGCCTGAAAACACCCGAAAGATTTCAAAGAAAGGTCGCTCCTCCAATCCTCAAAAAATAATCCATACGAATATTATGGAGACCTTCGACCTCCTTCCGCTCTCGAAGCGGAAAGAGGCGTCAGGTGAAGGAAGCGATTTCTTCGCCAGCCATGTTTGCAAAGAAGGACGAAAACCCGAGAGGGAGTCGTCCTTCTTTTTTGTTTTCCACTTTTTCGGCATCAAAGAATTATTTTAAATAGAGGAGGGACAAAGAATATGAACACCTTAGGATCAGTTTTGCGGATTAACCTGAGCACCGGAGGAATTTCCAGAGAGCAGGTTTGCGAGAAAACTGCACGAGCGTTTATTGGAGGACGGGGATATGGCACAAAAATCCTCTGCGAGGAGCTTCCGAAAGGAACGGCTCCCCTTTCTCCGGAGAACAAACTCATTTTCGCCAACGGCCCCCTTACAGGCCATGCGGCTCCTGCGGCAGGGCGCTACATGGTGATAACCAAAAGCCCTCTCACCGGGGGCATTGCCAGCAGCAACTCCGGAGGTTTCTGGGGAGCCGAACTCGCCAAGGCGGGGTGGTTCATGATCATTCTGGAGGGCAAAGCGGAAAAACCTTCCTATATCTGGATTAACGATGAAACCGTGGAAATTCGGGACGCTTCTTCCCTTTGGGGTCTGAACAGCCACGAAACCACGGATAGGCTTTTGGAAACCCTGGGTGAACCCCAGGCAAAGGTAGCCTGTATCGGCCCTGCCGGAGAAAGGCTCTCTCTTCTTGGAGCCATTATGAACGATAAAAATCGAGCTGCCGGAAGAAGCGGCGTAGGAGCGGTCATGGGCTCGAAAAACCTCAAGGCCCTGGTGGTAAGGGGAACTTCCCGCCCCGTTCCGGCGAATCCCGAAGAGATGAAATCTCTTCTGAAAAGCTCTCTGGAAAAAATCAAGGCCAATCCCGTCACCAGTCAGGGGCTTCCCACATACGGCACGGCAGTACTGGTGAACATTCTTAATCAACTCGGAGGATATCCTCATAACAACTGGGCAAACGCACACATGCCCAATGCGGATCTTCAGTCCGGCGAAACCCTCGCTCAGGACTTTCTCACGAAAAAATACGCCTGCTTCGGCTGCCCCATCGGCTGCGGCCGGGTAACCAAGGTGGGAGAGCGTCACGGAGAAGGGCCGGAATACGAAACCATCTTCGCCTTCGGAGTCTGCTGCGGCGTGGAACCCCTGGAACCCATCATCGAAGCGAACTATCTCTGCAACGAGTACGGCCTGGATACCATAAGCACGGGAGTAACTCTTGCGGCGGCCATGGAGCTCTACGAAAAAGGGCACATTTTCAAAGAAGAGCTCCAAGGAGGTCCGGAGCTGCGTTTCGGCAATGGCGAGGCCATTGTCTACTGGACAAAAAAGATGGGGCTCCTCGAAGGCTTCGGTAAAAAACTCTCCCAGGGCTCGTTCCGGCTCTGCGAAAGCTACGGCCATCCGGAAATCTCCATGTCCGTAAAAAAACAGGAGATGCCCGCCTACGATGGCCGAGCCATTCAGGGCATCGGACTGAACTACGCCACCTCGAACCGAGGGGGCTGTCATGTCCGGGGATATACCATCTCTCCCGAAGTTCTCGGAATGCCGGAGAAACTGGATCCCGTGGAGATCGATTCCAAACCTCTCTGGGTAAAAATTTTTCAGGATCTTACCGCCGCCATCGACTCCTCGGGAATGTGTCTTTTTACATCCTTCGCCCTGGGAGCCGAAGACTATGCGGCGTTTCTCAAGGCCGCCACGGGGTTCGACTACGACGGCAACAACGTTCTCGAAGCGGGAGAACGTATCTGGAACCTGGAGCGTCTTTTCAACCTTCGAGAAGGCATCCGCCCCGAAGAAGACACCCTTCCCGAACGGCTTCTCAAAGAACCGATTCCCGACGGTCCCTCCAAGGGAATGGTAAGCCGCCTCCCCGAGATGCTTCCGGAATACTACAAGCTTCGGGAATGGAACCAGAACGGTCTTCCTACCCGAGAAAAACTGGAAACCCTGGGGCTGTAAAATTTCTCCATGGTTACGGTGCTTTTCTTCGCAAGCTTTAGGAACTACACCGGAGAAAAAGCCACCACCGTTGAAGGAGCCTTTTCCGTGGAGGAACTTCTTCGGCTTCTTTGCCGCCGCTATGGCAAAACCCTTGAAAATGAGGTTTTTGAGGGAAATACCCTCTCTTCCCAGGTAATCGTCATGGTAAACGGCAGACATATCGCCCATACCGGAGGACCGCTTACTCCCGTAAAGGACGGCGATACGGTGGCGATTTTTCCTCTTCTCGGGGGAGGCTGATTCCCGCAGTTTTTCGACGTAGAGTACGTGCATGGGGACGGGCATTTGTATGCCCGTCCCCATGCACGTACATAGACGCTCTGTAGAATCCGGAGAAAAAACACCTTTCAAGGAACGATATAACACGGAACGGCAGAAAAAGCCGTATATCCTCAAAATTTTACAAATTCTTTCTCTACATTTATACTTTATCCGGGAGGAGATCCTCATACTCCGCGCTCTTCCAAAACAAAACTACGGTAAAGGAGAACCTTCATGAAACGAATAATCAGCTTCATGCTGTGCGCAGCAATGTTTTGCACCCTGGCGGTATCGGCCTTGGGAGCTTCGAAAAGCGACGTGGTTTTCGGAGATCAATCCTGGGACAGCATTCAGTTTCACCACCGTGTAATGGCCTATCTCCTGGAGCATGGCTATGGCATGAAACCCGCATACAACTTCTCCGAGTCCATGCCGTCCCTTCTCGGTCTCGAACGAGGAGACAATCACATCGTCCTGGAAGTATGGGCCGAGGCCCGCCAGGAATGGTGGGACAAAGCCCGAAGCTCCGGAAAGGTGCGGGGTTTCGGCAAGGTCTTTCCCGATGCCCCTTCAGGACTCTACATCCCCACCTATCTTACCAAGGGAGACCCCGAGCGGGGCATCGAACCTCTGGCCCCGGATCTCGTGTCGATCTTCGACCTCCCCAAGTATCAGCACCTCTTCAAAGACCCAGAAGATCCTTCCAAAGGAAGGGTCTACAACGCCGTCTCCGGCTGGAAGGCCAATGAGCGCCACGAGATGAAATTCAAGGGATACATGGTGGACGGCAAGCCTCTCATAGCCTCCTTCAATCTCTTCGATCCGGGATCTCAGACGGCCCTCTCCGCCGCCATCAAGGGAGCCTACCAGAAGGGACAACCCATCGTGGCCTATTATTGGGAACCCACTCCCCTCCTGGGAGAACTGGACATGACCCTCCTGAAGGAGCCGGACTACGACGAAAAGATCTTCCGGGAAACCCAGCTCTGCCAAAGCCCCGCCTTTTCGGTGGAAAAAGCCGCCAATACGGCGTGGCTGAAAAAACATCCCCAGGTGGAACCCCTACTGGAAAAGTACTTCATGAGCCTGGAAAAGACCAACGAAGTTCTGGCGTGGATGCAGGCTCACGGCAATAATCCGGACAAGGCGGCGATTTGGTTTCTGCAAACCAATCCGGATCTCTGGAAGGCCTGGATAGAGGATCCCCAGGTGAGAGAAGCCGTGGCAAAAGCTCTGGAAAAGGAGCAATAGATATTTCCCGAAGCTTTCCAGAACCCGGGCATTGAAACCTCTGGAGCACACAAAAGCTTTTCCCGAAAAACAAAACTCCGGCGCGGGCAGCAAATTGCGGCCCGCGCCGGAGTACGCGAAGCATGGAAAACGGGAAAAAATATTCTGGGGAATGCCGAGAAACCTACAGCACCTCTTCGAGGCCGGATCGGTAGATGAGAACCGAGCAGTGAGCATACCGGGCCACGTTGGTAGCCACGCTCCCCACGAGAAAGTGCTGCAACGCCGCATGGCCCTGCCGGGCGATGATGATGAGGTTGTACTCTCCCTCCTTGGCAAAACGGAGAATTTCCTCCGCGGGGCTCCCCTCCAGGATTACGACACGATGTTCATGCTCCGGGAGAGATTCGAGCTCTTCCTCGGCCCGACGTATCCAATGGGCAATCTTTTTCTGGGCTATAGTCTTCAGTTCTTCATCGAGCTTGGGAGGAATCCAGGGCTCATACCCCCTCCAGGCAAAGGGATGCGATATAACATGCACAAAATCCACTTCCACGTTGAGACGGTGAGCCAGTCCGTGACCATAGGCAACGAGGCCCTCGGTATGTTTGCTTAAATCCACGGGAATAAGAATCTTTCTGGGCATAACCACTTCCTCCTCTCTTTGTGCGAAACCCCATGGAAATGCTCCATGGGATTCCATCATACCCAGCTCTTCATGCTCCGTCAAATTTCGGGAATTTTTATCCCTCTTCGGGAGAATTCCTAAACTCCGAAGGTGTGGAGGAAATATCCGAAGAAAGGCTCTCCTCGGGAAACGCTCCTCGAAAACCGGGGATTCTCTCCCGAGCTCCCATATCGCCGCACCCCCCCGGAGGAAGAGGCCTCCGGACCCCGCATTGATCCGCATCGGGAGCTTCGTTGCAGCCGGTGGAAGAAAAGGGGATCACATCCACCACGGGACTGCCCCCAAGAGGAAGATGGGAGACAATGAGCTTTCCCCTGGAGAACGCCCCCGCGAAAACGGAACAGCTGCTGCTTTCGAGCGAAGAAAGTCCCGGCGAAAGGGGTTCCTCGAGGGTTCCCGAAAGATCCGTCTCGGAACGAAGGGAGCCGTATTCTTCGGGAAGAATGCCAAAAAAGTTGTACCCCAGGCTTCGGAAAGCCCCTTCTACGTCTCTTAAAGAAGGAACGCCCTCCTCTCCCTGGGAGGTTTCATTTTCCGCAAAAATAGTGTTCCGCACCCTGGTGGTTCCACCGGGGCCCGAGAAAAGTCCTCCTCCCTTGGGGGCGGCATTGCGGGTAATCGTGGAGGCATTGAGAACGAGAAAACCCTCGGTATTCGCCAGAGCTCCCCCGCCATGCAACGCTTCATTACCGCTCATGGTAACATTTTCAAGCATGGCGGTAGCGGCAAAGGCATTCTCCAGAGCTCCTCCGAGAAGAGCCTTGTTATGCAGGAAAGTGGTATTTTTGATGGAAAGCACCTGGGCGTTCCTGATGGCTCCTCCAAGTCCCTCGGACTCTAGGGCCTGGTTATTCTCGAAGACGCTGCTCCCCAAGGAGAGAATGCCTCCGTTTCCAATGCCTCCCCCGACATTGGCTCGGTTATCCGCAATGAGACAGTTTGTAAGGGTAATGGTGCCCCCCTTACGGTTTCCGATTCCGCCTCCGCAGGAGGCCTCATCTCCCGAAGCGAGATTATCCGCGATGGTGCAATGAGTCATGGCAAGAACGCTGTTATTCCAAATGCCTCCTCCATGAGCCGCCTGGTTTTCCGAAATGATGCAATCGTTCAAAATAAGGGTTCCCTCGTTGAGGATTCCCCCTCCGGTTCCCGTGGCCTTTCCCTGAAGAATATGGAGATTCTCCAAAGTCACCACGGCATTTTCGAGAATGGAAAAGACCCGGGAGACCTGGTTGCCCGAAATGAGCACCCCTCCTCCGGGGCCTGCAATGGTCACGTCTTTTTCTATAACCATGGGACTTTCGAGAACGATGGTTTTTCCCGCAAGGCCCGTGCTGAAAACGATGGTACCTCCCTCGCTTATGGTGGCAAGAGCGAAACGAAGGGAACCGTAGCCGCTATCTGCAGTATCGGTAACCACCCGGTAGGAAAGAAAAGCCTGTCGCTTGGCCTTGAGTTTTCGGAATACTGGGTAGGCTTTACTGTATTGTTCGAACTTCTTGGGATCAATACGGAACAAAAGTCCCTGGGCATACACATCATCTGATGCGGCAGCCTCTTTCAAAAGATCGTAAGCTCGATTAATATGGCGCTCTACTCCCCATCCGTGATAATAGCACTCCCCAAGATGAGCTTTGGCGGTAGGATCCTGGGAAGCGGCTTTTTCAAACCACTGAGCAGCCAGGGCGAGATCCCGGGAGACCCCCATGCCCATCTGGTAGGCCATACCTAGAGCAGCCTGAGCCTTGGGAGATGCGGAGCTCTCCGAGGCCGCCGCCTTCTGGTACCAAAAGGCGGCTTTTTCGAAGTCCTCGGGAACTCCCAAACCCCGTTCGTAGAGGGTGGCAATACCGTACTGGGCAATACCGTGTCCCAAATCCGCCGCCACAAGATACCACCGGGCGGCCTCCTCGTAATCCTGAGAGACGCCGACACCGTCAAAATATCGTTCTCCCCGGGAAAAAGCCTCTTCCGCCGCATCCTCCGCTCGGGGAGCCATCACCAAATCTGCCGAAATATCCTCTGAAAGAGGAGAGTGATCTTCCGAAAGGGGAGATACATCGGAAGAGAGGGGCGCCGCAAAAAGCATTCCGGAAGAAAGAACAAACGAGACGAATGATAGCCCGAAAATCACCCCGGTTTTTTTTCGAAAAATGATCATATGATATAAAAGCCCCCTTATCCCTGTAGCTACGATTACGTCATAAGTACAATATAGAAGAATACCGTATAAGCCTCGCTTTAGGCAATACGAGAAGAGTTTTCACGATCTTTGCAAAGCACAGAATAACAGTAAATAATGTAGAATTGTTCTAAATAGTAAGCAATTGTCACATATTGACATACAAAAGATTCTGCGCTATCCTTCGCCTTGAAAGCACGGAGGAATGGTTCTCCGAACCGAAAGGTGATGGAAGGAGATGTTCATGGTGCGCAAGTATGTGGAAGCTCTCATCCGCCGGGAGCGTATCCTGGCGGGAATGGAAAAGGAAACCCATCCGGTTTATCGCATGATCAGAGACGTGGCAAACCGGTAATTCCAAAGTTCGACAACTCTCCCCCTCCTCCCCCGGAGGGTATCCGAAGGCCTCCTTCAAGGAGGCCTTTTCGTTGTGCGACATCCCCGACACACTCTCCCGACAGGAAAGAAACGCTCTTTCTTTTTCTCCCATAAGAATACCCGAAAAAAAGCAAAAAACCCAGACCTTTACATTACTTTACAAAAAAACCGCACCTCCAGCCAGACTTACTCCCCTTCTTTTTTAGTAGCCCCTCGAACCTTCGAGGTGTATACTTGTTTGCACTTTGTCAAGTTTCCCCTGGAGGAGGCGCCTTTATATTGAAGAAAAACACCCGGGAAGAACTACTGGAAAGACTGATTCGCGATCTCGTACACATTCCCAGCGTCACGGGATCTTCGGAAGAGTGTGCTCCCGCACGGTATCTTCACGACATGTGTACGAAAGAGCCCTACTTTCAAAAACATCCGGATCATTTCGCCCTTACTCCGGAAGATGCCGAGGGAAAACGCTCCTTCTTCGCCCTGGTCAAATCCGCTCGGAACACTTCGAAAACCCTGCTTTGCATCAGCCACTTCGACGTGGTGGAGGTGGATGTCTACGGGGATTTACGGCACTTTGCCTACGACTCGGAAAAACTGGAGGAGGCATTCAACCCCCAAGAACTCCCTCTTCAGGTTCGGGAAGACCTGGAAAGCCGCAACTGGATCTTCGGCCGAGGAGTTATGGACATGAAGTGCGGGGTAGCCCTGGAGCTGGATCTTCTTCTCGAATTCGCCCAAAACCAGGAACTCTACGACGTGAATATCGCCATGCTTGCAGTATACGATGAAGAGGGATCGAATACCGGCATGATCCGGGGGGTTTCCTTTCTCGCGGAACAGGCGAAAACCCTGGAGCTGGATTTTATAGGAGCCGTGAATACGGAGCCTTCGGATGCGGGAAGAAGCGGCACCGAACACCCCCTGATCTTTACGGGATCCATGGGAAAGTGTCTGGCCATGTTCTATGCGGTGGGAAAAGAGACCCACTGCGGGAGCTACTTCAAAGGCATGAGTGCGGCCCTGCTCCAGAGCTGCATCAGCCGGGAATTCGAGGCAAATCCCCGCTATTCGGAGACTGCGGAGGGCACCGTAACCCTTCCTCCGGCGGCCCTTCGGGAGAGAACCGTTCAGGAGGGCCCCTATTCCGTGACAGTTCCCTACCGAAGCGTTTCCTATTACAACGTCTTCACTCTTCAGAACAATCCGGGAGCGGTGATGGGCCTTCTTTTGGAAGGAGCTTCCAAGGCCGCCCGGGAGGCCTCGCTGCGCCTGCGGGAAACATGGGAGGAGCTGCTCCGCCTTGGATACCAGGGAGAAGGAGAGCCTCCCCGGGAAGCGGAAGTACTTACCTTCGAGGAGCTCCGCCGCCGAGCGGCCATTCACTACCCCGGAGATTTTCAGAGGGAGTACCAGAAATGGCAGGAAGAGCTTCCCTCCTCGCTGGACCTCCGAGAGCGTTGCCTGGGGCTGGTGGAAAAGCTTCTTCCCTGGAGGGGAAACCGGGAACCTCTGATCGTGGTGGGCTTTCTTCCTCCTTTTATGCCGCACCGGAGCAACCGGAAAAACAACCCTCGGGAAAGAACCTTTCTCGAGGGAGCAGAAAAGGTGATCTCCCAAGCCCAAGAACGATATGGCCGTACTCTGGAGATCGACCCCTTTTTCGGAGGACTCTGCGATCTCAGCTATCTCGGATGGGAACAGGATTCCCAGGATCTGCGGATTCTCCGGAACAACCTTCCCGGCTGGGGAGCGTTCTACTCCCTTCCGGTGGAGGCCATGAAGGCACTCGACATGCCCGTGCTCAATCTGGGCCCCCTGGGAAGAGATCCCCACAAACACACGGAGCGTCTCGAGCGGGATTACGCTTTGCGGGAGCTTCCGGAGCTGCTGCGGTTTTTCATACGATCCGTATCCGAACGATAAAATACCCGGGGACGCTTGCAAGCGTCCCCGGGTATTTTCACAAAAAAGAACTGTCGAAAACCCTCTACCGGAAGAAAAACCGGATAAACCCCCGGAGCCGGGGAGACTGCATTTTCCCCATCATCCACTGCTCCGCCACCATCTTGTTGATCATGGATACCGAAGGAAAAGCGTGCTGGGTCATCATGATCCGGAACATGTTTTTTTTGTATTGAAGCGCCAGAGTCCATTCCTGAATAAGCTCGCTGGCGCTCTCTCCCACCACGGTGGCCCCGAGAATTTTCCCCCTCTTGCCCAGGATCACCTTGATAAATCCTTCGGGGTGCCCATCCGCCACGGTGCGGCCGTAACTGCGGAACTCCTTCTTTACCACCTCGAAGGAGATCCCCTTTTCCCGGGCCTGTTTTTCCGTAAGTCCCACCTGGGCCACCTCGGGATCCGTAAAGACCCCCCAGGGAACGTAGTAGCGGCTTCGCCGCAGCATGCCAAGTCCGAAAGGACTCAAGGCGTGCATGAGAGCCAGCATTCCCTGGTGCATGGCGGCATGAGAGAGAAGAACCTGACCGTTGCAATCCCCCACGGCGTAGATATTCTTCACGTTGGTCCGCATGTAATCGTCCACGGCAATTCCCTTTTTCGTATAGGCCACCCCGGCCTTTTCCAGGTTCAAAGGCTCGAGCACCGGAGAACGCCCCGCCGCCACGAGAAGTTTTTCGGAGGTAAAGACCTCATCCCCCGCAAAAACGGAAACCTTGTCGTTTTCGTAGGCCACCCGGTCGATGCGGGCTCCGTTGCGTACGGTAATCCCCTCCTTCTCGAAGAGGGATTGCAGAAGAGCTCCCGCCTCCTCATCTCCCAGAGGAACGAGATGGGGATCCATGTGGATCACCGTCACCTTCGTGCCGAGCCTCGAAAAAGCCTGGGCCATTTCCGTGCCGATGGCCCCCCCTCCGATGATGGTGAGGGATTCCGGCAAAGCTTCGATTTCGAACATGTTCGTGTTGGTAAGAATGTCCGGCACCGAGTTCAGCCCGGGAATGGGAGGAATAAAAGGTTTCGTTCCGGTGGCGATGAAGATTTTCTTGGCGGTATAAAGTTCTTCCCCCACCCTAACGGTACGGGGGTCTTCGAAAGAAGCCTCTCCCGACACAAGCTCCACCCGTTCGAAGGCTTTCATGAGCTTTTTATCGTTGATGGCATGCACCTTGCGGCGTACCACTTCCATGGGGTTCGCCTCGCGAAGCTTCAGCTCTCCATGGAGTCCGTAGGGCTCCAGATTCCGGGCGCCATGCAGGGCTTCCGCAGCCTTCAGAAGGGCCTTGCTGGGAATGCAGCCGCAGTTGAGGCACTCTCCCCCCACCTTGTGCTTTTCCACTCCCAGAACCTTCAATCCCATGGCGGCTCCCATGGCGGAGATGGCCATTCCCGCAGGGCCCATACCGA
Organism: uncultured Synergistaceae bacterium; assembly: GCA_964545875.1. Lineage (GTDB taxonomy): Bacteria > Synergistota > Synergistia > Synergistales > Aminiphilaceae > DAIPKP01. The sequence goes on from CAZJHH010000004.1 coordinate 71,428, forward strand.
TAACTATGACATCATGTTTTTTCATCATAACGCCTCCTTCTCTCGCAGATCATGCAGCTAGACCGACCCCAGGGCTTCCGGCTCTTCTTCCCCGGAAAGACCGAGGTCTTCGATTCCCCTAAGTATATGCCGCTTCACCAGGGCCGCCACATCTTCCTCGTTTCTTCTTCGGAGGGCCTCGAGAATTTTTCGGTGCTCCTCCTCGGGGCTTGGCGGAAGCATGGCCCCCCGGCGGGGTTCGAAGAGCATACGATAGACCCAGGAAGCCGCAAGAGCGTTTTCTACGGAAGCCGCAAGAAAAGCATTGCCTCCCCACTCCGCCAGAGTCCGGTGAAAAGCCATGTCCTGGCGCAGGTAGTCCTCGTAGGAACGTTCTCGCGCCTTCTCCTGATGATGAAGAATTTCTTCCAAAGCTGCAAGAAGAACGGAGAGTTTCTCCTTCAGGGCCAGGCGTACCGCCATATCTTCCAGCACCGCCCGAACGGCATAAACATCCCGGATTTCCCGGGGAGAGGGAGAGACCAGTCGAGCCCCACACCCCGGAGTAATGACCACGATACCTTCAGAAGCAAGTCGCTGCAAAGCTTCACGAACAGGCATCCGGCTGCATCCCATTTGATCCGCCAGGGGTTCCGCAGGAAGCCGCTCCCCCGCACCGATCTCCCCCGCCACGATCTGACGAAGCACTTCCTGATACACCCGATCCGCCGGAGATTTTCGTTCCGTTCCCCGTTCCCCTTTTCCGCGCCGGAATAGGATCTCTCTCATATTCTCGACATGCTCTCGGCCCAAAATATACCCCCCCAGGCTATACAGTATACGCTCATTCTTTTTGTATTGACACTCTTTCTTGCAAAATGATACCATACGACCCATATTATTGGATCCAATGGATCCAATTCTCAGGAAAGCGTGGTGTTTCCATGAAAGAATTACTTTCTCACCTCAGCGCCCGAGCTCAAAGGCTCTACGATTCGGACATTCAGGACATGATCGAGCTGGTGCACCAGAACCAGGCCCTCTCCTTCACCGCAGGAGAGCCCTCGGAGGATCTTCTTCCTTTGGAAAAGCTCCGGAGCTCCTTCGCGGCGGCCTTCGATCGGGGACCGGAGATGCTTACCTACTACCACGATTCGGACGGTCACGAAGATCTGCGCCGATGGATAGCCTCCTGGATGCGCAGTGACGGGCTTATTCCCTCGTGCATGGATTGGAAGCAACTCATGCTCACCACGGGATCCCACGAAGGAATCAACATCACCGCCGAAGGGCTTATCGACCCGGGAGATTCCATAGCGGTGGAAGCCCCTTCCTATGCCGAGGCCCTTCTTACCTTCTCCAAGGAGGGGGCGGCCTTTTTCGGCCTGGAGATGGATCAGGAGGGGCCCCGACCGGAAAGCCTGGAACTTCTGGCGAGACAGCACCGCATCAAACTCCTCTACACCATTCCGAACTTTCAGAATCCCTCGGGAAGAGTCACCTCGCCGAAGCGGCGCAGAGAGATTCTGGAACTTGCCAAAAAATACGACTTTCTCATCCTCGAAGACGATCCTTATCGCCATCTCTACTACGATGCCCCGCCTCCCGGAACCTACCTTGCCATGAAAGAAAATGACGGGCGGGTGATCTACCTGGGAAGCTTTTCCAAGCTCATCGCTCCGGGAATCCGATGCGGCTGGATGATCGCCCCTCCGGAGCTTTACGGCAAGTTCCATCAGATCCGGGTAACCAACGACCTCAACCTTCCCACCATTCTCCACGAGGGAATTTTCCGCTTTCTCTCGGATTACGACTTTCAGGAACACCTGACTACTCTCCGCAGGGCCTACGGAGAAAAGCGGAACGGCATGGTAAAGGCTTTGCAGAAACATATCGCTCCGGAGGATTTTGCTTACGATCTTCCCAAAGGAGGATTTTTCCTCTGGGGAAGAGCTCCCTGGCTGCAAAACTCCATGGAATTCGCCAAGTTCGCGGTAACCGAAGACAAGATCGGCATCATTCCGGGAGAAATCTTCTTCACTTCCCCGGAAAACTACCGGGATACCCTGCGGCTCTCCTTCGCCAAGGTTTCTCCGGAAAAGGCCGAGGAAGGCTGCGCTCGCCTGGCCCGGTCCATAGAACGGTATAAAAGACAAAGGCAGGTTTGAGAAGGCTCCGGTTTCGTTTCCATAGAAATTCAAGGAGCCTCGCCCCCGGAAGGGGAGATTTTTGTTCCTCCAGAGAGCTGTCGGCGACGGAATGCGGCAGCAAAGCAAGGGAGCAATTCGACATACCCGGGGGAAAGAAACAGGAGCGGGCCCTTTCAAACTCGAGGTACGAACACTTACAGCAGGATCCGCGATTTTTTACTTTTTATTTTTGGAAGGAGCGTTATCACTATGAACGAAATGTCCCGGCAAAAACCCTCCAAGCGTCCTCTCGGTACGGGGGAAGTCCTGAAGTTCCTCATTCCCTCTCTTATCGGAGCCATCGCCTTTCTCATGCCCATTCCCCAGGGAACCAGCATGAACACTCTCCTGGGCATGGCCATCGACTTCGGCAAGGGAGCTCTCAAGGCGCAGCTTCCCCTGGCGGCCATGATCCTCGTCTGTGCGGGAGCTCTCTTTACCCTCTATGCGGTGTTGGCAAAGCCCAAATTCGTTCTGAACAACGAGTTTCTTTCGGAGCTTTTTATCGTCTCCCCCTTCTGGGTTTTTTCCCGGCTTCTGGGAGCCGCCTTCTATCCTCTCATCTACTTCAAAATAGGCCCCGAAATCATCTGGCACATGGATAACGGCGGAACTCCGGGGTTTTTGCTGGCTCCGGCCCTCCTGGTGGTCTTTTCCGTACTGGCCTTCATCGTTCCCTTTCTTACGGATTTCGGCCTTATGGAATACATCGGCACCATGGCCCGCCCCGTACTGCGTCCCCTCTTCACCCTCCCCGGCCGGGCAGCGGTGGACTGCGTGGCCTCCTGGGTAGGAAGCAGCTCCGTGGGGGTGGTGATCACCACCAAGATGCACCGGGACGGCTATTACAGCGACCGGGAAGCCTCGGTGATCGCCACCTGTTTCTCGGTAATCAGCATCGCCTACATCTATCTCATGGCGGATTTCGTGGGACTTCCCCACATGTACTTCCAGCTTCTCATCTCCATCTATATCGTAACCTTCCTCCTCGCCCTTCTGATGCCCCGCATCTGGCCCCTCCGGGGAATGAAGGACGACTATTCCGGCAAGAGGCAGCAGCAGATCAGCGAAGACCTTCCCGAGGGCTTCACCCTTAAGGAGTGGGCCCTGCACTCGGCGGTGGAAAAGGCCAAGGATCAGGGAGCCCATACGGTAATTGTCACCTGCGTGCGCACCTTCGTCTCCCTTATCGTGAGCACCATGCCCCTGGTCATTTCCTGGGGTACCCTGGTGCTCATCATCGCCAACAGCACCCCCATCTTTCAGTGGATCGCCACCCCCTTCGCCTGGATGCTGTCGCTGGTACATATTCCCGAAGCCGTGGAGGTGGCCCCCGCCTTCGTGCTGAGCTATGCGGACCAGTTTCTGGCGGCGGTGATCGGAGCGGACCGGGTAGCGGAAGCCGCCAAGTTCATGTGCGCGGGAATTTCCGCCACGGGGCTCATCTACATGACCGAGGTGGGAGTGCTGATTCTCAACTCCACCATTCCCCTGGGAGCGGGCAAGCTTACGGTGATCTACGTTATCCGGGCGGTACTTTCGGTCTTTCTCCTGGCCCCCTTCGCCCTCTATTTCTGCGGTTAGGATCTTTTTTCCATGCACTATTCGGGATATGCGGAGCTGCTGGATTTCGCCGCCGAAATTCTGGAACGGGTGGGATATCCCAGGGAAAAGGCGGCAATCACCGCCTGGGCCCTGGTGGAGGCGGATTCCCGGGGCGTTCCCTCCCACGGGCTGCAACGCCTGGGAGATTACGAGAGCTACGTGAGGGAAGGGCTTTTTCAGCCCGAGGCACCTCTTACGAAAGTACACGAGACTCCTACATCTTTGGTACTGGACGGACATAACGGCATCGGCATGCATATCGCGAACCACGCCATGAAAACCTGTATCGCCCGGGCCAAAGAGGGAGGAGCGGGCTTCTGTGCGATACGGAACTCCAACCACTACGGCATGGCGGGGCTCTGGGCGGAGATGGCGGTTCCCCAAGGGTGCATAGGCATAGCCATGACGAATACCGAGAAGTTCGCCATCGTTACCCACGGCAAAGAGCGCCTTCTCGGAACCAACCCCATAGCAGTGGCACTTCCCGCCGCGGAGGGGAACCATTTTCTCCTGGACATGGCCACCACCACGGTGCCTCACGGAAAGATCGAAGTCTACGCCCGGCGAGGCCTTACCATGCCCTTCGGATGGGCAGTGGACGATAGAGGGGAGGATACCGGAGATGCCCGGGGAATGAGCACCCTTTTCAAGAGCTCTCTTCCCTTCGGAGGCCAGCTCATGCTGGGAGGCCGGGGAGAACTCCTGGGAGGGCATAAGGGATACGGCCTGGGGCTTCTGGTGGAACTATTCTGCGCCGCTCTCTCCGGAGGCACCTGGAGCCGTCACACCTTTACTCCCGAGACGGGAGGCGCCATTTCGCACTTCTTCGCCGCCCTGGATCTGCGGCTCTTCGGAAATCCCGAACAGATCACGGCAAACGTGGAAACCATTCTCGAGGAAATCCGCCGTACCCCTCCTGCGGAAGGAGAGGAGCGCATCTACATTCACGGAGAGAAGGAGCGGGAACACCGGCAAAAGGCCCTGGCTTCGGGAGTACCCCTGGATGAAACCACCTGGAAGGAGCTCGAAGCCTACGGGAAACGTTTTTCTCTGGAACTCCCCCGGGAAGTCTTTCCTGCATAGACGAACGAAGCGAGAGGGTGCTCCCGAAAAGAGAACCCTCTTTTTTTTTCGACCACCTGAAAAAGGAGATCCCATGGCAGATTTATCGCAATACTTGCAGCATCGGGAACTTCCTCCCCTGGGGCTGGCCCGGCAGCGCTTTCCCCGGCCGAGGTTAGAAAATCTCCCCCGGGCAATTACGGAAGCCCTGGAGCGGATTCTTCCGCCCGGGAGCTTCGCTCCCGGAGCACGCATCGCCGTTACCGCAGGGAGCCGGGGAATCGCCAATATTCCGGAAATTCACCGTACCGTGGTCGCCTGGCTTCGCGCTGCCGGAGCGGAACCTTTCCTGATTCCCGGTATGGGGAGCCACGGAGGGGGCACAGCGAAAGGACAGGTCGAGGTGCTGCGGCACCTGGGCATTACCGAAGAGAGCGTGGGAGCTCCTCTTCTCTCCTCCATGGATACCGTGGAGGTAGGGGTCACCCCGAAGGGGCTTCGGGTCTACTGGGATGCCCAGGCATGGGAAGCCGACGGAGTGCTGTTGCTCAACCGCATCAAGCCCCATACGGACATCTCCGGTCCCTGCGAAAGCGGCCTCACCAAAATGATGGTGGTGGGGCTGGGAAAACTTCGGGGGGCCGCATCCTGTCACAGCGTGGGGCTCGACAACATGGGGGAAGAACTTCTCTCCTTTCGGGAAATTCTTCTGCGGCGATGCCCTCTCTTGGGAGGATTGGGAATTCTCGAAAACGCCTACGAGGAAACCGCTTCGGTGATAGGACTTCGCCCCGGGGAAATTCCCGAAGAAGAGCCGGAACTCCTGGATCGTGCCCGGAGCCTCATGGGAAAGATACTCCTTCCCCGGGCAGACATACTGCTTGTAGATCGCATGGGGAAGGATATCTCCGGAGCGGGAATGGATCCCAACGTGATCGGCCGGAAATGCGACGGCTCCCCCAAAGAGGGGAGCTCCTTCCAGGCGGATTACATAGGGGTACTGGATCTTTCCGAAGGCTCCGAGGGAAACGCTTCGGGAATCGGCATGGCGGATTTCGCCACCGAAAAGCTTCTGCAAAAGACGGATCTCGCCGCCACCTACGCCAACGCTCTTACCGCCCGGGTGACGGAAAAACTCCCCATGATTCTGCGCAACCATCGACAGGTACTCCAGGGAGCTCTCTCGCTCACCTCCCCGGAGGCCAGGATCATCCGCCTTCGGGATACCCGCTCCCTGGAATATCTGCAGCTCTCTCCCCCCTTTCTGGAAGAGGCGGCACAGCATCCGGATATGGAAATATTGCACGAGCCCGCCCCTCTGGAAGAAGACGAAAAGGGCAACTTCCGAAAGTGGTACCCTGAGGAGAAGTGAAAAGAGGCACCGGTCTTTCGAACACCCCGACCGCGCTGACATCCCCACAGAGAGGTGTTTTCGCTTTTTTACGCATCCCCATCCATTCATTATTGCACAAGTACAATTTTTCGATTATTCTTTCCTCAGGGTACCAAGAAAAACTCTCCGACTTATGGAAAACTCCCAGCGAAAGGATGTGTTCCGCCCTTGACTGCCCAGATTCTTGACGGAAAAGAGACTGCCTCCCGGGTTCGGGAGAATATTGCCACCGAGGTGAGGGAACTTCAGAAAAAAGGGGAACGCCCTCCCTGCCTGGCGGTGGTGATCGTGGGAGAAAATCCCGCCTCCAAGGTGTACGTGGGACAAAAGGAAAAGGCTTGCGCCGCCGCAGGGTTCCGCTCCCTCCTCCATCGTCTTCCCGAAGAAACCACCCAAAAAGAACTGCTGGAGCTGGTGCATGGCATGAACGAGGATCCCGCAATTGACGGCATCCTGGTGCAGCTCCCCCTGCCGGAACACATGGACAGCTCCGGCATTATCCGGGCCATCGCTCCGGAAAAGGACGTGGACGGTTTCTCTCCGGAGAACATGGGAAACCTCGTAACGGGACTCCCCTGCACCGAGCCCTGCACCCCCAAGGGAATTATCTATCTTCTCGAAGAATACGGCATCTCCCCGGAGGGCAAGCATGCGGTGATACTGGGGCGGAGCAACATCGTGGGCAAACCCGTGGCGCACCTTCTTCTGGCCCGGAACGCCACGGTGACCCTCTGCCACAGCCGGACAAAAGACCTCGCCCGATATACCCGGGAGGCGGATATTATCGTGGCGGCCCTGGGAAAACCCCGGTTTCTCTCGGCGGACATGGTAAGAGAAGGAGCCGTGGTGATCGACGTGGGAATCAACCGCCTCGAAGAAGGCCTGGTGGGGGACGTGGATTTCGAGAATCTCCTTCCCAAGGCCTCCTGGATCACTCCGGTTCCCGGAGGCATCGGCCCCATGACCATCGCCATGCTTCTTCTCAATACCCTGGAGGCCTACAGAAGACGGACATAACCCCCCGGATCTTCCTCTCCTCGTCTTCGGAGAAAGGAAGGCAGGTTACATGAACAACGCAACAGACCTCATGGTACGCAGCCAGATCGAGGCCCGGGGCGTTCGAGATCCCCGGATCCTCGAAGCTCTCCGGCGGGTGGACCGGGCCCTCTTCGTTCCCCCGGAAGAGCGCTCCCTGGCCTACGAAGACTTTCCCCTTCCCATCGGGTACGGACAAACCATCTCCCAACCCTACATGGTGGCCATCATGACGGAACTTCTCGCTCCCGCCAGGGAGAGCCGGATTCTCGAAATCGGCACGGGATGCGGTTATCAGACCGCCATACTGGGAGAGCTGGCCCGGGAAGTCTACTCCCTGGAAATTCTTGCCCCCCTGGCGGAAAGGGCTCGGGAACGCCTCGCCCGGCTGGGATACGCCAACATCTTCTGCCGCCAGGGCAATGGCTGGAAAGGCTGGCCCGAAGAGGCCCCCTTCGAGGGAATTCTCCTGGCCGCCGCTCCGGAGCGGCTTCCCCAAAAGCTGGTGGATCAGCTCGCTCCCGGCGGCAGGCTGGTACTTCCCCTGGGAGGATTGCGGCAAAACCTGGTGGTGATCCACAAGGATTTCAAGGGAAACCTGGAACACCGGGAGATTTTCGGAGTGCGCTTCGTCCCCATGACGGGGGGCGAAGAACCTCCGGAAACTCCGGGAAAGAACGAATATGCCCCGTGATCAAACTAAGGGAGGCATCTCCATGAACAACCTCGAAGAGAACTCCTCTCCCCTGGTAGTGCTCCGGAACGTGCACCGCACCTTTATGATGGGCGAGGTGCCTGTGCGGGTTCTCCGGGGGGTGACCGCCGCAATCCATGCCGGGGAGATTAGTATTATCCTCGGAGAGTCCGGCTCCGGAAAGACCACACTCCTCAACATACTCGGGGGAATCGACAGCCCCACCGAAGGAGAGGTGGTAGTGGAGGGGGAAAATCTCTCCGCCGCCTCGGAAAAGACTCTCACTCAATACCGGAGAAACCGGGTGGGCTTCGTCTTTCAGTTCTACAATCTCATCCCCTCTCTCACCGCCCTGGAGAACGTGGCGGTGGCTGCGGAGCTGGTGGAACATCCTCTCTCTCCCGGAGAAGCCCTGGAGATGGTAGGACTCGAAAAGTACGGCAGCCACTTCCCGAGCCAACTCTCGGGGGGACAGCAGCAGCGGGTTTCCATCGCCCGGGCTCTGGTCAAAAAACCCCGGCTTCTTCTCTGCGACGAACCTACGGGAGCCCTGGACCGGGAAAACAGCGTTAAAATCCTGGAACTTCTGCTGGAACTCCACCGAGCCCGCAAGAGTACGGTAATCATGATCACTCACTCCGCAGCCATCGCAGAGATGGGAGATCGACGTTTCCTCCTGGAAGACGGGGTCATTCGATCCTCCGCCGCCAGCGAGACCCCTCTCACCCCCCGGGAGCTCCCCTGGTGAAGGTTCTTACCCGCAAGCTTCTTCGGGATATCCTCCGTTCCCGGGGAATGCTCCTGGCCATTATCCTGATTATCACCGCGGGAAACACCTGCTTCGTGGCTCTTCTCTCCTCCTACTTCAACCTTGTGCGTGCCCGAAACGACTACTATCATGCCCATGCCATGGCGGATTTCTGGGTGGAGCTCAAAAAATGTCCCTCCTCGGAAATGGAGCGGATCCTCGGAGATTTTCCCGACATTCTCCGGGCACGACAGCGGATTGTCTTTCCCGCCCGAGTGGAGATTCCCCAGGTCTCGGAACCGGTGAACGGCATGGTGCTTTCCCTTCCGGCAGATCAGGAGCCCCTCGTCAACGGCATCGCCCTCCGCCGGGGAAGCTCCTTCACCTACGAGCTGCGCAACCAGGTGATATGCTCGGAAAAATTCGCTCGGTCCAGAGGAATCGAGCCAGGGGACACTCTCATCCTGGTCACCGGAGGAGTGCGGAAGGAGCTGGTGGTCACCGGCACCGCAGACAGCCCGGAATACGTTTACCTCGCCCCTCCGGGAAGCCTCATGGAGGATGCGAAAAACTACGGGGTGTTCTATGTAAAACAAGATTTTGCGGAGGATCTCTACAATTTCGAGGGAGCCTGCAACAATTTGGTGGGAATTTTCTCTCCCCAGGGGCACCGCCGATCGGAACTCCTGCTGCGAGAGCTTTCGGAAAAACTCGCCCCCTACGGAGTCTACGCCGCCTATCCTCGAAAGGACCAGTTTTCCGCTCTCCTCATCGATTCGGAGATCCAGGGGCTTCGCTCCATGTCCATTCTGCTTCCCCTGGTCTTCCTCGGCATCTCCGCCCTCATTCTCAACGTCCTCATGACCCGGATGGCGGAACAGCAGCGCACCACCGCAGGAACCCTGAAAGCTCTGGGATATTCGAACTCCGGACTTCTTCTGCACTACCTGGGCTTCGGCATTTTTCCGGGCGTTCTGGGAGGACTTCTGGGATCTCTTCTGGGCTTTTTTTCCTCCCAGGGACTCACCATGATCTACCGCAATTACTTTACCTTTCCCCGGCTCCATGCGGAGCTCTATCCAGGAGTCTTTACGGCGGCCCTGGCGCTTTCGGTGCTCTTTGCCGCCCTGGGAACTCTCCGGGGGCTCTATGCCATTTTTCGGCTCTCTCCTGCGGAGGCCATGCGGCCCCCCTCCCCCCGTCGGGGAAAAGCCACCGCCCTGGAGAAACTTCTCTCCCTCGGCATATCCCTGGGAACACTCTGGAAAATGGTACTCCGCAGCATTTTTCGTCAACCCATGCGAAGCCTTATCGCCCTTCTTTCCTCATCCCTGGGAGCGGCAATTCTCCTCCTGGCCTTCGGTTTCGTGGACTCCATGAACAGCATGATGTCCTTTCAATTCGAGAAGGTTTTTCGAAGCGACTACCGAATGGCCTTCAAAAATCCCCTCCCCGGAGAGGCTCTCAAAGAGCTTTCCCGACTCCCCGGGGTGCTTCGGGGGGAACCCCTCTTTTCTGCAGGAGGAACCTTCATCCACGGCAATGCCCGCAAGCGGGGAGGCATTACGGGAATTCTTCCCGGAGGAGATCTCCTGGTACCCCGGAATCGCCGGGGAGAGGCGGTTCCTCTCCCCTCGGAGGGCATTCTCATAACCCACCGCATGGCCCGGCAGCTCGGCCTGAATCCGGGGGATTACGTCCGTTTTCTTCCCCTTCGAGGAGAGCAGCGGGAACGGCTTCTTCCGGTGGCATCGGTGATCTACAGTACCCTGGGCCAGGGAGTCTACGCCCCCCTGGAATATCTCCAAAGAATCATGGGGGAGGAGGACGTTCTTTCCGAAGCGGCCCTGGTGCTGGAACCCCGAAGCGGGCCGGATATTCGCCGAACTCTCATCGAGGCTCTGGGAGAACGCCCCGAAATAGAAACCATCTCGGACATAGGACGGGAAAAAGAGCTTCTTCAGGAACAGCTCGACGGATCGCTCAAGGCCACCGCCGTGGTAATGATTCTCTTTGCGGGAATTATCTTCTTCAGCTCCATTCTTAACGGTGCACTCATCTCCCTGGAGGAACGCAAACGGGAGATCGCCACCCTCAAGGTGCTGGGATACGCAGCCCCCGCCATAGGTTCCCTTTTTCTGCGGGAGATTCTGCTTACCAATCTGAGCGGTGCCGCCCTGGGAATTCCTTTGGGATATTTGGGACTCCAGGGGCTCGTGAAGGCCTTCGAAAACGATATCTACTCCTTTCCGGGAGTGGTGCATCCTCTAAGCTGCCTCTGGACTCTGGGAACGGCGCTGCTCTTCATCCTTCTCAGCTACGCCATTCTCTATCGCTCTCTGTGCCGGCTTCCCTGGCAGGAAGCGCTGAACGTGAAGGAATAAACACAGACCCTAAGGAGATGATGCTATGAAACGATCCGCACAATCCCTGGTATGGCTTGGACTCCTCCTCTTTCTTGCCGCAGGGGGAACCTGGGGAATCTACGCCGCCCTTACGGAGACCCTGGAGGTGCGAAGCGTTCTGGCCCGGGAAATTCCCCTGGAAGAATACGTGGAAGACCGGGCATATACCAGCCTCCCCCAGGTGGTGCACCTTACCATGCCTCAACAGGGAAGGATTCTGCCGATTTCCCTTCGGGAGGGGGATAGGGTGAAGAAAGGAGAAATTCTTGCCAGGCTGGAGGATGTGGATCTTCAGGACGCTCTCCGGGAGGCGCACTCTATCGTAAAGGCCATGGCAAACACGGTGCTCTCCTCCCAGGCCCAGGTAAAGGCGAGCAAGGCCCGGCGGGAGTATCTCAAGTGGCTTGCGGAGGCCCGGGAAGAGCTTTACTCCAAAAAGGCCATCAGCGAACAGCTTTTCCGGGAGGCCACAACGGATTATCTGGAATCCGCCATGGACACCGAGGGCAGTGAAGCCCTCTCCTACGCCTATGCGGCGGTGGATTCCACCAGCAAGCTTCTTCCCATTTACATCAACCGGAGCCTTAAGCGCACCGTCATCGAAAGTCCCATAAATGGCATGATATTGCATCGGTACGTATGGAACTCAAAAATGCTGCAGCCCGGAGAACCCCTGCTGGATCTGGGAAATCTGGAAGAATTGGAAATCACCGCCCCCCTTCTTACGGAGGAGGCCGTACGGGTAGCTCCGGGGAACCCGGTACACATCTTCGGCGAGGCCGTAGGGCCCGCTCCCCTGAAGGGAAAGGTGCTCCGCATCAAACCTCAGGCATACACCAAACTCTCCTCCCTGGGGGTAGAGCAGCAGCGGGTAGATGTGGTGATAGGTTTCGAAAAGGGAGAACTTGAAAGGCTTGGGAAGGAACAGAACAGAACCCTGGGGTTGGAGTACCGGGTCCGGGTTCATATCACCACCGCTCGGAAGGAAAAGGCCCTTGCCATTCCTCGGACCGCCCTCTTCCGAGGGCCCGGAAACAGCTGGAAGGTCTTCGTAATACGCCAGGGAAGAATCGAGGAAATCGCTGTAGTTCCGGGAATGCAGAATCCCGAGCTGGTGGAAATCCTGGAGGGTCTCGCTCCGGGAGAGGAGATAGTTCTCGCTCCGGAAGATACGCTTCGGCCTGGGCTTCGGGTTCGGGGAATTCCGGAAGATCAGTAAAAATCTCCGACTCAAGAGCAGGCACACGAGGACGGAAAAAATTCTCTAATGAATAGCATGCGAACGAAGGCAGGAGGATGAGCCAATTGCGTACAGGAGTTTTCTTTTTCTGCATGGAATCCGGACGAGATCACGTGGCGGCCCCGGTTTTCGAGGAGGTGCTCCGGCATTATCGCCCCGAAAGCACCTCGGTACATATGGAAGATTTTCCCGTCCTTCAGGGAAAGGATGCCTGGGGAAACATCCTTCTTTTCGTCCGGCAGCGAAATCTGATCAGTTACGACTTCGCCCGGTATCTCCCCCTTCTGCAGGAACATTTCTCCCGGGCGGACATGGCCGCCGAAGTGAACTGGCACGGAGGGAGCAATGCTCCGGACCGCATTCTTACGGTACATTCCCTGGGGGATGTTACCCGGGGGATCTTTCCTCCCGCAGCACCGGAATACATGCGCAATCTGCTCCAGGCCCTGGAGGAACAGCGCCTGGTCCAGGGGCTGGAGGACTATACGGTTACCACCGAGGCCACTCACTGGTCCGGCTCCGTGCAGGGACAGAATCCCGAGGATCTGCTCTCCTTTCCTGTTCCCATGGTGGACCTGGAAATCGGCAGCACCCCGGAATGCTGGAACAATCCCCGAGCGGCGGCAGTTCTTGCCCGAAGCCTGGGAGAGGTCTTTCGTCCCTCTCCGAAACTGCACAACCTCCTCTGCGTGGGCGGGGTGCACGTGGAGCCTTCCTTTGCCGGGGCAGCCCTGGAAAAAAGGATTCCCCTGGGAATCAGCCACATCCTCCCCAACCAATGGATTGTGGCGGGGGGATACGCAGGCTCCTCGGGGGAGGAAAAGCTTCTCCGGGCAGCGAGGAGCATCCCCCAGGGAATCAGCGCGGTGGTGTATCACAACGGCATCAAGGGCCCCTATCGCGATCGATGCCGGAACCTCGGAGAAAACCTGGGAATTCCGGTGATCAAGCATAAAGCCCTGAGAGATCCCGAGAATCTTTCCCTGGGAGGCTCCGCCTGAAGAACAAGGCTCCCTCCTCCCCCGAGAAGGCCGCTTTTATGAAAGGCCGGAACGGATAATGAGAAGGGCCATCCAGGGAGCGAAATTAAAGATGAGAAAGAAGATTTTGAAAATCCCCAGCATCCCATAGAACACTGCGGAAAAGGTCTCCCGGGACATGGGAAACCACCGGCTGTGAATTCTGTAGATCAGGTTCGGACAACAAAGCATGGCTCCGGTCCACAGAACCAGCATCCCCCCATTGATGATGGTACACCACATGAAAAATCTGGTAAGTTCTATACCGCTCATGATCTATACCGCCTCCTTCGTCCTATTTTCTACGGCCCTTCCCCCTGGGAGAGGTTTTCCAGGTTTTCAAGAAAGGTGCTGCGGTTTCTCCCTTCTCTCTTAGATCTATACAAGGCTTGATCCGCTCTCTTGAGCAGTTGCGAACGATCCTCCTCCGAGGCTCCGGCCTCGGAGGAGGCCACTCCGAGGCTGATGGTCACCACCTTGGCAGTGGGAGAATAGGCATGAGAGATTTTCAGGGATTCCACCCCATGCCGAAGCCGTTCCGCCACCGTCATGACCCCGGTTCCGCCCATTCCGGGGAGAAGGGCTACGAACTCCTCCCCTCCGTAACGGGCCACGAAATCCCCGGAGCGAGAGAGATTGCTTCTCAAAGCCCGGGCCACTTGCTGCAGGCATTCATCTCCCGCACCGTGACCGTAATTGTCGTTATAGGCCTTGAAGTTATCGATATCCATCATGATTACCGAGAGGGGCTCTTCTCTTCGAAGAGCCCGGTTTTTTTCCTCCTCGAAATGTTCGTCGAAATAACGGCGGTTGAAAATCCCCGTAAGACCATCCACCAGAGAAAGTTCTTCGAGAAGATCCGTACGGATTTTCAGGTTCATCTGGTTCCGAACCCGGGCCCGAACCACCGCAGGATGAAAGGGTTTGGAGATATAATCCACCGCACCGAGGCTGAATCCCAGCTCTTCTTCATCCGCACCGCTTTTGGCGGTGACGAAGATCACCGGAATGCGATTGAGAGGGCTTTCGGACTTCAATCGCCGGCATACCTCGTATCCATCCATGTCGGGCATCTGGATATCCAGTAAAATAAGATCCGGCGGAGAATCTTCCCGGGCTATCTGAAGCGCCTTTTCTCCGTGACGAGCCACGAGGATCCGGTACTCGTCCTTGAGAAGGCTCCCAAGAGCCTGAATGTTGGCAGGGGCATCATCCACTATGAGGATAGTGCGTCGGGCTTCTTCCTTACTCATTCTGGACTTCCCTCCCCTCGAAAAAGGCCCTTCAAAAGCTCCAGGGCCTCCTCCATCGCAAAGGAATGCACCAGGCTCTCCAGATTTTTCAGATCTTCCGCCCGGCTCTTTTCGACCCTTTCGGCGAGAAAGTCCAAAGCTCCGGAAAGCACCGCATCATCCACAAGCTCGCTTCTCTCCAGATTCTGCCGAAGAAGCTCCAGGGCGTTCTTTCCTTCCGCCTCTCCCACCAGGGAAATCTTTCTCTCTTGGCACGAAAGAAATTCCCGAGCCTGATAGACCCGGTCCAGAGCCTCTTCGAAGCTCTCCCGCATCTCCGGGGACGCCCCTTCGGGAGAATCCAGAGATTTTTCGAGACTCTCGGCGATTTCCCGGATCTCCTCGGCTCCCAGGGCTCCCGCCACTCCTTTAAGCGTATGGAGAATTCTTTTTGCCCTCTCGTCCTCTCCTCCCTCGAGGAGGCGCAGTACCGGCTTGTACTGTTGGGGAATTTCCTCGAAAAATTGCTCCAAAGCCCTTCGGTAGACCTCGCCGGAGCCTCCGAAAACGGCAAGTCCCCGGGAAAGATCGATCCCCGGAAGTTTTTCCGGAAGTTCTTCGGACCGGGAGGAGGGTTCCTCTCCGAGAACACGGACCTTCCGGGAAGAAAGATGCCGTCTCAAGGTCTCGTAAAGGATTTCCCGGCTTATGGGCTTGCCAAGGTGTTCCCGCATACCGAGATCCCGAGTGCGCTGAAGATCTTCCTCCATAACCGCAGCCGAAAGGGCGATAATGGGAAGGTTTTCGCGCATTTCCCGGATAATTCGGGCGGCTTCGAAACCATCCATCCGGGGCATGTGAAGATCCATGAGCACAAGATCCGGAACTTCCTCCTCCACCGCACGCACCGCCTGGAGCCCGTCCTCCGCCAGAACGATCCGGGCCCCGGTTTTTTCGAGCATTCGCAGAACCACGCTCTGGTTGATCCTGTTATCCTCGGCTACCAGAATGGTCTTTCCCTCCAGGGAAGGAATCGGGATATTCCTCTTCGCGCTTTTCGAAACCTCGGGATCTCCGGTTCGGAACTCCTCGGAAAAGGATTTTCGGGGCTGCGAAACCTCTGAAGAACGTTCTCCCGCAGAAGCGAGGAGTGCCGCAAGTTCTCGATAACGCGGAGGCATTCCGAGAAAGGCGGCACACCTTTTCTGGTTTTTCGGAAATCCCCGGGCGATACGGATGCGGCATCCCAACTTTGCGGAAGCTCCGGAAAGAATGGGTTGCTCCCGCTTTTTCCATACCCCCCAAGGATATTCCGGAAAAATCAAGCCGTTGAAGGCAACGGTTTTATTGTAAAGGAGGCATCCCGGGGCCTGTCCCGCGATGTTAAGATTGAAATATCTCCTCTTCCGTGTGGCGCAAGCCGCCATGGGAAGAGAGCGGAGGGCGAAAGCCACCCTGCTTTCGACAGTGCCCCGAAAGGTTTCTTCTTCCACGGGGGCGGAACGTGTTCGAAAAAGTTCCTTGAGAAAGCTGCAGAACGCGCCTGGTTTTTTTGGGGCTTCTCCGGTAAAAATATTCCTGAAAATCATGCATTCACCCTCTTTACCATAAGAAAGAGCGGGGATTTGAGAAAACTTCCCCGGTACACAACCGATACGGCAGAACAAGACGACAGTTCTGTCTTCTCTCCTTAACAAAACCGAAAAAAGAATTCTCGGGCATCTCCACTGTTTTTCTGCCAAGAGCGCTTTGCATGGCTCCTCGTTTCCAGAACATATAACCATAAACTCCGAAGTTTCAGAATTTTTCCAAACTATTTTGCACGAAACCGCAGAGATTTTTCCTTTTTTCATCCTTTACATCCCGGGTTCGAAATGTGAGATAATGGACAAAGCCCGAGGGGTGTACCACCTCCGGCAGAGAAGGAGGAATGTTTCATGCGTAATTTTCAACTTTTACAGGTGGATGCCTTTACACACACGCCGCTGGGAGGAAACCCCTGCGCGGTGGTAATGCAGGCGGACTCTCTCTCGGACAGAGAGATGCTGATGATAGCCAAGGAAATGAACCTTTCGGAGACCGCCTTTACCGTATCCTCGGAAATTGCGGATTTCGGGGCTCGATATTTTACCCCCGCCGGAGAGATTCCCTTTGCGGGACATCCCACGGTGGCCACGGTAATCGCTCTGGAAGCGGCGGGGTTTCTCTCCCTTCCCTCGGGAGCGGGAAACCGGGAAATCTCTCTGGAACTATCGGTAGGGAAAATACCGGTGCTGCTGGAAAGAGCGGAAAACGGGCAGCTTCGGGTGACCATGACCCAAAATGCTCCGGAATTTTTGCGAACCTACCGACCCAAAGATATTCTACCCTGTTTTTCCCTCTCCGAGGAGGATCTTCTGGAAGATATCCCCCTTCAAACAGTAAGCACCGGCACTCCTCAGCTCATGGTACCTCTCCGGAGCCATCGGGCCCTGCGCCTGGCCTCTCCGGACCTGCCCATTCTGGCAAAGTTGGTGAAGGAAAGCGATTTTTCCAGCATTCACCTCTTTTGCATGGGAGGCATGACCTCCCGGGGTACCACCGCAGCCCGACACTTTTCCGCCCCCCCCGAGGTGCTGGAAGATCCCTTCACGGGCTCTGCCACGGGAAGCATGGGAGCATATCTCTGGCGCTACGAACTTCTCAGGGAACCCGCCTTCCTGGCGGAGCAGGGGCATTGGCTCTCCCGTCCCGGCGAGGCCTCCGTGGAGGTGCTGGGAGACCGAAAGGAAATCACGGGAATCAAGGTGGGAGGCGGAGGAGTCACCGTTTTCCGGGGAGAGCTCAGTATATAACGTCCCGCCTACGGCTCGAATCTGCGGCCTTGGCATTTCCTTTGAACATCCTCCCTCGTAAGAAGCCAAGCATAGCATCATTCACTCAATTTCGGAGACAAGGCTCTCCCGGGGCATTTCATTAAGATTTTTGAAGACATCTCTTGCCCTTTTTCTCCTTTTGTGGGATGATCACTCCAGGAGCGGAAAATCTCGAAAGATTTTTCTCTCCCGAAGCGAGACAATTACATAATGCCAAGTGTTAGGGGTGCCTGAAACCGGGCTGAGATAAGACCCTTAAACTTGAACTGGTTAGCACCAGCGTAAGGAAACACTACGGCGAGATGGACCCATAGACAGGGACACCGTGTTCGTACTTTACGTATGCGGAGTCTCTGTTTTTTGATTATGCCATCATTAAACAGCCCCTCCCCTATCCGGCATATTCCCGATCCTTCCGCTGGCCCCGAATTTCCGGGGAGTTCTCTCCGTATCGCCATGCACGGCATGGCGCTGTTGGAGTGTGCTCCAAAATCGGCCCTTTGCGAAGGACCGGAAAAAACGTTCAAGGAGGTTCGTTTCATGTCCACTCTTATCGAAAAGCTGCAGCGAGGGGAGATCCCCTCCTACTTCTCCGCCCTGGGGGAATACGAAGAGGTCTCTCCCTCCCGGCTTGCCGGAGAGATTCTCCGGGGAACCGTGGTGATTCCCCGGAACAACCGGAGAAAGGGCCCCTTTCTCCCTGTGGCGGTAGGAAAAAATATGCGCGTGAAGGTAAATGCCAACGTGGGAACTTCTCCGGAAAAGCGGAATTTTGCGGAGGAAATGGAAAAGGTCCGCCGGGCTGTGGCAGCGGGAGCGGATGCTCTGATGGATCTCTCCATTCCCGGAACGAACGGAGCCTTTCGGCGGCAGATCATGGAACATTTCGGAGTTCCCCTGGGAACGGTCCCCCTCTATCAGGCAGCGGGAGAAGAAGGAGCTGCGGAAAAGCTCTCCTTTTCGCGTTTCGCCGAGGTAATGCGGGCCCAGGCCGAGGAAGGGGTGGATTTCATGACCATCCATGCGGGATTCCGGAAAGAGCATCTTCCTCTTGTGGAAAAACGCCTTCTCGGGGTGGTAAGCCGGGGAGGATCCCTCATGATGGCATGGATGCGCCGGCATGACAGGGAAAGCTTTCTTTACGAAAACTTCGATGCCCTTCTCGAAATCGCCAGGGAATACGATATCACCCTATCCCTGGGAGACGGGCTTCGGCCGGGATGTACCGCAGACGCCAACGATGAGGCCCAGTTCGGAGAACTCCGGGTTCTGGGAGAGCTCGTAGGCCGCTGTCGAAAAGCGGGGGTACAGGTCATGGTGGAAGGACCGGGACACGTACCGCTGCACCGTATCGAAGAAAACGTGCGGCTCGAAAAAGAGCTCTGCGCCGAAGCGCCTTTCTACGTTCTTGGCCCTCTGGTGATCGATCATGCGGCGGGATACGACCACGTGGCAGGCGCCATAGGGGGAGCCCTGGCAGCCTATTACGGAGCGGATTTCCTCTGCTACCTCACCCCGGCGGAGCACCTGCGGCTTCCCTCCCTGGAGGACGTGCATCAGGGAGTGATGGCCACAAAAATCGCCGCTGCCGCGGCGGATCTGAGCCGGGGCAAACAATACGCCCTAAGGCAGAGCAACGGCATATCCCAAGGGCGGCGTACCTTCGACTGGGAAGAACAACGGCGGCACGCCCTTGACCCGGAGCGTTTTCAGGCCACCCTCGAAACCGTATCTCTTCCCTCTTCGGAAAAGAAATCCTGCTCCATGTGCGGCGAGTGGTGCGCCCTTCGGAACCAGCAGAAATTCTGATGTCCGGGAACGCTCAAAGATCGCACCTCGTTCTTCTGGATTTTTCGGGCACCCTCAGCATGGGGGCGGTGCATTTCGGCTCCCCGGAAAATCTTTCCGAAGCTCTAAGGAAAAGTGGCCTTCAATCTTTGGGAGTACGAAATTCCGAAGAATTCTGGAGCCGATGCATCGTTCCCTTTTGGAACCGGGGAGGCACCTCGGCCATAGGATATACCGCCCTCCTGGCGGAAGCTCTCCAAGAACGGTACACTGCCTCCCCCGAAAAGGCCCTGGAGGGAGCGGAACATTTTCGAAGACTTTATTTCGGCGCCTCCCGGATTGACACCCCATGGAAATCTTTGCTGGAATTTCTTGGAGCATCCGGAAAAACCACGGGAATTATCGCTACGGATCACTACATGGATGCCACGGAACATATCGTAAAGGAACTGGAACGAATGAATCTCCGGGGGATCTCCGTAAAGGAATCCC
The DNA here is from genome assembly GCA_964545875.1 of uncultured Synergistaceae bacterium. Taxonomy (GTDB): domain Bacteria; phylum Synergistota; class Synergistia; order Synergistales; family Aminiphilaceae; genus DAIPKP01. The sequence continues at coordinate 91,164 of CAZJHH010000004.1, forward strand.
CGAATATCCCCCAGGGCTTCCTGGGAATAGCGAATTCCGCAGAACTGGGATTTTTCAAGGAGGAAGAAGGGTTCTGGGAAACCCTGAAAGGACACATCCCGTACGCCGGAGAAAATATCTTTCTGGTGGAAGATTTCGGAGCAAACGAACCCTCGGGGGATGTCTACGGAAATTCCCGGAGGGTTCTCGAAAGACGGCGGAAAACCGGGGCACATCTGCGAAAGGTCTTTCGGCGATCTCCCGGAATCTTCGAGTTCTCTCTTCCCCGAACATATTGGAAAACCCCGGAGATTCTCATGCAGGAATGTGCGGTGCGGGCGGAAAATATAACACGAAGACTGAAGGAGGCTCTCTCATGAACCTTTGCACAGAATCCCTCTGGAAAGATATATGCAAAATCCGCAAAGAAGCTCCTCTGGTGCACAATATCACCAACTATGTGGTAATGAATTGCACTGCCAACGCTCTTCTCGCTCTGGGGGCATCCCCGGTAATGGCCCACGAAATCCGTGAAGTGGAAGAGATGACGGCCATATCCAGGGCTCTGGTGGTCAATATCGGCACCCTCAGCGTTCCCTGGGTGGAATCCATGAAGCGGGCCATGCAGAAAGCCCGGGATCTGCATATTCCCGTGGTTCTCGATCCCGTAGGAATGGGAGCTACCTCATACCGGAGTGAGGCGGTACACACCCTCCTGGAAAACGCTCCGGTAACGGCTCTTCGAGGAAACGCCTCGGAAATCCTGGCCCTTGCATGGAGTCGGGAGCGTACCAAGGGCGTGGACAGTCTGGCGGATTCCGAAAATGCCCGGGAAGCCGCAGCTTTTCTGGCGCAGAAATATAACTGCGTGGTCTGTGTCAGCGGCCCCCGGGACTACGTGATTTCTCGGGAACAACAGGGATGTATCGAAAACGGAGATCCTCTGATGGCCCGGGTAACCGGCATGGGGTGCAGCGCCAGCGCTTTCTGCGGGGCCTTTCTTGCCCTGGGGGGCCCCCCTTTTTCGGCGGTGCTTCATGCCATGGCCGCCATGGGAATAGCGGGAGAAATGGCAGCCCTCCGGAGCAGCGGCCCCGGAAGCCTCCAACAAAGCTTTCTGGACTCCCTCTACAACCTCACGGAAGAGGATCTATCCCGGCACCTGAAAGGAGACCTCATCGCATGACCTCCCTGGAGGGAATCTATCTCGTAACTTCCGGAGAAGGACTTGAGGAGGAAACCTTTCTTTCCATTCTTCGAAAAGCCTTGGAAGGAGGAATCTCTCTGGTGCAGCTTCGGGAAAAACACTGCTCCTCCCGGGAATTTCTCCGCCGGGGCACGAAGGTTAAGAAACTCCTCGATTCCCGGGGAGTTCCTCTGATCATCAACGACCGGGTGGATATCGCCCTCGCCCTGGATGCTTCGGGGGTACACTTGGGGCAGTCCGACCTCCCCTACCGGGAAGCCCGGAACATTCTGGGCCCCTGGGCCATTATCGGGATATCCGTGGAAACCCCGGAACAACTCGAAGAAGCATCTACATACCCGGGAATTTCCTACCTCGGCATAAGCGCGGTCTTTCCCTCCCTCACAAAAACCGACACTCCCCATATCTGGGGGCTTTCGGGGCTTCGAAGGGCCCGAAAAGCCACGAAACTGCCTCTGGCAGCCATCGGAGGGATCGGGGAAAAAAACGCCCGGGAGGTCTTTGAAGCCGGGGCGGACATGATAGCCCTGGTTTCCGCCATCATGGAAAGCCCGACCCCCCGGGAAACCGTGCAGAAACTGAAAAATCTGCATTTGCAGACATTAAGGGAGGGAGGGGAGGTATGAAGCGATATCACCGGGTTCTCACCATCGCGGGATCCGACAGCGGAGGCGGAGCGGGAATTCAGGCGGACCTCAAAACCTTCTCCGCCCTGGGATGCTACGGCATGAGCGTAGTCACCGCCCTCACAGCCCAGAACACCCGGCAGGTCACCGCCATTCATGGAATTCCCCCGGAGTTCGTGGCAGCCCAGATGGATGCGATTTTCTCGGATATGGGAGTCGAGGCGGTAAAGATCGGCATGCTTCATCATGCCGGAATTATCGAGACCGTGGCGGAACGACTGCAGCACTACGCCCCGCCGCACATCGTGCTGGATCCCGTAATGGTCTCCACCGCAGGGGATCGGCTTCTCGAAAATACTGCGGTGGAAGAAATGCGCAAAATACTTCTTCCTCTGGCGGAAATACTTACCCCTAATCTTCCCGAAGCGCTGATACTCTTGAACCGAGATCCTCTCTCCATAAAAAATCCCTCGGAAGAGACCATGAAAGAAATCTGCCGGAGCCTGGGAGATCTCGGAGCTCCGGCGGTACTTCTCAAGGGAGGACACGGTTCGGGAAAGGAAAGCAACGACATGCTCCATTGCAGGGGCACCCATAGACACAAACTCTTCAAAGCTCCCCGGATCGACACTCCCAACAGCCACGGCACGGGGTGTACTCTCTCCTCCGCCCTGGCGGCCTGGCTGGCTCGAGGATTTTCTCTGGAGGAAGCGGCGGAAAGGGCGAAAACTTACGTCTCCCGGGCCCTAGAGGCTGGAAAAGATTACACCTTGGGAAAAGGGCACGGACCGGTGCATTTTTTCTTCGATTTTTGGAAAAACCCCCGCTCGCCGCTCCCATAAAAAACGACATACCGCACACCTTCGTTTTTTTCGTATTTTCGCCCCCTTCGATGGTGTCGAACCGGAAGTTATAGTATTCACCTTAAACAAAACCTTTATTTTTCCTTGACACAAGGACTCGTTGTGCTAGCCTTTTCTTTAGAAAGGGGTTGATGCAGTTGAGTAAAGCAAAGATTTGCAGAAGTTTCTTGGGAGCCCTTTTGGTATTTGCCTTAGCTGCCCAGGGATTTGCGTGCACCACCATCATTGTGGGAAAAGATCTGACGGAAAATGGCACGGTTCTGATGGCTCACAACGAGGAGCTGGGAGACTACAGCGCCCAGCATTACATCTATCGCCCTGCGGCGCTGTACGAGAAAGGCGCCGTGCTGCAAACTCCGAACGCCGAAGTTCCCCAGGTGGAAAAAACCTATGCCTACAATGCCACGGTAATCTTCGACAAGACCTACATCCCCGGAGAGATCACGAGCGGTATGAACGAAAACTTTGTGGTTATCGGAAACAATCTGGCCTACCAGAGAGATGATGTCCGCCCCTGGCCATCGGAGGGGCGCATGATCTGGACGGACTACGCTCAGATAGCCCTTGAGAGGGCAAAAACCGCCCGGGAAGCGGTGCAGATTATCGGAGATCTCGCCCAAAAATACAAGCATTGGGGACCGGGAACCATGTTCGGCGTAGCGGACCCGAACGAAGGGTGGTTTATCGAAATAACCCAGGAAGGACAGTGGGTAGCGGAACGAGTACCCGATGACGCAGTAGGGGTAAGGGCCAATACCTACAGAATCAGTATCGTGGATTTTGAAAACCCGGAACGATTCATGTTCTCCCCGGATCTCGTGAAATATGCCGAGGAAAAGGGATGGTACTCCCCCTCGGAGGGAGATTTCGATTTCCAGAAAATATACGCAGATCCCGAAAGAGCGGCAAATCCTTACAACGAACGGCGCCACTGGCGGGTAGAGACGGTACTCGGAGAAAAGACCTCCCCCATTACCGCCAAGGATCTCCAGGATCTTCTCCGGGATCATTACGAGGGAACGGAGTACGACCTTACCGAGGGATATGTTTCGGGCTCTCCTCTGGAAACCACGGAGCGAACCATCGACCGTCTACAGACCGAGGTAAGCATCGTTTTCGAGCTGCGCACCTCCCTGCCCGCAGCCCTGGGGGGACTGAGCTGGCGCGCCATGGGAACCCCCTCTACCAGCGTCTACGTACCCTGGTACTTCGGCTCCACGGATATTCCCGAGGAATACCGGACAGGAACAAACGAGCCCACACCGAATTCCGCCTACTGGGCTTTCCGGACCCTTTCCGAAAAAGTCAACGCGAACTACGGAAAGAACATCGAACCCGTAGAGAAGGCCTGGAAAGACTTCGAAGAACTGCATTACGGCTATCGGAAAGATCTGGAAAACCTGGCAGCGGCAATTTACGAAAAAGATCCGGAAATGGCAAAGGCCCTTCTTGCCAGATATACGGCTCTTCTCGCCGAAAAGGCCTACAACGAAGCGGAAGGCCTGACAGCCTCGCTTCAGTAAAAATCTTTCCAAATTCTTCCAGCATCTGACGCACGCAAAGCCCCCGGTCCTCTTTCGAGGACCGGGGGCTTTGCGTGCGTCAGATGGACAGAAAGAAGATCTTTCGGCGTTTCCAAAGGGCAATCTCCGTTTCTCTTTCCTCTTCTGGATGTTTTTCGAAGGACATATCTTTTTCTTCGATTTGGAGATAAGATATTGTAGATCCTTTACATGATCACCTTCGCCGGTACCCTTTCTTCCAAAGTGAACTCCAGAGAAAACGACCCTCCAAACTCTTTCGGCGGCGGCGGCATCTCCTCGGGAAATCTCGCGAAAGGCAGGTGGAAAAGATTTATGAAAAAACGGTTGACATTACTCGGGTGCGTTCTGGTGATGGGATGGATTTTTATCTGGGGGCCTCTTTCCGGAAGCGAGGCTGCGGGATCCGTCTCTCTGGCGGATGCGTTGGAAAGCGCAAAAAATCTTGATCTGAGCGAAATTCACGTAGTTCCCGCCGTGGGAGAAGAGGAGCTTCCCCTGGAAGACCCGAAGTTCATGAGCCTTCTGCGGGCCAAGCTCCGGCTGGTCTATTTTATTCGGCTTCGAGAACCCGGATACGAAGAACTTCCCCTTCCCGAAACCTACGATATGAGCACGTTCATTCAGGTTCTCGCTCAGAGCGGTTCCGTGAACATGGAAGAAAGGCCTTTCGACCTCGGGGACTACGCGGTATTTCAGATACTTCTCCCCCTGGAACTAGAAACCCTGATCCGGGAACTTCCGATCTACTATTATGCCATAACATCCCAGACGGATTGGCGACAGAAATTCGACATCATGCTTGAATCGGGCCCCTACGGCCCCTCGCTTCAGGAGGGAAGGCTCTTCCGCATAGCGGGATTCCCCCGGGTGAACGAAGCTTCGGGCTACACCAAGGCTCTCTGCGTGGAAGGGCCGATAAGCCTTTACGAGTTCGACTCCTCCGTGGAGGGATGGCTCTACTCCTTCTGGCTCCGGCGGTATCAGGAGGGCTCCATGGAGACAGTGAAAAAGATTCTGGACTGGCTCAATCGACAGCTTGACGAGGCGGAACAGGCGGTGGGATAAAAGCCTTCCGCTTGAAAGAATGTTTGCATACGAAAAAAGAGGGGAAATCCCCTCTTTTTTCGTATGCTCCGGCTCCGGAAAGAAGAGACGGAAAGCCTATGAATTGCACCGGCAAAATGGCGGCGGAACGCAAAAACGTATCCCCCCAAAGGGGGATACGAAAGTGCAGGAACTTTTTGCGCAAAGCCGCGTGGGACACAAACTCGGTTCGGGATTTTCAACAGGCCTCGAAGCAGAGCCGGGGATACTCCAAAAGAGCGGCGATTCCCGCAATGGTGGTGCCGAAACAGAAGGCTTTCACGTGATGCTCCTTCAGGGTATCCCATACGGTATCAAAGCTTCCGTTGGAAAGCGCGGACCCCGTTACCAGGGCAATGGTAGAGTCCTGAGCCAGCCGCACGAGATCCCGCTCTCCATGCCAGATTTCCACGCCGAAACGCTGATATCCCACGTTTTTGGGATTGAGATCCGTTACCCGTACCCGTTCGGGGCCGAAGGTTTCGCTCACTCGCTTGATAATGGCGGGATGGTACCCCACGATGCCCACCACCTGATCCATACCGAAGGTTTCCGCCAGGTGTTCCGCCATGGTACGGGCACAGAGATCCGGGGATTCGTCCTTGCAGTGAACGGTTTTCTCCGCAAGGCCGAAATCCGCCGCCATGGCATTGAGGGTGGCGATGAGAAGCCCCCGGTTTCGTTCCTCTTCCAGGGGAAGATGCAGCACCTCTTGCAGGGTTCCCTGCCATCGGGCGGGACAGCTCGTAAAGGCCTGTCCCCGGCCCTTTCGGAACCGAACCTCCATGAGTTTTTCTTCTCCTACGAGAAGAGGGAAATCTTTATAGGGTGAAGGATCTCCTATGGCATCCTCCACTCCCAGGGGCTCCGCAAGAATCTTTTCGTTTTCCCGTATATCGTTCCGCTCCCCAAGCTTTTCCTTCATTTTGTCCCGAGCGAGCACCAGCGAATCTTTCATTCCGACAGCTCCTTTCGTAACATCCACAGTTTCCAGGCTCTCTCTCTTTTCCCGAGGCATTACCACCACGGCTTCGGGGCGAATCGCAAGAAGCACCGGCATTCCCTCCTTCAGAGAAAGCCTGGAACAGTGCTCCTCCGGAAGATCCACATCCACCACCGCACTTCCCATACGGACATGAAGAGAACACCGTCCCCTCATATACGCCATATCTCGTACCGTTCCACGCAGAATTCCTCCCCGAAGCTCGGGTTCCACCGGGCGATGAGGATCCAGAATATGCATCCTATGCGGCGGAAGGAAGATCCGGGCCTCTCCGGGGGGAGCGATCCGGGAGGAGAGCAAAAGGCGTTCTTCTTCTCCCCAAACAAACCAGGTGGCTCCTTCCAAATGCTCCACCCTACCTTCCAAGACCGTACCCCATCCCAGGGCATTCCAGATATCCGGAGAAGCGTGGCCGTTCCAGAGCCGGGAAGCCTCGATAAAGGCCACGTTCCGGCCGTTGCGGAGGAAAAGCACCTGATCCGCCAGAGCTCCGATATCCTCCACCGAGTGGGTGACATAAAGCAGGGGAATTCCCGTTTCCCGCTGGAGCGCCTTTACCTCTCGGCGCATACGGCTTTTGAGGGGACCGTCCAGAGCGCTGAAGGGCTCGTCCATGAGAAGAATCGAAGGTTCCGGAGCCAAAGCACGGGCAAGGGCGACCCGCTGACGCTGCCCTCCCGAAAGCTCGTGGGGATAGCGTTTCTCCATGCCCTCAAGCTCCATCCGGGAGATCCACTCCCTTGCCTTCTCCCGTTTTTTTCGGGAGGGTACCCCGAAAAGAACATTTTCCTCCACCGTACAATGGGGAAAGAGAGCAAGATCCTGAAAGACCATGCCCATGTTTCGTTTTTCCGGAGGCACGTGCACCCCCATACCGCCCCCAAGGAGCGTTTCATCCCGGCGAATATAGCCTTTGTGGAGTCTGCGAAGCCCTCCGAGAAGCTGAAGCGTGAGGCTTTTACCCGCTCCGCTGGGGCCGAAGAGTACCGTAATTCCTTCCCGGAGATGCAGGGAAACATCGAGGCGAAACTCCCCCAGCCCATAAATCAAACGAGCCTCAAGAGACATGCTGCCAACTCCGGCTCCGCATGGTCCGCACAAAAAAGAGACTGAGAATACCGAAAAAGGTGAGAAGCATCGCCGCTCCGTGAGCTCCGGTAAGGTTGAGAGCCTCCACCTCCCCATAAATATACAGCGGAAGGGTTTGGGTTCTGCCGGGAATATTTCCCGCCACCATGAGAGTGGTGCCGAAATCCCCCAGGCAGCGCACTCCCGCCAGGGCAAGCCCCGCCGCAAGCTGACGCCACACCAGAGGAAAGGTTACGCGGCAGAAAACTCTCCAGGGCGAATGACCCAGCATCCGGGCGGCCTGCTCCAGCGAGGGGGGAACTCCTTCGAAGGCGCTCAAGGCAGCCTGCATCATGAGAGGAAAGGCGGGGATCAGGGGTGCCAGAACCGCTCCGGGAAAGGAGAAGAGAATTCCCAGCTTCTGAAACCAGACGACCTTCTCCGCCAGGAGAAGAATATAGAGTCCCACCACCGCCGGAGGAAGGGCCACGGGAAGCAGGAGCAGGAGAATCACCATCTCCCGCCCCCGAAAGGAATGCCTTCCCAGAAACCAACCCGCCCCGGTGCCGAGAAGAAAGAGGATAGGGAGGTCGATCCCCAGCACCTTGAGGCTTATCCATGCAGCCTGCCCCATTTAGGGAAGAACCGGTTCAAAGTGCCATTTTTCCCATATGGGAGAAGCCGCCTCGGAGCGGACATATTTCCAGAAATTCCGGGCATTCTCTCCGGCTCCGGTAAAAAGCCCTCCCACCTGATTCTCTCTGACGTGAACAAAGGAAACTACGCTTCCTCCCAGTTCTTTCTGCATGTTCACCGCCGATACGAGAGGAACGAAGGCGGAAACCGCGGAACCGCTTCGTACCGCAAGAATCGCCTCGGGAGCGCTTTTTACGAAAACGAACATATCCTTCGCTTCCAGATCTTCCCAAAGCCCCTCATCCTCGAGCATGCGCTTTGCCAGCATGCCGTAGGCGGTGGTTTCCGGAGTGGGGCAGGCCATGATATGCCGTACCGCCTCGTCCAGAGTGGCGACCGCTTCGTTTTTGCTCCAGAGAGCCAGGGAATGAATTGCAAAGGCGTGCACATCCTCTCCGAGTCCCTTCTCCACCATCCACTGAGGCCATCGGGCTTCGGAGAGAAGAAACATGTCGAAGGGTGCTCCCGCCGCAGCCTGCCGGGCCAAGGCTCCACAGGGACCGAGAACCATCTCCAGAGGAGGATTTCCCTCATCCACATACTGCTGATGGATCTCCTTGACGCAGGGCGCTATACCTGCCGCCAAAGCAAGCGTGTCCCCCCGGACGGGAAGAGCGGCACAACAGCACAGAGCACACAAGAATCCCAAAGAAATCTGACGAATCCATTTTTTACCCAAAACGATCCACCCCCACAATTTATACTACATAAAAATATATTGAGTTGCATAAAGTATACCTCTGATGTTCGAGAGAAGCAATGTGCCGCTTTTTCTCCATTCGAAGACCGCCCAAGGAGTGGATACAAGAGGCATTTCCATGATAAAATTCCGTAGAATATTTTGGAAAAATCGTCCAGATTTCCTGTTCCCGCATTACCGCATCTATCCATACAAAAGAGGTGCCCCTTCATGACAAAGGCAACGCAAATTTTGCAACGCTTTATTACCCTATTCCTTCCGATCTTTCTCTTTCCTCTCTTCGGATGCTCCTCGAACAACGCCACCGATCCCGCCGTAGTCAAGGCCGTCGCGAAGGAAGCATATATCTTCGCCTATCCCATGCTGGAAAACTATAAAACCATGCAGGCCCAGGCCCTTTCAGGAGACAGCTTCAATAGCTTCACCCATGCAACGCACCTTCAGGGGCCCGAGTACAGGGACATCGTGCGCCCCAACAACGACACCCTTTATTCCACCCTCTGGATGGATCTCAGAGCGGAACCCCTGGTAGTTCAGATTCCCTCGGTGACCGACCGATACTACTCCTTCCAGATGGTGGACATGTACACCCATAATTTCGCCTATGCAGGCACCAGAACCACGGGTACCGGGGCCAGAACCTTTATGGTGGCCGGACCGAACTGGAAGGGAACCACCCCCGAAAACGTGGAGGATCTCTTTGTTTCGGAGGGAAATTTCGTTTTATGCCTCGGACGCACCGCAGTAAACTCCGACGTGGCGGGAGATCTTGAACGAGTGCTGGAAATTCAACAACAGTACCGCGTTCAACCCTTGAGTGCCTACCTTGGCCAAACCCCTCCCGCACCATCCTCCATGAACGTCTTTCCCCCTTACGAAAAGGATAAGGCGGAATCTGTGGAATTTATAAACCTCTTCAACTTTCTCCTGGGACAAGTTGTCATAGACCCGTCGGAAAAAGAGATGATCCAGCGTTTCGGCCTCATAGGCATAGGCCCGGGCTATCTTTTCGACGCCTCGCGGCTCGACGACTCCGTCAGAAACGCCATGGAAGAGGGTATCGCCGAAGCCCTCGAAGAAATTAAGAATTCCGGTCCGCTACTGGGAACGGAAGAGAACGCCTGGACCCTCACAAAAAGAATCTTCGGAAACCGGGAACAGATGCAGGGGCAGTATCTGGTCCGAGCGGGAGCGGCAGCTATGGGAATCTACGGCAACGACCTGGAAGAGGCCTATTACCCCAGCACCCAACAGGACATGCACGGAGCTCCCCTGGACGCTTCCGGAGGAAAAAGCTATGCCCTTATTTTTTCTCGAGAAGACCTCCCCCGGGTGAAAGAAAACGGGTTCTGGTCCATCACCATGTATGATCTCCCGGATCAATTCATGGTGGAAAATCCGATCAACCGCTATTCCCTGGGAGATCGAACAAATCTGACATACCGGGATGACGGATCTCTGGGGATCATCATCCAGACTGCTTCTCCTGATCGGGGAAACTGGCTTCCCGCGCCGGAAGGCCCCTTCTCCCTGACCATGCGGATCTACCTTCCCGCAGAGGAGGCCCTCGATCCTCTCTACGCTCCTCCGGCTCTTCAAGACAACGAATAATCTTTTGCCTCGAGGCCCCCGAAAAATCGGGGGCCTTTTTTCTATTTACAGCCAGGCTCCGCAGAAACCTGATGCCTTATCGGAGAAACGTTGGCATGGGGCATCGTGAAAACTGTAGAGCCGGATCTTACGTGCTCCCCCAGCGGCATAGTGCGGCCGTGCGTCGTAAAGGCCATCTGAGTGAGGGCAGGCAAACGTGTCAACAAGCCTAGAGCCGCACGCCTAACCGGCAGAAGCCTGAGGTGCCCCCCCCCGGAACAGTACGGCAGGGGAGCGATTCCACCACTCCGCGAGCAGAGGAGACAGATAAGCGGAGGCTTCCAGTGCACGTCTTGCAACACATCATTTGTAAAAACGCTCTAAAAATGGAAATCTTCTCTCTCCCATTGACAAGACCCATGGACAATCTATACTGGAACATATGTGAACATTCGGGACGGACTGTCCCATATAAAAGGACGGAAGGAGTTCCCCATGACATCCTCGCAACGCAACACCGTAGAAAAAACCGTGCTCCTCATGGAACTTCTCGCCATCTCCGAAGAACCCCTTTCTCTTCGGGAAATAGAGAGCCGTACGGGCATATCCCGAAGTACGGCCCATCGGATTCTGCAATCTCTGGAAAGCTTCGGATGGGCAGAAAAGGAGTCTTCCCAGGGATCGTACCGCCCGGGCATGGGATTTTTCTTTCTTGCGGGACAGGAAAATTCCTTCGAAAGCCTTCTCGGCCTCGGAATTCCCCTCATGGAACGGCTGGTGAAGGAAACTTCCCAAACCGCCCTGATTAACGTTCTCGAAGGCTATCAGGGCCGATGCGTGGCCTCGGTATCCTCTCCCCGGGGAGTGCAGTTCGTGGCAAAAAAGGGAATGGTTTTTCCCCTCAACGGGGGGGCCACGGGAAAGATGCTTCTGGCTCACGCCCCCGAAGCGCTGCAGCATATCATTCTTTTTGAACGCCCTCTGGAGAAATACACCGAAAACACCGTCACCGATCCGGCGCTACTGCAAGAGGAACTGCAGTGTATCCGATCCCGGGGATACGCCTTCAGCCAGGAGGAGTTCATGCCCCGCACTGCCGCCCTGAGCGTTCCCCTTTTCGAAGGGGAGGGACGTTTTCTCGGGCAGCTCGGCATTTCGGGGCATCTTGAGGATTTCCGGGAATACGAGAAGGAGTTTCTCCCCACAATTCTCCGAACCGCGAAAGACATTTCCTCCGCCCTGGAACGGCATCGAAAAAACCGAAAAACTCGTTAGTCTCAAAGCTTACAGCCCGGAAAGCATAAAAATTTCATAGAGGAGGTTGATCGATATGTCCGATAACAGATCCATTGCGGCCGCCATGACCATCAAGCTGGAAGGCCCCCTTCCGGAACCCTGCGCTTTCGAGCCAGGCATCCGGAGGGCTCCGGACCGGGGACACACTCTTTCTCCGGCGGAAACCGAGTTGGCTGTCAAAAACGCTCTCCGGTACATTCCCGAGGAGTATCACGAGGAAATGGCCAGGGAATTCATGGAGGAGCTGGTTACCCGGGGACGCATCTACGGCTACCGCTTCCGTCCCAAGGAACGCATTCACGGCAAGGCCATCTACGAGTACAAGGGAAAGTGCGTGGAGGGAAAAGCCTTTCAGGTGATGATCGACAACAACCTGGATTTCGACATCGCCCTCTATCCCTACGAACTCGTCACCTACGGCGAAACCGGCCAGGTTTGCCAGAACTGGATGCAGTACCGGCTTCTGAAGCGCTATCTCGAAGAGCTGGACGATCAGCACACCCTGGTGGTGGAGTCCGGCCATCCCCTGGGGCTCTTCGCCTCCCATAAAACCGCTCCCCGGGTGATTCTCACCAACGGGCTTTTCGTGGGCATGTTCGACGATGCCGAGAACTGGCACCGGGCTATGCAGCTCGGCATAAGCAACTACGGCCAGATGACCGCGGGAGGCTGGATGTACATCGGTCCCCAGGGTATCGTGCACGGCACCTTCAACACGGTACTCAACGCGGGACGCCAGCATAATCTCACCGCCGAAGACGGTAGTCTGAGGGGAGTGCTCTTCGTATCCTCCGGCCTGGGAGGCATGAGCGGCGCCCAGCCTAAAGCTGTGGAAATCGCCGGAGGCGTGGGGATCGTGGCGGAAGTGGACGAATCCCGCATTAAAACCCGGCACGACCAGGGATGGGTAAGCCTGGTGGCGGAGACTCCGGAAAAGGCCTTCGCCCTGGCCTCGGAATATATCGAGAAAAAAGAACCCATTTCCATCGCCTTCCACGGCAATATCGTGGACCTTCTGGAATATGCGGCAGAGAAAAACATCTCCATTCCTCTTCTCTCGGATCAGACTTCCTGCCATGCCCCCTACGACGGAGGATACTGCCCTGCGGGAATCTCCTTCGAGGAACGCACCCGGCTTCTGACGGAGGATTCCAAAGCTTTCCGAAAAATGGTGGACGAAACCCTCCGGCGCCACTACCAGGCCATCAAAACCCTTTCCTCCCAGGGAACCTACTTCTTCGATTACGGCAACGCCTTTATGCGGGCGGTTTTCGATGCGGGAGTGAAGGAAATCGCCAAAAACGGGGTCAACACCTACGACGGGTTCATCTGGCCTTCCTACGTGGAAGACATCATGGGCCCCCTGCTCTTCGACTACGGCTACGGCCCCTTCCGCTGGGTATGCCTGAGCGGAGATCCCGAAGATCTCCGGAAGACCGACCAGGCCGCCCTGGATTGCATCGATCCGGACCGGCGTCCCCAGGATAGGGATAACTGGGTATGGATCCGGGACGCCGCCAAGAACCGCCTCGTGGTGGGCACCCAGGCCCGGATTCTCTATCAGGATGCGGAGGGACGCCGGGATATCGCTCTGCGGTTCAACGCCATGGTGCGTGCCGGCGATATCGGCCCCATCATGATCGGCCGGGATCATCACGATGTCTCCGGCACGGATTCCCCCTACCGGGAAACCTCGAACATCAAGGACGGCAGCAATATCACCGCAGACATGGCGGTGCACTGTTACGCGGGAAACGCCGCCCGGGGAATGAGCCTGTGCGCTCTCCACAACGGAGGAGGCGTGGGCATCGGCAAGGCCATCAACGGAGGTTTCGGCCTGGTGCTGGACGGCACCGAAGAAAAGGACGAAATCATCAAGTCCGCCATGATGTGGGATGTCATGGGAGGCGTGGCGAGAAGAGCATGGAGCCGCTGCCCCAACTCCATTTCCACCGCCATGGAGCATAACAAGAAGTACAGCAATCACATCACTCTGCCCTTTATTCCCGAAGAATCCCTGGTAAAGCGGGCGGTGGCGGAGGGACTGGCGAAAAAGCACAAAAAATAAAACCGCGAAAACGTGGAAAGAATCTCTTACGCTTCGAGAGATAAAGAGACCTAAGGAGGAGATGAAAATGGAGCTTACTACACTGAAAATCCAGGAGTTTGTGGAAGAACTTGCCTCGGACTCCCCCGCCCCCGGCGGTGGGAGTGTGGCGGCCCTCTGCGGCGCCCTGGGAGCGGCCCTGACATCCATGGTGGCAAACCTCACGGTGGGTAAGGAAAAGTATCGGGAGAGCTGGGAAATCATGGAAAAGATACAGCGAAAGGCCCCGGAGCTGAGCCGGGAATTTCTCCGGCTTCTCCAGGAAGACACCAGCGCCTTCAACACCTACATGAGTGCTCTGAAAATGCCCAAGGAAACCGAGGAGGAAAAAGCTCTCCGAAAAGAGAGAATGCAGATGGGGCTCAAGGAGGCTTCGGCGGTACCTCTGCGAACTCTCCGGGCTTGCCGGGATCTGGGAGAACTTGCCCTTCCGGTGGTGGAAAAGGGCAATGCAAACGCCGTCACCGATGGAGGCACGGCGGGACTTCTCGCTCTGGCGGCGGGAAAAGCCGCGGCCTACAACATCCGGATCAACCTCGGAGGCATCCGGGACGAGGATTATGTGACACAAACCGAGCAAGAGGTACGGGAGCTGCTCGCCGCCATCGAAGCCCGGGCGGAACAGATAGAAAGCCTGATGAAAAACGCTCTTTAGGTTGACATTTTTCCTTCCATAAGGAAAAATGTCAGAGTTATTCCCATCTGCGTTCTCAAGCCGCCCTCCACGGACGGCACAGAAGTTATAGAAAAGGAGGCCTCCTGTTCATGCTTTCGGATATCGCCATCGCCCAACGCGCTTCCATGAAGCCCATTACGGAAATTGCGGATTCTCTGGGAATTCCCGGAGAATACCTTTCACCCTACGGCCACTACAAGGCCAAGGTGGATCTTCGATACAGAAAAACCCTGGAGAACCGCCCCGACGGAAAGCTGATTCTCGTCACCGCCACCACCCCCACCCCCGCAGGAGAGGGAAAGACCACCACCTCCATCGGACTCACCCAGGCCCTGGCAAAGAAGGGCAAGAAAACCATGGTATGCCTTCGGGAACCCTCCCTGGGGCCCTGCTTCGGCGTCAAGGGAGGCGCCGCGGGAGGAGGCTATTCTCAAGTGGTCCCCATGGAAGACATCAACCTTCACTTTACCGGGGACATCCACGCCATCGGCATCGCCCACAACCTTCTGGCAGCCATGCTGGACAACCATCTGCAGCAGGGAAACGAGCTGGATATCGACGTGCGGAGCATTACCCTGCGCCGCTGCGTGGATATGAACGACCGGGCTCTGCGGGACATGATCATCGGTCTTGGAGGCAAACCCCACGGTATTCCCCGGGAGACGGGATTCGACATTACCGTGGCTTCCGAGGTAATGGCCATTCTCTGCCTCGCCGAGGATCTGCAGGATCTCAAGGAACGCCTGGGGAACATCGTGGTGGCTTACAACCGCAACGGAGATCCCGTCACCGCCAGAGATCTCAAGGCCCACGGCTCCATGGCTGCCCTTTTGAAGGAAGCCGTCAACCCCAATTTGGTGCAAACCCTGGAACACGTTCCCGCCTTCATTCACGGAGGCCCCTTCGCCAACATCGCCCACGGCACCAACTCTCTGGTGGCCACCAAGACCGCCCTCAAGCTGGTGGATTATGTAATCACCGAGGCAGGATTCGCCTCGGACCTGGGTGCTGAAAAGTACCTGGATATCGTCTGCCCCAAGGCGGGGTTCGCTCCCGGGGCCATCGTGCTGGTTACCACCGTGCGGGCCCTGAAGATGCATGGCGGCATGGACAAGGCTTCCCTGGGAGAGGAAAACCTCGAGGCCCTCGCCCAGGGGATCGAAAACCTCGAAGCCCATCTGGACAACCTCAACCAGTACGGCATTCCCGTGGTGGTAGCACTGAACCGATTCTCCTCGGATACGAACCGGGAATTGGAATTGATCACCAAGGCGGCGGCGGACCGGGGAGCTTCCCTGGCCCTTTCGGAGGTCTGGGAAAAGGGCGGTGAAGGTGGGCTTGCCCTGGCGGATGCGGTGCTGGAAGCTCTGGAAAAACCTTCGGAGTATGCTCCCCTCTACGGCCCGGAGATGAGCCTCAAGGAAAAGATCGCCACCGTGGCCACCAAGGTGTACGGCGCGGAAGGGGTGGATTTCGATAAAAAGGCCTCCACCACCCTGAAAATGCTGGAAGAGCACGGCTACGGCAACCTGCCGGTGTGCCTGGCCAAAACCCAGATGTCTCTCTCCGACGATCCCAAGGTTATGGGGCGTCCCCGGAACTTCCGGGTGGCCATCACCGAGGTGCGCCTCTCTGCGGGAGCGGGCTTCGTGGTGGCTCTCTGCGGCTCCATCATGACCATGCCGGGACTGCCGAAGAAACCCGCCGCCGAAAGCATCGACATCGACTCCGAAGGCAACATCACCGGACTCTTTTAAGGGCCCGAATATACCGTGCAGATCGATATCATTCTTTCGGGAATCAACATCCTCATGGCAATCCTGCTTGGAGGGGAATGCCTTCGGGGATGGAGAAAAAAGTCTCTTCCTCTGGTGGTGGTGTTTCTCTGCGCTTCGGCCTATGCGGTTCTCGAAGTGGAATGGCTTCTCACCAATCAATCGGGACAGATCGGAGATTTACGGAGCGCTCTTTGGCTTCTTATCGAGTTCGGTCTTCTTTTCGGCTGTTACTCGGGCTTTCGCAGCCTCAGGCTTCGAAAGTAACGTCCTCTTTCGATAAATCCACTCTCCCCTAAGGCGCAGCGCCCAGGCTTTGTAAAGCCTGGGCGCTGCGCCTTGCCAACTTCCGAAACAAGCCGGAAAAACGATACCGTCTATGCCACCGGCCGGATTCCCGTTTCGGAAGAGATCTGCTTCCTGGAATACTTCCGGATCATTTTGTCCAGAATGCGGATTACCCGGCTGGAATATTTTTCCAAATCCCGGTATGCCTTGAGAGCTTCTTTCGCCTCTCCCCGGGCATAATGCTCCGCTGCGGCCTTTGCAGCATGGTGCACTCCCTTGTGAGGCTCTTCCAGGCTCTCGTAGAGACCGTCTCCGGAAAAGCTCCGCCCCTCGCCGCAGTACCAGATTCCCAGGGGACAGTCATGATGGGAGGCCACTTCATGGGGCTGTACATCCTGGTATCCCTCGAGCATGTTCTTGATGCGCATCTTCCAAAGCAGGTGGTCCGACTTGGCTCCCTGTAAAACCTCCCGCAAGGATTTCTCCCCATCTTTTCCCTCGGCCACTCTGAACCTGCTTACCCCGCTGCTGAGTTCCTGAGCCATGGAGCTGATCTCTTCGGAACCCGCCGCCACGGCTTCCATGGAGGCTACGGTCTCTTCGCAGGAGCTCGATACCGTAAGGGCGTGATCCCGGCTGGACTCTACCATGATAGCCAGCTTTTCAATCATGCTCACGATAATATCCGAGGTGGACACCTCTTCGTCGGTAACTTTGAGAATCCGCTCCACTCCGGAAACCGTCTTTTCCACCGCTTCGGTAATGCTTCCCAGAGCCTCCCCGCCCCTGTTTACCGTGGACACGCCCTGTTCCACTTCGGCCCGGCTCTTCTGCATGGATTCCGAGGCAACTCCCGTGCTGGCCGCCACCTTCTGAACTATGGCCGCCACCTCTGCGGCTCCCCGGTTGGATTCCTCCGCGAGTTTACGCACTTCCTCCGCCACCACCGCAAAACCCCGCCCCGCTTCTCCCGCCCGGGCGGCTTCGATGGCGGCATTCAGGGCGAGCAGGTTGGTCTGGTCCGCAATGCTCGTAATGGTATCCGTAATGGCCACGATTTGCCGGGTATAGGTGTTGAGTTCCCGGATGCTTTCTTCGGTTCCCGCCACCTGCCCCGCCACGCTCTGCATGATATGCACCGCCTCAAGAACCACGTTCCTGCCGGTATCGGCGGTTTCCCGGGTGGCCAGGGTGTTGTCTTTGGCATCTTCCGCATTGCTCTTGGCAATCTGCACCAGGGAGGAAAGTTCCAGAAGAGCCTTGGAAGCATCCTTCACCGATTCGTCTCCCCGATCGGTCTCGTCCGCCACTTCACGGATACCGTCCTTGATCATGGTGGAAGCATTGGTAACTTCCTGGACCGAAGCGGCGATCTCTTCGGAGGACGCCACGAGCTCCTCCACCGCTTCCCGGACCATGCTCACCATCCGGGCCTGGTTGTAGATCATGAGGTTGAACGATGCGGTGAGTTCTCCCATGTCATCCCGGGAGAGCACATCTCCCCGAACCGAAAGATCGCCTCCCCCCGCCTTGGCCATGAGCTCTTTAAGCTGCCGCACGGGACGGAGAATCAGGGAGGTTACGTAAAAGGCCAGGAAAAGAGCCAGAGCCAAGGAAAAAGCTCCCACCCCCAAGAGAGTCATCCCGGCAGCACGCTGCTCCTCGAGAGCCTTTGCAGCCTGCCCTTTTTGGAGAGATTCCACCGCCTTTGCCATCTCCCGAGCCTGTTCCTCCATCACCAGGGCCTGCTGCATTTTTCGCTCGTCAGCCCCCAGAAAGGCGTCGAAACCTCCCCGATAGGCCTTGACTCCTTCGAAAATACCCTTCAAAGCCTCCTGGGCCTCGGCATTTCCTTCCAGAAGCTCTCCAAAGGAAGCTTCCAGAGCCTCGATATGCTCCACCGCTTTATACACCGCACTTACGGATTCCGAATCCTTCCGGATAACGTAGTTTTTCTCGAATCTTCGAGCATGGAGAGCGTGCTGCATTATTTCTCCGAAAAGCCCATAGGCCTTCATGCGCTCTTCTCCCCGCTGAACTTTTTTTACAAGCTCCGCAGAGAAACCCACGGTAAATCCCCGGGCATCCAGGAGCTCCCGGGCAACTCGGGATCGTGCCGTTTCCTGAAGCTCCCGGGCAGACTCCACCACCTCCCGGGCATAGCTCTCCATGGCCTGCTCCTGGTTTTCCATAGTTTTCATATACTCGAAGAGGACATCCTCTCTTTCCACGGGAATGCTCTCTATCTGGCTCGGAGTGCCCGCCATGCGGAGTACATACGAAGCTCCCTGAAGATTCACCCTTCGAGCGTAGTAATACACGGTACTCTCCAGAATTTCGCTGAATCGCTGATCCTTGCCGCGTTCTCTATCGAAGGCTCTTTCAATCTCCGGACACTCCCCCAGGTTTTGGATATCTTCCGGATTTTCCGGAAAATCCGCCACAATTCTTCCGTCCCGGGCTACCAGAGTTATCCGGCAACCCAGGTTTTCCGCAAGCTGGCGAATTTCCTGGGGGAGAAGTCTCTCGGGGGTACGTTCCAGAACTTCCGCCCCCTGCTGGAGAAGCCAGAGAGCTTTTTTCTCGAAGAAGTTTTGCCGCACCCCCACAAAGGCATAGAAATTATCCTCATATGCCCGAAGATCCAGCGCCATTCCCTCCAGGGCCTCTTCCACATCCTCCTCGGCATGAGCCTGAAGTCTGGCGATGGTTTCAAGAACGGTCTCGGCGGAATTTCCGAGGTTTTCCACATGGACGGGTTCATTCTGAAGAAGATAGCTCTTCTCGTGCTGCCGGGCTCGCAGAGTCTCCTCGATGATAAGGCCATATTCGGAAAGCTCATCCAAAGCGCTCTCCATTACCGAGGCGAGAGAGGTAATTTCCTCGGAGGTTCCCAGAGCAGCCCCTTCCACCTGATGCATAAGGTGGTTCACTTCCTCCCCCAGGCTCTTCACCGCCTTTTCCGACGCTTCAAGAAGCTTCTGGGCGGACTCCACCATGACGAGATCCTCCCGCTCCGCATCTTTCACAGCCTGGAGATAGGCCTTGAAAGCCCCCTCGTACACCTCCACCCTGGAGAGAACTCCGGAGATTTCCTCCATATCCCGGGAATCGGTAAACCTCTCCCGGCTCGCCGCAATCTCTCTCTTCATCTCCTCGAGATGCCGGAGCATTCCCGAGGCGGCGTTCTCTTCCTCGCTTCGCATATAGACTCCCGCGAGGAACTGCCCTCGTTCGGCATCCCGAATAATTCGGCCCATGTGGTTCTGCAGCGCGGAGCTTCGGGCCATGTCTTCCATGCCCCGCCATCCTGCCCAGCCCACGAGGATAAGTAAAAGAAGCATCCCCAAGAACCCCGTCAAAAGCTTTCCCCGGAGGGAAAGATTTTTATACCAACCCACGGATTATCACTCCTTTTCGAAAGTTTCGCTTGCGTATCATTAAAGAAGCCGCTTTTTTCGAAGAGCCCATCTCTGAAGGCTTTCCGCTCTTGATTTTTATTCTAACACGAGGCCCAAACCTGAGAAAAACCTTCGTTACTTTCGTTCGCTTTTTCGTGGGCCCTTACCTTCCGTCACATATCCATCCGAGCAGTCTTTCTCGGTAAAACGTGCGGATACCGCACGGAAGTGCCGATTTCGCACGGCAAAACATGGGAAAAAGGCTTTTCCTGACGCATTTTCGGATCCTTGAATTTTCAAAAACATGTTTCCCCGCAGCGGAGAAACATGGATGTGCGCTTTTACACCCTTCCACGGAAAATACAGCAACTTTTTTGCATATATCTTCTGTACATGGGGAGCTTGCCGAAAGCCTGGGAGGGAGCTTGACGCAGGATGATTTTCCCGATGGATATGGTGTTGTTGGAACCCATGAACCCCAAGGAGGAGATTTTTATGAAAAGAGCGTTGCGTATCGCTTTTGTGGCTTTCTGGATGTGCACCTGCTTCGGCAGCATGGCTTTGGCGAAGGAATATCGATGGAATGCGAACTCCGTATGGCCTCCCAATAATCATCTGAGCGTGGGGCTCGAAGAGTTTTCCAAAAAGGTAGCGGAAAAGACCGGAGGACAGCTGGATCTGGTGGTACAAAGCGGCGGAGCCCTGGGCTTCAAAGGACCGGAACTTCTGAAGGCGGTTCGGGACGGCCTGCTTCCCGTATCGGACATGCTCATCAGCGGCGTGGCAGGAGACGAGCCCGTACTGGGAGTGGTAACTCTTCCCTTCCTGGTGCATTCCTTCGAAGAAGGAGAGCTTCTCTCCAAAATCGCCCGGCCTTATTTCAACGACATTCTCGAAAAGAAATGGCGCCAGAAGCTTCTCTACGTGGCTCCCTGGCCTGCGGCGGGGCTGTGGTCTCAGAATGAAGTCCTCACCGTGGAAGATATGAAGGGCCTGAAAACCCGAACCTACGACAAAAACGGCGCCCTGGTGATGGAGGCCGTGGGAGCCACTCCGTACCCTCTTCCCTTCAGCGAGGTCTATTCGTCTCTGGCTACGGGGCTCATCGATTCGGTGCTTACGTCAAGCCCCACTGGAGTGGACGGCAAGTTCTGGGAGGTTCTCAAGTACTTCAGTCGCTTCAATATCACCATGGCCCAGGATATGGTAACGGTAAATTTGCAGCAGTTCGAGAAGCTCGATCCGGAGCTTCAGAAAGCCCTCATCGAAACCGGAGAAGAGATGGAAAAAATCATGTGGGCCCGGGTGGCGGAGCTGGATAAACAACAGGAGAGCATCTGCAACGAAAACGGTATCATCAGCAGCCCCGTTTCGGAGAGCTTCATGGCGGACCTCACGGAATACACCGAGACCATCCGGGCGGAGTGGTACGAAAAGGCTCCCCAGGAAGCCAAGGCGATTTACGACGAATTCCTGGAAGCAGTGGGTCGGAAGAAATAGCTGGAAAGTTTCGCAGAGATCCGGAAAGATCCCTCCTCTTTCCGGATCCCCTCGCGTATTTCCCGGAACCTCCGAAAAATGGGCCCCAAGGCTCGTAGTTCACATAAAGGATGATACCCATGGAAAAAGTACTTCGGTGGAGCGACCGTATCGCTTCTCTCGGCGGAGCCCTTTCAGGGGCGGGCATATGTCTCGGGGTTCTGCTCGTTACTGCGGAAATCGTGATGCGCACCTTTTTCTCCAGAACTCTCTACATCACCGAAGAATATACGGGATACCTCATGACGGGGCTTACCTTCCTGGCCCTGGGCTATACCCTCAGGGAGAAGGGACATATCCGTATGACCTTTCTTCACACCACGTTGCACGGAAAGAAGCGCCTGCTGCTGGAAGCCATCTGCCTTCTCACGGGACTCGTTTTCACCCTCCTCATGACCTGGACCACCGCGCTTTTCTTCTGGGATTCCGTGGTATACGGCAGCCGGTCCATGCAGATTTCCGAAACCTACCTCGCCATTCCTCAGTTTTTTCTCCCCCTGGGCTCCGGAATTTTCGCCCTTCAGTTCGGGGCGGAATTGCTGCGAACCCTGGCGGGGCTTTTCGGAGATGCCGAGGAAGATCTTCCCGAGGAAGCGGCTACCCTGGGACGCTAGTTTCGAAAAGAGAAACAACGGAAAAAAGGAGCGTATTCTATGGATCTCATGACAATTTCGCTTACCCTGATGGGGCTTCTGGTGCTCTGCCTGGGAAGCTCCCTCTGGATCGGCATAGCCCTGGCCCTGGTAGCCCTCGGAAGCTTTACCATCTTTCTGGATCTTCCGGCTCTTACCATTCTCTCCAACGTGCTCTGGAACAACACCAGCGGCTCCACCATGATGGCCCTTCCCCTTTTCATCTTCATGGGGGAAATTCTCTTCCGAAGCAAGATTTCGGAAAACCTCTTCAAGGGGCTCTCTCCCTGGATGGATAAGATTCCCGGAAGGCTTATTCACGTGAACGTCTTCGCCAGCACGCTCTTTGCGGCGGTAAGCGGATCCTCTGCGGCCACCACCGCCACGGTGGGCAAAATCACCCTTCCGGAATACCGCCGGAGAAACTATAACATGAAGCTCTGCATCGGTTCCCTTGCAGGAGCTGGAACTCTGGGGTTCCTCATTCCCCCCAGCATGATGATGCTGGTCTACGGCATCATGGCGGACGTGAGCATCGGTAAGCTCTTTATCGCGGGCTTTCTTCCGGGGCTTCTCATCGCCATTACCTTCAGCGGCTACGTCATGTTTCGCTGTGTCAGGCATCCCGAATACGCCCCCCGGGGAGATCTCTCCTACACCTGGCTCGATCGCCTCAAGGCTCTGCCTCTTCTCGCTCCGGTGGTGATTCTCGTGGGAATCGTACTCGGAAGCATCTACGCCGGATGGGCCACTCCCACGGAAGCCGCAGCGGTAGGCGTTTTGGGAGCCCTTTTCTTTGCGGCCCTCACGAAAAGCCTCTCCTTCGCGGTTTTCCGAGAGGCTCTCATGGGGGCGGTCAAAACGAGTTGCATGATCATGTGGATCGTCTGCGGTGCCGCCTTTCTCTCCGTGGCGGTGGGATATCTCGGTATTCCCCGGGCTCTCACTGCGTGGATCAGCACCCTGGGGCTCTCTCCCTACGTGCTCATGCTCATTCTTTCCCTTATGTATCTCTTTATGGGCTGCCTCCTGGACGGCTTCTCCATGATCGTCATGAGCCTGCCCATCGCCCTTCCTCTGGTGCGTCTGGCGGGATTCGATCCTCTCTGGTTCGGCATCTTTCTCATCATCATGATTCAGCTTGCCCAGATCACGCCCCCCGTAGGATTCAATCTTTTTGTAATCAACGGCCTCACCGAGGAGAGCATCGGAAATATCGCCCGGGCGGCGATACCCTTCTTCATCCTCCTTCTGGTGATCACGGTGCTTCTCACCATATTCCCGGATTTGGTGCTTCTTCTTCCCAACATGATGGTTTCCTGAAGCCTCGGGCTCTTTTCTCGAAAGAAAAAACGGTATACCATACAGGCGGATCGGGAACCCCCAAGAGGGTTCCACTACATTAAAGGAGGTTTTATTCGTGAACTGGCTTCCCATTCTCGGAGTAGTTGTGGTAGTTGTCGGCCTGGTGCTGGGGAAGAGATTCAAGATCAATCCCCTGGTGGCGGTTCTTGCGGGAGGCTTTGTTTCGGGCCTTCTCGGAGGAATGCCTTTTCTTGAAATCGTCAAGACCATCGGCGACGCCTTCGTAAAACAGCGGGCCATGATCGTCTTTCTCATCATGCTTCCCGCCATCGGCATTACGGAAAAGCATGGCCTCATGAACCAGATGGCCCATCTGATCTCCAAGATCCATGCCGCCACCCCCGGACGGATCAGCTATCTCTTTCAGCTCGTCCGGGCTCTTACGGTAACCCTGGGCATCCGGCTGAGCGGACACGCCGCCTTCCTGCGCCCCCTTATCACTCCCATGGCCCTGGCATCCTACGAGAGCCGGGGAGGAGATCTGGAAGACGAGAAAAAGACGGATCTTATCAAGGGGATGACTGCGGCCTCGGAAAACTTCGGGAACTTCTTCGCCCAGAACGTTTTCCCCGCCGCTGCGGGAATTCTGCTCATCCAGGGAGTACTGGAAGAGCTGGGACATCCGGTGGAGCTCGTCTCCCTGGCGAAGGCCGCCATTCCCGTGGCCCTGATCTCTGCGGTTTACGGACTTATCTATTTCTGTTTCGTGCTGGATCGCAAAGTTGCTGGAGGTGATCGGTAATGCGCGCCTTTCTGAGTTCCGGTAGCTCTCTGGAGTATTTCTACATCATCACCGGGGTTATCACGCTTTTCTTCGCCCTCCTTACCCTGAAGGACCACAAGCATCCCCAAAGGCTGGGAACCGCCGTTTTCTGGGCGGTTCTGGGAATCATCTTCATCGGAGGGAACAAAATCCCTCCCCTGGTATCGGGAATTATGGTGATTTTCATTGCCCTCCTGGCGGGAATCGGCAAGGTAGGCAAGGGAAACTACTACAAAACCTCCGCGGAATTTCAGAAGGAACGCCGGGACGTGCTGGGCAATCGGCTCCTTCTTCCCATCTTTGCCATCTCCGGCATGGCCATCGTCTTCGCCCTGCTCAACCTGCATCCCCTGGTAGGGTTCGGAGTGGGAAGCGTGCTGGCCCTTGTCATGGCTCTGGTTTACGTTCCCCGGGACAGCTTTATGCACATCATGGATGCGGGACGGGAAACCAGCGACCGCATCGGCTGGGCTCTCATACTTCCTCCCTACCTGGCGGCCCTGGGTAAGCTCTTCGCCACCGCCGGAGTGGGTGAAATCGTAGCCAGCGGCTTTACCGCGGTATTCCCCATGGAAAACCAGATCTGGGCCCTGGTGGCCTATGCTCTGGGCATGGCGGTGTTCACCATGATCATGGGGAACGCCTTTGCAGCCTTCGCGGTCATTACTGCAGGCATCGGAGTGCCTATCGTCATCGGCATGCACGGAGCGGACCCCGCAGTGATCGGAACCCTGGCCATGAGTGCGGGATACTGCGGCACCCTTCTCACTCCCATGGCGGCGAACTTCAACATCGTTCCCGCAGCGCTCCTGGATATTCGGGACGAATACAAGGTAATCAAGGTTCAGACCGCCATGGCGGTGCTCCTCTGGGGAACTCATATCGTACTCATGAAATACATGGCTTTCTGATAGGCCCCTAAGGAGGTATTGTTATGAAAATTCTCGTCACAGGTTTCGACCCCTTCGGGGGGGATGCCATCAATCCCGCCTTCGAGGCGGTGCGCAAAATCCCCAGCACCATAGGGGGAGCGGATATCGAAATTCTCGAGGTTCCCACGGTGTTTCACAAATCCATCCGCACCGTGACGGAAGCTATCGACAAGGGTTCTTTCGATGCGGTGCTTCTGGTGGGACAGGCGGGAGGGCGCTTCGACCTCACCCCGGAACGGGTGGGCATCAATCTGGATGATGCCCGGATCAAAGATAACGAGGGAAACCAGCCCGTGGATGTTCCCGTGGTTCCCGGAGGCCCCGCCGCATATTTCAGCACTCTCCCTATCAAGGCCATGGTGGAGAATATCCGTAAGCAAGGACTTCCCGCCAAGGTTTCGAACACCGCAGGAACCTTCGTCTGCAACCACTTGATGTACGGAGTGCTGCACCACATTGCCGTCAAAGGTCTCTCTCTCCGGTGCGGATTTATACACGTGCCATTTCTTCCGGAGCAGGTGGTGACCCGGGACAACACCCCCGCCATGGCCCTGGAGGATATCGCCAGGGGACTGGAAGCGGCGGTGGAAGCCATGGCACTCCACAACACGGATATCAAGGTTACCGGGGGAGCGGAGTTTTAGAGAAGCTGTACGAAGATCGTGTTCCGCCATGTTTCATAGGGAGCCTCCATTTACGTGTCCCCTCTGCTCCGGAGTGATCGACCCGCTCTCTTATCGCCGCGGGGGACACGTAAACTCCGGCTCGGAATTCACATGGTGCTCCACTTCAGGGAAAACCGCTCCAGGCTTCTTTCCTCGGCAATTCCGGCTTCCGGGGAAGCCAAAATAATGGCATCCCCGGAAGCCCTTTTTTCATAACAACTTTGCAAGGAGGCATCCCCCTTATGCCCGAAGAGGCTTCAGTCCCACGGCTTCTCTCTGCCGGAGAAAGCTGCGTGGTGGTGGATTTTGGCGAACATATCGACTACGACATCAACCGCAGAGTACAATCCCTGCGAAAGGCACTGGAAAAGGCTTCCTTCCCCTGGATTCGGGAAATGGTGCCCACCTACCGTTCTCTGGCGGTCTACCTCCGTGTACCCGGAGAAGATCTTGCAAGAATTCACCAAGCTCTGAAAGAAGCTCTCGGTTCCCTGAAAAAAGAAGGGCCCCACCCAGGAGAAATGGTGGAAATTCCCGTCTGTTACGGGGGCGAGTTCGGACCGGATCTTTCCTTCGTGGCCTCTTCTCACGGCTTTTCCGAAAAAGAGGTTATCCGGAGGCACAGCGGGCGAGAATACTACTGCTATATGCTGGGATTCACTCCGGGATTTCCCTACCTGGGAGGCATGGATCTCTCTCTGGCCACCCCCCGACTTTCGAAGCCCCGGCAGGTCATTCCCGGAGGGAGCGTGGGCATTGCGGATCAACAGACCGGAATCTACCCCATGGAAAGCCCCGGAGGATGGCAGCTCATCGGCCGGACGCCCCTGACTCTCTTCGATCCCGGAAAAGAGCCTCCCACCCTCCTGGATGCGGGGCTCTGGATCCGTTTCGTCCCGGTCTCTCCGGAAGAGTACCGCACCATAGCCCGGCAGGTACACTCGGGAAACTACGTTCTTCCCCGCCGGGAACGGAAGGAGGCCTAGCATGAGCATTTTGGTGGAACATCCGGGAATGCTTACCACGGTGCAGGATCTGGGACGCTGGGGATACCAGGCCATGGGAATGCCCGTATCGGGAGCCATGGACCCCCTCTCGCTCCGGATAGGCAACCTTCTTCTGGGAAATCCGGAGAACGCCGCCGCCCTGGAGTGCACCCTTCTCGGACCGACCCTGAAGGTAACCTGCGAAAAAATCCTCCTGATTCTCACGGGAGCGGATCTGGGAATGAAAGTCGACGGCGAAGAGGCTCCGGCCTGGAAGGTTCTGGAGGTTTTTCGGGGAAACAGGATATCCTTCTCCGGCCCCCGGGGAAAGGGATGCCGGGGGTATCTCTGCCTTGCCGGAGGAATAGAAGTACCCCGGGTTTTGGAAAGCCGCGCCACCTATCTTCGGGGAAATCTCGGAGGCCTTGAAGGCCGGGCTCTCCGAAAGGGAGACCATCTTTTTCTGGGGAAACCGGACATCCTCTGGGAGCGCTGCACTGGCCTGGAATGCCCAGAAACCCTTCGGCCCCAGAATCCTCCGGGAGGCATCTTTCGAGTGATCCCGGGCCCCCAGGAAGAATATTTCACCCCCCGGGGTATGGAAACCTTTTTCTCCTCCGTCTATACCGTCTCCTCCGCAGCGGACCGCATGGGATTTCGCCTGGAAGGCCCCAAGGTGGAACATCGGCGGGGAGCGGACATCGTCTCGGATGCCATTCCTCCCGGAGCCATTCAGGTGCCCGGCCATGGGGAACCCATCGTCATGATGGCGGATCGGCAAACCACCGGAGGATACGCTAAAATAGGGGTACTCGCGGGGGCGGATTTCGGAAGGTTCGCCCAGAAGATGCCGGGAGACCACGTGTGTTTTGCCTCCATATCGGTTTCCCAGGGGAGAAAACTTCTCGAAATACAGGAAGAGCACATCCGGGAACTGCTCCGTCTTCGGGCATCTCATCGCAGCCGCTCCGGTCCTGAAAAGGGAAGAAAAAACATCGAAGAGACCCCCGAAAACGCGAGCCCCTCTCCGGCAGTGCTCCGGGGAAAATGGAAAATCACCATATCCGGAAACGCCACCTACCAGGTGGAATGGGAGGAATCGTAATCATGCATTGCATCGACCTTAACAGCGACCTCGGGGAAAGTTTCGGCACCTATGTGCTGGGACGGGACGAGGAGGTACTGGAGAGCATTACCAGTGCCAACGTAGCCTGCGGATACCATGCGGGGGATCCCCAGGTAATGCAGCGTACCGTAGCCGCCGCAAAAGCTCGGGGCGTAGCGGTGGGAGCCCATCCGGGATATCCGGATCTTCAGGGCTTCGGCCGCCGCACCCTGGGATGCACTCCCTGGGAGGCCTACGCCTTCTGTCTGTACCAAATAGGGGCTCTGCAAGCCTTCTGCGCCGCCCAGGGAATGGAACTGCAGCACGTAAAACCTCACGGAGCCCTCTACAACCAGGGAGCGGAAAATCCGGATCTCGCCAGGGCTCTGGTCGAAGCGGTCCGGGATGCCTCGGCCTCCCGGAAAAAACCTCTCATTTTTATGGGGCTCGCTGGATCCGCCTACGAAAAAACCGCGGCGGCCTGCTCGCTTCCCTTTGCAGCCGAGGCCTTCGCAGACCGGGCCTACACCGACGAAGGAACCCTGGTGAACCGCCGGGAACCCGGGGCGGTGCTCCACGATCCACAGATCATCAGCGAAAGGATTCTCGAAATGGTCACCAAGGGAACCGTGGAAACCATTACGGGGAAACGCATATCCCTGAAACCAGCCTCCATCTGCGTTCACGGCGACACTCCTGAAGCGGTGGCCATCGCGGCAAAACTCCGCACACATCTCGAGGCCCGGGGAATAGCCCTGAAGCCTCTTCAGGAGGTACTCGGAATATGATTTCTTCTACAAAAGACTGGAGCGCCGCCTCTCCCAAGGAGGTGCGGGACGTCATCCGCCAGGGCCTTTGGAAAGCTCCCACGCCGGGAATGGCCAAGGGCCACGTTCAGGCGAATCTCGCCATTCTCCCCAAGGACTGGGCCTACGATTTTCTCGTCTTCGCCACCCGCAATCCCATCCCCTGCCCGGTGCTGGACATTACGGAGCCCGGAGACCCGGAACCGAAATTCCTCGCTCCCGGAGCGGATATACGGAGGGACATCCCCAAGTACCGGATATGGAAAGAGGGGGTTTGCGTGGAGGAACCCTCGGACATCACGTCTTTCTGGAGGGACGATCTGGTGGCCTTTCTCCTGGGCTGCTCCTTCACCTTCGAAAGCGCCCTTCTGGATGCGGACATTCCGGTGCGGCATATCGAAGAGGGAGTAAACGTTCCCATGTACCTCACCAGCCGCCCCTGTAAGCCCGCGGGACGCCTCAGGGGAAACATGGTGGTAAGCATGCGCCCCATTCCGGCCCCTCTCGTCTCCAAAGCAGTGCTCACCACGGGACGTTTTCCCGGAGTGCACGGTGCTCCGGTACATATCGGATCTCCCGAGGATCTGGGCATCCGGAACATTGCCCGGCCGGATTTCGGCGACGCGGTAACCATCCGCCCCGGAGAAGTGCCGGTCTTCTGGGGATGCGGAGTCACTCCCCAGGCGGCCCTCATGGCGAGCAAGCCCCCCTTCGCCATCACCCACGCTCCGGGGTATATGTTCGTGGGGGATATACTGGACAGGGATCTGGCGATCTTCTAGGGTTCTTTTACGAATTGGGTTTTCTTGAGGTTCTCGGAAAGGCTCGATCTCAACAACGAAAAAATATCCGCAGAGTACGCAGAAAAAGGCAGCGTAAAAACCCTGTCCGGTTCTGTGCAATCTGCGGATTCTGTTTGTTTGGAGCGCCCCAGGAAATCGTTCTTTTTCAGATGCTCAATACATCCACGAGATCCATAAGCTCTCGGGGAAGCTCTTTCTTCTGCTCCCAGGCCACGGAAAGAGGCGAAAGAGCGAGCTCTCCCTTGAGGGTGCCCACCATAACCCCCCTCTGCCCCTCCAGAAGGGCCTGTACCGCAAAGGATCCCATCCGGGAACCCAGTACCGCATCCGCCACGGTGGGAGCTCCTCCCCGCTGGATATGCCCCAGTACGGTGATGCGGAATTCGAACCCGGCCTTATCCTGAAGCTTGGCCGCCAACTCCTGGGCTCCCATGGCTCCCTCGGCCACCACCACCAGGGAATGCGTCTTTCCCCGGTGCCGGGTGCTCTGGAGCTTGCGGCAAAGCTCTTCGATATTCACGGGACGTTCGGGAATCACGGCACACTCCGCCCCCCCCGCCACCGCCACATAGAGCGCCAGGCATCCCGAGTGGCGCCCCATGACCTCCACGATAAAAAGGCGCTCGTGGCTGCTGGCGGTATCCCGCAGCTTGACCACCGCATCCAGGGCTGTATTGGCGGCGGTATCGAATCCCAGGGTGATGTCGGTGCCGGCGATGTCGTTATCGATGGTACCGGGAATGCCCGCCACGGGGAAACCCTTTTTGGCAAGCTCCCAGGCTCCCCGGAAGGAACCGTCGCCGCCGATGACCACCAGGCCCTGAAGATCGTACTCCTGAAGCCGGGAAAGCCCTTCGTTGATGCCCTCGGGGCGCTTGAACTCCTCGCATCGGGCAGTACGGAGAAAGGTGCCTCCCCGATGGATGATTCCTCCCACGGAGCTTACCGAAAGAGGAATGATATCCCCTTCCAGAAGGCCCTCGTAGCCCCGGCGGATGCCCACCACTTCGAGATCGTTATAGATGGCGGTACGCACCACGCTGCGGATGGCGGCATTCATTCCCGGAGCATCGCCGCCGCTGGTAAGCACTCCGATACGCTGCAGTTTGCCCTTTCCCATTCTTCAGGCTCCTTTATGCCAAGACATTCCGGGGATAGTGAAAACCCGGGACCATGCACGAGGCTTCGATAGATTTCGATACGGAAAGCACCGGAAAAACTCTCAAAAATCGACCCTCTTCGGGCCGCGGCAACCGGATCGGCGCTCTCCCGATCAGTTCGCCTCCTGCCGGGCGAACTCCCGGATCTCTTCTTCGGAAAAGCCTGTGATCTTCGCGATGGTGGGCAGAGGTATTTCCTCCCGAAACATGGAAACCGCAAGGGCAATACGTTCCTCCCGGCGGCCTTTCTGCATGCCTTCCTGACGGCCTTCCTGACGACCTTCCTGACGACTCTCCTGTTTTAGTGTTCGAATTTCTCGTTCCAGATAGGTAATCACATCTTCCACCTCCTCATTCTCGAAAAACTCCTCCAGAGTATCCTTGTCCTGATAAAGACTTTCTTTTTCCGATAGTATCTTCCAGTACCCGAGAAAGTGCTTCGCCAGAAGCTTGCTTTCTTCGAAAGGAATTTCTCCCAGAAAATTATGAATTTTTTCAAGGGCCTGGGGAAGATTGTCCTTTTTGACGGGATTCGCAAGATAGAGAAGCCCTCCAAGGGCGTCTTTAAAGGATAACAATTCTTCTGGGGTTTTATCCCGGAGGGAGATGAGGCGATAGCCAAAATCCGGAATGTATCCCTTAAAATCTTCGGCGTGCTCCACCTTTCCCATAAAGTTCCTTTCGGCGGTCCATCGCCTGGCTCCTTCGTAGAATACCACCGGAACGATGGGTGGGAGGAAAAAGGTCTTCCTTCGAGAATGTTCTCCCGCTTCTTCCACGCAGCGTCCCCAGAGTTGCACCATGTAGGAGAGGAGGCGATAGGGCATGAGAAAGTCCGTTTCTGACTGATGCTCCACCAAAACATAGACGTAAAGCTTTTTTTCTCCGGCATAAATGGAATAGACTACATCCGAGAGCTTTTCCGTGAGATCCGGAGGAATGAACGTGATATTCTCCAGAACGAGATCATCCAGGGTGAGAGTTTCCGGGTCTATGGTATAGGGAAGATCCTGCCGGAGAAAGCGCCGGAGGAACCGAAGAAAGAGCTCCTTATCCCCCAGAAGCCGGCGGAAGGCTTTGTCCTTTTTGCCCATGAGAGCACGCTCCTTGTACTGGAATTCGGGGAAACAGTTCGCCTCCTGCCGGGCGAACTCCCGGATCTCTTCTTCGGAAAAGTCGGTATCGGTGCATGCACAGGAAAGGCTCTTCTCACCCCTCTGCCAGAACAAGTATAGCACCGCTCTGTAAAAGGGGACAACCAAGAGGAAAGTATAGTGGGAGGCCTCCACTTTCCCAACGATCTTTGCGATATCAGATAAACCATGGGCTCATCCCTGACGTGTTTTTTGCATATCCGATTTTCTTCTTGCAAAAAACAGCAAATGTTCAAGCATGATTCTCTCCCCAGTTCACCTGCTGCCGGGAAAACTCCTAAATCTTCCCTTCCCGTAATAGAAAACAAAAACGCCGGGAAACCGGGATAATGATAATCCGGGTTTCCCGGCGCTGCGGAAATAAGCGGGGGAATGTACTGTCATAGGGGGACGGCGACCTTCGGCACAAGGCAAAGAGGGGCATACCGCTCCGGGAGAATTATTTACTCCGCCTCGTTCTGGAGCTCGTCCATGCGTTTCTGCACTTCCAGAAGCTCTGCATAGATGCCCTTAAGTTCCTCTTCCAGCTCCACCTTGCGGCTGTTGAGCATTTTGGTGCGCTTCAGGAGCCGGTCGATTTCGAACTGTCGCATGGCCTTGCCGGAAAAGAGCTTTTCCGGGTTGTCCTTGTAGACGTCCCAGAAGAAGCTGACGTCACCCGCAAGAATGCTGCTGACACCGGCCTTCAAGGTAACTCGTACCGTCTTGGCTCCTTCGAGAAGAGGATTATTCTTCTCATCAAACCGGGGGAAATAAACATAACCGTTAATATCGCCCTGCAAACGAAAATTAAACCTTTTATCATAATCCACGGGTTTGTAGTCTTTATTGTTAATTCTTAAAGTTATCATATCGTCGAAAGGTGCCATATGCATGGAAGGACCGTAATTACGAATAGAGACTTCCACGGGAATATACTCATCCATTTGGAGGGTTTTCAGCAGGTTGTAGAGGTAGTTCTCTTTTTCATCCTGAGTCCAGAGATTTTTATTCGCCTCATCCTCCACCAGGGCACTAAGGTATTCTTCAGAAAACCAAGTAACTCGCAAATCCAATTGTCCCCCAAAATCTCCGGTAAAGCTTTGAACCCTGCTCCATCTCTCAAGGGTGTTATCAAGAGAAGCAGCTTCACTCATAAAGTTGCCACAAAGAAACATTAAAGAAAAAAACCCAAACAGGAAAAACGCGTTTGAACCAATTTTTTTCATAGTAGATTCTCCCTCTAAATTTTTAGGAATGAACATAGCGAGAGTATATATCAAAAAAGAGGAGAGGGGAAACCCCTCTCCTCTCCAAAAACTAAATTACCGAGACTTAAGCTCTAAAGCTTAGAAGTATACGTGAGTCCGGAGCCGGATGAGGCTGTCGTCGTCGTAGTACTTCTGATTGCTTCCCGTACCGTAGTCAAGCTTGTCATAAACAAGCTCAAACCGCATCGCGGGATTGAGCCAATACTCAACTCCAAAGCTCATATTCGTGGTGCTGTCCTTACCACTAGCCTCGAAGTCAGCATCCACATAGCGCTGGAAGGTTGCCCACTTGTCGTTCCACTTCTGCTTCGCATTCACGTAAATAACGGTGGTCTCATCATAATCGTGGCCACCAGCCATACGGTTGATCAGCACGGGAGCGCCGTAGTTGTCATAGGCCATGTCGGAAGTAAACCAAGCGGCATCGCCAGCATAGTTAGGCCCGTCACCGATATAATCCTGATCCATGTGAGCATACTCCAGCCACAGGCTGGTGAAACCGAAGGCTTCCTGAGAAACGTCGACGATAGCACGGTATGCCACGGGGCTGTCGTCCCGAGCCTGACCAAGGTAGTTGGTGGCTCCGTCCGCCCAATCGACATCCTGCATGTAGTAAGCGCCCTTGAAGGCGATGGCGGGAGTGAAGTTGACGGTGAAGTTTGCCATATACAGATTGGCGTCGCTCCAATCCTTCTTGGTAAGAGTGTAATCGTCATCATCCGCATCATCCATGTAAGCCATCAGACCGAAACGGAACTTCTCGTTGAAGTTGAAATCCGCCCGGAAAGCAGCCAACGTGGCATCGGTGGTGGCATCATAGGTTTTCCCATTCATATCGGTCCACTGAGTGGAACCCTTATCCTGATGACCTACGAAGAACCAAAGATCCGCCATGCCCCAGCTCTTGGAGAACATGAAACCGGTCCGGGTCACGTCGCCCGCGAAAGGCTCGTTATCCTTATAGAAACCGAGTTCGTCTTCCCAGTCGATGTACTGATTACCGACCTTAAGAGTGATATCCCAAGGAAGCTGCGTCTGGACCCAATAGCGCTGGAACACTGCATCAGAACCACCAATACGGGCCTGGAACATGGTGGTATCGTTGATGTACTTCCGGAGATAGATACGATACCGATTCAGGTTCATATCTCTTTCGCCGGCATAGCCATAAGGGTTGACGTAAGCACCGGTATCATCGTACACGTTGTCGTTGTTGCCGATTTTCGTGTCCATCCGGAACTCTCCCCAGAGCTGCCAGCCGCCGAGGCGCTCTTCCATCACTGCGAGGCGCTCGTCGATGTTCTCAACCTTCACGCCGAGAGCATCGAGTTCGTCCTTGAACTCCACTACGAGTCTCTTCAGCATCTCCACGTCCTGCTTGGAAGCTTTGGTCATGTCGACGACTGCGAGAGCACGAGCCACGATGGTGGCCATTTCGTAACGGGTCATGGGCTGGTTGCCTTTGAAGGTGGCATCGGGATAACCGTTGATCACGCCGCTGGCAGCCAGCTGGCTGATGGCGTCATAGGCCCAATGGTTCATGGGCACATCCATAAAGGGATTCGCCGCGAGTGCAGGAGCGGCAAAAGCCACGAGGGCTGCCACTGCTACGAGTGCAAGAATCTTTTTCATAATTGTAAAACCCCCTAGTTTTCTCTATGTGCGGCTTCAAGAAAACCGAGGCAAAACCCTTTAACGAAAAAGTATCCACGTTTCCTTTTTCCTTATTCAGGTTTTTCCTGCGGAAAATCTTTAAAGTCCGCCTTCCATTATGTCTGCTCGGGTCGTATTGGCCGGGGGTCTGCACCTCCTTTCGCGCCGTCGGACCTTGAATGCTGCAGAACGAGGAAGCCTTGTCAAAGTGCCTCTCCGTAATCCGAGAGAGCTGAAAAGAGAAATTATCCGTAAAAACGCCTAGATTCTCTTTCCGATAGGTATCTTACCCATTGGAAGAGCTTTGCTCAATAGGCCCGGAGACTCATTTCTGAAAATCCCCTTGGGTTTCTTTCGTTTTTTTCACCTGTTCCAAAAGGAGTCTCCCCAAAAATATTCACCGATTGCTCCCTACCCTGCCATACCGGTTCCTTCGGAAATCCTCCGAAAGCAAACAAGATCACAAAAACTTCCATACCAAGCATGAAATGGCCGTAATTCTCTAAGGGCGTAACAGCAATAGAGGAACCCCCCGAAGGAGCATCCCCGGAAGAAACCCCAGGATTACGACGAAGAGAAATGCCGCTCCGAAGTTTTTCCAAAGAAAAGGAGATTTGCGCATCCATCGTGCGCAGAAGCCGCCCCGGAACTTTCCGTGCCCCCCTGTTTACAAGGTTTATTCTCCGGCGCTT
Source organism: uncultured Synergistaceae bacterium (assembly GCA_964545875.1). Lineage (GTDB taxonomy): Bacteria > Synergistota > Synergistia > Synergistales > Aminiphilaceae > DAIPKP01. The sequence continues at coordinate 126,571 of CAZJHH010000004.1, forward strand.
CCCGATGCATTCTCAGCGGTGCCAGAGAAGAAGGCCTTTGGAGAGCTCCAGAGTTTTATGCAGGCTTTCCCGTTCCTCCCGGGAGAGCACCAGGGGGCGGATTTTTCGCTTTACCAGCTCTTCCGCCTTCTCCACACACCCCTGGAGGTTCGCCTTATCGATATCCCCCACCAGCACGAGGTCGATGATGCCGCTGTCGATTCCCTTGGCATAGTCTCCCACGATGTAGACCGCTTCGAGATCTCCCAAGTAGCCCAGCACCCGCTCGATCATCTGATCGATTCCCAGGGTTTTCCGCACCAGGGCATGGATCTCGGGAAAGAGAGGGTGCGTGGGGTTGGCCCCGTACATTTTGGTGCGCCCCTCCTGGGTGGAGCTGATGAGCCCCGCCTCGGTAAAACGGTTAAGCTCCACCCGCACCGCATTGGTGGATTCTCCGAACTCCTCCGCAAGCTCCCGAAGATAGGAGGTTACTTCGGGGTTGAAGAAAAATTTGAAGAGAAGCTTTATGCGTGTTTTCGATGTGATAAGAGCGTCTATCAAAGATATTCCTCCAAAAAAAATGCCTTGTTTTGAGCAAAAATACTACTCAAAACAAGGCATGTCAACCTGCCGGAAATTTTCAGGTTCCCTTTCAGCCCTTTCTTCAGGCTTTACATGTAGGTTTCCCGCCACTGCTGCAACATGAGAAGCCCCCAGAGAGAGTCCGAGTGATCGTGGGTTCCTCCCAGGTGCTCTCGAAGGCGCTTCTGCACGTTGGGTACGTTAAGAAGCCCCTCCCGTTCGAGTCGGGATGGATCGAGGAGCGAACATGCCCATTCCTTGAGAGGCCCCCGAATCCAGAGCGAAACGGGGATGCCGAAGCCCATTTTCGGGCGCTCGAAAAGCTCTCTGGGGAGATAGGATGCGAGAAGCTCCCGGAGAAGCCACTTCCCCGTGCGGTTTCGAATTTTATACTCCCCCGGAAGGGACCAGGCAAAGGCGAGAAGCCGGTGATCCAGAAAGGGAGCCCGGCCTTCCAGGCTGGCGCTCATGCAGGCCCGGTCCACCTTGGGAAGCCCGTCGCCGGGGAGATAGGAACAGTAGTCCCGGTAGATAATCTGTTCTTCTCCTCCAAGTCCCTCGGGAAGATCGTTTTCCAAGGGAATATCCTGAAAGGGATCCGGAGAGATCAGGGGCTCCCAAGGGCTGTTCCAGAAGGTGGTAACCCGCCGGTAGAGAGCATCGAGCCCCGGAGCGTCCAGAAGAGAGGCAAGTTTATGCACCTTGTATCCCCCCAGCCGGGGAACGGGCCTTCCCGTAAGTTTCCCCGCTCCCTTGAGAAGGATGTCCCAGGTTCCGGGGGAGAGGCTGGTAAGGCTTCGAGCGAGGAGCCTACGGAAGGGGCGGGGATATCCGCCCCACCGCCGCTCCAGCCTGGGAAGCCACATATGCCGGTTATAGCCGCCGAAGAGTTCGTCCCCCCCATCTCCCGAGAGGGCCACGGTAACGGATTTTCGTGCGAAGGCCGCCACGAGGCAGGAGGGAATTTGGGAAGAATCCCCGAAGGGCTCGGAGTAGAATGTAGAGAGTTTCGGCACCACATCCAGAGCTTCCCGGGGAGTCACGTAGTGGGTGGCGTGATTCGTGCCGAGATGACGGGCCACCCTGGAGGCTTCCGAGGCCTCGTCGAAGGAGGTTTCTTCGAAACCTATGGTAAAGGTGCGCACCGGAGAAGAGTGGAGCTCCTGCATGACCGCCACCACCAGAGAGGAGTCGATGCCTCCGGAGAGGAAGGCCCCCAGGGGGACATCCGCTATCATCTGCCCCCGGAGAGTGGTGCGCAGCAGTTCCCGAAGAGCCTCCACCGCCTCTTCGGGGGTGCCGGCAAAGGGGTTTTGCCGGGCCGCACGAACGGTCTCGTTCAAAGTCCAGTATGGCACGGGCACCGAAAGTTCTCCGGGTTTTTCCGGAGAAATGGCGCAGAAGGTGCCCGGCAGAAGCTTGTATATGTTTTTGTAGATCGAGGCAGGGGCGGGAATGTAGTTGCGCATGCAGTACTCCCCCAGGGCCCCGAGATCCAGCTCTTTGGAAAAACTCGGATGTTCCAGAAGGGCCCGGAGATCCGAACCGAAGAGAAAGGTGCCTCCCATCCATCCGTAGTAGAGAGGCTTCTCCCCTCCCCGATCCCGGACAAGGGTGAGGCTGCGCTTTCGGGAATTCCAGAGAGCGAAGGCAAACATTCCCACCAAACGCTCCAGGGTTTTTTCGAGTCCCCAGAGAGCGATTCCTTCGAGAACCACCTCGGTGTCCGAGGTTCCTCGAAAGGCTGTTCCCTCTCTTTCCAAGTTCCTGCGGATTTCCCGGTAGTTGTAGATTTCTCCGTTCATAACGATGGTGTAGTTCCCGCACCGGGAGGTCATAGGCTGCCGGCCCGTGGGAGTAAGGTCGATCACCGCCAGCCGCCGATGCCCCAGCACGACTCCGTTTGAGGGATCGCTCCAGGAGGTGCCCTCGTCGGGGCCCCGATGAGCCATGGCGGCGGCCATGCGAAGGCTCAGATCTTCCAGGGCGTCTTTATGCAGAGAAAGCGAGGTGTCGAGAAAACCGCAGATGCCGCACATGGCTACACCAAATTCGCCGCATACCAGGATGCGGCCTCTTCCAGACCCTTTCGGAGAGAGTACTGGGGTTCGTAACCCAGAAGCTCCCGGGCCCGGGAGATATCCGCCAGAGAATGCCGTACGTCTCCGGAGCGGAAATCCCGGTACTCCGGTTTTGCCGAAGCCGCCTGCGGCTTGAACCGGGCCACCTGATCCCGGAGAAGCTCGAAAAGCTGGTTCAGGGTTGTGCGCTCTCCCACCGCCACGTTGTACACCTGATTCAGGGCCTGGGGGTTCGTGGTGGTTCCTCCGAGAAGGTTTATCTGCACCACGTTTTTGATGTAGCAAAAATCCCTGCTGGTTTCGCCGTCTCCGTAGATCCGGGGATTTTCTCCCCTCCAGAACGCCTTGAACCATCGGGGAATTACCGCCGCATAGGCCCCTTCGGGATCCTGCCGGGGGCCGAAAACGTTGAAATATCGAAATCCCAGGGATTCTACGCCGTAAACCCGAAAGAAAAGATCCCCCAATTCTTCGTTCATTTTTTTGGTGAGAGCATAGGGAGAGAGAAGATTTCCCTGATGCTCCTCCTTTTTGGGAAGCTCCGGAGCATCTCCGTAAACCGAGCTGGAGGAGGCATAGACCAGCCGGGAAACCCCGCACTTTTTCACGGCGAGAAGAATCTGCAAAAATCCGTTTACGTTGCTGTCGTGAGAGTTCCAGGGCTCTTCCATGGATCGGGGAACCGAGCCGAGAGCCGCCTGATGCAGCACCACATCCTGGCCTTCACAGGCCTGGAGACAAATTTCGGAATTTCGGATATCCCCCTTTACGAAGGCAAAACGTCTTCGCTGCTCCTCCGAACAAAGGCCGAGAATCTGATCCAAATTTCTGGCAAAGCCTGTACTGAAGTTATCCAGCCCCGTTACGTGCTGATCCAGGGAGAGAAGCGTCTCCACCAGGTTGGAGCCGATGAATCCCGCGGCTCCCGTGACAAGCCATTTTCGGGGAGTTCCGCGCAGTTCCTCCTCCAGGCTTTCCAGAATCCGGGGTTTTGCAAGGAGCTCCATCAGAGGCTCCAGTAAAGATGAGGCTTGGGGAAATCTTCCGGGGCATAGGCGGATTTCACATCCACCACCACCCCTCCCGAAGGGGCCAGGCGTTCGGAGAGAAACGAAGCTCCCCGATCCACATATTCTCCATGGGGCACTCCCAGGATAATCCCGTCCAGGTTTCGCCATTCCAAGGGGTTCGAAAGGGAGATGCGGTATTCCTCCAGGGTTTCTTCGGAGGAGACGAGAGGATCCGCCACGAAAACCTCCACCCCGTATTCTCCGAGCTCCTCCACAAGGTCCGGTATGCGGCTGTTTCGAAGATCCGGCACGTTCTCCTTGAAGGTGATTCCCAGAATTCCCACCCGGGCCCCCTTTACGGGGCGTCCGGACTTGCAGAGAAGTTTCACGGTTTTCTCCACGATCATCTTGCCCATGCCGTCGTTGATGCGCCGTCCTGCCAGAATGACCTGGGGATGGTATCCCATTTCCTCGGCTTTGAAGGTGAGGTAGTAGGGATCCACTCCGATGCAGTGCCCTCCCACCAATCCCGGACGAAAGGGAAGAAAGTTCCACTTGGTTCCCGCCGCCTCCAGCACGTCGGCGGTACGAATATCCAGCCGATCGAAGAGAATGGCGAGTTCGTTCATGAGGGCGATGTTGAGATCCCGCTGGGTGTTTTCGATAACCTTGGCAGCTTCCGCCACCCGAATGCTCGGCGCACGGTGCACCCCGGGAAGAACCACGGCCTCGTAGATTCGGGCAACCCTTTCCAGGGTTTCCTCATCCTCCCCGGAAACCACCTTGGTAATGGTCTCCAGGCGATGCTCCCTATCTCCGGGGTTGATGCGTTCGGGCGAATAGGCCACCTTGAAATCCCGGTGGGGCTCCAGGCCGGAACCCTCCGCCAGGAGGGGGAGACAGATATCCTCGGTTACACCGGGATAGACCGTGGATTCATATACCACCACGGATCCCTTTTTAAGAAGCGGCGCCAGAGCCTTGGTAGCGTTCACCACCGGGCCGAGATCCGGACGATGCCAGCGATCCACCGGAGTGGGCACCGTGACGATATAGACATCGAGCCCCCGGATATTTTCCGGAGAATCCGTAAGTTTCAGAGAAGAGGCCTTCATATCTTCGAAAGAGATTTCCCCGGTTCGGTCATACCCCTCCCGGAGCTCCCGGATCCGTTCTTTCTTTATGTCGTATCCCACAACATGGTCAAACTTTCTGGCAAGCCCCACGCCAAGGGGAATACCCACATAGCCCAAACCGATAACGCCGATGGAGGGTTGCTGCATCCTCTATCCTTCCTTTCCTTCTTCCGTCTCTTTTTTACTGCCACCATATGAACAGCACGTTCCAAGATAGTGGGAGCCTTCATGCGTGTTCCCTTCGCTCCGGTGCGGTCAAACCACCGACGTGCCCTGTCGATGCGGCTTCAATTCATACCGTGCTCCCTTTCAAGGAAAGCGTCTCCGTTACTCCAGGAAAGCCCTCCCTCGATGATGCCGATCATGGAGGCATTGACTTTATGAACGCAAAAACGCTCTTCCGCAAGAAGACGGCTTCGTTTTCCCAGAAGAGGAACGAGAGCGGGCTTTTCACAAAAGAGAGCCATTTTTTCCGCCAGGGCTTCCTCGTCGTGAGAAGGTACGAGATAGCCGTTGTATCCGTCTTGCAACGTTTCCCGACATCCCGGAACATCCGTGGTGATGAGGGGCCGTCCGGTAGCCATGGCCTCCAGAGAGGATCGGGGAGTTCCCTCCCGGTAGGAAGGAAGCACGTAGACGCTGGAGGCAGCCAGGGCGGGGCGCACGTCTTCGAGAGAACCGAGGTAGTTCAAAATTCCCCGGGAGCACCACGCCTCTATCTGCTCTTTCGGAATACCTCCGGGGTTGGGATCGAAGGGCCCCGCCAGAAAGCATCGGGTTCCGGGATAGCGTTTTCCTATGCGTTCCGCCGCCCCGGCATACTCCCGAATGCCCTTCTCCCGAAGAAGCCGAGCGATGAGCAGAAAGGAAAGAGGAAGCCCCTCCGGAGGAGGCACGTAGGCAAAATGATCCAGATCCACTCCGGATCCCCAGACTCGGAAGGTTTTTTCCCGTTCCACCAACCTCTGCTCCACGAAGAGCTTTCGGTCATCGGGATTCTGAAAAATTACCGCTTCGCACGCTTTCAAGGACCGGCGAAGCAGGGGATTGAGCCCCAGGCGGAGCAGATTCTGCTTCCAGGAGGTACCGCTGAAAGAGTACCCCAGGCCGGTGATAAGCGCGAGAATGCGGGGCACCCCTGCCCGGCGGGCCGCCAGGGATCCGTAGAGCACCGGTTTGAGAGTATAGCTGAGAAGCACGTCCGGGGAAAGACTGCGGAAAAGGTTCGTAAGCTCCCGAAAGCTCTTTTGGTCCTCCAGGGGGTTCATGCCCGTTCGGGCAAGGGAGACGGGGACATATCGAGCCCCGAGAGAGGCTATTCGTTCCGGCATGTCTCCGGGAGCCTCCTGGAGAGGAGCCACCGCAAAAATCTGGTGCCCCCTTCGGGCAAGATCCCGAAGAAGAGCACCTCGAAAATTGCAGAGGGACGGAGCGTATCCTCCAAAAAGGACAATGCGAGCCATGGGGAAATCACCTCCTCCGTAAGGCAGCGGCTCCGGGATTATTTTCGAAAAAAGTCAAGCTCTCCGGAAAACGGCTCACTCATCTACGAACCGGGTTTTTTGCCTTTACTCCGTGGAACTGGGGTTCTCCGGAAACGAGGGTTCAAACTTTTCCGTACTTTTCGCCTTTGCCTTTAATCAGAAACTCCTTCTTTGCGTACAGGTTTTGCAGGCACTCCCATTACCAGAGCCTCCGAAGGGACATCCCGTACCACCACCGCCCCGGCTCCGACCACCGCATGGGCTCCCACGGAAATTCCCGGGAGCACCACCGAACCGGTACCGAGCCAGGCACAGCAGCCCACGGTAACTCCTCCCGCCAAATGTACCCCCGGCGAAAGATGCACCCCTTCTCCGAGAGAACAGTCGTGGTCCACCGTAGCTCCGGTATTGACGATACATCCTCTTCCTATGAAGGCGCCGTAATTTACCGCGGTCTGGGCAAAGAGTACGGATCCCTCTTCAAGAACGGCTCCGGAGCTTACCCAGCTTCGGGGATGCCGGAGGGTTTCAAGAAAAAAATTTTCTTCCGAGAAAGCTTGCAGAAGGCGGAGGCGCAGAAAATTATCTCCTATTCCCGGGAGAACTCCCCAAAGATCTCTGGAAAAGTTTTCCCGATCCTCGAGAGCCCCCGAAATTTTCCACTCTCCGGACACGGCCAGCCCGGGATATCGATCGTCAAGAAAGACAATCTCCTCCCAGAATCCGCACTCCCGGGCGCTATCCGCCACAACCCTTCCATGCCCTCCGGCTCCCAAAACGAGAAGTTTTTTTTTCATGCATTCCTCTCCTCCGAATTCTCCGAGGAAGGCGTTCCCTGAAATTTTTCCATGGTAGCATGTCCTTCATGGCTTATTCCCGAAGGGCTTACCACCCGGGCAAGAGTTTTCCAAAGGATACGACAATCCAGCATAAAACTCCAGTTCTCAACGTACCACACGTCGAACTCGAACTTTTCCTCCCAGGAGAGAGCATTTCGTCCGTTGATCTGGGCCCAGCCGGTAATTCCCGGCAACATCTCCAAACGCCGGCGCTGTCGGCGGCTATAGAGGGGAACGTATTCCAGAAGAAGGGGACGAGGGCCCACCAGGCTCATTTCTCCCCGGAGAACGTTGTAGAGCTGGGGAATTTCATCCAGGCTTGCGGCTCGGAGAAAGTTACCGAAGGAAGTAATTCTTTTCTCGTCCTCCAGAAGGTTTCCAGAAGCATCCCGAGAGTTTCGCATGGTACGAAACTTGAAAAGCCGGAAGGGAGCTCCTCCCTTTCCAGCCCGAAGCTGGGAAAAAAGGACGGGGCTCCCCATGGTAAGACGCACTCCCAGAAATACGAACAGGAAAAGGGGCGAGAGAAAAAGCAGTCCCGCAAAGGCTCCAAGTATGTCCAGCAATCTTTTTGCGATCTTTCCAGAATCAGAAGGGGAATATTTTCCGCTCCGCATCTCTCTCCCTCCGTGGTTTCAAGATTTTCATCCGCAGCGAACTTCCCTGCTCTCCCGATTTTCGCAGAAAGGAACGTATTCTTCCAGAATATTCCGTATTCCCTGATCGTCGTACTCCAAAAGCATATCCAGCCGATCCGCCAGGGAAGATGCAGGCTTGCCCTGCATGGATGTAAGAAAAATCTTCTGGTGCACCGTGTGGGTCACGTGACCGGGGTCGTAGAACAGTTCTTCGAAAAGCTTCTCTCCGGGGCGTTTTCCCGTAAAGACGATGGGAATATCCTTGTGGGGTTCCATGCCGTAGAGCCGGATAAGGGTCTTTGCAAGCTCCACGATCTGTACGGGTTCTCCCATGTCGAGGACGAAGAGCTCTCCCCCCTTGCCGAGAGACGCCGCCTGAAGCACCAGGGAAACCGCCTCGGAGGTGAGCATGAAGTAGCGCCGCATCCCCGGATCCGTCACCGTCACGGGGCCTCCCTTGAGAATCTGCTGTTCGAACTTGGGAATCACGCTCCCCCGGCTTCCGAGGACGTTGCCGAAGCGCACCGCCATGAAGGCAGTGCCTGGATGGCGTTCCTGGGCTTCCTCCAAAAGCATTTCCGCCAACCGCTTGGTGGCCCCCATGACGTTGGCGGGATTCACCGCCTTGTCACTGGAGATAAGTACCATTCTTTCCGCTCCGTACCGCCCGGCGCAATCCGCCACGGTCCAGGTTCCCAGAGCGTTTCCCCGCAAGGATTCCCTGGGGTTGCTTTCCATGAGAGGCACATGTTTGTGCGCCGCCGCGTGGAAGATCACCTGAGGGCGGTGCTGCCGAAAGAGGATCTCCATACCTTTACGGTCCGCCACGTCAAGAATGATCGGCATGTGAGGCACCTGAATTCCGGTATTTTTAAAACTTTCCAGAAGCTCGTAGATGGATTGTTCCCCGTGCCCGAGAAGAAGCATCTTTTCGGGGCCGTACTCAGTGATCTGCTGGCATATTTCCCGGCCTATGGAGCCCCCCGCACCGGTGACAAGCACCGTACGGCCATGAAGGTAGTTCCGGATGCCCGCATTATCCAGGGCGATGGGCTCCCGGGCGAGAAGATCCTCCAGCCGCACCGGCCGAAGGCGACTCACGTTCACCTGCCCCCCCGCAAGCTCACGAAGACTTGGCAGTACGCGGACCGTGATGTTTCGGGGAGCCACCTCCGCGAGAATGCGGCTCACCATGCGCCCCGGAGCCGAGGGAATTGCAAAAAGCACCAGATCGGCATGGTATTCGTCAATAAGGCTCAAAAGATTCGAGGTGTACCCCAGAACCCGAAGCCCCGCCACTTCCATTCCCAGCTTCTGAGGATCATCGTCCACAAAGCCCAGAGGGAGGATTTCCCGATCGTTCCGAAGAAGATCCCGGGCAATCAGACTTCCAGCCTCGCCGGCTCCCACGATAATCGCCCGGGCCAAAGGAAGCCGCTGAGGCTGGAGTCCCAATCGGGCAAGGCGCCAGCTCACCCGAAAGGCTCCCATAAAGGAAAGCCCCAGCACCACGAAAATCGCCAGGGTAGTCCGGGGGACAAACACATCTTTAATGAAAAATCGATCCACCACGCAGTAGATGAAAGCTCCCAAGGCATAAAACCGGGTAAGCCGAAGGTATTCCTCCAGGCTCGCCTGAGACCAGAGCACCCGGTAGAGCCCTCCGAGAAGGAGAGTGGTGCTTACGAAAAGGACGAAAAGTCCTGCTGTGGGAAGAAGATCGTCCACATAGGCCCATCCGAAGAAGAGTGTAAGCCGGAAGGCATAGCCGCAATAAACCGCCAGAAGCAGGGAAAAGACATCGGTCCAGAAAACTCCGAAAGGATTTCCTCCCATGCGGAGCCAGAACTCCAAAAAGCGACGCTTAAAGCGCGACATGAGAGAGCGCCTCCTCCAGGCATCGGGCCACATACTCCTGAGCGGAAAGTTCAAGATCCGTGTAGAAGGGAAGGGCCAATACGGAGGAGCAAATTTCGTCCATCACCGGAAAATCTCCCTCCCGGTATCCGAAACGGTCAGCATAGAAGGGCTGAAGCGGTATGGGCGTGAAATAGGGTTTGCATTCCACCCCCCGGTTTCGGAGATGCTCCATCACGCCCTGGCGGGCGGAAGGATTTTCCAGCCGGATAACGTAGACGAACCAGCTCGGCAGATCCGTCCAGGCGGGAGGAGTGGGGAGAAGAACCCCGGGCAGCCCCCCTAAAAGGCTTTGGTAACGGAGAGCCACCTGATTTCGTTTTTCGAGAATTCCATCCAACCGGGCGATCTGAGATCGGCCGAGGGCTGCGGTAAGTTCGCTCATGCGATAGTTGTAGCCCAACCGCACGTGAGAGAGCCAGGTACCGCTCTCGTCCCGTCCCTGGTTGATGAGGGATCGGCAGAGGGAGGCGATTTCCGCATTCTCCGTAACCACCACCCCCCCCTCTCCCGTGGTAATCTGCTTGTTGGGGTAGAAGGCAAAAGCCCCTCCCACGCCGAAGCTGCCGCAGGCGCGCCCTTCCAGGCGACCTCCCAGAGCTTCGCAGCTATCCTCGAAGAGAAGCAGTTTTTCCTGTTTCGCCAGAAGTTCCAGCTCTTCCCAGGGAGCAGGCATACCAAAAACATCCACCAAGAGCATTCCCTTGATCCGGGCAGGATCGCAGGGCAAAGACTCTCCGGGGAGTACGTACTCTCCGGAGCGAAGTTTCCGAAGGCCCCGTTCCACTTCCGGAACCGAAGGCATAAGGGTGCTTCGAGAGATATCCACAAAAAAGGGAACCGCCCCGAGCATAAGGAGCACGTTGCTGCTGGCCACAAAACTAAAGGGAGTGGTAAGCACCACATCCCCAGGGCCAATACCCGACGCCTCGAGAAGTACGTGCAGCGCCGCGGTGCCGCTGGAACATGCCACCGCATGGGAAACTCCCGCCCGAGCGGCAAGCTCTTCCTCGAAGGCGCGAATCTGAGGCCCCAGGGCAATTCGACCGGAGCGGAGGGTGTCTACCACCGCCTGAATATCATCTTCGAAAATCTGGGCATTCGAAAGGGGTACCTGCACAGGAGGGTCACCTCACATGGGCCGAAGGAGCCGGAGACTCCTCCCGACCCGGGTATATTCGTTCTCACAGGAATTCATGGTGTCTATTGTAGCATTGCCGGAAGAAAAGGAAGGGCTTTTTTTCTGTTTTTACATCACCTTTATGACGGCATTCCTCGGTTATTAGAAGAAATACCGGATTGCATCTCCTTGAAGGCATTGTACCAGCAATCCGAAAGAAAGGGAAAAAGATCTTTTCCACAGTTTTCCTTTTCATCATTCCCCGGCCATCTATCCACAGGATATCCACGAAGATATCCACATATATTGTGTTCTTTTTGAAACAAACACCATATATAGTGCTAAAGTCTCTGGGAAGGAGAACCCCCTTCTGATATGATTGAATCGGAATCATGAAAGATTCCGGCGAGGCTCTTTGCGAAAGAAAACCACCTCGGATTCTCCCGGGAGAAGATACGTTTTCAGGAGTGCGGCTCCTGAAAAGGGTTCCCCTCGGAGCTTCAAGAAAAGATGCGGCCTTCGTAGATTCCCGGCTCCTGCCCGGGTAAGATTCCGGAACGCCTTCCGGCAAGTTTGCGGTACAAGGAGAGAAATTCATGAATGTAGAGTTTATACGTAAACGAGACGGTGAACAGACCCCTTTTCAGCCTCGAAAGATCTGGAACGCCGTGAAGAAGGCGGCTCATGCCGCAGGAGCCCCCCAGGAGGATGGGGTGGCGGAGGAAATTACCAACAAGGCCTTATCTTATCTCAATATCTTCTTCGACGAAACCCATCCTCCCACGGTGGAACAAGTGCAGGATCTGGTGGAAAAACTCCTCATCGAGGAGGGTTATGCGGACGTGGCCAAGGCCTACATCCTCTACCGGGAACAGCACGCCCGGCTTCGGGACACCAAAAAACTTTTGGAAGGTGCGGCGGATCTGGTACAGAAATACCTGAAAAAGCTGGACTGGAAAGTACACGAAAACAGCAACATGAGCTACTCTCTCCAGGGCTTGAATAACTATATCGCCTCGGAGATCACCAGCCAGTACTGGCTCCACGAAATTTATCCCAAAAAGATCCGGGAGGCCCATCTTTCGGGGGATCTTCATATCCACGATTTGAGCAACCTCTCGGTGTACTGCTGCGGCTGGGATCTTCAGGATCTCCTCATGAACGGCTTCACGGGAGTACAAACCAAGATCGGCAGCCGCCCCCCCAAGCATTTCCGCACCGCCCTGGGGCAAATCGTGAATTTTTTCTACACCATGCAGGGGGAAGCCGCGGGGGCCCAGGCTTTTTCGAACTTCGACACTCTTCTCGCCCCCTTCGTAGCCTACGACAACCTCTCCTACAGGGACGTGAAGCAGGCTCTCCAGGAGTTCGTTTTCAATCTGAACGTCCCTACCCGGGTAGGGTTTCAAACCCCCTTCACGAATATCACCATGGACCTTTCGGTGCCCTCTTCCCTGGGCAAGCTTCCCGCCATCGTGGGAGGCAACCCCATCGACCGGATCTATGGAGATTTCCAGAAGGAAATGGACATGATCAACCGGGCCTTCGCGGAGGTTATGCTGGAAGGAGACGCCACGGGAAAGGTTTTTCCTTTCCCCATTCCCACCTACAACATCACCGACGATTTCGACTGGGATAACGAAGTTCTCGCTCCGGTGTGGGAGATGACCGCCCGGTACGGCATTCCCTATTTCTCCAACTTCGTGAATTCCGACATGAACCCCGACGACGTGCGGAGCATGTGTTGCCGCCTCCGGCTGGACAATGCGGTACTCCGCAAACGGGGGGGAGGGCTGTTCGGCTCCAACCCCATGACGGGATCCATCGGGGTGGTAACCCTCAATATGCCCCGGATAGGGCACCTTTCCCGAACCGAAGAGGAGTTTATCGAACGCACCTTTGCCCTCATGGAAACCGCCAAGGAGAGCCTGGAGATCAAGCGGAAGATTTTGGAGCGCCTCACCGAGGCGAACCTTTATCCCTACTCCAAGTTCTACCTTCGCAATATCAAGGAAACCAGCGGCTATTACTGGAACAACCACTTCAACACCATCGGGCTGAACGGAATGAACGAGGCGGTGCGGAATTTTCTGGGAACGGATCTCACCACCCAGGAAGGAATAGCCTTTGCCACCCGCATTATGGAAGCCATGCGGGACAAGCTACTGGAGTTCCAGGAGGGAACGGAACATCTCTACAACCTGGAAGCCACTCCTGCGGAGGGAACTTCCTACCGCTTCGCCCGGATCGACCGGGATCTTTTCGGAGACGACATTGTCTGCGCCAACCACGAGGCCTGCCTGGAACGGAATGCGGAGCCCTATTACACGAACTCTTCCCAGCTTCCCGTGGGCTTTACGGACGATATTTTCGAGGCCCTCTATCTTCAGGATCAGCTCCAGGTGCTCTATACGGGAGGAACGGTATTCCACGGCTTTCTGGGAGAACGCATGCCTTCGGGAGAAGCCACCAAGCGTCTGGTGCGGCGGATTGCGGAAAATTTCCACCTTCCCTACTACACCATCACCCCCTCCTTCAGCATCTGCCCGATTCATGGCTATATTCCAGGGGAACACGAATTTTGTCCCAAATGCGACGAAGAGATGGGCTATCTTCCCGACATGGTACCGGAGGGCTCCGAAACGGCCCCGCAGCAATAGCGCATGCATATCGGAGGATTGCAAAAAACCACGCTTCTCGATTTTCCGGACAAGCTCGCTTGCATCGTTTTCACTCGGGGGTGCAATTTTCGATGCCCCTACTGCTATAACCCCGAGCTTATCCCCCTTCCCGAAGGAGAGGAAGATATGGCCTTCTTCTGGGATTTTCTGGAAAGCCGCAAGGGCATTCTGGACGGCGTATGCGTTACCGGGGGGGAGCCCCTGCTCCAGGCAGATCTCCCGGATTTTCTGCGAACGATCCGGGCCCGGGGGTTCGAAATAAAGCTGGATACCAACGGATCCTTTCCGGAACGACTGGAGCGGGTTCTACAGGAAGGACTTGTGGAGTACGTGGCGTTGGACGTCAAGACATCTCCCGGGGAGTACCATGACCTTTCGGGTTTTCCGGGCTCCCGGAAGATGCTGGAAGCCTCTCTGAAAATTCTTCGGAAAGGAGGAATTCCTTTCGAGTGCCGTACCACCCTGGTTCCACGACTTCACTCGAAAGAAATCCTGAAAGATCTGGGAGCATGGATCCAAGGAGTACCTTTGTGGGTACTGCAGCGATTCCGTCCCGGTAAAACCCTGGATCCTTCCCTCGAGAGAGAACGAACCTTTACCATCGCCGAAATGGCGGAATTTCAAAAAATTGCATCTCCCTATGCGGCAAAGGTGATCGTGCGGGAATAGGGAGTGCTTCCAAAGAGTTTCGGTTCTCTTATGGATATTGGAGTGATCCAATAAGTTCGGAAGATCTTCTTCTTCCACGAAGAAACGAAAGGAGTGTGCGGCATGGAGCAGCAGAAACGTACCCGCTGTGAGGTGTATTCCCGGGTGGTGGGGTTTCTGACCCCCATTTCCCAATGGAACAAGGGAAAACGCGAAGAGTTTCAGGATCGAAAAACCTTTGAGATTTCCGAGGTTGCTTCCCGGAAAGAGGTTCTTTCCGAAAAGATATAAACCCAACCTCCGTATATGTGTTCGGAAGGCGGTGCCTTTTCCCCGGGGGGAAAGGCACCGCCTTCTTGCTAACCATGGAGTTTTCACCAAATGGAGGGAGCGTTCCGAAAGGAATTGGACCATGGCGGACCGGTTCTTTTTTGCTATACTTCTCTGCAAATAGAGACGTGTCAGGATGGCCGAAAAAACTGAAAAGTTACGGAACTTCGGCGCGGAATCTTCGATGAACATGCAAACATAACTTTGGCGGGTTCTCAAGACACGCCGAGAGAGTGCTTTCGGGCCTTCCCGGCTTTTTCACAGTACAAAAACGTGGCGTTGTCCCGAGAGCTCCGCCTTCCATTCGAGAAAGGACGGTTTCCATGGCAGCCTCGCGCCGCTTCGCTCCGGACGTGCTCTTTCCTAAAGATTGGACAGCCCATCATATGACCCGGGCTTTCCGTTACCGAAACTACCGCCTCTTTTTTACAGGCCAGGCGGTCTCTCTGGTGGGGCTCTGGATGCAGCGGGTGGCCATGAGCTGGCTTATCTATCGCCTTACGAACTCCGCTTTCCATCTTGGAATGGTGGATTTTGCCGGACAGATTCCGGTGTTTTTCCTGGGCTTTTTTGCGGGAGCTCTTCTGGAAGGATGGGATCTGAGGCGAACCATTCTTCTCTGCCAGATTCTGAGCATGGTGCAGGCTCTGCTTCTGGCGTTTCTCACCCTTACGGGAGCCGTGGTTTACTGGCACGTGCTTCTCTTGAGCATTTTCCTCGGTTTTATCAACGCTTTTGAAATTCCCGCCCGACAGGCCTTCGTGGTACAGATGGTGGAGCGGCGAGAAGATGTGGGAAACGCCATAGCCCTCAACTCCTCCCTTTTCAACTGCGCCCGCCTTCTGGGGCCTTCCCTGGCGGGAGTGGTCATCGCCATGGTAGGCGAAGGGCTCTGCTTTCTTGCCAACGGCCTTTCCTACGGCGCCTCTCTGGGAGCTCTTCTCATGATGCGCATAGCTCCCCGGGAAAAACGGGAAGGAGCCGCCGAGGCCCTTCCTCTGCACAAACGCATCAGCGAGGGCATTCTTTACGCCTGGGGAAATCCGCCCATCCGGGTGATTCTCCTCACCCTGGTGGTGCTGAGCATCTGCGGCTTTCCCTATCTGGTGATGCTCCCCATTTTCGCGAGAGACATTCTGCAGGGGGGCCCGAAAAGCCTGGGCTTTCTCCTGGGAGCCACGGGAATAGGGGCCCTTATCGCCTCCATCCGCCTCGCCATGCGCCCCACTCCGGTGGGACTGGGAAAAGTTCTGGGAATGTCCACATGCCTTTTCGGCGCCAGCATAACCCTTTTCTCCGCCTCCCGGTGGTTTCCCCTCTCCTTCATCCTCATGGGATTCATCGGATTCGGCATGGTTTCTCTTCTGATCTCCTGCAATACCCTTCTTCAGGTTTTAGTGGAGGAAGATAAGCGAAGCCGCATCATGAGCCTTTACATTATTTCGGTTACCGGCATATCGCCCTTCGGAAGCCTCCTGACAGGATGGATCGCCTCATACTTTGGAGCTCCTCTCACCCTTGGCTTCGGAGGAATTGTCTGCATTATGGCGGGAATTCTCTTTCTGCGGGAACACCCGCGGCTGTGGATCTACGCATCAAAGATTTACCGGGCCAAGGGACTTCTTCCCCAGGAATAACCTCGTGCATTCCGCAGGCCATAAAGAAAGCCCCCCTGTACAGGGGGGCTTTCTTTATGGCCTGCGCCAGGCGGTTCCCACGACCACCACTTCCGCGGCCCCCCCGGAGACTTCCGGAGTAGCGATGCGTATGGAGCTTATGCCGTGAGCCCCCATGGCCAAACCTCGCTTTCGCAAACGCTCCATGGCACGATCCACCGCATCGTCAAGAAGCCCCGTATAGGCTTTCAGTTCTCCCCCCGCCATGTTCCGCAGGGCAGAGCTGAAATCTTTCACCACCGAACGACTGAGAACGCAGGCTCCCCATACGGGCCCCAGAATCCGGGCATCCCGGGGACATCCTTCGGGGCCCGTGGAAAGCAGCAGTTCCGCTTCGGAAATTTCTTGTTCTTTCATGTTTCTTACCGTCTCCTCGCAAACAAGATTCTTCGCCCTATCCGGAAAAACCAGAGCCCCACTATTCCTCCAAGAATCGCCTTGACCCAGAGGGGGAAGAGACTCAGCAGGGTAACTCCGGTATCCCAGAAGGAGAGCATTTTCGAAGCCATCCCATAGGGTTTTCTCTGTCCCTGGGGAAGGCGCTGAAGCCGGGCTACCTCCTCCGCCACGTCTTCCGGGGTGGCCTTACGGAAGAGCCTTCCCTGCTCCAGGCTAGAGAGTTCTTGAAAAATCCAGATAAGGGACTCTCCGGGAATTTCCAGCAGGAGCTTGCGTTCCTGGGGTTTGCGCAGAGAAAACCATTCGAGAAAAGAAACCGCCTCGGGAGAGGGAGTCAGAAAGCGCCAAAGCGAAGAAGGGGCACTCCTCCACAGAGAGAAGATCGAATCCCCTCCGATGGATATCCACTGCACCGCTTCCTGGGGAGGCATTTCCCGCAGCATGGAGGCAAGGTCGTAGACGTGGCTTTCGTTCATCACCACCAGGGAGGCCGAGAGCTGTTCCGCCAGCACCGAGAGGGGAAGAGAGGTCTCCCTCTCCAGAATGACCAGCTCTCCCGCCACACGCTCCTGTTCCCGCACCGGAAGGGATCCCACCGCATCCAGATAGGCCCGGGAGGTGGAGAGGGCCTCCACCTTGCGATCAAAGTCTTTCATGGTAATTGCCGCAAGCTCGTACTGCTCTCGCACTCCCGGCGCCAGAGCAGTCCACATCTCCTGGGGACACCGATTTGCATAGGCTTCGGAGAAAGCCGCCGTAAGCTCTTCCCGAATTTTTACATCCAGGGTGGAGACGTCCAGAACGAACATTCCCACATCCCAGGCAGTCCAGAGGGCAAAAAGCCCCACCATCCAGGGCCCTCCCGCAAGGGCGAGCATTTTCTTTCCCGCAGCTTTTCCCGTACGTTTGAGCACAAAGTTCTGCACCCTGGTTTTAAGAATTTTTCTCAGAGCCACCGCCACCACAAGCCCCGTGGCGCTCACCGCCACGCTGTCCACAGCCCCGGAAAGAAGCGGAAGGGAGACGGATTGCGCGGTCTCTCCTCCCGCCCGGCGAAGCTCCGGAAGAAAGACCTCGCCGAGCCGGGCCACTCCGGGAAGATATCGGGCCTCTTCCATCCGCAGGGCCCGAAGCTCCTCCGCAAAAAGCCGGAGATCCCGCTCCAGGGAAGAGGCCAAGGCGTCCAGGAGGGCGGAGAGAAAGTCCTCCCACTCGGGAGAAAACTGAAGGGCGAATCGTTCTATCACCTGATCCACGAAAAGTCGCTGAAAGTCGGAATCCACCATGCGGAGGTTCTCGAGGACATATTCTTCCTGCACCTCTTTCATGGCTTCTTCGAGAGAGGTCTCCAGGCGACGTTCCATCTTCCGGCTCTCCCACATATTTTCATACATCGCCAGAAAGAGGGTCCGTACGGCTTCCTCGTGACGATCACGAAGAGATCGCTCCTTTTCCGCAATCTGCCGATCGTAGTCCAGGGCCTGGCGAATTCCCCCGGGAGATTCCTCGGCCCGGGAAGGGAGGAGAAGAGGTTCCCCCAAAAGGAAGATTCCCGCTCCGATCAATGCCGCCATGATCACTTTACAACGTCTACTCCGCATTTCGGAACCTCCCGCACAATTTTCTTCAGAAAAAAACTCCACCTTCCAGGAGTCCCCCTTCCGAAAGGAAATCCGTTTTTCCGGTATTTTCTTTTCCGGCAAGGAGGAATCCGTTCAAAAACAGGTAAAGTATACCAGCATAAAGGCATTTCCTAGTATAATATCCTTCGCCCCCATGGGGGCTTTCGGATTTTTTTCAGGGAGGAATCGTTTCTATGCTTATGGAAATTGCGTCATGGCTGGTGGAAACCATAGGTTTTATGGGATATTCGGGGATCGTGGCTCTTATGATGGTGGAATCTTCCTTCTTCCCTTTTCCCAGCGAGATTGTCATTCCTCCGGCGGGATTTCTCGCCGCCACGGGAAGAATGGATCTTACCCTGGTCGTTCTCGCGGGAATCGCGGGAAGCCTCCTGGGGGCCTTCTTCAACTACTGGATAGCCCTGAAGCTGGGGCGCCCCTTCTTCGAACGCTACGGAAAGTATTTCTTCGTCTCCCCGGAAGCTCTGGAGCGCGCGGATGCTTACTTCGCCAAACATGGGCACATCAGCACCTTCGTGGGACGGCTGATTCCGGGTATTCGACAGCTCATCTCTCTGCCTGCGGGAGTCGCCCGGATGCCCCTGGGAGTCTTTACTCTCTTCACCGCCCTGGGAGCGGGAATATGGGTAGTGGTGCTGGCCCTGCTGGGGTATTTCCTCGGAGATAACCAGGCTCGCATCCACGAACATCTGCACACCGTAACTTACATTACCCTGGGATGCTGCCTGCTCCTCGGCCTGGGATACTGGGGATGGCAGCGAAGGCGCAAGAGAGGCGAATGCTGAAGAAAAACGAAAACTTCCGAACTTTCGAGGAGAAGCGAAAAAACGGAATCCCGAGGCAAAACCCGATGCCTCGGGATTCTTCATTTCTTCATTCGCCGCTTATCAGGCCACCCTGCGGATGCGCTGAGCCTTTCCTTCGGAACGGGGAATGACTCCGGGAAGACAAATCGAAAGGGGAATCCGCAATCCCGTAACCTGAAGTATAGCCTCCTGCCCCTGACGCTCCAGGAGGGCACGCTCTTCCTCTCCAACCCCCTCGGAGGCTTCGCAGAGAACCCGGATTTCCGTAAGAGTCTCTCCTCCCTGCACCTCGATAAGATAGTGTAACGAGAGGCCGGAAACCCGTCCCAAAGCGACCTCGATCTGGGAGGGAAAGAGATTGACTCCCCGAAGAATGAGCATGTCGTCGGTACGCCCCCGAATGCGTTCGATTCTGGTTCCTTCCCTGCCGCAGGAGCATTTTCCCGGGAGAATCCGTGTGCGATCCCCTGTCCAGTACCGGATAAGGGGAAGAGCCTCCTTGGTAAGGCTCGTAAGAACCAGCACCCCCTCCTCTCCCGGAGGAAGAGGAACCCCCGTTTCGGGGTCGAGAATTTCCACCAGAGTATGATCATCCCAGAGGTGCAGCCCTTGCCGGGAGGGACATTCCATGCCCACTCCGGGGCCCATCATCTCCGAAAGGCCGTAGACATCCAGAGCGAGAATTCCCAGTTCCTCCTCAAGACGCTTCCGGATTCCCTCGGTCCAGGGCTCCGCTCCGAAAATTCCCACGCGCAGGCGAGGGAGCGTCTTTCCCTTTTTCCGGAGCAGTTCCCCCAGGTGAAGCCCGTAGGAAGGGGTACAGCAGAGCACGGTAGTTCCGAGATCCTCCATGAGCATGAGCTGGCGCTCGGAAAATCCTCCAGAAGCCGGAATCACCGTGGCCCCCAACCGTTCCGCTCCCTGATGAAATCCGAGCCCCCCCGTGAAGAGCCCATATCCGTAGGACACCTGAACCACATCCTCTCGGGTAACTCCTGCCAGGCGAAGTCCTCGAACCATCATGTCGTTCCAGGCTTCCAAATCTTTCGCCGTATAGGCCACCACCGTGGGCTTTCCCGTAGTTCCCGAGGAAGCGTGAAAACGCACAAGTTCCCGGGGATGACACGCCAGAAGCCCCGTAGGATACGCATCTCGAAGATCGCTCTTTCTGGTGAGAGGAAGCCTGGCTACATCCTCGAAAGAACGGATATCCTCCGGAAGAACGCCGCATTCTTCCATCCGTTTTCGATAGAGAGGAACCTTGTTCCATACCCGATGCAGGGTTTTCCTGAGAAGCTCCAACTGCTGCGCATGGTTTCTCATACTCGTCATATCTCTTCTCGCCTCCTGTACAAATGTGTGCCTTTTTCCGGAAAAGGGCATAAACATAAAAAAAGAGCCGGGGCCCCTGAAGCGGGACCCCGGCTCGCAGATGCCAACGCCGCTAGGCGCCGGCCCCTCGAGGGGAACCCGCGCTGGTAAAAAAGAAAAAGCTCTGGGTTGTATGATTTACGGATAGGGATACACATATCCTCATGAAATTTCAAAACCTTTCGCCGGAAAAATTTCGCTCAGTTATACGTTATTTTCCCTTTCCTGTCAAGACCGGAGAAAAGGGATGCCGGAAAGGCTCTAGGATTTTCCTTTGTGCCTTCGGATAATGCTGCCATCTTTGGAAACCGAGGTTTCGGGCTCCTCCTCGGGAGAAGACATCCTGGAGCTCAGAGTGGGTCTTTTTTCGCCTAAAAGAGCAAAATCCCTGGCAACAGGGGTTTCCGTAATGTATTCATCGGGGAAACCCGTGGCAATAACGGTAACTTCCACTTCATTCTCCATGGAAGCATCCTGGACATGTCCCCAAATGACGTTGGCCTCTTCGTGGGTCGCCTCGGAAAGCACATCCGAAACCGCATAGACCTCGTGAAGAGACATATCCGGCCCCCCGGTAATGTTGAAAAGCACTCCCTTGGCCCCTTTCATGGGCACTTCCATAAGAGGACTACGGAGAGCGCTCTGGGCTGCCGAAAGAGCCCTGTCCTTGCCGGAGGCTCTGCCGATTCCCATGATGGCTATCCCCGCATCGGTCATGACGGATCGGACATCCGCAAAATCCACGTTAATCTTTCCGGGACGAAGGATGAGATCCGAAACCCCTTGCACCGCCTGACGAAGTACGTCATCTGCCATGGCGAACATGGCGAGAAGGGAGTCGTTCTTTTCCGCCAGGGCGAGAAGGCGGTCATTGGAAATAAGGATAAAAGCATCCACATGGTCCCGAAGCTGGCGGATTCCTTCCATGGCCTGCTCCATGCGCTTCTTTCCCTCAAAAGAGAACGGGCGGGTCACCACCGCCACCACGAGGATTCCAAGATCCTTCGCGATGCTCGCAATAACCGGAGAGGCTCCGGTACCTGTGCCTCCCCCCATTCCCGCAGTGAGAAAAACCATGTCCGCCCCCCGAAGATGAGCCTTGATATTGTCGGCGGATTCCTTGGCTGCCGAGGCTCCTATCTTGGGGTTGCCTCCGGCCCCAAGCCCCTTGGTGAGATCCTGCCCCAAGGTGATGCGCACTTCCGCTGCGGATTGCTCCAAATTACGGACATCCGTATTGGCGGCGATGAAATGCACACCGTCGAGACCGCTCCGGATGATGTGGTTCAGGGCGTTGTTCCCTCCTCCTCCCACACCGATGATCTTTATGCTTTCCTTGGCATTCCGGGGACTTCCGTCTATGGCAAAAAGTTCGGACACTTTTTTCCCTCCTCTCGGGCCGTATGCTGCACGACACATAAAATGTATTTTCTCGTGTTCCCCGGTTTTGGTCAACTGCCCGGCTTCAAAAAATATTATTCTTCCAGAAAAAGTCCTCGGGGAAAGTGATACTCCACCCGGGCTATCCTCTCGTCGCTGATTCTGTAAAGAAGCAGATTTCCCCAGGTATCACCATAGATGAGGAGATCTCCCGAACGCTCCCGGGGTTCTCCCAGAAATTCGAGAAGGTTTTGTTCGGATGTACCTACTCGAAGTCCCCACTTGAGAGGAGTGCTTTTTTCCTCCACCCCGATGAACAGGGGAATCATGCGGTTATCTTCGCTGATCAAAAAGATTTCCAAAGCCTTCGAAGTTCCTCGATATCGGCCGGGGCTCTCTTCTTCAAGGGAAATACCCCATTCCGAAAGCTCCTGAAGAAGCCGTTTCCCCGTAAGGGGAAAACCGAGAGGAGAATAAAGGTTTTCCTGCTTTCTGGAGAGGTTCTGGAGATGAGGCCCCGAAGGATCTCGGAAGACGTTTCGGACTATTTTCCAAGACACCATTCCTCCGAGAAGAAGAGCTCCCAGAGAGAGACCGAAAAAAAGCAGCCGAAAGAGTCTTTTCAAGGAACGTCCCTTTTTTTCCTCCTCCCGGAAGGGCATGGAATCCTCCGAAGGGGCATGTTCTTCCGAAAGATCCTCCGGAGGAGCTTCGAAAAGAAGTTCCTCCTCCGAGGGAAGAGTTTCAGCCCCCCCTTTCGGATCCTCTCCGGAAGGTGTTTTTTTCCGGAAGAAACCGAGAAGCGAGGCGATTTTCGAACGAAGCGTATCCAGAAAGGACATGAACGGGCTTCCTACTTTCCCGAAGCGAGGAAAGGCAAAAAAATCCCGAAATGACGAAGTTCTTTCCGCTTTCTAGAACTTCTCAAAGGGGTTTCCCCAGGTTTTTTCGAAAAAGAGCTCTCCGGGCTCTTTTCGTGTCCGCTCTTCGAGCTCCGCTTTCCGAAGTTCTTCGGGAAGCGCTTCGGGATCTCCGGGGTATCCCAGGGCAACCATCACCAGAGGATCGTATTCCCGGGGAACGCAAAAAATCTCCTGCACCCGGGCGGGAGAAAACCCCGCCATGGGATGCCCCATAAGCCCTTCCTCCATCGCCTGGAGCAGAAGGTTTTCCACCGCCAGTCCAAGATCGTGGTGATACCAGCGGTTGGGCTTGCCGTTATAGCTGAAGTTCCGGAAACTGAGCCCCGCCATAAGCGCTCCCGCATGCTGCGCCCAAAGCTGGTTAGCCTCTACAAGACAGGAGAGCATGGGAGCAAACTCCGGAGTATCCCTAAGGGCCACCACAAAGCGCCAGGGCTGTTCGTTATAGGCACTCGGAGCCCATCGAGCGGCTTCCAGAAGGATGTGGATCTTCTCTCTTTCCACAGCCACGGGGCGAAACGCCCGGGGACTCCATCGCCTGCTTATGGGTTCTGCAAGGACAACTGAGGTTCTAGCTGGCTTTTCCACGGCAATCCTCCTTCACTATAATCCTACTTTACCGAACCAAAAAACGACCTGAATCCGCAGTTCCATTTTTTTACACAAATGCACTTTCGGCTATCCTAAAGGACGGGGGAAAAGAGGGAAATGCCTCGAGAACAAGAAAAAAAGGAAAGTTCTGGGTCTCCCTTCCCCTTCTCAATATCCCAGAAAGTCTCTATTATGGTATCATTGTTCGTGTTTTTTTCGAAGTACAGAATGTGTTTTTTCATCAAAAACTTTTTCCGGAGGTGACAGAATGGCGAAGCGAGGAATACCCCCCCAGAAGATTCTCGGCATCCCCCTTTTCGTCTCCATTCCTCTCGCTATTCTCCTGCTTCTGGTGCGAGGTTCTCAAAATGCTCCGATAAATCTGGGCCCTTTGTGGATGGTAGCTCTTTTTTGGTATAGCATCCTCACCAGCACCTACGCGGTACTCCTCTACAAAAACATGAAGGAAAAGCTCACTGCCTTGCAGCTTCAGGCTCAAGGGCTTCTTCTGGTAATTCTTTCTCTGTACCTGAACGCTCCCATATCCCTCGGATGGGTGGGCGCCGCTCTCCTGATCATCGGCATCATTCTCCAGGAACACTACTACTCCCTCCCGTCAGGGCCCGGAGAAACCTCCCGAAAGAACGCCGCCCCCAAGGGCCCCTCCTCGGAGGAACTTCTTACCTCGGTAGTAAAATCCCTGGTGCAGAATTTGGGCATTCCCGCCTTTCTTACCACACTCCAGGGAAAGATCCTTGAGAAGAACGAGGCATTTTTGAAGTTTCTCGAAAAGAAAGAAATTTCCGTGGAGAGCCTTACGGCGCTCCAGCAAACCACCATGGATGAAGACGGCATGGTCCACGGCCCGGCGAAGAGTCTCTGGACCCTTGGGATCACCCCCTTCGAGCACATGTACCTTGTCTGCCTCGAGCCCTTTGCACCTCCCCAAAAAGAAACGGGAGAAGGAAAAGCTCCTTCCTCTCCCGTGAACTCCCAAGGAATCTATGCGGCACCCTACGCTCCGATCCGGCTTCGGGAAGAGCTCGAACGGGTGCAGCGATATCGACGTATTCTTTCGACACTTCTTATTTCAGTGGATCTCGTGTCGGGAACCCGAGCGATCTTCGACGAGGAAAAAGAACGGGCTTTCTCCCTCTTCGGCTCCATCTTAAAGCATACCATGCGAACTTCGGACGTGGGAATTCAACTTGCCCCGGAGAAATTTCTGGTACTGCTTCCCGAGACGAACCGGGAAGGAGCCAAATCGTTCATCAAAAGGCTTAACGATCAGATCCGCCATGAAGCCTACGAGGGGGAAGGACAGGCCGCACCTCTCCTTTCGCCTTCCGAAGAGATTCAGATTAAGCTCGGCTACGCCTTGGCATCGGGAAATACCCCCACCACCCCGGAGAACATCCTGGAGGAGGCGGAGAAATTTCTACAGGAGAACCGGGATCTCTGATCAAAAACCGCTACTGTTGTATATGTCCCACACGTCTCGAACGTCAGCGTCTCTTCCCCTGAGTGACATCACCCGGCACCGCCAAAGGGCAAAAAACGCTTCTTCCGGAAAATATGGAATGAAGCTTTCGAACCTATGCGCTATCCCCGGGAATCCACCCAGCGGCCGCTGCGTTCTTCCTCGCGGAAGGAAGCCTCCGGAGGGGTATGCATCTCGAGAAGTCCCCGGGGGTTTTCCTCGAACTGCCGAAGGCTTTTGACGATGCTCCGCACCTGATCCGGCGTTATGGAAGGAGAGGCCTCCTCCCGGGGATTTTCCTCGTCGAAGGATCTCTCCCGAGATGATTCCCGCTCCTCGAGGCTTTTCGCAAACTCCTGAAAAACAGCCTTCCGCTGCCGATCCTCCCGGCGGTTTCGGGAAAAGATTCCGTTTCCCTCAGGTCTTTCCCCTCGCTCCACTCTCCTGGAATATTCCATGACCCACCCTCCTTTCTCCTCGTTTTCGAAGCATCTCTTTTTATTGCACGATTCTATGGAAAGTATCGGCAGAAGAGCCCGAATATTCCAATGTAGAAAGATCTTTTCATCGCGAAAACCCCCGAAGGTCCGGTTTGCACCGGGCTTCAGGGGCTCAGAGAATGTTACTCACGTTTTACAGGAGTATGTAAAGAAGAATCTAAGGAGGAGGGAAGATTATTTCACGGGGATGAACCCTGCGGCCTTCACCTCGCTCTGTCCCTGGGGGCTCAGAAGAAAGTCGAGAAAGGCTTTGGCATCTCCCTTGGGTTCTCCATCGGTATACATGAAAAGATACCTGGCGATGGGATAGCTTCCGGAGACTGCGCTCTCTGCGGTAGGTTCTATACCTCCCACGGGAACCACCTTAACGCTACCGTTCACGTAACCGAGGCCATCATACCCGATGGCGAGAGGATTCTTGGAAACCGTCTGGAGGAGAGCTCCCGCAGAAGCCACCACAAGGGCCCGGGGAGTAACTTTTTCCTTGTTCATCACCAGGGTTTCCCAGGTTTCAAAGGTTCCCGAGCTGGTGTCGCGTCCTACCACGGCGATAGGCTTGGACTCTCCTCCTACCTCCTGCCAATTGGTAATCTTCCCCGAATAAATGTCCCGAAGCTGTTCCAGGGTAAGATCCCGCACGGGATTAGAGGGATGCACCATCACCGCCACCGCATCCATGGCCACCTGATGCTCCAGAGGATTCATGCCCTTTTCCTTTGCCAGGGAAATCTCGCTCTCCTTCATGGGACGGGATGCGTTGGCAATATCCGTGGTTCCGTCGAGCAAAGCCTTGATGCCGTTGCTGCTGCCGCCTCCGGAAATGGTAATCGCCACATCCGGGTGAGCTTCCATAAATTTTTCCGCCGCCCTCTGGGCTATGGGAAGTACCGTGGTGGATCCCTTGATTACCATATTTCCCGCAAAAGCGGCAGTTCCGAGAAGAGTCATTCCCATACACGCTGCAACGATGCCGATACAAAACCGTCTCATAAGCCTTCTACCTCCTCAGGGGATGTGGCAAAGCGGCGCTTCGCCTTTACGGAAAAGCTTAGAGAACTCCGGTAACAAGGAAATGTCGGGGGCGTAACAAAAGAGTAACACCCCCGGATGCTTGCCGATTTCTGGAAGGCATAGCCTTTTTCACGTTCCTAGTGCTAGAATATTCGTGAGAGAATTTGAGAGGAGAGGGTGTTTCATGTCTCTATATCGCATAACCCCCTTGAGGTTTGGAAAAGCGATTATCCTTTTTCTCCTGGGAGGTCTTGTTTCTATGGTCCTCGGGATCGTTTCTCCCCTCAGTCCTTCCGGTGCGAATACCGAATCCATCCTGGTGGTAGGGGATGCGGCCTACCCCCCCCTTGCCTTTCTCGACGAAACAAATAGGCCCAGCGGATACGACGTAGACGTCATCACCCTGCTCGGTCAGGTTACAGGGCTTCCCCTCTCCCTGGATCTTCTGCCCTGGCCCGAGGCCCGACGCCTTTTCCAGGAGGGATCTGCGGACATACTTTTGGGATGGAACATCACTCCGGAACGAGAAGCTCTCTACGAGTTCACCACCCCGCACTTCGAGAACCACCTCGTGATTTTCGCCTCTCCCTCCTCGCACTTCCAGGGCACCGAAGATCTTTTCGGCCGCCGGGTAGGAGTAGCCCAGAACACCACTGCGGAGGAACTCATGCATCAGCGCCACCCGGAACTTCAGCTATGGACCTTCACCAGCCAGCCCGAGGCTATGGCATCCCTCCGGGGAGGTCACGTGGACGCAGTAGTGGGAAGCGCCGCTACCGGAAAGTGGTGGATTCTCGAAAACGGAGCATCCTCGAAGATACGCATCCTGGGAAATCCCCTGCGCCGAAGCTCCTATGCCATGGCTCTTCATACGGAACAGGAGGAACTTCTGCACAAGATAAATGCCGGTCTGGCTCTTCTCCAAAAACGAGGGGATCTCCAACGGCTTCGGGAGATATGGTTTCAGGAGGCGTCGATACTCCACTATCTGCGATCCCCCTACATGCTCTGGATCATCCTGGGAGGAGGAACCCTTCTTGCCCTGGCCCTGGGAGCCACCTTCCTGATGAGCTGGCGGATACGAAACATCACCAAGACGGAACGAGAGCTGAACCAACGTCTTCGTAACGAGATGGAGGAACGGCGCAAGGCGGAAAAACAGCTTCGAAACAACGAGATTTTCCTCTCCTCCATCGTGGAGCACATTCCCTCGGGAATCTTCGTGAAAAACCTTGCCACCAACACCTACATCCTCACCAATCGAGCTACGGAAAACATTTTCGGCATGTCCCGGAACGAAATTCTTCATAAAACCCCCATCGAGGTTTTCGGAGAAAGCCAGAATCGGCTCTTCCAGGAACAGGATGCGGAAGCCTTGAGCAGAAACGAGGCCGTCTGGCACCGGGAGTTCCAGCTTGCCACATGCCATGCGGGAATGCGGTGGTTTTCCTGCGTTAAAATTCCCCTGGCTCTCATCGAAAACAAGCAGACCCACATCCTCGAAATCATCGACGACATCACGGAACGCAAGGAATTCCAGGACAAACTCCACTGGGCAAGCTTTCACGACGGACTGACCCAGATCTACAACCGGGGATACTTCCAGGAGGAAATGGCACGGCTTAGCTCCGGCCGGCAGGATCCCGTGGGAATTATCATCTGCGATGTGGACGGCATGAAGCTCATCAACGATACCCTGGGACATTCCGCAGGAGACGAGGCACTCAAAATCACTGCGAAAATTCTCCGCCAAACCTTCCGAAAAGAGGACGTGGTAGCCCGCATAGGAGGAGACGAATTTGCGGTGCTTCTGCCGAATGTAACCTACCTCCTTCTGGAGGAACGGCGAAAACGTATTCAGGAATTTCTGGATCAGGAAAACCTGGAGCGGGAGAGCTTTCCTCTCTTTCTTTCCATCGGCGTCGCCCTTCGAAGCTCTTCGGAAATGAGCATGGAGGAGCTTTTTCACCTGGCAGACGAGAACATGTACGCCCAAAAACTCCGGTATCGGGAATCTCGCATGAAGATCCTGCTGGGACACATGCTCGCCAAGGGAATAATCCCCCCGGACTATCCCAAGGCGGGAGAACTCTTTTCTTCTCCTCCGAAGGCGGGAAAATGACTCAGCGTCGCTTCATCCGGAAGTAGCCTCCCCAGACACCTTTAACATCTGAAATGAAGCAGAAGAATTTGGGGCCTATGAGTTGCTGCACCGCCGCCACCTCCCGGGCGGGACAGATGACCTTGACGATGTGCCGCACTCCTCCCTTGCCCTGACCGATGAGGACCGTAGTGCCGAACCCCTCCCCCCGAAGCCTCCGAATGAGGTCGTAACTCTCCTCGCTTACGTCCGCAATGATTTCCAGAAGCACGTACCGCCGAAGCAACCGCTCCTCCAGAAAGATTCCCATGTAGTTTCCCGTGGCAAATCCCGCGCAGTATGCCAAAAGCTGAGGGATTTCCAAACTCTTTCCTCCGAGGACGATGGCGAGGATGGTCATATAGAGCCCCACCTCCACAAATCCCAGAAGAGAGGCGGTAAGCTTTCTTCCCCGTACAAGAAGAAGAATGCGGAAGGTTCCGCAGCTTACGTCCAATACCCGAGCTCCAAAGATGAGCAGCAGTTCGAGAACATTGATATCCATGGGCTTCCTCCTTGTTGGCAGTGATGGAATGCATCCCGGGGAAGGAGATCCCCCTCCCGCAACCTTATCATGAAATCCCGGAAGAAAGCAAAGATGAAAGGCCCCGAAGAAACTCCCCAAGAAATCGACCGATTTTTATTGACAACTTGAAACGCGACGCCCTAGAATGATCTCAAGTTTTGCGAAAGTCCTCCTTCGGAAAAAAGAGTGATGCCAAGAACATCCGCACATGCCAAAAGGATGGGGAGGAACACTCCGAAAGGACAGGAGGACTAACGTGAAAAAAATCATCTGGAGGTGACGAGAGACATGAAACGCATTATCGTGAGCTTTATGATTCTTCTTTTGACAGCAGGTGTTTGTTGTGCCGCCACCGAGATAACCGCCGCATCGGATCCCTGGCCTCCCTTCACGAATCCCGACACTCCCGAACAGGGGCTCTCTCTCGAAATTACCCGGGCGGCCTTCGAGACCCAGGATTATGCCGTCACCATGAACTTCGTCCCCTGGGCTCGGGCGGAGGACGGAGTTCGGCAGGGCAATTACGACATTCAAACCAACATGTGGATGACCGACAGCCGGAAAGAAGATTTTCTTTTCAGCGAGCCCTATGCGGAAAATCAGATAAAGTTTATCAAGCGCAAGGGAGATCCCTTCGAATACACGGACTTCGGGAGCCTCCAGGGGCTCTCTCTGGGAGTTGTCCGGGGATACGGCTACGGAGACGATTTCTGGAATGCTTCGGAATTTAGCCGGCAAGAGGCCAACGACCTCGTAACGAACGTGAAAAAGCTCGTGGCGGGAAGAATCGACCTCACCCTGGAGGACGAAATCGTGGCCAGATACATTCTTTCCGAGAAGGCTCCGGAACTTTTGGACCAAATCGAATTCACCCAAGGCAGCCTTTCGAGCAACAAACTCTACGTCACCTCGGGGCTTAAAAACCCGAAACATCAGGAACTTATTCAGGCTTTCAACAAGGGACTTGAGGAAATTAAGGCCAACGGAACCTATCATGCTATTTTCGCCAAATACGGCATGACCACGGAATAAGAACAGTCTTTCCGAAATCTGCGGAAGTAACGTTCCTCTCCAAAAAAGTACAGAGCGGGAGATCCCTTGCTGTTCAAGGAACCTCCCGCTCTTTTCGGCCATATTCCTCACGGTTTCCCGGAGCGATATCAATCCATAATGCTTCTACCCCCGGGGTTTGAAGGAGCTTTCCCGAGAAAGCTGCTCCAGAAGCTCCTTTTCTCGAGGAGAAAGATGTTTGGGAATGGCGATTTCGGTTTTCACGAAAAGATGCCCTCGCTCTCCCTTTCTTCTCGGAAGCCCCTTGTGCTTGAGTCGAAAGACCATTCCGCTCTGGGTTCCCGGAGGGATAGTCATCACCACATCTCCCTCCAGGGTAGGCACGGTAATCTTTGCTCCCAGCGATGCCTCCCAGGGAGCGAGCTTGATCAGGGTATGCAGATCCCGGCCTTCGGGCTTAAAGAGCGGATCCGGAAGCAGGTGAATCCTCAAATAAAGATCCCCCGCCTCTCCGCCTCCGGGAGCGGAAGCTCCCTTTCCCGCAAGGCGGACCTTGGAGCCCTCGGCAACTCCCGGAGGAATGCGCACGCTGAGATTCCGCCGGTTTCCGTTTCCCTCCTCAAGAGTAAGCCTTCTCGTGGTGCCTTCCGCAGCTTCCCGAAGGGTGATCTCCAGGGGAAACTCCTGATTCCGAGGCTTTTGGCTCCCTCCGGAAGCTCCGTAGAAGGGTTCTCCCCGGGCTCCTCCGAAACCACCCATACCTCCAAAAAACATGTTGAAAAAGTCGCTGAAACCCCCTCCAAAGGGTCCGGAACCACCGAAATCGAATCCTCCTCCGGAAGAAGAACTCCATCCGGGAGGAGGACTTACGGAATCTCCCTCCTGCCAGCGGGATCCAAGTTGGTCGTATTTCGCCCGCTTTTCCGGATCCTTCAGCACTTCGTAGGCTTCGTTTATTTCCAGGTAACGTTTTTCCGCTTCGGGAGTCTTGTTGAGATCCGGATGGTACTGCCGGGCGAGTTTACGGTAGATCTTGCGTATCTCCTCGGAAGACGCATTCCGTTCCACTCCGAGGATCGCATAATAATCCTTGTAATCAATTCCCATAAAACCTCACCTCTTTTCGCCTTGAAGAGAGCCCTGAGGGATCAGGCGAATATTTTTGACCTTTTATGACCTTAAAAGAATACGCCTTCTCCGGAAAAGTTTCAAATAAATCTATGCCCGAAAAAAAGAGTTTATAGAGAGCCTGCGTGATTTATCCCCGCTTTTCAGGGCAAGGGGGGGCTTTTTCTTGAAAATACATGGTTTTTCTTTTGCCAAGGCCGCAAAAACTTTTGACACTTCGTACGAAAGGGAACAAAAATCCATCCGGCACGATCTCGTGCCGGATGGATTGTACCGCGTTTTCCGTAAAGATCCGAAAGGCTTTCTTTTTTTCGAGAGAGAACCTCGGCAGAGAAATCTCGAAATTCCGGAGCAGTTTCTGAGGAAAGATCAACGCTTCCGCGATACGGCTATGCCGAATCGCTCTCTTAAGAAACCAACTCCAGCGTATTGGCAAGCACGTACATGGCACCGCTTCCCACGGAGGAACGAATTTCTCCCACAAGGCGGATGAGAGATCCTTCCTGCTGTTCCTGGATCCAGTCCTTGAGTTCCTGGTCGAAAGCCCGGACCACGATGTAATCGCACCGCGAATTGCCTCGAACATCTACACTGTCCTGGCGGAGAGAGAAGCGGTAGTACCGCCCTCCCCGGTTCTCATCGTGCTGCTTTCCCTTGACGAAATGAAGGGCCCCCACGAGCTCCACGCTGTTCACATGTTCCGTCGCCATGTATGCAATCCCCTTTCTCCATATCGTACATAAGGCACTCTCCACGCCCTCTTTTTGAGCCCTTCCGGGCTCCGCTCCTCTGCACCATTCACTTGAACGGAATCGGAACCTTGTCTCGGCGAAAGATCTCGGGCTCTCGAACTACCAGGCAAGGATGCCCATCCAGCCGAGGGTTCCTTCTTCTCCCAGGGAGATCAGGTTGGGAAGGTCTTCCTGGGGTACCCTGAAGCGATTCTGCTCTCTCTGTTGCTTCAATGTGTCGCGATTTCGCTGCAATCCCTCTCCCAGGGATTCCCCCTCCCGAAGGGCAATCTGGTACCACATGGCACCGGTCCACACAAAAAGATATTTCGGGGTCTCCCCTTTCCAGAACACCAAGAGTTCTTCTCCCGCCCAGTGGGCAAAGCGGTTCGATTCCCAAGGGGCTTGAAGCACGAAGGCATAGTCTTTCCGGAAATTTTCGGTGAGTCTGTCCTGCTGGAAAATTCCGGCGTTCTCTTTGAGGGAGGATTCTCCAAATTCCCGGGGATGTCGGGATTCGCCCCCCCCAAGACCCAGCTCGCGATAACGAAGGAGTTGCATGTCCTCTTCTCCCAGGGATGCGCACCGTAAGGCCTGAAGAAGCTCCCCCGCCCCCCGGCTTTCGAGTTTCCGAGCATCCCGGGCACGGAAATCCGCCTCTCTTCGGCGCCCCTGCTGAAGCGAAAGAGAATCCTCCCGGGAGACGGCGAACTCCATGAGATAGAGCAAGCCTT
Source organism: uncultured Synergistaceae bacterium (assembly GCA_964545875.1). Taxonomy (GTDB): domain Bacteria; phylum Synergistota; class Synergistia; order Synergistales; family Aminiphilaceae; genus DAIPKP01. The sequence goes on from CAZJHH010000004.1 coordinate 159,069, forward strand.
CCCGGCGGAGATCCATGGCTCGGGCGTAGTCTTCCCGGGCGGCAAGAAGGTGCCCCCGGATTTCCGGAGAAAGCTCCCGGGGAATCGGATGATTTCGAAGTTTCCCCGAGGCATTCAAAAGCTCGTTTCGGAGCTCCGAAAGCCGGGATTCGAGATCTCCGGGGTTCATGGACCGGTAGAGAAAGGAGTCGAAAGCTCCAAGGGCCTCTTCCCAGAGGGTTTTCCCCGAGAGGATCTGGCGTTCCATCTCTAAAGAGAGGGCCAGGAGTTTTTCCTGTGAGGAAGAGAAGCGGTAGGGACGAAGCCAGTAGGTCTGGGGAACCCCTTCGCGCTCCCCCTGGAGAATGACGGAATATCCCGCCTCCAGCTTCCGGGAGAGATACTCCAGAACCCCCTGGGGAGAGGATTCCGCTTCCGCCAGGGGAAAGACCGCATCCCCCACCCGAAGGCCTCCCCGATCTCCCGGAGTTCCATACAACACCGAGGTCACCGGAAAAGCTCCGCGAAAATCCGGATATCCTAAAGTGATCCCCACCCGGGACTCAAGGGCCGTCGAAGCCTCCCGAGCTTCCGCCGAGTTTTGGCAAACGAGCAGAAGGCCGATCAGCATGAGGCCCGAGAGAACCGAAAAAAGAAACCTTCTGCGAAGGCTCACCACGGTACCACCCCCATCCAGGCATACCCCCAGGAGATGGCGGTTCCCGCGAGAAGCGCCGTGTCCCAGTCGCTCCACATGAAGGTGTTGCGATTCGCGAGACGCACCAGAGTATACCGCCCTCTCCTCAGCGTACTTCCAAGATCTTCGGTATCCCGAACGTCCAGGTGAAACCAATCTTTGCCGGTCCAGACGAAAAGGATCGAGGGATTCGTACCTTTCCAGGCCACGGGAAGGGCGAGAGAGGAGAGAACTCCCATGCGGTCCACCACATCCCGGCGGGCGGCGATGTCGAGGAACATGGAATCCCCGGCCCAGGAAGGAACATTCCGGGGAGAGGCCGCCTCGGCGGGGATACCACCCATGGCGGGAGAGAGAAAACCTTTTTCCTGAGGAAAGACATAAGGGGGTGCCAAGGGGGCCAAGCCGAGGCGGAGGGGCGAGATGGACCCTACCGCAAACCCCGTGACGTAACAGGTTTGGGGTTCCATGGAATTCGGAGCGAAACCGAAGACCCAGAGACCGTTGGGAAGTTTTGCCACGGGAAATCCTTCGAGAGAGAGATACCAGGGGGGTGAAAGAAAGGAGGGGCGATACACGTAAAAGGTAAAATCGTTAAGCAGCTTCTGATGCACAAGTTCAAAGGCGGGAATGGAGGTCGTTCCGACCGGGACATCCTGCACCGGCTTCTCCGCGGCCCTTCCTTCCGAAAGAGCTCCACTCCACGCCGCCGACACAAGAAGGCAGATGATAAGCAACCGTCGCATAGGCACCACTCCCTTTCCGTAGATAAACATCCCCCCGAGGAACTTAGGGGCTCCCTGTATCATATCATAAGGGCACCGGGAAGGGCGCAGAATTCGTTTTTTTCTTCGAGAAAGTGAGGCTCTTTCCGAAAAAGCGGCCATCGAAACTTTTCCGCCACGGCATGCGAAAGAGCTTCCTTAAGAGAATAGATCCTCTCCGGAGCTTTCCGATTCCATACGGCGAATACATTCCGCCATGCCCTTCACGGAATTGCGCAGAAAACGGCGCTCCCGTTTCGCCAGATCTTGAGGGAAGGCCTTTCCCTGCCAGAGAAGAGGATCCTCCCGCAGAAGCTCCTCCACCAGAGAATCGAGAAAAATTTCGTAGTTCCAGGAGGAATCGCAGGAGAGCATATCTTTCCAGAGAAAGCCCTCCTCCCTAAGCCGGGAGGTGGTGAAATCACGCCACAGATACATCTGTTTCCTGTGAAGATCCAGCATCTTCGAAGGTTCTCGGCTCATACCGCAATGCCCGTAACAGAGAGCGGTGCTTTTCAGGGCTTCCATAATTTTCAGGGAACTCATGTATTCCTCGAAAAAAAACTTGTGAGGCGTTCCGGGGCGCAGATAGGGAAGCCTCCGGGAATTGGTTCCGAGAGAGGCATGGTGCATTCCCGCGGCATCTCCCGTGAAAAGAAGGGATTCCCCCGGAAATCCCCGGTAGAGAAAGACCGCATGATAGGGAGCGTGCCCCGGAGTGAGTACGGTCTTCATGGTTTCCGGAAGAGCTTCCTCGGTGGTAAAGATCTTTTCTTCCCGCACGGGACGGGGAAAACCGTATGCCTCCCCCAGAGGCCCCAGGGTTTTACGGCTGGCGTGAGTGAGCACCTCGGGACGAACGAGAAAGGTGTCGCCGCCGGGGGGAACCCAGACGCGGGCTTCCGGAAAGATGTCTCCCAAATGCCCCACTCCCCCCGCATGATCGAGATGCACGTGGGTAAGGAGAATCCATTGAGGGTTCGGAAGACGCAGCCGGGAGAACTCCTCACCGAGCTTTTCCGCCACCGCCGCAGGGCCGGGATCCACGAGGTAGCAGTTCCCCTGGGGCTCCACCAGAACCCAGGGAGAGAGATACCCCCGGATGCCCTCGAAGTTCATGGGAAGATCCAGGTGATAGAGGCTTTTTCCGGAGGTTTCGCAAAAAAGGACGCATTCTTCGGAATGAGGCTTCATAGCGGGAAAAGGTCTCCTTTCTTCAAGAGCTTTGGCATTCCCCTGGTCCGTCAGGGATTTGCGGAAGCCGTACGGGGAGCCAGATGGGACTTCAAGATCCGGCGATAACGGTGCACCTTGCTGATATAGGCCCGCACGAAGGTGCCCAGATAGCGGCTGAGGGCTTCCTCTTCGTTTTCCGTAGCCCGAAGATACCGGGAAAGGAGAAGCACCCCCGCGGCAACCCCCAGATCCGGATCATGGAGAGATTCCTCCCGGGGAATGCCGTTGGCCTTCATCAGCCGGTGATGCACGGGCCACATGATCTGCATAACCCCCGCCGCTCCGTAAGGGCTCCGGGCCCGAGGGTTGAAGTGGCTTTCCACATGCCCCACCGCCACGGCAAAATCCAGAGAGATGTCGTACTTTCTCGAATAGTGCACAAAAGCCGCAGCCTGCCGCCAAATCTCGGAACTCCGAAGAGCTCCGTTGTGTTTGCGGATGTATCGCACCACCAGAGCTACCCGACGCTGGTCCTCGGGCTCCATCTCGGGAATTCGGAGAAGCCCCCAGGCACGATATCGGTTCCCCCAGTCGTAAAGATCCCGCACCGAAAGATTCTCCCGGGCAAGCTCCTCCTCCAGGAGGGCCGCCACGGGCTGAATAACTTCCGGAATTTCCACGAGAGTGGGCTTTCGACAGGAAAGCCGGGAAAAATTTTTTACCGGAAAAACTGCAAAAGAAAATATTCCCAGACCCAGGAGGATCCAGGGCATTCTTTTTTTCCAGCATGGTCGTATTCTGTATTTCCCCATTCCCAGGATCTCCCGATAATAAGATTTTCGCAGCACCTGCGGAAAGGACCAGACTTTCGGATTTTGCAAGCTTCCGAAAGGAGTACCAAGGTTCCGCCGACATGGCTTATCAGTATACCCCAGCGGGAAAAAAACAGAAACAGCGAAAGAATTTTCTTCCGCCGTTTCCGAACATATCCTAAGGGAAAAACTCCGGGCTCGGAAAAAATCTTTATGCCGACCCCGCTCCTAGTCTCCCTTGAAATTCCCGCTCGCACCATTCTGCACAGGAAGGAGAAGCGTAAAGGACGAGCCCTCCTCCCGGGGATCGAGGGAAATACTTCCTCCATGGAGCTCCGCGGTACGTTTTACGATGGCCAGCCCCAGGCCGTAACCTCCCTTGCCCCATTCATTCCGGGTACGGCTGATTTCTCCCCGCTGGAAACGTTCGAAAATCCGTTCCCTGCGCTCCGGAGGAACTCCCACGCCGTTATCTTTCACCGAAAAGGCCCAGGCTCCTTCCCGGAGGCTCAGAGACACCCGGATAAGACCTCCCGGGTTGTCTCCGTAGCGTTCCCAGGTGTATTTCACCGCATTTTCCAGAAGGTTCGAGAGACAACGCAAAAGTCCCTCCCGCCAGCCAAAGAAAGGAGCCTCCCGGGGAAGCTCGAGATTCCATTCCAGATATTCTCCGCGAGGAAGAAGCTGGGCACTTCTCACGGCAATCCCAAGAATTTCCGCCAAATCGATTTCTTCTCTCATCTGAGGAGGAAGGCTTTTTTCCGCCTCCAGCCGGGAAAGGAGAAGCAGATCGTCCACCAGCTCGGTCATGCGATCCTGTTGATCCAGAATACGCTGAAGGTACTCGTGATCTTCCTCGGGGGCCTTTTCGAGAAGAAGCTCCGCCGCCGCCCGGATAACCGTAAGAGGAGTCTGAAACTCGTGCCCCGCATCCGCCACGAAGGCCTTTCGGGCCTCTTCCAGACGATGCTGCTCGGTCACGTCCTGAAAGACCGCCACCGCTCCATAGGGGGCGGGAGCTCCCTGAACGAGGATGCGGCTTCCTTCGCCGTTCCTGAGGGTAACGTTCTCGCACGCCTCCTCTCCCCGAAGAGCCCGTTCCACGCACTCCACCATACCGGAATCCCGGAGAAGCCCCTGGAAAGGATCCCCCGGGCGGGGTTCCCGCCGGAGAAGCGCCGAGAGGGGAGGATTCGCGTAACGCACCTCTCCGTCCCGGTTCACCACCAGCACTCCCAGGGGAAGAGAGGCGAGAATGAGCTGCAGCCAGGTTCGCTCCTCCCGAAGAATCTCCTCCGCCGCAAGACGCTTATCCAGAAATTCCCGAAGTCCCCGGGCAAGGTCCGCCACCTCCTCGGTAACGCCCAACCTCCCCGGAGGAAGGGCCCAGACCTTTCCCTCCCGGGCAGACCGGGCAAGCTCCACCATGGGCCGTACCAAAATACGGGCCGCCACGATTCCTCCCGCAAGAGCCACCGCTCCTGCGGTGAGAAGAGCCCAGAAAAGGGATCGCCGCCCCGCCTCGAGCACTTCTTTCATTTGTGCCTGGGAGTAGGAGAGACGGAGCACGTGGGGTTCCCCCTGCCAGATTATTTTTTTGGCATAATAGAGCATTTCCGTATCCAGAGATCGGCTATATCTTTCGGAAATTCCCTCTCCCGAACGAAAGGCTTCGGCAATTTCCGGACGGTTTCCATGATTGTCCAGACTCTCCGGAGGAGCTTCGGAATCTCCCAGCACCCGGCCTCGGGAGTTTACCAGAGTTACCCGGCACCCCGAAGGTTCCGCGATTCGGCGTATTTCTTCCGGAAGGTTCTCTCCGGAGAGGCCCTCGAAGAAGAGTGCCGCCGTATTCACGAGCATGGAGAGATTTTTCCGGGCCACCTGGGCCGTTCGATCCTCCAGAGCCCGGTTCTGGAAAACGAGAGCCAGCAGAACGGAAAGAAGCATGCTGGCTCCCATGAGGGCGATGATTCGTATGCGCAGGGTCTTCACTTGGTTCCCCTCCATTCGAGACAGTATCCTCGTCCGCGAATCGTATGCACCAAAAGCGGATGTTCCGGATCCGCCTCGACCTTTCGGCGAAGCCGGGAAATGTGTACGTCCACCGTGCGGGAATCCCCTCCGTAATAGCCCCATACCTTATGGAGAAGTTCCTCCCGGGGCACCACCTTTCCCCGGCGCAGAACAAGCTCCTCCAGGAGACGGTACTCGGTGGGACTCAGATCGAGAACCCCCTCCTGAAAACGGAACATTCCCGCCCCCACATCCCATTCGAGAGGCCCCTCGCAGATCTGCTGTTCCTCGGGAATTTTCCGGGCACTCCGCCGGAGAAGGGCCTTCACGCGGGCCATGAGCTCGTTCATGGAGAAGGGTTTTTTCATGTAGTCATCCGCCCCCAGCTCCAGCCCCGCCACCACGTCCCGCTCGTCCCGCCGAGCGGTGAGCATGATAATAGGGACATCCCTGGTTTTCCGGTACTGCCGTATTCTTCGGCAGATCTCCCATCCGTCCATGCCGGGAAGCATGAGATCCAGCACGATGAGATCCGGCACAAGAATCTCCGCCATATCCAGGGCGGTATCTCCGTCCCGGGCACGCTCCACCAGATAGCCGTGGCGCCGGAGCCCTTCGGCGATAAGATCTCCTATGGTAGCCTCATCTTCCACCACGAGAATCCGTTCATCCGGCACGGCGGATCACTCCAAACCCTCGGCACCGGGTTTTTCCGACTTGGGGCGGCGATGCTGGGAAGCCCGTTCCACCTTTCCCGAAACCATGTAGATGATACGTTCCGCCAGGTTCGTGGCGTGATCCCCCGCCCGCTCCAGGGTGCGGGAAACCGTGATAAGCTCCGTGGCGGGACGTATCATCCGAGGATTTTCCATCATGAGCACCAGAAGCTCGCGAAAAATCTGGTGCTCCAGATCGTCCATATAATCATCCATACGGCAGACATCCCGAGCCGCCTGGGTATCCCTATCGAGAAAGGCTCCCAGAGAGGTGTCCACCATCTTCTTGAGATGTGAGGCCATGGAGGGGATGTCGATAAGAGGCTTCACCAGCCCCTCTTCGGCGAGTCGGATGGCGGATTTGGCCACGGTTACCCCGTGATCTCCGATACGTTCCAGATCCACCGCCATGAAAAGAATCGCCGAGATGGTCCGCAGATCCAGGGCCACCGGCTGATACCGGGCAATAATCTGCAGAGCCGCCCCTTCAATTTTCACCGTAAGATCGTCCAGCCGGTCGTCCCCGGCAATCACCTCCCGGGCCAGCTCGGTATCCTGTTCCTTGAGAGCCCACACCGCCCGGCTCACCGCATCCTCCGCCAGAGTTCCCAGGCGGAGCAGGTCCGTTTCGAGAACCTTGAGCTCCTGATCGAAGGCCCGGCGGACATTTATTCCGTTCATAATTCTCCCCTCTTTTCTTTGCGTACACAGCACGACCCTGCAGAATTTCGCCGTAAATCTCCGGCACTCTTGCTCTCGATTCTAACCGAAACGGCCGGTGATATAATCTTCGGTTTTCTGGTTTTTGGGAGACGTGAAAACACCCCGGGTCTCTCCGAATTCCACCAGCTCCCCCAGAAGAAAGAAGGCGGTATCGTCGGAAATCCGTGCGGCCTGCTGCATATTGTGGGTCACGATAATTACAGTATAGTCTTTCTTTAATTCACGAACAAGTTCCTCTATTCGTGCAGTAGCGAGAGGATCCAGAGCCGATGTGGGCTCGTCCATGAGAAGCACCTCCGGAGCCACCGCAATGGCCCGGGCGATGCAGAGACGCTGCTGCTGTCCTCCCGAAAGGGAGAGCGCGGGAGAATGCAGCTTATCCGCCACCTCGTCCCACAGGGCGGCTCCCTTGAGGCTTTTTTCAACAATCTCCCGAAGGGCATCCCGGTTCTTTATGCCATGGAGTTTCGGCCCATAGACAAGATTGTCCCAGACGGAAGCGGGAAAGGGATTGGGGCGCTGAAAAACCATGCCGATTCTGCGGCGCAGTCCTATACAGTCCGTTCCTTCACCGTAGACATTTTCTCCATCCAGGAGAACCTCGCCCTCGATACGACAGGAAGGAATAAAATCGTTCATCCGGTTGAGACAGCGTAAAAGAGTGCTCTTGCCGCATCCCGAAGGGCCTATATAGGCGGTGACAGCCTTGGGGCGCATATCGAGAGATACGTTGTACAAAGCCTGGGAAGTGCCGTAATACAGATCCAGATCCACCACGGATAATTTCGAAGGGCTCTTCAAGGGTTTCCTCCTTTAACCTTTCCGGACTTTACGATGAGCGGCGCCCCATGCGCAGCCGGGCTCTCCAGAAAATTCCCGTAAGGGTAATTCCCAGGACCAGGATGAGCAACACCAGGGCGGCTCCGTATTGAATGGGCCGGGTCTGTTCGATGTTCACCCCCGCCGTGGCGAGAACGAGAATGTGATAGGGGAGAGCCATAACCTCGGAGAAAAGGCTTTTCGCCGCATGAGGAATAAAAAAAGCCGCTCCGGTAAAGATAATGGGGGCAGTCTCCCCCGCCACGCGCCCCACGCTGAGAATTGCCCCGGTGAGAATGGAGGGAAACGCCGCAGGAAGCACCACCTTGTAAATGGTCTGCCACCGGGTGGCCCCCAGGGCATAGGAGGCATGGCGATAGTCCGGAGGTACCGACTGGAGAGCCGCCTCCGAAGCTCCCACGATTACCGGAAGAGCCAGGCACCCCAAAGTAAGCCCCGCCGAAAGGAGGGACGATCCGAACCGGAGAAAGATACAGAAGAAAGAGAGTCCGAAAAGACCGAATACCACCGAAGGAACTCCCGCAAGGCTCCGGATGGCGAGGCGTAGAAACCGCGTAAAAAAACCTTCCCGGGAGTACTCCACCAGGTAGACCGCCGTGGCCACCCCGATGGGAAAGGAAAAGAACATGGAGACTCCGATAAGCTGAAAGGTTCCGAGAAGAGGGGTAAACACTCCGCCTCGGGTCATGGAATCCCGGGGGGGCTGAGAGAGAAATTCCCAGCTCAGCACTCCCGCTCCCTTGACCACGAGAAATCCGAGGATACTTCCCAGCAGAAGAACGATACTCCCCATAACTCCCCAGAGAAGCCACGTCATCATACGATCCCAGTTCTTTCTGCGGGACATCATCAGCGCATCACCTTTCCTTTTTTCTCTATCCAGAGAGCAATTCCGTTAATTCCCAGGGTGACGACGAGAAGAAGAATACCCGCGAAAAAGAAGGCGTGGTAGTGTGGGGATCCCATGGGGGTTTCCCCCATCTCCGCGGCGATGGTGGAGGTAAGGGGCCGAACGGGGTCGAAAAAGGATCCTGGAATCATGGCAGCTCCTCCCGCGGCCATGAGAACCACCATGGTCTCTCCCACCGCCCGGAGAACCCCCAGCAGGGAAGCCTGGAGAATTCCCGGAAGCGCTGCGGGAACCACAACCCGGCATATGGTTTCCGATCGGGTAGCCCCCAGGGCATAGGATGCATCCCGGAGATCCTTGGGCACTGCCCCGAGGCTGTCCTCGGCGAGAGAAGCCACCACGGGAATCACCATAACCCCCATGAGCACCGAGGCATTCAGCAGATTCAACCCCGAAAGAAGACCGAAAGACTCCTGAAGCCAGGGGGCAATGATAACCATGCCGATGAATCCGAGCACCACCGAGGGGAAAAATCCCAGCACCTCCAGCACGGGTTTAAGCCACTCCCGAAGGGTGGAGGGACAGATTTCGGAAAGAAAAATCGCCGCTCCCAGACTGATGGGAAGGGCCAGAAGAGAGGCCGCACACGTAACTCCCAGAGATCCCACCAGAAGAGGAAACATGCCGAACTCCGGAGGATCCGCCGTGGGATACCAGTAATTTCCCAGAAGAATCTCCCCAAGCGAAGCCTCTCGGAGAAGAGGCAGCCCCTCCCTGAGAAGAAAAAAGAGAATGAAGAGCATTACCGCTATTCCTGAAGAGGCAAGAACGGTAATGACCGTTTCGGGAGCCCGATCTCCCCTCATGGGCACACTGCGCTTTTTCGTCATAATGCATCCCCTTTTCTGCCACATTGCCGAATGCGCTTCTTCCGGGAAGTCTACCGGGAGGATGCAACAACCCTGTTGCGGAAATGTAACAACTTGGAAACATCTCTTTGAGGCTTACAAACACAGGATTTTGCGACTTTGGCGAAAAAACGAAAAAACCCCCGGAGCACTTTCCGGGGGCTTCGTTACAGAATGTTTACATGGTTTTATCGTGTTTCCCCTAAAGGATCCTCCAGAAAAAACCGTCGCTCTGGAGCATACTCTCCGTCTCTTTCGCCCAGCCGGAAGCGCCGCACCGCGTCCTGAAGGGCCGAAGCCTTCTCGCCGGTTTCATCGAGCCTTCGGGCCATCTGTCCCGCCGCTTCCGATACCTCTCTGGTGACCGAGGAAACCGAATGTACCTCCTCCTCCAGGGTTCCAATGGATTTGGTAACACTTTCGATGGAGACAGCCATCTCCGAGGTGGCCGCAGCCTGCTCCTGAGAAACCGCGGCAATGTTCTGCATGGCCTCGTTCACGTCCCGGATGGCAAGAAGCTGCTCTTCCAACCTATTCCGAGCCTCTTCGGCCTCTCCCGCAGTTTTTTTCATGAGACCCGCCACCTCCTGGGTGATGGTCATGGAGGTGTTGGACTGGGTTCGAAGATCCTCGATAATTTCTCCTACCTTCCGGGCAGCCTTGTTGGATTCCTCTGCGAGCTTCCGTACCTCCTCCGCCACCACCGCAAAGCCTCGCCCCGCCTCGCCTGCCCGAGCGGCCTCGATGGCTGCGTTCAGCGCCAGCAGATTGGTCTGATCCGCAATTCCCGTGATGGTGGCAACGAATCCTACCACTTGCTGCACCGATGCAGTCAGAGCTCCCAAGGATTCCGTGCTTATCTGGGATTTCTCCCCCACCACTCGCATCTCCCCGATAACCCCCCGCACCTGGGCCACAGCGGTTTCCGCCGTATTCAAGGCCCGGGAAGCCGCTTCGGCTCCCTCAGTGGCGGATTGAGCCGCGGCGGAAGCTCCTCCCGCCACTTCTTCGATACTCGCGTTGGCCTCCTGAAGAGATTGGGCATTCTCCCGAAAGGTCTGGAGCATCATTTCCATGGAGCTTCGAATCTCCTCCACGGAACCGAGAGTTTCCTGAGAGATCGCTCCCAGAGAGGTGACGTTCTCTTCCGTAATACCGGCTTCCCGAGCCACCAGGCCGATAAGATTCCGGAAGGTTTCCAGCATGTGGTTCAATCCTCTGCCGATCCCGTGAATTTCAGTTTTTCCCGTATCCGCAAAGGAAATGGAAAGATCTCCCTGAGCTCCCCGCCCGGCAAGCTCCAGAAGTTCCCGGATATCCCGGGAGAGGGAACGCACCACTGGCACGAGAAGGAGAAGTACCACGAAAATGGTAATTCCTCCGAGGACGAGAAGCCAGAGAGAAATTCCTCCTATGAGTTTCTTGGTGGTTTCCAGAGGATAGGCGATACCTACTCGAAAATCCTGATTCGTGGAGGCAAAGAACATGCGAAGTTTTTCGTCCCCCACGGAGTAATTTCCGTACCCTTCCCTCTCGCGCAGAAGACGGCTGCCAAATTCCACAAAACCGGAAGAAAACACCTGGCTGGTTCTGGAAATGTTCTCCTTGAGAATCCACTCCTTTTCGGGAGCGACCAGAACGTTCCCCTCTCCGTCGAAAAGATATCCCTCTCCGGATTCCATAACCCGAAGAGCCCCTACAAGCTCAGAGAGATACTCCAGGTCCATATCCACGGTCATCACTCCGAGAAGGCTATGGCCATCCTTTTTTGCGTAAAGCGGCATGGTAAGGCTGATCACCACCTGCCCCGAAGAAACGTCGATGTAGGGGCTCGTCAGGGTTATTCCCTTCCTTGCCAGAGCCTCCCGATACCACGGACGTTCCCGGGCATCGTAATCCTCTCCTTCGTCCCATCCGGATCCCACCGCCACTCTTCCGTCACTCTCCAAACCGAAGTAGACATTCAGAGCCCCCCGGGAGAGAAAACGCTGATAGAGCCGCACCATGGCAACTTCAAGAGGTTCCTCCTCAAGGGTTCCCCGGGTAGCCAGATGCTCCAACACCATGTCCGCCCCCGCCAAAAGGATGTTTTCCATGCCAGCAAAATAGAGATTCACCTCGCTTGCAGCCTCCCGGGCCACGGAGATTCCCGTGGCATCCACCATTTGGGAAAAGGCTTTTCCCGTGCGCAGATAGACCATCCCCACCATGGAGAAAATGGCCAGCATTACTCCGACTCCGAGAATCCAAAGTCTCGAACGGATTGTCATTATAAGATCCTCCCCTTGCATATCCGTAGTTTTCCGGAGACAGACAAAAGGACTTCCCCGGAACCACTGACCTGATACACTTCCGAGCTACCAAAGATTCTGCAGGGAGGCTTTTTTCGTATATAATAAAGAAAGTACGCGAAACTGCAATGAAACATAGGATACAATCCTCCTTTCGATAGGGGGTATTATATCCTCACATCTCTGCCTGTCCAGTACACATGGCGGGAAAATTCGCGCAAAACGGAAAAATGCGCCTCTCGGCCCAGCCTTGGTTCTCACCTCTCGTGAATGAAAAGGATAACGGTTCTTTCACGAGCAGCTCGAAGGTGCAAAAAAGGGCGAACCCGAAGGTTCGCCCTTTTACTTTCCGAACGCCGAAGGATCGTGAAAACTCCTACAGCGTGAACTGATCGATGGCCTCGTTCATTCGCAAGGCTTCCTCCGCCATGCTCTGGGCACTCTTGGCAATGGTCTCCGCTGCGGAAGAGGCCTCGGCGGTGGCCGCAGAGACGGAGCCTATGCTCTCCTCGAGCTTGGAGATGGATTCCGTCACGCTTCCCACGGCCTCCGCCATTTCGGAACTTGCCGCAGCCTGTTCCTGAGAGACCGCAGCGATGTTCTGCATGGCTTCGTTCACCGCCTGAATAGCCGCAAGCTCTTCCTTGAGCTCATCCTGGGCCTCGTTGGCCTCCGCCACGGTACTCTGCATGAGTTCCGCCGCCTCCCGGGTCATGGCTATGGAGGAATCAGACTGCTTCCGCAGCCCTTCGATGATCTCTCCCACCTTATGGGCGGCCTTGTTGGATTCCTCCGCGAGCTTCCGTACCTCCTCCGCCACCACGGCGAAGCCCCGCCCGGCCTCTCCCGCCCGGGCCGCCTCGATGGCGGCATTCAGGGCCAGCAGGTTGGTCTGATCCGCAATGCCCGTAATGGTGGAAACGAAGCTCGTCACGTCGTTCACCGAAGAAGCGAGCTGAGAGATGGCCTGAAGGCTCGCTTCGGAGCGGTTCCCCACCATGCCGATATCCTGAATAACCTTGTTCACCCGAGAGGCGGCGCTTTCGGCGGTGCTCATGGCTCGAGCCGCCGCTTCGGCGCCCTCCGTGGCGGAGTGGGCGGCGGAACTCGCTCCGCTGGCCACCTCTTCGATACTGGCGTTGGTCTCCTCCAGAGCCGCCGCATTGTCCCGGAAGGTTCCTTCCATCATCTCCATGGTTCCCCGGATCTCCTCCATGGATCCCACGGTTTCCTGAGAGAGTGCCGCCAGGTGCTCCGCATGCTCCGTAGAGGTCTTGACACCGGAGTGAGCCGTTCCGATAAGTCCCCGGAGGGAGAGAAGCATGGCGTTGAGAGCCTCTCCGATACGATGGATCTCCGTTTGCCCCTTCTGGTTGAAGGATATGGTGAGATCCCCTTCCCCCACCCGCCGGGTGTTCTGGAGAAGAGCCCGAATGTCTCGGGTGAGGCTCCGCAAAATGGGCACCACCAGGAGAAGCACCACCAGAACCGCCACGCACCCCACCACCAGAAGCCAAAGAGTAACGGAGCGCACCGTGGACCGGATATTCGCCAGGGGATATTCGATCCCCACCCGGTAGTTCTGTGCGGTGGAGGCGAAGTACATGCGCTTGGGTTCCCCCTGCATGACGTACTCTCCCTGGCCGCTCTTTTCCCGGAGGAGCTTGGAAGAAGCGAAGGATGCAAACTCCCGGGAGATGGCCTCGGAGGTGGTAGCCACGTTTTCTTTGAGAACCCATTCCTTTTCCGGGGCCGCAAGAACCGTTCCCTCCGCATCCACCAAAACCCCGAATCCCACGCCGTTGATATTCTGCTGGGAGACGAGATCTACCAGGTAATTCAGCCCGATGTCTATAGCCGCCACTCCGAAAAGGGAACCGTCTTTGAGATAGAGAGGCCGGGTGAGGCTGATGACGAGATCTCCCGTCACGCCGTCCACGTAGGGGCTGCTGAGGGAGATTTCCCTGCTCTGGAGGGATTCGGTATACCAGGAGCGCTTCCGGGCATCGTATCCTTCGGGTTCCTTCCACTGAGAGCCGATGGCGATGGCTCCGGTGCTTTCCAGACCAAGAAAGACATCCTTCACTCCCCGGGGAAGATAGCTTTCGTATAAAACGGTGAAAAACTTTTCGATTTCATCCTCGCTGGAGATCATGCCGTTTTCCACCAAATATTTCAGGCTGTCCGCAGCTCCCACGAGAACCTTCTCCATGCTCTCGAAGTAAAGATCCATGGTCTCCGCCGCATCCTGCACCATGGAGAGCCCGGTCTCGTCGATCATGTTCGTGAGCACCGAACTGGATCGAAGATAGACGATACCCACCATGCAGAGAATGGCCAATACGGTTCCCACCGCAAGAATCCATAGCCGTGATCGAATTGTCATACTCTTTCACTTCCCCTCTCATTTCGTTAAGAATATAAATTATGAAAAATGCCCTTCTTTCTTCGGGAAAACCTTTCCAGAAAATCCCTGTCTTTCATAAAGCCTCCTCTCCTCAGGCTTCTCCAGGAAATTTTATCATGCCGGGCCTGAAGAAATCGGGGAGGCGTACTTTCTTTCGTTTTTTCAGAATTTATTTCAAAAATTTTCTCTATCTGTCCCCCGTAAGAGAAGATTTGCAAAACACTTTTGTAACCTTTCCCATACCCTTTTTTTCCCTTTCCCTGTATGCTTATGTTCATAAAGAAATCCCAGCGGAAAAACCCCCGGATGCGGGAGAAAGGAGGATCTCCATGAAATTCCCGAAATGGTTTGCTCGAAAAAAGAATTCTCCCCCCCTCAAAACACCGGGGCTCTCTCTTTTCTACGTTTTCCTCGTGCTTCTTCCCGGTATGGTGCTGGGATTTTTTGCCCTTTCCTCTTTCGAAAAGGAAGAAAGCCTCCTGGAGAAGCGTTTTCGGGAAACCCTGCATGCGGAGATGCGCCTCCTCTCCCAGCGGGTGCTTTCTTTTCTCGAAGAGGTTGAACTGGAACTGTACCGGGAGATCCGGGATCTTCCGCCCCGGGAAGAAGAGCTTTTCTTCTCCCGATGGCAACAGGAAAATCCTCTGGTGGACATTCCCTTTCTCCTGAACAGCCGCCTCGCCCTGGTGCTCCCTCACCCTTCGGAACACGAAGAGCCCAGGATCCGGGCCTTCGCCTCCTGGGGCGAATCCTTCTTCGAAGGAACCTCCTCGGGGCGGAATATAGAACATATCCTCACGGCCTGGAAGGAGAGTTTTGCCCCTCCGGCACCTCTCCGGGAAGAGACTCCTTTGGCAGAGGATCTTGCAATTTCTCCCGCCTCCCTCTCGCCGGCACAGGATACCGCGGCAGCCCCTCCTCCCGGGGGAGCCTCCGGCACATCTTTCTCGAAAACCCTCTCCCGGAAAGCATCGGCACCTCGGGAGCTTTCCGGAGCACCTGAAGACGCCCCTCCCGAGGAAGCTTCGGAGGAGACATCCTGGGAGGCAAACGAGGAAAAAGGTTTCGTGAAATCCGAAGAAATCCTGGAAGAGACAAGGCCCTTCCTCTTCCGTAAGCCCTATCCCTTTCCCGAGGAGATTCGGGAAAAATCCTTCGGTCTTCTGCCCTACATGATGGATAACCGAATTCTCTTCCTTTTCTGGGCCCGCCGGGGTGATGATATCGGGGGTTGCCTTCTCCGGGAGGATCTTCTCAAGGAAAAGCTCGGAGAGACGCTCTCCCGCAGCCTTTCCTCCTCGGGAGAGAACTATGCCCTGGCAGTGCTCGACGAGCATGGAGAACGAATTTTTCCCCGGAAAGAGGAAAACCCCACTCTTCACGGATCTCCCTACGAGAGTATTTCCATGCCTCCCCTGCTCCCCTACTGGAGCTGCGTGGCCTTTCTCGCTCCCTCCCACGGCATGCTCGCCCAGGCCAGGGAGAGCCGGATGCGGCACATTCTGGTCATCGGATCTCTTCTCTTTTCTCTTTCGGGAGGAACCTTTCTGCTTCTCCGGACACTCCGGATGGAGATGCGCACCGCCGCACAGAAGACTACCTTTGTAGCCAAGGTTTCTCACGAACTGAAAACACCCCTCACCTCTCTCCGGCTCTTTGCGGAAATGCTCGAGGAAGGACGCATTTCCGGAGAGGAGAAGCGCCGCCGCTACCTGGGGCTTATGGTTTCCGAGATCGAACGCCTCACCCGGCTCATCGAAAACATCCTGGACTTTTCCCGAAGAGAACGGGGACTCAAACGATACTCCCTCAAGGAAACGGAACTCTCTTCTCTGGTGGAACAGATCGTGGAGAGCCAGCGCCCCCGTTTGGAAAGCCAGGGATTTTCCCTCTCTCTCCAAGGAAAGAAGCCTCTCGGAGTTCTGGCGGACGAGGAGGGAATCGCCCAGATTCTGCTGAACTTGCTGACCAATGCGGAAAAATATTCGGATACCCGGAAGGAAATCGAGATACGCCTGGGAGGGGACGAAACATCCGTGTGGGTGGACGTGATGGACCGGGGCATAGGTATTGCACCGGGAGATCGGGAGCGGATCTTCCGGGAATTTTACCGGGTGGACGACTCTCTCACCTCCCGAGCCCAGGGAGCGGGACTGGGGCTCTCGATATCCCGAAATATCGCCCGGGATCACCGGGGAGATCTCTTCACTCTTCCCCGAGAGGGCGGAGGAAGCATTTTCCGACTTCTTCTTCCCCGGAAAGACGGCAAAGACATTTCCCGAGAGGAGGCTGTGTAGATGAACGAATATATTCTCATCGTGGAGGATGACCCGTCGATTCTTCTCGCGCTGAAAGATCTTCTGGAAGGAGAGGGCTATCGGATAACCACCGCCCGGGACGGTGTGGAGGGGCTGGAGCTTTTCCGGGAATCTCCTCCGGAAATGGTGCTTCTGGATATCATGATGCCCCGTATGAGCGGGTACGATCTCTGCAGGGAAATCCGCAAAAGCCATCCCCTGCTTCCCCTGCTGATGCTCACCGCCAAGGGGGAGGAGGTGGACAAGGTGCTCGGCCTGGAGCTGGGAGCGGACGATTACATGGTGAAACCCTTCGGCATGCAGGAGCTTCTCGCCCGGATACGCTCCGCCCTCCGCCGCCGCCGGGCCATGGAAGATGTCCGGTTTCGGAACGGGAAAGAGGATTCGCAGGAAGAAGGAACCTTTCTCTTCGGGAGCTGCCGCATCGACCAGGCAGCCATGGAGGGTATTCGAGGAGAGACCGTCTTTTCCCTCACCGAAAAGGAGCTTGCCATTCTGCGGCTCCTGGCGGAACATCCCGGAAAGGTGGTGGACCGGGGAGACATGCTGGACCTGCTCTGGGGAGTTTCGGAAGACGTCACCACCCGCACGGTGGATCAGCACATTCTCCGGCTCCGCAAAAAGATCGAGGAGGATCCGGGAAACCCGAAACACATCATCACCATGTACGGCAGAGGGTATAAATACGTGCCGTGAAAGACGCCGCACAACCACTGAGAAGCGACGAGAAAAGTTATTCCCCGGGAAAATGACGAGTGTGGAATGGACATACTCCTTTCCGCGGGGGTAGCTTTTACCCCGGACGGAAAGTCCGACCCTCGGCCGGAGTTATTTTTCGATTTTACCGAGAAGTTCCGGCTCTTTCGGGCTTCTCCGGCATTCGGTCCGACGGGTACTCGTGTTTGCCCCCTGCTTTTCGCTTCCTAATAACCATGAGGAGGTTCTGTCAGTCGTGATACTGCGAATTCTTTCCTTTCTCGGAGTTCTCGCGGGAGGGCTCTACCTTGCCTTTTTCGTGGGAGGCTTTCTGTGGCGGGACATGCTCATCTTCCACCCCCCCGCAGCTTCCTACGAAGAGGACGGATATGTACGACTTCTTACCGCCCGGGACGGTACCAGGCTGTCTCTCTACGCCCTTCCTCCGAAGAGCTCCGAGGCCCTTTCGATTCTCTATTTTCATGGCAACGCCGAGGATACGGGGCATCTGCGCTTTCTCTTTCAAAATCTCGCCGCCCGAGGCTACGGGGTCTATGCCCT
Source organism: uncultured Synergistaceae bacterium (assembly GCA_964545875.1). GTDB lineage: Bacteria > Synergistota > Synergistia > Synergistales > Aminiphilaceae > DAIPKP01. The sequence goes on from CAZJHH010000004.1 coordinate 176,823, forward strand.
GGATTATCGGGGATACGGCCTCAGCCAGGGACGTCCCTCCACGGAGAACATCTGTGACGATGCCCATACCGCCTGGAAGTACCTGGTGGACGAAGAAAAAATCTCCCCTTCCCGGATCGTGCTCTACGGGCGTTCCATCGGCACAGGCCCTGCCCTTCGCCTTGCGAGGGAGCATACTCCGGCGGGAGTGATCCTGGAGGGAGGATTTCTCTCGGTCTTCCGAGTGCTTACCCGCATACGGATCCACCCCCTGGATCCTCTCGGGAATATCGAAAATATCCCCCATCTCGCCTCTCCCCTTCTCGTCATCCACGGCACCCGGGACGGAGTGGTGCCCTGGAGCCAGGGAAAAAAGCTCTACGAGGCAGCGCAGGTTCCCAAGGAACATTACTGGGTAAAGGGAGCGGGACACAACAATCTGCTCTTCGTGGCGGGGGAGACTTACTACGAGAGGCTTGAAAAGTTTCTGGAAAAGCTTTCTCCAAACCTTTCGGAAAGGCCCGAACCGTGAGCTTTTCCGAACCCTTCAAACTCTATCCGGAGGAACCTCTCTTTACGGCCTTGCTGGAGGAGAGAAAAAACCGCTTCGTGGTGACCTGTCTTCTGGAGGGAAACCTGGTGGAGGCCCATCTTCCCAATCCGGGAAGGCTCTGGGAGATTCTTTACCCCGGCACGAAGCTCTATCTCATTGCCTCGAAAAAGGGAAAGCTCCCCTACCGCATCATCGGAGCGGAAACACCCCGGGGGCCGGTGATGCTGGATACGGTACGGGCCAACGGGGTAGGAGAATTTCTGCTGCGGCAGCATACAATCCGGGGTTTGGAGGATTGGGAGCTGGAGGGCCGGGAAATAACCGTGGGGGCCAGCCGCTTCGATTTTCTCCTGCGCCGGGGAAGAGAGCGGCTTCTGCTGGAGCTGAAGAGCTGCACTCTTTTTTACGAGACCGGAGCCATGTTTCCCGATGCCCCCACCGAACGGGGGCGCAGACATGTGGAGGAGCTCCTCGCTCTTTCGAAGGAACCGGATCTCCGGGGAGGGGTGCTCTTTCTCGTGCAAAGCCCGGAGTGCCGGGTATTTCTGCCGGATTACCACACGGATCCCGCCTTTGCAAACGCTCTGTATGCAGCGAGGAAGGATCTCTGGATCGGTGCCCAGGGCATGGGATGGCACCGGGATTTTTCTCTGGCCGCCCTTTCGGAGCCCCTGACCTTTTCCTGGGAGGTACTGGAAAAGGAAAACGCCGACCGGGGATGCTATCTGATTCTTTTTCGCCTCCAAGAATCCCGGCATATTCCCGTGGGATCCCTGGGAAATCCCTTTTTCCCCGAGGGGTATTACCTCTATGCGGGATCCGCCGCCAAGGGACTTACCGCACGGCTCAACCGGCATCTTCGGAAACGTAAAAATCCCCATTGGCACGTGGACTCTTTCAGCCGATACGCCAAAGCCCTTCGGGGAATTCCCCTGCGAACCTCCGCTCCCTGCGAAAGAATCCTCGCGGAGGAGCTGAGCACCCTGGCCTCCTGGGAAATTCCCGGCTTCGGGGCCTCGGATTCGCCCCTGGGCTCTCATCTTTTCGGATTTTCCTCGAACCCCCTGGACATGCGGGAGTTTGTGGCCCTCCTTCTCCGCCACCGTATGGAAACGATGCTCCGGGAAACTTCGGAGGATTCGAAAAATCTACCGTAAGAGCACTTTGTCAGAGTTGGGAACAAAGCCCTCTCCTCCAGGGGCAGGAGCCGCATTTTTCCCGAACCTCCGAAAAGGGCCCCTCTTCACCTCTTCGGGCGACATCACGAAGAGCATCTTCCATTTCCTCCCAGGATTTGGTTAGGGACACCTCCAAAACCCGGCCCTCGGAAAGCATAAGAAGCTTCAGCCCCAGGGAATGCTCCGGATACATGCTATGGATTCCCCAGGCATAGAAACGGAGCTGCTCTTCGTAGATTTCCCGAGGCACTCCCTCGAAACGGCCCGTCTTGTAGTCCCAGATGCGGATTACCCCATCCTCCTCCGCCCAGGCATCCAGGGTTCCCTTTATCCGGGGCCCCTGGGGAAGGTCCATGCGGAAGGAGGATTCCCGGTGGAGCTTTCCCTCCAGGAAAAGACGGCGCAGCTCTTCACCTTCGGGAGATTCTCCCAGCCCGAGGAGCCACTTCCGGGCAGTCTCCCGGGAATCCTCCTCCCGGTAGATTCTCCGGTACTCCAGGGGAAGCCCCGGAGGTATGCGCCTCCCTCCCGGAGGCTCCAGCAGACGGTCCAGGCCGGAGGCTCTGAAATTCCACTGTTTGAGAACCCAGTGCACCAGGCTCCCCAAATCCGCTCCTCCGGGCTCTCCCGAAAAATCTCCCAGCACGTTGCGGAAGAGATCGCCTCCCTGACGGTAACGGATTCGCCACGCCCGGGGGCAGTAGCGGAAAAGGGCATAGGAGGTGGCACTCAAAAGAGCGAGCCCCTTTCGATTCCGCACGGGAAGCAAAAGACCTTTTCCCGTGCCCAGGGCCTTTTTCTCCTCTTTGGAAGGCAGCTCTTCCGAAGGCACCGGAAGGCTCTCCTGAACCCCTGCGGAGGAGCTGTTACCGGGAGAAAATCCTCCGGGAAAGACCCTGGGCATATACCAGGCAAGATAGCTCGACGGGGAAAAGCGGAGCTCCCCGCTTTCTTCGATCTTCGAGGGAATCCCACAGAGCACCAGGGCATCCTGAGCCCGGGTGGCTCCCACGTAGAGGAGCCGCTGGCGCTCCTCCTCCTCCGCCCGGGCCTCCAGCATGGCGGAAAGCATCCTGGAGGGAGGCTTTCCTTCTTCTTCCCAGGGGTCGGGATAGGCACTGGGGGCAGCTCCGAAAACCAGATCCGGAAGCAGGGAATCCTGCCGCCTTCCCCGAATGCTCTGCTCCAGCCCGAAGAGGGCCACCACGGGGAATTCCAACCCCTTGGAGGCATGGATGGTGAGAATGCGCACCGCATCCTCCTCGTCTCCCCAGGACTGAGCTTCCTCCTGCTTCGTGGGTTTACCCGCGGTGCTGCGCTCCAGCCAGGCGGCACAGCCCAGAAGATCCGGCCCGAAGGCGCTTTCATACTCCCCCGCAAGCTCCGCCGCAAGCCGGAGATTCACCACTGCACGCTTGCGGAGATAGGGTGAAAGGTGCCGAAGCCCCCGGGAGATGTTGAGCAAGTTCAGAAGAGCCTTGCGGGGCCCTTCAAAGAAAGCCTTCCGCCGCTGAAGATCCATCCAAAAAGCGGCATCGGGAAAATTTCGCTCCAGCAGCATTCCGAGGGAGACGTTTTTTTCCTTTCGGCGATATTCGAGAAGATCCCGCACATCCTCCAGAGAAAGGGGCGAAAAGGGAGACGAGAGATACCCCCCCAAGGCGATGTCATTGTGCGAATCTGCCAAAGCATTGAGCCAGGCCACCGCATCCAGGATCTCCCCCCGGGCAAAGTATTCCTGGCTCTTCTCCAGGCGCACCGGAATATGAAGCTCTCCCAGAGCCTCCTCCAGGGGGACGTACCCCGTCCGGCTGGGAAGAAGCACCGCCATATCCCGGAAGGTGCATTCCCGGGCACGCCTCTCTTCCTTGTCCCAGACGGGAGTTCCCCGAAAGGAGAGAAAAAGCTCTCCCAGCCGACGGGCCAGAAGGTGCCGCCGCTCCGGAAGAGAAAGGAGCTTCCCCCCCTCTCTCCGGGCGCCCTCCTCGAAAAGATGCGTCACCGGAGGAAGCTGCGGGGCCCTCTCCCGTTCTTCGAGAAGATATTCCCCCCGGTCATTCCGGGGAGTACGGAGCTCTTCGTAAGGCAGGGAAAGAGCCTCTCCCAGCCCTTCCGTCCAGAGATCTCCGAAAAATCCGTTGATATGCCGCAGAAGGGGTTCCCGGCTACGGAAGCTTTCATCCAGCTGCACGTACCGCCCCGGAGCATCTCCTGCTCTGGCCCGGTTCACGTAGGATGCGAAAATTCGGGGTTCCGCATGACGGAACCGGTAGATGGATTGCTTCACATCCCCCACGAGAAAGAGGCTCACCGGATGAAGCTCTCGGTTCTTCTCCAGAATTTGGGAAAGAAGCCGATCCTGAAGAGGATCCGTATCCTGAAACTCGTCCACCAATATAGCCCGGAATCCCAGGCCTCCCGAGGGATGGGCCCGGACCGCCCGCTCTCCCCAGGCAATGAGGTCGTCGAAGGTGAGAAGCCCCTCCCGACCCCGGTAGGCCTCCCAGCAGAGCCATCCCAAGAGGCCGAACCGCAGAAGTGCCCCCCGGAGTTCTTGGTCCCGCTCCTTGAGAGAGGGGTTGCAGGAGAGCTCCGCCAGGATTTTTTCCGCCCCTTCCCGGGAGGTGCGCCATTCCACGGGAGACTCTCCGAAACGCTCCCTGAAAACCTGGGAAAAGCGTTTCCAATTTCGCTCGTTGCCCGAGTTGCCGGAAAAAAATTCCAGGAGTTTCAGAAAAAATTCGGGAACTCCCTGCTCCTTGGGCATTTCGGGCCAGGCCTCCCGGAAATCCCGCATTTTCTGAGCCGTCTTGGAACTTCCCTCCAGAGGGCCGAGATCCCGCAGAAGGGCAAGGATTTCTTCTCCCTCATGGTTCCACCGGGCAAGAAAACGCTTCTCCATGGCTCTGTAGAGGGGATTCTCCCAGGATTTTTCCGGAGAAAGCATGAGCTCCTTCAGATCCTCCGGGGCCTTTCCCCTGCTTTTCCAAAGATCCCCCAGGGCCTTGCACCAGACCGCCATTTCGGAGGGATGAAAGTGGTTGAGCACCTCCACCCCCCGGGGATCTTCGAAGATCGAGAGAAGCTCCGAAAAATCCTCCCCTTCTTCCGTAAATTCCGGAAGACCTCCGGAAGCGTTGAGAATCTTGAAAAACCATTCCCGATCCAGAAAATCCAGGGCCCGGGTAAAGGCATTCCAGAAGGCGCTTTCTTCGGGAGAAGAAACCACCCGACCTCCCGGAGGAAGATCCAGATAGAACCCCGCCTCCCGAACAAGAGAGGAGGCGTAGCTGTGAATGGTAGTAATCCGGGCTTCTTCAATTCGGGAGGCCCCTTCCAGAAGGCGAAGACGAGGCCCCTCCATCTCTCCGGGGCAGTTTTCCCCCCATTCCCGAAGGGTGGCGCCGATGCGCTGACGCATCTCCAGGGTGGCCTTTTCGGTAAAAGTGAGGGTGAGGATTTCGGAAAACTCCGCCTGCCCCGTAGCCACAAGCCAGGCAAAACGCCATGCCAGGGTGCGGGTTTTTCCCGTGCCCGCTCCGGCACTTACCACCACCAGGGGTTCCCGGGCAGTCACCGCCTCCCTCTGGGGGGGACGGGCATTTTCACGATCCAGGAAGAAAAGGGCCTGGGCATCAGTCATGGAAAGAATCCTCCTCGTCGTTTTTCCAGTACACTTCCTCCCGGCGGCAAAGGGTCCGATAGGGACACCCCGGACAGTTGGAGCTTTCGTAACGGGGAGGATAGATTCCCTTTACCAGGGCATGTCCCCAGCCATAAAGAACCTGACGAACCTCCTCCATCTGCTCTTGGGGAGAAAAAATGGGGGGGGTTTTTCTTTCCGACGGACCCAGGTAGAGATTCCCCATCTCCGGATCTCCCCAGAGAAGCATCCGGCAGTCCCGAAGACCGAAGTACAGCCATCCCCGCACGGTCACTCCCTGATCCTGGAGAGCCAGAGCATAGGCTCCGAGCTGCAGGGAGTTTTTATAGCGTTCCCCCTTGCCGAACTTGTAATCCATGAGAACCACACCGTCTCCCTTCAGAAAATCCAGCCGATCCGCACGGCCATAGAGGGGGATTTTCCAGGTGGGCTCCTGAAAATGCAGATCCCGCTCCATCTCCCTACGCTCCAGAGCGTGTTCGAGACGTTTTTCCGCCTCCTCCAGCACCCGGGCTCCCCGAAAAGCCTGGTACCGCAGCAGAATCTCCTGCCGCCGAAGACGGGAAAAAAGCTCCGGATAGTGTCGCTCCACTCCGGCCTTCCAGAGACTGGAAAAACGCTCTTCCGAAAGAGGCTCCTTCTCGTGGGAGAAAAGCTCTTCCCAGAGAGCGTGTATGAGAGTTCCCGCCTTTCGGGGATCATACTCGAAGACCCCCGGAGGAGCTTCCATAAATTCTTCGATGTAGTAGCGAAAAGGACACTCCAGAAAAGCGTCCATCCGGGAAATGCGCCCCTTCTCCTCCGGAGGGGTACGGAAACGCAGCTCCGGAAGTGTTCGATCCCTCCCCGGAAGATCCCCGGGAACTTCCACATCCTGAAAATACCACTCCGAAGAATCCGGAAGAAGATCTCCCAGGGAACGCTTCAAAGGCGAAAGGGGCTCCGTCATCCAGGGAAACTCTCCGGATACTGCCGAGGCAAGAAAGGGTGATTCTCCCAGGGGCCTCCCCCGGGAATCCTGGAGAGGAGAACAGCAAACAACCCCCCGGGAGGCCGTGGCGAGAATCCGCCGAAAGAGAGCGTGCCGGGCCATACGGCGTTCCATGGACAGGGGAAGATGTGCCCGGGGAAGCTCGGGGTTTTCCAGAACCTCCAGGGAGGCTCGCTCCTGATCCGAAAGAAAGGGAGCCTCTCCGAGAGCTCCGGGCCATCGGGAGGGAGTCACTCCCAGCCAGCAGAGATGGGAACACTCGAAGAGAATCGGAGGAGAATCCCGAAAGAGAAGCATGCTTTTCTGAAGCCCCGGAGGAGGCAGAAGAGAGGTTTCCTCCGCCCAGATTTCGAGAAAGTTCACCGCCTCCCGCCTCCGCAGGATCTCCCGGGCAGCTTCTCCCACATCGGGCACCAGCTCCCGATAGAAGAGGATCTTTCGTTCCAATTCTTCAAGGATTCCCGAAATGGTGCGCACTAAAAAGTCAAGATCCTCGGAATTTTCTGCCAGGGCGTGCCCCTTTTGAGAAATTCGAAGAATCTTTTCGAAGAATTCTCTGGTTTTTTCCAAAATTTCCTCGGGAGAAGCCCCTTGAAGGAGAAAGGCCCCGTAGGATGCCATGCCCTTCCAGAGAGCCTCCAACCCGGAATCCCCGAAATCCGCACAAAAACGGCTCCACTCCCGGGCCCCCCGGGGAAGCTCCTGCAAAGCCCGGGAAAGAGGAAAAGCCTTTCCTCCAAAGAAGGGATGCCCGAGAAGCCGAGCGGTACTCTCTCCGGGCCACCCCTCCAGAGCCAGAGCAAGCATGCGCCGGAATATCCCCCAGAGAGGCGTGCTTTCCAGGGGAAAGGGATCCATGGAACTATACGAGAGATCATATTTCCGAAGAGCCTCCTCCAAAGAGGTCATCTCTTCCCGGGGAGCCACCAGGGCGATTTTTTCCCAGGAAGGAAAGGGGATATCCTCGAAATGTCCCTTTCCGAGGGACCAGAGGGCAAGCTCCCGGGCGAGCACCTCCGCGGTCATTCCCTGGTCTCCTCCGGAAAGACGGTAAAGCGTGCCCGGGGAAGAAATCGGCTTTTTCGGCAAAGCGTCACCGCGCTCCAGCTGATCCGCCGCGGAATAATGTCCTCTCCGGGTGAGGGGATTCCAGGAGGGAAGCCCCGCATGGGGCACCCAGAGATGCACGTCTCCTCCCAGGGCCAGGAGCTCCCGCACAAACCGGAGCTGTCCCGAGGCGAAGGAGAGAAACCCCGCAAAGACCAGAGGAGTTTTCCGAAAGAAGGGCGTAAGAATATCCCGAGCCCCCGCAAGACCCAGGAGGTCCGCTCCCTGGGAGGGCACCTGGGCACTATCCGCCAGGCCATGCTCCTGGAGATAGCTTTCATACGCCCCGAGAAGCCAGCAGAACCAGCCCTGGGGATCCCTGAGAGTGCAAATATCCCCGGGAGTACAGGAGCATCCCCAGAGAGATCGAAGATGGGCGGCGGAAACGTCCTCCCGGAGCATTTCCCGGAGAACTCCTCCGGCCTGGCGCACAAAAGCCGGATGCCGCATTCCCCGGGGAAGAATTTCTTCGGGAACCCGGGCACAAAGCCCGCTCCAAAGATACCGGAGAATAATCCAGTGGTCCGGGGGATCGATCTGGCGGCGCAGGGAAATTCGAAACCCTCCTTCCTCCAGCCTTTCTGCCAAAAAACGTACCAAGCCGCTCCAGGTGACGATGGTTCCGGAAGAAGCGAAGGGATTCTTCCGGCCCAGCTCTTCTTCCAGGCAGGAACGTTCTCTTCCCGAAGGAACCACGAAGAGCGTCCGCCTGTCACGAAGCGCGAGAAAGGAGGAGTCTCCCCATATTTCATGCGCCCGAACGTAGAAATGCAATGTAAGTCCCATGAAAATCTCCTTTCCACGCTCCCTAGCCTCGGAAGCACTGAAATTTTACCAAATTTTCCTATTCTCCGAAAAATCTTCTTTCAGGAAATTTGCAAAAGAAACATAGTTCCGCCTTCATCAAAAGAACTCCTGTAAAAAAAGGAGATTTTTTCACCTTTGGATCGACGAAATGCTCTTTTATGCGAACTATTCCGACATTTTCTTGCCTGCATAAGATCTTCATGCTATACTTTTTCCAAGCAGGGTTTCTCATCCTTTTCATTTTTCTATGCAGATCTCTTCTCCATTCGCATCGCATCTCTCCCGGCGTGGACACACAGACGGTATTCCTTCGCCTCTTCCCTTTCCGGGAAGACAGGTTTTCTGATCTTCCGAAAAAATTCCAACTTTCGGGAAGTTTTCACAGGCCTATTATGATTAAAAATATTGCCAAACAAAGGGGGGAAGAATCATGATACGTCATGTTTCTGTTCTCGGTGCCGGCAATGCCGGCCAAGCTCTTGCGGCATACCTCGCAGGAAAGGGACTTGCCGTCACCCTGTACAACCGCAATGCTGAACGGCTGAGGCATATCCGCAACCGAACCCTCCAGGTGGTGGATGCGGAAGAGAAACGCTCTGCGGTCATTCTGGAAAAGGTCACCACCCGGCTGGATATGGCCCTGGAAAAGGCGGAGATTCTTTTCGTCAGCACCACCAGCCTCGCTCACGGAGATCTCGCCCGCAACATGGCGGGACATCTGCGGCCCCATCAAAAAATCGTGCTCCATCCCTGCCGGAGCGGAGGAGCCTTCGAGTTTCTTCGCATTCTTCGGGAAATTTCTTTCAAACAGAACCCCGTGGCGGAGCTGGAAACCACTCTTTTCGCCTCCCGGCTCGACGAGGAGGGAACCATCCATATCTATGGCAGAAAGCGGGAGGTGCATTTGGCAAGCCTCCCCGCCCGGGAAACCGGAGAGTGTTTCGGAGAGCTCCTTCCCTACATTCCGAACCTTCTGAAAGCCCCCTCGGTGCTCTACACGAGCCTGAGTAACTACGGAGCCATGCTTCATCCGGCACCTCTCCTCTTTGCCGCCAGCAAGGTGGAAAACGGAAGATTTCCCCATCGTCACTACCTGGACGGATTCAGCCCCTCCGTGGCGGATCTGGTGGAACGCATGGATAACGAACGGATATCCATAGGCCACGCCTACGGGCTGCATCTTCTCCCGCTCAAGCACTGGATCGCTTCGGCCTACGACGTGGAGGGAAACAGCCTTCACGAACTCATTCACAAGGTTCCGGCATACCAGAAGATCGGAGGCCCTTGCAGCATACGACACCGCTATATCCTGGAGGACGTAGCCACGGGGCTGGTTCCCATGATCGCCTTCGCCCGGGTGGTGGGAGTGCCCACCCCGGTAATGGACTGCGTGGTAACCAATGCGAATCTGCTTTTGAAGGAGGATTTCTACGCCCGCTCCCGAAGCCTGGCGGCCATGGGGCTCCAGGGAATGGGACGGGATGAGATTATCCAGGTTTCACTGTACGGGGAGGTGTTGCAGACATGGATACGAGGAAATGCCGCATACTCGGAGCATCCCTTGGAAACTGCGTTCACACCGCAGGAGTTCTGAACTTTCTCCGTCTCGCCCGTCATGCGGGACACGAGGTTCGTTTTACCGGCCCCGCCACCCCTCCCGAAAGGGTGGCAGCCCTGGCGGTGGAATGGAGGGCGGACTGGGTAGCCCTTTCATACCGTCTTACTCCCGAGGTGGGAAAGCATCTCTTCCTGAAGACCGCCGAGGAACTTCGCAAGGCGGGGATAAGCCCGGTACTTACCGCAGCGGGAACGATTCCCGTGGCGCGGGCTGCGGAAGAGACGGGACTTTTCCGCAAGGTTTTTGCCACCGATGGAGCCTCGGAGGTCATGGCCTGGCTCCGGGGAGATCCGGAAAGTCAAGGCACCCGAAGCTATCCCCACCATCTGGTTTCCCGGGTGGAGCAATCCGCCCCCTACCCCATTCTGCGGCATCATTTGGGGCTTCCTTCTCTGGAAAAGACCCGGGAGGCCGCCCGGGAGATCGCCCAGGCGAAAGTTCTGGATGTCCTCTCTCTGGCACCGGATCAGAACGCCCAGCAACACTTCTTCGATCCCTCCGCCATGGATCCCTCTCTGAGCGGCGCGGGGGGATGTCCCTTCCGCACCCCCGAGGATCTGCAAAGCATCCACGAGGCCACCCGGTGCGGAAACTTCCCTCTCCTGCGCTGCTATGCGGGGACCACCCGGCTTCTGGAGTACGCTTCCCTGCTGCGGCATACCCTGAACAACGCCTGGGGAGCCATTCCCATCTCGTGGTACAGCACCCTGGACGGCCGTTCTTCCCGCCCCCTGGAACAATCCATTCCGGAGAATTTCGCCGCCATGAAATGGCATGCCGAACAGCAAATACCCCTGGAGATCAACGAACCCCATCAATGGGGGCTCCGGGGAGCTCACGACGCCCTCTTCGTAGCCGCCGGGGCTTTCTCGGCCCGTACCGCCAAGGCCCTGGGAATCCGTACCTACGTGGCCCAAATGATGCTGAACACCCCGGGAAACGTCTCCCCCCGGCAGGATGTGGCGAAAATGCTTGCCTACCGGGAGCTTGTGGAAGAGCTGGAATCCCCGGATTTTCGGGTTCTCGTGGAGGTACGGCCGGGGCTTCTGGGAATGCCTTCGGATCTCTGCCGGGCCAAGGGGCAGCTCGCCCATGCCACCGCCCTGGGGATGCAGCTTTCTCCGGATATTCTCCACGTGGTGGCCTACTGCGAAGCGGAATACGCCGCGGGGGCGGAAGAAATTATCGAAAGCTGCCGCATAGCCCGGCAGGTGATGGAAAACTGCCTTCTCGGAGACGCCTCCTATGGGCAGGATCAGCGGGTGCTTCTCCGGAAGGAGCAGCTTCTCGGGGAGGCCCGGCTTCTTCTGCAGGCCATAGCCGCCTGCGCTCCTCCGGGGGAGACGACCCCCTTCGGAAATCCCCATACCTACGTGAACGCCATCCGACGGGGCATACTGGATGCGCCGGGACTTCAGAACGGCATTGCCCGGGGAGAGGTTCTTACGGACATTCGAGACGGAGCCTGCGTGGTTTTGGGAGAGCGGGGAGAGATTCTTACGGAGGAGGAGCGGCTGGAGCGCATCCTGAGCGCGAAGGAGATACGACGGCTTCTCGCCTTGGCAGAAGAGGAGCATCATAAGGAGCGGATCGGATGAAAAAGATTCTTGTAATACACGACGAGGACCGCCATATCGAGGAAGGACGGCGCAAGGCCGCGGCCTTCGTAGCCCGGGCCCTTTCCAGAGAGTTCCGGGTAATCCGGAAACCCTTCGGCCCGGAGCTTCCGCAACAAATCCGGGAGGCAGATGGGGTTTTCTCCGTAGCCATCGGAGGACGGAGCGACAATCTCCAGGCCCACCTGGCGGGCATCATCGACGCCTATGGAGGCACCCGAATAGGGCCTTCCGCCTTTGCCCATGCCCTCTGTCTCAACAAGGCAATGACCAAGGCGGTACTTGGAGCTGCGGGAATCCGGGTTCCCCGGGGAATACTCTTTCAGGGAAGAATGCTCCGGGAATGCCCTTCCTCCCTGGAGCCCCCCTTTTTCGTAAAACCCTCCCGGGAAGGTTCCGGCATCGGCGTGGAGCCCTCGTCCCTCCAGCAGGACTGGCAGGGAGCCATGGAGGTGGCCCGGAAACAGTGGCACCGTTTCCGGCAGCCCATTTTGATAGAAGAATACGTTTCCGGCCGGGAACTTACGGTGGGAGTGCTTCAGCGGCGAGGCTCCGTGGAGATGCTGCCTCCCCTGGAGGTGGATTTTTCCGCCCTTCCCGAAGAGGTGGAGCACTACCAGAGCCGTCGTGTCAAGGAGGATCCCCGTTTCCTGGATCGCCTGATTTTTCGCTGTCCCCCCCGGCTCAGCAAAAAAACCCGGGAAGAGCTTGAAAAAACCCTCTGTCGAGCCTTTCACATCCTGCAATTGGAAGGTTTTGTACGCATGGAGGTACGGCTTCCCCAGGAGGGCCCTCCGGTACTTATCGAGGTCAACTCCGCTCCGGGACTCGACCCGGAACATAGCGACTTCCCCCGGCTGGTGGCCATGAGCGGCATGAATATGGAAGAAATTATCCGGGATGTCACCCGAGAAGCCTTGCATCACAGAGAACTGCTCTCCAAAGCCCCTCCGGATCTGGAAGAAACGGTCTCCTTTTAAGCTTTTCCTTCCGCATACCCGAAAAGAAAAGGCTTGGGGACACGTTCTCCCCAAGCCTTTTTTTCGTGATCTTTGCCGCGCTTTTCGCAATTTCCGCTCTTACCAGCCGCCACCGCCACCGCCGCCACCGCCGCCGCCGGAGGAACCGCCGCCGCCGGACCCCGAGCTGGATCCGGGAGGAGTGGATGCGGAAGCAATGGAACTTGAAACCGCAGAGGTTACCGAGGCAATTCCCGACCCGGTATAGAAGGAGGCAAGATTCGCTCCTTGATACCATGTAGGCTCATAGCCCTTTTCCGCAAGCACCTTTTCGAAGCGGTTCGCCCAGGTGTGCACCACGTCCAGGGCAAAGGCGTAGGGAAGAAGAGCCTCGAAAACCTCGGGGGTTTCCTCGGGGGGGTTGAACCGCTCCAGACGATGTCGTTCCGCGGTATGCATGTACATCATCAACCCCTCAGCCTCTGCCAGAACCTCGTTTCCCTTGGGGCTCCGTATGGTCATAAGCTCCCGGAAAACCACCGCCATGGCGGCGACGAGTACAGCGGTAATAGGAACCAGGATAAGTCCCACGTCGAAAACAATGAAGATTCCCAGAAAGAACAGCAGTGCCAGCAATGCGGGGAAGACGCTCCGGAAAAGTTTTTTGAAAAAGCCTCCCTCCCCCTTGAGACGAAGCACGGACCGAAGAAGTAAAAATCCCGCCAGGGTGAAGGCCACCGAGAGAATCAGCGCGAGCACCGCCAGCTCTTCCTTCTGCCCCCAGGCTATGAAAAGCCAGAAGGGAAGAGGGACCAGGAGCCCCAAGATCCAGAGAAGGGTGTTTTTGGAAAAGAGCTCCTTTCCCTTGTCTTTATACCGGGCTTCCAGCCGATCCTTGGCATTTCCCAAAATAGGATGATTTTCCTGACGCAGAAGAAGATCGTTCTTTCCCGAAGGAAAGAGTGCCGTAAGAAGGCTCTGCTCCGCTCCCGAAACAGCTGCGGAAGATTGCCGCTTTTGAAGGAGATAGGTCTTTCCCATGAGGCGCGCCGAAAGAGAGGCGAGCCCTCCGAGAAATCCCGATCCCACCCCCTGGTACTCCAAAAATTCTTCGGGGGTCATTTCTCGGATCACCAGATGTCCCTTTACTGCAAGGTTGAGGATCTCCGCGGCAAAACAGGTTTTGTCCATTCCCATTCTCCGGATATAGCGTAAAAATCCGGGGCTTCTTCCTCCCGGAGGGGAGAAGAGAGGAATGATGGAAGGCATGGGAGGATCTTTCCCCCATCGAAGCCAGAGAAGCGTATAGATCAGCAGAAGAAACAGAGGAGCCCCTATAAGCAGGGAAGATATATGCTTCTCCACAAATCGGACCTGCCAGGGAATTTCCGGAGGCTTAACGATTCCCTTGGGCCAGGTATACACCACCGTAAGCCCCTCCCTGGGTGCCAGAGGTGCCGTGGTCTCTACCACATTTCCCGGAAGTGTCCGGGCATACTGTCCCCGCTCTCCCTGATATCCCGTATAGAACTCCACCGAAGTAAAAGAAGTTTCTCCGGGAATGGTCAACGAAAACCGGGCTTTCTGGATGGCAAAATCCCAGCCGTTTCCCGTAACGTTCCAGTAGAGTTCGTCATGGTGATCGAAAAATCCCACCTGCCCCGTGGTGACGTACTCCAGCGTATAGGTATGCTCTCCCCGGGGGGCCATGCCATCCGGATCTCCCAGATAGACCCGCACACCGTTGGATAGCGACTCGGTTTTATAAGGCACCTTTTTTCCGTCCAGAAGGGCGCTCTTTACGGAAAAACCCACCCGCACGGCTTTTCCCGAAGCACTGCGATAGATGGTGGGAAAATCCCGATAAATTCCCCGCCGGATCTGCCGTCCTTCCACGTTGACGAGAATATCCTCCCGTACCACGAGGGAGGAGTCTTCCCGCACCGTTCCATGGGACGAGAAGAGAAGAATCCGCTCCTGAGCTCCTCCGGGAAAGGGAAAAAGCAATATCCCCGCAAGAACCCACAACAACCTCAGGCGTCTCATTCTTCCACGCTCCCGAAACCTTAGAAGGAAACCTTGGGAGTGCTCCGCTCTTCTTCCTCCGCCTCGAAATACGCCGCCTTCTTGTAGCCGAACTGCCGGGCCACCAGCACCGCGGGGAAGGTAGCGATGGCGATGTTGTAATCCCGGGCCGATCCGTTGTAGTACCGGCGGGCCATTTGAATGTCGTTTTCCAGAGAGCTGAGCTCCTGCTGAAGGTGAAGGAAGTTTTCGTTCGCCTTGAGCTCGGGATAGTTCTCCGCCACCGCAAAGAGGCTCTTCAGGGCTCCCGTAAGCATGTTCTCCGATGCCACTCTAGCCTCTACGGATGTGGCCTGACCGATGGAGGACCGTGCCTCGGTAATCTTGAGGAACACCTCTTTTTCGTGGGTCGCATACCCCTTTACGGTCTCCACCAGGTTGGGCACCAGATCGAAGCGCCGTTTAAGCTGTACATCCATGCCGCTCCATGCCTCGTTTTTGAGGTTATCCATCTTGATAAGCTTGTTGTAAATACCAATTCCCCAAAGAATCGCCACCGCCAGCACACCTAAAAGCACATACAGCACCATCATCTACATTTCCCTCCTTCATATTCACATACTCAAAAATGAAAAGATACTACGTCCTTGTATTGTATCAGAAAGAAAGGCCCCCGCCAGGCCCGAAAGGCCCGCGGGGGCTCACGAAAAAGAGGAAAAAACCTCTCTGAAACGTTGTTTTTAATTTTTCGGGGAACCCCCTCCGGAAGAACCTTCGGAAGGATAGTGCAGCGTATTCCGAAGCCCCTTTATCCGATCTCTCGGGAAATCTGGAAAGGCAAGTTCCTTCTCATCCCGCCAGCGCTCCACCTCGGATTCGATCTCCTTCCGCCTCTCGGGATCCGGCCCGCCGTCCCGAGCGATATAGCTTGTGTGGGAGGGGAAGGCAAAACCCGCCCCGGACTCCGTTACGATCTCGGCAATTCGAAAAAGAAGATCCTCCTGAACCCCCAGGAACTTGTCAAAATTATTGGTATTCACATAGGCCCGGACGGCAATATTGAGGGAAAAATCCCCGAACCCCGTGAAACGCACCCGCGGAGCGGGAGAATCCGCCACCTCCGGATGAGCATAGAGCATCTCCCGAACCCGGGTGAGAACCCAGCGAAGCTGATCCATGCTCGTCTCGTAGCGTAATCCCAGAGTGAGCTCCATAATGGTGCGATCCCGGCGGCTCACGTTGATCAGGGGCATCTGCACAAAATCGGCATTGGGAATGGAAGTGACCGTCCGATCCACTCCTTGGATTCGGGTAGAACGGAGACCGATCTCCACCACGGTTCCCGAAGTGTTCCCAAAGCGGCAGAAATCCCCCACCCGAACGGGGCGGTCCGTAAAGAGCACCAGCCCTCCGAGAACGTTCTCCACTGTGGGCTTCGCCGCCAGGGATATGGCAAGCCCTGCCACCCCCAACCCGGTAACAACCGGAAGAATCGAAACCCCCAGGGAGGAGAGACCGTAGAAGAGAAGGGAAACCGAGGCAAAAATCCCCGTAAGATTCCCCATGGTTCGAACCATACTGGCATCCACACCCCGGGAATCGATACGAGGCGAGAAGAGAAGCAGTTCCGCCACAAAATTACAACCATGGAAAACTCCCCATGACAAAAAGAGAAACCGCATTCCCATCAAGAAGCCCTGAACTATGTACAAAATATTGCCTGTAATATTTATTATGTCATCCACAACAAACCGAGCTATTCCCACAAGAATAACGATGAAAAGATTGCCAAAAACCCGTATCCCCTGAATCTTCAGGGAACTCGTCTTTCCTCGTATATTTCTGCGAAAGACCACATAAAGCCAAAAAATGGCGGAAAAGAGGAGCATCATAAGCAGCAGCAAGCCGATCCATTGCCAAATCGCCTGCCCCCGATACTCCGCGAGAAGCCACTGAGGCATCCGGGACACCGGAATAACCGTGAGAAGCCACCGGGGAGGTACGAGATGCCCCGGGGTGAGGATATACCAGTTGTAAAACCCCGGCTTTATCCCTTTTTTATGAGGAAGGTGAGCAACCCTACGGTAGTTTTCTTCCAGCTCTTCCACCGTTTTGGAAGAGAAAAGATAATGCCCCTCTCTTTCTCCAGCAAGAACTCTCTTGAGAGTGATTTCCGTGCCAGGAACGCTCCATCGTTTAAGAGGCTCCTTGGAGGAAGCAATCTCCTCGCTCCCGGGAATTTCTTCGGGCTCTGGCAGGGAAAGGCGATCTAAAATACCCTTGAGGAAAATCACCGCCTCCACACTCGCATCATAACGATAGGCCTTGGGGATCTCGGAGTTATCGATACACTGCACGGCCCGGTAGAAATAGAAGGTTCCCCGTTTCCAGAGATCCTTCACCTCAGGCGAATAGTCCCATTTGCTGCCCTGATCCATCAGCTCCGAAGCTCGGGAAAAATATTCCCAGGCAAGCCGGGCATTTTCCTGAAAGGACTCAAAGGTCGCCCGAGGGCTGGTGGTATCCGCAGGACTCAATGGATTTATCTCCGAGGCGTTTCCCGGAAGAGCCATAAGGCAAAGCAAGCACGCCGAGAACCATAAAAGAGAAAATCTCCCGCTTTTTTTATGCGTTCCACAAAACATTTCCAGTATCATCCTTTCCGTCTTTTCCATCACCGGACATGAAGAAAGCGAAAGGCTCTCCACATATCCCAGGAGAAAAATCTAGCCTCGAAAGAGTAACATACTTTTCCAAGGGTCACCATACATATGATGGGGTTTGACGGGTTGTGGCGGGACAGGGTAAGCCAAGGCCCTCACGTTTGCAGGCCCCCCGGGATTCTTCGGGGGGCCTGCAAACGTGTTTTTCATACCGGGAATATTCTGAGAAACCCCGGGGATCCTCTCGACTGCTAGAAAGGCCCGTAATTAATGACTACCGCTCCCACCACCATGAGGATGGCAATAAGATTCCATAGAAGAAAGAGAGGGAAGAAGAAGCGCACCCACTTCTCCCAGGGAATTTTTCCGATGGCCAGGGCCGCCATGAAGTATCCCGAGGTGGGGCTGATGACGTTGGTGATGCCGTCTCCGAACTGGAAGGCCAGCACTGCGGTCTGCCGGGTGACTCCCACCACGTCCGCCAGGGGAGCCATGATGGGCATGGTGGCCGCAGCCTGACCACTCCCGGAGGGGATGAGGATGTTCAAGGCGGTCTGAACGACGAACATTCCCACGCCGCTGATGGCGGGAGGCATGGATTCCACCATGGAGGCGAGGCCGTATATGATGGTATCCACGATCTGTCCTTCCGTCATAACCACGAGAATCGCCCGGGCAAGACCGATCACCAGGGCTCCGTAGACGAGTTCCCGGGCCCCCTTGATGAACTCCTCCGCTATTCTGCCGCCGGAGAAGCCCGCCACCACTCCCGAGAGAATACCGATGATGAGGAACATGGTGGAAAGCTCGTCGATGTAGAAGCCGAGTTGCACCACGCCATAGACGAGAATTGCCAGTCCCACCACCAGAATGGCGAGAATAAGCCGATGTCTTCCGGTGAATTCGGGCATCTCATCATGATCCAGAGCGTGATCGGAATTCTGATCCGCATGGTACATAAGGCTCGCTTCGGGATTTTTCTGAATTTTCGTGGCATACCGGAGAATGTAGAGAATGGTAACCCCCAGCATGAGCACGTATCCCACCAGCCGCAGGGCTATGCCCGAAAAGAGGGGCAGCCCCGCCACACCCTGGGCGATGCCGATGGTGAAGGGGTTCAGAAAGGCCCCCGCAAAACCCGCCCCGGCACCCAGAAGAACGATGGCGGTACCCGTGATGGAATCGAACCCCAAAGCGAGACAGAGGGAGATAACGATGGGATAGAAGGGAAGCGCCTCTTCGGCGGTGCCGAGAATGGCTCCCGCCAGGGAAAAGACGAAGATGAGAGCCGGAATAAGGAGCTTTCCCCGGGCTCCGAAACGCTTCGCCGTAGAGGCGATGCCCGCACTGATGGTTCCCGTGGCCTGAATGATGCCGAAGGCCCCGGAGATGATGAAGACGAAGAAGATAATCTGTCCCGCCTCGTTCATTCCCTTGGGAATGGCCTTGATGGTGTCGAAAAAGGAAACCGGGGTCTGCTCTACCCGGGCATAGGTGCCGGGGGCCACCACGGTTCTACCCGTGGCCTCGTTGACTTCCCGGGCAAATTCTCCTGCGGGGATAACGTAGGTTCCAAGGGCCACGATAACGATGATGATAAACAACAGAAAATACGTATGGGGCACTTTCATTTTCTTTAACATGATTTTGAACACTTCCTTCCCTCGCACATTTCCAGAGCCAGATTGAAATAGATTTGATAAGCCTGCATTACTTCTTCCACCGGCACATATTCGTCGTTGGAATGGGCCTTTTCAAGACTTCCCGGCCCGAGGACGATGCAGTTCACCCCCCTTTCGTTGCTCAATTGCCCCGCATCGCTCCATGCGGGAAAACCCCTGGGCTCTCTCTTCTCTCCCACTACCCGCTCCACTTCCTTCGAGGCCTTGAGAACCAGAGGATGATCCGCCTCGATAACGAAAGGCTTATTCAACAGCGCCGCAGTATGCTCCCGCATACCTCGAAGGGAATAGCTCCCCAGGGAGTTGTTTTTCGTAACCCGAGCGGCGAGCTTCTCCACCTCCTCGGTAATGCCCTCGATGGTCTCCTCGGGAGTCCATCGCCGATCGATCCGGATAACGCACTTATCCGCCACGATGTTCGGATCGTCCCCTCCCTGGATAACCCCCACATTGATGGTGGGAGCCCCTACCAGGGGATGAATCCGCTTCTCCAGGGCGGGCTCCAGCTCTTCCCGGATCAGCCGGATACACTCCGAAGCAAGATAGATGGCATTGATTCCCTCTTTGGGGCGGCTGCCGTGAGCGGCTTTTCCCGAAAAAGAGACCTCTATCCACTCCATTCCCTTCTGGGCGATGCTTACGTAGAGATCCGTGGGCTCCCCAATGACCGCCATCTTGGGAATCGGGCCGTGCCGTACGATGTGCTCCGTACCCTTGCAGCTCTTTTCCTCGTCGATAACCCCCGCAAAAACAAGCCCCTTTCGCAGGGAAAGTCCTCCCCGCTTGAGACCTATCATGGCCGCCAGCATGGCTCCCACGGCACTTTTCATATCTACGGAACCCCGGCCGTAGAGGAGCCCCTCCCGAATGACGGGATCGAAGGGAGGAATGGTCATGTCGAAGGGGGGCACCGTATCGGTATGACCGTTGAACATGAGGTAGTTCTCTTCCTCCTCTCCGGGGAGATATCCGTAAATGTTGCAACGTCGCTCTTCCACTTCCACAAGATCGTTGCGTATTCCCTCTTTTTCGAGAATTTTTTGAATGTGGAGGGCTATTTCCCGTTCCTCCCCTTGGGCAAACTTGTGACTTTCGATGCGGATGAGATCCGATACGATTTCCATCAGTTCTTCTCTGCTTACAAAGGACATGGGAGTATCCATGAAAAACAGCTCCTTCGCTTTCTTCTTCGGGGCGGCCATGACGCCGCTCCGGCGAAAGGGATATCCGAATTTTTCCGAAATCCGGATATCCCCGGTTCCCGGGTTATTTTTTCGATGTTCCGAAGGCCCTCGGAAAGGGGAGATCCAGCATGCTCACCAGCCCCGGAGGAGCCTGGAGCACCTGGGGAATCATATTGACCGCCATGGAGATGGTACCGATACCCCCGGGAACCTCGGGCTTGATGGCCATACTGACCGAAGAGGAGCCTCCCCGGATTTCGATGTAGTCCCCGGTCTCCACTCCTTCCAGATGCGGATGAATCTGCTGGGGATGCTCGAGAAGAATCACCGGCTCGCCGCCGCACATTCCCCGGGCGGTATGATTGCACCCCGCCACCATGCCGGGCTTTACCGATACGTGGGGGGTTTCTCTCGCCACCTTGGAGATAATGGGCTCCCTGGTTTCGACGACCTCCTCCAGCTGCCACCCCAGAGCATCCGCAATCATGTGGATGGACTGGATAAATCCGATATGCCCCGTAATATGCCCCTCTTCGAGGCCCTTCCGAAACTCCTCCGGGGTGGTGCCCACCCCCTGGGTCTTCATGACTCCGTGGCCGAAGGGGGAGAGATCGTTGATGCGGGATGCCTTGAGGGAAAGCACATCCTTGCAGCAACCCGTAAGAGTGAGCACCAGGGTGTCGAGAACGAAGCCCGGATTTACCCCGGTGCCCAGAATGGTAACTCCCCGCTCCTTCGCGGCGTTATCCATGGCGGAAGCAAGCTCGGGCTCCGTTATGTGGGGGTAGGACATCTCCTCGGCAATGCTGATGACGTTCTTCCCCGAGGCCACCATCTTGAGAATTTCCGGGGCCGCCTCCCTGGTAAACGAGGTGGTGCACTGGATAACGAGGTCCGCCTCCTTTGCAAGAGCCTCCTCCAGGGAAGTGACGGGAATTCCCGTGCTCTCCGGCAACCCCAGAACCTCCCCCAAATCCTTTCCCTGCCTCTCCTTTCGGGAAGCCACGGCTCCCACCACCTGCACTCTATCCTTTTCGAGAAGCAGTTTCGCCATGCCACCTCCCATGGCTCCGAGACCCACCACGATAATCCTGCTTTTTTCTGTCATAAAAGACCGTCCTTTTCAGTATGTATATTTGAAAAACCTAGAGTCCCAACTCGTTCAGAACGGAACGCACGTGGGGGATATCTTTGCGGATCTCCCGGGCGAGAAAATCCAGTTCGGCATCCCCCAGGTCCGAAGAGAAACCCTCGTTTTTCCTGAGAGAATTTTTGAGATAGGATTTTCGGAGCTGCTCCATGTCGAGATCTCTCACACCGATAAGGGAGGGATCCGAGGGAAGAATGATGCTCTTTCCGGGAACCTGGTCCCGGGGATTTCCCCGGCGAACTTCGATCCCCCTCTCCCGGGCAAAGGTAAGCTGGGCGGTAAGATGCTTTCCCGCTCCGGTATATTCCGTCTCCTGCACCACCACCACCTGATCTTCTCCCATCTCCCGGGCGAGGGCGAAGGCCGCCGTGAGGGAGGTATTTCCCGCGGGGCCCCGTTCGAGGCCTTCGAGCTGGGCCAGAGCCTCGGTAATGTAGAACACCTCTCCCTGGGTTATGGTGACATAGCGGTCCATGTAGCGCAGGGGCCTTGCGGCGTTTCGGGGAACATCCGCCCGGTCGGGCCAGGTGCAGAAGGGAACTCCGAAACCGGTATGACCGGTGGTGAAGGATTTGCGGTTAAAATCCCGATCACTCGCCATGTGAAGCCCCTGAAGGTCAACGCTGGCTCCGATAACCCGGGTATCCTCGGCACCGGCCTTGAGAAGCCCCCGGGCGGTACCGGTGAGATTGCCTCCTCCGGCGTTGGTCACCACCACCGCATCGGGATCCCGATCACAGCGTTGCCGCACCTGCTCCGCCAGCTCATACCCCAGGGTCTCCACTCCGGCGATACCGAAGGGCGTATAGAGAGATGCGTTGAAAAAACCGGTTTCTTCCAGGGTGCGGAGAAAGACGTAGAAGAGCTCGGGCCCTACCGTAAGCTGGAGCACCTCGGCTCCGTAGGCTTCGCACTTTCTCCCCTTTTCCAGGATTTCCGGCTGTCCCACCCGAAGGCTGTCAAAAACCTCCTGAACGATGATGCACTTGAGATTTCTCATGTTCGCCTGGGAAGCCACGGCGGCACCGTAATTTCCGCTGGTGGCGGCGATGACTCCTTCGTAGCCCTTCTGCTCCGCGTAATAGCAGGACACCGAAGCCCGTCTGGCCTTGAAACTTCCCGAAGGATTGGCCGCCTCGTCCTTGATGAAAATTCGGGCCCCCTTACCGGGTTCCGCCATTTTTCTCACCGCAGCGGTCAAATTTTTCAATTCCAGCAAGGGCGTATCTCCCACGCCGACGGATCGCTGAATACGCCGAACCTCCTCCATGGAATATCCCGCCTGCTCCATCATTCCCTCGTAGTCGAAAGAAATCCCCGGACCTTCGAACTTTTCGTAATCCATGCGAAGGGCCCTTTTCATGATCTCGTTCTTCCGGCTCATCACTCCCGCATAGGTCATATCCTTCATCATTCCGTACCTCCCGGAGAGGACAGGCGGCGAAATTCCTCCCGAACACTCAGGAGCTCCGGAATGGGACGTCCGAAGGTATGTTCGTAGGGAGGATTCATCTCCAGGAGCTTTCCCGAAAGAGTTCGGCCGATGATGGTTTCGATCTCCACCACATCCCCCACAAGGGCCTGATGCTTCAGAAAACCCTTCACCCATAAAACCAAGGGACATGCGGCGGTATCCTCGGGAAGAGAAGGTGCTCTTTCTCCGGGAGAAAGCACGGTGCTTTCTATCTGAACCCAGGTGCGGGCAGGTACGACTTGGCTCATGTCAAACAAACCCCCTTCTGTTTCTTTTATGCCGCCCCGCTGTATATAATCTCCGCGGAGCTCTTCACTATGTCCCGAATTACGGGACATAGTTCCATAATACGGGACTACGCGCTATAGTATAATGAAGCTCTCGGCTTTTTGCAAGAAAAATTCTCAAGAATCATCACGGAAACGATTCAAAACATCTATTTCGGACAATGCGGCAGATCTTGAATTGTCTCTCGAAATAACTTTCTGGACGAAAAAGAGCCCCTTTACCCTTTCAAGGAGGAATCGTCGTGGATTCAAGCATGGAATTGATACAGTCCGTACTCAAGGCTCTGCAAATCATGGAAGAGCTGGATCGTCACGGGGCGCTGGGCATACGGGAAATCGCCCAGACTCTCGGCATGGGAAAAAGCAGCGTTCACCGCATGGTCTCCACCCTGAAACATGCGGGGTGGGTGGTGGAAAACAAACATACCGGCAAGAACGAGCTCAGCTACAAGCTCTTCTCCCTGGGAAGCAACGTGGTAAAACGCATGAGCCATCGGGATTTTTTTCACCGGGAAATGGAGAAACTCGGTCAGATTACGGGAGAAAATATAAACCTGGGCATTCTCTTTCGGGGAGAGGTTTTTCATATCGACAAGGTGGAATCCACATCCCCCATAAAGGTGGATGCCAGCCTCGGCACTCCCACAAGCGCCTACAACACCGCCCTGGGAAAGGTACTCCTTGCGCAGATGCCCGAGGAGGAAGTACGACAGCTCTTCCGGAACTACACCTTCGTGAAGACGGGAAAAAATACCATTCTCTCCCTGGAAAGACTTCTTGAGGAGCTCGAGCAGGTGCGCCTCCAGGGTTACGCCCGGGACAACGAAGAATATGCGGACAGCATGATCTGCTACGCCGTGCCCGTACGAAACAGCGACGGCAAGGCGGAACACGCCCTGAGCGTGGCTTTTCCCAAATACAGGTACGAAGAAAAACCTCAAAAAATGCAGATGATATTGGAAGAACTGATCAAGGCGGGACGCACTCTCTCCAGGGAAGACTAGAGGAATTACCTTCCCACAGGGAACTCACAGGGAAATGCGGCGCCCGGAACTTCCTTCCGGGCCCGAAGGGGGACATAACTTTTTCGTTGACAACTCCCGGAGAGAGTTCTATAATGCCAAACAATTTATCCGAGGGAGGAGATTTCATGATGCAGAGAACGCATTTCGAGATTTGCGCCGTGTCGAAGAGTCTCCTCTGGTGGCGGGCCTGGAGAGGTCCGTCGCGTTAGCCTGCTGTAACTGCGCATCCAGCACAATACCCCTACAAGCGTTGAAGGCCGCGACAGGAATGAAATTCTATCCTGAAGCGGCTTTTTTGTATTTCCATTCCCCCGGGAGAACAACTTATTGAGGAGGCAGATGAGCATGAGTGTCAAGACGAGCACGAGCGTAGCGGAGGTTACAAAGGGATTTTTCGGAGAGTACGGCGGGAGCTATGTCCCCGAGGAGATTCAAGGGCTTCTCAAAAATCTTGAAGAAGCCTACGAGGAGGCCCAGAAGGATCCGGAATTCCGGGAGGAATACCTGGGACTCCTCAAGGAGTACGTGGGGCGCCCCTCGGCGATCACCGAGTGCCGCAATCTTTCCCGGGAGCTGGGAGGCGGAAGACTCTTCCTGAAACGGGAGGATCTGAACCACACCGGGGCCCACAAGATCAACAACGCCCTGGGGCAGGCCCTTCTGGCCAAACGCATGGGAAAAACCGAACTCATCGCGGAAACCGGAGCGGGCATGCACGGCACCGCTTCCGCCACCGTGGCGGCCCTGATGGGCATGAAGTGCACCGTCTACATGGGAGCCCTGGATGTGCAGCGCCAGGCCCCCAACGTGCTCCGGATGAAGGCCCTGGGAGCGGAAGTGGTAGCGGTGGAGCGGGGACAGCGTTCTCTCAAGGAGGCGGTGGACGCCGCCCTGGAGGCATGGATGCAGAACACCGGAGCCTTCTACCTTCTCGGCTCCGCCGTGGGGCCTCACCCCTACCCTTCCATGGTTCGGAATTTTCAGAGCATCATCGGCACCGAAGCCCGGCAGCAGATTCTGGAACGGGAAGGAAAGCTTCCACACACCATCGCTGCCTGCGTGGGAGGAGGAAGCAACGCCATCGGGCTGTTCTCGGGATTCCTCGAAGATGGGGACGTGAATATCGTGGGAGTGGAACCTGCGGGAAGGGGTCTTGCCACGGGAGAACACGCCGCCACCCTCTGCAAGGGAGAGCCCGGAGTGCTTCACGGTTTTCGGAGCTACGTTCTTACGGATTCCGAGGGAGAACCCGCCCTGGTCTATTCCATCGCGGCGGGGCTGGATTATCCCTCGGTAGGCCCCGAGCACGCCCATCTCAAGGATGCGGGGCGGGTACACTACACCTCGGTCACCGACGACGAGGCCCTGGATGCCTTCTTCCGGCTCTGCCGCACCGAGGGCATCATTCCCGCCATCGAAAGCTCCCACGCTCTGGCCTACGCTCTGAAGGCCCTGCCTGAGATGAACCCCGAAGATATTCTTCTGGTGAATCTCTCAGGCCGGGGGGACAAGGATATGCCCATCGTGGAACCTCTTCTGGAAAAAGGTACTTTTTAACGCATTACGCCGCGGCGGGAACAAATTCCCGCCGCGGCGCTTTGTCGTGAGCACCTTTCCATGAAGGCTACTGTTTTACAGGAGACAGAAAAGCAAAGGGTTCCACCTTTTCGAACCCTCCGGTCTGATCGCCCCCGAGATCCCATCGGTTTACCAGGAACAGTTTCCGCACTCCGGAGTTCTCGGAAAAATCGATTTTCTTCAGCTTCACCCAGAGAACGCTGGGATTGGCGGTGTCTTCGAAATAGTAGATCAGGTTTTTCTGATCCCCCACCACACGCCAGATGGTGGAAGAGATGTTGGGCTTCTCCGGAGTGCTGATTCCTCGGGGCACGCTCACGTTACGGATGACGCTGAAGACGTCCGCCACCGCCTCCCGGGGATCGGAACTCTGTCGGCAGGCATTGATGTAAAAGGATGCCCGCACGAAGCGATCCGCCGCCCGGTTGGTTCCGGGAAGCATTACGGTACCTCCGAGCTCCTCCCAGTAAGCGTTCAAGGCAAGCTGTTGATCGTATACGGGAGAATTGGTCATCACCTGGTACTCTTTTCCGTGATGAATTCGCAATTTCCCTCCGATGTACTCGAATATGGCGGAATCTCCCGAGGGATCCGAAAGAGCCAGATGTCCGTTTCCCGCTATGCCGTTAGGAGTTTTCACGGGAACCACCCGAAAGGTTTCCCCTTCCAGGGCCGCCACCGCCTCTTTCACGGTAGCGAAATTGTCCAGCGCGTACTGCGCCCAGGTACTGATGACCAGGGCGGGCCGGGGATCCCCGGAAGGGGGGAATTCCGATTCCGCCAGATAAAGCAGATTCGCCACCAGCCCCTTTTCGTTCATGCCGTCCGCAGTGGCCCCTTCGTAAATGGATGCCGCCAGGCTGCCGTATTTGCTGGTCCATTCCAGGGAATCCTTTCCCATGGCCCCATTCCGCTTCATTCCCCGGGGGAAGATCCAAAGATTGGTTCCCATATCCTCGGCCCAGTCCATGGTACGCCCCGTAACGACCTGGCTTTCCTTTCCCGGGTAGACCACCCTGGAGCAGGCCATGGAAGGAGAAACCCAGGAGAAGAGAGGAAGGAAAAACAGAAAAAACACGGAGAGTCTCCACAGCACAGGGCTTGCACAAACGTTTTTACACATAATAGCCTCCTTTGACGAATCGGTCTTTGCCCTTCAGGGTAAAGGAATTTTCTGCATAACACAAGAATCTGGGGAGAAGACCCATGGGCCTTCTCCCCAGATTCCCGAGTTACGCTATCACAACATGGAGGTTGTATCTCCGGTTTTTCTCCTGGCATCCTCTTCGGAAAGGAAGGTTAAAATCCCTCCTGGGTGGTACGGGCGATGATCTCCTCCTGGTGATAGATGTCGAGATCCACGAAGTAGTCGCTGTATCCCGCCACCCGGACGAGGAGATTCTTATATTCCTGGGGCTTCTCCTGAGCCTCCCGGAGGGTGGCGCTATCCACCACGTTGAACTGCACGTGATGCCCCCCCATCTTGAAGTAGGTTCGGATAAGGGAGGTAAGTTTGTCGATGCCCTCCTCTCCCTGGAGCACCGAGGGAAGGAAGCGCTGGTTCAGCAGGGTTCCGCCGGACTTGGCCTGATCCATCTTGCCCAGGGATTTCACCACCGCCGTGGGGCCCTGTCGATCCGCCCCGTGGGAGGGGGAGGTTCCGTCGGATTCCGGAAGAAAGGCGAGCCGTCCGTTAGGGGTGGCTCCGAGCTTCTTGCCGAAATAGACGTGACAGGTGGTGGAAAGCATGTTGATATGGTGGGCGGTTCCCTTGGTGTTGGGCTTGCCGTCGATGGTGGCGAAAAGATCCCCGTAAACCCGCTGCATGATGCTGTCCGCATAGTCGTCGTCGTTGCCGAAACAGGGGGTCTTGTTCACCAGCATCTGCCGGAGAGGTTCCTTTCCCTCGAAGTTCACCGACAAAGCCTCCAGAAGATCCGCCATGGCAAGGCTTTTCTCCTCGAAAACGTGCTTTTTCATGGCCGAGAAGCTGTCCGTCACGGTGCCGATGCCGCAGCACTGGATGTAGGTGGTGTTGTATCGGGGACCGCCGTCGTAATAATCCTTGCCCTTCTGGATACAGTCCTCGGTAAGTACCGAAAGGAACGTCGCCGGGGCATAGGTGGCATACATGCGCTCCAGATAGTTGTTTACCCGCACCTTCACATCCACCACATAGGCGAGCTGCTTCCGGAAGGCTTCGTAAAGCTCTTCGTAGGAGCCGAAGTTCCGGGGATCCCCCGTCTCTATTCCGATCTTCCTGCCCGTAAGCGGATCCGTGCCGTTGTTGAGGGTGAGCTCCAGAATCTTGGGAACGTTGAGATATCCCGTGAGAAGATAGGCCTCCTTGCCGAAGCATCCCGTTTCGATGCAGCCGCTGGTGCCCCCTCCCCGGGCATCTTCCACGCTCTTTCCCATTCCCACCTGCTCCAGGATGACCATGTCCGCATTGAACACCGAGGGGTATCCCATGCCGTTCCGGATGACCTTGCAGGCAGCCTTCACGAAATGGTCCGGGGTGATGGCGCTCACCTGAACATTCGCCTGAGGCTGAAGCAACCGCAGCTCATCGAGAACTTCGAGGCAGATGTAGGAAACCTCGCTCACTCCATCGGAACCATCCCGCCGAAGTCCCCCGAGGTTGATGTTGGTAAAGTCGTTGTAAGTACCGCTTTCGGCGGCGGTAACTCCCACCTTGGGAGGCGCCGGAGTGTTGTTGAACTTGATCCAGAAGCAGGAGAGAAGCTCCTTCGCCGCATCCCGATCCAGGGTTCCTCCCGCGAGCTCCGCCTCGTAGAAGGGGGCGAGGTGCTGGTCCAGATGTCCCGGGCTCATGGCATCCCAGCCATTGAGCTCGGTGATGGTTCCCAGATGACAGAACCAGTACATCTGCAGGGCTTCCCAGAAGGTTCGGGGAGCTTCTTCGGGAACCCGGCGGCAGTTGGAGGCAATGGCCCGCAGTTCTTCCTTCCGGGCGGGATTCGTCTCCTCCTCCGCCATCTTTTCCGCAAGTTCCGCATGGCGCCGGGCGAAAAGGACCACCGCATCGCAGGAAATATCCATGGCCTTGAGCTCTTCACTCTTGGCGGTGGCCTCGGGATCGTTCAGAAAATCGAGCTTTTCCAGGGCCTCCTGAATTTCACGCTTGAAGTCCTTCATTCCCTTGCGGTAGATATTGCCTCCCAGGGTGGTATGCCCCGGAGCACGCTGCTCCATGAACTCCGTAAAAACACCCGCTTCGTAGAGATCTTTCCACTCCTGGGGAATGTCCGCGAAGGCCCGGTCCCGCATGCTGCGCCCCTGCCAGTAGGGAATTACCTTCTCCCGGTAGGTTGTTCTGTCCTCCTCCGCCACGGAGTAGCTCGCCATCTCCCGGGAGTTGAGGATCCGCAGATCCTCCTCGGAATGGCAGGTAAGCTCGGGAAAGGTAGACACCGCCTTGGGACGGGGGCCCCGCTCTCCCACGATGAGCTCTTCCGGACCAATGTAGATGGTCTTTGTGGCGCAGAGATTCTTGAAGTTCAAGGCCCGAAGAACGGGAGTGGAATACTTTCCCGCATTTTCCCGATAAAATTCCGTTTCCAGCACCGCCCGCTCCACGGAAATGCTGGGGTGGGTCTCAAAACTTTCCTTCCGCAGCCGTGCAATTCGTTCGTTCATGCTCCTCATCCCCTTATCTTCACGGTAAGGCCGCAGCCCTCCAAAAGCCGAGCCGCCTGCCGCAGTTGATGCTCCGTAGGAGGCAGGATGTTCTTCATCCTATATTCCTGCCCGAGTTTCGTATATTTTTCCGTAGCCGCCGCATGATACGGGAGCAGCGACACCGTATAGGCCTTCGGCAAAGAGGTAAGAAATGAGGCAGTCTGGAGCAGATTCTCCCGAGAATCGTTCACTCCGGGAATAAAGGGTACCCGGATGTTCACCTCCGCATTCCCGGAGGCGAGTTCCCGAAGGTTTTCGAGAATCCGGGTATTGTCCACTCCGGTGTACTTTTTATGCACCTCCGGATTCATGTGCTTCAGGTCGTAGAGGAAAAGATCCGTCTCCTCCGCGATTTTTCGAAGCACCTCGGAAGGAGCGTATCCCGTGGTGTCCACCCCCCGATGCAATCCCCGGGCACCGCATACCCGAAGAATTTCGAAAAGGAATTCATGCTGTACCAGGGGCTCTCCTCCGGAAAAGGTGACCCCCCCTCGGGATTCGTCGTAAAAGGCCCGATCTTTCAACACCTCTCGTTCAAGATCCTCCACGGACATGGCAATACCGGTCATTTCCAGAGCTTCCGTAGGGCAGGCCTTTACGCAGGCCCCGCAGCGTACGCAAGCTTCCTGATCCACCATTACCCCCCGGGCGGAATAACGAACCGCCCCCTCGGGACATGCGGCGATACAGGCTCCGCAGCCGATACATCGTTTGGGAGAGTAAAGCACCCGAGGCCTCGGGTCCATGCTCTCGGGATTGTGACACCACCAGCAACTGAGGGGGCATCCCTTGAGAAAGACCGTGGTCCGGATTCCCGGCCCGTCATGAACGGAATAACGCTTGATGTCGAAGATCAGCCCTTTTTTCGGCACTTACAGCATATCCTCCCTGCGTTTTTTCTGGTCCAGTTCCTCCTGGCTTGCGAAATAATAGCGCCGGATGTACGGCTCCTGGACGGTAAAGTTCCAGTGGACATCCCGGGCATATTCCGCGGCTCCCTTCACGTCTTCCTCTCGCAGAAGCTTGGCTACCATGCTATGTTCATCCGCAGAGGCGATCTCCCACTCCTTGATAAACCCTTTGTTACGGGGAAAATCGTACAGCCGCTCCCTAAGGATACCCACCATCTTTCGGAGATCCGCATTTTCGCTCAATCCCACGCAGACCCCGTGAAAAGCCACGTTCCTTTCATGGAAGAGGTCGAAATCATCTTCATCCAGGGCTTCCCGCATTCCCTTGTAGAGAGAGTCCATGTAGTCAAAATCCTTTTTCGTGAGATTGCTCCCCACTTCGAGAATGGCAGCGCTCTCCAAAGATCCCATAATTTGGTAGATATTGCGGATCTTTTCCAGGGTAAGCACATTCACCATGGCTCCCTTTCGGGGAAAGATGGTGACAAATCCCTCGGCCTCCAACTGGAAAAGAGCGTCCCGAAGAGGGGTTTTACTTATACCAAGCTGCTGGCTGATGTCGTTGACGTTGAGAAACGCTCCCTGAGCGAGGCGCCCCGCATTCATTTCCTCCTTGAGGTATTCGTATACCCTTTCCCGCAAGGACTTCAAAACAAATCGATTCGGCCGTTCCAATAGTGTTTCCCTCCTTGCATTCCCAGTATCATGCGGGATGCAATACATCAGAAGTCTAGTGCACCCCGCTTTTGTTGTCAAGAAATTCTTCGTTTTTTTCACCGAATTACAGTTTTCTTTTATGTGGATATCGAAAAAACTCAGTAAAAACGGACAATACGCCTAATTTTGCGATATCAGCTTATCCTTAAAACTAAAATAAACCCGAGTAAGAACGAGCACGTTTGATATATCAGACCTCCTTCGGAAGAGCAACGTAAAATCAAGACCTTATGCCATACATCAGGCACGGTGAAAATATTATACACAAAATTCGCGCTTTTCTCTTGTTTGAAATTTTCTTTTTCCGCAAACATAGCCATGCAAAAGTCAGGACATTTTCGGAAAACCCTTGAAACCTCTTCTCGGAAATTTTGCGAAAGGCATACAAAAATCATATGCGTTCCAATCGGACGCCTCTCCTCTTCATATCCTCGAAAAAAAACCGCTCCTCCTCCTCGAATCCTTTCACGGGACTCATGGCGTTCTTGAGAAGCACCATCTTGGAGGAGTCCACGTACTCCAGCATATCCTCCACAGTGGCGCGAACGCAATGAGAGGAGGCTTCTCCAGCAATATAGATGGTACGATACCGAAGGAGAAAAGCGAGTAATTTTTCATGAAGAAGGGTTTTTTCATCCTCCCTATCCTCCACTTCAGCATGGAATACGGAATAGTGTTCCGTTTTGGGAGAAAGTCCTTTCAGGACATACTCGACCTGCTTTTTCTTCCGACGTTCCCAGTGCTGGATCTCCTGAAAAAGATCGGGATGGATGCAATGCCCCCACGAACCGATGAGACAGTGCTCGGGCCATATCATGAGCTCGTATCGCCCCAAACGCTCCAGCTCGCGCACATAGTACGCTCCCCACTCACTGTAAAGATCCTCCCGGGAAGGCCGGTATCGATACAGATTTTCCCCGTTGATTACCGTGAAGGGCGGCGGCGGAAACCCTTCGGAATCTGTCCAGAAAGACGGATGAGCAATATCGAAGGTATGATGCGAATCCAGAGATATGACCACATGGTCTATCTGATCCCCCTGGTACGAAAGATGCGTAGCCAGGCGTTTCATATCCCCATCGGCACCTGGAATGGCAAGGGCCCCCCGGGGATCGCAAAAATCATTCTGGGGATCCACTACGAAAAGAAGGGTATCTGCTTTCATGATTATCAGATCTCCTTTAAAAAATTCTCAGACTTATGCTCCTATAAGAATACCACCAATACGCCCCTTCGCATCTCTTAAAAATTTATTGCTCAAAAACACCGGAGCACCAAAAAAGTGAGGATCTCCTTCTTCGAAGAAGGAGATCCTCACTTTTTTGGCATATTTCAGAAAAACCCGGGTATCACGCGGCGGAATTTCCCCGAAAACGCGGAAGAACACAAAAACATGCAGAGATATTGGATCCGTTATATTTAATGGTCACAGGTATTCTGACCGGTTTCAAGGGATCCTTCCAGATAGGCCTTTACAAGTTCCTCGGGGGTGCCGCAGGGAGCCCCCACCACAACGGAAATGCCGCTCTGGGCAAAAAGCCCCTGAGCGCGAGAACCCATACCGCCTGCAATAATCATATCCACGTCGTTTTCCGCAAGCCATCGGGGAAGAACGCCGGGTTCATGAGGAGGGGGTGTCATTTTTTCTACTTTTCCGAGGGTCTTCGCAGCGACCTCCGCCTCCACCAGGGCGAACTCCTCACAGTGGCCGAAGTGCATGCACAGTTTTCCGTTAGCGCAGGGAATAGCTATACGCATTCGATTCGCCTCCTTATATGTTTATGTTTTCTTTAGTATTTTTTGCCACCATGGCGGCGATACGTTCCGCAATTTCTCCGAAGGCCTTGGCTCCCGGAGTTTCCGCAAAGTTTCGCAGAAGAGCTTTTCCTTCGTCACAGGCTTTGACAATATTGGGATCCAGGGGGATTCTGCCGAGAAAGGGAACTCCTTCCTCCCCCGCCATGGCCTCGCCTCCTCCGGAACTGAAGATGTTTACCACGGAGCCGCAATCGGGACAGACGAAACCGCTCATATTTTCGATAACTCCCAACACGGGGAGATTGAGCTGCCGGCAGAAGGAGATGCAGCGGCGACAGTCCGAAAGGGACACTTCTTGAGGGGTGGTAACGACGATACCCCCGTCCGCCCCCTCCACGAGCTGGCACGCCGAAAGGGCCTCATCTCCGGTACCCGGAGGAAAATCCATGATCATATAATCCAGATCTCCCCAACGAACGTTCTCGAAGAGCTGCTTGATAACCCCCGCCTTCATGGGGCCCCGCCAGATGACCGCATCTTTTTTGCCCTGAAGGAGCAATCCCATGGACATAATCTTGAGCCCCCCCATCTCGAGGGGAAGGATATCCTCTCCATCCATAACTACGCCGGTATTCTGAAAACCGAGCATGGTGGGCACGCTGGGGCCGTGGAAATCGATATCCAGAAGCCCTACCCGATATCCCTCAAGAGCAAGGTAGAGGGCGAGATTCACCGCCACGGAACTTTTTCCCACCCCCCCCTTGCCGGAGAGTACCATGATCTTATGTTCCATGCCGGAAAGGCTCTTCTTCAGTCGATCCTGACAGTTTTCCTTGGAGGCACAACCGCTGCAACTGCTACTGGAACAAGGGTCGCTCATTTTTCAACATCTCCCATATCGTTAAAATCGCTTTCCCCGCCGAGGAACCTTCCATGCATACCACCGGCATGGTTTGTATCATGGCCTTGGTCACCGAAGCGTCGTAGGGAATTTCACCGAGCCATTGTACACGCTTTTTCTCTCCGAAGGCCCGGATTTTTTGCGTATTTTCCGTATTAAGATCCGCCTTGTTCACGCACAAGTAGGTGGGAATACGAAAGTGTTTGCAGAGCTCATACACCCGTTCCAAATCATGCATGCCGCTCACGGTGGGCTCCGTAACGATAAGCACCGCATCCGCCCCGGTAAGGGAGGCGATGACGGAACAGCCGATTCCCGGAGGACCGTCAGTGATCATAAGGGAACGCCCCTGCTCTTCTCCCAAAGCTTTGGCCCGTTGCTTAACTTCGCTCACGAGCTTTCCGGAGTTCTCCCCTCCCGCTCCGAGCCGGGCATGAACAAGAGGACCGTACGAAGTGGAAGAAACGTAAAGTTCCCCGCAAAGCCGTGGCTCGAAGGCAATGGCCTTTACAGGGCAGTGATCGTAACAGACACCGCAGCCTTCACAGGCCAGGGGATCTACTGAAAATTCTCCCTCCTCCCCCCGAATGGCGTCGAACCGACACAGACGGTAACATTTACCGCATCCCATACACCGGGAGGCATCGATGGATGCAAGGGAGCCGGAATAAAAATCTTCCGCCTCCTGCTCCTGGGGCTTGAGAATCAGGGCCATATCCGCCGCATCCACGTCGCAATCCGCAAAGATGGCATTTTCCGCCAGCGCCGCCAGGGAGACGGTGATACTGGTTTTGCCGGTCCCCCCCTTGCCGCTGATAACGAGGAGCTCTTTCATTCTTTCCACCCCCCTTCCCGAAGATACCCGGCGAGATCATCCACGATTTCTCCCAGTTCGGGAAACAGGTTGTAAAAAAGCTCTCCCCTGGAATAGGCTTCGGCAATCTTCCGGGAGTAGGGAATTTTCGCGATAACCGGCACGCCCCGAGAAAGGCAGTATTCTTCCAAGGCATCGTCTCCGGAACCATATCGATTGATCACTACGCCAAAGGGAAGCTGCAGCTCTTGCACCGCATCCATGGCAATAATAAGATCATGAAGCCCAAAAGGAGTGGGTTCGCTCACGAGGACCACGTAATCCACGTCCCGTACCGCCTCTATCATGGCGCAGGCTGCTCCGGGAGGTGCATCAAGAAGCACCATATCCCCCTGGGGCAGGCTCTTTTTCATCTGTCGGATGAGCGGAGTAGCCATGGCCTCTCCCACGTCGAGAAGCCCCGAAACAAAGGCGAGATTGCCCCGGGAAGCATGACGGATAACCCCGTTGTTCCGGGTACTTTCGATAATAGCCTGGTGAGGGCACGCAAGAACGCACCCTCCGCAGGCGTGGCACATTTCGAGAAAGAAAAGGGGACGATTCGGAAGAGACGCAATGGCGTTGAACCGACATGCCCGGGCACAGGCTCCGCAGCCATCGCACCGGGAAATATCACAGGAGAAGCTCGGCAGTACGCCGGGCTCCTCCCGAGAATACTCCATCTGCAAAAAGAGATTGCAGTTCGGTTCTTCCACATCGCAATCCGCGAGAACCACCGAACCCTGCCGCTCAAGGGCAAGGGCAAGATTGGCAGCCACCGTGGTTTTTCCGGTTCCTCCCTTGCCCGAAGCAATGGCGATTTTCACGAAGAAAAACCTACCAGTGCCCCTGGGTTTTGTTGGGAACGTTGGAAGAAGAGCATTTTCCCTCCCGGATACCCTGGAGCACGTCCCTCACGGAGCCCTTGCAATCTTGAAAAATCTGAACCTCCGCCGCGGAAAGAACCTGAAATGCCTTGGGGCCGCAGAAACCCGTAGCCACTGCATGAACCCCCGCATTCACCACATTTTGAGCGGCCTGAATACCCGCTCCCTGAGCAGCGTTGAGGTTCTGATCGTTCGAGAGATAGGTGCACTCCTCGCTCTCGGTATCAACGAGCAAAAATCCCGAAGTTCTCCCAAATCGGCTGTCCACGGGGGAATCCAGCCCCTTGTTCTCAGTTACACAGATTGCGATTTTCACCGTATGCTAACCTCCGAATCTTCCGAATCCACCTCGGCCGCGACCCCGGCCGCCACCGAAACCACATCCGCCTCTGGCGCCTCGGCAGAAGAAACCCCGGCCTCTTCCGAAGAAGGGAAAGGGGAACGCTCCGTTCTGGGGGGGATTATACACCGTCTCCGGTTGTGTCTGGGAACCTTCGTCCCCTTCGGGAGAAGACATCTGCTCTTGCTGGGGAGGAACCTGCTGCTCAGGGGAACGGCAGAAGCCTCGTCCCCATCCCGTAAGGGGCCCCTGACCCAGCGGTCCTGTTCCATTTCGTGCTGGCATAATGCACACCTCCTTATTGAGAGTATTATTCTGAAAAGAGCTTTCGGCTCTTTTTAAGTGGCATATGCTAATAATAGCAGTTTTTCAAAAAAGGTCAAGATATACCGAGAAGACCCCGGGGAATTCTCCAACCTCACCAAAGAACTACACATCTCGGCTCTTCATGCTATGTTTGAGAAATTTACGAAGACTACCTGAAAAAATACCGATCGCCGCTTTTCGCGACATCTTTCAATTTTTAGAGAAGAAAGCATGTTTGTACCGATGCGAACACATTCCAGGAGAGAGATTTATCTCGGTGCTTATACCATGTCAACGCATAGAGGTCGAACCAAAAAAGTGAAAAGAAAAAATATTTTTGCTAGAGCTATTTTATGAAAAAAGATTGCGTAAAAAAGTCCTCCCTGTATCGTAGAGTCCGAAAGTTCGATACGGGATTCACCCCCCTCGCTCTCCGAGGGGAGAACGACGTTTCAGGGAGGAACGCATTTATGAAAAAGGCACGGGTAGCGATAAACGGATTCGGACGAATCGGCAGACTTATGGTACGAGGTATGTATGACTACGACGGAGAGGAACTCTTCGACATCGTGGCCACCAACAGCCGTTCCCTGGCGGAACAGCGGGCCCATCTCCTGAAGTACGACTCGGTGCACCGTCGTTTCAAGGAAGAGGTCACTCACGACGAAAACCATTTTTACATCAACGGCAAACCCATAGAAAACCTTCGTTTTTCGGACCCTCACTCCTACCCCTGGGGAGATCTCGGAATAGATATCGTCATCGAAGCTTCGGGAAAATTCACCCGCCCGGAAAAGGCCCAGGTTCATCTCGAAAGAGGAGCGAAAAAGGTTATTCTCACGGCTCCGAGTCACAATAATTCCATGAAAACCATCGTTATGGGAGTGAATGAAGAGGCCTACGATCCTTCCCGGGACCATATGATTTCCAATGCCTCCTGCACCACCAACTGCCTTGCCCCGGTAGTCAAGGTACTTCACGAAAACTTCGGCATCCGGGACGGCATGATGACCACGGTGCACTCCTACACCAACGATCAGTGCACTCTCGATTCGGCACACTCCAAGTTCAATCGGGGCAGGGCCAACGCCATGTCCATGATACCCACCACCACCGGAGCCGCCAGTGCCATAGGGGCGGTACTTCCGGAACTTGACGGAAGGCTTCACGGCATAGCCATACGGGTACCCACCCCGGACGTCTCCCTGGTAGATCTGGTGGCGGATCTCGAAGAAGCTCCCACCAAAGAAACGATAAATGAAGTCATGAAAAAAGCCGCTCAGGGCCCTATGGGAAAATACCTTGGCTACGAGGAAGATCAATGCGTATCCATGGATTACGTGGGAGATCCCCGATCGTCCATCTTTGCCGCCCCCTACACCATGGCACTGGGACACAAGGCGAAGGTGCTCGCCTGGTACGATAACGAATGGGGGTACGCCTGCCGCTGTGTGGATCTGACGAATTTCATCATTCGCCAGGGGCTCTGATATCGAAGAAGTGCCTCCTGATCACGCAAATTCCCTGCAACAACCATGCAGAAGCTCCGGAGGCGTATGGCTTCCGGAGCTTCTGCATGTTTTCCGCAATTCAGAAAAAGCGGACATCCCCGGATTGACAAGAAAAAAGCCCGGAGTACACTTTATATCAAGGGAGCTCCAGCGGACTTCTTCACGTAAAAATGCGGCATTCAAGGAGATTTCCCACATTTTTTCAGTCAAGGAAGGTGAGCATGGCTATGCAAAAAAGGATCCCACGAATCTCCGTAATCGCGTTGTGTCTTATTCTTGCCCTCTCCGTAGCAGCCCAGGGATGCACCACCGTCATTGTGGGGAAAAACCGTTCCACCACGGGATCGGTTCTGGTGGCGCACAATGAGGAGCTCGGCATGAATGCAGCCCAGCATTTCGTGGTGACGGAAGAGGCCTCTCACGAAGCGGGCGCTGTCTACACCACCTATTCCGAGGGCTCCATACCCCAGCCCGAAAAAACGTGGCGCTACATAGCCTCCAGGGTTTTCGACAAAGAATACTATCCCGGAGATTTCACCACGGGGGTGAACGAATGGGGAGTCACCATAGCCAATAATATGTCCTGGGGGCAGGAAGTTCCCGAAGAAAGTGCCTGGGATACCATTCCGGGAGGCATCATCTGGACGGAATTTACCCAGCTCGTGCTGGAACGGGCCAAAACGGCCCGGGAAGGCGTGGAGCTCCTCGGACACCTCTGTGAGACCTACCACCTGAGCGCAGATCCCGGCACCATGTTCGCCGTGGCGGATCCCGACGAGGGATGGTGGGTGGAGATCGCCCGGGATGGGCAGTGGATAGCGGTACGGGTTCCGGACGAAGTGGTTTCGGTGCGGGCTAACGGCTACCGTATCGGAGCGGTAAATCTGGAGGATTCGGAAAACGTCCTGCACTCCCCCGGCCTGAAAGCCTTTGCGGAAGAAAAAGGATGGTACCACCCCGAGGACGGAGAGTTCAACTTCTCCAGAGCCTACGGAGACCCCTGGATTTTCGACGACTACAACGTACTGCGGCATTCGCTGGTAGAGGAACGCCTGGGACAGATAGGTAAAATCTCTCCGAAGGATCTCATGGAGATTCTCCGATGGAACTACGAGGATACGGAATACTACGTGGAAAACGACGAAACCGGATCCCCCTGGACCGGGGACTACCGCACCATAGCGCGCCTGAACACCGAAGTAAGCGCCGTGGTGGAACTGCGCAAAGACCTTCCCAGGGAGATGGGTAGCCTTATCTGGTGGTGCATGAATACACCCAAAACTGGCGTATTCATTCCCTGGTACTTCGGCACCACCTCCTTCCTCGAAGCCTTTGCCGCTGGCACGGACCGCTTCGACGAAAAGTCCGCATATTGGCGCTTTTTCGAACTGAAAATGCTGGCTCACCAAAACTATCGGGTGGCTTTCCCCCTTCTGCACCCTGCCTGGACGGAAATGGAAAGCAGAGCCTTCGAAAAGCAAGAGGAGATAGAGAAGGAAGCCTTGGCTCTCTACCGGGAAAAGGGCGCTCCCGAGGCTCAGGCCTTCCTCACAAGCTATTCGAACTCTCTGGCAGACGAAGCCTTCGGAAAGGCGGAAGAACTCATTCGAGAGATCAAAACCCAGGCATGGTTCCAGGACTGATATTTTCTCCCGAAACCCAGCACCACGAAGCAAAGGAATAACTGACGAGGAGGCCGAAAAACCCTGAAAATCCGGATTTTTTTCGGCCTCCTCCTTTTTGTCACACCCCAGATCTTTTCTATTTGGCAATCACCGCCAGAAGTTCCAGGGGTTCTTTGCCGGTATTGCGCAGAGCGTGGGTTCCGCCCCTAAGGGCCACGGTAATGTGTCCGGGCCTTACGGCAATCCACTCTCCCTCTTCGAGATACTCTCCGGATCCCGAAAGAATGCAGTACACCTCTTCATCTCCCTCATGCCGATGTTCTCCTATGGAAGCTCCCGGATCCAGAGTGATGTGAGAAACCATCTGGAATCGACTGGTTCCTTCGAGAGACCCCGGAGAAATTACGTGCCGGGCAAAACCGCCCCCCTGACCTTTTTGAAAACCCTCGCGCCGTACAGGATCCATACTTTCGGGATGATACAGCATACACAATCTCCTCCTTCGGATCAATCCGTTCAAGCTGTCCAGTCTAACTCTTCAACTTGCCAAAAGGCCCTTCCTCAACGCCGAGCATGCCGGGCGGCCCGGGCTTTGAGATTTTCCGGTTTCAGATCCACCAGGGTCCAGAAGAGGCTTGCCACGAAGCAGCCCACAAGGATCGCCAATGCCAAGAGATGAAACGCGTTGGTCTGCCCCATACCGGGGGAGGCAAAACCCATAAAGAGGGGAAGCAGTACCCAGCTTGCATCCAGGGAAAAATATACCATGGAAGTTCCCTTGGGGCGAAGTTTCCCCGGCACCAAATCCGCCACCAGAGCGAAAAGGGTGGGAAATCCGATGCCCATGCCCATACCGAAGAGAAGTCCGCAGAATCCCACCGAAAGAGGCCCGGAAAGATGAGGGGCCGCAAGAAGGGCGATTCCCATAAAGGCCGTGGCGGGAGGCATCATCATCCCCCGGGAATACCGCTGGAGCACTCCCTGGCAGAAGAGGCGCACCGAAATGGACCCCGCCGCAGTGGCTGCCAGAAAAGGAGAGACTTCAAGCCCTACTTGGTGCAGCAAATTGGAAAGATAGAGCACCGAAGAATCCGCCAGAGCGAAGAGAAGGGCCGAACAGAGCAGAATGGGAAATCCCCGGGTACGGAAGAGTTCCGCATAGGAACCCCACGCCTGGGCACGGTGATACTCCACTCCGAAAGTCTCCAGGGAAGGCAGAGAGAAGCTGAGAGCAAAACAGCACATCCCCATGAAAGGAGCTATTCCGAGATAGGTGGCAAACATACCCCGGGCCAGGAGAAACTCACAAAGAGGTACGGTGGTGAAGAGGGGTGCCACGGATCCCAGGGAGACCAGGGCGAAAAAACGACCCCGTACTTCTTCGGGAATAACGAAGGTTTGGTAGGTGGTAAGAGCCACGAGAAAAAGGCTTGCCCCCACTCCCATAAGAATACGGCAAAGAGCGAGCAGCATAAAATGGGGCTCCGCAAAAAGAAAAAGGCTTCCTCCGAGAATACACAGAAGGGAAGCCCCTATCATGGTATGCCGCACTCCCATACGCTCTGTCACGGCGCCTCCGAAAGGTCGGGCGAGGGTACAGGCTCCGAAGAAGGCGCTCACCACAATCCCCGCGGTCTGAGAAGGCAGCCCCCGGATCTCCAGAAAACGGGCAAGGAGATAATAGACGCTCAAAAAACCGTAAATCACGAAATAACTGCACATGAGGCGTACCAATATCGAGATCGGCAGCCTTCGGGGAAGGGGTTTTAACACCGTTTCCACCGCTTCATCCGCGCATCGTTCCTTTCAGAGAAAAATATGGAGACATTCTTTACGAAAAGGTGTTTTTGGTAACGTAGGTTTGGCGTTCCTGCCACAGCTCCTCCACCACGGGAAAAACTTTGCTGCTCCGCTCGGGGCACTTACGGGCCACCACAAGACAGAGAGCGTTCACCAGACTGATAGGAGCCGCATACGAATCAATGAAAGAAATGCAGTTGGAAGGAATTCCCACCACACAGTCCGCCCACCGCGCAGCGGGAGAGGAGATGCAATCCGTCACTACCCCGGTGGGGATCTTCTGCTTCTTCGCCATGGCCAGAAGCTCCACCGTGGCCTGAATACAGCGGTTAAAGGTAAACCCCAAAACCATATCTTCTCTTCCGAGATTTGCCACCCGCTCCACCGCATAGAAGGGCTCCAGCAGGTGGATATGAGGAAGGAACCAGGATATATAAAAGTGGAAGTACTCACTCAGAACCCTGGAGCTCCGCTCACAGATACAGTGCACGCTTCGGGCTCTCAGAATCATATCCGCCAGGCTTTCCACCGCAGCCTCATCCACGCTGTAGAGCGCTTTACCGAGGTTTTCCATATCGTCCTGCAACACCCGGCGTACAAGATTTTCCTCTTCCGTGGAAGGCTCGAAGGCATGAACTCTTTCGGGAACCGAACGATTTTCGTAAACCTTCTGCCGAAGAGCGGACTTTAATTCCGGATATCCTCGGTATCCCAGAACCGTGGCAAAACGGAATACCGTGGATTCGCTCACTTTAAGCTCTCGGGCTATCTCCGAAGCGGTCATGAACATGGCCTGCTGCCGGCTCTGCATAAGAAAAGCCGCTATCTTCCTATGACTGGGAGAAAACCGCCCCGCCCTTTCGCGAAGCCTCTCTTCAAAAAGCACTCTCGAAACACCTCACTTCCGTGGGTTCTCACCAGAATTCCCCACCCGGAACATGTTCGGATTTTTTCCGGAAAAAGAACAAACCCGCATACTGTATAACATAGCACGCTGAAAAACAATACGTTCTTTATCAAAAGCCCCATACACATGCACAGGTATCTTGACGTTGGACATTCCCTCCGCATACCGGAGACATGCGGACAATTCCTACAGAAGACCCCTGTTTTCCGCCATTGTACCGCACTCTTCAAAAAAATGAAAGATTTTCCCCTTTCATATTTGACAATGGAATTTTTCCCCTATATACTCATTATAATTGAGGAGACTGGGCGTCATAAAAAGCGCTCTTCGTGATCTTGGGTTCACAAATCTTCGCAAAAATTTATATGGGGGGATGTATCATGACTGAGTATCGTCATATCAGCCTTTGGAAAGACGTACCAGAAGAACAGTGGAACGATTGGAAATGGCAGATAGCGAACCGCGTGACCGATGTGGCGACCCTTCGCAAGATTATCAACATTACCGATGAAGAGGCCGCAAAGATCGAACAAAGTCTCAACAAGCTCCGCATGGCCATCACCCCCTACTATGCGTCTCTCATGGATCCCGACGATCCCACCTGCCCCGTGCGCATGCAGGCGGTTCCCACCATGGCGGAGACCCACATCGCGGGGGCGGACATCCACGATCCCCTTCACGAGGACGTGGACTCTCCCGTACCGGGGCTTACCCACCGCTATCCCGACCGGGGGCTTCTTCTCGTAACGGACCAGTGCTCCATGTATTGCCGCCACTGCACCCGCCGGCGCCATGCGGGAGAAACGGACAAAGCCTACGGCAAGGAACAGATCGCAAAATGCATCGACTACGTCCGGAACACTCCTTCCTTCCGGGACGTGCTTCTCTCCGGAGGAGATCCTCTCACCATCGACGAAGAGATGCTCGAATGGGTCATCTCGGAGCTTTCCGCCATCCCCCACGTGGATTTCGTGCGCATCGGGAGCCGCACCCCCGTGGTCTGTCCTCAGAGAATTACGAAAAAGCTCTGCGACATGCTCAAAAAGTACCATCCCATCTGGATCAATACGCACTTCAACCACCCCAAGGAGATCACCCCGGAAGCCGCCAGGGCCTGCAATATGCTGGCGGATGCGGGAGTTCCCCTGGGAAACCAGTCGGTACTTCTCAAGGGGCTGAACGACTGCCCCTACCTTTTCCGGGAACTGAACCAGCAGCTTCTGAAAATCCGGGTACGCCCCTACTACATCTATCAGTGCGACCTCTCCGAGGGAATCGAGCACTTCCGTACCTCCGTGGGCAAGGGCATCGAGATCATGGAATATCTCCGGGGACACACCACGGGGCTGGCGGTTCCCATGTTCATCGTGGATGCTCCCGGAGGCGGCGGCAAGATTCCCGTAATGCCCAATTACGTAATCTCCCGGTCGGACCGCAAGGTCATTCTGCGCAACTACGAAGGAGTGCTCACCACCTATACGGAGCCCGAGGACAATCAGAGCCATCCCGAAAAGCTCTACAAACGGGATGAATATATCACCCGGCAGCAGCACCTTTCCCACGAAGGGCTTATCCAGCTTCTGGACGGCAAGAAGGTCTCCATGGAGCCCGCCCACCTGCAGCGCCTGGAACGCAATAAAAAATAAATACATTGCCTGGCCTTTTCGGGGGTTTTTTCCATGGATTTCGGAAAGAGCTCCCGAAAAACCGTATTATCATGGGGGAAAATGATCTTTTATGAGAAAAGGATACGAAAAAATTACCCAGCATGGAGTCTCGGAACTTCTCGGACAGCTCGTAGGCATTCCCAGCCCGTACTTCAAGGAAGAAGCCATCATGAATTTCGCCAAAGAATGGCTGGAAAAGCATGGGGTGCCCGGGGAATTCCACAAGTTTCACGAAAGCAAAATTTACGACTATGCGGGCATCAACGTGGTGGGATCCCTGCAGGGCACCGGCAAAGGGCCTCACATTCTTCTGAACGGCCACCTCGATACGGTAAAGCTCTGTGAAGGCTGGACCCGAGACCCCTACGCCGCCTCCGTCGAAGGAGACCGCATGTATGGACTGGGCACATGCGATATGAAGTCGGGATGTGTCGCTATCATGCTCGCCCTGGAGGCCTTCCTCGAGGATCACCAGGATTTTCGGGGCCGCATCGACTACAGCCTGGTATGCGATGAAGAGGGGCCCTTCGGGCTTGGCACGGATGCTCTCATCGTGGACGGCATCATGAGCCCCGAGGCGGACGTGGCAGTAATCACCGAGCCGAGCAGCGCCTTTGCGGACGTGCCCTTTCCGAGTGTCTGCCTCGGCGCCCGGGGAGGCTGGAATTACAAGATCACCGTGGAGGGAAAATCCGCCCACGGTGCCCAGCCGGAGCTGGGAATCAACGCCATTACCGAGGCGG
The DNA here is from genome assembly GCA_964545875.1 of uncultured Synergistaceae bacterium. Classification (GTDB taxonomy): domain Bacteria; phylum Synergistota; class Synergistia; order Synergistales; family Aminiphilaceae; genus DAIPKP01. The sequence continues at coordinate 220,991 of CAZJHH010000004.1, forward strand.
CAAAAATTCTTTTGGAACTTGAAAAAACCCAACTTCCCTCTCACGAGAAGCTTGGATCCGGTTCTCTCTGCTGCATCGATTTTCAGGGAGGAGGAGCGGCTCTCTCGGTACCCGACGAAGCACAGTTTTCCATCTTCCGCCACGTAGTAGTGGGAGTATCCAAAGAGACCCTCCGGCACGAAGCGGAAGAAGCCATCAAGCGGGCGAACATCCGGGGCAAAGCCACCATATCCTTCCGGAATGCTCCTCATCCGGACTGTGATGGATTTCCCGCCTACGTGGTACCCGAGGATAATCCCTACGTTCAGGTGATGGAAAAGGCTCTCGAAGACGTGACGGGCAAGAAACCCGTACAGAGCTACTTCGCCAGTGTGGGAGATTTCTGCTATACCGGAGGAAGGCTCGGAATTCCCACTCTCGTGGTGGGAGCCAAGGGAGGTAACTATCACGGGGCGGACGAATACGTGGAACTTCCCACGGTTCTTCAAAGCACCCAAGCGCTCTATCACTTTCTTGCTTCTCTCTGCGGAGAGGGATCCTAACTCTCTCTCCCAAGAAAAAAAGAGACACTCTTACCAGGAAAGGAGGAACATACTCCGAAGAAAAATGTCTGAGAACCTCTGAAAGAACATGCGCCCGAAGCATATGAACTCTCCCGGAAATCCTGCGCCATCGGGAGATACCGAGCAAACACAAGGGAGGTTAGCTTTATGCAATTGCACATTTTGGACGTGGGGGTCGTTATCGCGTACTTTATTTCTCTTATTTCCATCGGCTACTACATTATGAAGCAGGCTGAAACAGGTAAGGAAAACGAATCCTTTCTCGCAGCGGATCGTAATATGGGCCTTATCCGAACCACCGGCTCCGCCGCAGCTACGGACCTTGGAGGCGGCTTCAGCATCGCCATGGGAGGACTGGGCTTCAGCATAGGGATTTCCGGATCCTGGCTCATCGGAGTTTCCGCCCTCAGCGCATGCCTGGCGGCTCTTCTTCTGGCTCCCAAACTTCACCGCTGGTCCGTGAAGGTGAAAGGACTCACCACGGGAGACCTCTTTGAATCCCGGTTCGACAAGAAAACCGGTATGATGGCGGCTCTTCTCATCGGTCTCGCCTGGTGGACCTTCGTGGGAGGCCAGGTTATCGCGGGAGCCAAGCTCGTGGCGGGAACCATCGGCCTGGACGTGACCACCACCATTATCATTGCAGGAGTCATCATTCTTCTCTACACCTCCATGGGAGGCCTCAAGGCAGTTATCACCCTGGACGTCTATCAGCTGATCATCCTTACCATCGGAGTTGTGGGCGTCCTGGTTCCCATGGGATTGAGCAAAGTGGGCGGCTTCGGAGCCCTCATGGATCAGCTCGCGGCAAATCCCGAGACTGCGGGACTCACCAAATGGGGGGCCGTAGACTGGAAGACTGCGGTGGGCTGGTTCCTCTCCATCTTCCCGGTATGGTTCATCTCCATCGCCACCTTCCAGCGGGTTATCGCCGCCAAGGACGAGAAGACTGCCAAAATGGGAATCTTCCTTACGGGTATTCCCATCGAATGGCCTATCTTCGCCATCGGCATGACCCTCGTGGGACTTCTGGCGCACGTCCTCGTTCCCGGACTCAGCGATCCTGAGCTCGCCACCCCCACCATGATCGTCACCATACTCCCCGTCGGGCTCTCGGGACTCGTGGTAGCGGCCTACATGGCGGCGGTACTTTCCACGGCGGACTCCTGCCTCATGGGTAGCGTAGCCATCTTTACCAACGACATCTACCGGAAGCTCATCAATCCCAAGGCTTCGGACAAACAGCTCATGTTCGTCAACCGCTTGGCGGTTCTCGTTCTTGGCGCCTTCGCCATCGGCTTGGCCTACCGGATCCCCACGGTCATCGATCTGGTAATGTATGCCTATACCTTCGGCGCCGCAGGACTCTTCTTCCCCATGCTGGGACTTCTCTTCTGGCGGGGAGCCACCGCCACGGGAGCTTTCTGGAGCATCCTCCTCGGAGGCGGTTCCTCCATCGTATGGTCCCTCATGGGCAAACCCTACGGTTTCGACGGCTCCTACATCGGCTGGGCAGTCTCCTTTGCGGCTCTGGTGCTGATCTCCAACATGACCAAGCACAGCCCCGAGGAGCAGGTAGATCTCTTCTTCGAGGCTCCCGAGAAGGCATAGCCTTCCCAGGTATCCTTTCGCAAACTCTCGGGAATATTCCCGGAGTAAACCACCACGCATAACGCCGGCAACAGAGCGAAGGCCCCGCAGAGAAATCTGCGGGGCCTTCGCTCTGTTGCCGTAAGAATCTATCGTTCCGGAGTGTGCACCACCTCGGGTAAAGGCAACAACCCCGGCTCATAGGCCTTGATATCCAGCACGGGAGTGCCGTCCAGCATATCCACCTGGTTCACGTACAGTACGTTTTCTTCGATTCGCTCCAGAGGAAGCACGGAAAAACCGATCCTATTGGGCCTGCGGGGAGTACGGGTGGCGAAAAGCCCCCGAAGCTCTCCATTTCCCCGGGGACGATGTACCAGCTCGGGCTCTTCCTCCATGCGATGAAAGCAGAAAAAAACCATCACATGAGAATAGCCCTCCAGCCCCAGGAGAGCCGGAGCATATTCGGGCAAAATGACGATCTTCCCCGGCAGCGCCTCGGCATGCACGCTCTGCCGAGGCGCCTTTTCTCTCTCGGTATAGGGAGAATGGATATACCCCAGGGGCTTCATGGTAAACAACAGATCCTTATGGCTCATCATCAACATCCTTTCACGCACGTTTCCGGAAAGACTCCGGTTTTCCGCCCCGATTTCCCCAAAGATTCCGGGCAGCATGCACAAAATATCTCCGAAAGGTAACACCACTTTCTTTAAGAAACAACCTCCGTTTTCCGGATCCTTTTCAAAAAAGTTGCGTTTCCCCACGTCATCCGAGATAATCGAAAAAACTTTTTCCTCTTCCTCCACGAAACATGTCCAGAATGGAAAAAAACGAAACCTTCGAGGAACTCCTGAAAAATTCAGCCTCGAAAAGCCTCCGGAATTCAGACCCTCAGAAAGGATATGCCCATGAATATGCGAATTGCCTTCTCCGAAACAAGGCACCTCCTTGGGGAGGGTTTGGAAATTCTGGAAAATCTCGAAAAAAAAGGGTTTTCCTCCTTTCTCGTGGGGGGAGCCGTCCGGGACATTCTCCTCCACCGCCCTCTGAGGGATCTGGACATTGTCACCTCTGCTCCCCGGCAAATCCTGGAGCGCCTGTATCCCCGAGGGAAAATCCTGGGCAGGCCCGCCTATCCGGTGTATCTCCTTCCTCTTTCCTCCGGAGGAGCGGGAGAGATCGTTGCTCTCAACGCTTCATCTCTGGAGGAAAATCTCTCTCGCCGGGACTTCACCATCAACAGCCTCGCCATGGATTACCGGGGAGAAATTCGGGGTTCCTCGAAAGCCTTTGGAGATCTTCATAACAGGATTCTCCGCTGGAACGGCTCTCCCGAAGAAAAGCTTCGCCAGGATCCTCTCCGAGCTTTGCGCCTCTGCCGTTTCGGGGTTTCCCTGAAGGGATTTCGCTTCGCTCCGGAAACTCTCGAAGCCTGCCCTCCCTTTGGAACAGCCTGTGCAAATCTTCCGGGAGAACGAATCGGCCTGGAGCTCTATCGAGGGCTGGGGGAAAAAAATCCCGTTTTCTCCCGTTTTCTTCACCAAGCAGGACTTCTGCAACCCCTCTGCCGCAAACATCTTCCTCTCCGAAGCACACCGGAGTTTCACCTTTTTTTCGAAGCCTGCCGACGAGATCTCTCCTTTTTCTGCTGTACCGCCGCGTTTTTTCTGGATATTCTGGAACCCGGAAAAGATACGTCTTCCCGGAAAAACGAAACGCCATGCTTTACTCTTCTTCGGCATTGGTGCTGGCCCGAAAAGGAAGCCCTTGCGATATCCCGGCTTCTGCAAATGTATGAAGACACGAAAAGCCAGCTTCTTCTCCGCAAAGAACCGCATTTCCCGGAACCTTTCGACCTTTCCCAAAGGGAAAGCCTTCTGGCACTTCTTTCTCTGGATCCTGAAAAGCATTCCTTTCTCGAAGCATGGGAACGAAAAGCTCTTCTTCGGGACGCCCGGCTTCTTTCGGCTTCTCGAAAAGGCCTCTTTCTTTCAGGAAAGGAGTGCATGGAGCTTCTCGAATGTTCTCCCGGGCCTGCCCTGGGAAGCCTCCTCCGGAACATGGAACGAAAAATTCTCGAAACTCCGGATCTTTCGAAAGAAGACCTGCATCATTGGCTTTTCGAGGAAGCCCGCAAGATTTTTCGAGGGAAAAATTCCTGAGATATTCTAAAAATATTCTTCCGGGAGAAGGTTTTTCTCGGCCTTCTCGTGTATACTTACCGTGTATCCTTCTGGATTTAACTCCACAAATTTCTATAACGTTATACGCGAGGTGATGTGTTGTGAAAGCTCCTCCCCCTGTATCGATTCCAAGAATGTTCTTCCGAAGAATTCTCCTTCTTTCTTTCCTTCTAACCCCGCTCCTGCTCCTCTCCGAACCCGGAGAGGCGGGTTCCTTCTTCGACAACGACCGGTACTTTCTCACCATGCGTTCCCTGGGAGATGCCAAGTGCGCATCTCCTGCGGACAAGGTCATCGCCCGGTTTTTCCGGGAAAAAAACCCCAAGCTCCCCCGGGAGACCGCCAAAAAATATTCCCAAATAGTGGTGGAAGCCGCCCGAGAATTCGGTGTAGATCCCTTTCTTGTGGCGGGAATCATCGTCAAAGAATCCACCGTGCGGGCCAACGCCGAGAGCCGAGGCTGCTACGGACTGATGCAGATCAAATGGTCCGCCCACAAGAAGAGCATTCCCAAGGCCTTTCCCTCCATACGCTCCGTCAAGGATCTTCAAAAACCGGAAAACAACATCCGGGTGGGGGCCTACATGCTCGCCAACTTCCTGCGAAGAAACCAGGGCCGGGTGGACGCCTCTCTCGACCGCTACAAAGGAAGCCCCTCCACCAAGTATAAGAGTACTCTCCTCAAATACTACCATCGCATGATATCTCTTTATCATAAGGAAAAAACTTCCTGATCTCCTCCAAAGAGGCTTACTGAAAAGAAATTCTCCACAAATTCGAGGATTTCCGAAAATGGAGACCATGAAAAATGCCTGGAAATCTTTCTTTCCAAGAGAGATTTCCAGGCATTTTTAACTAAAAATCCACAAATAAGTATTTTCCCCTTGCTTTTTCTCTTCTTTTTGAGTACCATTTCTCGCCGGTGCTTTTTGTATCTTCCCCAATACTCTTTACGATAGGTGATTTTATGTATATGATTACAAAATGTTCTTTGATTCTTCGAAAAACCCTGATACTCTCACTCCTTCTGATCCTCTTTCCCCCTCCTTCCCAGGCGGCGAAAACCACGGATTTCTTCGCCAAAAGCTTCGAGTTCAACGTAATGAAAAGTCTGGGACATCAGAAATATGACGATCGGGTAGCCTCGATCATCTCGGCCTTTTTCAGACAACGCAATCCCAAACTCTCCGAAAAAACCGCCCGGGAATACGCCCTGTACGTCACCGACGCAGGAAGGGAATTCGGAGTAGATCCCTTCCTCATAGCCTCCATTCTTATCAAGGAATCCACCGCCAAATGGAACGCTCGATCTCCCAAGGGAGCCTACGGGCTTATGCAGATTCACTGGAAGGCTCATCAAATATCCATACGCAAGGCCTTCGGATCCATACAAACCCTGGAAGATCTGCTTGAACCCCAGAACAACATCCGGGTAGGCACCTATCTCTTCGCCAATCACATCCGACGCTTCCAGGACACGGATCGGGCTCTGGATCGCTACCTTGGAGCCCCCCGGACATCCTACAAAAAGACCATTCTCGATTTTTACAAGAGCATGAGCGGAATCTATCTCAACAGACGGAAGCAGATCTGAACCTTCCCGAAAGAACATCCTGAGAAAATAAAGGGCCCCGGGAAACAATCCTCCGGGGCCTTTGCTTTTATATGTATATGTGCAGGCGTTCTTCAGAAGAACCGTGGGCAACCTCCTACTGTAGGGTGTTTTCGAAAACCTTCTCCAGGGTGGCGGAAGGAACCGCTCCGGTTTCCTTCCAGACCTGATTTCCCTCCTTGTCGTAGAGCACCAGGGTGGGAACGTATTCCACCTTGTGAGCCTCCATCATGCCGGGAGTTCCATCCACATAGATCTGCAGGGTAGCCACTCCCCAACGCTGACGCACAAAATCCGCCAGCCGGGCGGCCTGCTCCCGAAGAGCTCCGGGGGCCACGGGAAGAATCTTCACTCCCCAGGTTTCCTCGTAGGTTCTCCAGAGGGAGTCCAGGGCCTTGAGCTCCTTCTCGCAGGCAGGGCAGTTGGGAGTGAAGAAGATCAGGAGCACCGGAGTTCCCACCAGATCCGAAGTGTCTACCATGCTCCCTCCTGGAGCGGTGTAGAAGGAATATCCTCCGAGGGAAACCTCCGCCGCGAATGCAGCCCCTCCGAAAAGGACAAGGCACAAGATTCCCAGCAGCGCCGCATATCCGCATTTTCTCATAACGCTTTTATTCCCCTTTCCTCGGAGCAACGGTATCAAGGATCTCTTCCAGAACGAGCTCCTGCACCAGCCCCTTTTCATCGTACACCACCGCTCCCGAGGCATCGCAAATCACGAGCTGCGGCACGTTCCGCACCGGCAGACTATCGAAAAGTCCCGGCATGTGATCGTAGTAAACATCGAGGTGTTCCACCTGGAGATCCTTCAGGGTCTTGGAGACCAACCGAGGGTTGAAACGCTCCTTGGTTATGGGAAGCAACACCACGCCTCGCTCCTTCAGCTCTTCCCGCATCTCCTCGAAAATCTGAAGCTCCTCCTGGCATTCGTCACAGGTGGGATAGAAAAACATGAGGATCACCGGAGAGCCCGCAAAATCTCCGAGAGAAATTTCCTCGCCGTCGGAATGCCGGGTCACGTCGTAGGAGGCAAAAAAAGGAGCACCCTGGGCGGAAGCAATACTCCATACGGAAAGAATCCCCAGAAGCAGAAGAAGCCCAGAAAAAAATCGCAGTCTCATGGCTTATCTCCCCTGTTTGGCCTGGTTCGCCACGGCTTCCGCCGCTTTTCTGGCGGCCTCTTCATCCCCCAGGTAATAGTGCTTCAGAGGGCGAAGTTCCGCATTCAACTCGTAAACCAGGGGAATTCCCGTGGGGATGTTGAGCCTCAGAATCTCCTCGTCCGGAATGTTGTCCAGGTACTTGATAAGTCCCCGAAGGCTGTTACCGTGGGCGGTTACGAGAATTCGTCTTCCCTTGCGGATATCCGGAGCGATAACATCCTTCCAGTAGGGAACCACCCGGGCCACGGTGTCCTTGAGGCATTCCGTCACGGGAAGCTCCCCGGGAGTAAGCGAAGCGTACCGGGGATCCCTTCCGGGATAGCGTTCATCCTCAGGAGTAAGTGCCGGAGGGGGCACGTCGTAGCTTCGGCGCCAGGTAAAAACCTGTTCGTCCCCGTATTTTTCGGCGGTCTCCGCCTTGTTCAGCCCCTGAAGAGCTCCATAGTGCCGCTCGTTGAGACGCCAATGCCGATGCACCGGAAGCCACATGCGGTCCATCTCGTCCAAGGCTATCCAGAGAGTCCGGATAGCTCTCTTGAGAACCGAGGTATAGGCCACGTCGAAATCGAACCCTTCCCGAAGCAGGAGCTTTCCCGCCTCGTGGGCCTCTTCAACACCTTTTTCCGAAAGATCCACATCGGTCCAGCCCGTAAAGAGGTTGGCCCGGTTCCACAAGCTCTCTCCATGTCGAAGCAATACTATGGTATACACCGATCTTCTCTCCTTTCCCGGTTTCGTCGATAGAGAACAGCAACATTCATGAAGTCTTCTCATCATACCATCAAGATACGGCCAGGGGCACCGCCATAGTGCGTACAGCTTTCTCCAGCTCTTCTGCAATCAGAGGGATATCACCACGGATCCCCCGATGATGGCGCATACTCCCGCGAGCTGCATTCTGTTGAGACGCTCCTGAAAGAGAAACACTCCCCAGGCGGCGGCAATGAGAGGATAGGATGACGTAAGAGGGCTCACCAGCGAAGCAGGAGCCCGTTCCAGGGCCCGGGCGAGGAAAAATCCTCCCAGGGCAAGGGCAAGGGCCCCCGCCGCCAAAAGCTCCAGGAAAATTCCCCGGGAAGCAGTGAAAAGAGAGGTTTCCCTTTGTGGCATCCCAAGAGCCCGGAGAAGCCAGAAGGCCCAGGAAAAGGGCACGAAGGAGGCGGCCCGCCAGAAGTTGAGGGATACCACATCCACGTCGGTATTGGTGAGAATCCACTTGGTTACGGGAAAAGAACATCCCCAGCAGAGGGCGGTGAGAACCGCGAGCATAAATCCCTTGCGGAGGTTCGCCTCCTCCGGGGAACGCCGCTGGATTCCCTCGGTACGTCGTACCAGATTGAGCCCGAAAATGATCGCCAGGGCCCCCGCCGCACCCAAAAGCGTAACGCTTTCCTTCAGCCAGAACACCGAAATGACCATCACCACCAGGGGGGAGATGCTGGTAATCGCGCTGGCCTTCCCCACTCCGAGAAGGCCGATGCTCTTCATGAAAAGCACGTCTCCTATGACGTTCCCCACTAGACAGGCGAGGGAGATCATGCCGATCACATGGAGAGGAACCTTAAGGAACGAATGAGAGGCATATACGCAGACAAGCAGCGCCATAGCCCCCAGAAATCCGAAGGATCGCAGGGCATTCATCTTTTCGAAGGGCATCTGTACCATGTTGCGCCGATAGATTACCGGCACGGTACCCCAGCAGAAAGCGGTAAGAAGACTGTAGAACAAACCTGTCATAGACACCTGGAATACTCCCTTCCCGAAAAAAGACTTTTTTCAAGCGCTGCGAGCCATTGTAAGGGGAAAAACTCTCCTTGAACACCGCCAATTTTTCCGGGTAAACAATTCGAAGAAGGCCGCTTTTCCGGAAAAATTTCCCCGGAAAAGCGGCCTTCTTCACGAAGGATTTCCAAACATTTCCGTATTAAAGAAGCTACTTCGTGCTTTCCTGAAGGGGCTCCTTTCGTTCCACGTTGCGGCACCAGGTTTCGGGGAGAAGGGCTCCCCCCGCCAGGGCCAGAAGGGCGCAGATCAGGCAGAGAAGAAAAGCCTTCTGATACTGAGCCTCCACGGAAAGATGGGCATACCGGTCCATGATGCTTCCCATGCCGGTGGTGAGCAGAGCCGTGGCAAGAAAGGTGACGGTATTCACCACCGCTATGGCAATGCCCGTATATGCGGGGGCGCTTACCTCCTTGGTGATGGCCCACCCCAGAATAAAGGAGCTTGCGGAAAAACCCAGCACGAAGAGGAGGGGAGAGAGAGTCCACCGGGGAAGCATTGCCGCGCCTCCGAAAACCAGAGGAGCCCAAGTGGCGACGGAGACGAGACAGAGGATTATCATGGGAAGCTTTCGCCGCCCCAGACGATCTGAAAGGCACCCCACCGAGAAAGTTCCGGCCATACCCCCGAAAACACACCAGGAAACAGCCTTCGAAGCCTCCCGGGCATCGAAACCGAAAACTTCCCGAAGATAGGAAATTCCCCAGGCCCCGGAAAGGGAAAGAAAGGTGGCGGAACTGAGAGCACAGAGAAGGGAGGCAAACCAGATGTTTCGACAGGTGAGCACTTCGCCGAAAGCCTTGGAAAGCCTGGGAGGAGGTCCGGGGACTTTGCTCTGAAGAGCCTCGTTTACCGGAGGGAATCCCATGTCCTGGGGGGTGTTCCGGATAAAAAGGTAACAGAGCACCGCCAGAAGAAGGCTTACTCCTCCGATGCCTATAAAGGTAGTCCGCCAGGTGAAACGCGCCACCAAAAAGGCGAGGGGAAGCTGGGCAAGAACGCCTCCGAAATTTCCGATAAAGGCCGTAAGACCGGACATGGAGGCGAACTCTCGGTTGCGATACCACTGAGAGAGAATTTTAAGAATCGACACAAATACCGTGGAAACGCCGATACCCACCAGAAAGCGCCCGGCAAAAAGCATGGGCACCGAAGAAGCCATGCCGAAGAGCACGGATCCCGCCGCGGCAAGAAGAGTGCCCCCGAAAACGGTAACCCGGGCTCCCAAAGAATCCGCCAGCATTCCCACGGGAATCTGCATGATCATGTAGGCGTAGAAATACATGGAGGCCAGGGAGCCGAAGGAGGAGGCACTGAGACCGAAATCCCGCACCAGATCCTCCCGGACCACCCCCGCCGCAAGACGATGGAAGAAAACTACCATATACGCAAGAACCATGACCCCCCAAACCACCCAACGATAGCTTAGGGCTTTTTTAAGATCCCCCTGAAGGTTATTCATACCTGCCATTCACGCTCCTTCTCACGTTTTAGGGAAATGCCACCCGGAACATTTCCGGGGAGAGCAGGTGCATGGTCACGGAACCTCCGCAATGCTCCCGAATAAGGTCTTTCAGCTCTTCTCCGGCGGCACGCACCACAGATTCCTCCACCGGAGGCATGCAGTCCAGATTGATGGCCACCCGGGAAGAATCCGTGTCGATCTTGCTCCGTTCGCCGTTCTTCCAGCACCACTTGCGGCAGAAAATTTCTCCGCTTCCCGCATCCTTGAGTACCACCTCTCCCGGATCGGGGTACTCCGTCATATCCGGCTGCCCCAGGGGAACGTAACGCTCCTCTCCCGAAGCAAAACAGAGAAGCACCTCCTCCTTCACGTGCCGAAGATCATCCCCTCCACAGGGGATGAGATACTTCATGCTCACGATATTGAAAAGACAGACCAGGGGATTGATAAAGGGAAGATCCTTTCCCGAGCGCACCCGCTTAACCAAATTCGCCATGGAGGGAGGGTACTTGTTGGGGTTCACTCCCAGACTTCGAAAGGCCTCCTGCCATGCGGCGATGGAAGGGTGTTCCTTATAGGTCTCCAGAAAGGGATCCTCTCGAATCCGCCTCTCCCCGGAACGCAGAAGCTCCGTCAGGGAAAGGTTCTCCGAAGAGTTATCCACTCCGTCGCACAAAAGCACCACCCGGCGGTATCCGGGAAAACGCTCGAAAATCTCTGGTCCCACTCCAATATACATGGGCTATTCCTCCTCTTTCTCAACTTTCCGGAACTCGTCTCATCTAAACACATGCTTCGCGTAAGGTCAATTATTTGTCTTCTAGAAAAAATATTTTCAATTTCCCCATTCCCCAAAACATGCGCCTTTTCTTTCCGGGGAGGACACCTTCGCCTCTCCTTCTCTCCAGGCCCTGCCTCAAGAGGGAACGCACAGATACATAGAGCATGGCGGTTCACTGCGACATTCCGAGGCATGCATTTCCTTCCCTCGGGGGAATCGAAACCGCTCCCCCTCGCTTTGAGACTCCGGTTCATACGGGGCTCCGTTGCAAAGGATGTCGCTCTAACGCGTCACCGCCTCTATCTCTTCTCCCGGAAGCATAACGCCGCCTTCGAGAACCTCGAGGAAATATCCCTTCACCGGCAGAAGGCACCACCCCCGATAGTCGTAGCTGTGGGGTTCTCCGGGGCGTTTGCCCTTTTCCACCACCCGGAGGACTACTCCTCCCGAAGCCTCGAGTACGGTTCCTACCGGAAGCTCTTCGGGGAGATCCCGGACTACCAGATTTTCCGCAAGACTTCCGAAAGGAAAGGAAAATCCCGCCTCTTTCTCGGCTTCCCGAATATCTTCAAGCCGCAGAAGGCTGATCTGGCGTTCCTTCATGTCGTAATGAGAATCCCCCGAAAGCCCCCGATCCTTCTCGAAAACTCCCCGGGACAAAGGAGTTTTGGGCTCCTGTCTCCGGGAACTGCTGCATATGGCCTCTACCACGCCTTTCATGCCACGCACCTCTTTCCATACAGTATGCATTCTGCCATGGTACCAGATATGCCTCCCGGAAGATACGTTTGAAGATTTCTTGGTTACTCTGAAAACTTCATGCTATAGTTGAAGGCAGCGGTGCGGCATATTAAGGAAGGAGTGACAGCGGATGAATGACGTTTGCAACCCCGGGACAAACATAGCCTTTCTCGACTCCCCCGTGGGAATGCTGGAGATACTCGAAGAAAAGGGCTTCATCAGAGAACTGCACTTCGGCTCTTCCGAAAAAAAACCGGAAACGTCATCCCCTTCCTCCCCGGTTTTGAAACGTTGCCTCGGGGAACTCCGTGAATACTTCGAAGGAACCCGCCGGGTTTTTACGGTACCTCTGCACTTCCGGGGAACCCCCTTTCAAGAGCAGGTCTGGAGAGCTCTTCTGAAAATCCCTTACGGTGAAACCCGATCCTACCAGGATATAGCGGTGGCCCTGGGCAATCCTCGGGCCCTGCGTGCCGTGGGAGGGGCGAATCACAAAAACCCCTTGGCCCTGCTGGTACCCTGCCATCGGGTAATCGGCAAGGATGGCTCCCTTACGGGATTCGGCGGGGGCCTTTCTATCAAACAATGGCTTCTGGAACACGAAAAACGGCATGCCCTGAAAGGATAAGGCCATCTTCCTGAAGCGTCACGCACACAAACGGTGCGGGAATACTGCCCCAAGGAGGGAAGAAATATGAGTATTTCGTTAAAGCCAAAACAGGTGCTCTTTCTTTACAGCCTTTTTTTTCTGATGGACGGAGTGCAGCTCAGTAAAACCCGTCCTAAGATGGACCCCCTGGATCGACGGCCTCTGCTGGCCATGGGGCTCATCCGTATCGAAAAAATCGGCCGATCCCAATACATCTATCTTACCGACCAAGCCTGGGACTGGCTTTCGGAACATCTCACCCTCTCCATCATACCCAAGCAGGGAAACCCTTCCAGGGAGTGTGCCCTCCTGGCGGAGGCTCTGCTGAACAGGCTCCAGCTTCGCATTGACGAGGGTACCCTCACCCTGGCGGAGTTTCTGGCTCCTCCAAAGAAAATAGGGCTTCACGAGAAAGAAACCACTTCCCAAAGGCCCCCGATTCCTCCAAAGGAACCCCTCTCTCCGGAAGAAGAGGCCATTCTGACCCTGAGCCGGAGCATCATGCAGGACAAGGGAACGGATCGGGTTTTTCTGCGGGATCTCCGTCCCCGGCTCCATACCCTCTCCAGGAGCGATATGGATAAACTTCTGATTTCCCTGCAGCAAAAGGGGAAAATTCTACTCATGACGTACCAGGATCCCCTCTCCCGAACCCGGGAGGATGACGCGGCGGCGCTGCGCCTGGGAAACGTATCCCGGCACGTGTTACGCCTTTCCTAGGCCCCCTCAAGGAGGATGGACGGCATGAACGTTTCTGTGGAATCCAAGGCGCTCCGCTCGGCGGATCTCGACTACGCCCACCGGCTGGACGACGTGTGGGAGATCAATCCCTACTCCGTGGCGGAGCTTCACGCTCCGGTGCGGAACAGCCTGCTCTTCGAACTGGAGCACCTGGGGCTTACCTCCCGAAGCCGCCTGGTCCGAGGCCCCGGAGGAGCCGGGAAGACCCATCTTCTCGGGACTTTACGTCAGGCCCTCGGGGAAGCCTCCCCGGGAACGGAGCTCTCGGAAACCACCTTCATTCTCGTGGACATGACCGACGTTACCCGATTCTGGCATACGGTGCTTCTGGGATATCTCGAATCCCTTCACAAGGATCTTCGGGGTTCTTCGGGAATTCTTCAGCTTGACAGCGTGCTGGAACAGCTCTTCAAGCAGATCTCCTCCCGGGGAAGTGCTCTCCATAAAAAACTCCGAAGCTGTTCCGCCGAGGAGTTTCCGGACCTTGCCAAGGAGATTCTCGGAGGGCTCTACAAAAAATACCGCCCCGAAGTAGGGCATTATCAGAACGTGCTCCGGGCGGTCCTCGCCCTGGGAACGGAAAACTTCGATCTCTCCAACGTGGGGTACACCTGGCTTCTGGGAGAATCCCTGGAGGAAGAGAAGCTTGCCCTTCTGGGAATCGGCGAAGGAGAACAGGATCCCCGGGAAATCCTCCGGGGGCTTTCCTGGATTCTCTCTCTCCGGGGAAATACGCTCCTCTGCCTGGATCAGATCGACGCCATCGTGGCCCAGGGAGCTCTCTACTCCCGGGAAACCCCTTCGGAGGAGCTTTCCGAGGAGGAGCGCAAGGCCAAGGGAATTATTCTCAGTCTCGCCTCGGGGCTTGCGGCGCTTCAGGATCAGACATGTCGCACTCTGGTGCTCCTTTCGTGCCTGGAGGAGAGCTTTTACATCCTCCGAGACTATGCCCTGAGCTCCCTGATGGATCGCTTTTCCGAATCCTTCACCCTGAACACGGTACCCTCGGGAGAAATGGCGCACAACATCATCGCCCGGCGCATGGCTCCGGCCTTTGCCATGCACGGCCTTATCCCTCCCTACCCCACCTGGCCCTTCGCCCCGGAAGCCTTCGAAAACATCGAAGATCTCTACACTCCCCGGGAAATTCTCCAGCTCTGTCAGGAACACCGCCTGCGCTGTCTCCAGGATGATGCAATCTCGGAACTTTCCTCCTTTCTGGGAACGTCTCCTGCGGAAGAAGAGCCCCCGGAGGGCGTGTCTTCGGAGGAGCGGGAAACCCTTTCCGGAGATCTTCCGGAGGAAGCCCCCTCCGCGGCTCCTCCGGTGCCTCCCAAATTTTCCGCCCTGGACCGGCGTTTCGGAGAGCTTGAAAAGAGCGTGGACACCACGAACTATCTGGGAGAGGATCACGAAGACGATTTGGGAGAACTTCTCCGCCTGGGAACCCGGCTACTGCTCTGGGAGACTCCCCGGCAGCGGAACATGGATCTTGAGCTGGATCCCCTGGGAAGCCTTCCCTCGGACCCCCTCCACGCGAGGGTGCGCCTGATCTTTCGCTCCGAGGGCGACCGGGAGCAGCACTACTGTTTCCGGGTAATTCAGAAAAACAACCACAACGCCTACCGATCCCGAATCGCCAAGGCCCTTACCGCATCGGGCATCGAAAAGGAACTCTCCTTCCGGAGGCTTACGGTGTTCCGCACTCTCCCTCCGGTGGATTCGGGAGAACAGACCAAAAAACAAAACCGGGCCTTTCAGAAGGCGGGAGGGCGCTTTGCTCCGGTGACGGAGCAGGAGATTCTCGTACTGGGGGCTCTCAAGAAAATGTTCGAGGAAAACGATCCCTATTTCCCCGAGTGGATACGGAAGCGCCGGATGGTTTCGCAGCTTTCGTGCATGCAGATAGCCTTTCCCTGGATCATCCGGCTCGCCACGCCTCCGGAAAAACCGGAGGCCCCCGGATCCGCAGAACCTCCTGAGAAAGAGCCTTCCGGGCCTTCTCCGGAAAGCTCCGGAAGAGAGGTGCGGGAAACATTCGAAAATCTTGGAGAGATACCGCCGAGACCCACCTCCAAAGACGCCAGCTTTCAGCTTTACCCCTCCTCTTCCACCGAGAGGCCCCGGGATCAGGGTATTATTTCCCGGGTTACCCGATGGTTTCGCAAAGAAGAGGGAGAGATCACCCTAACTCGGGAACCTCTCGCTTCTTCGGAGGAAAAGTCCTTTTCCGGAGGGTACGGCCCCGAAGGAACGCCCTCTTCTCCGCCCTCCGGAGAAACGGAGCCATCGGGGAAAACCGGAGAGATCTTCCACCCAGGGCCTTCGGAGGAAACTCTACGGGAGGACTCCCCGGCAACCACCCCTCCCGAAGCTCCCGAAAAGAAGGAAGAGAATACGGAAGGAACAGGCATTCCGGAAGAGACCACCCCGAAAGAGCCTGAGGGACATCCCTTTCCGGGAAACGCCTCGGAGGAGCTCCTCCCCTTTCGGGGAGTACAGGAAGAGGTGCTGGTGGGCACCGAAATGCTCCTGGGAGAAACCATAACCCTCCCTCCCCAGGTTTTCGCCCGGCACGGAGTGATTCTTGCGGGAAGCGGAGCGGGTAAGACGGTGCTCCTCAAACGGCTCGTGGAGGAGGCTGCCCTCTGCGGTATTCCGAGCATCGTTCTCGACAGCGCCAACGATCTTTCCCAGATCGGCCAGCCCTGGAAAGAACCCCCTGCCTCCTGGGGAGAGGAGATGCACCGCAAGGCGACCCTCTTCGAAGAAAACGTGGAGGTTCTTCTCTGGACTCCCGGACATACGGGGGGAAGGCCGCTCCATCTCTCTCCTCTTCCGGACTTCGAAGCCCTGGAGGATGACCCTCCCGGAACGGACACCGCTATCACCATGGCGGTGGAAAGCCTGGGAGAGCGCATTCTGCCGGGAAATTCCAAAAACGCCCAGAAGGGCCGGGCTTTGCTCACCGAAGCCCTGCGGCTCCTGGCGCGTAAGAAGGGCAAAACCCTGGGAGAGCTGGCAACGCTGCTCCAGGAAGCCCCCCAGGAGATCAGCGCAGGCATGCGGGACTACCGGAAGCTCAGTCAGGAGCTGGGGGATCTTCTGGCAGCAGCCCGAACCTCGGACCCTCTGCTCCATCAGGAGGGAGATCCCCTCTCTCCCAAGGTTCTCTACGGGGACACCTTCGGAACGGGAGAAAAAACCCGGATATCCGTGATCAATCTCTGGGGGCTCCGGGAGCTCGAATCCTCCCGGCATTTCGTCAACGTCCTCGCCATGGCCCTCTTCTCCTGGGCCAAGCAGTACCCCCCGAAAAACGCCCTGGGGCTCCGGGGCCTCTTCGTGCTGGACGAGGCCAAGGACTATATTCCTTCGGTACGCACCAGCGCCTGCAAGGAAAGCCTTCTGCGCCTCGCGGCCCAGGGGCGCAAATACGGCATCGGGCTCCTTCTGGCCTCCCAGAACCCCACGGATATCGACTGCAAGGCCCTGGCCCAGTTTCAAACCTGGTTTCTCGGAAGGGCCCAGGCTCCCCGGGCTATCGAACAGAGCAAGAAGATGCTTCAGGAGTGGGGGCTCTACGACGGGGACGTGGCGCGGCTCCAAAAGGGAAACTTCTACCTCTCCTCGGGGGAGACCATCGCCCCTCCTCTGGAAGTGATGATCCCCCTTTGCCTCTCGGCGCACCCCGACCGATCTCCCCTCTCGGAGGAGGAGATTCTCCGCATCGCCCGAGGAGAGCGGCTGGCATTCTGATGCATCCGAAAAGTACCGAATAAACCGAAAGCTTTTCCCGAAGGAGGCCTTTTTTTCATGGAACCCCCCTTTCCCGATTCTTTCCGCCTTATGGATATCTCCATGGATACCGAGGCATACACCTTCCCCGGAAATCCTCCTCTGGAAAAGTCCGGGCCTCACAGCCGGGTATCCGGGCCGGTACGGGAATACGTCTACGATCTGCGGCTTTGTACCCAGAGCGGTACCCACATTCAAAGCGGCCACTATTTCCTGGAAGACGGAGAAACTCTGGACCAGGTAACCCTGGAACGGTGCCAGGGCTGGTGCCGCCTGGTGCCTCTCGTGAAAAGAGGAGAGGACACCACCCGGGAAGATCTGAAAAGGCTCTTTGAACGGCATCCGCTGCAAGAACGGATGATCCTCTTCGTGACGGGACATATGGAGGAAATCATCGCCACCGGCAGATGTCTTTCCGAATCCCGGAGCGGCCTCTCTCCGGAAGCGGCGGCGTATCTTGTGGAAGAACACGGAATAACCCTGCTGGGAATCGATTCGGTGGGACTGGAATCGAGAAGCTTCAACGATTTTCGGGTAACCCGCTATCTCGGGGCCCGAGGAGTACTCCTTTTGGAGTGTCTGGTAAACCTGGGACAGCTTTCCCCTTTTTCCCGGGCCTATCTGGAAGCCTTTCCCCTCAAGATACGGGGAGTGGAGGGCACTCCCTGCCGGGCGGTGCTGCGGGTAGAGGAAGAATAAAAAATCACCCGGGCTCCCGGAAAAAATTCCGGGAGCCCGGGTGATCTGGACGAAATTTCCCAGGGCAGACCCTGAGGCAGGGAAGATCCTCTATTCCTTGATAAAGGCATCCACCTTCCGCAGATAAAGCCTGCGCAGATGCTGGGTGAGAGCCCCGGGACGGCCGTCGCCGATCTTTCGGGAGTCCACCTTCACCACGGGCATAATCTCCTTGAGGGTACTGCTGACAAAGGCTTCATCCGCCGAGGCAAGCTCTTCCATACGAGGTGCCCTCTCCTCCACGGCTATTCCCGCCTCCCGGGCGATCTCCAGCACGAATCTGCGGGTTACCCCCGCCAGCACCTCTCCCTCGGGAGCGGTGACGAGCTTACCCCCCAGACCGAGGAAAAAGCTGCTGCTGGTACCCTCCGAAATACATCCCCCCGGAGCGTAGAGGCCTTCGAGATATTCCGCTCTCCCTCCCTTGGCCACGTAGGGAAGCATGTAGTCGATGCTCTTGATGAGCGGGTTCGGCCGGGGACAATCCATGCTGAAGAGGGCCACGCCCTCGCTGTAGCAGGAGGGAGCGAAAAGTTTCGGCTTGAGGGATTCGAAGAGGACGAAAAGCCGGGGCTCCGGAAAGATACCGTGCCGGTTCACATCTCCCCCGGTACAGTAGAGCCGCACCAGCACATCCTCATCCATGCGGCGCACGCCTTCCCAAACAATGGCCTCCATATCCTCACAGGAGGCCAGCCCCCGGAAGCCCGAAGTTTCGGCGGAATCCGCAAAGCGCCGAAGATGCTTCATGAGCGCGAAGGGTTTTTTGCCATAGGTGCGGAGGGAATCGAAAACCCCGATTCCCCGCTGTATGGAGAGATCCGTCACGGGAAGAAAAACCTCGTCCCGGCTGCGGAAAGATCCGTCGTAATAACACAATGCCATGGGGTTCACCTCGTTTTGTTTTTCCCTAAAGGGTGCCTTCTCGGCCCGTCCTAGTCTACTCCAGGGATCGCACTTTTCCAAGGGGGAGCACGAAAATTTTCCTTGGACTTCCCCCAGAGCATGGTACAATGCGCACATCAAAAAAACAAAACAATCGCTGAAGGGATTTGATAGGCGTGAGCATAAACGCGGAAGAACGGGCCTACCGTTCCATCCTCGCCCTGGTTCTTTCGGGGGAATACAAACCCGGAGATTTTCTTCTCGAGCTGGATCTTGCTCCAAAGCTGGAGATGAGCAGAACCCCCGTAAGCCGTGCCTTAGCTCGGCTGGTTACCGAGGGTTTTTTGGTGCGCATGCCCAAAAAGGGATGCTATATCCCCCTCCCCACTGCAGAGGATGCACAGCAGGTGTTTTTCGCCCGCATGGCTGTGGAATCCCAGGCTGCGGCAGAAGCGGCGAAACGGATTACCGAAGAGGAGATCCTCGGGCTTCGAAAGCTTCTTCCCGAGGATATACGGGCGGTGGAAACGAGAGAAAAAAGCTCCTTTTTCAACGTGAACGAGCACTTTCACCTGGGCATTGCGGCAATCTCGAAAAATCTCTATCTGGAAAAATGGTGCCGCCACATTTTCTGGCGCTCCAACGTGTACGTTCTGTACTTCGACAGCTTCTACCGCCCCCAGGAGAATATCCTGCCCCAGAGAACCCCGGCACAGCACAAGGCCATTCTCGACGCCCTGGAAGCCCGGAATTCTCAGGAAGCCGCAGAGGCCATGCGGGAGCATATCCGCTACACCTACGAACAGCTTTTGATCAACCCCTGAACATCCGAGGCGAGAGATACGCCACCCCCCGTCTCTTCCTGGTTTCAACCATAACTCCGTAGACTTTCAATCCCCCGAGGGAACCCCCCTTCGGGGGATTTTCGTATGCGGCTTTCTACGAGGCTTGCGGGCCCCTCCGAAAATACTTCCTTTCGTTACCCTTTTCTTTATTGGTTGAACCTTCGATATGTTTTGACAGTTCCCCTCTTTCGTGATAAGAATTTTTCACAGAATCCATTCATGAGCTTTTTGATGCATACATAAACCCCTCCAACCCAGGCAAAGGACGGCGAACAATCCATGAACACACAAAAAAAGGTTCTTCAGCTCGGATACGGTATGCAGGGAAAGTGCGCCCTGTACGACATTCTTCGGAATGCCTCGGTAGAAAAGATCGTGGTGACGGACTGCTACGAAGGGTTCGAGGAGGAAATTGCCCGTCTGGGAGATTCCCGGATCGTTCCTCGGAGGGTAAACGCCGAGGATACTGCGGCCCTGGCCTCTCTGATGAAAGAAGCGGATGTGGTGATGGAGCTTCTTCCGGGTACCTTCGCCCTTCCCGTGGCAAAGCTGGCGGCGGAAGCGGGGGTTTCCCTGGTAACGTCCATGTATCTCAAGAACCCGGGGGAGCAGGATCCGAAGCGCCGGAAAGAACAGGATCAAACCCTGGAGGAGATTCATGCCCTGGCCCGCAGGAAGGGCATCACCCTTCTTCAGGAGTTCGGCATGGATCCCGGCATGGACCTCGTGCTGGGGAAGAGAACCCTGGAGGAATTCGACGAGGTTCAGGTCTTTCACTCCTACGGGGCGGGATTTCCCGAGAAAAGCGCCGCCAACAACCCTCTGAAGTACAAGTTCACCTGGTCCATCATCGGAGTGATGCGCTCCTATCTGCGCCCCGCCACGCTCATCCGGAACGGAACGATAGAAACGATCCCCTCGGAAGAGATGTTCAGCCCCTCCTCCATGCATTACCTGGACATTCCCGAGCTCGGAGGGCCCCTGGAATGCTTCCCCAACGGCGATGCGGCACATTTTGCAGAGCTTTTCGGGCTTTCCGGAATAAAGGAAATGGGGCGCTACATCTGCCGCTGGCCCGGCCACGGAGCCTTTTGGGAGGTTATGGGAAAGTGCGGCTTTTTGAGAGATACCCCCCTTCGGGTGGGAGACGCTTCGATAGCCCCCACGGCGTTCTGCGCCGCCCTTCTGGGCTCGCAAAAACAGTTTTTCTACGAGAAAAACGAGAGAGACGTGGCCCTGATACGCACGGATGTCCGGGGAATCCGTCGAGGCAAACCGAGCCGGGTAATTTACCAGATTGTGGATACCCGGGACTGCGAGTCCGGATTCACCGCCATGCAGCGCACCGTGGGCTTTCCCGTCTCCATGGGAGCCTCCATGATTCTTGATGGAACCATCACGAAAACCGGAATTATCTACCCCATGGAAGTCCCCTTCGACGCCTACGCAAAGGAACTCGAAGCCCGAGGCATCCGCATCACCCGGCAGGAGTTTGCCTGGAATGGAGAATGTTCCCCCGAGGCACAGACTCCATCTTCAAGGGAGTAGATTTCATGCACTTCCTGAAAGGACACATGGGGGGCAATACCATCCTGCTTCTCTCCCGGCAGGAGCTGGGAGCGGAAAAAGACCTTCTGGAAAGGGTTCTCCGCTTCTGTTCCCCCGAGGTTCTGGGATGCCACGAAGCGGGAATTCTTGAAAAAACCTCCTCCCCGGAGGCTCTCAAGATCAGGATTGCCGCCCGGGCTTCCCGGGCCTATATAAGTGCCTGCGGAGGGCTTACCCAGGTTCTGGGAAAAGCCCTGGGCACCACGGATTTGGGAAAGGCCTACGGTCTGGATATTCCCGAGAGAGGCCCCTTCGCGGTGCTTCTCCATACCGAGGGAGGCCAGGTTCGCCTCCGTATCGAACGAGACGAGAAGGAAACCGTTACCTGGACGGATATGAGCTCTTTCGTGTCGGAACTTCTCGCAAGCGGCATAGAACCGATGAACATTCGGGAAATACCCCTTCTTCGGGTGGGAAAGTTTCTCGTCATTCGGGGGGAGGATCTGGAAGAAGCTCTGCCGGGGGCGGATGTGACACACCTGGACCATGCCACCCGGCGAACCATCGAGGCTCTTCAGGCGGAATTTCTCGCCCTTCGTCCCCAGGCATCCAAGGATGTGGCTCTCTACGATCACAAGGGAAGAGGCCCCAGCTTTCTTAGGGTAACCTTTCCCCACTGGCTTCCGGAAAATCATATCGAACCCGCCTGCGGCACCGGCACGGTGGCGATAGGCATGGCAGTGCTTCACCATGCTTCGGATAGCCGTTTCTCGGATAGTGAAGCGGTCACCTTCTCCATGGAGTCCGGGGGGAGCCCCGGCCTGGAAGGACCGGACCGAACATCCCTCAAACTTGTTTTGGAGAAAGGGCAGGTTCGGGAGGCGGCGTTCTCCCACAGTTTGGTGGAACTCACCGCCCGGGGAGAAATTATAGAAGGGGGTGGTAAAGCTTCGTAATGGTGGTGCGGTGGTGTGCTGTGTCAAAAACATACGATTACATGTATAAAGGAGGCGTTGTGCTTATGGGAGATATTGCAGCCAAGGGAGCATTGTCCCTGATTCCGGTGGTGTTGGCTCTTATTCTGGCGTTTAAAACGAAGGATGCCGTTTTTTCCCTTATTATCGGATGTATTGTGGGAGTTATTCTTGCAGGGTTCGATCCCGCCACGGGGCTTTCCAAGCTCTTTCAATCCGCCCTTGGAAACGGAGATTTCATCTGGGTCATGATGATCGAGGTTGCCGTGGGGATTATGGTGGCCTTTTACCTTCGGGCGGGAGTCATCGGAGCCTTCGCGGACTGGGCGGGGACAAAAATCCGCTCCCGCCGGGCCGCTTCCGGCTTCGGCTGGCTCATGGGGATCTGCATTTTCTTCAGTGATTATTTCAGCCCTCTTTTCAGCGGCCCCATCGCCCGGCCTCTGACGGACAAACACAAGGTATCCCGGGAAATGCTGGCCTATCTTCTCGACTCCGGCAGCGCTCCGGTATGCACTCTGGTTCCCCTCACGGGATGGGCGGTGTACATTGCGGGGCTTCTCGTGGGATACGGCCCCATCCAGAACGCCAGCCAGGGGATGGAGGTTTTCGTTCGAGCCATTCCCTACAATTTCTACGGATGGTTTGCGGTTATTCTGGCGGGGCTCATCGCCTACGGCCTTATTCCCAACTACGGCCCCATGCGGAAAGCGGAAAAACGAGCCCGGGAAGAGGGTAAGGTACTCCGGGACGGCGCCACTCCTCTTACGGGAGAAGAGATGGATCTTATCAAACCCATGGAAGGAAAAGTGCCGAACATCTTCGTCTACCTGGTGGTACCGGTGCTTATCGTTATCGGAATCGCCCTGGGAACCTTCTTCTTCCTGGGAAGCACAAAGATCCTGGAGGCCTTTTTCACCGCAGTCATGTACCAGGCGGTGGTGATGAGCTTCGGAGGCTACTTCAAGGGGATCAAGGACGGCATGGACGTGGCCACCAACGGCATCAAGGCGGTGCTTCCCGCTATTCTCATCCTCGCCCTGGCCTACTGCATCAACACCATTTCCAAGTCCCTGGGCGCCCAGCAGTTCATCGTGTCCTTCACCGAAGGTTGGATGACCT
Source organism: uncultured Synergistaceae bacterium (assembly GCA_964545875.1). GTDB lineage: Bacteria > Synergistota > Synergistia > Synergistales > Aminiphilaceae > DAIPKP01. The sequence goes on from CAZJHH010000004.1 coordinate 244,174, forward strand.
CGGGAATGCTTCCCCTGGTGACCTTCGTTACCGGAGCGGCCATCTCCTTCTTTACCGGCACATCCTGGGGAACCTACGCCATCCTCACTCCCTTCGTGCTGCCCATTGCCATGAATCTCTCGGGAGGAGAGATCAACTCCCTGGTACTGGCCACGGTAGGTGCCGTAGTGGGAGGAGGCCTTTTCGGAGATCACTGCTCTCCCGTATCGGATACTACCTGCCTCTCCTCCTTCGGTGCCGCTTCGGACCATATGGATCACGTCACCACCCAGCTCCCCTACGCTCTTACCGCGGCAATCCTTGCGGGAGCCCTCTTCGTCTACATAGGCACCCAGGGGATTATTTCGTAGCCTTTTCGGGGCTCTTCGTTCTTTCCGAAAGGAAGAGCCCCTTCTTCGGGCTTCTCCCGAAACCTGGCACACGTATTTGTATAAGGAGGCGATGGTATTGACCTTCCCGGTTTCCGAAAAAATCTCTCCCCTCATAGGTATTCTCTGCTGGGAGGGAGGAGGCACCACCCCCCGGGGGCTGGATCAGCTCGAAAGCCTGAAGGGAAACAGCACCAATCCGAAAACCTTTCCCTTTCCCATACTCTATCGACGAGTTCCCGGGGCGAACATCGAAACGATTCTCGAAAATCCCGATCCCCGGATAATGGAACGGATGATCCGGGAAGCCCGGGCCATGGAAGATGCGGGAGTTCGAGGCATTACCACAAGCTGCGGCTTCAACGCCATTTTTCAGAGAAAAATCGCCTCCGCCCTGAGGGTTCCCTTCTTCTCCTCCAGCCTTCTCCAGGTGCCGCTGATCCGGCAGATGATGGGCCCCGAACGGAGCATCCTGGTGCTTACCGCCAAGAAGGCCGCCCTTCGGGAGAAGCACCTTCGGGAAGCTGGAATCACCCCGGATACGGCGCTTTTCATCTACGGCATGGAAGAGTGTCCCGAGTGGGGGAAGATCTTTTCCGCCCCCAGGGACGATGTGGATCTGGAGATTATCGCGGAGGAGGTACTTCAAACCGGAGAAAGGGCCCATAGGGAGCACCCCCATGCGGGGGCCTTCGTGCTGGAATGCACGGATCTTCCCCCCTTTGCGGACGCCCTGAGAGAGCGGACGAAACTTCCGGTATTCGATTTCGTGACCTTGACGGAATATATCTACAGATCTCTTGAGCTGAAAGGAGTACATGGTTCGTTATGACCCAGAAGATTCTCGTTTTCGGAGCTGGCCGAGTGGCCCGGCCCTGTGTGCAGTACCTCCTGAGGAAGGGGTACGAGGTTTTTGTGGCGGATCTCTCCAGGGAACGGTTGGAGTACGTTATCCAGGGAAACCCCCGGGGACACGCCATAGAAGATAATGCGGCGGCTCGGGGAGGAGAGATTCTTCGACAGATTTCTCCGGAACTGGTGGTCAATCTTCTTCCTCCGGAGTTCATGGCCTCCATCGCCAGGGAATGCCTTCTCCAGGGAGTTCATTCCGTGGATCCCGCCTACCTCGATGCGAATACGGCTTCTCTGAAGAAAGACATCAAGGAGAAGGGGCTTATCTTTCTCAGCGAGCTGGGGCTTGATCCGGGAATCGACCATATGTCCGCCGCCCGCACCATCGATCATATCCATAAAGACGGGGGCAAGGTGCGCTCCTTCCGATCCATCTGCGGTGCCCTCCCCTCGGCGGAGGCCAACACCAATCCTTGGGGATACAAGCTCTCCTGGGCTCCGGCGAGCCTTATCGGAGCAAGCCGCCGAACCGCGCATATCAAGAAGGAGGGGCAGGAGCATCTCTGGCCCGAGGGAGAGACCTATCGGCACTACCATCTGGAGGAAATGGGCGACCTCGGAGCCTTCGAGGTATACGCCAACGCCAACTCCCTTCCCTATCTGGATCTGTACGGCATTCCCGAAGCGGAGACCATCTACCGGGGAACCTTGCGCTATCCTGGCTGGTGTGAAACCATCTGTGCCATGAACGCCCTCTCCCTCTTCGACGAAAGCCGGACTTCCTTCCAGGGCATATCCTACCGGGATTTCCTGGCCTCCCGGGCGGGAAAAAGTTCTTCCGAAGGGCTGGAAGAAAATCTCGCCTCGTACCTGGGAATTCCCGAATGGGCCGCAGTGCTTCAAAGGTTCCAATGGCTGGGACTTTTTGACGATACCCCCATTCCCTTCGACGAAGGAAGCCCCCGGGACGTTATCGCGGGGCTCTTCGATAAAAAACTCGTCTACCGGAAAAACGAACGGGATCTGGTAATTCTGAAGGACGAAATCACCGCGGCATATCCCGACGGATCTCTCCGACGGCACGAAAGCCTCCTCGTGGATTACGGCATTCCCGGAGGAGACAGTTCCATAGCCCGCACCACGGGAATTCCTCCCGCCATAGGGGCGGACCTGATTCTTCAGGGGACCATCGCATCGCCGGGGCTCCATATCCCCACTACCCGGGAAATTTACGAACCCCTGCTCCAGGAGCTCGCCCGGGAAAATATTCGCCTGAAAGAGGAAGAAAATATCCTTTCCTAAAGACTCCGGCAGCGTACCCATACGCCGGTTATCTTAAAAAACACTCCGGAAAAACCATATCCGGATACAGAGACCCCTTCTCCGTACCGTATGCAGGGGGTCTCTTTTTTGCTATACTTTTCCAGATTACCGCATTGTAAATTTAATTTCGGAGGTGGCTGAATATGCGGAAAAAACTGGAAGCTCTGTGGCAGAAGCGGAGGAAATTTCTCTGGAACCTGGGATTGCTCTGCTTTCTTTCGGCAGTGATGTTCTCTCTTCCCGCCCTCGGCAAGGAGGATCCCAAAGAGCTCGGCACTCTGGCAAATACGGAAATTCGCCAGGCGGAAAAGCTCATGTTCGCAGGAAAGGCCGAAGAGGCCCGGGATATGCTTCTTCAGGGGCTGGCCACCCTGGAAAAACTGAAAGAAGTGGCCCCGGGAGACGGCAAGATCAAGGGCTTGGAGAACAAGGCCCGGCAGATTCAGAAGCAGCTCGAAAAAAAACTGGGAGCCCCTCTGCAAACCCCTCCCGCCGCAGATGTGTCGCCATCGTCACCTCCTTCGTCACCTCCCGCAGCGGAGACTGCCCAGGAAGCTTCTTCGGGAGTTTCTTCGGAGGCCGAACTCTCCCCGGATGCCCTGGAGAAAAAAATTTCCCAGGAACTTCGCAAGGCGGAACGATCCTTCATGGAGGGTAAACGAGAGGAGGCCCTTTCACAACTTCTGGAAACCTGGGATGCGGTGGTTCTCCTGCGCCAGAAGGCTCCGGAATCCTCCCAGCTCGACAGTCTGGAGGGCAAGGCAAAAAAGCTCGCTTCGGACCTGGGCAAGCGTACCTCCCAGAAAATCGACCTGGAAGCCGGAACCGTCACGCCCCTGGAAGGGACGCCGGAAGCGGCCCCCGCCACGCCCTCTTCCGAAGGGGCTTCGGCTTCTCAAAAGCTTTCGTACCACCTCCGGGAAAAACTGAAGGAGGCGGTAAAGCTGGAACGGGGCGCCGCAAGCGCCCTCAAGTGGGTGGACACATATAAAGAAGAGGGGCAATCCTCCGCCCTCTGGCTTCCTAAAATAGAGGCGGCGGAAAAGCAACTTGAAAGCCTGGAACAGCTTCTCGGGGAGTGCGCCGCAGATGCCGCAGGAGAAGGAGCTCCGGACCATCCGGACATTCTGGCTCTTCAAGAGTCTCAAGAAAAGCTGCTTCTCCGCTGCGGAGAACTGCGGCAGGAACAGCAGGAAGCCCTGGCCCGGGAGGAGGGTGCCGCCCGGGAGGCTATGGAGCGCGGCCACAAGGTGATCGCCTTTTACGAAGCCCTGGAAGAGCGGCATAAGGATCTCCTTCGAGGAAACCCCCTGGATTACGGCAACCTAGAAAATCCTCCCTACCAGGAGGCTCTGCAGCGGCTGGAGGATTTTCGCTCCCAAGAGATTCCCGCCATCCGGGATGCCTTGGGCATACTGAATCCCCTCTACGGCACCACCCCCTCGGAGATCGAGGAGAACATGCGCCGTGCGGGATACAGCGGCAGCCAGGCCCCCTGGTACAGCTATTCCCTGCTCGAACAGGCTCCGGAAAAGGCGGAGGAAACCCGGATCGCCACGGCGAAGGATCTGGCGGCAAAGGTGGAGCACCGCATGGAATATCTTTCGGGAATGCACGACTTTGCCCGGCTGGATACCCACGAGATCATCCGGGAGTACGCCCGCCTCGCCGGGGCCTTCGCCCCGGAAGATCCCGAAATAGAGTCCCTGGCCGAGGGGCTGGAGGAACGGCTCCGCAAGGATAAACAGGCCTGGCTGGAAACGATCCGTGCCCGGGAATGGCCCGGGAGCCTTCCGGGAAGGGATGCGGAGGAAAAGGCAGGAATGGCCTTTTTCGAAAACGATCCCGGTTGGGGAAAACGGGAGGACGGAAACAGGGTTCCCCGAAAGGTGGCCATCCGGGGAGAGTGGAGCGTCCAGGCCAAGGATGTTCTGGGAAACCCCACCATGTACGGCATTCCCGCCCTGGTGGCGGTAGAGGTTCCTCAAGAGAGGGAAGAGGGCCTTCTGCGGGTATATAACGTAACTCTCCGAACGGAAGAACGGGGAGGGGTACGACCGGAACCGCCCTTTGCGGAAATTACCGTGGGAGACAGCTGGTACATACCCTCGGAGGCCCTCAGGTAGAAAATACCGCCGTGGGGGCGGCCCGAACACCATGAAAAAAAGGAATTCCCGCACCGAAGGGGCCCGAAATACGGGCCCCTTCGCATTGTTTCGCCCGACTACAGCCTATCGAAAATCCTCGCCGGGAAAACCTCTCAGGGTCATCTCTTTCTCCGCAGAATTCCTTACGCTCCCAGAAGTTCCGCCATCCTTTTCCCCGCTTTTCCGGAGTTGTCGAACCTTCCGAAGGAAGATATTTTCGCGAAAGAGAGGCTTTCGTTTTTCCCTGTTTCTTCCAGGAATTTCTCCTGTAAACCCTCCTCCTCCGAAGTGTCTCCCCGTTGATGGAGAAGCCCCGTCAAATGTGCGGCACTTCCCCGAACCAGATGTATTTCCTCCCCCAGAAGGGTCATCTGCTCCTCCACGTGCTGAATCTTTTGCTTCGAAGTCCGGGCAGTTTCACCCACCGCCTGCACCGCCCGGGCTACCCGAGCACTTTCCTCCGCCTGATGCACCGAGGCCTCCGCAAGATTTCGTATAGCCTCCCCAATCTCCCGGGTGCGCTCTCCGAGGATTTCTAAGGACTTCTCGGTTTCTCCGAAAAGAGCCTCCCCCGCAAGGCCCTTTCGTTCACCCTCCCGGGATGCCTGCAAAACCTGCTCCACTCCCTGGAGAATCATCCGAGCCACGGCTCCCACTCTTTCCGCCGCCTTTCCGCTCGCCCCCGCAAGACTTCGGACCTCTTCGGCCACCACGGCGAAACCCTTTCCCGCTTCTCCCGCCCGGGCGGCCTCGATGGCGGCGTTCAACGAGAGAAGGTTCGTTCGGGCCGCCACGGCGGCGATGGTATCCACCAGGCTTTCGACCTCCCCGGCCCTCTCGAAGAGATCCTCCGTAAGGCAGCGCACATGCCCGAAGGACTCCATCATGGCATGCACTCCCTCGGAAGATTCCTGACGTCCCGCCTCTACCTGGCCCATCTCCTCCTCCAGAAATCCGGACTGCTCCAGGGCGATTTCCGCCAGAGAAGCGGAACGCTCCGCCTCCTCCGCAATCCGGGTCACGCCTTCTCCGGCGGCTCTCATGTTCTCCAGGTTGTGCCCCATCTGCCCCGAGAGAGCGGCACACTCTTGCCGGATGCGCTCACCGATATCCCGGGTACGGGAGGCTATCTCCTCCAGAACTACGGATTCTTCCTCCATGGCTCCCTCCTTTTTCCGGATCTGCCCAAGAAGCTTTTCCTGCACTTCCAGAGCCTCCTGAAAGGCCCGGCCTACCCGGGCAATTTCGTGATTTCCCCGAAAGATGAAAGACTCCCGGCGAGTTCCTTCGAGAACGCTCCGGGCAGAAGCATCGAGCCGGGAAAGAGGAGAGGCGATACTCTTCCAGAGAAGATAGAGAAGAATCCCCGCAAGAAGCGCCACACCAAGAGAAACGCCTCCCTGCTCCAGGGCGGCCCGGTTTACCGGAGCGAGAAGAGAGGCCTCGTCCACGAGAAAGAAAACCCGCAACCCATGAGGAAGCATGTAGCTCCATACCCGCTTGGAGGCACCATTCACGGAAAGGCGCGCCATCTCTCCGGAATCCAGAGAAAGCTCCCGAAGGAAGGAAAGATTTTCGGAAACTTCCGGGAAATTGTCCGCGGAAACTTCCAGAATCCCCTCCTCTCCGGAAGCCTGGACATGCAGAAAAGTGCCCCGGGAATCTAGAAGGGCCACCAGGCTTCCCTCGGGAAGCGCAAGGTTTCCCATAATTGCCGCCAGAGACTCGAGGGAGATATCCCCTGCAAAAACCGCCAGGATCCGGGATTCGTCATACAGAGAGTAAACCGGCACCGCCAGGGTAAGTACCGGGCCGCCTCCCTTGGGATCTTCTCGCAGGGAGGTCAGCACCGTCTCCCTGGCCTCCTCCGCCTTTCGGTACCATTCCTGGTTTCTCGGATCGTACTCCGCCGGAGGAAACCAGAAAGCTCCGTCCAGAAGCATGCCGTTAGGAAGAGCGATATAGAGATCCCGAAACCCCGGAGAACCCGCGTTTTCCGTAAGATCCCGCACATAGTCTCCCATGGTTCCCGGCAGGATGCCGAGATTTTCGATCATGTAGGACATGTTGCGGGAGGCGTTGCGAAGAAGGTTTTCCTGACGCTCCATCCAATCCCCCAGGGAGGAGGAGGCGTTGCCGCAGGCGGCACGCTCTCCCCGGTCCGCCTGACGCATCACGAGAGAAAGCCCTCGGTGGTACGAAAAAAAAGCCATTCCCCCGAGAGCCAGGAAAAGCCCCAGAGAAATGGCCATCATGCGCCGGCGGATACTCATATCCTCGTTTCCTCCTTCAGAATCTCTTTCAGGCTTTCTCCTCGAAGCCAGAGGCTTCGCCCCTCCCGGGCGGTACACTCCTTTACTTTTCCCTTGAGAATCGCCGCAGCCTGGGAAAGGCGTTCCTCCGAGAGGATTTCCTCTCCATGCCCCATATCCACCACCGCACAGCTCAGTGTCACCAGAGGGACAAAGGCCCTTTCCCCGGAACGGGTTTTGGCTACGTACCCCCTCTGGAGAAGATCCCGCTCTTCAAAGAGGCTCTTCTTCTCCTCATCGAAGAGCATGCAGAGTCTTCCCAGGGCCTGATCCGTAACGTTGCCCCCGCAGACGAGCACGAAGTCGTCTCCCCCCACATGTCCGAGACGGCTTCCCCAGGGAAAAAAGGCCAGGCTCTTCCGGAGCACCGATGCGGTAAGGGAGATCATGCGATCCCCCTGGATAAAACCGTATCGATCGTTATATTCCTTGAAACGATCCAGATCCACATAGAGAAGAGAGGCCTTCTCTCCGGAATACCGGGCCCCGGCAATCCATCCCTCGATGCGAGAGTTTCCGGGAAGTCCGCTGAGAGGATTGCAGGACCGGGCCAGAGCCACCTCGAGAGTGCTTGCCCGCTGAATGATGCGCTTCATGGTAACGGTGCCGAGAAAGCTCCCGGAACCATCCACCACCACCAGAGGGTCGTAGAGATCCTTTCTGTCTCTTTCCATGGCCTTCCGGGCAGCCTCCGTAACGGGGCAGGAGGAGGGTACGGTAAGAAATGCGGCGTTGGCGATCTCCTCCACGGGATGTTTTTGATAAAGATGGTATCCGAAGGCTCCTCCCGTACACAGGCTGTATTCATTTCGAGTGAGAAGCCCCGTGGGGCGCCCTTCCTTGACGATGATCAGATGATCCGCCTCTTTATGCCTGCAGAAAATTCTTCCCGCTCCCTCCACATCCAGAGTACCTTCCTCCGCCAGAAGATCCTGCTCCAGAAGGGAGGCCACGGTTTCCAAATCATCCTCCAGAAAGGGCCCCAGGGTTTTCGGAATTTCTCGGAGGCTTTCGGCGGTCTTTCGAAAATCCATCTCTTCCAGGGGAAGAGGTTTTTCGAAGAAATACCCCTGAGCGTAACGAAAACCCAACGATGCCAGGGTTTCCAGTTCTTCCCTCGTCTCCACCCCCTCGGCTATGACCTTGGCGCCAATACCATCAGCGAGCTCTCGTATGCCTCCGAGAACCTTCTGACGACAGGGGTCTTCGGAAATGTTCCGCACCATGGAAATATCGAGCTTGATGTACTCCGGGGCACAGAGAGTAATGGTACGAATACCGGAATACCCCGCTCCGAGATCATCCAGGGCAATGGCATACCCCATGCTCCGGTACTCTTCCGCAGCCCCGCAGACGTTGCCGTAATCCTCCGCCCGCTCTCCCTCGATAAGCTCCAGAACGATCTGGCAAGGGGAGAGTCCGTATTTTTCCACATGCTCCGGCAGAAGAACCTTGCGAAGCGAAACATCGCAGAAGGAAGAGGGGTTAAGATTAAGAAAAAGGCGGTTTTTGCCGAAATTTTTCCGGGATCCCACGCTTCGTATGGCCTGGACACAGCAAACCCGATCGAGCTGACGATGGAGAGACCAGCTTTTGGCGGTTTCGAAAAGCACCCCTGGGTTCTCCAGAGGGGGGATTCCCCGGGAAAGAGCTTCGTACCCGAGAATTTCGCCTTTTTGAAAATCCACCAGGGGCTGCAGAAAGGTCCGCAGTGCATTCCCCTCGATAATTTTCTGAAGTGCCGAAAGAGCGCTTTCTCCGGAAGAAACGCACTCTTCAAAGGGCCGGTACCAGGAAGTTCTTCTTTGGGTATAATCCTGTATCATCACGTGAGCCACTCTTTTTTCCTCCTCCCCGGAATTCGGGCTCCACTCTATCCGGAGGAAGTCACGGAAGGGTTGCAGTTTTCTTCCACCTTCGTGACAAAAAAAAAGCATTACGAAAGCCCCCCGGAAAAGGTTCGAGGCCTCTTCCAGGGGGCTTTCGTAATGCTTTTTATTCTTCCTTGCGCTTCTTTTCCGCTTTTGTCAGGGTTCGATAACCACCTTCATGCCCAGGGTTATCTTAGGCTTGAGTTCCTGAAGATCCTCGTTGGTGAGGCGAATGCATCCCTCGGTGACGTTCTTGCCGATGGAGCCGGGGTCGTGGGTGCCGTGAATGCCGATACCCTTCCAGGGATCCGTACGAATTCGGATAAACCAAGGGCCGTAGGCGCCTTCGATGGGCCCCTTGCCGTCTCCGAAATCGTGCACCCAGTACTCGGATTTCTGGATCTGTTGAATTTCAAAGGTTCCCTCGGGAGTTCGGCGATCCCCCACCTTCTGCTTATTTCCGGAGTTCTCTCCCACCGCTACGGGATAGCTCCGCACAAGAGCACCGCCGTCGTAGATATACATGGTGTGGCGGCTTTTGACGATGCGGAGCCACATGGTCTCTTCCGGCACATTCTCAAGGCTGGGCACCGCCTTTTCGAGATTCTGCCGCAGAGCGTTATCGTTTTTTTCCTCCGGCAGGGGAACCTGGGCTATATCCGGTATGATTCCGGCAGGTTCCGAGGACTGGGGCTCCACCACAATGGTCTCCGGTTCCGGAGACGGGGAAGCCGCAAAGGGCCAGTGTCCCCGGTAATACAGAGCGCCTGCCGCCACCGCAAGGAGAAGAAGCATCAGGAGAAAGAGCCTGCCCGTCATGCTTCTCCTGCGGGCCTTCGTGTGATATCGTCGCACCTCGCCACCTCCGCCAAACGTCTCGTTCTCGACTCATCATACCCTATTTCGAAGAGAATCGCCAAGGCTCCCGAAGAAGTTCTTCGTATCGGAAACATGAGACCAGGTGATCATTCACCATGCCCACCGCCTGCATGTGGGAATACCAGATCACGGGGCCCACGAAGGAAAAGCCCATTCTCTTCAGTTCTTTGCTCATGCTTCGGGAAAGAGGAGTTTCCGCGGGAATGTCTTCCAGATTTTCCCATCGGTTCACTTTAGGGGTACCTTCCACAAAGCCCCACATCCAGGCCGCAAAGGATCCGTATCGTTCCTGCACCTTGAGAAAAGCCCGAGCATTGCTCACCCCGGCGGCGATTTTCCGGCGATTCCGGATGATGCCGGGGTTTTCCATAAGTTGTTCCTCGTCTTTCTCGGTAAAAGCCGCCACCGAAAGGGGATCGAAATTCCGGAACGCTTTCCGATAGGCCTCCCGCTTACGGAGTATGGTGATCCAGCTCAACCCTGCCTGGGCTCCTTCGAGGATCAAAAATTCGAAGAGCCTTCGATCCTCCCTTACGGGAACTCCCCATTCCTCATCGTGATAGGCCACATAGAGAGGGTCGTTTCCCGCCCAGGCACAGCGGCATCGAGAATTTTCCTTTTCTTTACGCATGATCGTCTCCCATTCCAAGTCTTTCCTTCTCCATCATTCCATCAGCAGCAGCACCAAATCGTTCACGTTGGTTCCCGTAGGGCCCGTAACGATATGATCCCCCGCCAGGGCGAGAGCGTGGTATGCATCGTTCTCTTCCAGGTAATTTCGGGGAGACTTCGTTCCTTGCGAGCGAATCCGCTCCAGGGTTCCCCAGTCCGCCAGTCCTCCGGCGGCATCCGTGGGGCCGTCGGTGCCGTCGGAACCGAGAGAGAGAAGCACCGCCCCGGGCACTCCTTCCAGGCCGAAAGCCCCTGCCAGAGCAAGCTCCTGATTGCGTCCCCCCTTGCCGTTTCCTCTAAGATGGACCACCGTCTCTCCTCCGGCGATGAGGGCACAAGGAGGAGTAAAGGAGCTCTTTCCCTGTCGTATGGTCCGGGCCAGGGAGGCGAAAAAGGCCCCCGCTTCCCGGGCTTCGCAATCCAGGGAAGTAGTGAGAATCCAGGGAGTAAAGCCCCGGCGACGGGATTCTTCGGCGGCCTCCTGGCAAAGAAGAGACACGCCTCCGATAAGCTGCCATGCCACATGAGGGAGCTCCTTGGGGGTTTCCCTATTCAAGGCCCTCCCGGCTTCTGCGGAGAGGGAAAGATTATACCGAATGCCGATCTCCCGAGCCTCTTCCCGAGTGGTGACGTCGGGAACCCCCGGCCCCGAGGCGATGGCATCCGGCGCATCCCCCACCACGTCCGAAAGCAGCAGAGAAAGCACTCTGGCGGGAAAGGCCCGCTCCGCAAGCCGTCCCCCTTTTACCTGAGAGAGCCGTTTACGGAGGGTATTGATCTCCCTAATATCCGCCCCCCCTCGCAGAAGCTGTTCCGTAAGAGATTCCAGATCCTCCAGGGCAATTCCCTCCCAGGGGAGCTCGAAGAGAGCGGAGCCTCCTCCCGAAACGAGAAGGAGCACCGTATCCTCGGAGGAGAGGTTTTCCACCAGCCCGAGCCCCTTCTCTCCCGCCCGAAGAGAGTTGGCATCCGGCAGAGGATGTCCCGCCTCGATGATCTCCAATCCTTCCAGAGGGCCTCGGGAATGACCGTACTTGGTTACCACCAGTCCCCGAGATATGGCAGATCCCAGGGCTTCCCGAGCTGCCGCAGCCATGGTCCATCCCGCCTTTCCGAGGGAAAGCAGCACCACCTCTCCGGGAAAACGCCGCCCCTCAAGAGCCCGGAGGACTCCCTCCCGGGGATCCATACGGCGCACTGCCTCCAGAGCTATCTCCAACGCAAGGGCACGCAGATTCATGAGTTTCTCCTTTCGCCATGCCAAAAACGCCAAAAAATTAATTTATTAAGGCTTGAGACTTCAAAACTTCCTCAAAAAAGGACTCCCTCTTTAAGCATTGCAAAAACTGGACTTTTACGAATTTTTCCGAGAAGAATCCCAAGTTTTCGAAATGCTTCAAAAAAGACCTTGCATTACCTTCGAGGCCTGCTATAATCGCGCTGAGGACAGGGGGATCAGACTTGGAAAACCACATCAAAGAACCCTTTGTTTGCAAGGCTTTGAAAGAAATGCTCTTCTTTCGGAAAGGAGGTCAAAATGCGCGGGTTCACAGGGATATTCATGCGGAAAAGCTTTGTACACCCCCCTTTCTTTCATGAAAGGTATATCTTTTTCTTTTTATAAAGGAGGAATAGCATACAATGGATATCGGCGTTTCCCCCGAGGAAGTGCCTCTCCTGCGCGTAGGAATAACCTACAATCTTAAGAAATCCTTTCACTCCGGAACGGACGACCTTTTCGAAGAATACGACTCGGAAGAAACCATCCTTTCCCTGGAACGAGAAATTCAGAAGTATCACTGTACTCCCCTTCGATTCGAGCAGGATCACACCCTTCAGGAACGACTGCAGCACAATCCGCCGGACTTCGTCTTCAACATAGCCGAGGGCCTTGGACAGGGGCGCGGCCGGGAGGCCCAGGTGCCCTGTCTTTTGGAGAGCCTGGGAATTCCCTTCAGCGGCTCGGACTCCACCGCCATGGGAATAACCCTGGATAAGTACCTTTGTCAGTCTCTTCTGGCTCAGGCCAAGGTGCCCGTGCCGGAAATGCGGCTTCTTTCTCCGGAAACTCTGGAGGATACGAAGAATACTCTTCTGGAGCCCTGCGGGAAGATTCTCGTAAAGCCCCGATGGGAAGGGTCTTCCAAGGGAGTTTTTCCGGATTCCCTGGTAACGGATCCGGAAGAACTCGCCCAAAAGGCCCGGCGCATCTGGGAGCGCTATCGTCAGCCCGCCCTGGCGGAGGAATACCTCCCCGGAGAGGAGTATACCGTAGCCCTTATCGGAAACGAAACCCCAAGAGTAACCGGAATCATGCGGATCCGCCCGAAGCGGCAGGAGGAAGACTTTCTCTACTCCCTGGTTCACAAGCGAGAGTGGGAGGATCGTATAGCCTATGAAGGACCGGAATTTTTGGACGAGTACACCCTGGCATCCCTGGAGCACAGTGCCATACGGGCCTTCCGAGCCCTGGAACTGCGGGATTTCGCCCGAATCGACTTTCGCAAGGATGCCCGGGGACTTCCCCGGATCATCGACGTGAACCCCCTTCCGGGGCTGCGGCCGGAGTACGGAGATTTCACCATAGCCTCCAAGCTTTCGGGGCATTCCTACGAGGAGATCCTGGGGGATATTCTCGGAGAATGCCTCGGACGGTGCGGCTTTCCGGGAAGGAGACGGATCCATGTGGGAGCTGCCTAACCCCCCGGTGGTGGCGGTGCTTGCGGGGAGGGAACCCACCCTCCGGGCGGATGTGCTGGACGTGCTCCGCTGCCGCCAGAGCGTTATCCGAGCCCTGGAAGAGCGAGGCTATCGAGGAATTTCTCTGGACGTGTGCCCCCGGGATCTCCAAAACCGCGGCAAGGGTCTGCTGAAAAAGCTGGAAAAGCTCAATCCCTACTGTATCTTCAACCTTTTCGAGGGGTTCAGCTTCGATGCCTCTTCGGAGATTCTGGTCTGCTCTCTTCTGGAAAGTTCCCGTATTCCCTTTACGGGAAACGGCTCCCGTCCTCTGGAGCTCTGCCTCGACAAGGAGAAGGCCAAGAAAAGGCTTGCCACTGCGGGGCTGCCGGTTCCCCGGGGATATTCCCTGAAAAAGGGACAACGCAGAACCGCTCCATCCCTGAGCTATCCCCTCTTCCTCAAACCGCAGCACCAGGACGGAAGCCTGGGAATCCGGGAAACTTCCCTGGTTCGCACTCCCCAGGAGCTTGAGCGAAACGCCGCTCTCCTTCTGGAGGAGTTTCCCCAGGGAATTCTGGTGGAAGAATTTCTTTCCGGCTGCGAGTACAGCGTGGCCTTTTTGGGAAACCGGGAGTACCGCCCCATGGGAGCTTCGATGATCTCCTACGAAGGAGGAGAATTTGCCTTTTTGAACTACGACTCCAAGTGGACCCCGGAATCCCGGGAATTCACGGAGATTCAGGTTCTTCCGGAAAAACACATTCCTCCCCTCCTCAAGGAAGCTCTTTTCTCCCTCGCGGCCAGGGCGGGACATTGTCTGGGATGCCGGGGCTATTTTCGAGTGGATTTCCGGGAGCGTGGGGGAATACCCATGATTATCGACGTAAACCCCAATCCGGACATCAACGAGGACAGCGGCTTTGTGCGGCAGTGCGGGGAACGGAACATATCGTATCGGGATCTCGTGGAAGAGCTCGTGATCCTCGGCATAAAGGAAGGAGAGGAACACCTCTATGGATTTCGGGCTTCTCGAAAAATGCGTAGCCATGGCGGAGGCCACCGGAGCCTTTCGGAGAGAGGAGACATCGGTGCTCCGGGAGGTGTTGGAGGAATCCTCGGAAACCTCGGAGGATTACAGACTTCTGGTTGAATTCTCCCCCGGGGAACCCGAAAAGGCTTTGGGCTTTCTGATCTACGGACAAACTCCCATGACCGAAAGCAGCTTCGATCTCTACTGGATCGTGGTGGATTCCCGACAGCAGGGAAAAGGGCTGGGGAAAAAACTTCTCCAGCGGATGGAGGAGGAAATTCTCCGAAAGCTTCCCGGAGCCCGGATACGGGTGGAAACGGCGGGAAAGGACGAGTACGCGTATCAGCGACATTTTTATCTCTCCCGGGATTTTCGGGAAGCCGGAAGAATTCCCGATTTCTACGGTCCCGGGGACGACCTGGTAATCTTCTGGAAAGAGCTCGCATCACAACCCTGAACGACACAAACATCGTATCCGCAGATCCTGCGGATTTTCGCAAGACCTGCGGATACGATCTTCAGGGCGCATTCTGCAAAACCTTGAGAACCTCTCGCTATTTCTCCAGCGCCTGGGCTACCTTGGCACTCTTTGCATCATCCCCTATCCAGGCTTTCCAGCTTTCGGGATACTCCCGAAGGAACCAGAGAGCCGCCCCGGCGGGATCCTGCTCCTGTTCCTTCATATACGCCAGAGCCTTGTTGTTCTGATCCAGGGTCGTTTCAAAGCGCTCCAGAAAACCCCGCACCTCGGGATGCTGTTCGAGAAAGGCCGCATTGGCCATCTTCCAGACCCGGGACCGGGGATAGTCGCACCCGTAATCTCCCTTCACCCACCGCTCTTCACTGTAGGGGATCTTATCCTTGAGAAGGGTCATGTCGTAAAGTCCCAAAAGCCAGCTGGGTTCCCAGTAATAGATAAGCACCGGAAGCCCCCTTTTGTACGCCGTGGCAGCGGCGGTGGAAAGCGCCATATCCGAACCGGGAAAGAAAACCTCGAAATATTCGTCCAATCCGGTGGTTTTGAACTTCTCCTCGGTGATACTGCTGATCACCCATCCCGTGGGACCGTTGTAGAAACGGCCTTTTCCGGGTACTTCGGGGGATTTGAAAAGCTCCCAGTGCTTGGAAAGATCCTGAACGTATTCGAGATCCGGCGCCATGGGCTGGATTCCCCGGTCGGGATCGCCCCGAATAACGTAGGTGGGAACGTACCATCCCTGGGGCGCTCCGGGATAGTTCTCTCCCAGGGGAATGATCTGCCTGCGCTCCTGGGCCTTTTCGTACCAGTCTCCGTAGTTATCCACCCAGACCTCCATGATTACCTGGGCTTCGCCCCGCTCCACTCCCATAAGCCCCGGAAGGGTTTCCGCAAAAAGATACTCCGTCTGAAATCCGTAGCCCTCCCGGAGGATGAACCCCGCAATCCGGTTGAGCACCTGAATGCTGTCCCAACTGTTATCCACGAAAACCACTTTCTCCGTTCCCCGGGCTGCCAGGGGAAGAAGAAAGAGCCCTCCCGCCACCAGCAACGAACAAAACCATCGCCTTTTCACACAAACCAGCTCCTCTCCTTGGCACTCTCATAAAGACAGACTATTGCAAAAATCGCCTCCCCATTTTACAGGAAAAAGAAATTCCGGAACAGTGCGGAGGGATGCGACGGGTTTTTCCCCATGTTTCTCCTCGTGGTATCATAACCCTGCGGAGAAAAACCACTCTCAAAAGACGCTAAGGAGATGCCTTCCATGCTCTACCGAATCATGCCATCATCCACTAAAAAGCTTTCAATTCTGGGATTCGGCTGCATGCGCTTCCCCGAGCACTCCCTGGGGCGGATCGACGAAAAAAAGGCCCTTCCCCTTCTCTACCGGGCGGTGGAGGGAGGCGTCACCTATTTCGACACCGCCTATCCCTACCACATGGGAAACAGCGAGACCTTTCTCGGCAAAGCCTTCGAAAAAAACTACCGGGACAAGGCTCTTATCGCCACCAAACTTCCTCACTGGTCGGTACATCTTCCCGAGGATATGGATCGCATTTTCATGCAGCAGCTCCGGAACCTCCGGCGGGGCCACGTGGATTTCTACCTCCTCCACAACATCAACCGAATTTCCTGGAACAAGCTGAAGGGGCTCGGAGTTCGGGAGTGGATGGAACGCCTCAGAACTTCCGGGGCCGTGGGATCCCTGGGCTTCTCCTTTCACGCTTCCTTCGAGGAGTTTCGGGAAATCATCGGGGACTACGACTGGGATTTCTGTCAGATTCAATATAACTATCTGGATGTGGAAAATCAGGCGGGGCACAAGGGCCTGGAGTATGCGGCCTCGAAAAAGCTCGGAGTGGTAGTCATGGGGCCTCTCCGGGGAGGCAATCTCGCCAAGAAGCCTCCTTCCGAGGTGGCCCGGCTCTGGAGGGAGGCGGAAAAAGAACGTACTCCTGCCGAGTGGGGGCTCCGCTGGATCTGGGATTTTCCCGAGGTCACCACGGTGCTTTCCGGCATGTCTCGGCCCGAGGAGATCGAGGAAAACCTGCGCATCGCCGGAGAAGCCCATCCCCGATCCCTCTCCGAAAAGGAACGGGAGATGCTGAAGGAGACCCGAAAGATCTATCTGAACCTCATGCCCGTGGGCTGCACCGGCTGCCGCTACTGTATCCCCTGCCCTCAGGGAGTGAACATTCCCCTCTGTTTCGAGCACTACAATACCTTCAAACTCTTCGCAAGTCCCCGGGCCAAGTTTTCCTATACTTCCATGCTGGGAGGAGCCGTGGACGGTTCCCCCGGCCTGGCTTCCCAATGTATTCATTGCGACACCTGTCTTTCCAAGTGCCCTCAAAAGCTGGATATCCCCGAGCTTCTGAAAGAAACCGCCGCCGTCATGGAAGGCTTCTACACCAAACCTCTCACCTGGCTGATCCGGCAGTTCTTCCGCCTTCAAAGAAGACGAAGTTCCTCGAAAAGAACGGTTCAACCACATCGAAACGGAGAAAACAGGTAAAAAGACATCGCCACCACATACTCTTTCTCGCAAACCACTCTAAAACCGAAAAGGCCCCGGAGAGAAGTTCTCTCCGGGGCCTTGCCTTACCGAAATTTCAAGGGTGGCGGACTCTATTTCACCTTGTAGACCGAGTCGATAATGGTTCCATCCCGGTATTCCACCAGAGCTACCACCTTGTCCATGTCGAACTCCACGGGCTCGGGCACTCCCGTAAGTTTCTCCACTTCCGCCTTGAGGTCGTGGATGTCCTTCACGGGGAGTTTTGCCGCCCGGGCAAGCTCGATAAGATCTTTCCGATTCGGGTTGATGCAGATTCCCCGCTCGGTAACGATGGCATCCACGGTTTCTCCCGGAGTGACCACGGTCTGCACCTGCTCCTTGATGGAGGGCACTCCGCCCCGGAAGGCCGGAGCCACCACGATGGAAAGCTTGGCTCCCGCGGCGGTATCCGAATGGCCTCCGGAAGCTCCCCGAAGAATGCCGTTGTTTCCGGTCATGACGTTAACGTTGAAGTCCACGTCCACATCCAGGGCCGCAAGAATGACCACATCCAGGTTATGCACCTGGCATCCCCGGTTGAGAGGATTGGCATACCAGGACTGGTCGATCTCCATGTGCCGGGGGTTGTTGAGAATGGAGCTCTGCACATCCGCATCGAAGCTCTGCACGTCGAAGAGAGCCTCGAAGAGGCCGTCCTCCAGCATCTGCACCATGTATCCCGTGATACCTCCGAGGCCGAAGCTTCCCTTGATGCCCTTTTCCTTCATGTATTCCCGGACATACTTGGCCACCGCCAGGGAGGCGCCGCCGGCTCCCACCTGGAAGGAGCATCCCGGAGCGAGAAGCTCCGAAGCCACCACGAGCTTGTAGGCGTTTTCCGCCACCTTGAGATCCACGGGATTCCGGGTAATCCGGGCTGCTCCGGAGGCGATCTTTTTGGGATCCCCCAGGCTGTCCACCACCACCACCTGGTTCACCAGGTGCTGAGGAATGGATATCTTCGGCATGAGAGGATAATCCACCAGGTTATCCGTAACGGCCACCACGTGCCGGGCATACTTGGCATCCACCTGGGCATATCCGAGGGAGCCGCAGGCGGATTTGCCCATGGAGCCCGTCATATTCCCCAGAGCGTCGCATGCGGGAGCCCCCAGGAAGGCCACGTCGATGGAGGCGCTCCCCTCTTCGATGGACCGGGCACGGCCACCATGACTCCGGACGACTACGGGAATCTCCATTTCACCCTGGGAAATCATCTTTCCCACTTCTCCCCGAACTCCGGAGGTGAAAATCCGGCTGATAACGCCCTTGCGTACATAGTCCGCCACACAGTTATGGGCATCCGTAAGGGAGCTGGGAGCGATGGTGAGATCCCGGAAACCCATCTCGTCAAGGGCGCTCATTACCATGGGAAGCACCGCATCCCCATTCCGGAGATGGTGGTGGAAGGAGATGGTCATACCATTTTCGAGACCCGAGTTTTTGATGGCGGTTTTGATGTCCGCCACGACCTTGCTTCTCGTGGGAGGCACCGCCTTGAGAGGAGCCGCAAGCCGGGGAGCTTGATAGTCGCTGTCGATGACCCGCGAGAAAGGCCCTGCATAGGGGGCAAGTTTACCGAGTCCCGGTACTTCTTCCGCCGGTACCAGCCGGCCGATGCTGTTTTTCATCATTTTCATGGAGTTTACGCTCCTTCCATGCCGCAGCTTTTGGCGAGCTCAATAAGGTGATGGGCCCGTTTGACCACCGGAGCATCCACCATTTTGCCGTCCACCGCCACAACCCCTTTGCCTTCCCGTTCCGCCTCTTCTGCGGCGGCCACGATGCGCCGGGCCTTGACGAGCTCCTTTTCGTCGGGAGCGAAACCTTTGTGGATCCAGTCGATCTGGCCGGGATGAATGGCGGCCTTGCCGGTGAAGCCGAGGCCCACCATGCGCCGGGTCTCTTCGAGAAGCCCCTCGTTGTCGTTCACGTCCGCCCAGACCGTATCGAAGGCGCCGATTCCCGCAGCTTTGGCGGCAGTGATGACCCGGGTTCTTCCGTAGAAGAGCTCGTCCCCTTCCTTGGTCTTCCGCACGCCCAGATCTGCCGTGAGATCCTGACCTCCCAGGGTAAGAGCGGTAACCCGGGGGGAGGCGGTGGCCACCTGGAACGCCTGTTCGATACCCTTGGCGGTTTCGATCATGGCGTGAATCTTTACGGTTCCTACGGGGATACCCTCCGCCTTTTCCACTTCCGTCATGATTTTGTCCGCCCGGAGCACGTCCTCCGCAGACTGGCATTTGGGGATACGAATGGCGTCGGGTTTACAGGGAACCACCGCGGCGAGGTCCGTTTCGAAGTAGGGGGTATCCGCGGCGTTGATGCGCACGGTAACCACCATGTCTCCAAAATCCATGAAGCGGAGGAAGTTGCATACCAGTTCCCGGGCGGCATCCTTTTCCGCCAGGGCCACCGCGTCTTCCAGATCCAGGAGCACGCTGTCCGCTCCGAAGGCGGGACAGTTCTGGATCATGCCGGGATTGTTGCCGGGGATGTAGATCATGGATCGGGTAAGTTTTGCCATAGCCTTAGGCCTCCTTCGACGCCCGAGAGAGGGCCGTGGTTATCCGGGCCACCATGGTGGGCTCCAGAGCTCCCTGATCCTGGATCTGGATATCCGCATCGCCGATGCCCTTTTCCTTCAGAACTTTCTCCACCAGGGTACGGGTTCGTTTCTGGAAAAGCATGGCGTTGGTACCGCGGTAATCCAGGCTGATTCCTTTGCCCGGAGATACCGTGACTACGCAATCCGATGATTCCAGCGTGCCCGCCTGGGCTGTGCGCTTGATCATGTTGCCACCGCCTTTGGTTTGATTTTGTTTGAAGCCCCGAAAAGAGGCTCCTTTTTTCGAATAATGCAGGATTGAAAAAACAAGCTGCCCCGCGAGGGATCCACGCCTCACGGCTCTCGTACCTGGGATCACTCCGGGGCGGCTTGGGGACTGCCTTTCTTGAAAACTCTTTCAAAAAGGAGAAAACCCGGCTCTCTTCTCGTTATTCTCGTCGGTTCCGGGGCGTTCCCTCCACCGGGAAATCTGAAGATTCAGCTTTCCGGTTTTTCAAAAGAGAAAGACTAATTTTCTATGCCGAGCTCGGGAGAAAATTCCGTATTCTCCCGCTCGGAGCAGAGGAATAATCCCTGCCCGCAGGAAATACCTGTTCCCGATTAGAGGCTGTCGATAACGGCGTTCAGGGTGGCGCTGGGCCGCATGGCCTTGAAAGCCATCTCGTCGTTGGGGCGATAGTAACCGCCCACATCCACGGGTGATCCCTGGGCGGCGTTGAGCTCGTCCGCGATCTTCTTCTCGTTCTCCGTAAGAGCCTTCGCCACGGGGGCAAACCTGGCCTTCAGATCCGCATCCTTGGTCTGGGCGGCAAGAGCCTCGGCCCAGTACATGGCGAGATAGAAGTGGCTTCCCCGGTTATCGAGCTCGCCCACCTTCCGGGAGGGAGATTTGTCGCTGTCCAGGAACTTCCCGGTAGCTTCGTCCAGGGTATCCGCGAGAATCTGGGCCTTGGGATTGTTATTTCCCTGGGCGTAGTGCTCCAGAGATACCGCCAAAGCAAGGAACTCTCCCAGAGAATCCCAGCGCAGATGCCCCTCTTCGTTGAACTGCTGTACGTGTTTGGGGGCGGATCCGCCCGCACCGGTCTCGAAAAGCCCGCCGCCGTTCATGAGGGGAACGATGGAGAGAGTCTTCGCGCTGGTACCGACTTCGAGGATGGGGAAGAGGTCCGTAAGGTAGTCCCGAAGCACGTTTCCGGAAACCGAAATGGTGTCGAGGCCCTTCTTCATGCGCTCCATGGAGTAACGTACCGCCTCGATGGGGGACATGATCTTGATCTCAAGTCCCGCAGTATCGTGGTCGGGGAGATATTTCTTGACCTTTTTGATGAGTTCCACATCATGAGCCCGCTTTTCGTCGAGCCAGAAGATGGCAGGCACCTTGGTGGCCTTCGCCCGGGTTACCGCCAGCTTGATCCAATCCTGGATAGGAAGATCTTTGACCTGGCACATTCTCCAGATGTCTCCGGCCTCCACACCGTGCTCGATGAGAGTCTTGCCTTCTCCGTCCACCACCCGGACGGTGCCGTTCTCGGTAATCCAGAAGGTTTTGTCGTGAGAACCGTACTCCTCCGCCTTCTGAGCCATGAGTCCCACGTTGGGCACGCTTCCCATGGTAGAGGGATCGAAGGCACCGTGTTTCTTGCAGAACTCGATGGTTTCCTTGTAGATTCCAGCGTAGCAGCGATCCGGGATAACAGCCTTGGTATCCCGAGCCTTGCCGTTTTTATCGTACATCCGCCCGGAGTTGCGGATCATGGCGGGCATGGAGGCATCGATGATCACGTCGCTGGGAACATGGAGGTTGGTGATGCCCTTGTCGGAGTTCACCATGGCCACATCGGGACGCTTGGCATAGCACGCCTCGATATCCGCTTCGATCTCTCCCTTCTTGGGATGATCGGCAATCTTGGCGTAGAGATCTCCCAGGCCGTTATTGGCATCCACTCCAAGCTCCTTGAAGAGGGCCGCATGCTTCTCGAAGACGTCCTTGAAGAAAACTTTCACGGCCTCTCCGAAGATGATGGGGTCCGAAACCTTCATCATGGTGGCCTTCACGTGGAGGGAGAAGAGCACGTCCTGCTTCTTGGCATCCTCCACCTGCTCCGCAAAGAATGCCCGGAGAGCCTTGGCGCTCATCTTTGTTCCGTCGATGACCTCTCCATCGAGAAGGGAAAAGTCCTTCTTGAGAACCTTCACATTTCCCTTGGCATCCACGAACTCGATACGCACCGTGGTGGCCTTCTCCACGGTAACGGATTTCTCGTTGCCGTAGAAATCGCCGTCGTTCATGTGCGCCACATGGGTCTTGGACTCCGCCGTCCAGGGCCCCATGGAATGAGGATGCTTCTTGGCATATTCCTTTACCGCCCGGGAGATCCGGCGGTCCGAGTTCCCCTCGCGAAGAACCGGGTTTACCGCGCTTCCCTTGATCTTGTCGAACCGGGCCCGGATGGCCTTTTCCTCGTCGGTCTTGGGATCTTCGGGATAATCGGGGATTTTGTAACCCTTCGCCTGGAGCTCCTTGATGGTGGCTTTCAGCTGGGGCACCGAGGCGCTGATGCAGGGGAGCTTCATGATGTTCGCTTCGGGCTCCTTCACGAGCTTGCCCAGATAGGCGAGATCGTCGCTCTGCTTCTGCTCTTCCGTCAGATTCTCCGGAAAAGCGGCGATGGTTCTTCCCGCCAGGGAGATATCTCTCCTCTCGAACTCCACTCCCGCAGACTTGGTGAAAGCCTGGATAATGGGGAGAAGTGAATAGGTAGCCAAACCAGGAGCTTCGTCAACCTTGGTATACACGATCTTGGACATGCTTCTTCCTCCTTAAGGATTTCTCTCGATAATGGTCTCTCGGGGTGTCATTTCAGGAGCCCTTGGAGCCCCTTTTACGGAAGATGGCTCTTTCTCTGCCCTCTTCGAAGAGGGCAGAGAAAGAGCTGGAAAAAAGCGTTCCTACTTGGCGTCCCGGATCTTGATCCAGTTGAGCCGGCCTCCGGCCTTGACGATGTCGATGTCCGGCTGGCTCAAGGGGCAGTCTACCTTGATATCCTTGCCCTTGGTAACGTTCTTGAGAGTCCAGGTCTCGCCTTCCTTGAGAGTCTTGGTGTCCAGTTCCAGCTTGTCTCCCTGGTCGATGCCGTCGTAATCTGCGGGATTGGCGAAGGTGAGAGGGAGAATGCCGAAGTTCACCAGGTTTGCCAGGTGAATGCGGGCAAAGCTCTTCACGAGCACCGCCTTGACGCCCAGATACCGGGGAGCGATGGCCGCGTGCTCCCGGCTGGAACCCTGACCGTAGTTCTCGCCGCCGATGATGAAACCTCCGCCCACTTCCAGGGAACGCTTGGGGAAGGTATTGTCCACCACTTCGAAAACGAACTCCGAGATGGCGGGAATGTTGGAGCGGAAAGGAAGAATCTTGGCTCCCGCAGGCATGATGTGATCCGTGGTGATATTGTCCTCCAGCTTGAGAAGAGTTTCGCCCTCGAGCTTGTCTCCCATGGCGGTCATATCCGGGAGGGGCTTGATGTTGGGGCCCCGGCGGATTTCCACCTTCTCGGGCTCCGCACTGGGAGCGAGGAACATGCTGTCGTCGATGATAAGAGCCTCGGGCATCTCGAAGACGAAGGGCTCCAGGCCGAGTTCCCGGGGATCCGTGATGACTCCCGTGATGGCGCTGGCGGCGGCAACTTCCGGAGAGACGAGGAAGACCTTGCCGCTCTTGTGGCCGCAGCGGCCGAGGAAGTTCCGGTTGATGGTACGGAGGGAGATCCCGTCACTGGGAGGAGCGAAACCCATGCCGATACAGGCGCCGCAGCTGGATTCGAGAATACGGACTCCCGCAGCCACCATCTCGGAGATGGCGCCGTGCTCGGTGCCCTCGAGGATAACCTGGCGGCTTCCGGGGGAGATCCCCGCATCCACATGTTCGCTGACCTTCTGCCCCGAAAGAATATGGGCCACCGCAAGAATATCCCGGAGAGAAGAGTTGGTACAGCTTCCGAACATAACCTGGTCTACCCGCATTCCCTTGATTTCACTGATGGGTACCACGTTATCGGGCTGGAAGGGCTGAGCTGCCATGGGCTCCAGAGCGGAAAGATCGATCTCGATGACTTCATCGTACACCGCATCTTCGTCCGCTTCGAGCTTGACCCACTCGAACTCCCGGGCCTGGGCGCGGAGCCACTCGCGGGTGATGGCATCGCTGGGGAAGAGAGAAGTGGTAGCTCCGGTCTCGGCACCCATGTTGGTGATGGTGGCGCGATCCGGCACGGGAAGGGTATCAAGACCGGGGCCCGCATACTCGAGCACCTTGCCCACGCCGCCCTTTACGCCGATCCGACGGAGCACTTCGAGAATCACGTCCTTGGCGGATACGAAGGGCTGGAGTTCGCCGGTCAGATGAACCTTCACCACTTTGGGCATGGTGAGATAGAAAGGCTCTCCCGCCATAGCCATGGCTACGTCGAGGCCCCCCGCACCGATGGCGATCATCCCCACGCCCCCCGAGGTAGGGGTATGGCTGTCGCTGCCGATGAGAGTCTTGCCGGGACGGGCGAAGCGCTCCACGTGAAGCTGGTGGCAGATCCCGTTGCCGGGGCGGCTGAAGACGATGCCGTACTTCGCCGCGATATCCTGAAGATACCGGTGGTCGTCGGGGTTCCTGAAGTCTCCCTGGATCATGTTGTGATCCACGTAGGAGACGGAAAGCTCCGTCTTGACCTTCTCCACTCCCATGGCCTCGAATTCGAGATACGCCATGGTTCCCGTGGCATCCTGAGTAAGGGTCTGGGCCATACGGATGGCGATACGCTCTCCCCGCTTCATCTCGCCCTCTACCAAATGCGCCTTAATGATCTTCTCAAATACTGTCAGTCCCATGCTTCTCGCACCTCCACATTAGTTTGAAACGCCGAAAGCAACAAAAAAGGACTACCAAACGGCAGTCCCTATACACACGCACATATCATTCCCGCACAAAACGCAAGGGAAAGGAAGTCCGTGAAGCGCCTGGATGCTACGGCTCTTTTTCCGCAAATCCACGAAAGAATCTTTTCGCCCCATGACCTCTCATCTCCTTTACTGTGCACTATACTTTCAGGTGTGGCAACTTTAGTTCAAAAAGGAACATAGAAAATACCAGCCTTCCGAACTATGTGCACTTTACGGGAAATGGGGAGATATGTCAATAGATACCATCTAAATCAAAATTCTTTATACAATTTATTTTTGATTTATTTTCTTTATTTCGTATCGGATTCCTTCAAAGGGTTCGGGAAGCCTGGAGCTCCGGAACACCGCCTTCTCCTCGTCCATTTCCAGTGTATGGAGACGGAGAGGAAACATGTACCGTCCCAGATCGAGAAGAGGCTGCAACTCCTCCACCGCAGATCGGGTGAGACTTTCAGGAACGTTTACCTTGTTCACCTGAAAACGGTAATCCTCAAGCCAGATTTCCTGTCCCTTCCGGATTCCCAAAACGCCGTAAATCTCGATGAGCATATCGAGCGTAAAGAGAAATTTCACCCGGTACGTTCCCTGGGCATGGAGGCCCTGGGGAGTGAAATCGAGGTAGATGTCGCGCCAGTCCTTTTCATCCCCGAACTTTTTCTGGAGGAGATCCTCGTTGAGATCTTTTTCGGTAAGCACCGCTTCGGCGTAGGTTTGGAGAACCTCCTTCACCTTCACGGGATCTTCTCCGGGAAGGATCCACTCCTCCACAGGGTTGAACTGCACATCCCAGGCCTCCAGAGTGAGACATTCCATACGCACTCCTCCGAGGCGGGGGCCCCGGAGATCGAGATAGAGGTGACGCACTCTTCCGTCTTCCCGGGGTTCTTCATCGAGCACCATCACCATTTCATCGGGGGAGAGCTCCGAGAGAAAGGCCTGAAAAAGAATTTCTCCGGGGGGCAAGGACTCTCCGAAGGCTCTTTCCATGCCGGGAAAAATTCCCGTACATACCAAAGCGCACCCCAGGAGAATTTCTCCCAAAATTTTCAACACTGCAGATTTTTTCTCGATTTTCATGGGCATCACCTCTCTTTCGTTATTGCAGTATTGTAGCATGAGCATGGAGTAGGAAGAAAAGAGAGAAAAAGCGAATCCCGGAACACTCTATCCTATGGAACGCTGGCGGGTCTCCTCTCCCCAGAGGAAGACCACCCCCGCAGCGGCAAGAGAGAGCACGCAGACCAGTGTAAGCACCCCGGCAACCCCTCCGTAACCGTCGAGCATCCAGCCGGTTATTACGGGGGCTAGCATTCCCGTCAGCCGGGCAGAGGCTCCGGAAAGCCCGGAGGCGCTTCCCCGAAGGGATGTGGGGTACAGCTCCGGAGTGTAGGCGTAAACCACTCCCCAGGCAGCAAGGCAGAAGAGCCCTACCCCAAGGGCGGCGGCAAGAAATCCCGGAGAACTTTTCACCCAGATGAAGAGCAGGGAAGCGCCTCCGGTACCTGCAAAGAAGAAGGCCAGAGAGCGCACCCTGCCCCAGCGCTCCACCAGCCACGCCGCGAGAAGATATCCCGGCACCTGGATGGCCATGACGAAGAGAGTAAACCATCGGGCTTTCACCACACTTATCCCCGAAAGGGCAAAAATCTTGGGAAGCCAGAGAAAGAGAGCATAATATCCGAAGGAGACCACTCCCCAGGCAAAGAGAAGCACCAAGGTCTTGCGGAGGAATTCCTTCCGGAAAAGATCCGTCCATCGACGAGACGGAAGAGCTTCCATGGTGACGGGAGCCTGACCGTACCGATTCTGGAGAGCCTCCCGATTTCCCTTGATAAAAAGATACCTGGGGCTTTCGGGACCAAACCACAGAGGGAGCGCCACCAAACCGAGAAGAACCGGAAAGGCGAGAACTCCCCGCCAACCCCAGACCGCAAGCACCCATACCGCCCAGAAAGCCATGGCCAGAGAACCGAAGGCCCAGCACATTTCCAGAAAAACCAGGATCCGCCCTCGGTTGGCTCTGCGGGTAAAGTCACAGAGATAGGAAAAAAGAACCGGCCCAAGACCACCGTAGGAAATTCCCGCCGCCAAACGCCACAGCCCGAGAGATTCCGGAGTTTTCGCCGTCACGCAGGCCACTCCCGCAAGACATCCCAGAAGAGCAAGCCCCGCCCCCACGGGACGCCTTCCCCAGAGATCTCCCATCCATCCTCCGAGGAGAGCTCCCAAAAGCATGCCCAAAAAGGTTTTCCCCGCCACAACTCCTCCCTGGGCTCCCGAGAGCCCCCACTCTTCCACTATCCCCGGCAGGGCAAAGGAAAAGGCCATAACTCCCGAAGCCACGAAACCCCAGCCCAGACCGGCCACAAGAAGCGTTCGAAAGCAATCCTTTTCCGCCGCCACCTCTTCGATAAAACGATCCATATCCATGATGAGCGAAGGCTCCTCCCTTCAACAATGACCTCCGAAGGAGATCAGACCAATAAATAACCCCTCTCTTCGAGAGCTCTCTCGATGGCATCGAGAGCCTCCTCACTCTCCGCCTCCACCGTATGCAGATGCACTCCTCCGGAAAGCACCAGAAGAGGCTCCCCTCCTCCGGCCTTCATGAGCCCGAGAAAACGAAGCACATCCTCCCGGCTGGACACATCGATGTTGCCCCGAATCTCTCCGTAGAGAGGATGCTCCACCAATACATCCAGCACCCGTCCCCCCAAACAGACGATGGCAAGAAGTTCCTCCGCCACATCCTCCTTGGAGTGGGAAAGAGCCAGGAGCCGACGTCTCCGAAGTTCCTCCTTGCGGAAACGATACCCCCGGGGAGTAGCCTCCAAAGGAATTCCC
Organism: uncultured Synergistaceae bacterium; assembly: GCA_964545875.1. Classification (GTDB taxonomy): domain Bacteria; phylum Synergistota; class Synergistia; order Synergistales; family Aminiphilaceae; genus DAIPKP01. The sequence continues at coordinate 271,714 of CAZJHH010000004.1, forward strand.
CGGCTTCGCAGTAAAGCCACATCCTGCACGATGGCCTGACGGCTTACACCGAAGTGCTCCGCCAGTTCTTTTCCCTGAAGAGGTCCGGGGTTTTCCCGAAAAAGCTTTTCCAAAGCCCGCAATCGTACGTTTCGTTCCATAAGGTTCCTCCTGCTACTTTCAGCTAGATTCAGAAACTATATAGAGCTTTCCTCAAAAAAGCAACATCTCCTGAAAAAAATGACAAGGTGATACCTCCAACTTCGAAAGATATGCTATTCTTGATGAGCAAAGTTGGCGAACGAGAAATACACTCTATCAAGTAATTTCGGGGGAAAAGAATGAACGAAAAGGGCACTCCCCAGGAAAAGGAAGTCCTCGTGGTTCTGCGGGGAATTCTGCGCATACAGCGGCGTACGGATGAGCGGGTGGAGGGAATGTTTTTTCTCATCACGGGAAAAAATTCCTACTATCATCATGCCATGCGTTTTTATCTGCAGGGAAACAAGCAAGCCCCAGGGATCCCTCCCCTTGAGAAGACCGAACTCTTTTCTTTTCTCGATACCATTCTCGAGGATCCGGAACCGGTGGATATGGAAAATCCCTTTCTCCGAAATCTTCGATCCAATCTGGAGTATGTTCTCACCCGATTCTTTATGCCCAGAGACATCGAGGCCGCTTCGAACGATCTCGAGGGAGGGCGCAGAAACACCGCCCTGAATCTGGCGAATTATCTGGAAAACAACTATGGCGTGGAGACCTCGGTGGACGTGCTCTTCGAGAGGAAAGAAAAGGATGTCCTCAAAAAATATCTCGCCCCGCCTCTTCCGCCACTTCCGGAAGGAATGCAAAAAAGCTCTTCCGGAGAACAAGCTTCTCCCTCGGCGCAAGCTTTTCGGGAAACACCACCTCTCTCCTGCTCACTCCTGATCGACCCGCTTCACGGAGTTACCACAAGCTCCCTGGCCAAGGGATGGCGCCTTGCGGTGGCCTTTCCCGAGAACCGCCCCGCTTCTACCCCAGGCATGCCCCCCCTGCCGGGATCCCCGGGAAATCCCCTGCCGGGAACGGTCACCCAAGTACACGCTCTTGAAGACGGGGGATTCGTGATACAGCTCCTTATGGACGGAGATCCCCCTGTCCCGGCGGAAGCGTCCATGGACGGTAACTACCGGGTGCGGGTCTGGCAGGACTCTTCTCCATCGGATTCGGACATTCCGGATTCCGACGATGCCATCCCTTCCAGCGAAAAAGCCCTCTTTTACATCGCCATCACCATTGGCCTGGCGGCGGTGCTGGGATTGGGGTACTACTTTTTCTCCTGATTCCACATATTCCCTACTCATCTTCCGCCCCTTCTTCGCTCGAATCGACCGAACAAAAAGACATTCCCCGGAAAAGCCGGCTTTTCCGGGGAATGTCTTTTTGCCGCCCCTTGGGAGGGCTTATTCGTGCGAGTGATGATGACCGTGGCTGTGCGAATGTTCGCCTTCGTCCTTGAGGGCCCGTTCTTCCGCTTCTCGCATGGTGCGATAGAGGTTGCCGATTACCACGCGCTTGCTCTCCAGAGCGTGAATGAGGGCGTGCTTCGCCTCGACATGGTCGATCATGTGCCAATGCGCCATGAGATCTCCCATGGAGGTCAGCTCCTGCACCAGGCTGTCCCGGACAAGCTCCGCCACGCCGATGGGAGTATCCACATGGGCATGCACATGCCCTTCTCCTCCGTTGTCGGGAGTGATAATTCTGCACATATTCCGTTCCTCCTTTGCAAGGGCTCCTCTTTTTGAGACAATGGAACCCTCAAGGATTCTACCCCAGCACAGGAGGATTTTAAAGGGGATATCCCAAGGGAACGCATTTTCAACCATATTCAACCACCTTAAGGAGGATATATGATGTCTCAGAATTCTGGATGGAACGAACATCGCAAGGCACATGCCCGGATCCTCGGTACCCAGGTAGCCGCCCAATGCTCTAAAAAGGGATTTCAGGCGGTTTATGCGGATTCTTCCGAGGAGGCCCTCGAGAAGGTTCTTGCTCTCATTCCCGGAGGCGCTGCGGTGGGTATCTCCGGAAGCGTATCGGTTCGGGAGATCGGTGCCGTGGAGGCTCTGCAAAAACGGGGCAATCCGGTGGTGCAGCACTGGGATCCAAGCCTCAAGACAGCGGAAGAACGTAAACAGCGGCTCCTGGACGAATTTTCCTGTACGGTGCACCTTACGGGAACCAACGCCATCACCCGGGACGGGATGCTGGTGAATATCGACGGCACCGGAAATCGGGTAGCCGCCATGTCCTGGGGGCCGGGAAAGATTATCTTCGTGGTGGGAATCAACAAAATCTGCCCGGACATCGAGACCGCCATTCGGCGGGTTCGGGACGTGGCCACTCCTCCGAATGCCCTTCGGCTGGGAATAGACACTCCCTGCGCCAAGACGGGATTCTGCATGAACTGTGACAGCCCTCAGCGAGTCTGCCGGGCTCTTCTGATTCTGGAGAGACCTACCCTGGGGCGGGAATCCCACGTAATCCTCGTGGGAGAGCCCTTGGGATACTGACATACCCCCAAGCCGACACGACATCGTCATGGGGGCATAAACCGAAGCTTTTCGAGAAATTTTCGGAGAAGATTTCCCGGGATGTCTTTGAAGAAAGAACTTCCCGGGAATATTTTCTCGACCTAAATCAAGGAGGTACCCCATGCATTCGAACACTCCCCCCTGGGGGCGGATCATACCCATTTCCTTTCTCATCGCTGGCAATCTTCTGGGAGCGGGAATTCTCGCCCTTCCGGTGAACACGGGCTTTGCGGGATTTATTCCCGCAGTGGCCGCCATGATCGTTCTGGGAGGAGCCATGTTTTTCTCTGCCCTGGTGCTTGCCCGGGAGGCCACGGAGGTTCGGGAGGAAAACTTCAATTACCCCTCGCTCTACGAGAAATACCTCGGCAGGATGGGAAAATGGATCGCCACGGCGACAAACGCCTTGATACTCTACGGCCTCCTCACGGCATACATCGCGGGAAGCAGCAAGATAGTGGCCTCCATGATCGGCTTCTCCCAGGTTCCCTGGTGGCTCATGACCCTGATGACCGCCCTTCTTACGGGAATTACCGTTCTGGACATGAGCATCATCAAAAAGTACAACGTGCTCCTCATGTGCGTTATGCTGGGAGCCTTCACCCTTCTCGTCGGCCTGGGGCAGAGAGAGGTTCACAGAGATTTTCTTTTTCGCAGGGATTGGATTTTTCTCGCCACGGCGGCACCTATCATTCTTACGGCCTTTCACTTTCACAACATTATTCCCACCATCTGCAAAGATATGAAGTGGAATCTCCGGGATGTGGGATTTGCCATGTTGCTCGGCATGGCGGGGGGCTTTCTCATCAACGCCCTCTGGCTTCAGGTGGGGCTGGGCATGCTTCCGGTAACCGAGGGGGCCGATTCCATCCGCGCCGCCATAGCGGCGGGAAATCCCGCCACCATTCCCATGGGGCACATCCTGGGAAGCAAACTTTTCAACGGAGGAGCCATTCTCTTTACCGTTATCGCCATCGCCACCTCCTATCTCGCCAACGGCATAGGCCTTATGGACTTTCTCCGGGATATTACGGAAAACCACTTTCACCGGAAAAGCCGCCCCCTCGTGATAGCCCTCACCTTTCTCCCGCCCTTCGGCATCGCCCTGATCAATCCGAATATCTTTCTCGACGCCATCAACCTCGTGGGGGGAGTCGGCATCGTGCTGCTCTTCGGAATTCTGCCCGGAGTGGTAGCTTTCCGGAAAGCCCTTGCTCCCAAGATGCGGATCTTCGCTCTGGCCATGATTCTCCTCTTCTCTCTGGCCTTCTGTCTGGAGATCGCCCACGAAACGGGACTCCTGGATTCACGGCTCCCGAAGGATCGGGAATACTGGCATTTGGAGCATGAAAAACCCCTGGTTCCCTCTCAGGGCACCCCTTCCGGGGAGGTAAGACCATGAAATCCCTCCGGGAGCTTTTTCGCATCGGCCTGGGGCCCTCAAGCAGCCATACCATGGGGCCCCATAATGCCGCATCCCGATGGAAACAGGAACACCCCCATGCGGCATCCTTCCGTGTATACCTTCACGGTTCTCTCTGCGCCACCGGCAAGGGACATCTTACGGACAAGGCGATCCTCGAAGCCCTCGGAGCGGAAAAGACCGAAATTCTCTGGATCCGCGAACCCCTTCCGGAGCATCCCAACGGCATGATTTTCGAAACCCTCGACGCTTCGGGCAACGTCATCAATGCGGGCACATTTTTCAGCGTGGGGGGAGGAGCGGTGCTCTCCCGAGAAGAAATGGCAGCCCCCCGGCAAGGTCCGGGAGAGATCTACGCCCTCTCCTCCATGGAAGAACTTCTCGAATGGCGGCGAAAAACGGGAAATCCCCTCTGGAAATACGTGGATCAATGCGAGGATCCCTCCTTCCCGGAATACCTTCGGGAGGTGTGGCAGGCCATGAAGGAGAGCATTTCTCGGGGACTCTCCTCCCACGAGGCCATTCCCGGGCCCCTCCATCTGGAACGCAAAGCCTTTCGGATACATCAGCAGGCCCGGCGCCTTGGGGATAACCGCACCGCCCTCATGGCCTCCTACGCCCTGGCAGTTTCCGAGGAGAACGCCTCGGGAGGAAAGGTCGTCACCGCCCCCACCTGCGGTTCCTCGGGAGTGCTCCCCGCGCTGCTCTACTATCTGGAAGAATATCTTTCCCTGCCGGAAGAAGAGATTTTCCACGCCCTGGCCATCGCGGGGCTTGTGGGGAATCTCGCCAAGACCAACGCCTCCATCTCGGGAGCCGAGGTGGGCTGCCAGGGAGAGGTGGGTGTGGCTTGCGCCATGGCTTCCGCTGCGGCGGCCTATCTTCTGGGAGGTACCTCCCTGCATGTAGAATATGCCGCAGAGATGGGGCTGGAACATCATCTGGGACTTACCTGCGATCCCGTGGCGGGGCTGGTACAGATTCCCTGCATCGAACGAAACGTCATGGCGGCTCTCCGAGCTCTCACCTGCGGAGAATACGCCCTGCTCACGGACGGCAAGCATCACGTCTCCCTGGATCAGGTAATTCTCACCATGAACCGTACGGGACACGATCTTCCCTCCATGTATCGGGAGACTGCCGGGGGAGGACTGGCACTGCTGTTCCCTGAAGAAGAAAACCAGGAGTAGGGGCTTCAGCGCAGCATGAAAAATGCCAGGGCCTTTCTGCCGGCACGTTCCGGGAGAAAGACCCTGGCATTTCTTTTGAGATTTTCCGTTCCGGCAGATCAGCGTCTCCAGGTGGCGGGAAGCAGAAGAAGCAGCACCGTATAGATTTCGAGACGCCCCAGAAGCATAAAAGCGCAGAGAACCCACTTGCCCCCCTGGGGAATGGCGGCATAGTTCTGCACGGGCCCCACTCCTCCCAAACCTGGGCCAATGTTTCCCAGGGTGGCCGCCACACTCCCCACGGCGGTGAGTACATCCAGGCCGAACCCCGCCATGACGAGGGTTCCCAGAATGAACAACCCCATGTAGAGAATAAAGAAAGCGGTAATGGAGGCCACCATGCCGTTTTCGAGAGACTTGCCTCCTATACGAACGGGAAAGACCCCCCGAGGATGGAGGAGTCGCATCATTTCCGCCTTGGCCTGGCGCAGCACCACCATAACCCGGACGTTTTTCATGCCCCCACCGGTAGAGCCCGCACATCCTCCGACAAACATGAGCCAAAGCAGAATCAGGTGCGTGGCAAAGGGCCAGAGTTCATAATCCGCCGTAACGAATCCCGTGGTGGTGATGATGCTCACCACCTGAAAGGCGGCATAACGCAAACCCGTGAGAAGGGAATCGTAGTTTCCTCCTTCCAGGACAAAGAACGTAACCACCACGGTAGCTCCCAGAATAAGCAGAGAGTAAAAACGAAATTCCGGATCCCCGAGAAGAGCCTTGGGTTTTCCCCGGAGAACCATGTAGTGGAGGGCGAAGTTCGCCCCGGCGAGAAACATGAAGAATGTAATAACCCAATCCACCGCAGCGCTTCCGTACTGCCCCACACTTCCGTTGAGAGGCGAGAATCCTCCGGTGGCCATGGTGCCGAAGGTGTGGGTGAGAGATTCGAAAAGATCAAGGCCGCAGAGCCTGAGGATCACGGTTTCCAGAAGGGAGAGAAGCATATAAACCCCCCAGAGCAGAAGGGCCGTCTGCTGCACCCGGGGAGTGAGCTTTTCCGGTATGGGACCGGGAACCTCCGCCTTGTAGAGCTGCATTCCTCCCACCCCGAGAAAAGGAAGAATCGCCAGGCTGAGAACGATAATTCCCATACCTCCCAGCCAGTGGGTGAGGCTGCGCCAGAAGAGAATGCCCCGGGGGTTGGCCTCGATATCCGTGAGCACCGAAGCTCCGGTGGTGGTAAATCCCGACATGGCCTCGAAAAAACCCTCCGTAAAAGTGGAGACCGTACCGTGAAGCCAGAAGGGAAGCCCTCCGATGACGGAGGCGAGGATCCAGGAGAAGGCCACCACCCCGAAGGCTTCCTTGATGCCGAGATCCGAAGCCTTGGCTCTGCGTCCCCAGATATAGAGCACCAGGGAAATGCCAAGCCCCGAAAGCAAGCTTATGCCGAGGGGCTTGAGATCCGGAGTTTTGTCCATATAGGCCCAGCCCATGGGCCAAAGCATACAGAGGGAAACCACTCCGCCGATGAGAGAGAGCACCTTGGCGACGATACGAATTCTCAAGGCCCTAGACTCCCAGAAAATCCACGGCTTCGCTCATCCGGTCCGAGGCGGCGAAAAGAATCACCCGGTCTCCCGGAAGGAGTTCCGTATCTCCCCAGGGAACGAAGATGTGTTTCCCCCGCTCCACTAGGGCGATAATGATTCCCTGAGGAAGATCGAGGTTCATGATGGTGCGCCCCAGGGCGGGGCTTTCCTCGGGTATAACCCCCTCGATCATCTCCGCCCCGATGTTGTCCAGCAAAGAAAGGTGCCCCCGGCTCCTGGGAAAGCGCATCTGCTGCATGACGGCCGAGGCGAGGGAGAGGTGTGGATTCACCAGGGCATCCACGGGAAGATGCCGCTCCATCTCCATGAAGGCCTTACGGCGCACCACCGCTATGGATTTGGCCGCTCCCAGGCTCTTGCCGAGAATGCCGAGAACGATGTTCGATTCGTCGCTGGCAGTGGTGGTAACGAAACCGTCCGCCGCAGAGACTCCTTCGTAGTTGAGCAGATCTTTATCCGCCGCATCTCCATGAATAACCACCGAGCGCCCCAGCTCCCGAGCGAGACGTTCGCATTTTTCACCATCCATATCCATCAGTCGGATGTCCACATTCTTGTGGTGCTGCTCCAACCGTTGCACCACCTGAAAGCCCACCTTGCCTCCTCCCACCACGAGAACCCGCCGCAGGGCCTTGCGGCGCCGAGGAGGGCCGAATAGTTCCTCCAGTCTCCACACCTGGTTTCGAAAGGTTACGGCATAGCAGAGATCTCCCGGTTCGAGCACCGTATCTCCTCCGGGAAGAAATCCCGAGGATCCCCGTTCCACGAAGACGATGATGCTCACCAAATCGGCGTGGCGCTTTCGGAATTCCTTGAGGGAGAGCCCCGCCAGGGGAGCCTTCTCGGCCATCCGGAAGACGTACACCCCCGCCCTGCCCCCAGCGATTTCCACGGTGCGGAGGGCGGAGGACACCGCCAGAAGCTCTTCGATCTCCCGGGCCACGGATCGCTCGGGGGAGATCAGAAGATCTATACCCAGCTCCCGGGCCCAGCTTTCGGAATCGGTGAACTCCAAATTTCGGGCTCGGGAAATGACCTTCAGAGCCCCGTTTCTCTTGCCGATCCAACAGGAAAGAAAATTGGCCTCGTCCTTCTCCGTACAGGCGATCATGAGATCCACCGGAGTATTCTTCGTTACCCCCACCTGTTCGAGCACCTGGGGACGAGCCCCGTTACCCCGGATCACCATAACGTCGAGCTCGCTCTCCACTTTTTCAGCCCGCACGGGATCCCACTCAATTACCGTCACGTCATGCCCTTCCCGGGCCATCTGTCCGGAAACGGTATATCCCACTTCGCCGGCTCCCACGATGACAACCCGCATACTCTAGGCCTCCCGACTTCTCGTATTCTTCCGGAGTCGCTCCGATTCTTCAGGCACACTTTTCCGGAGGTTCCTTCCTTTCAAAAGGCGCTTATAGTAGCAAAATCAGGGAGAAGCGCCAACCCCGGAGAGGGATTTCCTCTTTTTCTCTTTTAGTGATACACTCGCTCTGTTTATTCGAGGAGGTGTTTGCAATGACATCCGAACGAGGCAAAATCGTCCTTGTAGGGGCCGGAAGCTACTGCTATCCTCCGGGGACTGCTCAAAAGCAAGATCCTGAAGAATCCCGGACAGCGGCGACGGAACGCATCTCCAAAGCCATTCCTCCCCTTCCCGGAAATACGTCCTTCGAAGTAGTGGAATGGAGCCGCCAGCCCAGTAGTCACTATACCATACAAATGACCATGGATCTCATCGAGCGCCTCCGTACCCTCATCCGAGGAGGGGCCCGGGGAGTGGTGGTTTCTGCGGGAACGGACGTTCTCGAAGAGATGACCTATCTTACGGATCTTCTCTGGATCTACCCTCAACCCGTCATTTTCACGGGCTCCCTCGTCCCCTGGGACAGTTTCGGCTCCGATGCGGCCATGAACCTCTACCACGCTCTTCTTGCGGCAGCCTCTGAACATGTTTGGGGCCTTGGCGCCCTTATCTGCATTCAAGATCAACTCTTCAGTGCCGCCGAAGTTACCAAGGAGATTCCCCAGAGACGAGATGCTTTTCGAGCTCCCGGCAAGGGCCCTCTGGGAACCATCGTGGGAGACCGGATTTACATAAAGCGGCGCCCCCAGCGAACCCGTTCCCTGGGAGAATCCATCGTTCCGCTCCAGAACATTCCAATTCTCTACGCCAGCCTTGGAGCAAGCTCACACCTTCTGGACTGCTGTGCGGAAAACCCTAAAATCGACGGCATGGTTCTCGCGGGATTCGGATTGGGAAATATCCCCCCCGAATGGCTTCCTCCTCTTAAAAAAATTCTTAAAAATGGCACCCCCGTGGTACTCGCCTCCCGCTGTCATCAGGGAGCCGTTCTTTGCCGGGATAACTTCGAAGGCGGAAATACCAAGGTTTTGGAGATGGGGGTTCTTTCCGGAGGGAGCTTGTCCCCCGCCAAGGCAAGGCTCCGCCTTGCGGTAGGCCTGGGCGCGGGGTTAGCCCGGGAAGAGCTGAAGCAGTACCTTCTCGAAGGCTCCTGATGCCGCGACAGTAACGTAAAGGTACGCCACATAAACATTAAAAATCCCCCGCCTCAGAGGCGGGGGATTTTTAATGTTTATGTGGTGTGTATCTTCCGGGCAAGAGAGAGGGGTCAGGAGGCGAGAGCGGCGTAAAGCATTCTTCCGGCGCTCGCGAGAATGGCCCCCACGAGGATGTATCGCAGAGCCCGGTTTCCTTTCATCACGGTAAACCGAGCACCCAGTACTGCTCCAACCATATTTCCCAGAGCGAGAGCTATACCCACGGGAAGATTCACCATCCCCCGGGAGAAGAACAGCCCCAGGCTGAGTACGGTGTAGCTTGCCACGATGGTTACCTTCACCGCATTGGCATGTACCAGATCATTTCCCATAACTCCCACGAGGGCCCAGATGAGAAAGAACCCCACCCCGGCCTGAATAAAACCTCCGTAAGCACCAATACAGAAAAAGAGGAGTCCCACCGCCCATCGGGGCCAGGGCTGGTCCCGGCTCTCCTCCCACATGCGGGGACGGAAAATGAGAAGCAGGGCCATCACCGTAATGATTCCCGCAATGACAAGCCGGAGAACCCGCTGATCCATCTCGATAGCCACCAGAGTTCCTGCTACGGATCCTACCATGGCGGGAATCGCCAGAGGAAGAACTTCCCGAAGCCGAAGAACTCCCTTGGATTGAAAGCGCTGAATGGCCACGAGGTTCTGCAAGAGTATGGCCACCCGATTTGTGGCGTTCGCCACCCCCACGGGAAGACCAAAGGCATCGAGGAGCGGAAGGGAAAGAAGAGATCCCCCTCCGGCCACTACATTGAGAAATCCCGCCACGATTCCCGTGGCAAAGATAGCCCCATACCACCAATGGTTCACAAGAAGTCCTCCTTATATTGCATACGCAATATTGATGATGGAAAAATTTGCACAACCCTCTTTTTTTGTGATATTATAACCGAAAAGGAGCTCTTTCCATTTTTCCGGAACAGAGCCCTCCCTTCAGGGGGAGAAACCCTTTTCGCCTACCCTCTTCTCATCCCCCCCGAAAAGGTTCGGAACTTCTTAAGGAGGTGAGCGCCATGAAGCACGTTGCAACGAATGAAATCGTGGCAATCCGTCTTGCCGAAGGAGACGAAGTGGTGGAGGGAATTATTCGAGCCTGCAAGGACGGAAGTGTCAACTCGGCGGTCATTCTGGGCGCCGCAGGAATGGTGCGGGACGTAACCTTTGCCTGGTTCGACGGAACCCAGCTCGTGCAGAGCATGGTAGCAGGCCCCTTCGACATCGCATCTCTCGGAGGGAGCGTCAGCGTCCGGGATCAGGATCTTTTCGTCCACATGCACGGATCCGTCACGGGGGAGAATCATGCATGCCTTGGAGGAGATATCCGCAAAGCCACGAGCAATACCAACCTCGAGGTCTTTCTCCTGCCCCTGCAGAAGGTAGCCTTTGTAAGAAAGATGGACGGCTGGCTCGAAACACTTCATCCCCAGCTTCGGGGAGAATAACTCTTCCTCAGGAAAGAGGGAAACCGTCATCTCTCCGAAATCAAGAACCGGAGCAACTGCGGAAGGGGCCTGAGGCCCCTTCCGTTTTATTTTTTGATATCCCCCTTCTCTCCCCGGGTATATTCCCGGAGCTTCTCCGGAGAAACGGGGAAAAAGGCATGATCCGTCCCCGCCGCAGCCCAGACCGTGGCATATTGGAAAAGATCTTCGTCGAGAAGAGCCGGAAGAGGTTCGGAATACCCCAGGGGGGGCACTCCCCCCACCTGGAACCCGGAATACTCATATACGAATTCCGGGGTAGACATCTTGACCTTCTTTGCCCCGAGAAGGGCCTTCACTTTTTTGAGATGCACCCGATTCACTCCGGAGAGAAGTACCAGTACGGGGGAATCATCCGCCAGAAGCACCAGGGTCTTGAGAATCTCTTCCGGAGGTACCCCCACCGCTCGGGAAGCGTCTTCCACGGTAAAAATGGTATCTTCGGAAAGAAAGATCTCCCCGGAGTATCCCAGTTCTTGAAGACAGCTCTCCACTTTGCGCACCGGTTCAGCCAAAGAAGTTGCCACGTTGCTCATCCTTTCTTACCACATTCTTGAAACACTCTATCCCGTTTCCTTATGATGCCCTACTGGGGCCCCCGGTCTTCTTCATCCTCCGAGAGAGGGTTCTGTAAAAGAGCTTCTTCGCTCTTTTGTGCGGCCTCTTCTCCATAGAGCATCCGATAGACCGCATAGTTCCCCATCACCCGGCGCACATAATCGTTGGTTTCGAGATAGGGAATATCCTCGATCCACTCTTCCTGTTCCTTTCCCGCATCCTCCCATTTGCGCACCGCTCCGGCTCCCGCATTGTAAGCCGCCGCCGCTTTGGGAACGTTCTGGTCAAAGGTCTTCATGCGGGAGGCCAGATAGGAGGTTCCCAGAAGGATGTTTGTCCCCGCATCGTAGAACCTGGGATTCTCGAGCTTGAGCTGCCGGGCCACCTCTTTTCCCGTGGCGGGCATGAGCTGCATAAGCCCCATGGCTCCCACGTAGCTGGTGGCTCCCGCATCATATCCGCTCTCCTGGCGCATCACCGCCCATACGAAGTTGGGGGATACCCCGAAACGCTCGCTCTCCCGGAGGACATCTCCCTCGTAGGCCCGGGGATAGAGCATCTCCAGCACCTCCCGGGGCAGGTACTCCAAAGCCTGCACCGTGCCGCTGAAGGTGTTCGCCAGAAGATAGGCCCCCCGGACATCCCCATCCCAGAGAGCGATCCGGGCAGCCCGAAAACGATCCGATGCCTTGGAACTTTTGGCAAGGGAGAGCCGGGCATATTGGAGAAAACCCCATTCTTCGAGAAGAGACGGAGAACTTTGGAGCTCTCGAGGAAGCTCGTCCTTTACGGGCTTGCTCCCTTCGGGAAAAATCAGAAAGGAGTAGTAGCTCAGAGGATAAAGGGATCCGAGCTGCTTGCGAAAGCGCTCCGCCTTGTCCGGGCGTTTGAGAATGTCCTGGGTCCGGGCTATCCAGTAAAGAAACCGGGGAGGCCAGCTGACACCCGTGGCATGAGGAAGCCCCCGGCTCAGCTCGTTGGCGGCACGCTCCATGTTTCCGTCTTTCCAGGCATCCCAGGCACCGTTCCAATAGCTCTGGACCCCGTACTTTCCCGAGGGAAAGGCGGCTCGCAGCTCATCCCGCCACTTGGAAACATCTCGGACGGGCCCGAGTTCGTGGGCAATCACCATGAGATAGTACAGGGCGGTTTCCCGAACACCGCCGCTCTTCTTCCGTGCAAGTTCTTCCAAAGCCTCCACCACGGGGGTCTTGATACCCCGGTAGGCGCATATGCCTATGCGCCGGGTAGAGCTTTCCGCGTAGGAGGCTCCTCGAAGGGCCAGAATCTTCCATTGATCCAGAGATTCCCGGTAGCGCTTGAGCTGATAGAGAGAAAAGGCCCGCCAGTACTCCGCCTTTCCCTTGGCTCCCTTGGCAAGAGCCTTGTCGAGAATTTCCAGAGCCTTGGCGTAGGAACCCTCGGCGTACGAAGCATATCCCAAAGCAGTAAGGACTTGGGCGGAAGGATTCTCCACCTCTCGAAGCATCTTGAGAGCCTCTCCGTTAAGGGGAAAATCCTCCAGCATTCTCAAAGCATCTTCCACGGTAGCCCCGGAAAGAGAGAGAAGCGCCGTAAGAGCGGGTTGGCGGTAACTCTTCCCCTCTCCCAAATCCGCCATAATGCGATACCATGCGGCAGCCTCCGGAATGTTCCCTGCAGTTTTTTCGAGTCTTCCCAAAGCATAGGCCACGTAATACCGAAGGAAATCCGGCGGAGGAGCCTTCCAGAACTTCCTGGCCACTTCCAACCCCTTCTGCCCCTGCCCCGTTCGCTCGTACCCGAGAATCTGAAACATGGTTATATAGGGAAGGATCTCCCCGGGAAAACGGCCCTTTTCCGTTTCGATGAGCTCCAGGGCCCGGGCATATCGTTTCTGAAGCCAAAGGGCATTGATGACCAGAGAGAGATCTTGCGGCGGAAGCGCCGTCATGTCTCCGGATATTTCCTCGAGAAGCGCATCCACCTCGCTCCACTGACGGGCAAGAAAAAGATCTCTCACAGAGGAAGCTTCTCCGGAGAAAGCCATGATTCCCAGGAGAAGGAAAATTCCCGTAAAAACCCGCATAAGGCCGGAAACACCTCCTCCGCAGAACCCTTCGAGAGGGCTTCCTTCTTCCGAAGCCACAGCTTTTTTCGTCATACCCGCATCCTCCTCTCCTGTTCCTTTCGGGAATTCCTGCTCCCGGTAAATGCACATCTCCGGGCATTGTAACACACCCCCCTCGGGAAGAAGGAGCACTTCACAGCTTTCTTCACCCGAGAGAACTCGAAAAAACTCCAAGGAATTTTTTCCGAAAGCTTTTTCGAGGAATCGTAAAGAAAGAATAAAACTTTTCATCCTTCACACCCAGACTTTTAAGGCTTTTCATCAAATCATCCACTTTTGCTCCCTCAGGCGAAAAATCTCCTTCCATGACAAAAGTGCTTTCTTGTTTGCCAAAAAAACGCCCCACCCTCCGTTCAAAGAAAGAGCCTGCCCACATTTTCCCGAAAAAGCTTGCATCCCTCCTCGTAAAAAGGTAGTCTTCCGAGAGAAAAGCAACCTCTTCAATACTTCGACGCTTAATTCGGAACTTTTTTGGAGGACTTGCCATGAATTCTGCCCCCCTTTACGGAGGCTTTGCCCATGCAGCGGCACTCTGGGAGGTATATGCAGCCCCCAAACCGGGGCTGGTGGACCGTTTAGGATCCGGAGCACACAAGGATATGAACTACCGCACCTTCGTCAAAAGCGCCGTGGCCCTGGCTCCCTTCTGGAGTGAACAATGCCGGGAAGGCTTCCGGGGGCTTTCTCCCTCCGAGGCCTTTCCCCACCTCCGGGCCCGGGGAGTCCGGATGGAAGAAGAGATGTTCCGAGCTACCGGAAACATCAACACCCACAAGGGGCTTATCTTCGTCTTTTCTCTTCTCCTTTACGGAACGGGGAAGAGCCTGGCGGAAGAACAAACCCTCTCCGCACCGCATATCTGCTCTCTCGGAGGCTCCTGCGTCGAGGGTATGGTAGAGGCGGAACTGGCACCTCTTCGGGAAGCCCTTCCTCCACGCCCCCTTACCCATGGAGAACGGCTCTACCTGGAACACGGCATTACGGGAATCCGGGGAGAGGCGGAGCAAGGCTTTCCCGCCCTTCGGAACGTGGGGCTTCCCGCCCTGGAGAACGCTCTCCGACACGGACATTCCCTGCACGATGCGGGTCTTTACGCCCTGTTGCACCTTATGCTCCACACCGAAGACAGCACGGTGATTCACCGAGGAGGGTACGCTTTCTGGAACACCGAATACCGGGAGGCTATCCGGAAGGTTCTGCGCAAGGGAGCTCCTTTTTCGTCCTCCGGAAGAGAGGCCCTGGAGAAACTGGATGAGGATTTTTCCCGGCGCCGCATCAGTCCGGGAGGAGCGGCGGATCTTCTCTCCGCCACGTTCTTTCTCCATTTCTGCCTGCACCGGGAGCGGCAGATCCGTTCTCGCAAAATCTACGAGAAAGCCCTTCCGGAAACCATGAAAAGAAGGGAAACCACGGTTTCCCCATGAAACGACTTCCCTTTTTTCTTCCCATGGAGGGCTGCCCCGGAAGGTGCAGCTACTGCGACCAACAGAGCATCACCGGAAAAACGGCCCCCTCGCCCGAAGAGGTTGGGGCTTTTCTGGAACGGGAGAAAACCCCCCTGGAAGTCTGCTATTTCGGAGGAAGCTTTACATGTCTTCCCCGGGAAAAACGCCGGGCCTATCTGAAGGCCTTCCGAAAGGCTCCCGGGGGAAGTGTGCTGCGCTTTTCCACCCATCCCCTCGGCATATCCCCCTCCATGGCGGCGGAGCTTCGGGAATACCCTCTCTCCCAGATAGAACTGGGAATCGCTTCTCTGGAAGACCCGGCACTCCGGAAAAACCGTCGGGGATATACCTGCCGGGAGGTTTTGGAAACCCTGGAATTTCTGCTTCTGGAGGGATTCCCTCTGGGATGCCAGATGATGATCGGTCTGCCCGGACAGACCCTCCGAGGAAGCTTGGAAGATCTCGAC
Organism: uncultured Synergistaceae bacterium; assembly: GCA_964545875.1. Lineage (GTDB taxonomy): Bacteria > Synergistota > Synergistia > Synergistales > Aminiphilaceae > DAIPKP01. The sequence continues at coordinate 287,120 of CAZJHH010000004.1, forward strand.
AAACTCCGATCCCTGCCCCGGAGTTCGGGAATGCACCTGCGGCTCTATCCGTGTCTGGTGCTCCGGAACACCCTCCTGGCCTCCTGGATGGCCCGGGGAGAGTATGCCCCACTCTCCCTGGAGGATGCGGTAACCTGGGGAGCCTCCTGGCTCCTCCGGGCGGAGACCCTTTCTTTTCGGGTACAACGCATAGGCCTCTGCGACACCCCCTCGCTTCACGAAGATGTCCTGGGAGGGCCTCTGCACCCCGCCCTGGGAGAACTCATTCGGGGAGAAGCCCTGGGGCGCAGGCTCCTTGAACAATCCCCCCGGGGCCCCTGGAAGATTCTTCCCGGAGAACACTCTCACCTTCTGGGTCATGGAAAGCGAGGGGCTCGAAAAATGGCCCATCTGAGTGGATTTTCCCTGGAAGAAGTTCTGGAACGACTCATTCTCACCCCCTCCACACGAGAAAGGAACGAAAAGGCATGAAAAAAACAGACATCTTCGTCTCCATGGGAGAAGGCCCCGTGGGGTCCGTTCTTCTCCGGCTGGCCCTTCCCGCAGTGGCCACCATGCTTCTTCACAATCTTTTCCACCTGGTGGACACCGTCTTCGTCTCCCGGCTGGGAGGAACCGCCCTGGCGGCCATGTCCCTCACCTTTCCGGTTATTTTCGTGATGTTCGCCCTTCTCAACGGCATGGCAGTGGGATGCACTGCCATGATGAGCCGTTTTCTCGGGGAAGAACGGTTTCCGGATGCCCAGGATACCGCCCGATCCGGATGTATACTGCTCTTTCTTCTCTGCCTTATTCCCCTTCCTCTTCTCTACCGCCCCTGGGGAGACGCCTTCTTTGCTCTCATAGGAGGCCATGCTTCGGTGCTCCCCCTCTGCAGAGAGTACATGCTCTGGCTTCTCCCGAGCCTCCCCTTCATGGGCATCACCCTTCTCGGAGAAAGCGCCTTCCGCTGTCAGGGAAATACCATGATCCCTCTCTACAGCATGATTCTGGGAAACGGCATCAACATGCTTCTGGATCCTTTCTTCATTTTCACCCTCCAGATGGGCATTCGGGGGGCGGCTCTCGCCACCTTTACGGGAAGGCTCTGTGCGGCCATTTTCATACTCCATAGGCTTAAGCGGCTGAGCCCTCTGGGAATTCTTCCCTCCCTTCCCCTGCCCCAGAGGCTCTTCTCCCGATGGGGGGCCATTATCCGCATCGGATTTCCCGCCTCTCTCAGCCAGGGAAGCATCGCCCTGGGGATTATCTTCATGAACCGAATTCTCTCCTTCTACGGTTCCGATGCGCTGGCGGCGTGGCTCCTGGGAAATCGAGTGGAGGGCCTCGCCTTTCTCCCCATCATGGGGATACGAAACGCCCTCACTCCCTTCATCGGTTACAACCTGGGACTTCAGCGGGAGGATCGCCTTCGCGAAGCCCTCGGATGGGCTCTGAAGGCGGCGCTGATTCTCATGATCTCCGTAGGAATCGCTCTCTACGCCTTTCCGAAGGTCATTCTCGCCATCTTCGCCCCTTCGCCGGAGGTGGAACGCATGGCGGTGGCCTCCATCCGGGCCTCCGTTTTCGGCTATCCCTTTGCGGCTACCGAAATAACCCTTATGGCTCTTTTCGAGGGAACCGGAAAAACCCTTTTCAGCATGACCGCCCAAATTTTTCGCGCCCTCCTGTTTCGCCCTCCTCTGGGATGGCTTCTCGCCACCTCCTTCGGATTGGGAGCCTTCTGGTGGTGCCAGCCCCTTTCAAGCGTGGCTTCTTCGAGTATTTCCGTCTTCTTCGCCCTCCTGATTCTTCGTACCCTCTCCAGGGAAAAACATACCATTTGACCTTTGAAATAGGAAAAGCTACACTCATGGAAAGCCACAAGAGTAAATTTTCCACCCTTATAAGTTTAGTTTCGCATGGTGGGAGAACCTCAAAAAAACATATGGAGGAATTGTCTTTATGGACAGCAACGAGTTACAAATCCTGATGCAGGAGAAGATGATGGACCTTCCCAACAAGGCTCACCGGGTGGTTGCCTATCTTCTTCGAAACATGCGGGAAGCGGCGTTCCGCTCCATAGGAGAGGTGGCGGAAGAACTGGATGTCTCCAAGGCCCAGCTCGTCCGGGTTGCCCGGATGCTGGGCTTTTCGGGCTATACCGAGCTCAAGGAGGCTCTCAAGGAAGCCATTCTGGACCAGGTAAACCCCTCGGCCATGCTCGCCCGATCGCAAAACATGGAAGATAACATCGCTCATACCATTCTCCGGACGGAGCACGCCAACCTCGAAGACACCTGGGCCCAGCTCTCGGAAGAAAAAATTCAGGACTTCTGTTCCCGGGTGACCAAGGCCCGCACGGTATACTGCATGGGCTGGGGAATCTCCTCCATCGTCATGGAATCCCTGTTCATGCGGCTTCGAGTTATGGGAATCAATGCATACCTCCTCAAACGGGGAAGCATGACGCTTCAGGAACAGGCCCGGGGAATAACCCCCGCGGACCTTATCATCACCTCCGCCCTGCCCAGCTATGTCACGGAGGTCACCGAGGTGTGCGAAAAATGCAACGAACGGGACATCTCCATCGTAACCATCACGGACAGCCCCGCCGCCCCGGTATGCCGCTTCTCGGAACTGAGCTTCTACGTAAGCGCCAAGAGCCCCACCTTCGGAAGCAGTGTCATCGGCCCTCTTTTCCTGGTACACGTACTTACGTCGGTGCTGGCGATCTCCATGGGAGAACGCTCCCGAAAGGCCCTGGAGGAACAGACTTCTTTCTTGCACGACACCCGGATCTTCCATCCCATCTTCGGCCTGAAATACTAAAATTCTGCGCCGTGCGGGAAAAAACAGCCTCCTCACGGCGCATGCCCAAAAAAGTGAGCCCCTTCTCAGGGGCTCACAAGTTTTCCGCTCTGAAGCCACAACTCCCTTTCCGTAACATTCCGCAAAAAAACATCGTCATGAGAAGCCACCCAGAGCATGCCGGGAAACTCCCGAAGTACCCGGACAAGTCTTTCTTTCGCCTTTTCATCCAGAGCCGTGGCAGGTTCGTCCAGAAGCATAAGCCGGGGTTTCATGGAAAGAAGGGTACCCAGGGCGGCAAGTTTCTTTTCTCCCCCCGAAAGGGTATGGGGAGGGGATGCGGCATGATGCCGTATGTCGAGATAGTCCAGAACCTCCAGGCTCCTTCGGCGGACCTCTTCCGGAGGAATCCCCATGTTTCTGGGACCAAAGGCCACATCCTCCAGAAGGGTGGGGCAAAAAAGCTGATCCTCGGAGTCCTGAAAAAGAAGCCCCACCGTATTGCGAAAGTGCCGCCACTGAGAGGACGTCCGCACGGGAATTCCTTCGAGAAGAATCTCTCCTTCCGTAGGCACGAGCAATCCCATGAGAACCCGGAAAAGCGTGGTTTTGCCGGATCCGTTGGTTCCCCGGAGAGCGACCTTCTCTCCTTCCTGAATGGAAAAGGACACCTTTTCGAAAAGAGGCTTCTTTTTGGGATATCCGAAGGAAAGCGAGCAAACTTCGAGAAAGGATTTCAAGCGAAAAAACACCCTCCCCAGAAACAAAGCAGCACCGCGAAGCGGAGGAACATTCCCCGGGAAAGCGCCGGGGAAGCTTCGAGAGGAGGAAAGGATCCCTGGAATCCCCGGAGAAGAAGAGCCTCCCGAACCCTGCAAGAGCGGTCATAGCTCTTTATCAGCAGATTCGCCCCCAAAAAGGCCAGAGCTGCCAGAGAGCTCGGCAGGAGGGAAGGACGAAAACCCCGCAGGGTTGCCGCATCGAAAAGCCTTCGCCTCTCCTCCTGGAGTACGTGAATATAACGGAAGCAAAAATGAAAAATTCCCACAAGCTTGGAAGATACTCCAAGTTCCTGAAAAGCCTGAAAAAGAATATGCATGGGCAGCCCCCCGAAAAGCCCCGAAAGAGCGAGCATCATTCCCGCTCCCTTAAGAGAGATGAGAAACCCCAGGCGTATTCCTTCGAGGGAGAGGGAGAGCCCTCCCAGAGACAGGGAAGTTCCTCCGGAAGTAAAGGGAAGGGTGCACCACAGACAGAGAAACACTCCCTCTATCCGTAGGAGGTTTCGAAGAATTATCTTCCAGGGAAGCTCTCCCGAAAAAGCCAGAAAAGCCCCGTATCCCGTAAGAAAAAAAACCGTCCGCATATCCCTGGAAAGAGAAAGGGAAAGAGCCATGGCTCCTCCGAGAAGAATTCGAAGCTTTGGAGACATCCCCTTTATGAGGAGATCACCCACGTTTTCGACCTCCCCGATACCACATGCAGATTCCCACAAGGCCGAAAATATAGCCGATTCCTCCGAGAATTTCGGTTATTCCGGCCTTTTCCTGCTCCTTCCGAAGAGAGAGCAGCAGATTTTTGAGGGGCCCCAGCTCTTCCCGCACAATCTCCCGCATCATCTCGGAAGATATTTCCGAAAGTCCGGAACTTTCCGCCTCGGCACCTCCTTCCCGGATCTCCTCCAAAGCCAAAGCTCCCTCCTCCGCCGGGGGTGCCGGATTTAGAATTTGCAATGCCTGATGTCCCATTCCCGCATCTACCGCCACCCGAATCTCCTGCAGGGAAGCGAGTTTCAAGGGAAAGGAAAATGCCCCCTTGTCATCGGTAAGCCCCTGGGCCAGAAGGAGCTCCCCCGAGGTCACTCTCACCGGCACTTCTCTGGCGGGATTTCCCCTATTGAAATAAGCCTCCCCCACAAGGACATCTCCCTCGAAATAGGCGAAAACCGAGAGCTTGTGAGCCTCACCGGGAAGCGGAGCCATGCCGGCCCACAAAAAAGCGCATGTCAGGATCCACGCCAAACGTTTCATGCCTCATCCTCCAGTATCTCCGGCCGAACCCGGCGGAGAAAGAGCAGTATTCCCGCTCCCACAATTCCCTCCACCAGCGCTACGGGAACATGGGCCACCACGATGAGTTTGGCGGCTCCCCCAAAAACCTCCCCGCTCAGGGCAAGAGCCAGAGCGGTAAGAAAGGCACCTCCGAGAAGAGCCATAAAACAGCAGAAAAACGCGGCCCCTCCGAAAAGACCCGCTCGAGAGTGCAGGAAAAATCTACGGAAAAGCATTCCGAAAATAAAACCCGGCAGGGCCATATCCAACACGTTCACGCCGAGAACCACCATGCCGCCGAATTGAAAGAGAAGTCCCTGAAGAACCAGCGCCACCAGAGTGGCGGGAAAGATCTGCCATCCGAGCACGATTCCTCCTATACCGTTCAGCACGAGATGAACACTGGTGGGACCGACAGGAATGTGAATGAGCGAGGCCACAAAAAGTCCCGCCGCCACAATGCCTACCCGGGGAACGTCCTCGGTGCGCAAAAGCCGGATCCCCCGGGCGGCAAGCCCCAGGGTTAGGGCCATACCACCGAAAAGAACCGGAGGAGAAAGAACTCCCTCGGCAATATGCATATTCGCCCTACTTCCGGGAATCCTGGATGTCCGAAACGTGGATCCACATAACCGCTCCGAGCTCCACTCCCACGTCACGCCCATCGGGACTCTTCATGGTTTCCGGGGCCTCCGCAAGGCCCGCAAAACCCCACCATCCCGCCCAGGGAAGGGCATAGGAAAAAATTCCCGCGTGGTCGGTCCGAACTACCTGGGTGACGAACACGTCTTCCGGAGCTTTTCGGGAACCATCGTTGAGAAACTCGATCTCCACGGGGATATCGGCGGCAGGAACTCCATCCACCAGAACTTTTCCACAAAAGAGATTTCCCTCCCACAATCCATAGGGCCGGGTAAGGGGAACAATCTCTCCCCGAAGTCCCACGGGCTCGTTCCATCCTTCTTCCATGGCAAAGGCATTCACCGCCACCTTGGTATAGTGGATTATGTAGCAATCCTCCGCTGGTTCCCAATAGGGCTGGGGTTCCACATAGAAAACATGGTCTCCGGGTTTATGCACCGAATATTCGAAATCCCACCCTCCATGCTCCCCCGGCAAATCCGCTTGCCGGAGTTTTTCGGAAAGATCCTTCCTTTCCCCTCGAACCAGCACACCACAGGAACGGGGTTTTTCCATGGACATCAAGGTTCCCTCAAAGGGATGCATGAAACGAAGGTTTACTGTAAGGGTTTGCGCCGTCTCCTGGGTCACCAGGGGAAGATCAGGAATAATGGTCTGAAAGTGCCCCCATCCGGGCACAGCCCCGGAAAAAACAAAAATCAGCACGCCAAGAAAAACTTTTTTCACGTTGCCACATCTCCTTATGTGTTACAAAATTTGACTTCGTAACACGAATTATAGCACGGAAAGCTTTTTTGCGCTTCTCCGGAGAAGCTCTTCCCCTCCATGATACAATGCCATGAAGATTGGTGACGATTCTCTTTCCCCCGGAAAGATCCCCTTTTCTCTTTAATGAAAGGAGCTGCACGCCGTATGATGCGGAAAGAAACCACGGGGTTGCGGAAAATATGGAAAAAGACTCCTGCCTCGGGCTGGGAACTCCGGGAAGACCCCCTTATCCGGGAAGCGGTGTTCCGCCTTTTTTACGAAGGAACCCTTATTACCCAGGGCCCCCTCTCTCCGGAATATCTTGACGAGTGGGGTCGGGGGCATTTGGTGAGCGAGGGATACTCTCCCCCGGAAGAACCTCTTCGAATGACCCGACACGGAGAGGATCTTTTCTTCGAAAAGGCTCCCTCCCCGGAAAACCTCTCGAAAAGACTTCTTTCAGAAAACGTTCCCTGGAGCCTCTCGGAAAATCTGCTTTTTCAGGGAATCCAGAAAGTTCAGGAGGCAGCTCTTTACAGAAAAACCGGAGCGGCTCACGTGGGAGCGCTTTTCTCCAAAGAGGGAAAGCTTCTGGTGTTGCGGGAGGATCTGGGGCGGTACAATGCGGCGGATAAGGTTCTGGGCTGGGGACTCGAAAAGGAAGTGGATTTCGGGGACACCTTTTTTCTCTTCTCCGGCCGCATGCCCCGAAGCCTGGTGAGCAAGATTGCCCGGGTGGGCATTCCCCTTGCGGGAAGCGTTTCCGCCCCCACCTGGGATGGAGTGGCCCTGGCGGAGGAGCATCGGATAACTCTTATCGGCTTTCTCCGGCCTCCCCGAATGAACCTCTACGTTCTTGGAAAGGTTCCTCTGGAGGAAACGGAACTCTGGTAGCACCTCCGGAGTTTTTGCATACGAAAACAAACATCCCGGCAAAGGGAACTCTCCCCTCTGCCGGGATGTTGTACCGCCGAACAGGCTGCTTTCTCGAAAATCTAAAGCTCCAGGCTTTCTCCCGGGGCGAGAATAAACACCTCCGCCATGGATCCCACCTTTTGGGCAAACTCCCGGGGATCCGCCTGAATGACCGGAAAGGTATCGTAGTGTATGGGTACTACCTTCCGGGGCCGGATAAAGTCCACCGCCCTGGAGGCATCATGAATATCCATCACGAAATTGCCTCCTATGGGAAGAAAGGCAAGATCCACCGCCTCCTCCCGGAGAAGCTGCATATCCAGGGTAAGCCCCGTATCTCCCGCATGGTAGATCTTTTTTCCCTCCACTTCGATGAGAAATCCCCCCGCCACGCCTCCGTAAAGAATCTGACCATTCACCATCACTCCGGAACCATGAAGGGCGGGGGTCATTTTGACCTTGCCGAAGGGAAAACGAAAGGTTCCCCCGATATGCATGGGATGCGTGACAATTCCCCGGCTCTCGAAAAGAGAACAGAGTTCGAAATTACTCACCAGGGTGGCCCCGGTTTTTTTTGCGATCTCGAGGGAATCCCCCAGATGATCTCCATGGCCGTGGGTTACGAAAATATGCGAAAGATCCCCATAGTCTCCGGGAGAAGCCCCGGCCTGGGGGTTACCCGAAAGAAAGGGATCTATGAGGGCTTTCAGCCCCTCCCCCTCCATAAAAACCGCCGCATGACCAAGATACCGTACCCGTACCATGAAGATTCGCCTCCTCACCTTTGTTGCGCACTCTCCGCGAGCGCCGCCGATTGCCTAGGCCTTGTCCTCCTCGAAAATACGGGGAGATACGGTCTGCACGTGAAGCTCCTCGAGCTGGAGAGGCTCCACCGCTCCGGGGGCTCCGGACATGAGGCACTGGGCTTTCTGAGTCTTCGGAAAAGCCATGACTTCCCGGATGGATTTTGCCCCGCAGAGAAGCATGACCAGCCGATCGAAGCCCAGGGCGATTCCTCCGTGAGGAGGAGTGCCGCTTCCCAGGGCCTTGAGAAGAAATCCGAAACGCTCCTCCGCATCCTCCCGGGAAAAGGCCAGGGCCTCGAAGACCCGGCTCTGTACGGCGGGGTTGTGAATTCGGATGGAGCCGCCTCCCACTTCGTTGCCGTTAAGTACGAGATCGTAGGCCCGGGAACGCACTTCTCCGGGATTTCCCGAAAGAAGGTGCATGTCTTCTTCCTTGGGAGCCGTAAAGGGATGGTGCACCGCCACCCAGCGATTCTCTTCGTCGTCCCAATCGAGAAGGGGAAAATCCACCACCCAGAGAAAACGCCATCCCTCCTCCAGAAGATCGTGCTCCCGGGCAAGCTCCAGCCGAAGCTGTCCCAGCACCGTGCAGGCTCTTTTCCAGTCCTCGTCGGCCACCACGAAAAGAGCATCCCCCTCGCCGATATTCCCCAGAGAACAGAGCCTTTCCTGCTCCGAAGCGTTCAGGAATTTACAGAGAGGCCCCTTGAGAGACCCCTCCTTCATCTGAAAGGCTCCGAGTCCCTTGGCTCCGAGTTCCTTGGCCCGTTCTTCCAGAAGGGTCACCTGTTTTCGTGAGAGGGATCCGCCCCGGGGAAGGGGAAGCCCCCGCACAGCTCCTCCCCGGGCAAGAAGAGCCGCAAAAGCCTCCATGGAAGAGTTTTGGAAAACCTCCCGGAGATCCACGATCTCCAGAGGAATCCGGAGATCCGGCTTGTCGCTTCCGTACCGGCTCATGGCCTCTTTCCAGGAGATTCTCGGAAAGGGAACGGATATCTCCTCGCCCAGGACTTCCCGAAAGAGTCCGGGAACATACGCTTCGAGAAGGGAAAAGATTTCCTCCTCCTCGGTAAAACTCATCTCCACGTCCACCTGGGTGAATTCCGGCTGTCTATCCGCCCGAAGATCCTCGTCCCGGAAGCACTTGGTTATTTGAAAGTATCGGTCGCAGCCGGATATCATGAGAATTTGCTTAAATATTTGAGGCGACTGGGGAAGCGCGAAAAAATGTCCCGGGCTTACCCGGCTCGGCACGAGATAGTCCCGGGCTCCTTCAGGGGTGGAACGCGTGAGAAAGGGGGTTTCCACCTCGAGAAACGCCCGATCCGAGAAAAAGTTCCGGGTATACCGGGCCACCTGATGTCGAATGCGGAGATTCCGCTGCATTCTATCCCGCCGAAGATCGAGATATCTGTGCCGAAGACGCAGATTCTCGTCCACCCGATCCGCCTCGTGAAGTTCGAAGGGAAGAGGAGCACTGGGGGAGAGAACCAAAAAGTCTTCTCCCAGGAGCTCCCAGGATCCCGTGGGCATGGAGGGATTCTCGGTTCCCTCGGGGCGTACCCGGAGGGTTCCCTTTACGGCGAGAACGAACTCGCTTCGCAGCCCCTTGGCCTCTTCCTGAAGCTCTTCATTGAAGTTCTCGGGATTGATCACCACCTGAAGAACTCCCGTATGATCCCAGAGCTCGAGAAAGAGAATTCCCCCGAGATCGCGGCGGCGGCGAAGCCACCCGTTAAGAACAATGCTCCGGTTTATCTCTTCGGAGCTCACGGAACCGCAATACACCGTACGCTTCCAGGATGCATCGAAATGGCGCCTCTCCATAAAACGTTTCCCTCTTTTCGGTTTCTCTATTTTTCCCCCCCTGATCCTGCTTCAGGATCCTCAGGGGAGCGTTCTCCGGCACGGAGGCCCTGCACAGGGCTGACTCCGGAGCCTTCTAGTGCATCAGCATCTTTGCAAGACAGGAAGCGACTTCTTCCAGAGGGACGTTCTTCTGTTCCCCCGTACGGAAGTCTTTTACCCCCGCCACACCCCGGGCGACCTCCTCGCCTCCGAGAATACAGGCTCCGGCGACTCCTTCCTGGGCTGCCGCCTTGAGCTGGGATTTCATGGTTTTCCCAGTATAATCCATGGACGCGGCTATGCCAGCCATTCGAAGTGTTCCGAGAAGCCTCATGGCTTCCACTCGAAGGGAAGGCTCCGGCGAAATCACCGCCACATCTATCCGGGGACGCTCTCCGAGGGAGCAGCCTTGCTGTTCCATGGTAAGCACGATACGCTCCAGCCCTGCGGCAAATCCCACTCCGGGCACCGACGGACCTCCTATGGCTTCCGAGAGGTTGTCGTAGCGCCCTCCCCCGCAGACCGCATTCTGAGCCCCCAGATCCCCCGAGAGCACCTCATAGGCGGTCTTGGTATAGTAGTCCAGCCCTCGGACGAGCCTTTTATCCAAGACCCAGGAGGCTCCCACGGCTTCCAGGCCCTGGCGGACCGTATCGAAATGTTCCCGGCATTCCTGACAAAGACTCTCGAAGATGGAAGGCGCTTCTTCGGTTTTTTCCTTGCATTCGGGTCTCTTGCAGTCCAGAATGCGCAAGGGGTTTCGGTCGTAACGGCTCTGGCAGGTATCGCACAGATCCGGCAGAAGGGGTTTCAGGAACTCCCGCAGGGCCTCCCGGTATTTGGGACGGCAGGCGGGACATCCCACGGAATTGATTACCACCTCCAGGTTGGTCATACCGAGCCTGCGGTAGAGCTCCAGGGAAAGGTGGATAATCTCAACATCCACCAGGGGATCCTGTACCCCGATAGCCTCGAAATCGAGCTGCCAGAACTGCCGGTAGCGCCCCTTCTGGGGGCGTTCGTAGCGGAACATGGGCCCCGCACACCATAATTTGGCCGGCTGCCGGGCATCCTTGTTCATACCGCTTTCGAGATAGGCCCGCATCATGGATGCCGTGGCTTCGGGGCGTAGCGTAAGGCTGCGCTTTCCCCGATCTGTGAAGGTGTACATCTCCTTCTCCACCACATCCGTAGTATCTCCTATGCCCCGGCAAAAAAGCTCCGTATGCTCGAATATGGGAAGATGCACCTCTTCGTATCCAAAATCCTCGGCCACCTTCCGGGCCATTTCAAGGACATAGGCCCATTTCCAGGACTCGTCGGGAAGAATGTCCCGCACTCCCCGGGGAGCTTTTATACTTTCTGCCATAGCACACACAACCTCCCTTGTGATCTTCGAAGGGGAAAAGGCGCATCTGCGCCCCTTCTCCAACCTCCAACGCTTCCACGGCGGGGTCGCCGCTATTTTTACGTCTACGACCATGAATCTCTTCTCTCCGGCAAGAAGGAGGAAAAAGAACATGGGCCGCATAAATTCAAGTATGATAGCATAGGAAAGGAGTTCCTGGAAAAGGAATTTTCTGCAAAAACAGCGAAAAGGACGGAAACGCACCTTGTTGACTGGGCCTTTGAGACAATCCGGCCAGGCGCAACAGCGAACATATCCGGGCAAAGACTCCAGCTCTTCATGGTTTGGAGCGAAATGCCACCAGAAGAGATCCCCCCGGTTTTTCCCTTATGAATACGCCGCATTGCTCTTATGCTTCAGGACACCAAACCATACGACAAAGCCCAGGCGTCGGAAGCCTCCTGAGTCGGCTCCTGCCCGGGCTCTACGACATTCTGGGACTGCGAAAATACTACCTATGCTCTATTTGGAACCGGATAGCCGTGCGCTCTTCTCCCTCGATTTCCACTTTGGAAAACGCGGGAATACAGACCATGTCGATACCGTTGGGAGCAACGTAACCCCGGGCCACCGCAATGGATTTCACCGCCTGATTGACCGCTCCTGCACCTACCGCCTGAAGTTCCACGAGACCCTCTTCCCTCAAAACCGCTGCGATGGCTCCTGCGACAGACTTTGGCTGCGACTGAGCTGAAACTTTAAGTACTTCCACCCTATCCGCCCTCCTTCGAAAAAAACGCTCCTGCGAAAAATATGTGCGCTAGTACATTGGCGAGCAAGAAAAACTGCCTTGAAAATTATAACTATTAATAAAACTCTTTGCAAGAGGAAAATATCATTTCTTTCCGAAGAATAAGCTTTTTGAGTCTAAATTACCATATCCGCAATCTTTTTTCTGGGATTTTTTGGAAACCCCATGGCATGAAAGAGTCAAAACACGGCAGCAAAAACAACAAGAGGCACTTTCCCTAAGGGAAAGTGCCTCTTCGGAAGTTACCTTATGATCCTGAAAGTGCTCGTGGCTCCTCAGGACGTAAGGGGTTTTTCAAAAAGCTCTTTTATGCCTTCTGAACGTTTGCCGCCTGCATTCCCTTGGCGCTCTGGGTAATCTCGAAAGTTACCCGCTGTCCCTCGCTAAGGGTTTTGAAACCGTCGCCCTCGATGGCACTGAAGTGGACAAAAATATCCGTACCCTCATCGCTCGTAATGAACCCATACCCCTTTGCGTCGTTAAACCATTTGACTGTTCCCTGAGTTGCCAAAATGCTACCTCCAGAAAAATAATTGTGTTGATTTTTGAAACCAACCACAGAGAATGTACTCTATTCCACGCCTTGTGTCAAGAGCCACAAACCATTTTCCTTTTTATCATGAGCAATATGATGCCGTCCATAAAAACTTTCTTCCTTTTTCATGTATGATACCCTCTAAGGGAATTTCCTGAAATCCCCCCGAAAGGTCGCCTCGAGCTCTTCCTTCCGGGTAAACAGAAGCACCGAGCATATCAGCGAGGAGGACATAGGAAGTTATGGAACAGCATTATTCGCAACACATATCGAAACAGCTTCATCTCCGTTCCGGTCAGGTGCGGGCAGCCATGGAACTTTTCAGCCAGGGCTGCACCATCCCCTTCATCGCCCGGTATCGCAAGGAAGCCACTCACTCGTTGGATGAGGTGGATTTAACCAACATCCGGGATCTCTGGCATTCTCTGGAGGATCTCGATAAACGCCGAAAGGCCATTGTAGAATCCCTCGAAAAGAGAGACCTTCTCACGAAAGAACTCGAAAAAAAACTTCGGGATGCTCCGAGCCTCACCACCCTGGAAGATCTCTATCTCCCCTATCGTCCCAAACGGAAGACCCGGGCCTCCGTGGCCCGGGAGCAGGGGCTCGAACCTCTCGCTCAGGTTCTCTTCGCCCAAAAAGGAATCGACCCGGACGCAAAAGCCCGGGAGTTTCTGAACCCCGAAAAGGGCGTACATACCATAGACGACGCTCTGGACGGAGCGGGGGATATCATGGCGGAGTATATCAGCGAGAACCTCGAGGCTCGGCAGGAGCTGCGAAAACTCTACGTTTCCCAGGGAGTTCTCCGCTCCCTTCGATCTCCCAAAAAAAGCGAAAAAGAGGCTTCTCATTATGCAGACTACCTGGACTACAAAGAGTCTCTGCGTTCTCTCCCATCCCACCGAATTCTCGCCCTTTTCCGGGGAGAATCCGAAGGCATGCTCTCTCTTTCCATTCAGGTTCCCGAGGATAGGGCCATATCTATTCTCAAGCATCTCTTTCTCTCGGGAACCGGCTTCGATGCGGAAGAAGTGCGGGATGCCCTGGAGGATGCCTGGAAACGGCTTCTTAAATCCTCCCTGGAGACCGAGGCCCGCAAAGCTCTCAAAAATCGAGCGGACGCCGAGGCGATCCGGGTTTTTGCGGTAAACCTCCGGAACATTCTCATGGCTTCTCCCCTGGGAGAAAAGGCGGTGCTCGCTCTCGACCCGGGATTCCGTACGGGCTGCAAGGTGGCATGTCTTACCCCCCAGGGGGAGCTCCTGGAGCATGCGGTGATTTTCCCGCACACATCTCAAAAAAAACAGGAAGAGGCCCGGGAAATTCTGACGGAGCTCATCCGCAAATATTCTCTCCAGGCCATAGCGGTGGGCAACGGTACGGCGGGACGAGAAACGCTGGCCTTTCTGCGCACCCTCAAGCTCTCTTCTACCCTTCCGGTAATCAGCGTAAACGAGAGCGGTGCCTCCATCTACTCCACCTCCGAAAGAGCCCGAAAGGAGTTCCCCGATTTCGACGCCACCGTACGGAGCGCGGTCTCCATCGGACGCCGGCTCATGGACCCCCTGGCAGAACTCGTGAAAATCGACCCCAAGTCCATCGGGGTGGGACAGTACCAGCATGACGTAGATCAGAAAATGCTCCGCCAGGCTCTGCAGGATACGGTGGAACAGTGCGTGAACGCCGTGGGGGTGATGCTGAACACCGCAAGCCCGGATCTGCTCACCTACGTCTCCGGCCTGGGGCCCCAGTTGGCGGCGGGAATCGTCTCCTACCGGGAAGAACACGGTCCCTTTCGAAGCCGCCAGGAACTTCTCAAGGTTCCCCGGCTGGGAGAAAAGGCCTTTCAGCAGTGTGCGGGATTTTTGCGCATACGCTCCGGCACCAATCCTCTGGATGCCAGTGCGGTGCATCCGGAAAACTATCCCCTGGTAGAGCGGATGGCGGAGGATGCGGGACGCTCCGTGGAAGAGCTGATGCAAAGCCCGGAGATTCAGAAAAAGATAGACCTCTCCCGATACGTTACTCCCGAGGCGGGCATGCCCACCCTGGAGGATATCCGGGAAGAGCTCGCCCGGCCCGGCAGAGATCCCCGGGAGATTCTCGAACCCCTTCTCTTCGACGAAACCATCCAGACCATGGAAGATCTTCTTCCTGGAATGGTGCTGCCGGGAATCGTCACCAACGTTACCGCCTTCGGAGCTTTCGTGGATATCGGAGTGCATCAGGACGGACTGGTACATATCAGCAAGATGGGAAACCGTTTCATCGCAAGCCCCACGGAGGTCGTCCGGGTGGGAGAACAGGTTTCCGTGGCGGTTCTGGGAGTGGAACTGGAGCGAAAGCGCATCTCTCTCTCCATGCACCCCGAGGACTTTCCCAAAGCGGCACCTCCCCGAGACACCGGGAAAGAAAATGGTGTATAATAGAGGGTCAATAGGATCCGCATCAGATCACCGTGTTTTAAAGGAGGTGCTGCACCATGGTTGGCGTAGAAGAGAATGTTGCCGCCCAGGATCCCGGACGGGCCATTGCGAACATGCGCCTTTTTCAGGAGGCTCTCGGGCAGATCGCCCGGGTTCGCACAATTCCCAAGAGCATCTCCGACTCCGACAACCCCCGGATATCCTACCCCGGAGCGGAGGGAGAAACCGGAGAAAAGAACTTCCTTCTGGATTTCGACTGGCGCCTTCCCCCCTCACACCCCCTGGAACCTGCGCCCTCACCGCCGGAAAAAACGGATACTCCGGATCGTCTGGCCCCCTTCTCCAGCCTGCGAACCGCGGGAGAAAACCTGGCCAACCTTCAGCGGGTGCGGAACTTCTCCAAAGAGACCGCCCTCGAACGCCTTCTCGAAGCCTCACACCGGGAAATAGAGCTCTCGGAGGAAGAAGACGCTCTTCCCCGGCTTACTCTCAAGGACAGCATCACCGGACATGTGCTTTGGAAAGTACCCCTCCAGGAAGCCCGGGAAATACTCCTCCGGGGAACCCCCCTCAAGGGGCTGAACTACAGCTATCAGGCGTAAAAAAAGAAACCCGAAAACAACATTCCGGCCAGATCTCCCGAAAGGACCGCCTTTCGAGAGATCTGGTTTTTTTGCAAAAGTGAAGCCTTTCTATTCTTTTCGTTATTTCCACGTGGTATAATGAGAAAGAATGTCCCTTAAGGACAATCACACAATAAGGAGGGATTTTTTCATGTTTCGAAAATTTTCTGCTTTAGGGTTGGCCATGCTTCTTTCTCTGGGACTCTTCTCCGCAGCCTTCGGAGCTCCTCGTTCTCTGGAAGAGATCAAGGAGAGCGGAATACTCCGGGTAGCGGTGGAAGACGAAACCTGGGGAGTTTTCCACATCTGGGAAGGGGATCAGATTTCGGGATTTGAAATCGACCTCTGCAATGCCCTCGGGGCAGCCCTGGAGGTTTCGGTTGAATATATCGCGGTTCCCTGGGGAGAAGGAGAAGAGGGAACAATTACCGGAGCCCTGGAAAAAGGGGTATGGAAAGAATGGGATCTCATCGCCGCGGGAGTTACCATCACCAAGGAACGCCAGGAGTTCGTCGCCTTCCCGGAGTGGATGTTCAATGCGGGGCAGGTTCTTATCGTCCGCAAGGGTAGCGGCATCAAGGAGCTGGAAGACGCCGGGGGCAAAAAAATCGGTGCCCAGCAGAACACCTCCAGCATGGAAACCATCGTCACGCGGCTCAAGGGAGCCGAAGCGGTTCCCTTCGAAATGGTTCAGCATGCCTTCGAAGCCCTCATGAACGGCTCGCTCCAGGGAGTGGTCATCGACGCTCCTCTGGCGTTTCAGGAGGCCAAAGCCCATTCGGATCTCCTGGAAGTTCTGGATAAACCCCTTACTCGGGAAAGGCTGAGCCTGGTGCTTCCCAAGGACTGCGATCCCAAGCTGCTTGAAAGCACAACCCAAATTATAGAAAAAGAGCGTAAAAACCTTCACAAAAAGTGGTTCAACTAGAATCATCCGCGCTCTCACACCTTATCGCTGTATTTCCGGCGCTTTCTCAAATGGGAAAGCGCCTTTTTTTCACACCCTTACGGCGGAAAATTTCCTTCATTTTTTTCCCAAAACGGAACTTTACTTCCATTTTGGAAGGTGATACAATTCCGAAAGGTTCTTAAAAGCGTTCAAAGTAACGCAAAAAAGGGGGAGTTTTGTTATGTTCCGAAAGTGTGCGGTTCTCGGTATGGGGTTATTTCTTTCTCTGGCCCTTCTCTCTGCGGCCTTTGGTGCACCCCGCTCTCTGGAGGCAATTCAGGAAAGCGGCACGTTCCGAATCGCCGTGGCAGACCAAAGCTGGGGGCTTTTCCGTATCTGGGAGGGAGATCAGCTCAAGGGTTTTGAAATCGATCTCTGCAACACCATTGCGGAGGCTCTGGGAGTAACGGCGGAATATGTCCCCATTCCCTGGGGACAGGGAGAAGAGGGAAGCATCACCGGCGCTCTGGGAAAGGGTATTTGGAGGGACTGGGACATGATCGCTTCGGGGGCCACCATTACCAAGGAACGCCAGGAAGTGGTGAACTTCGCGGACTGGATGTTCAACGCCGGGCAGGTCTTGGTGGTGCGTAAGGACAGCGGCATAAAGACCATGGAAGATGCGGCGGGCAAGAAAATCGGAGCCCAGGAAAACACCGCCAGCCTGGAAATTATCGGTCTGCGTCTCCAGGGCGCCGAAGCGGTTCCTTTCGAAATCGTTCAAGACGGCTTTGATGCCTTGCTGGAAGGCTCTCTCCAGGGGTTCGTCATCGATGCTCCTCTGGCGGTTCAAGAGGCGAAGCTTCATCCGGATACTCTCGAAGTGCTGGAGAGACCCATCACCCGGGAACGTCTGGGATTGGTACTCCCCAAGGACTGTGATCCCAAACTTCTCGACGCAGTAAGTGAAATAGTCGTGAAAGAACGCAAAGGCCTCTACGAAAAGTGGTTCGACTAACATATCCGAGCCACCTATAAAAGCATTTCCGGTTCCTCCCCCTTTTCGAAGCCCTTTAGGGGGGAGGGGCCTTTTTCTTTTTTTTTGCACAAGCTTCATGATATACTTTTAAACACGGTATACGCTGTCAAATTCGGGTGGTTGTACAAAGGGGGCAATCTGCATGTCGCTACGAATAAAATTGTACGGGGTCATTCTGGGTATGGCAGTTTTGGGAATGATCATCATGGGAACTCTTAATTATACCGTGGCAAAGGAACAACTCATCGGCCTTGCCCGGGAGAGCCTGGAAAGCACCGCCAGGGAGATATCCAAGAACGTAACCCAGATTTCCGAACGTAACGCAGGGCTCATCAGAACCATTCGCCCCATTATCATAGGACTTTACGATCAAATGGCGGATGACATGATCATCAAGGACACCCTGCAGCAGGTGGCAGCTGCCAATCCTCAGATTCAACAGATTTTTATCGGCACCGAAGATGGGGAGATGCTTCTGGTACCCTCCTCGAACCTCGAAGCAGGTTATGACCCCACCCAGAGAGAATGGTACAAACTTTCGGCAAACGACAAGGTCACCGTTTTAGGCCCCTACGAAGATACGGTTTCCCGGAAGACCGTAATGACGTACAGTACCCATCTCACCGGAGACTACGGAGACGATATCGGTGCCCTGGGACTGGATGTCTCCATGAAATCCTTTCAGGATCTCGTAGCGAACCTCAAGGTAGGACGAACGGGAAACGCCATCCTCATCGATAAAAATCGGCGTATCGTGGCGGATGCCAACCAAGAGCACCTGGGAAAGGGCGTGGAGGTCTTCGGCAAAGCCATGGAGGATCTGGGACGCCGAGCTTCTTCGGGATCCGCAGGAATTGAAACGATTTCCGTGGAAACAAAAGAAAGAACCGTATACTACAGCCCTGTGGCGGGAACGGATCTCTTCGTCTTCGTCTGCCAGGACGAGGGGGAAATTCTCGCCCCGGCGAATTCTCTCTATCGGAACGCCATGATCACCATTCTTATCTCTACGGCAGCGCTGGGATGCATCATCTGGCTGGTGGGGCACTCCATCATTGTCCCGGTGAAAAACACCGCCGAGGCGAACAAGCGGCTCGCCGCCAAGGATCTTACGGTAACCTTTCCCCATATCAAGGATCCCCTGCTGCGCCAGCTGAGCGACAGCTCCACCCTTCTGCTGGAATCTTTCCGACAGCTCATGGAAAATCTCCGGAGCACCACCCAAACCTTGCACTATCATGCCCAGGAGGTTTCCCAGGCTTCCGAGCGAACCGGCAACTCCGTGGAAACCATCGAAGCCGCCATGGAAGCGGTACGCAGCATGGCGGAAGCGACCTCCGCCGCCATCGAAGAGACCAATGCGGGAATCGAGGAGGTCGCCTCGGGAGCTCAGACCGCTTCGAAGGCTGCGGAAAACGCCAATGAGGCTGCCAAAACCCTGAAAAAAAACGCCCAAGAGGCAGGAAAAGATACGGAACAGACGGTGCTTCGGGTTCAGGAAATGGCCCAATCCTTTGATGTGGTCACCACCTCGGTGGACGAACTCAACGTTCTGGCCTCCCGAATCGGGGAAATCGTGGGAGCCATCACCAAAATCGCGGACCAGACAAACCTTCTGGCCCTCAATGCGGCCATCGAAGCCGCCCGAGCGGGCGAGGCGGGACGGGGCTTCGCGGTGGTAGCCGAAGAAGTACGCAAGCTCGCCGAGGAAAGCAATCGTGCGGCAAACCAGATCGGCAGCCTGGCGGAGGACATTCTTGCGGGCACCGGCGTGGCGGTACGAAAGGCCCGGGAGGGCAAAGACATCGCCCAGGAAGGAGTTTCCTCGGTGGAACAAGTCCGGCTTCGTCTGGATGAAGTGGTGGAGGCCATCAACACCATCACCGACCTGAGCCGCCATATCGCCGAAGCGGTGCAGACCCAATCCGCCAGCACCGAAGAGATGGCCAAGGCCATCGATCACGTGGCGGGACTTACCCATCAGCTTCATGAGAAAGTTGTGGAGGTTGACTCCTCTCTCAAGGGAGCCGGGGAAGCTGCGGAAAGCATGGAAAACGCTTCGGGAGAACTCGACAAGGTTTCGGTAGAGCTTGAATCCATCGTGGCGGAATACAAACTCGAAGGAGAAAGTTCCCTTCGGAAGCTTCCTTCCTGACTTCCGGAAGGCCCGAGAAATCCGGTGTTTTCCCACCCGAAACCGAGAACTGCCTGAAACCCTGCTCCGGCACGGAAAAATGATACTTCTGCAATATATAAAGAGGGCCCCCCTTGGGGGCCCTCTTTACCGGTTGATTCCATATCCGGATTGAGCTATTCCGAAGCCTCGGGGCTCTTCTCGTCCTGTTCCGGAGCCTCCTCGGCCTTCTCTGCCTCGGGAGCTTCTTCCTTCAGGATTTCCACGGGATATTCCTTCTGCAGATCCGCCAGCTTCTGATAGAAAGCCTCCTGTTGCTTCTTCTGGGTAAGCATGGTCTTGATTTCTCCCGCCACATCTTCCAGAGGAACCACCGAGGAGGGCTGTTTCTCTTCTACTCGGATAATATGCCATCCAAACTGAGATTTCACGGGCTCGCTCATGCTCCCCGTTTCAAGAGCAAAGGCGGCAGTTTCGAATTCCGGAACCATCTGGCCCTTGCCGAAAAAGCCGAGATTTCCCCCGTCCTCTTTGGAAGGGCAGGCAGAATATTCTTTAGCGGCATCTTCAAAGGCTTTCCCGTCCCGAAGCTCCTGGAGAATCTTTTTTGCGGTCTCCTCGTCTTCTACAAGGATATGCCGGGCCCGAATTCTTTCGGGAATGGCAAACTGGTTGGGATTAGCCTCGTAAAAAGCCTTTACTTCTTCATCCGTGGCGGTTACATCGGCAATGATGGTCTTCACTGCGAAATCCCGGACAAGGTTGCTCCGCAGCCGTGCAAGGGCCTCCGCAAAACCCTCCTGGGTATCCACTTTCTGGGACTCTCCCCAGAGAAAGAGGAGTTCCCGGTTTACCAGTTCCTCCACCACCTTTTCCTGTCCCGCAGGGGTTTTGAAGAAGGCCGCCTGCTCCTGAGGAAGCTGCTGTATAACCTGATCCACCTGCTGCTGGGTGATTTCCGTCTCCCCCACCCGAGCCACCACCTTGGCGGAATCCGCCGCGAAAGCTCCGGAACTGCACAAGAAGAAAGCCGCCAAAACGCCGAAGAACATCTTGTTTCTTTTCATAATAGACCCTAACCTCCTCAAAAATTTTCGCTCGCTCAGTGTATCACGTTTCCTTCGGGAAACCATGGTAATTTTACGGTATTTTCCGAAGATCCTCTTCCTCGAAAAGATTCCACCTCCGGGCCACCGCAAAGGACAGGCCGCAAAGAACGGCCCCCGGAAGAAGCGCGGAAAAACCGCAGAGCTCCACCAGAAAAACCACCGCCGCCACGGGAGTGTTTGCAGCTCCTCCAAGTACTGCGGCAGCCCCGAAAAGGGCAAAAAGCTCCGGAGCCAGGGAGAAAAGGTGCGCAAAAAAGGTTCCGCCCACAACTCCCACAAAAAAAGTGGGCCCCACCATCCCCGCACTTCCGCCAGCTCCCACGGTGATTCCCGTGGCAAGAGACTTCCAGAATCCCTGGAGGAGCAGAAGATTTCCCTCCCCCTGAAAGTGAAGAAGAAGGTCTCTCTGGCCGGTACCGCAAACGTGATACCCTGAAAGGACGTGTATGAGCAGCACCAGAAATCCTCCCCCAAGAGCTTTGGAAAGAGGGCTTTTCCAGAAAATCCGCACCCCCCGACGGGCATGTTTCAGTAAAATCACGTGAGATATGGCGAGAATGCCGAAAAAAAGGCCTCCTCCTATACAAAAAAGCAGGAAGGACGGGCTGAGGTCCGGAATCGAGGGAACCCGGACCATATGAGGATGGGGTATGAGTCCGAGCTCCCGGGAACATTTCCATGCCCAGAAGCTGCACCAGTATCCCCGGAGAAAGCGTTCTCCCGAAAAACCGTGAAAAAGGGGCTTTTCCAGGCTTTCCAGAACGAAGAGGGTAGCTCCCAGAGGAGTGCCGAGGAGGGCCGCCACACCTCCTGCGGCACCGCAGAAAAGATTTTCCCGAAGAGTGTTCTTTTCCGGAGAGGCGGCGGAAAAAAGGGCGGCCCCCACGTAGGCCGAGGGGCCCACGATACCGCCGCTTCCTCCGGAGGCGAGGGTGATGATGGTTCGCACTGCCTTGATCAGCCATGCCAGAGGAGGAAAGGGGTTTTCCCGAGAGTAGAGGCACCGTAGGTTTTCCATGCCGTGCCCCGCAACTCCCGGAAAGAAACGCATTTCCAGAAGGGCACAAAGAAAAAGCCCCCCCGGCAAGAGCAGTATCCGGCTCCAGGGAGCTTTTTCCACCTGCATTTCTCCGGCCCCGAGAACACCGATAAAACAGGAAACTCCTCCACCCACGAGAATTCCCAGGAGAGCCAGAAAAAACATCTCTTCCATTCCCCGAAAGAAAATCTGCTCTCTCGAAAGCGAGCATTCCCCCCGGAGACCATCTCTCTCCAAGCGCCGTATCACACATACCTCCCAGATCTTTTGCCATGTTTTTCCCAAAGGAAAACTCCCCGCACATACGTTTTTCTCTTTTTCCCACACTTCTTTCTGCGTGAAAACATCCACGCCGGAAGATTCGGTAAGATTTTTATAAAGATTCCTATTCGGAGAAACCGGAACTTTCGAGATCTTTCTCGAGCAGATGCCGCATTTCCCGATATCCCCGGATAAGTTCCTCCCGGAATCGCTCCAGGGATGCTCCCAGGTGCACCCGGCTGGAGAGGCAGAAATGCAGTTCCTCCGAGAGAACAAGATAGCGCACGCCAAAACCCTCGTCCACCACGGGGCCGAATCCCGCAAGTTCAAGCCCCTTGGGGGCGCTGGTGCTGGTGGAAAGCACGTTGCGCAGGAGCACCTGCCATCCCGGAGAGAGAAAGAGCGAGGGCAAGGCCTTGATGCCCAAGGACTCCCCCTGGCGTTTGTAGATCTCCAAAAGCCCGTAAAGGTGCCTATCCACTCCGTGCCCCTTCCGACAGACCTTGGCTCGACGTACATGTTCCTCCACGGCCTCTCGCAGAGCAAGAGCCCGATCCTTCAAAGGAGCCTCCTCTTCCATAAGGCTTACAAAACGGCAGGATTGGGGCGAAACCGTGCGGATCGCCTCGGTGCGGCCATGAAGGAAACGTCGGGTCATGACGGGTTCGTAGCTGGTGCAGAAATTCCGAAAGGTTCGATACCGGGCAAGCTGCAATCCCATCTGCACGAAACCGTCGGGACTTACCTTGAGAGATTTTATGCGTTCCTTGCCGAACTCGTGGAAAAAGAGGGTGTGCAGGGTGGTTCGGCTGCAAAGATCGTCGTAGGTCTCCGCCGCCTCCCGGAGAAGCTTCCGGATTTCGGGAGAAAGCACCGGAAGCAGCTCCTGAAAGGCGTGCGGCGATTCTTCAGCTTCGGAAGAAACGCTGCACGCCACCTTATGAGATTGGAGAAACGCCGCCAGAGAGGAGATAATGGAGCCGTCCGTACCGGAATGTTCCATGTTGATGGCCCCCCGTCCCCGGGGCGTAACGATAAACTGCAGCGTTTTATCGAACCATCGAGAGCGCCCGTCCCCATGAAGCAGGGCTTCCGCCAGGGAATCCATGTCCGAAGGCTCCCGATGATCCAGGGCCATCACGAAAAGCGCCTCTTCCAGGGCATGAAGAAGAGCTCCGTTTTGCTCCGGGGCATGCTCCAGAAGCATTTCCCGCCCCCGGGCCCAGGCATCCCGGTTCCAGGTGGTGAAAAGCCCCAGGCTTTCTTCGTCGGGTACGGGGGGCCGGGGATCTTCGATAATCTCTCCCAGCACTCTTCGGAGTTGTTCAAAGGAACATGCTCTTCCCAAGCTGTCCAGAAGAAAAATGCGATAGAAACGCCCCTTCCGAAGTACCATTATATGCCGGGGGTTCTCCACGGGCTCCGTCTCGGGAGAAACCATGTTGCGAAGGACATCCCGCCCTTTCCGGGGGATTCGGGAAGCCCCGAAAACCCTGCGGTACTGGGACATGCAGAGCGGCGCCTCCCCCTCCATGCCGGGAGGAAAGGATTCTTTTCTCAAAGCGTCATAAAGGGCCGCTGCTCCAAGAGCGAGAGCCGCCCCTCTCTCGGCCTGCTCCAAGGAGGCATTTCCTTCGGGCGATTCCAGAAGATAGAAAATGTTGCTGTGAATGGGAAGGGGAAGACGGCTGCAAAGATAGCTATCGTCCCAAAAAGGTTCGAGCCAGTTCGGCATGTCTTCCCGCAAAGCCCAGGTTTCGAGAGCCTGCTGCAGGATTTTTCCGTCCCCCGAAAGAGCGGAGAACTCCTCCACCGCCTTCCTGGTTCTCTTCCGCTGGAACTCGGACAGAAGAGGTTCGGTCCACTCCAGAAAGCGCTCCATCGTTTCTTCCAGGGGAGGTACGGGAAGTCGGGGAAGCCCTCCCTGGAAGCCGAATGTTCCCACACCTTCGGGACAATGCTCCTTTACGGAACCCATGGATACGTTCCCTCCTTTTGCAATGAGGATGTTCCCCTTCCCGGAATATCCGAACTGCCATGCCTCCGAGGAGAGGGGGAGAAAAACCTTTTTTCCATGATAGCACTTTCCTCCAAAAAGATGAGGGATACAAAAAGCCTCTCCGGGGAGAAATCTTTTGTGTATCCCTCATCTTCGAATACGGCCGGGAAAGAGCACACTCTACCGTTTCGGGGGCTCCCACTTTTTGGCTATACCCTGGGTGATGCGGTCGATGACGATGGCCATGGCCACCACGCTTGCCCCGGCCTCGAAGCCTCTCCCCACGTCGATGCGGTTGATGGAGAGAAGTACCTCCTGTCCCAATCCCCGGGCACCGATCATGGAAGCCACCACCACCATGGCCAGAGCCATCATGGTGGTCTGGTTCACCCCCGCAAGAATGGAGGGCATGGCCAGGGGAATTCGCACCTCCCGGAGCAGCTGCCACCGGGTGGCTCCATAGGCGATGGCGGCCTCTTCCACCGAAGAAGGCACTTGTTGAAGCCCCAGGGCAGTGAGCCGTATCACCGGGGGCAAGGCGTAGATGAGCGTGGCAAGTACTGCGGGAACCTTTCCCAGGCCGAAAAGCATCATGGCGGGAATGAGATAGACGAAGGAAGGCATGGTTTGCATGGCATCGAGCACGGGCTTCAGAACCAGAGCGGTTCCGGGAATTTCCGCCATGAGTACCCCCAGGGGAATTCCCAGGAAAAGCGCCAGAATGACCGCGGTACAAACCACCGAGAGAGTTTCCATGGCGAGCCCCCAAAGGCCGAAAACCCCGATAATGAAGGGAAGAAACGAGAGCACCAGGGTGGGGAGAATTTTTTTCGTGGTTCCCCAGACCGTAAAGGCCACCACACCGATAAGCACCCACCAGGGAACTCCATCGAGAAAACCGTTTATGGAAAGCAGTACCTTGAGAATGCCCGCGGAAACGCTGTCGAAAAAGGGAGCGAAGGAGATCACCAGCCAATCCACGAAATGATTTACCTTCGGAGCAACGTGAAATTCCAGGCTTTGGGGAAACATGGGCTTTCTCCTCTCTATCCTGCGACCTTATTCGCCATGCGGCGTTCGGCTCGACGGATCTGTTCCCGCTCGTCCTGAACGAACCGGGCCACGTAGTCGTCCACGGGATCCGAAATGATCTCCTCGGGAGTGCCCACCTGCACCACCCGGCCGTCTCTCATGACCGCCATGCGGTCCCCCAGGCGAAGGGCCTCGCTGAGATCATGGGTAACGAAAAAGATGGTTTTTTTCATCTCTTCCTGAAGCCGCATGAGTTCATCCTGAAGCTCCCGGCGAATAAGAGGATCCAGGCCGCTGAAGGGCTCGTCCATAAGCATAATGGGAGACCCCATCACGAGAGCCCGGGCGATGCCCACCCGCTGCCGCATGCCTCCGCTCAGGGAGACGGGATGGTATTCCTCCCATCCTTCGAGCCCCACCTTGCGGATGGCCTCGAAGGCCTTCTCCCGGCACTCCCCGGAAGGCTCTCCCCGAAGCCGAAGGCCAAAACAGACGTTCTGGAGCACCGTACGGTGAGGGAGCAAACCGTAGTGCTGGAAGACCATGGCCACCTGGCGCCTCCGGAAGGCCACGAGCTCCGAAGAACTCATGGAGGTCACCTCCTGGCCGTTTATTTTTATGGATCCCCCGGTGGGCTCCACCAAGCGGAGAAGACAGCGAATAAGCGTGGATTTACCGCTCCCGGAAAGGCCCATAATAATGAAGGTCTCCCCCGGGGCAACTCCGAGGGAGACCCCCTTGACGGCAAGCACCGCATCGCTGTCCTCCTGGAGAGATTCCAGGCGGCGAGGATCCCGAAGCACCTCGGCTCCATAGCGGTTTTTTTTGGTTCTCGAATAGATCTTCCAGAGATCGTGGATCTCTATGGCTCTTCCCACGGATTCTACGGCAGTCATGTGTACCTCCTGTTTCTGCGTCTTTTGGGACTCTGGGGAGCTTTCTCGCTGCAGTACAGTCCCGGAAGATACCATGGAATTACCTGGCACCTCCGCACCGGGATCGAAGAAAAGGGAATTCCCGAAAATTTTCGGGCAATTCGCATCGCCACATCATCGAGACAGCAGAAGGAAGCCCATGAAAAAAGAAGGGCGAAGAAAAGGAAATTCCATGGATCTCCTTTTTTCTTCAAAAGAGATGGGTGTGGAACCCAGAAAAACCCGGATTTGGGATACAACGATCAGCAGGGAAATGGAAAACATTATGACATGTTCCTTTTATTATAACAAAAACCCCGAGAAGAGACAAAAAAGCGAGGCTCCGGAAGGGCGGTAGAGAAGAACCAGGAGATCTATCCAAACGTGCACCGCCATGGGAAGAATAAGGGAACCCGTGGCGACGAAGAGAACGCTGAAGAAAGCCCCCAGGAAAAAGGCGCTTACCGCACCGAACCACCCCTGATAGGCATGGGCAAAGCCAAAAGCGAGAGCTCCTATAAGATGGGCTCCTCCGGGAGAAACTCCCAGAGAAAGAGCGTATCGGTAAAGAAAAAGACGGTAAAGAATTTCTTCGCACACCCCCGCAGTTCCGGAAAGAACTACGAAGAGGCGAACCTCCCGGGGAGTGATGGGAAAAAGTACCGCCACATCTCGGGTGATCCGCCGGAAAAAGCTTTTCCACCGGGAAGATTTCCAGAGCCCCAGAGTAAGCCATGCCATTCCTCCAAGAGCTGCAAAAAACCATAAAAACCCCTCCCGGGGAAGAAGGGAGAACAGCCGCCGAGCCTCCGCCATGCCGAGCCGGTCTGTTCCCAGAAGAAGGCCCAGGGCAAGCCCCGCGTAGAGCCATTCCCAAAAGATGAGCATGCGGTAGCAACCGGATCGAGAGAGGCTTTTCTCTTCAAGCTCTCTGCGGAGAATTCCGAACTGCCCCTTTCCCAAAAGGGGAGCCAGAAAGATCAGAAAAAACGCCAAACCGTGGCAGAGATATGAAATAAAATTTCCCCCTTTCCGGGTTTTCTGGAGCTTCGGGAAAAAAACAGAAGCACGCCCCCGAAACTGCGGTCACGAAATTGCTCCTTGCATTATGAGCCACTTATGCGTATAATTCCCCCTCGGCATCGTGGAGATAGGAGTACTCCTCTTCTTCGAGGAGAGGGTTCTCGAGAGATACATTTGTGTTCCTGAAATGGTTGCAAGGGGATTGGGATTTTTCTTCTGGAGGAGCGGCTCTCCTTTCGACGGGTTCCTCACGGCAGCCATACGGGATCGTTTCGAAGTTTACGAGGTCTTTATGATACTCATGGCTCCTTTACGAAAGGACGAACGCCCCCTTCCCCATTGTGCCACAAAATCCACGGACACGCAGAATTTCCCATGCTGTTCCAAAAAGAAAACGAGGTTTACTTTATGAAACGATTTGACGAATTTGGCTTTTCCCCGGAGATCCTTCGAGGAATCGAGGATCTTGGCTTTGAAAACCCCATGCCTATCCAGGAGAAAGCCATCCCTCTCGCTCTGGAAACCGACCAGGACATTATCGGCCTTGCCCAGACGGGAACAGGCAAAACCGCAGCCTTCGGACTTCCTCTCATCCAGAGAATCGACCTTTCTCTTTCCAAGCCCCAGGGACTTATCCTCGCCCCCACCCGGGAGCTCTGCCTCCAAATCTGCCGGGATCTCCAATCCTTCGCATCCCATATTCCGGCCTTGCGAATTCTTGCCGTGTACGGAGGAGCCGATGCGGAACCGCAGATCAGCGCCCTTCGCCGGGGAGTGCACATTATCGTGGCCACTCCGGGGAGAATGAACGATCTTCTGAATAAGCGCAGAAAAATCGACCTCTCCGCCATTACCCGGGTAATTCTCGACGAGGCGGATGAGATGCTGGATATGGGTTTCAAGGATGATCTGGATGCCATTCTCTCCGAAACTCCGGAAACCAAAAAGACCTCCCTCTTCTCCGCCACCATGCCCCGGGAGATGCAGGAGATCGCCAAAAACTATATGCACAATCCCGTGGAGATCAGCGTGGGAGTCAGAAACAGCGGCTCCGAGACAGTGGAACATCTCTGCCACATGGTGCGCTCCAGGGATCGCTACTCCGCCCTGAAGCGGGTGGTGGACTTCCGCCCCGAAATCTACGGCATCGTTTTCTGCCGCACCAGGCAGGAAACCAAGGATATCGCCCAGAAGCTGATCAACGACGGATACGATGCGGATGCCCTGCACGGAGATCTTTCCCAGAGTCAACGGGAGTACATTATGCAAAAATTCCGCCAGAGGAATCTGCAGCTTCTCGTGGCCACAGATGTGGCCGCCCGAGGGCTCGACGTTCAGGGAATCTCCCACGTGGTGCATTACAACCTTCCGGATGACCCGGAAACCTATACCCACCGGAGCGGACGCACCGGAAGAGCCGGAAACGAGGGTATTTCCATCGCCATCATCAACCTCAAGGAAAAACACAAGATCCACTCCATCGAGAGAAACCTCAAGCGGAGCTTTTCCTTTCTCCCCGTACCGGGAGGAAAGGAAATCTGCGAAAAACAGCTTCTGAACCTTATCGAAAAGGTTCAATGCGCCCCGGTGGATCATGAGGAGATTCAGGAATTCCTTCCCATGATTTCCAAAAAGCTGGAACATCTCAGCCGGGAAGAGCTTATCAAGATTTTTCTCTCCATGGAGTTCGAACACCTGCTCGCCTACTACAAGGATGCGGAGGATCTCAGCGCTCCGGATCGGCGGAAAGATGGGGAGGACTTCTCCAGCCCCCGGTCTTCCAGGGATCGTTCCTCCTTCGACAGAAAGGGAGGCAATTTCTCCAGGCTCTTCATCAATCTCGGCGCCATGGACGGACTTACGCCGAAAGATCTTATCTCCTTCGTCACAAGGCAGATGGGCAAACGGGGACTTCCTTTCGGAAAGATCGACATCGCCAAGAGCTTTTCCTTCTTCGAGATCCCTCGGGAGGAGGAGCCCCAGGTTCTCAAGGCTCTCGAAAAGAGCGTCTTCAGGAACCGGAAGGTTCAGGTAGAGCTTTCTAACAAAACCAAGGGAAGTTCCTCGCCGAAACGCTCGGTTCCGGAAAAGCGCGCCTTTAAAAACAACCAGCGCAAGGTTTACGCAGCTTCCTAAGAAAAAATCGACGAACGCCCTCCGGAGAGAGGTGTCCCTTTCTTCTCTCCACGGTACATAGGGAAAACCGAAAAGAGGAAGAGCCCGCAAGCTCTTCCTCTTTTTTTTCGTGCCCCCACTCTCCGAAAGAAATCTACTCTTTTCGCCTCACGTACCACTTCATGTTGGAGCTCCGGGTTTCTACAAGATCTCTCTTTTCCGCATCCATGATGAGTTTCTTCAGCTTGGGATACTTGTATTCCTTTATGTTGACGCCCCGCTCGATAAGGGCGTCGCTCACCTGAGCGAAGTGTATCCACTTCTGGTGAGGGCATATGGCTTGAATAACATCCATGAGATGCCGGATAATCACAGGAATATCGGAAGCTCCCTCGCTGGAGGTGATCTTGTAGGGGGACAGGGTCATCCCCTTGGGAGTGCTTTGGGCCCGGATTACGTTGCACCGAAGGGCATCGTTGAGAAAATCCCGCCAGGAAGAGTACCCCTCCACGTCACCGGAGAAGTTTTCGTTCAAAAGCTGCATCCGCACTTTCACGGATCCCGGAGTGGGAATCTTCTTTCTTCGAATCATGAGATCCACCGCTTCCGCGAGCAGCGTAAAGGCATCTTCCCGCTTCAACGGCTCCAGCTCGTCCTCCCCATTGGGCTCCTCTTCCTCTTCATCGGGGATGAGGGCCCGATAATCGGTGTACTCATCAGCAAATTCCAGCAGATGCTCCGAAGCGGTGTTGGAATCGCAGACCACGATGATCTTTTTGCCGTGCTTCTTCAACGTTTGCAGAAGGGGGCGGAAGTCAATATCCCCGGTAAGAAGAATATAGGTTTTTATGTGAGGATACTGAAAGATCATTTCCGTGGCTTTGGTGATGAGCACGAAGTCCGAACTGTTCTTTCTTCGTCGGTTTTTTTCCTCCGGCTGGGGAAGGTGAATCAGCTCGAATCCCTTTTCCGAAATGTTCACCGCCAGAGTGTTGTTGATGGAGCTGCTCCAATTCCCGATGGCCACCGCCGAAGAGATGTTTCCGATCTGTCGGGCATACTCCAGAAGGCCATCCACAAAAAACGAGTCCGCCGAGGGGGTCACATTTTCCACGTCCCACAATACTGCAAGATTTACATCCACTCTCACACCTCCTTGAAAAACATATGTTTTTCTCTCCTTTACGATTGTACACCCTTATTCTTGAAAACAAAAAAGGCTGGAAGGGCTCTTCTCCTTTGAAAAGGGCCCTTTCAGCCTGAAGGTTCTCGGTATTTTGACCTGCCTGGAGAGACCCGGGAGGAAATTTTCATATGTGGTACGCATCTCCAAATTGGTGAAGGTCTTCGGGAGTGTTCATGCCCCGAAAGGAGCGCCCATATCCCGGAAGAAGGGCAAAAGCGGATTCCTCTACCACCGTAAGTTCTATGGCGGCATAAAAGCTCTTCATCTGCCTCTTTCCCTCCCTCAAAACCTTCTCCACCGAGGAAAGGCAGGAACGGGCATAGAATGCGTGAAGGGGCTCCAGATATTCTCCCCTTCGAACCACCAGAGCCTGGCTGTTCTTCTGCCGAGCCTTCCAGAGGGTGCGCACCACCATCTCCTGAATCCAGGGCATATCGCATCCCACGAAAAAGCCCCATTCCGTGGGAAGTTCTTCAAGGCTTCGGGCAAGCCCTTCCAGAGGGCCCTTTCCGGAAGCTTTGTCTTCCACGATCTTCAAAGAAAACGGCAGAGATATCCCTTGAAGAAGCTTTTCCAGTGGCTCTCGATCTTCGGAACCCACCGAAAGGAGCACCGCCTCAAAATACGGGGCCAGACGAAGGAGAACTCTTTCGAGAACCAGGTGCCCCTGAAAGGAAAGAAAGAGTTTGTTACCCCCCATGCGCCTTCCCCGGCCTCCTCCAAGAATAACGGCAGAAGCGGGAATTTTCCCGCCCCTGCCGTTATCCGGTTCATGCGTAGATGTAGCTTGAGGATGCAACTACTGAAGATCCTCCAGCTTCTTCTGGAAGACCAGGTAGTAGAAGACCGCCACGAACAAGATGCCCCCCACCATGTTCCCCAGAGTAACGGGAATGAGGTTCTGGAAAAATCCACCGATTCCCACGCTGGCAAGCTTTTCTGCGGGAAGCCCCGAGGCGGTAGCCACGGCCTCGCTCCCCTTGACGAGCATTCCCATGGTCATAAAGTACATGTTGGCAATGCTGTGTTCGAAGCCGGAAGCGACGAAGGCCATGATGGGAAAGAAGATGGCCCAGATTTTGCCCGCCACGTCCACCGCAGCCATGCTCATCCACACTGCCAGAACCACGATCCAGTTACAGAGAATACCCCGGAAAAAGCCCTCCATGAAGGGGATGCTCATCTTGCCTGCGGCGATTTTAAGAGCGTTGACTCCCACCGCACCCCGCCAGAGACCGGAATAGTAAATAAGGAGCGCCACAAGAACGGAACCGAGGAAGTTGGCCACATACACCCAGAACCAGTTCCGGGCCACTCCGCGGAAGGGTTGGCATCCCGCAAAGCTTCCGAGAACCATCATGCAGTTCCCCGTAAAAAGCTCTCCTCCTGCGATGACAACCAGCATGAGTCCCGTAGAGAAGACCGCTCCCGTAATGAACTTGCCCATCCCCACGCCTACATAGGTGGCAAGATCCTGGGAAACCACGGTGGCCAAAAATCCCGCAAAAGCGATATAGGCTCCCGCAAGAGTTCCCATGATAATCATCTGAGGAATGCTCCAGCTGCTTTTCGCTTTCGAGGATGCGCAGGCACCTTTGGCGATCTCCACGGGGCTCTTAAACGCAGTATTCATTTTAAAAACTCCTCCCTTGTTCTCCTATATTTTTCGTACACCTGCAGGCAGCGTTTCCGCCCTCCGTACCGAATAGTTCCGCCTTCTCCAGGAAGAAAATATTTATTCCCTTCCTGAAGAAGGTCTCGCATCGCTTCAGCGTAACAATGAGGTTCTCTATCCTTTGAGCACCTTTACCGCACTGATTTTGTACCCCGGAGTTTCCGAAACGGGGTCAATTTCTGCCGCCGTAAGGAAGTTTGCTCCGGATTCCGCAAAATGGAAGGGAAGAAAGACCATCCGAGGAGGAACTCTATCGGAAATCTTGGCCTTGCCTTCCACGGTTCCCCGCCGGGAAGATACCGAAAGGGGTTCTCCCGACTCCACCTGAAGCTCCGCCGCATCGGCGGGATGAATTTCTATGTAGAGCTCCTTCACGAACTCTCCGGGAGCGCTCCGGCGGCTCATGCTGCCCGAGTGATAGTGATAGAGCAAACGTCCCGTGGAAGCGAGGAAAGGATACTCTTCGTCGGGCCACTCGTGAGGAATCTGCCATTCGCAGGGAGAGAAGATGGCCTTGCCATTGGGCCGGGGGAATTTTCCCACGTGCAGATTGGGGGTTCCGGGATGATCCGAAGCGGGGCAGGGCCAGGAAAGCCCTCCCTGATCGAGGCGCCCGTAGCTGATACCGGCATAGCTCGGAGTACATGCGGCGATATCGTCGAAGACCTCCGAAGCGCTCCGGAACTTCCAGTCCGCCCCCATCCGGTTGGCCAAAGCCGTAAGAATTTCCCAATCCGGCCGGGCCTCTCCGGGAGAATTCACCGCCTTGCGCACCCGCTGCACCGTCCGGGTGGTGTTGGTAAAGGTGCCGTCCTTTTCGCCCCAGCAAGCCGCAGGAAAGACCACGTCCGCAAGCTGGGCGGTTTCGGTAAGGAAAATATCCTGCACCACCAGAAGATCGAGGTGTTCCAGGCAATGGCGCACATGATTGGTATCGGGATCGGTCACCATGGGATTTTCTCCCATGATGTAGAGTCCCCGAATCTCTCCGTTGCCGGCGGATTCCATCATCTTCACCAGGGTTTTGCCGGGTTTATCGGAAAAATCCGCGTTCTTCCAGAGGTTCTTGAATTTCTCTCGGGCTTCGGGGCTTGCCACCTTCTGATATCCCGTGAAAACGTTGGGAAGAGCTCCCATGTCGCAGGCACCCTGAACGTTGTTCTGCCCCCGAAGAGGATTCACTCCCACCCCGGGACGCCCCATCATGCCGCAGAGAAGAGCCAAATTGGCGAGGGTGCGGACATTGTTGGTTCCCGAGGTGTGTTGGGTGATTCCCATGGTGTAGAAGATGGCGGAGTTCGGTCCCTGGGCGTAGAGCCGGGCGGCCTTTTCCACATCCTCGGGAGCGAGACCGGTGATTTCGCTCACCTTTTCGGGAGTATAGGCCTTTACGGTCTCTTTCAGAGCTTCGAAATTCTCCACTCGTTCATCCACAAAGGCTTGATTCTGAAGGTTGTCCCGAAGAATGACGTGCATCATACCGTTCACGAGGGCCACGTCGGAACCGCTCTTCTGACGAAGATAGACGTCCGCATACTTGGCGAGCTCGATCTTTCGGGGATCACAGACAATAAGGTGGGCTCCGTTGCGTTTACGCTCCTTGATCCAGGAACCGATAACGGGGTGGGCTTCCGTGGTGTTGGATCCGATGACCAGCATCACGTCCGCCTCTTTGATGGAGGTAAAATCGTTGGTCATGGCGCCGCTTCCGAGGGTCTCACCGAGACCCGCTACAGTGGCGCTGTGTCAGAGATGGGCGCAGTGGTCTACGTTATGGGTACCCACCACCTCCCGGGCAAGGCGCTGCAGGAGGTAGTTCTCCTCGTTGGTGCACCGGGCGGAGGAGAAGAAGCCCAGGGCATCCGGGCCGGATTCTTTTTTGATGGTTCCCATCTTCTGAGCCACGTAATCGAGGGCTTCGTCCCAGGAGGCCTCCCGGAAGGAGTCCTTTTCCCGGATGAGGGGCGTGGCAAGCCGCTCGTCACTCTGCACGAACTGCCAGGCGAAACGTCCCTTCACGCAGCACCGGCCCTGGTTGAGGGAGGTGGGACTCGCATAATCCGTGGTAACGTTGGCGATGCGTCCGGTTTTTTTGTTTACCTGGATATTGAGTTCACATCCCACGCCGCAGTAGGAGCAGATGGTTTTGGTACTCTCCATCTCCCAAGGGCGTCCCTTGCCGGCGGAAGTTTTTTCCGCCAGGGCCCCCACGGGACAGAGCTGTACGCACTGACCGCAGAAGGTGCAGTCCGAATCTTCCAGCACCTTTCCCACCGGAGGATGCACCATGGTGTGGATTCCCCGGTTCTGAAAATCGATGGCGTGATACTGGGCAAGGTTATCACAGGCCCGGATGCAGCGACCGCAAAGGATACACTTGTTCATGTCCCGGGTGTAGAAGGGATTGGCATCCTCGAAGTCGTGATCCCGGCAGGTATCCCCTTCTTCGGCGAAATGGGAGGCTTCGATGCCGAGCTCGTAGGCCACGTTCTGAAGTTCGCATTTTCCGTTGCTGGAGCAGGAGAAGCAGTCCAGGGGGTGCCGGATGAGAAGCAGCTCCACCACGGCCTTCCGGGCCTCGAGAACCCGGGGAGAGTGGGTATGGATCGCCATTCCCGGAGCCACCGGAGTGGTACAGGAAGTAAGAAGCTTGGGGTTGCCTTCCATCTCCACCAGGCAGACTCGGCAGGCTCCTGCGGGGGGAACCGCGGGATGGTCACAGAGAGTGGGAATATGAATATCCGCACTCCGGGCGGCTTCAAGGATGGTCATGCCAGCTTTGGCGGTTATCTGTTTTCCGTTGATCGTAAGTGCTATGCCTTGCATTTTTCCTGACCTCCTCGCTACTTTCTCGAAATTGCCTTCACGGGACAGGCTTCCATACAGGCACCGCATTTCACGCACTTTTCCTGGTCGATGACGTGCGCCTTCTTGACCTCTCCCGCAATGGCCTCCACCGGGCAGACCCGGGCGCATTTCGTACAGCCGATGCACTTCTCCGCATCGATGACAAAGCGGGTAAGGGCCTCGCAGGCACCGGCAGGGCAGCGATGCTCGTTGATGTGAGCCTCGTATTCGTGCTTGAAGTAGCGCAGGGTAGTGAGCACCGGGTTCGGAGCGGTCTGACCGAGACCGCAGAGGGAGGTATCCTTGATCATTTTCGCAAGATATTCCAGGTTATCCAGATCTTCGGGCTTGCCTTTTCCCGCCACGATGCGGTTCAGGATATCCAGCATCTTCTTGGTGCCCTCCCGGCAGGGAACGCACTTGCCGCAGGATTCCCGCTGGGTGAACTCCAGGAAGAACCGAGCCACGTCCACCATACAGTTATCCTCGTCCATCACCACGAGACCGCCGGAACCCATGATAGCTCCGGCTCCGGTGAGAGATTCGTAGCTGATGGGAAGGTCCAGATGCTCCTCCGTAAGGCAACCTCCCGAGGGACCGCCGATCTGAACGGCCTTGAACTTTTTACCGTTAAGAACGCCGCCGCCGACATCGAAAACCACTTCCCGCAGGGTTGTACCCATGGGAACTTCCACGAGCCCCGTGCGGTTCACCTTTCCGGTAAGGGCAAAAACCTTGGTGCCCTTGGATTTCTCCGTGCCGATGGAGGCATACCAGGCTCCTCCCTGCCGGAGGATGGGAGGAACGTTGGCCCAGGTTTCCACGTTGTTGATGTTGCTGGGTTTCCCCCAGAGCCCCTTGTTGGCTGGAAAAGGAGGCCGGGGGCGGGGCATGCCGCGCTGTCCTTCGATGGAGGCCATGAGCGCGGTTTCTTCACCGCAGACGAAGGCTCCCGCACCTTCTTTAATGTGGAGATCGAAGCTGAAATTCGTTCCGAGAATGTTCTCTCCCAGGAGCCCGTACTCCTTGGCCTGGTCGATGGTCCACTTGAGCCGCCGGATGGCCAGAGGATACTCCGCCCGGCAGTATATGTATCCTTCATTCGCCCCCATGGCATAGGCTCCGAGAAGCATGCCCTCCACCACCGCATGAGGATCTCCCTCCAGAATGGAGCGGTCCATGAAAGCCCCGGGATCTCCTTCGTCGGCGTTGCAGATGACATATTTTTTATCTCCCTTGGAAGCGGCGCAGAAGCTCCACTTGAGCCCCGTGGGGAATCCGCCGCCGCCGCGGCCCCGAAGGCCGGAAGTCTTGACTTCTTCGATGACCTGCTCCGGAGTCATTTCGGTAAGAGCCTTCACGAGAGCCTGGTAGCCATCCCGGGCGATATACTCGTCGATATTATCCGGGTTAATGTACCCGCAATTTTTCAAGGCGATGCGATGCTGTTTGCTGTAGAAGGGGATGTCCTTGTAGTGGGGAATCTCCTCGGCCTTATGAGGCTCTTTGTAGAGAAGGCGCTCCACCACGCGCCCTTTGTAGAGGTGCTCTTCGATAATTTCCAGCACATCTTCGGGGGTTACCCGGCAGTAGAACGTTCCCTCGGGATAAATCACCACCACGGGGCCCATCTCGCACATGCCGTGACACCCCGTAGGAACGAGACATACTTCTTTGTCCAGTCCCCGATGGGCAAGGTTTTTCTCGAAAGCTTCCATTACTGCCTTGGAGCCGCTGGAAACACATCCCGTGCCGCTACAGATCAGTACGTGGGATCGATAAAGACTCATAAAATCTCTCCCTTAATCCGTCCGGCCAATGGCCAGATCGTCAAGAATGCGACCGTTTACCACATGTTCCGCGATGATCCGGGGCACATCCTCGGGAGAGACGCTTCCGTAGGTTACCCGGGATTCTCCCTGCCGGATAACGTCGAGGAGAGGCTCTTCCTGGCACATGCCGATACAGCCCGTGGTCTCCACCGTCACATCCTTGAGCCCCCGGGTGTCGAGTTCCTTCATTACCGCATCGAGGATTGCCCGGGCTCCCGCAGCGATGCCGCAGGTTCCCATGCCGATGATGATGCGGGTTTTACCCTCCGAACGGGCAGCAGTAAGGTCTGAGGCACGCTCTTTAATTTTTCGCAAATCCTCAAGATTCTGTATCTTGGGCAATGCTTACACCTCCAGCAGATAAATTCCCTTCAAAAAATGGCTTTACCAAAAGGTAAATCGAACGTTCTTGCGGCATCTCTTACGAGAAACCCCAAATTCCCGGGAGTCTCGCCATTTCGCAAAAAACCGTATCAGGGCTTACTGGAATTTCTCCAGGATCCCCTCTACCATATCCACCGTAAGCCGCCCGAAAGTTTCATCGTTCACCATGATAACCGGAGCCAAACCGCAGGCACCGATACAGGCCACGGGCTCCAGAGTAAAACGAAGATCCTCGGTGGTTCCATTTTCTTCCACCTGAAGCAGATCCTTCACTTTTTCGAGAATCTTCAGACTTCCCCGCACATGGCAGGCGGTGCCCCGACAGACCCGAATGATGTGGCGTCCCCGGGGCTTGAGGTGGAACTGGGCATAAAACGTGGCCACTCCATAAATTTCCGCCAGGGGAATGAGCATCTCCTCGGAGATGGTTTCCACGGCTTGCGCGGGTAAATAACCGAAGGCCTCCTGAGTTGCCTGAAGAACCGGAATGAGGCCCCCCTTTTTCTCCTTCCAGGGAGCCACGATATCCCTGGTCTTGGAGATGACCTCTTCCTTTGCCATAACTGTAGTCATTCTCTCCCTCCTTCAATACGAAAAGTCCTTTTGTCTTCCCATGGCGGCAGATCCCCTGAAAATTCCGCCACTTTCGACACGCCTTGCCACACCATCACTTTGTTAAAAAAAACACATGCGAAAGGGCAAAAAATAAGCCCTCGCACACACAAAAACCCCCTCCAGCCTCTTTAAGGGAGTCTGTCTTTACGTGGATATCCTTGGAACATTGAGAACATTTTCTTGCCAAACCCGGTCTAAGGATACCATCTTTACCCATAAAGTGACAAGTCCTATAAAGAACTTTTGGAACCGGCAAAAAATGCACCGTGTATCAAGAGGAGAGGAGGGCAGAAACAGGAACGTTTCTGCCCTCCTCTCCTCGGATGGTTTATTTTCTGCAAAATATTTCAAAATCAAATGCCCACCCGGGCTTCCGAAAAGAATGCCTCCGGAAGCCCAAGCGGGCTCTTGCTACAGCACGAGCTAAAGCCTTATAAAAGGTTTTTATCTATACGGCGCGATACCTCCAGCCTCTTAGGCGTAACCGAGGAAAACCGCTGCGGTCACCGCGGCAAAACCGCAGAGGAGCCAAAGAGCCATGAGGGGCCAGAGGAACTTTACCCACCGCTCGTAGGGGATCTTTGCCATGGCAAGAGAGGCGAAGAGAACTCCCGACGTGGGGATGATGGAATTGGTAAAACCGTCTCCGAACTGGTATGCCAGAACCACGATCTGCCGGGAAATTCCCACCAGATCTCCCACGGGAGCCATGATGGGAATGGTAACCGCAGCCTGGCCGCTTCCGGAAGGAATGAAGGTGTTGATCACCACCTGAACGAGATACATGCCTCCGGCGCTGATGGTTTCCGGAAGTCCCTGAACCCACTGGGCGAGGGCATAGATGATGGTGTCGATAATCTGGCCGTCCGTAAGAACCACAAGAATCCCCCGGGCCACCCCCACGATGAGGGCTCCGAAGGCGATCATTTTAAGCCCATCCACAAAAGCCCGGGCTATGGCATTGGGAGTAAGCCCTCCGAGGATACCTGCTATGACGCCCATGGCAAGAAAGATTCCCGCCAGCTCATCGATATACCAACCGAGCTTGAAAACACCGTAGATAAGCATTCCGAAACCCGCCAGGAGAACCAGCCCTACCAGGTTATGTTTTCCCACATACTCGGGAAGGGCGGAGACGTCGTCCCAATGCACCGCCTCGGCCTGATCGAGATCGTACATGGGGCTGGTTTCAGGATTCATCTTAACCTTCTTGGCGTACCGCATAACATAAAGTGTAGCGATAGCGAGGATGACCACATATACCACAAGCCGGAAGGCAATGCCGGAGAAGATGGGAAGTTCCGCAATGCCCTGGGCAACTCCCACGGTAAAGGGATTCATCCATCCTCCGGTAAATCCCGCTGCGGCCCCCAGAGAGACCATGGCCATGCCCGTAATGGAATCGTACCCCATGGCTCGGGCAATGGCGACTCCAATGGGAATGAAAACGATGGTCTCCTCCGCCATGCCGAAGGTAGCTCCTCCCAGGGAGAAGATAAACATGGTAAGGGGGATGAGCAGATTCTCCTTCCCCTGGATTTTTCCGAGAATCTTTCCGATTCCCGCCTCCACAAACCCCGTGGCCTGGATGATGCTGAAGGCGCCTCCCACGAGGAAGATGAAGAAAATGATTCCCGAAGCCTGCTTCATACCGTTCTGGACTGCGAGGAACACGTCGAAAGGATGGGTCGGCGTGGCTTCCACCTGGTGGAAGGATGCAGGATCCACCACGGTTCTTCCCGTATGAGGATCCTTCACGCGCTCATATACTCCTGCGGGAATAACATAGGTCAAGAGGGAACATAAAATAATAACGCTGAACAAAAGAACATATGTATGTGGAAATCTGCTTTTCACCAATATCGCCCCTTTCACTTCGAAAAATCAGGAAACTCCTTTTCGCTTCCGCTTTTTCCCGAGAAAAACAGGGAGGGAAAAAGCCTCGCTCCCGAAAAGATGAAACTGCTCGCAAAAACCGTTACCCACCGGATGCCGTCTCCCCGTATTTTTCCTGTACCGCACCCCCCTCCTTTCGATTTGCACGCACAATTTGCGTTTCTTTGAGAGTATCAGAATACCCTTTCGGGGTCAATGTATAACCAAAAGCGCACGAATATTTCACTTTTATTGACGACCTCTCGGTAACGTGATACAAAAAAATCATGAAGTATGCCATGCGCACACATAAAGGAGGCATGATAACATGACGGAACTCCAGCTTCTCGACCATGCGGTTTCGGAGAAGGAAATCATAGAGCTTCTCCAAGATCTGGTCCGCATTCCGAGCCATCGGGAAACCCCCGGAAGAGAAAGAAACGTGGCCCTCCACATTCACGAATTCCTCCTCCGCCACGGAATCGAGACAGAGCTCATGCCGGTTCTCGAAGACAGACCCAACGTGGTGGCGGTTCTTCGAGGTTCCGGAGGAGGAAAGCGCCTCATGCTGAACGGACATACCGACACGGTCCGCCCCTATGGAATGGAAGCCCCCTACGATCCGGCAATCCGGCAAGGCAGGATATACGGTCGGGGAGCCTGCGACATGAAAGCCGGCGTGGCCGCCATGATGATGGCCCTGATAGCCCTTCAAAGAGCGGCAATTCCTCTCAAGGGAGACGTGATTTTCACGGGAGTTATTAACGAAGAGCTGAAAAGCGAGGGCACCGAAGCCATCGTTACCCGGGGGCCCAAAGCGGATTTCGCCATCGTGGGAGAACCCACGGAGCTCTCCATAGCTCCGGGGCACCGGGGACTGGAGTGGCTGGACATCGTCATCGAGGGAAAAACGGCCCATGGAGGAGTGCCAGAGAGAGGAGTAAACGCCATTTCCAAGGCGGCGAAGCTCCTTCGGGCCATCGAAGAGGATCTTATACCCCGGCTTGCGGCAAGGGAGCATCCCGGAGTGGGCAAATCGATTCTCAACTTCGGCACCATCCACGGAGGCGACCAGCCGAGCAGCGTGGCGGGGCGCTGCGTGCTCCAGCTTGATCGGCGCTACACTCCTGAAGAGTCTCTGGAACAGGTTTTCCGGGATTTCGAAGAGATTTTTGAAAAACTTCGGAAGGAAGATCCGGATTTCAAGGCCACCCTTCACCGGAACCCGGACAACATGGCCACCATGGACCATCTGCCGGTATACGTGGAGCCGGAGCACCCCCTGGTGCGGGCCCTCATGAAAGCCCATCGGGAGGTTCGGGGAGAGGAGGCCCGATGTCTGCCCAAGACGGGATGGACCGATGCGTCTCTGCTGGCGAATTACGGCAACATCCCTGCGGTAAATCTCGGACCGGGATCCGTAGCCCAGGCTCATCGGGAGGACGAATACGTGGCGATCTCCCACCTCAAGCCCGCCGCCCTCATCTACGCCATGGCGGCGGTACATCTCTGCTCCTGAAAAACTCTTAGGTTCCGCCCGGAGAGAAAAAACACTGCACACAGAAATCCCCCGAGATTTGGAATTTCTCCAAAACCCCGGGGGATTTCTTATGGTCTTATGGGTCTATCCGTCAAAAAAATTCTCTAGATTTTATGGCGTTTGAAGTAATGCGTGTGGAGAAGGTGATGGGCCTTCTCGCTCATGGGTTTTTCCAGGAATTTCTCGTAGAGCTCCACGATGTAGGGATTCTCGTGGGATTTCCGGACGGGCTTGTTCCGATCTTCTTCGTAGATCGCCTGGGCCCGTTTCCGGATGATTTCCATCTTGCCGTGGTGGTAGGGCTGGCCTCCGCCGCCGATACATCCGCCGGGGCATGCCATGATTTCGATGGCGTGGAAGGGCTCCACACTCCCCTCCCGAATGGAATCCAGAAGCTTTCGGGCATTCCCGAGACCGTGAGCGATGCCGATGTGCAGTTTGAGTCCCGCCACTTCCAGCCAGGCATCCCGAATGCCCTCCATTCCCCGAAGCTCTTCAAAGTCGATGCGCTCCAGAGGCTTCTTGGTAAGTATTTCCACGGCGGTACGCACCGCCGCCTCGATAACCCCTCCGGTGGCTCCGAAGATAACCGCCGCTCCCGTGGAGGCCCCCAAGGGGTTGTCGAAATCTTCCTCCGGCAACCGTTCGAAGCTGATGTTCGCGCGTTTGATGAGATGGGCCAGCTCCCGGGTGGTGATGGAAATATCCACGTCCGGATTGCCGTTCAGGGAGAACTCCTCCCGGGAACACTCGTACTTTTTGGCAAGACAGGGCATGACGGAGACCACCACCATCTTCTCCCGGGGAACCCCGAGAACCTCGGTAAGGTAGTTTTTCGCCACGGCTCCGAACATCTGCTGCGGAGATTTCGCCGAGGAGGGCACGTCGAGAAGATCCGGGTAGTTATGCTCGAAGAACTTCACCCAGGCGGGGCAACAGGAGGTAAGGATAGGAAGCCGCACGGAGGTATCCCCCTCGAGATGCCGGGAGAGCCGATCCAGGAGCTCCGTTCCTTCCTCCATGATGGTGAGATCCGCCGCAAAATCCGTATCGAAAACCCGATCGAAACCGATCCGCCGGAGAGCTGCGGCCATTTTTCCCGTCACCAGAGTGCCCGGTTCCAGGCCGAACTCTTCTCCCAGGGCAGCCCGCACCGCCGGAGCCGTCTGGACCACCACAAACTTTTCCGGATCCGCCAGGGCCTGAACCACCTTCCATACGTAATCCCGTTCCGCCAGGGCTCCCACGGGGCATACCGCCACGCACTGACCACAGAAGGTACAGACGGATTCCTCCAGGGGCATCTCGAAAGCCGGAGCCACCACCGCCTCAAAACCCCGGTTGATGGCCGAAAGGGCTCCCACGGTCTGCACGTCGTTGCACATGGTTTCACAGCGGCGGCACATGACGCACTTGTCCATATCCCGACTGATGGCGGGGGAGACATCTTTCTTATAGGAGGACTGCACCGCCTGGGGGCATCGGATCTCCCGAAGCTGAAACCGCTCCGCCAGGGCCTGAAGCTCGCAGTTTCCCGATTTTGCACAGATCAGGCAATCCTTGGGATGGTCCGAAATAAGAAGCTCCAGCACCGTCTTCCGGGCGTGAAGCACCCGGGGAGTGTTGGTGCGCACCACCATGCCCTCCACCACGGGGGTGGCGCAGGAGGGAGCCAATCGGGGACGCCCCTCCACTTCCACAACACAGATCCGGCAGGAAGCGGTTTCGTTGTGCATGGGAGTACTCTCCAGCTCCATGTAGCAGAGGGTGGGAATATCCACCCCTACCTTACGGGCCGCATCGAGAATGGTGCTTCCCTTGGGAACCTGCACATTATATCCGTCAATGGTAAGCGTAATATTTTCCATTCGTACACCCTCCGCTATCTCTTGGAAATCGCCGCAAATTTGCAGGCGTCCACACAGGCGCCGCACTTGATGCACGTGGCGGCATCGATTTCATGGGCTTCCTTTACCTTACCGGAGATGGCGTTCACCGGGCAGACTCGGGCACAGGCGGTACATCCCACGCACTTTTCCGGATCGATGATGTAACGCACAAGATTTTTACACTTTCCCGAGGGACAGCGGCGCTCCGTAACGTGAGCCTCGTACTCGTCCCGGAAATGCTCCAGGGTGGAAAGCACGGGGTTGGGGGCAGTCATGCCGAGACCGCAGAGGGCGGTGTCCTTGATGACCTTTCCGAGCTCCTTGAGGCGCTCCAGGTCATCCAACGTACCTTCTCCGTTACAGATCTTCTCCAGAATTCCCGAAAGCCGTTTGGTTCCCACCCGGCAGGGAGTGCACTTGCCACAGGATTCCTCCAC
Source organism: uncultured Synergistaceae bacterium (assembly GCA_964545875.1). GTDB lineage: Bacteria > Synergistota > Synergistia > Synergistales > Aminiphilaceae > DAIPKP01. The sequence continues at coordinate 330,499 of CAZJHH010000004.1, forward strand.
GGTAAAATCCAGGTAGAACTTGGCCACCGCAGGCATGCAGTCGTCCTCGTCCAGCACGATCATTCCTCCGGAACCCATCATGGATCCCGCCGCAAGAAGGGTATCGTAGTCGATGGGAGTATCCAGGTGTTTCTCCGTAAGGCATCCTCCCGAAGGGCCTCCGGTTTGGACGGCTTTGAACTTTTTGCCGTTCCGGATTCCTCCGCCGATATCGAAAATGACCTCCCGGAGGGTGATACCCATGGGAACCTCCACGAGCCCCACGTTATTCACCTTTCCCGCCAGAGCAAAAACCTTGGTGCCCTTGGATTTTTCCGTGCCGATCTTGTTAAACCAGTTCGCCCCTTTAAGAAAAATGGCAGGCACGTTGGCAAGGGTTTCCACGTTGTTCACGATGGTGGGCTTACCCCAGAACCCCGCCTCCGCCGGAAAGGGCGGCTTGGTGGTGGGTTCTCCCCGTTCTCCCTCCATGGAGTGGATAAGAGCCATCTCTTCGCCACAGACGAACGCTCCCGCTCCGTAACGGATGTGGATATCGAAGGAGAAACTGCTTCCCAGGATATTCTTTCCCAGCAATCCGTACTCCCGGGCATCCTCGATGGCCTTGGAGAGGCGCTGCACCGCCAGGGGGTACTCCGCCCGGATGTACACCTTGCCCTCCGAAGCCCCGATGGCGTACCCCGCTATGATCATGGCCTCCACCACCGAATGGGGATCCCCTTCGAGGATGGAGCGATCCATGAAAGCCCCGGGATCGCCTTCGTCGGCATTGCAGATGACGTATTTCTGATCCGATTCATACTTGGAGGCGAACTCCCATTTGAGCCCCGTGGGAAATCCTCCGCCTCCGCGCCCCCGAAGCCCCGAGAGCTTCACCTCGTCGATGACATCCTTGGGGCTCTTTTCCTCGAGGATAGTTCCCAGAGCCTGATATCCGTCCCGGGAAATATATTCATCGATGTTTTCGGGATCGATAAATCCGCAGTTTCTCAAAGCGATTCGAAGCTGCTTCTTGTAAAAATCCATATGCTTGGAATCCGAAACGTGCTCCCGGGTTTCGGGATCCACGTAGAGAAGCCGGGTTACCTGACGTCCCTTGATGCAGTGCTCCTCCACGAGCTCCGGCACATCCTCGGGGGTAACCTGAACGTAGAATGTATTGTCCGGAGCTATTTTGACGATGGGCCCCTGCTCGCAGAAGCCGAAGCATCCCGCCTCGATAACCCGTACCTCTTCGGCAAGGCCTCTCTTTGCGACCTCCTTGCGGAAATTTTCCACTATCCGGGTACTCTCGGCGGACTTGCACCCCGTACCCCCACAGACCATAACGGTAATCTTCTCAGCCATCAGGCACACTCCTTCCGTATCGCCGGGATTAATCGTCGATGGTCTTGTAGGCTTCGGGAATCACGCCATCCACAAGGTTCCCGCCCATCACGTGTTCGTCCAGGATTTCCTCTACCTTGGCCTTGTCCACATGCCCGTATACCGCCGGGGCCTGGCCGGGAAAAGAGACCTCCACGGTAGGCTCGGCGTAGCAGTATCCCATGCATCCCGTCTGGGTAACCACCAGGTTGTCGAGATGCCGCTTTTTCGCTCCTTCCAAGAAAAGGTTCATGATCTCCCGAGCTCCCGCAGCGATGCCGCAGGTAGCCATACTCACCTTGATCTGCACGAGATTTTCAATATTGCTTCCCTTCTCCCGCAGCTCCGTGGTATCTTTGATTTTCTCCTTCAAGGCCCGAAGCTCCTTGAGGTTCTGTATTTTTGCCATCATCGCACCTCCGCCCTTTCGTACTCGGAACTAATCCTTGTAATGCTCAAGGATGCCCTCTACCATGTCCGGAATAACCCGGCCGTAGACTTTCCCGTTGATGATCACCACTGGGGCGAGACCGCAAGCTCCCACACAGCGAAGGGTATCGAGGGAAAACTTTCCATCCTCAGTGGTCTGTCCCGGCTGAATGCCAAGCTTTTTGGAAAACTCCTCCACGATCTGATCCGCTCCGCGAACGTAGCAGGCGGTACCCATGCAGATGGAGATGGGGTGCTTTCCCTTGGGGGTCATGGTAAAAAACGAGTAGAACGTGACCACTCCGTAAATTTTCGCCAGGGAAACCCCCATCTTTTCCGCAATGAAAGCCTGAACCTCCCGGGGGAGAAAACCGAAAATCCCCTGGGCCTTATGTAGCACCGTAATGAGCTCTCCTCGCTTGTCCGGCAGGGAATCGATAAATGCCCCCAGTTTTTCGTACCCTGCTCCAGTCTCTTTCGCACAACAGGTTCCCATATGAGCGCCTCCTTTACTTTTCCAACCAAGAGTTGAAGTTCTTTCGATTAAAGATCCTACCAAACGATACTTTTTTCACAAAAAGTCTCTGGAAAAACAATATCTCTTATTCCCGATACTACCACAGGAAGAAATCTCTCCCTGAAAAAACTATCGCAAAAAACATGTTCCCACATCTGGAGCACTCTTTTATCAGAGTTCTTTTGTCTTGTCAAACCCGGATCCGGTCGTTTAAAAAATTCCCCAAAGGGATCTCTCCCCCGAAAATCCTCATCCTCAAGGCATCTCCGGAAATATTTGAACAAACGGGGGCAGCATTTCTGCCGCCCCCGTTTTCCCTTGATCCCTTATCCCTCATTCACATAACGATCTTTTCGTGAAAGAATTTTTCGGTTTTACCGCTGCACCCCCGGCAGGTGTTTCCATGAGAAGGGGGATAGGCTTCGCCGCAAACCGGGCACAGCACAGGGGGATCTTTAGGGCGCGTCTTCAGCAGCGCATCATCCACAACGATTTCACGGTAATCAAAAAGGGCAGACCCTGCACGGTTTATTTCATCCAGTATGGCCTCCAGGTTCTGTTCTTTCTTGGGAGTGAGCTTCAAAAACCACTCCTCCACCCGGGGCCAGTTACGGAGTTTTTCCATGCTCAGGAAAATTCGAACTCCCTCGCCGGTTATTTTGTCGTAAAAAACCGCAGCAAATCTTCCGGTATCCACGATGCGGAGCCAGTGGTTCCCCACGGTACACGGCGTAAGAAGCTGTATGGAATCCGCCAGGCATTTCCTGGTTTCACAGATTACATCCATGAGAATGCCTTCCGGCAAAAGCTCCTTCGCCAAATGCACCATGTGCAGCCCCACCACTCCTCCCGGAGCGGGCTTGCCGTGAAAAAGCTCAAGCTCTTTCAAAAAATTTTCGTAGGTTCCGAAACGTCCGTATCGCATCAGGATGCAATTTTTTCGATGCGTACCGCACAGGCCTTATAGGAAGGCGTGAGGGTGTCCGGATCGAAACTTTCGGGATCCCCGTTCAGCAGGTGATTCGCATTGGTTTCCCAGAAATGGAAGGACATCCAGAGCATTCCCCGGGGAATCCGCTTGGAGACGTTGGCCTTGATCCTGACCTCTCCCCTTCTGGATTTGACAAGAATCGTCTCCCCCTGGACTATGCCGAGAGCCTCCGCATCGGGAATGGAGATATCCGCATGTTCTTCGGGCATACGCTCGTTCATACCCTTGGCCCGCCCCGTTTGAGTTCTGGAATGGTAGTGGGTGAGCCTTCGTCCGGAGCTGAGCACCAGAGGATATTCCTCATCCGGAAGCTCGCTGCTGGGAGCCCAGTCGATGGCCTGAAAGGCACCCTTGCCCCGGGTGAAATTGCCGTCCTTGTGAAGAATGGGAGTACCCGGATGATCCTCCGAGGGGCAGGGCCACTGGATGCCACCGATGGTATCGAGGCGATGGAACTTGATTCCCTTGAAGGCGGGGCACAGTTCGGCTATCTCGTTATCCCAAATTTCCTGGCCGCTGTTGGAGGGCCATTCTTGTCCAAACCGCTTGGCCACCTCCTTGAAAATCCACCAGTTCGGCTTGGCTTCCCCCGGCGCGTCCTTGACCTTTCGCACCCGGCTTACCCGCCGCTCGGTGTTGGTAAAGGTTCCCTCGTCCTCGCACCACGCCGCTGAAGGAAGAATAACGTCCGCAAACGCCGTGGTTTCGGTGGGGAAGATATCCTGAGCCACGAGAAATTCCGCCGAGTTGAGACAGTGCGAAATATGACGCACATCCGGTTCGGTAGCCACAAGGTTTTCTCCGAAAATCCAAAAGGCCTTCAGTGTGCCCTGAGCAAGCCCCTGGGTCATTTCGGCGATTTTCAACCCCGGATCCGTAGGCAGATCCGGAGCACCCCAGAAATCTGCGAACTTCCGGCTGATCTCGGGAGAATCCACCTTCTGGTAGCCGCAGAACATGTTGGGCAAAGCCCCCATGTCGCAGGCTCCCTGCACGTTGTTCTGCCCCCGCATGGGATTGACCCCGCCTCCCGCAACTCCCATGTTGCCCAGGAGCATCTGAAGGTTCGCCAGGGACATGACGTTCCGTTTTCCCGTAACGTGCTCCGTAATACCCAGAGTGTAGATCACCATGGCGGGCTTGATACTTCCGAGCATCCGGGCGATGGACACGATGGTCTCCTCGGGAACGCCGCTTATTTCAGAGGCCCTGCTGGGAGGATATTCCGCCACCTTTGCCGCCAGGGCATCGAAGTTTTCACACTTCTCCTCCACGAACTTCTTGTCGTAGAGGTTTTCCTTGATCAAAACGTGCATAATTCCGTTGATAAAGGCGATATCCGAACCTACCCGCAACTGAGCGAAAATGTCCGCATAATCCGCCAGCTCTTGGCGCCGCGGATCCACCACGATAAGCTTCGTGCCGTTCTTGACGCCGTTCTTCAGGTAGGTAGCCGCCACGGGATGCGCCTCGGTCATATTGGTACCGATGCAGAAAAGAAGCTTCGCTTCGGCAAACTCTCCCACCGTATTGGTCATGCCGCCCGCTCCAAACGTAGACAGTAGCCCCGCTACTGTAGGGGCGTGTCAGACCCGCGCGCAGTGATCGATGTTATGATTCCGGAAAGCGAAGCGGAAAAGTTTCTGCATGCTGTAGGAATCTTCGTTAAGACTCCGGGCGCAGCTTACGCCTCCCACGCTATTTCTTCCGTACGTGCGCATCACCTCCTTCAGCCGGGATGCCACGAGATCAAGAGCCTCGTCCCAGGAAGCCTTGCGGAAGGTGTCTTCGGGGCTCCGGGCCTCTCCTTTTCTCTCGCGAATCAGAGGATGCGTCAGCCGCTCGTCGGAGTAAATGAAGTCATAGCCAAAACGGCCTTTCACGCAGAGTCTTCCCCGGTTGGGCATACCCTCGGGAGTTCCCGTAACCCGGGTGATTTGATCGCCCTTTATGTGAAGATCCAACTGACAGCCCACGCCACAATAGGGGCAGGTTGTGCGTACAACTTCAGTCTCCCAGGCGCGCCCCTGCCCCTGGGCCTTCTTTTCCACCAGGGCTCCTACAGGGCACGCCTGAATGCACTGGCCGCAGAAGACACAGTCCGATTCCTCGAGTTTCTTGCCTATGGGAGGATTGATGGTGGTATGAATGCCCCGATTCTGAAAATCGATGGCATGGTAGCCGGATTGCCAATCGCAGGCCCGCACGCATCGGCCGCAGAGGATACATTTGTTCATATCCCGCACGAAGAAGGGATTGGTATCGTCGAGTTCATGCTCCGTGGATACATCTCCCTCTTCTCGGAAGGGAGAGGATTCGATGCCAAGTTCGTAGGCAAGATCCTGAAGCTCGCATCTTCCGTTGGATTCACAGGAAAAACAATCCAGAGGATGCCGGATGAGAAGCATCTCCACCACGGCCTTCCGCGCCGCCAGAGCTCTCGGGCTGTGCGTGAAAATAACCATACCTTCCGCCAACGGAGTGGTGCAGGATGGCAGAAGCTTAGGATTTTTCTCCGCCTCCACGAGACAGACCCGGCAGGCTCCGCTCGACTCCAGGGCCGGATGATAACAGAGCGAGGGTATGTGGATCCCTCCGGCCTTGGCAGCTTCCATAATGGTAGTTCCCGGTTCCGCCGTTATGGTTTGACCGTTGATGACGGCGGTAATCACGTTTTTTGCCATTATTCGATCTCCTTTTTTCGAGTTTTTCTACCGCGCCGAAAAGGCGCATCTCGGATAACCGCAGGGTTCACAGTTTCTGCACAACCCTCCCTTTCCCCAAAGTCTGACCTCGTCCCCGGAGAGAGGCACCCCCGCAAAAAGCCTGGAAAGCACCATGTCAAGAGACGTAATTTCTTTAAACACCGCCGCCCCAGGAACCCCCAGGAGAAAAATTTCTCCTCTTTTCGCAAGCATGAGATTTCCTCCGGGAAGAACGGGGAGCCGCCGAAAAATTTCCTGATGAGCCACGGAACGTATGGCCGAAGGCGTAACGTCGTCCGCATCCACACTCATACCTCCGGTACAAAGAAGAATCTCCGCTCCCCGGGAAATCCAATGATAAAGAGCCTCCACAATGGCAGACTCCTGATCGGGCACGAGGGAACTTCCTAAAAAGATTCCCCCGTATTCGTCAATCTTTTTCAAAAGCTTGGGCTGAAAGGCATCTTTCACGGTACCTTCGTAAATTTCCCTTCCCGTGGTTATGAGAGCCACCTTTCGAGGAAACCAGGGAAGCACCGAAATAGGATCCACAGACTCCACCCGGGCAACCTGCTCCTCCTTCACCATAAGAGGCCCCACCCGAAAGGATGCCACCACATCCCCTTTCCGAACAGGAATTTTGTTCGGCAGTGTGGCAAGAAGCCATTCCGGATCGGAATTCACGAAGTCCACCTGGAAATCGGAATACGAAAGCAATCCATTCCGAAGAGATCTCAGAGAACATTTTCCCTCTTCGGGCCCCTCCAGAACCACCCCCGATCCGGCGATTCTCTTTCCGAAACGGCATACCGCTTCGTCCTCATGCACCTCTCCAGGCTCCATCTCCAGAAAGGAGATGTGAAATTTCCCCATACGCTTGAGAAGAGGTATATCTTCGGAACAAAGTATCTGCCCCCGAATAAATCGAGCTCCCTTGAACCCGCTCTCCGGATCGATGAGGGTAAGATCGTGCGCAAGCCTTCTCCCCACTGCATGCTCTACGGGAATGGCCTCGATTTTCATGGAATCCTCGCTCCTCCGACACGTTACAAAATGCACAAAGGGGACACACGTCCAGCAAAGACGAGTGCCCCCGTTTATAATAACGCGGTTTTTTCTCATCCTCCTTGCCAAACACGGGAGGCATGTTCGTTTCCAAACACACCCTGACGGCCGCATTCCATAGAACTGAAGCTCCACAGGAAGTACGGCTCGGAGGTAACTACATCGTTTTTCAGCGACTGCTCTCAAAAGATTGGAGATATATAAGATTCCTTCGGCATATCTCCATTCGAAGGAATTATACTTCTTTTATCGTATCGGGCCAAGTCCCAAAATAATATATCATCTCATCTTAGAAATCCTTTTTGCATCTCCTGCATTGAAAATACTACAATCCCAGCACTGCGGCAGCGATGGCGAAGTAAAGTAAAAGCCCTACCACATCCACTACGGTGGTGATAAAGGGACCGCACATGACTGCAGGATCCATGCGGAGAAGCCTGGCTATAATGGGAAGGCAAACTCCCGAAAGATTTCCAAGCATTACCACCGCCACGATACCGCAGGCCACCGTAAAGGCCACATCTCCCCCGGTACCGAGCATGAACGCCCTTCCGGCTCCAAGAACCGCCAAAGCTCCTCCGAGAACAAGGCTCATAAAGAACTCCCGAGAGAAGATCCGGAGCATATGTTTTTCTTCGATTTCTCCCAGAGTCATACCTCGGATCATGAGCGTAGCGGATTGAGTACCTGCGTTACCTCCGGTGTCTATGAGAAGAGGAATGAAATAGGAAAGGGCCACCACCCTTTCGATGGCTCCGGAGTTATGTTTAAGTACCGTAGAGGTAAGGGCCTCGGTAAGAATGCAGATAAAAAGCCAGGCAAAGCGTTTTCGGGCAAGACTGAAAAACCCCGTTTCCAGGTAGCTCTCGTCGGTGGGCTGGATACCGGCCATGCGTTCGATATCTTCCGTGGCCTCTTCTTCGAGGATGTCCAGCACGTCATCCCAGGTAACGATTCCTACGAGGCGTTTTTCCATATCCACCACGGGAACCGCCTGAAAGTCATACCGGGAGAGAACCCGGGCCACCTCTTCCTGATCCGTGTCGGTGTAGACATAAACGGGATCATCGTTCATAAGATCCCCGATGGAAGTTTTTCGGCCCGCCAATACAAGATCTTCGAGCTCCACCACCCCCATGAGCTTTCTTTGGGGATCCACCACGAAGGATGTATAGATGGTCTCCTTGGTTCTGGCCTGGCGACGGATATTTTCCAAAGCTTTCCCGGCAGTCATGCCGACCTTGAGATCGATGTATTCCGGAGTCATGACCCTTCCTGCGGTGTCTTCCTTGTAGTTGAGAAGGGTAAAGGCAAGTTTCCGCTCTTCCGGCGAGAGATGACGGAGAAGTTTTTTCACGGTCTTCGCAGGGAGCTCATCCAGAAGTTCCGTCCGGTCATCATCGGACATGCTTTCGATGATCTCCGCCACTTCATGATCCGTGAAGTGCTCCAAAAGCTCCTCCCGGGTTTGCTTTTCCATCATTTCGAATACATCTATGGCGGTGTCTTTGGCGAGGAGTCGAAAGAGAAGAACCCTTTCCTGGGGGGAGACTTCTCTCATGAGATCCGCCGTATCGGGGGCCTCCATGGCAGAGAGAAGTTCTTTGGCACGCAAAAACTGGCGGGATTGCAGCGCTTGATTAATTTCAGAAAAAGAGAGTTCCCAGCGTTCCATATGGGTGTTCACCTCCGCATGCATACCCCGGCCTTTCCGGAGCATGTTCACGCAGACACCCGGAAGCTACCCGAAAAGGACGGGAAGAAAGAGAAAAATTTCTGATTGCAAAATGTATTTTCGTTGAGGGACGGTACTATCGCTTTCCATGAGGTTCCTCCTTGAAAAATCGAAACTTCTTTTTTTACGTACATACATAAAGGCACGAAAGACCATCGAAGTATTCTCTAAGACGAATACGATGATAACACAGTTTTCCACCCTCAAGACTTCTTTTTTACGGCTTTCCCGTAATTCCGAAGCGCTTCAATCCACAAGAGAATGACAGACAAAAATGAAAAAGCGGAAAATCCATAAAGGATTTTCCGCTCTCTGAGTGGTGTCGTAAAAGGATGATCGTCGGTTTAACGCTTGGAGAACTGCTTGAGAGCCCGGGCTTTGCGCTGACCGTACTTTTTGCGCTCCACCATACGGGAATCCCGGCTGAGATATCCCGCTTTCTTAAGGGCGGGGCGAAGCTCCGGATTCATCCGAAGCAGAGCCCTGGCAATACCCAGACGGACCGCTCCGGACTGCCCCGTAAGACCGCCACCGTGGGCGCGGACGAGAACGTCCACTTTATTTTCCAATCCCGAAGCTTTCAGGGGCTCCAAAATGTGAATGCGCCACTGGAATCTGGGGAAATAATCGTCCATTTCCCGATCGTTGATGAGAATCTTTCCCTCACCGTTGCGCACCCGTACCCGGGCCACAGCGTTCTTTCTTCTTCCGGTTCCCCAGAAATAAGACTGAGAACTCATCATGCCTTATCCCCTTTCAAAACATCATTCCAGACTTCAGGCTGCTGTGCCCCATGGGGATGGTTCTCCCCGGCATAGACCTTTAGTTTTTTAATCATGCTCCTTCCAAGGCGGGTCTTGGGAACCATGCCCCAGACTACCTTTTCCACAAGACGCTCGGGTTTCTTTTCAAGCATCACTCCATAGGGGGTAGCCTTGAGGCCGCCCTTGTATCCGCTGTGACGGTACACCATGGACTGCTCTGCCTTGCGCCCCGTGAGCTTTACTTTTTCCGCATTGATGACGATGACAAAGTCACCGCAATCCACATGGGGGGTATAGGTGGGCTTGTGCTTTCCCTGCAATACCCGGGCCACCTGAACAGCCAGACGTCCCAAGGGTTTATCCGTGGCATCCACCACAAACCACTTGCGTTCCATCTGTTCCCGTTTGGCCATAAAACTTCGCTTGCCGATCATATATGGTCACTCCTCATCGGGATGAACTAAGTGTATGTGCCGTTTCCTGGGGGAAAACGACCTGTATAACGGCCCACTCGCCGCCAGATCCTCAAAAACGTGGGGAATTTCTGGAACCTGAACGAAGAGAAGCCGGTATATGCAATTGAACGATTCTAGAGAACCCTGCGGAGCTTCGGATTTTCCTGAATTCCGGGAATTCTTCCGCGCTTGGCGATAGGCTTTCCCTCAATTTCCTTGATGTCCATGGTCATGTCCCGGGTAACTCCGTGAGCGATGTAGCTTCCCACGCCGAAAGCATCCACGGGTTCTTGAACCAGCCGGGAGATGCGATCGGGGTTGAGTCCTCCGGAAACGAAAATCCGAACCTCCGGGAATCCCGCTCCGTCGAGACGGGCTCGAACTTCCCGAATGAGTCCGGGAGTCACTCCACCTCGTTCGCTGGGAGTGTCCAGGCGGATTCCCGTAAGACGTCCCTCCAGCGCGCGAGCCACGCGCAAAGCTTCCTCCGCCTCGTCTTTAAAGGTGTCCACGAGAACGATCCGGGGATCTCCCTCTTCGAGAAGAGCATCATAGGCAGAAGCCACGGAAAGCGTATCTCCCGCTACGAGAATCGCCGCATGAGGTATGGTGCCTTGGGGCTCCTGACCTCCGAGCTTGGCTCCCAAAATACAGCTCGCTCCCTGGCAGCCTCCTACGAGCATGGCGACTCGTTCCATCACCGGGGCCACCGCAGGATGCACATGTCGGGCACCGAAGCAAAGAACCTTTTTCCCCTTTGCCGCCTCCACACATTCCCTAGCGGCAGTGGCCCAGCCGGTAGCGCTCGCAAGCATTCCCAGAAGGACCGTTTCGTAGGCTCCGAAGGATCCGTAGGGGCCTCGGATACGAAGAACCACATCCTTGGAAGCGAAACTTTCTCCCTCGGGAAGAATTTCTATGGCGAGATTCCTGTCTTTGAGAAGGGTAAGGACTTCCTCCCCCCCCGCAAAACAGCCCGAGCCCCGAGCAAAGACCTCCGCCACGACCTCCGTTTCTAAAAGCCCGCAGGAACGGAGGACATCCCGGGTACGAATAAAATAGACATCCGTGGTATGCCCCGCAAGAATCTCCTCGTGTTCCGCCGAATGAAGACGTCCCGCCGCAACCTTCAGAGAATGAACATCATCGAGAGAACTCAGGGAATTCACCGGAGCACGCCCTTTCTTGAAAATCTAGCGCAGAACGAAGACGAGGAGAAGCGACGAAAGCATGAAAATCGCCATAAGCAGCACGCTCAATTTGCTCAGAGCGGTAAAACGCTGCCACTGGCCTCCCCCTGCATCCGCCTGGGTTCCTCCACCGAAAATGCCGGAGAACCCGCCGGTTTTCCGCTGTTGCAGCAAAACTGCCCCCATGAGACAAATTCCGATAAATACATGAAGAACGCTAAGAAGGATCTTCACTTATGACACCTCCTGCTATATTTGCAGATACACACAGGGAGAGATTATAGCACATTTTTCTCCTTGAGAACACTCAAAAGAACCCGGGTAGCGACAACTCGGTGAGATATTTGAGATTTGACGGTTTCTCCGAGAACTCCAAGTGTATCATCGTATCCCGAAGGAATAAAGAGGGGGTCGTAGCCAAATCCCAAATGCCCCCGGGGAGCCTCCGCGATGCTGCCACGGCAGTAGCCGTAAGCGGTAAATTCCTCTCCCCGGGAGGCATCGCAGTAGGCCAGGCAGGCGACGAACCGGGCGCTGCGGTTTTTCTTTCCCCCCAAGGCCTTCAGAAGCCAGGCAAGCCGTTCCGGATCGTTCCGGCCTTTCCGGGAGGAGTATATTCCCGGATCTCCTCCGAGGGCTTCCACTTCGAGACCGCTGTCATCGGCCACTGCGGGCAGGGAGGTTGCTTCCGACCATGCCCGGGCCTTCAGAAGGGCGTTCTCCTCATAAGAAGAGCCGGTCTCCTCCACCGAAAGGTTCTGAAAATCGCCTCCGAAAAGAAGCTCCCCAGAAAAGGGGCGAAAGAGCACGCGAAGTTCCTCGTACTTATGTCTGTTGGTGCTTCCCAGCAGGATTTTTTTCCCCATGACTTCGAAGAACCTCCGTTTCTTCCGGAGTCAGTGCAAGGTTTTCTTTTTGAAGATGGATGAGCCGGGCAACCCCCGCCTCGGCCATTTCGAGAAAACCCAGGAGATCTTTCCGAGAAAAGACGTTACCCTCGCCGGTTCCCTGAATTTCCACGTATTCTCCCCGTTCGTTCAGAACCACGTTGCAATCTACTTCGGCAGCACTGTCTTCGTGATAATCAAGATCGAGAAGCAGACGCCCCCCTACTCGTCCCACACTTACTGCAGCCACGAAGAAAGTGAGGGGGATGCCCGACAGGGCACCTTTGCGCCAAAGGCCTCGGAGGGCATCCGTCAGAGCTACGAAGGCTCCGGTAACGGCAGCGGTACGGGTGCCTCCATCCGCCTGGAGTACATCGCAATCGATCCAGATGGTGCGCTCCCCCAAAAGAGAAAGATCCACCGCAGCCCGAAGAGAGCGTCCGATAAGGCGCTGTATTTCCTGGGTCCGGCCCTTGACCTTCCCCATGCTTGATTCCCGAGGGGTTCGGGTACCCGTAGAACGGGGAAGCATGGAATATTCCGCAGTAATCCAGCCGGATCCGCTACCCCGAAGAAAGGAGGGGACTTTTTCCTCCACCGAGGCGGTACACAGAACCCGGGTGTTGCCGAAGGAGATCAGCGCGGATCCCTCCGCATGGATGTTGACTCCCCGTTCCAGCCGGATCTGCCGGAGTTCTTCCGGTGTTCGACCGTCGTGACGCAGAATTTCCTGGGTAAAAGCCATAAAAGGATCCTTTCCGTAGTCGAGGAACTTCTCAAGATGCGGGAGCCAGTGCCCAGGGAACCGTAAGATCCAGAGGATCCGTTACCTTTGAAAGCTTACCGTCCACAAAGAAGAGTATCTGTTCCGCAGGAGGGAAGTTCTCCACCATGCTTCGTACCAACCCTGTCATGATTTGCGCCGCATCCTGGGGCCCCAGCGCCTTGAGAGCGTTTGTGAACGAAGCGTTCATGTCGATATAGAGCATATCTCCCGCCCGAAAGACGTGGAGCACCCGGAGGGGCTGCTGGGTTCCGCTGGCCACTCGGAGAGGCTCCAGCACCTTTTCGAGAACCGTCACCATGTCTTCCTCAAGCACTCCCGGGGCAATCGGCATTATAGAGCGCTCCAGCTGTCCGTTTTCCAGGGTATAGACCACATATTCCTTCCGATATACCGTAACTTCCTCCTGAGAGGAAGCCATGAACCGCTGGGCCTCCTCGGAATTGGCAACAACATTCTTCTGAGAGCCCACTCCAAGGTTGTTGAGGAAGCGAAGCCCCGCCCCCGCCACGAAGTACCCGGCTCCGAAAAAGATACCCAGGAGACCTAACCATACAAGTATGCGTATAGGCAGGGGAATACGTTTTTTTCCCGGCTCCTTCTCCTCGGAACGCCCGGACCGCCGAAATTCTCTTGCTTCCCGTACCTGTTCTTCCTGTTCATCAAAATCCCGCACCGCCATACCGCTCCTTTCCCAAAAAACCTATTCTTCCGCAGAAGCTGCCAGGCTTCCCCTCCGGGAAGCTCCAAAAACAAAAACCTTACTGGCCCGTCTTGATAAACCGCACAATTCCCTCTCCCAAGGCCTGGGCAATTTTCTTCTGATATGCGGAACTGCCGAGCATGGCGGCTTCGCTTTTTTCCGTAAGAAACCCTGCTTCCACAAGTACCGAGGGCATTCCCGCCCCCCGGAGAACGAAGAAGGGCGCCTGAGCTATGCGCCGCATGGGGAGTCCCACATTTTTCCCCTGCTGGAAAAGCACCTCCGCAAAGGTCATGCTTTCCGTAATTTTTGCGTTCTGCTGCATATCTCCAAGGATATGGAGGAGCATCTCGGTTCTCGCATCCGATGCGGCGCTGCTTGCTCCCCCGTTGGATTCGGAGATTTCCCGGTTTTCGATCTTCGCAAGTTCCATGGCATCCTTGTCCGAGGGAAGAGCCATGATGTAGATTTCCATTCCCTTGGCATGACGTCCCTTGGGAAGGGCATTCACATGGACGCTGACGAAAACGTCCGCTTTGTGCCGGTTGGCAAAATCCGTACGCTCCTGAAGCCGGAGATAGCGATCATCCTGCCGGGTCAAGAGGACGGTGTATCCCTTTTTCTGAAGCTCCCCCATCAGGTACGTGGATATGGAAAGATTGATGTTCTTCTCCTGAAGCCCGTTCGCCACCGCCCCGGGATCTTTTCCTCCATGTCCGGGATCGATGACCACCAGAGGCTTGTCCCTCTTGGGAAGCGAAAAGGAGGTTTCCGGAATGCTTTCCTCAAGAGGCGGACTCTCCTTGGGTGCCGGGAGAACGACTCCGGGAGAAGGTTCCCGAGAAACCGGGGAATCATAAAAGAAATCCACCACGAACCGGGGAGGACTCGCAAGAGAAAACGTTTCTAGGCGCACCGCGCTATGCTGCAGGACGAGAGATGTGTCGGAAGCTCTGGAAGACGTCACCTTTCCCGAAAAGGGGGAGGAAAGCCCCGGAAATGTCTGAGGCAGGGGGCTTCCAAAGGAGAGAACCAGCTTGCCCGAACTCTCCCGGGGTTGCGGAAACTCGTCCCGGGCCATGTCAAGCACCAGGCGGATCTTTTCGGGGTACTCCTGCCAGCGAAGCCGCCGCAAGGCTCCTCCCTCCCTGGAAGATGCGGAGGGAGCGAAATCCTTGCGCCATTTTTCAAGCATGGCTTCTACGGAAGAATCTTCTTCGGGTTTTTCCGGAGAAGCGGGAGAAACCTGGACGATCTCGGGGGGTTTTACGGAACTTCCGCCGGTTTCTCCTCCGCTCCAGGTCAGAGGAGAAGGAGAAGGGGATGCGCCATGAAGCACCATCTCCAAAACCTTGAGAAGTCCGTGAACCTCCGCCCACCAGGAATTTCCTTCTTTCCGAATGGGAGTGGTAAGGGGAAAAATCTCTCCGTTGACAAAAACCATGACATCTCCCGGGACGAAAGAGGCCTTCCGAGAACCGGAAAGGAGAACCAAGGAGCCCTTCTGGGATTCTCCCCGAATTCCCAAAAGAGCCGCCGCATCAAGAATCGATGCCATCTGCCTTCCTTCCAGGGAACGCACGGGAACATTTCCCAAAGCCTGGGATCCTCCCTTCCAAAGAGTCCATGCCTCTTCTCCCCAGGCCCGGAGAGGAAGAAAAACTCCCCAGAAGAACCATACGGCCACAAGGACCGTCAGCCAGCGCCTATTCAGGTTCATACGCCATTCGAACTCCTTCCTCCGGAAAACCGCCTGCGGCAATATCATGCATTCCCAAGCTCGTGAAGAATGACCTCTGCGGCGGCACATACATCCTCTTCGGTAACGTCCAGATGGGTCACGCAACGAAGGAAATCCCCCATGCCGGAGAAAAGCACTCCCCGAGAAGCGCATCGTTTCGTGAGATCTGCGGCGGAACAGCTCAGGCTTCGGGCATCCAGAAAGACCATGTTCGTGGAAAATTCATCATATCGCACCTTCAGTCCGCCGTGACGGAGCAGCTCCGCCAGCAGCGCCGCATGGCGATGGTCATCCACAAGCCGGGAAAGGTTGTTCTTCAGGGCATAGGTTCCCGCGGCCGCAAGAAGCCCTGCCTGCCGCATGCCGCCTCCCACCATTTTCCGCCACTCCCGGGCCCGCTCCACTACCTCCCGGGAGCCGCAGAGAAGAGATCCCACGGGAGCTCCAAGCCCCTTGGAGAGGCAAAGCTGTACCGTATCTACACATTCCGTATAGCTCCGGAGAGGAACCTGATACTTCACTGCGGCGTTCCAAAGCCGAGCACCATCGAGATGGATCAGCAGACCCCGGCTTCGGGCTTTTTCTGCAAAGGCTCGGAACGTTTCCGGAGGAACCGCTCTCCCTCCTCCTCGGTTGTGGGTATTCTCCAGGCAAACCATTTTTGCGGTATTAAAGTGTACGTTCGTCGAGCGACACCACCGAAAAACATCCTCCTCCAGAGGAAGTCCCTCGGATTCCCTCGCCAGAAAAGGCATGAGTCCTCCAAGAACCGCGAGGCCCCCCCGCTCGTAATTGTAGATATGACTATCCTCTCCGAGAATTACCCCATCTCCCGAAACACATTGCGCGAGAAGGGCGATCAGATTTCCCTGAGTTCCCGAGGCCATGAAAATGGAAGCTTCCTTTCCCGCCATGTCCGCCCCCAAAGTTTCGAGTTCGTGTACGGCTGGATCTTCCTGATAAACGTCGTCTCCCACAGCAGCCGAGAAAATGGCTTTTCGCATGGCTTCGGAAGGCTGTGTTACCGTATCGCTCCTCAAATCAATGGCTTTCATGTACAGCACTCCTTTAACGGTCAAGAGTTGATGATTTTGATTCTTCAATACCCCAGCCCGGGGTTTTCAACAACAGTAAAAACTCGGGATCGCGGAAAGACATCCGCCCTCAAGTTTTTCCGAACACTTAAAGATCGATTCCCAAGCGCGCCCAGGGAAGAGAGGTCTCTTCGAAGGAAACGCCCAAGGCCCTACCGGCTCTGTTGTTTCCATGAAAATCAGATCCTCCCGTGGGGTAGAGCCCTACTCTATCCCCCATACGGAGATACCGGAGCTGCTGTTCCGGGGTATGCATGGCATAGAGAGACTCAAGCCCCCAAAGCCCCTGGTCTCGAAGTTTTTGCAGCAGAACTTCCAGAGCGTCGTCATCAAGACCGGTCTGCACGGGATGGGCAAGAACCGCCACTCCTCCGGCAGAAGAGATCAGCCGGATGCACGCCTCCGGAGAGAGACGATCCCGATTCGCATAACCGGGCTTTCCCCTTTCAAGATATCTGGCGAAAGCCTCATCGGTATTCTTTGCATATCCCCGGCGCACCATTACCTTGGCAAAGTGAGGGCGCCCCAAAACTTCTCCCCCTGCCTCTCGAAGCACTTCTTCCATGGCGAGAGGCATGCCGAGCTTTTCAAGGTTTTCCAGAATACGGGCATTCCGCTGATCTCGACCTCGGCGAAGCTGTTCCAAGGCTGTGCCTAAATCCTTCGAGGCAGGGTCGAAGGCATATCCCAGAATGTGCATGGTATACGGAGCTTCCGCAGAAAGTTCCACCCCGGCAAGTCCTCGAAGGCCGTATCTCCTGCATCCTCGAAGAAAACGAGGGATTCCCGAAACCGTATCATGATCCGTAAGGCTCATCACTCGAAGGCCCCGTCGCTTTCCCAACAGGGCAAGCTCTTCAGGAGTACGGGTACCATCGGAAAAGGTGCTGTGCAGATGAAGGTCAATACGCATCATGAGGCGCTCCCTTTCTTCATTAAAAAATTACACACGACAAAACAATGCACACCGAAGACCTTCCAAGAGGCCCTCGGTGCACAGAATAAAACCAGGGGAAATTATTCCAAGAGCACGGATCCGAGGGAGCTATTCCTTTTCGTCTCCCTCATCAAGTTCGAAAAGGCTCGCGAGATCGAGAAGAACGATGAGGCGCCCGTCATCAGCCTTGGCTACTCCCCGGAGATATTTTTTATCCACGCTGGCCTCCATGGAAGCATCCGCAGACTCGATCTGTGATTCCCATATGGTGCTTACTTCCCGCACCGCATCCACGAGAAAACCGAAAAGCACATCTTCATCGAGAACCGCCACTACAATCCGGGATTCCGGAGTGATTTCCTGAGGTTCTCCTCCCATTTTCTGGGAGATATCCATCACCGGTATCACCGTGCCCCGAAGATTGATAACCCCCCGAACATAGTGAGAAGCGTTGGGCACCCGAGTGATAATAGGAGGCACCCGCACGATTTCTCGTACGAGGTTTACGTCCAGTGCGTAATTCTCTCCAAAAAGGTTGAAGACAAGGACAATTTCCTCGTTTCCGCGATACTCTTCCAGCATCCCGTCATGCTGGGCAATCTCGGCATGCATATTCTCTCTTGTCATCTGGGCTATCCCTCCCTACCCTTTTCTCCTTTTCCGAAAATCCGGAAGAGTTCAAGGTTTACATCATTATACTCGACATCCGCCTCTCCTAGAAGAACTATTCCCGGAGTTTTTCAGGGAAAATTTCAAGGATATCGTTCAAAATCGCCGCTGCGGTGGAACGCCCACCCACGCCCGAACCGGTAAAACAAAGATCTCCGTGAAGATCGGTAGTCATAAGAGCTCCGCAGGTAACTCCCTCCATGGAAGCCAGAGGATGGTTATCCGGAATCATTTCCGGCGCCACACGAAGGGAGCAGCCCTGGGAATCTCTCGCAATTCTCGTGATAAGACGCACACAGTTGCCCTTCCTGCGGGCGGTCTCCATGTAGCTCGGGGTAACCTGACGTATTCCTTCGATGGCGATCCGGGAAAGAACATCCTTGTCCGCCCCCATGAAATCCTGAGCCACGATCATTCCTTTTATGGCGCTTTCGAGACCATCGATATCGATACATGGATCCGGCTCTGCATAGCCTTTTCGCTGAGCTTCCATGAGGGCCTCGTCAAAGGATGCTCCCTGGGAAATGACATGGAGCATGTAATTGCAAGTACCACTCAGAGCTCCTTCAAAGGAAAGGATGGAGGCTCCTCTCAGAGAATTCCGGCGAAGAGAAAAAAGAGGAATTCCCGAGAGCACCGTTCCCTCGTAGAGAAAGAAACGTCCCTTTCGTCGGGCTATCTCCCGGAGCTCCTGGTAATAGTAAGCCACGGCACCTCTGTTGGTAGTCACCACATGGGCTCCCTTGGAAAGGGCTTTTTCCATGTATCCCGCCCCGGGCTGCCCTCGTTCGTAATCATTTCTCGTACACTCCACAAGGATATCATAGTCCAGCATGTGGATGAGATCTTCCGTAGCCCCTCCGGGAAAGACCTTCTCTCCCTCTCCGGGAGTATAGGATTTCGATTTGTGCCAGGAGAGAATGGACGTTTCCGCTAATCCCCGGGGATTGCACAAAGCTCCTCGAGTTCGGGTGATAACTCCCGTGAGAAGGGGCGCTACGCCGCAAGACTCCTCAAGAAAGGAAGCTTTTGCAGAAAGAAGTCGAACAAATTCCCGACCTACATTTCCTAATCCCACAAGTACAATTTTCGGTCTCATAATGCCACCTCGTTAAGAAACATCAATGGTTTCTCAAATTTTTTCTCTCTTCGAAAAAAGGCCTTGGGGATGTCTCTTTACAAAAAGATATCCCTCTCGCAAATTCCCTTTGGGGAACACTCCGCATTATAACAACAATTTCTCCTCGAAGGTATGGAATATCGACGAAAAGGACGCCAGTACCTTCGAAAAGAAGAGGCTTATGATATCATAAGCCGGAATCACGTTGGATTTTTCCCCCGAGGAAACCCCTTTATATGTTTTCTGCTATCCAGCATATTCTAAGGAGAGGGTATTATGACCGATGTAGATCTTCTTACTCAAAAAGCACGAAAACAGGCGGCTCTCGCAGAAGCGGGGCTTTTGAAAAAACCTCCTCTTCAAACTCTTCGATCTTTCGTAGACCATACGCTCCTGTTGCCGGGATACTCGGAAAAAGACATCCATGCTCTCTGCGAAGAAGCGGCAACCTTCGGATTTGCTTCGGTATGCATCCCCTCTCTGGCGGTTCCTCTAGCCCGGGAACATCTTGCTCACACGAACATCCGAATCGGCGCCATGGTAAGCCTTCCTTTGGGAACATCTCCGATTTCCACAAAGCTGGACGAGATCACCTTCGCTCTGGAACATGGCGCCCAGGAAATTCATGTGATGCCGCACCTCTCGAACATCCGAAACGGCCAAAAGGAAAAACTCCAGGAAGAACTCCTCATGCTTCGCCGAGAAACTCGGGGAAGACATCTTCATATCGTACTCGAAACATCTCTTCTTTCTCACGAAGAAATCATCTGTATCACTCGGCTCGTCTCCCATGCAGAGGCAGACTATATCGCAAGCGGCACGGGATTCTTCGGAAGGATCCGGCCCATTGACGTGGCTCTCATATATGTAGCCTCGTCTTCGGCCCTTAAAATAAAAGCTTCTGGAGAGATTAACTCTTCCGAACAGATTCGCACTTTCTGTGCCCTGGGAGCTTCCCGAATCGGCACCTCCTGGGGAGCCAGCATTTTTTCCCCTGCGGCATGCGGGCAATGTGAACATACCCCGAAGGCGCTCCCGAAAATTCGAGATCCATGGCTCTCGAAAACCATCTAGAAAAAGACGGAAATATTTTTTCTCCCTGGCAGCTAACAGGAAACGTGCCGTAAAAAGCCCCGGGGACATGGAG
>CAZJHH010000005.1:0-233837 GCA_964545875.1 uncultured Synergistaceae bacterium
TATCATTAAATCTTGTAAATCTTAGCCCCGTTGCACTTGTAGTTTACATCTAGCCAGCAAATACGTATCCGCCATAGTTCTGGCGTACTCCCGGAGCCCGGAAGATCCAAAAGATTCCAGGGGGCAGCAGATGGTTTTCTCCTGGAATATGCGCACATCCAGCGCAGGAAGGATACTCTTCAGAGCGAAGGCAAGGGGCATGCCATTCTCGTAAATCTCCATGGCGTGCGTATTGCCGCAAAGAATATAAAGCCCCAATTCCCGAGCCTTCTCCACCAGAGGCGAGGCTTCCCGCATTCTGCTTATGGAGGCGATCACCGTATTGACTCCGGGATGCTCCTTCAGGGCGCTCTCCAGATTTTCCGCAGAAAATCCCGTGTGAGGAAAAATATGAAGAATCTCCTTCAGAGGGCTTTCGGGAGTTCCTTCGAGGATAAGGGGATTTCCTGCCACGCAGGAATCTTCGATACACGGGCACTTTCGTATCTCCCGCACCGCCCGGAGCACCTCATGGTGCTCCACAGACCCCATGCAGGAGCCGAGACGGCGACAAACATCCCCCAGGGTTCTCACTCCCTCCAGAGGAGTACCCACAAACATTATGTTTCCGGGAACTCCCCCATAAGCAATCTGCACATGCCGCACCTTATGCCCATGAAGCCAGGATATGCCGGGATGCAGTCCGTGAAAGGCCTCATGAAGCTCGAAAAGAGCCATGTCGTAAAGATCCATGTAATTTCGGAGAGTCACCCCTCCGGAGCTCGCCCCATCCGCAAGGGGATGGTGAAGGAGTAACGCATCCATTCCCATGGCCGCTGCGAGCTCGATAACGTTTTCCGTCAGGGTCATTCCCACGCCGATTTTCCGTACTACCTTGCAGGGATCTCCCCAGACAAGGCCGGGCATCTCCGTAACCGCCTTCCCCGGAAGATGTGAACTTTTGGTAACCACGAAAGGATTGTTTCCGGAGATATCCCTTCCACTTCGCACAACTCTGCCGTGGGTGATGGAATCCAGGGCTGTGACAACATCATTTGCTGTAACAACATGACAAGGCTCCCCCATGTTCATCTCCAAACCGCACACCTCCTCAAAATCACGTGTTCATGGAATTCCGCATGACTCAAAATTCCGAAACACGAGTACCGCCGAAAAACAGAAAACCGCCAGCCTCCGAAAGAAAGAAAAACTCTTTCTTCCAAAGACCAGCGGTTCGAAAGCTACACACACCCCTTCAGGGGCGGGTCTCTTGAAAACCTCCGGCTTTCTTTATGAGAAAACCTAAGGAGTCACCAGCTCCGTCACGGGGCGGTCGAACACGATAAGCATGGACGCCAGCTCCAGAACCGGGTGATAATCCTTCAACACTCCCCGCACGGAAACCTGAAGGCTCTTTTCCAGGCGAAGAACCATTTTTTCTTTAAACTCTCCCAACAGGGCATGGTCAATGGCTTTCGTGGCATTCGGGTCTTTTCTGTCCAGCGACGCCAAGGCAGGAACACGCTGGTTTTCTGCAAGCACGAGGATTTTATCCTCCAAAACCACCACTTTCTGCCATCGAAGACCCACTCCGAAAATCTCCTGATTCAGCCCGTTGTTTTCGTTCATAACAATCTGTTTCAAATCTCCCATGCGCATGAGAACCTCAATTCCTCCCTCAAGCCGTTCAGAGAAAATTCACCATCTCGACGGCTCCGCCTATGTACAGCGGGGACAAGGGCTATGAACGCACCATGCAAATCATCTCTGATGAATGGCATTTCGTATTGTACTCATCCTTTTCGGCTCCGTCAACACTTTTTTCTCTCCTGCCTCTCAAAACTCGATTTTTCCCAGGGCATTCTTTAAAATTTTCTGCGAAAAAATCACCTCAGAACAGAAGAGTCCAGGGATTTTCAGCTCTTCAAAAAGTGTCCTACTAATAAAGCAGCTTTATTCTGAAAAATACGTAAAAGTCTGATATCGGCATAATACTCATCAGGCGTGATGAGCAAGCACGCATAACCATAAGAATGCCCGAAAGATCAAAAACACTTTTATTACATTTCACGACATTTCTTTAACGGCTTCTCTAGTGTAAAATGGCTTCTAAAAGAGAAAAACCTCTTCATCCGCGGCTGCTAAGAGTTCCTGAAAAAGTTGATACAAAAAACGTCCCCCAGGGAGGACTCTCTATGAAAAAACGCAATCTCATACGCCGTTATCCCCGGATGTCCGTCCTGAGCCTCTGCCTTTTTCTTGTGGGAGGCGCTTTACTCGTCTACATCTCCGCAAATCATGAAATCTTTCAGCGGGCCACCGCAAAAAGCGAAACCACGTTCAACCAGAATCAGTACCTGCAAACAAGCATCGCCGCTCAGGGACTGGGAGAAGTGTTCGGAAGCATTGAACGGGGATTGACCATTCTCGGCACCTACTCCCTGGTGGACTTTCTGGAAGGAAGACGCCCCGCTTCATCCATAGAGAGTCTTTTCGACATCCAGCTGCGAAACAACCAGCACCTAGTAAGCTATGCCTTTTTTCCCAATCCCGAGAACCCTCTTCTACTTCAAAAAGAACCCACTCCGGAGGGGGCACGAGGCGTGGAACTCGCCTTCACATGGATCTCCCGACACTGGAAGGAGGCTCTCTCTCTACCCGAAGGAATCTCGTACACGCTTCCCCCTCACGTCAATCCCCAGGAGCAGTTTCTTGGTATGCTTTACCCGATATACACCGAAGGAACGTTTCGAGGCGTACTCATCGGAGTTCTGAACCTACACAGGCTTGCCCTGGACTATGTAGCTCCCCTTCGCTCGGGAACGTACGGAGCGGGGTTTCTCCTTTCCGGCACGGGAGATGTCCTCTACGACCATGAAATCGAAATTATAGGACGTAATGTTTTCGATGGTCTTCACCGGGATTTTCCCGCACTTCTCCAGCTTGATGCACGTTTGATGACCGAAGTTTCGGGAAAGGGAGAGTACTCCTTTTCCCAGGTCCGAGGCGAAAAAATAGTGCGCAAACTTGCGGCGTGGAATAGTACCCGCGCAGGGAACCTTCGCCTTGTGGTGGTTCTTGCCGCTCCGGACACGGAAATTGACATCTTTCTTCAAGAAACCAAACTTTTTCAGACCCTCTCCTTCACCTTTCTCCTTTTCTTCATGGGAGGTGCCCTGTTTTTCTTCCTCCGCTGGAACACAAACCGGGGAATTCTCGAAAACGAAGAACGCCTGAAGCTCGCCCTCCAGGGAAACCGAGACGGCCTGTGGGACTACAACCCTCTCACGGGAGATTCTTTCTATTCTCCGCGATGGAAAGAAATGCTCGGCTATGCAAACGACGAGATACCCCACCGCTTCGAAGAATGGACGCGGAGGATCCATCCGGAAGACCGGGAGGAAACCTTCCAAAGCTTTCAAGAACACCTGGCAGGCAAAACTCCGAGGTACGAGAACGAACACCGGCTTCTCTGCAAAAACGGAACCTATAAATGGATACATACCCGCGGCATGGTGCTGGCACGAACCTCTCTGGGACTCCCCAAAAGAGTTCTGGGAACCCATACGGATATAGATTCCCGAAAACAAAACGAATCTCAACTTCACAGGTTCTCTCTGGCAGTGGAACAGAGCCCCTCGGCAATTCTCATTACCGACACCGAAGGAATTATTCTCTACGTAAACGCGAGTTTCGAAAAAATTACGGGATACTCCCGAGAAGAGGCTTTGGGCCAAAATCCAAGGTTTCTCAAATCGGGAAAACAGAGACCTGAGATATACCGCAACCTCTGGGAAACCATACGGAAGGGGCTGGAGTGGCGGGGCGAAATCATAAACCGCCGCAAGGATGGCTCGGAAATATGGGTACGAATTTCCATCTCTCCGGTGGCGGAAAACAACGGAAAGATTACGAGCTACGTCTGTATCCAGGAGGATATTACGGATCTTAAAGATAAGGAAACCAGACTGGAGTTCCTCGCCACCACGGACGAACTTACTCGGATCTACAACCGGAGAAAGTTCATGGAATCCGCCAAGGAAGAACATAAACGCTCTGACCGGTATGGACACAGCATGGGATTCGTCATGTTTGACATCGATCACTTTAAAACAATCAACGACACCTACGGACACGACGCCGGGGATGAAGTGCTCCGGCAGATGGCTTCTTTCGTGAAGGAGCACCTTCGCGAAACCGATGTGCTCGGACGACTGGGAGGTGAGGAGTTCGCCATCATCCTTCTTGAAACGGATGTCGCCGGAGTAATCCGCGTCATAGAACGACTCCGCAAGGCCCTGGAGGACACTCCCTTCACCGTCAGCGAAAAAGAGATCCACGTTACCGCAAGCTTTGGCATCAGCATGTGCTCGGAAACCTCTCCTGCGGCCACGGTGGACAACCTCTTGAAAGAAGCCGATCAGGCCATGTATCATGCCAAAGGTATGGGGCGAAACAAGCTGGCACTTTTCCACCGCAACGAAGGCAGGGCGGAGATCCTTGAACCTTCGGAGGAGCAGGCATGACCATCGGAACGGACCATGCGCACAAAAAATGACAGAATTACACGGATGTGCTCTTTACCGGTATCCCGTGAATGGACAAGATCCTCCAAACCATTGCCACCGAAGGGCTCCCGTGGTACAATGCTCCATGCTTTTAACGGGCCCGTAGCTCAGCAGGATAGAGCGACGGCCTCCTAAGCCGTAGGTCAGGCGTTCGAATCGCCTCGGGCCCGCCATAACAAGCCAAAAAACAGATGTCCCAAGCCATTCCGGCTTGGGGCATCTGTTTTTTGGCTTCCTCTTTCAACGCTCATGGCAGCCCAGGCTTTTTCAAGAGCCCGGCCCGGGTTTTACTATTTTCTTTACGGAAAGCGTTCCGAGAACTCTTTGGGAGGAACGTCCTTTCTGGCAAGAAGGACTTTCCCTTCGGAAGAATCCATCCATCCCCGAACTTTACGGGACACTTCCCGGCTGTCCTCCCAAAGCTGGAGAACGAGCTCTTCCGGAGAGGGAAATTTCCGCTCTTTTCGGATGTACGAAAGCAAATGGAGCTCCAGAGGAGTTCCATAGAGATTGCCCTGATATTCCTGAAGATGGGCTTCTACCCGAATGCTCCGAACCCCCTCAAAGGTGGGATTATGCCCGATGTTCACCGCTGCGGCATAAGAGATTCCGTCCACCAGGGAAAGACCGGCATAGACACCGGGCCGGGGCAAGAGCTTCCCCCGAGGAATGGAAAGGTTTGCCGTGGGAAACCCCAGAGATCGTCCCCGCTGATCTCCGGGAATGACCACGCCGCTGAGAAAGTAGGGATATCCCAGAAGCCCTCGAACTTCTTCCATTCTGCCATCCCGAAGGCATTGCCGTATCCGGGTAGTGCTGATAATGTCCCCGTTCTTCCAAGCCGAAGGAACCGCCTTGAAGGCTTTTTTACGGGCGGCGCATTCTTCCTCCAGCACTGCGATGGAACCCATTCTTGCCTTGCCGAAACGGAAGTCCTCTCCCACCACGATGCCCTGAAAGGAATACCGTTCTTCCAGGAGATCCAGAAAATTTCGAGGCTCCATCTCGGCAAGCTTTCTCGTGAAGGGGAGTATCTCCAGAGAGGGCACTCCAAGCCAATCGGCGATACGCTGCCGTTCTTGAGAAAGAAAGAGATCCGCAAAGGAACGTTTTCCCAGAACCGCCTTAGGATTGGGGGAAAAGGTAAGGATGCCCCAGGAGACGCTTCGAGAATCTGCGAGCTTCCGGGCTTCTTCAAGGAGACATTGATGCCCCAGATGAAAACCGTCAAAAGCCCCAACTACGTAGATCATGACGGATCCTCCTCCAGGGCAATGCGTCCCCGGGGAACGAAGAGGGGTTCCGTTTCTTCCGAGGTTTTCAGGCTCCCGAAAACAAGATTTTCCGAAAGATGCACCACCAGAGAGTTCTTCCATGAAAGAACGCCCCAGGATTCTCGGAAGAGATCCCGAAAGGGGACGGCATTCCCGTTGCGGAGGCGATCCGCAGAGGCAATATCCGGACACGTAAAGACCGAGTAATGCCGGGCCACCTCCAGAGGAGACCGGCATACCGAGGCGAGCCATGTCATATTCTCTGCTGTCTCTGCGGGGTTACGTTCTTCCAGAGCCTGCAGGGGAAGGGCCTGAGAAAGATCCCAAAGCCCCAGAGATTGCCGGGTAAGGGTAGCCACATGCCCTCCCACTCCCATCCGCTCCCCCATATCCCGGGCAAGACTCCGGACGTAGGTTCCCTTGCTGCAGAGCACCTCAAAGGAGATACACCCCTGAGAATCCGCAGAAGAAATTCGTCGAAAACTATAGATGGAAACGGTTTTTTCGGCAATCCGGGGAATATCTCCGGACCGTGCTATGGCGTGGGCTCTCTTACCCTCCACATGCACCGCAGAGATGTTGGGAGGTCGCTGCATCCGGGTTCCGAGAAAAGATGGAAGAAGGCGATCCGCCATTTCCTCAAGCTTTTTTCCGGGGGGGAGAGGATTCTCCTCCAAGATATTCCCCGAGGCATCGTCGGTATCGGTAACGATGCCGAACTGCACGGAAACCCTGTATGTCTTGGGAAAATTCATGATGTACTGACTGAGCCGGGTAGCTTTCCCCGTAAGGAGTACCAGGAGGCCTTCGGCGGTGGAATCCAGGGTTCCCGCATGACCCGTTTTGAACCTTCCCCCTCCGAGACGTTTGAGAAGGGAGACACAAAGGGCACTCCGCACTCCCCGGGGCTTATGTACGAGAAGAATCCCCGGCTTCTGCATAGGCACGCCGCAACGCCTCCTTCAGCGATTTGAGGGTTTCTTCCAGGGAACCCTGGAGAGAAAATCCCGAGGCCTGAGGATGTCCTCCGCCTCCCTGGGTTTGAGCAATGGCCTGGGCGCTAATAACGCCTTTGGAGCGAAGGCTTCCCTGGAGAAGATTTTTTTCCTGGTAGAAGAACATGGAGAAATCCACGCCTTCAAGCCCCAGGAGCTGGCTTGCCAAGCCCTCCAGGTGATCTCTTCCGGTACCGGTGGCGGCAAAATCCTCTTCCAGGACGTAGGACCAGGCCACCCGCCCCTGAAGACAGAGAGACACCCGGGAAAGGGCAAGCCCTCGAATTCGCATCTGCCCCAGAGATAGATGACCGTTCAAGGCTTCTTCCACCTGGGAAGGAGATACTCCGAGTTCCAGAAGATCCGCCGCAATCCGATGCGTTTCCGGAGTGGTATTGGCGTAACGGAAGCTGCCGCAATCCGTGACAATTCCCGTATAGAGCCCCAGAGCCGCATCCTTCCCGAGGGGCCAGGACTCCTTTCGGGCAAGAGTATACAAAATTTCCGCCGTGGCGGAAGCCTGGGGAATCACCACATGATAATCTCCGAAAAGGCTGTTATCTCCGTGATGGTCGATCACCAACAGGGGGATGTCTTTCTCCCGACCCCAATCCAGAGCTTGGGAAAGACAGCGACTCTCATGGCTTATGTCCAAAGCCACCAGGCAGGCCTGCCCCGGGAAATCCCGGGGCAGCAGGTCCAGCGAAGTGGCATATTCCGATGTGTGAGGGAGAAAATCCAGGTTCTCCGGCACAGGATCCGGACCTATCCACAAACAGCGCTTTCCCAGAGCCTTACCCAGAGAAAACAGCGCCGAGGCGCTTCCCAAGGTATCTCCATCGGGACGCACGTGGCTGAGGATAATCCAGGTCTCCGTCCGGCCGAGGCATTCCAGAAGAGCATGTTCCGAGGACATTAGAAGGCCTCGGGAGATCCTCGTTCTCCCCCGTCTTCATCGTCATCGTTATCATCGAAGTATTTTTCGTCCTCATCTTCGAACTCGTCATCCTCAAAATCCTCTTCCGAGAGCTTTTCGGAGGTTTCCGATCCGGAAAGATGCAGGGAGTCCAGCAGGGCATCGATATGCCGGGCTTTTTCTTCAGACTCGTCGATGATGAAATGAATTTCCGGAGTCTTCTTCAGGTGAATCTCCCGCCCTAAAAGACTCCGCACCCTCTTGGCCTCGTTTTCAAGACGCCGGAGGATTTTTTTCCGTATTTTCGGAGAAATGGTGGTAAAGTATACCTTCGCCACGGACAAGTCCGGCGTGGTATCCACATCCGTAACGATGGCCTTGGCGGCCACGTCATCCTTGAGGCGGTTCTGCAGTATATCCGAGACGATCCGCTGTATTTCCCGATTGATTCGTCCAATGCGTATGCTTCCCATATTCGAAAACCTCGCTACATAAAGAGATCACGCAAAAATCTCCGCGATCTTCCAGTTCGTACAGCCTGTTCTCCAAGGCCTGCATTTTTTCAAGGGTACCCCCATAAGAGATACCCCCGGAAACCATGGCCAGCTCTCCCAGATCCCAGAGGGAATCCTCACTCAAATCGATAACCGATAGATTCCAGTTTTTCCGGTTCTGCAGTTTCTCCTGAATCGAACGTATCACCCTTCGGCGGTCTTTCAGGCTAAAAGCCTGAGGAATGCGGAAGGAACAGCGCAGAACACCGACATAAAGCCCAGAACTCCCTCGGAAGCTTCCCCCGGCAATCATAGAAAACCCTCCCCTGCTCAAACCTTCATAAAAAGCGTGAGGAGCGAAAAGAGAAAAAGATATTTCCGATTTTTCCGAGGAGATCATGCCTCCTCAAAAATATTACTCGAGATTCCGCTTTTCCTCGATGATTTCGTAGGCTTCCACCATGTCCTGTTCTTTGAAATCCTGGAAATTGGTGAAGCTCATACCGCACTCGTACCCCTGGGTAACTTCCTTGACATCGTCCTTGAATCGCTTGAGATCCGAAAGGGTACCTTCCCAGTAGACCACACCATCCCGGATAAGACGAACCTTGGAATTCCTCTTGATGTTACCCCGGGTGACATAGCACCCCGCCACCTTGCCGAATTTGGGAACCTTGAAGACCGCACGGATTTCGACTTCTCCCGTTACGTGTTCCCGCAGCTTCGGAGCAAGCATTCCCTCCAGAGCAGCCCGGACATCATCGATGATGTCGTAGATTACCCGGTAGAGACGAATCTGAACGCCTTCGTAATCTGCGGATTTTTTCGCCTTGCTTTCGGGACGGACGTTAAAGCCGATGATAATGGCATCCGAAGCTGCCGCGAGCATAACGTCGGATTCGGTAATTCTTCCCACGCCTTCGTGAACTACATTGAGCCCCACTTCGTCGTTGGGAAGTTTGCTGAGAGATCCCTTCAGAGCTTCCAGGGAGCCCTGGACATCGCACTTGAGCACCAGGTTGAGCTGAGGCACCTCGCCATCCTTGAGCTGATCATAGAGATCTTCAAGCGTGGGACGTTTCGTGGTAGCCGCCCGGGCCTCTCTATCCGCATGTTCTTTCTGGGATATCACATCCCGGGCCTCTTTCTCGTGATCCACCCGACGAAATTCCTCTCCCGGCTGAGGAACGCTTCCGAGGCCGAGGATTTCTACAGGCATGCTGGGGCCTGCGGCGTCCACTATCTTGCCCTTGTCGTCCAACATGGCCCGGACACGTCCCCAAGAGCTTTCGGTAAGAACGATATCTCCCCGCATGAGGGTGCCTTCCTGAACGATCACCGTGGCCACCGGCCCTTTGCCCTTGTCAAGCTCTGCCTCAATGACATATCCCCGGGGCTCCACGGTGGAATCCGCCTTGAGTTCCCCCATTTCCGCCACCAGGGAGATCATTTCCAAGAGCTGATCCACTCCGGTGCCGGTCTTGGCGGAAACATCCACCATAATGGTATCCCCTCCCCACTCCTCGGGGATAAGACCATGCTCCGAAAGCTGCTGACGCACCCGGTCGGGCCGAGCTTCGGGCTTATCCATCTTGTTCACCGCCACGATGATGGGGACGTTCGCCGCCTTGGCATGGTTGATGGCTTCCAGGGTCTGGGGCATAAGGCCATCATCCGCCGCCACCACCAGCACCGCGATATCCGTCACCTTGGCTCCCCGAGCGCGCATGGCGGTAAAAGCCTCGTGCCCAGGAGTATCCAGAAAAACCACTTTGCCACCGTTATGTTCCATGCAGGAGGCTCCTATATGCTGGGTAATGCCCCCGGCCTCTCCGGCGGTAACGTTAGTCTGTCGGATATAGTCCAGAAGAGTGGTCTTGCCATGATCCACGTGTCCCATAACGGTGACGATAGGCCAGCGAGGCTGAAGGTTGCTGCCGTGAAAGACTTTTTTAACCGGCTTGGGCGTCTCTCCCGCCTCTTTTTTGGATACCTTTTCAGGGCTTTCCCATACAAGAAGCGCTCCAAAGGTGTCTCCCAGAATCTCGAGAATCGTGTCATCCGCAGAAGCGTTGGCGGGAACCATCATCCCTCGATTCACCAAGGCTCGCACCGCATCCGCCGCAGAGATACTCAGGACATCCGCCACCTGGGAGATGGATGCTCCCTGGGGAATTTCACAGAGAACCTCCCCGGAGCTCTCTTCCGACACCTTCTTGGGCTTCTTTTCGTCAGAAGAGTCCTGCTCGGCTCCTGCCGATGCATCCTCCGAGAAAAGCTTTTCCACTTCCTGGGCCACATCCATGTCGATGGAACTCATGTGGGTGCTTACCTCCACACCCCGTTCTTCCAGAATGGCCAAAAGCTCTTTTGTAGAAAGTCCCAAAAGCTTCGCCAGTTCATACACTCGAATTTTATTCGTCAATGCCCTCGCCCCCTAACAATCTGTATATCTCCTGCGCAAGGCCATGGTTTTGTGGTAAAGCCACGATCTGCGTCGTTTCCAGTCCTATGGATGTAAAAAGCTCTCCCCGCTCTCCCGGAGCGATCACAAGAATTCCCTCGCCTCTCTCCACCCGGGAGTTTACGAAGCGCAGCACTCCGGAAGAACAATCCCGGGCGGCGATAAAAAGGTATCCCTCTTTGCCCCGGGCCTTTCGGCGTACCTGATCCTGCCCTACAAGGAGCGCTCCGCTCCGCCGGGCCAGGGAAAGAAGCGACAAAATCCTCTTCCAGGAGGAGGAAAAATCCTCTTTTTTCGCTTCAGTCACGAGAACTCTCCGAAGTACACTCTTTTGCGGCAAACCGTTCCAGGAGCTCTTCGTATACCTTGGGATCCACGTCCACCCGAAGAGCCCGGGAGAGAGCCTTTTTTTTCTTCGCTCTAAGAATACAGGATGGATCTTCACAAAGATAGGCCCCTCGTCCAGGCATCTTTCCCGTAGGATCGTAGCATACTCTTCCTTCGGGAGAGCGAACCAAACGGCACATGGCCTTTCTGGGGTTCTCCTCGCCACAGCCCACACAGGTTCTCGGTCTCTTGCGCTTCTCCATGGAAAAACCTCTTTATTCCTCCCAGAGATCCTTGGGATCCCCCTGGATAATATCGCTGAAAAGATCCTGCAGCGTGGGCATGCGCTCGGGCTCCAGAACCTTGATGTCGATCTTCCATCCCGTAAGGCGCGCCGCAAGGCGCACGTTTTGTCCCGCCTTGCCTATGGCAAGGGAAAGTTGATCCGGCCGGACATAGACATTCACTGCCCGATCCTCTTCGAGAAGGGGCTCCACCCGCATAATTTTAGCGGGAGAGAGAGCGTTGCGGATAAATTGAAGAGGATCCGTATTCCAGATAATGACATCCATCCGCTCTCCATGAAGTTCCGCACTGATGGATTTTATCCGGGCTCCCTTGGCTCCCACGCATGCCCCCACAGGATCCACGTTGGCATCGAAGGAAAGCACCGCCACCTTGGATCGGGTTCCCGCTTCCCGGACTATTCCCTTGATTTCGATGGTTCCCTCCTGGATTTCCGGAACCTCCAGCTCCAGGAGTTTCCGAAGAAGCCCCGGATGAGTTCTGGAGACCACGATACGAGGCCCCCGGGTGGTTTTCCGTACATCCAGAAGATAGAACTTAAGCCGGTCTCCCAAACGGTAGTTTTCTCCGGGAATACGTTCTTCCCGAGGAAGAATGGCCTCGGTCCGGTCATTCAGGCGAACAAAAACGTGATCTCCTTCGGATTTAAAGATGGTACCATTTACCAGATCTCCCACCCGGTCGGCAAACTCATCGAAAATGATCTGGCGTTCCGCATCTTTAAGGCGCTGGATAATCACCTGCCGAGCGGTTTGGGCGGCGATGCGGCCAAATCCGCTGGGGCTGATCTCGATCCGTTTTTCCTCGGAAGGAATGATATCTTCTTCCCCTTCGGTAGAGGCTATCTCGTATAGCCGGATCTCTCCGTTTTCCAGATCGAGATCCACCTGGACATTGGCATTACCATCATAATTCTTTTTATACGCGGATACCAGGGCCGCTTCCAGGCTGGAAATAATGACGGAAACGGGAAGGCCTTTTTCCTCTTCTATCTGGTGTAGCGCCCGCATAAAATCTTTTCCTAGCTGCATGAACTCCAGTCCCCTCCTCAAAAGCGGCCAGTATTAGCGTTTCCGCTTTTTTTTCTTCGATGCCCCGGATTTCTTGGGCTTATGGGCATGCTGTTTCACCTCGAACTCAAAAACAAGATGTCCCTTTTCGATATCTTCGAACGGAAGAGTTCGAGGCTCTTCCGAATCTTCCAAAACAAGGGAAAGTTCCGTTTCCTCCGCCTTCAGGAGAACACCCTCGAGGCTTCCCCTTTCCTTCAGGGAAAGGTGTACTTTTTTCCCAAGAAAACGGGAATAGTCCCGGGGAGAAAAAAGAGGCCGCTCCACTCCGGGGGAGCTCACTTCGAGAAAGTACCGCCCCATCTCCGTTCCGGGATTTGCTTCGTCCATTTCGTCCATCATGAGGCTTATCTTTCGGGAGACCCTTTCGCAATCCTTTACGGTAATGCCTCCCAAAGAATCTATGTACACTCGGAGCGTAGTCCGATCGTTCTCTGTCGTCTGCTGGATTCCCACACATTCGTAACCAAGATCTTCCACGGTACGCGTAATTTCTTCCCTGGGAAAGAATCCCTTCGGACGGGACGTCTGCATATCCACCCCTCCAATGAAAAAACGAAGAGTGGGGGCTCCCCCACTCTTCCCGAAAATTCCCCGTAAGCACTAAAACAAAGGGAATATATCATAAAAGGAAAAGAGCTACAAGCTGTCTTCCTCAATAAACTGAGACCACCATTCCGCATCTCGAAATCCCTCAAGGCCCCATACGAGAGGATCGTCCAAAACCTCCACATTCACCGTGGTTTCGAGAACATCCTCTTCAAGCACAGGAAGCTCCAGGGCCCCCATCCAGACTCTTTTTCTATACGGTTCCGTATAGCGGTATTCCCGGGCTCCCATGGAAATCCCTCCCTGAACCTTCGTGAAGAAGCGTTTTCAAAGAATCTCGAACGCTTCGGGACGCATCTTCAATACTTCTTCCTTACCATTATACTACATCTGCCAGATTCTTCATCTATTTTCAGGATTCCACCTGATAGTTCGGAGCTTCCTTGGTGATGGTAATGTCGTGAGGATGACTCTCTTTCATGGATGCGGCAGTGACCTTTACGAAACGCCCCTTCTCCTGAAGCTCCCGAATGCTGGCGGCCCCCACATATCCCATGCCGGAACGCAAGCCTCCCACAAGCTGGTAGGTTATGGCGTTCAGAGGCCCCTTGTAGGGCACCATCCCCTCAATCCCCTCGGGAACGAGCTTCTCTTCCCGAGTGCCTTCCTGGAAGTAACGGTCTTTACTGCACCCGTCCTTCATGGCTCCCAGAGAACCCATGCCCCGATAGCTCTTGAAGGAGCGCCCCCGATAGATGACCACTTCTCCGGGACTCTCGTCGGTTCCCGCAAAGAGAGAACCGATCATAACCACGTCCGCTCCTGCGGCAAGGGCCTTCACCATGTCCCCGGAAAAACGGATGCCTCCGTCCGCCACCACGGTGCGCCCTTTTGCATGAGCCGCCCGGGCAGCGTACAGTACCGCCGCCACCTGAGGAACCCCGATGCCCGCCACTATCCGGGTGGTGCATATGGAGCCCGGCCCCACTCCAACCTTGACGGCATCCGCCCCCGCATCGATGAGAGCCTCCGCAGCTTCTCCGGTGGCCACATTTCCCGCCATAATCTGGACGTCTCGGTGGCGCATCCGGATTTCCCGAACCTTGTCGAGCACCGAACGGGCATGTCCATGAGCAGTATCGATCACCAGAAGATCCACCCCGGATTGAACCAAAAGGTCCGCCCTTTCCAGGGCATCCCGCCCCACCCCGATGGCCGCCCCGGCCCGAAGACGTCCATGGTCGTCCTTGCAGGCGTTGGGAAAATCCTTGGCTTTCTGGATATCCTTGATGGTAATGAGTCCCTTGAGACGTCCTTCCTTATCTACGATGGGAAGCTTCTCCACCTTGTACTTCATGAGAATGGATTTGGCATCCTCCAGGGTGGTTCCCTCAGAGGCGGTTATCAGGGCATCCTTGGTCATGACTCCCGAAATGGGCTGTTCGTAGTCCGTTACAAAGCGCAGATCCCGATTCGTGATAATTCCCACGAGGCGCATCTGCCGATCCACGATGGGAACTCCGGAAATATGGTAGTGCTCCATGAGATCCACCGCTTCCCGGACCTGGTTTTCGGGAGCGAGGTAGAAGGGATCCACGATAACTCCGGATTCCGAACGCTTCACCTTGTCAACCTCTCCGGCCTGCCTCTCGGGGGACATGTTCCGGTGGATAATTCCAAGCCCTCCCTCCCGAGCGATACCAATGGCAAGACGGCTTTCGGTAACCGTATCCATGGCGGAGCTGCAGAGAGGAATGCGAAGAGCGATTTCCGGAGTAATGTTGCAGGATACGTCCACATCCGCCGGAACGACTTCGCTATACCCTGGCACCAGAAGCACATCGTCAAACGTAAAACCTTCGTAGGACACAAATTTTTCGAACATTGTCAAAGCCTCACTTTTTCGCTTGCAAGGGTTGCCGGAAACCCTCTCCTCTCCTTACGGAACAGACCTTTTCCTCTTTGTTTCTCCATGCGAAGTTACGAGAAAAGCCCCTCATCATGGAAGAATTGAAAGGGGCTGTTTAAACACATACTTTCAAACTGCGCTGCTTCAAAACCGGATCCCCGGCGAAAATGCGAAGAGATTTCCCGTACAAGATGCCCTAGAACCCTCTTCTCTCCAGAGTTGCCAGGGCATAACACTCCATGCATTCTCCCCGTCCCACGCTCCCGCAGGCTTCTCCGGACTTCATCTTGAGATTGCAACGATGCTCCTCCCCTTCGGGAAAGAGCACCTCTCCCAGGGTAGAAAGAATTTCCTTCCGGTAGGAATTCAGACGAGGATACTGCGCATGAAGCGTTATGTCTACCCAGGAAATGTTCCATTTTCCTTCTTTTACAAGCCGAAGCACTTCCTTCAGGAGGAGAAGGCTTTGAATGTTACTATACCGTTCTTCCGAGGCGGGAAAAAGGTTGCCCAGGTCGGGAAGCCCCGCAGCTCCCAGCAGAGCGTCACATACCGCATGGGTGATAAGATCCGCGTCGGAATGTCCTCCAAGCCCCAAGGAGGAAGGAATGCACACTCCTCCGAGAACGAGTGGCCTTCCCGGAACAAGGGGGTGCACGTCGAATCCGTGTCCTGTACGCATTTCCTTAGAGCCCTCCAGAAGTGCCCGAGCCAGCTCCATTTCCTCGGGATAGGTGATTTTGAAATTACGGGAATCCCCCTCAAGAAAGCGGAGTTCCTTTCCTTCGCTCTGCCAAAGCTCTCCCTCGTCGAAACGGGGCGAAGCTCTTTCGAGAAGCTCCAGGAGTTCCTTCCGGGGAAAGCCCTGGGGGGTCTGGGTACGCCGAAGAAAAGTCCGATCCACGCAGGATCGCACCAGGTTTTCCTCGGGGCACACTTCCTTGAGGGCCTCCGTACAGGGAAGCAGGGGAATTACTCCCAGGGGCTCCGGCGAAGAAGTCACCTCCGCCATAATGCGAAGACAGAGATCTTGCGAGAGAAAGGGCCGAGCTCCATCGTGAACAAGCACGAACTCCCCCCGGGCGGCTTGCACTCCCCGGCGCACCGAATCGGTTCTCTCCGCCCCTCCGGAGATCACCGCACACTCCAAAGAAGCGCTTCTCAGGGTCGCTTCCACGCTCCTCACGCTTTCTTCGGGTACTACCAGCACAAGCTCGTGAATTTTTCCAGCTCTCCAGAGCCCGGCAGCCGCCTCCAGACTCCAGAGCCAGAGAGGTTTTTCCCCGAGAAGGCGAAACTGTTTGGGCTCTCCACCCATGCGACGGCCCCGGCCGCCTGCCACAAGGATAAAGCTCCAGGAATTCCTATTCCTCATGACGAAGTCGGCCGAAAATCATTCTTCCCGCAGAGGTTTGAAGCATGGAAGTAACCACCACGTCTACTCGCTTGTTGACGTACTGGGCACCATCCTCCACCACGATCATGGTTCCATCGTCGAGGTACCCCACTCCCTGGTGGCTCTCCTTTCCCTCCCGGATAACGTCCACCGCCACGGTCTCGCCGGGAAGAAGCATGGGCTTCAGGGCATTGGCGAGATCGTTCACGTTGAGCACCGTAATACCCTGAATCTGAGCTATTTTATTAAGGTTGTAGTCGGTGGTGATAATTTTGCCGTCGATCTCCTTGGCCAAAAGCACAAGACCCAGATCCACCGATTCCGCCTCAAGATCTGTCAGGGTGGTTTCCAACATTTCCACCTGAAAATTAGGGATCTTCTGGAGCTCGTTGATTACATCCAATCCCTTGCGTCCTCGCCCCCGCCGCACGGGGTCTGCGGAATCCGCCACTCCCTGAAGTTCTACGAGGATAAACCGGGGAAGAAGCACCACTCCGTCGAGAAAGCCCGCCCGGGCAATATCGAGAATACGCCCGTCAATGATGACGCTGGTATCCAGAATTTTGACCACAGGGAGATCCTGAGAGGAGAAATGATCCCGGGGCGGACGTGAAAGGTATTCCCCGTTGCGCTTGATTTTACGGGGAAGTTTGCCCTTCCAGAATCCTCCCACAGAGCTCACCATAGAGAGAAAATCCTCTCGGCGCTTGAAAAAAACCCAGGTAAAAAGGTATCCCAGGGTGATATTCAGAAGAACCGCCACGTAGGTTCCCACAGCGGGGAAGTCCGTGAAGGGGAGAGCGAGAAGGTTCGCCACAATAAGTCCAATAACAAGCCCTACAATACCTACGGAAATATCAAGCCAACTCACGGTTTGTAAATATTTTTCAAAAACAAGTCCGCCTCGGGACAAACTTCTTATAAAGATAGGAGTAAGAAACATGCCCACTGCAGCGAAAAAAAGAATAAAAACCCCCGTCAGTCCCAGGGAAAGAAGCAGCGTTTTCGCAGGCCACCAGCCGAGATCCTGGATATAATTCGAAATCTGCCATCCCGCAAGACCGCCGAGAAATACCATGGTAATTTTCAGCCCTCGGGAAAGCATATGGCCCAATCCTTGATCATCCACGTATATTCACCTCCATTCATAGGGGAAAATTCGGGCTTTTACGCCCCTTTTTCGATTATTTCGTCACAGAAACCAGGTTTCGTTCGCCATGTCCGCTACAATAAAAAGGCAATTCTTTCCGAAATAAAAAGTTTTTCCAGGCTGTCATTCTAAGAATTCTCCATCTCCAGATCCCGCCGGGATTCCAAGGCGGCATGAAGCGTCACCCGATCCGCATAGCCTATGGCACCTCCCACGGGAAGGCCGTAGGAAAGCCGGCTTATTCTGCAACGGCACTCGTGAAGTCGCAGATACTCACATACCCGGTAACTCGTCAGTTCTCCTTCAACTCTCGGATTGGTAGCCAGTATCACCTCCTTTATCCGACTCTCTTCTTTAATACGGTTTTTAAGTTTTTCCAAGGAGCTTTCGGGAATGCTCCTATCCTCCAGGGGCGATTCGTATCCCCCCAGAACGTAGTATATTCCCCGGTATGCTCCTGATTCCTCAATACAGAGCATGTCCTCCGCAGACTCCACCACGCAAAGAGAAGACATTTCCCGAAAGGGATCCATGCATACCGGGCATAAATCTCCCTCCGCCAGCCCGTTACAACGTTTGCAAAAACGAAGATCCCTCCGGAGGGCCACAAGCACCTCCGCAAGGCTTCGGGAAAAGGCCTCGGGTTGCTGGAGAAGGTGAAAAGCCATGCGGCGACCGCTTTTTTCTCCTATTCCAGGAAATTGCGAAAAAAGCTGTACTGCCCGTTCAATGAGGGAAGGGACCGCCAAAGTTCTCTTCCTAGAAAAGTCCCGGGATATTCATACCCCCGGTAATTTGGGCCATCTTCCGCTCCGAAAGCTCCCGGCTCTTTCTCATGGCCTCTCCGATGGCGGCCAAGACGAGATCCTCCAGCATTTCCACATCCTGGGGATCTACAACTTCCGGGGAAATGGAGATTCCCGTCACCTCTCCCTGGCCGTTGGCCTTGGCGGTAACCATACCCCCTCCCGAGGATCCCTCCACAACCTCCGAAGCAAGT
Source organism: uncultured Synergistaceae bacterium (assembly GCA_964545875.1). Taxonomy (GTDB): domain Bacteria; phylum Synergistota; class Synergistia; order Synergistales; family Aminiphilaceae; genus DAIPKP01. Next base: position 18,398 of record CAZJHH010000005.1, read on the forward strand.
TCTTCTTGCATTTTCGCCATTTGAGCCTGCATTCTCTGAGCCTGTTTAAGCATTTTGTCCATTTTCATCGGTTTTTCAACACTCCTCGGCATATAAATATAAAATAGCGACATTCGCTCTCTCGGGAACGAGACATCTTCCAGATCGATCCCGCCTCACAGCGCATCCTCAGTGATGATACGGATGTCCCGAAGCGATGGTAAAAGCTCGATAGATCTGCTCCAACAAAACCACCAGGGCCAGCTCGTGAGGAAGGGTCATGTCCGAAAGGCGCAGTATGAAATCCGCCCGGGTCCGCACGTCCGGGCTCACTCCGTAAGCTCCCCCTACCACGAAAACCACTCTTCCCCGAGCAGATCCCAGAAGAGCGGTAATTTTTTTCGAAAAACCACAACTTTCGAGAGAATTGCCTCGTTCGTCCAAGAGTACCACGCTATCCCCGGAATTTATAGAGCCAAGAATGGATTTTCCTTCCTTTTCTGAACTCTGGAAAGCATTCCCCTTGGCGGGAGGAAGGGGTTCAAAACCCAAAGAAACATACCCTCTGAGGCGTTGCAGGTACTCTTCACAGGCTTCCCGAGCCCAGGGTTTTTTGGGTTTTCCCACCGCCAGAACCAAAAGTTTCATGATTCTCGAAGATTGCGGGATGTCGTTTTTCCCCGGGCTATCCGCTTCCGCACCTGCCGTTCCTGGCGCTCCCGTTCCTGAAGTCCATCCTGAATACGCAAAATTTCCTGATGCATGGTGGGAAGGATGTTATGTTCCAGGTTCCCCGCCTTGCGGCGTATTTTCTGAAGTTCCCGGTTCAATATATTGAGCCGGGTCAGAATGTTGATGTATTCCCAGAGAAATTCCGCCATACGGCGCATTCCTTCCATGAGATCATCCACGAAAAACGAGGAGAGAGCGGGATCATATTTTTGCCGGTGCAGGACTTGCCAGGCCTCCTCTCCCTCTGGATAGAACTGGGGAAAGGCACATCCCATGACGGCATGTTTCTCCTCCCGCACCGCCAAGGTAGGGCTGTTACTCCGAAGAAGATCCAGCGAGAAGGCGCCTTCAAAGAGCCGAAGCTGGGTATAGGAGATCTCCAAAGCCTCGCTCTCCTCCTCGAAGCGACGGCGGAGCTCTTCGAAACGACGGCGATCCTCTTCGATGGTGCGGATAAGGGCATCTCGCTTCTTTTCGAGGAGATGCAGCCCCCGGCGCACCGATGTAGATTGCCGCTGGAGAGTCAGGAGCTGTTCCCGAGTAATCGGAAGAGGCACTCTTAATTCTCCCGTTCCTTATGCATTCGCTCCACCACATCTCGAGGAAGACGATAGATTTCCTCCTTGGGAAGTACTCCCAGTAGATCCCAGGCCACCCGCACCGTTTCTTCCAAAGGACGACGCCCTTCCTGGTGTACCAGGAATTCCTCGAAAATTTTCCCAAACCGGAGATAGCGCTTTTCCAAGGAAGAGAGGGCATCGTCTCCAATGACGATTCGCAGCTGTTCCAGCTCCCGGGCCCGAGCATAGGATGCATAGATCTGATCCGCCAGAGAACGATGCTCCGGAAAGGTTTTCTCCTTGCCTATGCCTTTATTCATGAGCCGGCTCAAACTGGGAAGAATATCCACGGGAGGGTAGATTCCCTTGCGCTGAAGAGCCCGGCCGAGCACGATCTGCCCCTCGGTGATGTATCCCGTAAGATCCACCACGGGATGGGTCATGTCGTCATCGGGCATGGAAACCATGGGAATCTGGGTAATACTCCCGGAGGAGTTTTTGACACATCCCGCTCGTTCGTAAAGAGTAGCCAGGTCGGAGTACATGTACCCCGGATATCCCCGGCGTCCGGGGATTTCCTCCCGGGCCGCTCCGATTTCCCTAAGAGCCTCGCAGTAGGAAAGCATATCCGTAAGAACCACCAGTACATGATATCCCAGCTGATAGGCAAAGTATTCCGCCACGGTAAGGGCCATTCTGGGTGTGAGGAGCCGCTCCGCTGCGGAATCGCTGGCGAGATTCATAAAGAAGACCCCTTTGCCGAGAGCTCCGTTTTTACGAAAGGCCTCCAGGAAAAAATTCGCTTCCCGCCGGGTAATACCCATGGCGGCAAAGACTACCAGAAAGGGCTGATTCGTTCCGGGCACCCGGGAGTAGGATACGATCTGGGCCGCCAATTCGTTGGAAGGAAGCCCCGCCCCTGTAAAAATGGGGAGTTTCTGGCCCAGCACGAGGGAGTTGGTAAGATCGATGGTGGAGATTCCCGTTTCGATAAAGGCACTAGGACTCCGGCGCCGCTCCGGGTTGAGAGGTTGTCCGCTCACTTCGAAATAGTCCGACGCAAAGGGGAGGGGATCTCCTCCAAGCATTTCCCCCCGGCCGTTGAGAACCTTGCCGATGAGAGATTTTCCCACGGGAACCCGTACCACATCCTGCTCCAGCCAGACGGTGGTGCGAGCTTCCGCAAGTCCCAGGGTTCCGTCGAAGACCTGGATAACCACAAGATCTTCCTGGATCTGAAGAACCTGGCCGGTGCGCTGTCCTTCGGGGGTTTCGATGGTCACGAGTTCTCCGTAGGCTACATCCTTTACGTGATCCACGAAAACCAGGGGGCCCGCAATGCCCCGGATGGAACGGTATCCTCGCCGGTAAAGGGGAGGGGTCGATTTAGCCACGGATCATCGCCTCCTTAAGAGATTCAAGATCCGAGGTAAAGTGCGCCAGCCAAACCTGAACTTCTTTTTCCAGAGAGTCCTCGGGCTCCCGGCGAAGCTCCAAAAGTTCCCGGCGCAGGGAAGTTACAGGAAGGTTCTCGAAGAAAAAGCCCTCGTCGAGATAGGACTTTCCCCGTTCGTAAAGTCCCTGAAAAAGCTCCAGCATCTGTCTTTGCCGAAAGAGGGAAGAATACGCATCCTGGTCATCGAAGGCATTCTGCTGAAGAAAGACCACCCGAACGAGATGGGCGATTTCGAGAATCCATTTGTCTTCCTCCCCCAAACCATCCCGCCCGAGAAGCTGTACCAGGTCCGAAAGCTCCTTTTCCTTCGCCAGGAGATCCCGGACGAACTGCACCCGGCGGGCCCAGGCATCTCCAAAGATTTTCACAAAGTAATCATCCATTCCCTCCGCATAGAGGGAATAGCTGGTCCGCCAGTTTATGGAGGGAAAATGGCGCTCCTGGGCGAGTTTTTTATCCAAAGCCCAGAAAGCCCCGGCCATGCGAAGACTTGCCTGAGTAACGGGCTCGGAAAAATCCCCCCCCGCAGGAGAAACGGCGTTCACCACGGAAACCGAACCTATTCTTTCTTCTGCGGCACTTCCAAGAAGCCGGGCCTTTCCGGCGCGTTCAAAGAAGGCCGCCAACCGGGCACCGAGATAGGCGGGATATCCCTCTTCTCCCGGCATCTCTTCGAGCCTGCCGCTGATCTCGCGGAGCGCCTCGGCCCAACGGGAGGTGGAATCCGCCATAAGAGCCACGGAATACCCCATATCCCTAAAATACTCTGCCGCAGTAATACCCACGTAGATACTCGCCTCCCGGGCCGCCACGGGCATATTAGACGTGTTGGCAATGAGCATCACCCGTTCCATGAGAGGGGTTCCATGCCGAGGATCCCGAAGTTCCGGAAATTCCTCAAGCACTTCCGTCATCTCGTTTCCCCGCTCTCCGCAGCCGATGTAGATGATCACATCCGCATCGCACCACTTGGCCAGGGACTGCTGGGTCACAGTTTTGCCCGTGCCGAATCCTCCGGGAATAATGGCGGCTCCCCCCTTAGCCATGGGAAAGAGAGAATCCAGCACCCGCTGCCCCGTAAGAAGGGGTTCGTTCAGAGGAAGCATGGCCTTCACCGGCCGGGGAGTGCGGATGTTCCAGCTCTGCTTCATTCGGAGGATCTCGCCGGATGAAAGATGCCCCAAGGAGTCTCCTACCCGGTAGGATCCCTCGGAGAGGATTTCTTCCAGCTCGCCTCCCTCGAAGTTCGGAGGAATCATGAGGCGATGCTCAAATAAATGTCCCTCTCGGACAACTCCGAAGATATCTCCTTTGCGGAGAAACTGTCCCTTTTGCACCAGAGGAGTGAACTCCCAAAGCCGCTCTTCGTCCAGGCTGGGGAGACGAACTCCCCGGGGGAGAAAAAGCTCCTCTTCGGGAAACGAATCCAGAGGTCTTCCGATACCGTCAAAGACACCTCCAAGGAGCCCCGGGCCGAGATCCATCGAAAGGAGGTTCCCGGAGTACTCCACCCCTTCCCCTGCAGAAAGGCCCGTGGTATCCTCATAAACCTGGATATCCGCCCACTTTTCCCGAAGACGCACCACCTCCCCCATGAGGTGGAGAGATCCCACCCGAACCACTTCGAACATGCGTACCAGGGGTGAAGCCTCGGCCTGAATCACGGGCCCGGAAATCCCTAAAATTCGAGGGCTGCGTGCCTTTTCGTCCATGCGGTTCTCCTTCATCTAGGCAATGTTCCGCATGTTGGGAAAAGGAATCCACACGGGCCTTGACAGGTGCTGCACCTGCTGTCGGTAATACTGAGGCACCTGTTCAAACCATTCCGGTTCGTAGAGCACAAAGGCCACATTCTCTTTCACCAACTCCTCCCAGACTTCCCCCAAAGACCGGGGGTTTTCACAAATACAGGGAGCAAAACCCACAAGAGACCAGAGATCCACAAAAATCTTACGTCCCAATACCACTCCCGTTTTTTTCATATTTTCAATCCTGCCTGTTTTTATCTTTTCCCGTTCAAACGAACAAAAGGCGCTGTCGAATCTTCTCCTCGGAATAGTTCAAGGCGAGCCCCGTAACGATATAGTTCAGATTATCCCACTCCGCCATCTGCCGGGCGAGATACCCCATGGCCACTTCTATCCCCAGAGGATTTCTGCGCAAAAACGAGGCCTGCCAGCGGAGAAAGCTTCTGTTGAGGGCCTGTTGGAACATGTTGGGGGTCTCCTCGTGAATCTGGCGCACCATCCCCATCCAGGGAGTTCCCCGTACCGCTTCGAGAATGGAACGAGACTGGGCAAGATGTCCCTCCTCGATGAGTCCTCCATCGAGATAATCCGCCTGATCCGACATTTCTCCTCGGGAAAAACCGTGCTCCCTTCGAAGCCATATGCCGAGGTTCAGAAGATCCACCAGCATGCGGAGGTACGTCTCCACGAGATCCCCGTTCGAAGAAGGGCAGGAGGCGAGAAGACCGAAGAGATAGTTCTTATACTCCAGAAGATAGCCCCTCTCCACCCTCCAGTACTCCAGTCCCCGAAGCAGGTTCAAAGCAGCATTTCCAAGAGCTTTTCCCAGGGGGGTGCGGATGTCGTGACTCCGTTCGGAAAGTTCCTGAAGGCTTTCGGATTTCCAGAGGAGAGAGACTACATGAGGAGGGATCATGCCGTAAATATGCCAAAGAGGCTCTCCATAGGTACGGTCACTTCCGGGAAGGAAGGAACGCAAAAGCACCCGGGTATTGTGCAAATCTCCCCGGGCAAGAAGAATACTCACCAGATCCCGGGTCTCTCCTTCTGCGGCCCTGCGCATGCGCAGCAGCTCGTTTCCCATACCTACGGCAAGAGCCACTTCGATGCGCTGCAACACGTTACGCTCCCGTGAAACGAGTTCGTTCCGGTAGACCCCGCCGTATTTGCTCTCCAGCAAAGACGCCTCCATACCCTCCAGATCCCGGCGGAGGAGAATCTCGTACTCCTCCTTTTCGAGGAAATAGGAAAGCCGGGAACGAAGAAGAGCGTTAAGATATCCGTAATTCTCGTACCGTCCGAAGAACCTGATCAAAAAGCTCTTCCATGGTATTCCCGATCTCTTTCGCAAGCCGACTCCTCACCTTGTTCCATCGCGTAGAAAGCCGATTATCCACCACCAGAGTTTCCGTGGCTTCATCCATAAGCATGCACCCTCCCCAGGGATCTTCGCTTCCTTCAAAAAAAACGAATTTTGCCACCCGGGGATGGTTTCGAATTTCTTCAGGAAAATCCGGAGAACAGGAGAGTGTTACGGAACCTCCTTCGAAGACCTCCAAGGCCTCCTCAAAAAGTTGTCGTTCCACGGCCACAAGAGCGTTCTCCTCTTTCAGAGAGGCGATTTTTGAACGAATTGCCTCCCGAACCTCTTCGGCGAGCTGCTGCCCCAGAGAGTAGAGATATTCCGTAAGATCGTAGAGAAGTTTGCTCCGGATCTCCTCCTTTCGGAGGAGCAAGGCCTCTTCCTGAAGAAGGCGAATGCGGGAGATCTCACTCTCCACTTCAAGACGCCTCTGGGCAATGGCATCTCCCAGACGGCTCTCGATTTTTTTTGCCTCTTCCCGGTAACGGCAGGAATACTCCTCTCGGAGAGCCTCCTTAAAAGCCTCCAGAGGAACCAGCGCCTCTTTTTTCAGCTCTTCCGAGGAGGGATCCACCCCAGCACTCCTCCTAGGCAAAGCGAAGAATCAGCATGATGGCCACCACGAAACCCAGAATAACCATGGTCTCCGGAATGGCCTCAAGAATGATCATGGTCCCTGCGGTTTCAGGCTTTTCTGCCACCGTTCCAGCTCCGGCACTTCCGATTTTAGCCTGGGCATAGGCTGTGGCGATGGCGGGCAATCCCACTGCAAGGGCTGCAGCGAAAGCAATTAATGCTTTTTCCACGAAGCACTCCTCCTTTTTGCAAAAGGAACATAGGGTCTTCCCTGTCCCGAATAAAACTTCCCCAAAAATTCCACGTAATGAAGCCGGGCCGCATGAAGACCCGAACCGGCAAAGGCGAGAACGATGTTCAGCAGATGCAGAAGTACCGCAAGAAGAAGACCGAAGACTGACGCTCCCAGGACATCCACAAAGGTGGAGGCCACCATGGCGAGGATTGCCGAAGAGAGTCCGATGGCAGCGATTCGAACGTAGCTGAGGATATTCCCTATGGCACTGAGGGTTTCGATCATTCCCCCCAAACCACCGCCAAAGATCACGCAAACCAGGCCCGACACCAAAACCGCAATTCCCGCATGGGGAGGGAGAATTTCGTAAAGCCCCGCTCCCAGTAAAAGAAGCCCGATAATGATGCCGAGCATTCCCAGGCGTTCCATCCAGAGATGTCGGTTCTTATGCCGAAGTCCTTCGAAAACTCCGAGTATAAGTCCCAATCCCACATGAGCCAAGCCCAGAATTATGGAGAAAACCATCACCGGAAGCACCACATGAGAGCGTTCGAGCCAGAGGGGGTGGATGTTGAAGAGCCGCAGCCCCACGTCACCGAAGAACTCTCCGTAGGCAAACCCCCAGAGGATGCTCCAAAAAGCGAGGTGAAAGAAAATCATTCCCACCATACGCAGGATCTCGGACTTCTTGGAGCGATAGAGGAAAAAGCCGATGCCTCCAATCAAAAGGCCATACCCCGCATCTCCCACCATACACCCCGAAAAGAGCGGAAAGAAGATACCGATCATAATGGTGGGATCAATGCCCGTGTAGGGAGGAAGCGAAAGAAGCTTAAGAAAGAGATGGAAGGGATCGAATATTTTCGGATTTTTTAGGGATGTTGGAACCTGGAGCAGTTCCCCGCCGAGAGGTTTCCGCCACTCCACAAAAATCTGAGATCCGAAGTTTTCCCGAAGGCCATCTTCTACGGCCTTGGCCTGATCCTGGGGAATCCATCCGAAAAGGGAAAACATTTCCCCCTGGGAGAGGGCTCTGTTTTCCATTTGAAGAGCTTCCACCCGATCCTCGATAAGCATCAGCACAGCCCCAAGTTTAGGCCCCCAATTTTTTTTCGTTCTTTCGAGCTCTTCTTCGATCTCCTGCAATCTTTTGGGCACCCAATGGAGCCCCGATTCGATGGCCGCCACAGACTCATGATGTGTAAACTTCGTAAATGCCGGAGGAGGCCGCCAGGCCACTACGTTTTCTTCTTCGAAAAGCTTTTCGAGAGAGTTCTGAGCAAGGGGAGGAATGCTGAAGGACACCAGCAAGTCGTCATGTCCCGTCTTTACGCTGTGATAGCGCAGGGAAACCCGTTCTTTCACGGGGGTGAACTTACGCAGTACCACCCGTACTTCCTGAAGAATTCTTCCGTAAATTCCCGCAGGAACCCACCAGAGAGAAACTCGGTTGCCCCGCTTCTGCTCTTCCTCGAAAAAAGAGGAGAAATGCGTCACATCCCGATGAGAACTGCGGAGTATTCGCAGGGTTTCCTGAAGAGATTTCTTCTCCTGCACAAGCCCCTGGAGACGCTCCCGAAAAGCTTCAAGGCTTTCTTCCAGATCTCCTAGGATCTCTTCGTCAAAGGAGGATATCCATTGATGGGCCCACTGCAAACGTTCCTCGGAGACCTCGTCCCAGCTTCTCCACTCAAGAACCTCCACCATTCCCTGAACAGTGGCGCTCAAAAACTTCAACCTTTTGAGATCGGAAAGAGTTTCTCCGTAATCCCGATCCTCATCATCCGCATGAAGGACACCCATGGTATGCAGAAGATCGATAACTGCCCGTTTTCGACTTGCCACACCCCAGATAAAAAAACGAACCATCTTTTGAATCAAGACGATTCGCCCCTCTCTTCGTTCATCTGCTCTTCTCCTATCACGTGAGGCCATACCGCCCGGGTCACTTTTTGTATGCGCAAAGGATCCGTGGCTTTCTCATAAAGAAGTTTCTTCACGGAAGCGCAAGAGTTGCGGAGATCCTCCTCGAAAGCCCGAACATCCTCGAACTTTTTCTCTTCCTCCTGCCGCACGATTTCAAAGGTCTTCTGCGTCATCACGTCGAGCCTGGCTACGCCTTCCTCGTACTCCCGCTCTTTTTCCGCTAGTTTCCGAACGAGATCCTCCTCAAGATTTTTACGAAACTCCTCAAGGAGAGTCTCCATCCCGGAGGTCTCTCTTTCGGGGCTTTCAGGCGTTAAGTTCTGCATACGCCTCTTCTTCCTCCATCATAAACTCACAGAAGGAGGCCCGGTCGATAATGCCGAGAAAACGCCCTTCTTCCACCACGGGAAGACGCTCCACTCCTTTGCGCAACATAAGATCCGCCACGGTCATGAGGCTTGCATAGGGGTCTACCTTAGGAGGATCCGAACGCATGTAATCCTTCACCTTGCAGCGTCCGAGAAGCTGAAGACGCTGCAAAAGGTCTCCCTCGGTATCATCGAGGAAGGATGTTTGGCTGAGAACTTCCAGGAAGGTAGGCACCGCAGCCTCAAGAATATCGGACTGAGCAAGATACCCCACAAGCCGCCAATCGTCATCGATCACGGGAACTCCCGGAAGCCGGTGAGAATAGAGAATTCGCACCGCATCAAGAATGCGATCCTCCGGAGACACCGCCGTAAGATCCCGAACCATAAGTTTTACAGCACTGGTATTCATTTTCCCCCACCATCCCGTCTACTTTCCCAACCAAAACGAGAAACCAACACATGAAGAACGAAAAGGGGTAGTTTTATCATACGCCGCCACCGCCAAGGTTCCTGGCAGAGGCGGAAGAGCCATTCCATACCCACTCTGCGCATCCATCGGGGAGCTCTCTGAAGCCTTCCAGAAAGGACGTCGAAGCTTCCTCCGACTCCCATACGAAGCATTCCGGGAAGCTCCTCCGCATGAGCGGCAATCCATTTTTCCTGCCGGGGAACTCCGAGGGCTACGAAGAGAATTTTAGCTCCCGAGTTCCGTATGGTCTCACAAATGAGAGAGCTCTCGAAATCATCAAAATACCCGTGATGCCATCCCGCCACAGGCAACCCGGGATAGCGTTCTCGAAGTACCTCCGCAACCTGCCGAGCTACTCCGGATTCTCCTCCCAGAAAATAAACGGGCCACTTGGCGTACGAAGCGGTGCGGCAAAGTTGCTCCATAAATTCTACGCCGGCTATCCGTTCGTGCATACGAAAACCCAGAAAACGCAAACCCAAAACGAGCCCCATTCCATCGGGAAGAGAAAGGTCCGCATTCCGGAAAGCCCTGGCAAGATCCACATCCTTCCGGGCCTCATACAGTGAAAGAGCGTTAGGGGTGAACACGGTACATCCCAGAGGATCCCCGTTACTGATGAGAGCCCAGGCCTTTCCCAAAGCATAGTGAAGAGAGACGTTGTTCACCGGAACTCCCCAGAGAACGGGAGAGGGTCTGCCCCGCTTCTTGCGACTTCGCTTAAGCACTGCCCCGATGTACGCCAGGCATGCGGCTATGCCACAAAAAGCCACCACCGCCCCCTGCCCATCCGGGCGGATCTGGAGCACCGCCGCAGAAAAACCGAGAGCTCCCGAAAGGAACGCCACCATACGCACCGAATCTGGATGATCCACTCCTCGATCCACCAGCCTTCGATACATAAAGATATTCCCTCCGGAGGCAGTGGATAAGAGGGTCCGGCTTACGAAGCTGAGCGAGGCCTCCATGATGGGAATGGCAAAAAGCGCCAGAGGAAGGAGCATAAGGGCCGAGAAAGCTATTCCCTTACTGACTCCCATGACGGAAACGCCAGCCACCAGAGTGCCCCAAAAAGCTGCCAGCGGTTCCCCGAGCCGACGGTAGAGATGCCCGTGACGGCTCCAGAAGACTCCGAGCAAAGCGATTCCTCCGAGGCACATGGTAACCGCCCCCTGGAGGTTTTGACCAGAAAAACTGGTTATTACCGCCATGAGAAGCCATACGAAAAGGAGCAAATGCCCCGCCATACCGGGAATCCGGTCGAGGCTCACCAGAAGGAGCGGGAAGAATCCCACCCATAAGGCCGTGATGATATGGGAAACCAGGGGATGCAAAAAGAGGTACTGTCCCTCGGGCATGCCCACGAAGGCTATTTTCTCACCCCAGAAGGCAAAGAGAAAACCCACAAGAAGATAGAGCCAGGAGAGGTTGTGCTTGCTCCGGCTACTCACGATGCCCGCCAGGCAGGCAAGAAGCGCGGTGGCCACCACCTCTCGGGCGGTTTCGCTGTTACTCCAGAGAGCCACCACAACCCAGGCGGCAAGAAGCATGATATCCCGCAGATAATCGTACTGTTCTCGGGAGATATGATTTCGTATGTATTTCTGAAACAGGAGACATGCTCCTGCGGAAAGCAGGATCACTATGCGGGATATAAAGGCAAATTCTCCTTCGAACATCACAAGGCCACCCTTTCAAACCCCTGACTGTTATTTCTCCAAGCCTTTCCCCGAAAAACCAGAACGAACCCTTTCGGGATGGCTTTCCCCTGCGAGACATCCCTAAGTTCGATCGCATAATACGCATTATCAAGTATAGCATGAGAAAAGGGGAAAACAAAAAGGGAATTCGCGAAAATCTTTCGGCATATCAAGGATCTATCCGGGAGGGAGAACCATGCTGTCCCGGATAGACCTCGCTGGTCCGGATTCCTCAATATGCATTCCAGAAAAAGGCCTATATCAAAGATTCTGAAAAGATGTCCTATTTTTCTATCCGAGTCATGCCACCCACATAGGGAACCAGCGCCCGGGGGACCAGAATGGAACCGTCCTCTTGCTGGTAGTTTTCCATCAGGGCGATGAGGCATCGCCCCACGGCAATTCCCGAACCGTTGAGAGTATGGACGTACCGGGGTTTACCTCCTTCGTCAGGGCGAAACCGAAGGTTCATTCTTCGCGCCTGAAAATCCTCACAGTTGCTGCAGGAGCTGATCTCTCGATATTTCTCCTGAGAAGGAATCCACACTTCGATGTCGTAGGTTTTGGAGGAAGCAAAACCCATGTCTCCGGTGCAAAGGCATATTCTCCGGAAGGGAATTTCCAGGCGCTTCAAAACCTCTTCCGCCGCCAGAGTAAGACTTTCCAGTTCTTGATAGCTTTTTTCGGGGCTGCAGATTTTTACCAGTTCCACCTTGTCGAACTGATGCTGCCGGAGAATTCCCCGTACATCTCGGCCATATGTTCCCGACTCGCGACGGAAACAGGGGGTGTAGGCGGTAAGATAGAGGGGAAGCTGCTTTTCCTCGAGAATTTCCCCGGCATAGATGTTGGTAAGAGGAACTTCCGCGGTGGGTACAAGCCAGAGGTCATCCTGGGCACAGCGGTAGAGGTCTTCCGCAAACTTGGGAAGCTGTCCCGTTCCCTGCATGGTGGCACTGTTCACGAGAAGAGGGGGCATGATCTCTTCGAATCCGTGCTCCCGAGTGTGGAGATCCAGCATAAACTGAATGAGCCCTCGCATGAGCTGAGCGCCCTTGCCCCGAATGACCGTAAAGCGGCTTTCCGCAAGCTTGACTCCCCGCTCGAAGTCCAGGATTCCCAAAGATTCTCCGAGATCCCAGTGGGCCTGAGGATCGAAATCGAAGGTTCGGGGCTCTCCCCAATAGTGCATTACCGGGTTATTGGATTCGTCCATACCAAGGGGAACCGTTTCGTGAGGCCGGTTCGGAATTTGAAGGAGGATGTTCTCCAGTTCTCCGTCGATGGAGGAAAGTTCTTCCTCCATCTCCTTGATGGCGTCCCCGAGAAGGCGCATTTCCTCCATGAGAGCGTCCGCATTCTCTCCCCGTTTCTTGAGAAGCCCCACCTGCTTGGAGCCGTCGTTTCGCTGGGCTTTTTTCTGCTCCATGGACGTAAGAATCTCCCGGCGCTTCTCATCCAGGTTATACAGCTCTTCCACGGAGAAGGCGTTGTTCCTCCCCTGAAGCATCCGCTCCAGATCCTTTCGATTTTCCCGTATCCACCGCATATCAAGCATGGCTACACCTCCGGCACGTTCCGTACTTCACGAAGAAGATTGATCATTTCTATCACCGATAGCGCCGCATCGGCCCCCTTGTTTCCCGCCTTGCTTCCCGCCCGGAGAAGAGCCTGCTCCAAGGTGTCGCAGGTGAGCACTCCGAAAGCCACGGGAACCCGATGATCCAGAGCGATATGAGCAACTCCCTTGGAGACCTCCGCCGCCACATAGTCGAAGTGCGGCGTATCTCCCCGGATAACCGCTCCCAGGGCGATAATGCCATCAAATTTTCCCTGAAGAGCGAGCTCCTTCACGATAAGGGGAATTTCCCAGGCTCCGGGAACCCAGTGAACTACGATATCCTGGTGCTTCACGCCGTGTCGGATGAGGGCATCCCTGGCTCCCTCCAGGAGCTTTCCCGTGATGAGTTCGTTAAATCGCGAGAGCACCACTGCCACTCTCGCCTTCTCGCCGATAAGATGACCTTCCACAATCCGCATACAACACACCTCCGAAAGATTGCATTCGTATTATTATACATAAGAAACCCCGTGGGTTCCCTTTATGCGTCCGTCAAATCCAAAACCGCCGTTTTCCGCATTATAACCAAAGATTTCGTCACCCCATGACGGGAATACGCCAAAAACGGATTTCTTCCGGCCCCATCAAAGGATATCCCGCAGATGAAGCATGTGCCCCAATCGGTCTTCCTTGGTCTCCAGATAACGCTTGTTGTAGGGATTGCTCTCCATAATGATGGGCACGCGTTCTGTAACCTGAAGACCGTATCCCTGAAGTCCCACGATCTTCCGGGGATTGTTCGTGAGAAGCCGCATGCTCTTGATGCCGAGATCCACCAGGATCTGGGCCCCCAGGCCGTAATCCCGAAGGTCCGCTTCGTACCCCAAAGCGAGGTTGGCCTCCACCGTATCCATACCTTGCTCCTGAAGCTCGTAGGCATGGAGCTTGGGAAGCAAGCCTATTCCCCGGCCTTCCTGGCGCATGTAGAGAAGTACGCCGCATCCCTCCCGGTGAATCATCTCCATGGCCATATGGAGCTGTTCGCCGCAGTCGCAGCGGAGGGATCCGAAAACATCCCCGGTGAGGCACTCCGAATGCACCCGAACCAGCACGTTTTCCGCCCCCTCCACATCTCCCCGGATCAAGGCGATGTGGGGCTTATCCAGATTTTCCTCGTGAAGAGCCTGATAGGCCAGAGCCTTGAAATCGCCGTAGGCCGTGGGCATGCGCACCGTGGCCACCCGCTTCACCAAGCTGTCCCGATGCATACGGTACCGGATAAGCTGTTGGATGGAGCATATATTAATGCCGTGCGTTCGGGAAAATTCCTGAAGGTTCGGCAGCCGCGCCATGGTGCCGTCCTCGTTCATGATCTCGCAGATAACTCCGGCGGGAGTCATTCCCGCCAGGCGGGCCAGATCCACCGCCGCCTCGGTATGCCCCGCCCGCTTGAGTACGCCCCCCGGCCGGGCCATGAGAGGAAACATGTGTCCGGGGGTGCGGAAATCGCCCCGTCTCGCCTCGCCTTTGGCGAGAAGCCTGGCCGTGAGGGCCCGTTCGGCGGCGGAAATTCCCGTGGTGGTTCCCTCCCGGGCATCCACGGAAACCGTGAAGGCGGTTCCGTGAAGATCCGTATTTTCCCGGGTCATGGGCTCCAGCCCCAGCTCGGAACAACGCTGATGACTGAGAGGCACGCAGATGAGCCCCCGGGCGTGCTTTGCCATAAAATTGATGGTTTCATCCGTGGCGCACTCCGCCGCCACGATGAGATCTCCTTCGTTCTCCCGGTCCTCGTCATCCACCACGATAACCATGCGGCCCTTCCGGATATCCTCCAGGGCCTCTTCCACGGAGCAAAAAATACCTTCCCCCGACACCTGTTCAGTCACAGCCAATTCCTCCTTGCATTTCTTCCCCATATCAATGTATGGACACATCGGGAAAAATTCTTTCCCCTAGCATATCCTTGATGAAAAAATGTCCTCTCAAACCCATCCCGCCTTACGGAGAGTATCCCAATCCAGAGAGCTTTCGCCACTCCCGGAAGAACGCATATCCTCCCAACGGGAGAGGTTTCCGTAAAGCCCCAGCTGGTGATAGATGTATTTACCCAGGAGATCGGTTTCCACGTTAACCCTGGCTCCCTCTCGAAGCTCTCCCAGGGTGGTATGTTCCAGCGTGGTAGGGATGAGTCCCACGGAAAAGAAGTCCTTGCCGCACTCTATGATGGTAAGGCTTACTCCGTTGAGGGTCACGGAACCCTTGGGAACAAGATAACGCATTCCTTCGGAATCCAGAGAAATGGAAATTTTCCGGGTTTGCCCTTCCCTTACAATGCGGATCACCCTACCCACGTAATCCACATGCCCCGCCACGATATGCCCCTCGAAACGCCCTCCCGCCACCATGGCCCGCTCCAGGTTTACCGCACTTCCCGGAGCCAGGCTCCCCAGGACGGTACGTTCCAGGGTTTCGGGCATCATATCCGCCCAGAAACGGGATCCCTCGAGGCGGGTCACGGTAAGACAGGCCCCGGAAACCGCCACGGACTGCCCAAAGACGAGGCTCTCCGCAAATCCCGGAGCGGCGATGCCGAGAAGCGCCACATCCCGTTTACGCTCCAAGGCCTGAACGATTCCCTTCGTTTCTACCAACCCCGTGAACATGAGGGCACTCCTTCCACGAGAAAGCCGTCTTCCATGGAACGCCATTCCAGGGAAGAGAGGATTATGGCCTGATCCATGGAGTGCAGATGCAAATGCTCGGTAAACGAAAGCCCCCGGCCGAGAATTCGGGATCCGTAAAAGAGAGCCACCCGATCCACCAGATGCCGGTTTAAAAAGGAACTTCCCACCCGGGCGCCTCCTTCTACGAGCACCGATAGAAGCCCCGATTCCCCAAGCTTCTGAAGGAGAACCTCGAAATCCAACTCCCCCGGAGCAATTTCGGGAAGCTCCATAAATTCTACGGAAAGGGGAAAGAGCTCCTTTCGGCGATTCCGCTCTTCGGAATTTTCCGGAATCCCCGAGGCCACTATCACCCGGGGAGCGGCAAAAATCGCGCTCTCCGGAGAAAGAGAAAGCCGGGGATCCACCACCACGGGCACCGGGGAGATTCCCGGCACGGAACGAACTGTCAGCTTCGGATTATCGCAACGCACCGTGCCGGCCCCCACGAGAATGGCATCGTGCTCTCCCCGCAGAAGATGCGCCATCTCCCGGGCCCGGCTTCCGGTAATCCATTTGCTGGTACCGTCCGAAAGGGCTATGGCGCCATCCAGAGAGAGCGCTCCTTTCAAACATACCCAGGAACGTCCCCGGAGATGCCAGGAAAAAAAGCCCCGGTTCATCTCGCGGCACTCCTCTTCGAGAACCCCCGAAACGACGGGAATTCCCGCCTCTTCAAGAATCTTTACGCCCCCTCCCGCCACCTTCGGATTGGGATCCCGAGATCCTATCACCACCCGGGCGATTCCCTCCCGAACGAGCCGAGGCGCACAGGGGGGGGTTTTACCGTAATGGGAGCAGGGTTCCAGGGTGACATAGGCAGTGCTCCCCCGGACATTTTCCGTCGCCCTTTCGAGAGCCTCCACTTCCGCATGGGGGCCTCCGTACCGGCGGTGATATCCCATCCCCACCACCCGGGAATCCTTTACCAGCACACACCCCACCAGAGGGTTCGGGCTGGTGCGCCCCGTCCCCCGCCGAGCCAGGCTGAGAGCCATGTGCATATAGTATACATCCTGCCGCCGTTCCTCTCGACTCATGCGTCTTCTCCGTGCAATCCCTGATAAATTTTCTTCGCCAGCACCGTCCCCACTCCGGGAGCCCGGGCAATCTCTTCTTCCGAAAGAGTGCTCATCTTCCGGAGACCTCCGAAGTGCCCCAGGATCTGGGCGGCCCGGGTTTTGCCGATCCCCGGAATTTCTTCCAGAGAGGAGCGGCGCAGCCCCCGATGATACTGTTTTGAATAGCTTCCCACGGCAAAGCGATGAGCCTCGTCCCGGACATGCTGGAGCAGCCGGGCATATCCCTTTTCCCGGGGAAGCACCAGAGGGGCTTTCCCGGAGGAGAAGTAGAGAGTCTCCTCTCTCTTCGCCAAAGATACGGTCTGAAGAGAGACAAGTCCGAGCTGGTCCAGCACTTCCCGGACAAAGGCGAGCTGCACCGCCCCTCCATCTACCAGTACGAGCTGAGGCAAGGGTTCCTGCCCTGCAAGAACCTTGGAATAGCGCCGCTCCACGGTCTCCCGGAGAGACCGAAAGTCATCCACTCCCTCCACGGAACGGATGGAAAAACGGCGATAAAGGGAAGGGTTCGGAATGCCCTGTTCGAAGACCACCGCCACTCCCACCGTATGGGTTCCTCCTCCGTGAGAAATATCGAATCCGTCGATTCTCCAAGGCAGGGTAGGCAAACCCAAAACATCCTGAAGCTCCAAAAGGGTTTCCCACATATCCTCCCCGAGATCTTCTCCGAGCACTCCCACGGAACGATGCCGGGTGTACCGCCAGATGGCCCGGATGGTGTCCCGAAGCTCTGCGGCTTCTTCAAAGTTGAGATTTTTCGCGGCCTCTTCCATCTGAGCCCGGAGCTTTTCCACCAGTTCTTTAGTCTGTCCGTGAAGCAGAAGCACCACGTGGGCCAGCATGCGGTTGTACTCTACGGCAGAAATTTTTTCCGCGCAGGGAGCGGTACACTTTCCCACATGGTACTTGATACAGGGCCGGTTCTCCCGGGAAGGGGTAATCTTTCCCGCACAGCTCCGCAAGGGGAAAAAGCGCTCCACCAGATGCAGCAGGGAGCGCACCTCGCTTACCCGGGTAAAGGGGCCTATGTATTGGGCTCCGTCCTCGGCTCGATGCCGGGTGATGACAATCCGGGGAAAGGGTTCCGCAGGAATTTTGATGTAGGGATACCGCTCCCCCATCTTGAGCTCCACGTTGAACTTGGGCTGATATTTCTTGATCAGCCGGGCCTCCACGATAAGCGCTTCCATTTCGGATTCCGTACGGATGATGGAGATATCCCTCACGGATTCCGCAAGCTTTCGAAGCCTCGGGGAGGCATAGTTGGTACGAAAGTAGGAGGCCACCCGTTTTTTCAGGGATTTGGCCTTTCCCACGTAGAGCACTGTGCCCTCCTGGTCGTGCATTATGTAAACCCCCGGGCGCCCCGGGAAACCCCGTATCTTGGAACGCATTTTTTCGA
This sequence comes from uncultured Synergistaceae bacterium, assembly GCA_964545875.1. Taxonomy (GTDB): domain Bacteria; phylum Synergistota; class Synergistia; order Synergistales; family Aminiphilaceae; genus DAIPKP01. The sequence continues at coordinate 36,284 of CAZJHH010000005.1, forward strand.
AATCCATGATACACTCCTTTTCAAGAGCCCACATAACCAAGAATAATACCACGTCCGGGGTCTATACAGTATTTTTCGGAGGTGTTTTTCATGCCCTTTGCAGTCTATAACGATCTTTCTCAAAAAAAGGAATCCTTTGTTCCCGTAAATCCTCCCAAGGTGGGAATTTACGTCTGCGGCCCCACGGTCTACGATTTTTTCCACATCGGCAACTCCCGGCCCTTTATCATCTTCGACGTACTCCGGCGCTACCTTCGGAGCCAAGGTTACCAGGTAACCTACGTACAGAACTTTACGGATATCGACGATAAAATGATCAACCGGGCGGAAGAGATGGGCATCTCCGTGGCGGAACTGGCGGAACGTTACATCGGGGAGTACTTTGCCGATGCGGACGCCCTGGGAATAGAACGAGCGAACGTACATCCCCGGGCCACGGAACACATGGCGGAAATTATCGACGCCATCACGAAAATCATCGAAAAAGGACACGCCTACGAGCTTGACGGGGATGTCTATTTTGATGTGCGCAGCTTCGAACCCTACGGAAAGCTCACCCGGCAGGATCTCGAAGAACTTCTTTCGGGAGCCCGGGTAGACGTGAACTCCCGAAAAAAACACCCCCTGGACTTCGCTCTCTGGAAAGCGGAGAAACCCGGAGAACCCTCCTGGGAGAGCCCCTGGGGAAGAGGCCGTCCGGGGTGGCATATCGAGTGCAGCGCCATGGCCGCCAAGTACCTGGGAGATACCGTCGATATTCACGGAGGGGGCAGCGACCTCATCTTCCCGCACCACGAAAACGAAATTGCCCAGGCGGAAGCCGCCACGGGAAAAACTTTCGTCAAATACTGGATGCACAACGGTTATCTTCTCATGGATCACGAAAAAATGTCCAAATCCCTGGGGAATTTCCGCACCCTTCGGGAAGTGCGGCAGCAGTATTCTCCCCTGGCAATCCGGCACTTCATGCTGAGCGCTCACTACCGCTCCCCCATCAACTTCTCCGCCTCGGGGCTGGAGCAATCCGCCAGCGGGACCGAACGCCTGCGAAGTTGCTACCGGAGCCTTCGGGAAGCCCCGGTAAAGGACAATCTCCATGGTGCACCTCTCCTGGAAGAAACCCTGAAAAAAGCCCGGGAACGTTTCTACAGCGACATGAACGACGATCTCAACACGGCGGGAGCCCTGGGGGCGATTTTCGAAGCGGTGAAGGGCATCAATACCGCCCTGCACGAAGAGGGGGCTCTTTCGCAGAAAAACAAGCAGGAAGCCCTGGACTTCTTCCGCATGGCAGACCACGTTCTGGGAGTTCTCGATATTCCGGGAATTGAGCAGGAAGCCGCGCCGGATGCTGAAGGAACCCGCATAGAAAAACTCATCGAAGAGCGAAACCAGGCCCGGAAAAATAAAGACTTCTCCCGGGCGGACGAAATTCGGGATATCCTCCTGGAGGAGGGAATCGTCCTCAAGGATTCTCCGGATGGCACGAAATGGCACCGCAAAATCTAAAAAATCAATAGTTTTTCAGAAAGGAAACAGTATCGGTGATTATTGTACAGGAAGGAATTTCAGCGCTTGAAAAGGTTCGGGCCTGCCTGGCCCAAGGGGTATCCTGCGTGCTCTGTACGGTGGTGGAAAGCTCCGGCTCTACTCCTACGGATCCGGGATCAAAAATGGTGGTGCTCCCGGATGGAAGCATCACGGGCACCGTGGGAGGAGGCATAGGGGAATACCGGGTTCTTCAGAAGGCCCGGGAGCTCCTTTCCGAGGGCCCTAAAACGCTCCTGATGGACATAAACCTGAACAGCCAGGAAGCCGCCGAGGACGGGGCCGTTTGCGGGGGGAGCATGAAGGTCTTTCTGGAGCGCATCATTCCCACCCCCGAAGTGGTGATCTTCGGAGGAGGGCACGTGGGCAAGGCCATTCTCAAAACCATCTGCTTTCTCGGATGGCGGGGCGTCCTCTGGGACGACAGGGAGGAGTTCGCCGCCCTTCCCGAGCAGTGCATCTCCCAGGCCACAAGCCTCTGCTGCCCCCTGGAAAACGTATTTTCCCAGGGGCTCGTGCTTCATGAAAACAGTTTTATTCTCATCGCCACTCGGGGACACGCCCTGGATGCCGAGGTGGTAAAGCTTCTGGAAAAAAGCTCCGGCCGATATTACGGCATGATAGGATCCCGGAACAAAATCCGTTCGGTTCGGGAACGACTCCTCGAAGAGGGAATCTCCCGGGAATACCTGGACAGGATCCATCAGCCCGTGGGAGTTCCCATCAACGCGCAAACTCCCGAAGAGATCGCCCTTTCCATTACCGCGGAAATGGTGGGCCTTCTTCGGGGAGCTCCCCTGGAGCAGCTTCGAGAAAACTGGGGCTCCCAGGCGGTAACCCCGAAACAGAAAACGCTCTCGGGGGCCTAGTGGATGATTCAGGTACGAGATCTTACCCTCCGCTTCGGAGAGCGGCTTCTCTTCGACTCCATTTCCATGCTTTTCCCCGATGCATCCCGTGCGGGACTGGTGGGTAAGAACGGAGCGGGAAAAACCACCTTTCTTCGAATCCTGGCCCGTCAGATGGAGCCCGATGAAGGCACCGTGGAAATTCCCCAGAGACAGAGCCTGGGATATCTTCCCCAGGACGTGGCGGAACTGGGAACCGAAAAAGTTCTCCATTATCTTAAATCCCGGTCGGGAATCCTGGAGATGGAAGAACAGCTTCAATCTCTGGAAGAATCGATAAGCATCGCCTCGGAGGACAGCCTGCGCCAGGGACTCCTGAAAAGCTACGAACATCTCCGGGCCCGGTACGATGCCAAGGGGGGCTACACCTTCCGCCCCCGGGCGGAGAAAATTCTCCGGGGGCTCGGATTTCCCGAGGATGCCTCGGAACGATCATGCACTACCTTCTCCGGAGGGTGGAAAATGCGTATCGCCCTCACCTCTCTCCTGCTCCAGGAGCCGGACATTCTGCTTCTGGACGAACCCACCAACCATCTCGACACGGAGAGCATGGAGTGGCTCGAGAGCTATCTCAAGGATTACCGGGGAACCTTTATCGCAGTCTCCCATGACCGGCGCTTTCTGGACAAGATGACCACCCGTACTCTGGAGATCGCCCGGGGACAGCTTCGGGAATACAAGGGAAACTACTCCTACTACCTGGAACAGAAGGAAGAGGATAAGCGGCTCTTCGAAAAGCGGGCCAAACAGCAGCAGGCCCTGCGAAAACAAACCGAGGATTTCATCGAACGCTTTCGCTACAAGGCCTCCAAGGCCTCCCAGGTACAAAGCCGCATCAAGATGCTGGAGCGGGAAGATCTCCTTATCGGAGAAACCGAAGGGGCTTCGGTGCATTTCTCCTTTCCCGAATGCCCCAGAAGCGGCCACGAGGTTCTCTCGGTCCAGGATGTCAACAAATACTACGGCACCAAGAAGGTTTTCGAAAATCTCTCCTTCTCCGTAGCCCGGGGAGAGCGGGTTGCCCTGGTAGGAGTGAACGGAGCGGGAAAATCCACCCTTTGCCGCCTTCTGAGCCGCAAGGAGGAACCCTCTTCCGGGAGCATTTCCTTCGGTCACAAGGTGCTCTGCGGCTTCTTTTCCCAGGAGAGCATCGACAATCTGCACTACCAAAACACCGTCTGGCAGGAGGTACTCGCCGAGGGAGACTACTTCTCTCCCCAGTACAAGAGGAACCTGTTGGGAGCCTTTCTCTTTTCGGGGGAGGATATCGAGAAACCCGTCTCGGTACTTTCGGGAGGGGAAAAGACCCGGCTCGCCCTTCTGAAAATGCTCCTTCGGGAGACGAACCTTCTCATTCTCGACGAACCCACGAACCATCTGGACATGCAAACGAAAGAACTCTTTCAGAAGGCCCTCCTGGCCTACTCCGGAACTCTGATAATCGTCTCTCACGACCGCTACTTTCTGGACACTCTGGTGGAACGGGTGGTGGAACTCTACCAGGGCAGGGGAAGGGAGTATCTTGGAAACTACTCCTACTTCATAGAGAAACGGGAGGCCCTTCTGGAGGAGCAAAAAGAAGAGATCCAGGAACGATCCTCGGGAGAGACCCCGGAAGACCTACTCTCCTCATCGGGATATAAAAGCCGGGAACAGAAGCGCCGGGAGGCGGAACTGCGGCAGATCCTCTCGGAAAAACGGCGCACCGTCACGGCCCACCTGGCTCCCCTGGAAAAGGAAATCGAAGATCTGGAAAATCGCAAAACCGCCTTGGAAGAGGCCCTCTGCTCTCCCGAGGTGCTGGAGAATCCGGAAAAACGCACCGCTCATCTCAAGGAGCACGGAGAAATCGAACAACTTCTTCCCCAGAAGCTCGAAGAGTGGGAAGATCTCATGGAAAAACTCCATGCCATCGAGGAGGAATTCTCCCTTTCGTAGGACGGCGGCTATGCCATCCTACGAAAGGGTGCGCCGACGCAACCCATATACATTTTTTACGCTTGTCTCGCCCTCCGGGGGGCCGCACGGCCCCGGAGGGCATTTTTTTCGGCATCGCTGTCTCTCGCCTTGTCCCTCCTTTGTCAAATCAAGGGCAGCCCTCCTCGGATCTGCATCGCCACTCTTCGCCGTGCCACCAGCCAAAAAATGGACTTTTTAATTTAAAAATCCTTTCCCCGACAGGGCATTATCCTGCCGTTACCCAGCAAAAATTAAAAGCCCCAGCTCGTTTTGAGCTGGGGCTTTGCTATCATTGGCGCGCCGGACAAGATTCGAACTCGTAACCTCCTGATCCGTAGTCAGGTGCTCTATCCAGTTGAGCTACCGGCGCACATATATGGTAAACATGATGCTTGCTACCTGGCGGTGGGAGAGGGATTCGAACCCTCGAAGGAAGTTTTAGCCCCCTTACCCGCTTAGCAGGCGAGCGCCTTCAGCCACTCGGCCATCCCACCGGAAGAAATCGCGCAAGGCATATTTTATGCACAGAACCCAGGTATGTCAACCGCTAATTTGATTTCTCCGGGAAAAACGACGTTTTTCCCGGGTTTCTTCCGGCTATTCCGAGGGTTTCTCGGGTTCCTCGGAGGCCGCTTCTTCCGTTGCGGCTTCTTCTGCCGCTTCCTCTATCTGGGGCTCTTCCTCACTGGGAGAAGCGCCTTCGGCCTCCACCGGAGGAGCCGTAAAGAGGGATTCATCGAGGATCTTTATCTTGGCGCGCTTGAGCAGAGTTTCGAAGAACTGGTTCCGGGCGTTCTGTCTCTTCTGAGCTACCACCATCTCCTGAATGTCTCCGCTCACCTCATCGAAGGAGAGCACTCGGGGAAGCTCTTCCGAAACCTTCTCAAGCACGTAGAAATCCTGGCTGGTAACTTCCACGGGGCCCGCGGCCCGAGCCTCTCCAATTTGCACCACCGCATCCCAGAGCACCGGAGGTACCCGGTTTTCCGCAAAGGGAACCGTTTCGTCTCCCGAGGTAAAATCCCGAACTTCGTCGAGGTGGGTGGCAATCATGGCGCTCCAGGACACTCCGTCTTCCATCTGCTCCACAGCCTCCCGGGCCGCATGATCCCGGCTGGCGAAATCCGCCACCCGTACGTAGATGACGTGGGGTCGGGTAAAAACGACATCCTTGAGAGCATCGTACCCTTCCTGAAGTTCTTCCGTAGTGGCGGTTACGCCCTCTTCGGCCTGCTGGATAAGAGCTCTTCGGGAAAGATCCTCCCGAATCTGCTCTTTGAGCTTGCTTTCGGAAATACCCATTTGCTTCATGTATTCCACGAAGGATTCCCGAGTGGGAAACTGGTCTTCCAATCCCTGATACGCCTTGTCCACGTCTTCTTCGGCGACTTTGATCTTTCGGTTCTTGACTTCTTTTTTGAGCTCATCCCCCACGGCAAGGTCGTTGACAACCTGTCTGCGGAAGTTCACGATATCCTGGGGGGAGATGTCCTTTCTGCCGCTCTGTTCCGCCAGGCTCACCATGCTGCGGTAAAGCTGACTGCGCATGAGGGTCATACCATTGATCTCCGCCACGGGGTAATCTCCGCTTTCGGGCTTCCCTCCCCGGTTTCCTCCTCCGTACATAAAGAGAATGGAAAGCACAAAGACTACCACCACGCTGATCATGATCCACTTCACCTGGGTTCGCAGGGTCCGCATAATCACCCTTCATCGACTCCTTTCACTGTATAAAGACGGTATTTTTCCGAGCGCCTCATATCATACGGTTCTCTCGGGGGAGTGTCAAAAGCATTTTTGAACTTTTTTGGGGAATTCCGTTCTTTTCGAAGAAATTCCTTGAGATTTCTTTCCCCAGGAACATATTTCTTTCTGGATATTCTCCGTAAACCCCCAATAAATTTGCTATTTTTTAAATTTCCCCGAGACTGTTCCCCACGGTGGTTTCCACTTTGAGAGGCACCGAAAGAGAAACCACGCTTTCCATGAGAGTACGAAGGAGCTCCGCTCCCTGTTCCGCCTCATCTCGAGACACCTCCACCACCAGAGAATCGTGGATCTGGAGCACCAGAGGCATGGAAAGCCCCTCCCGGCGGATTTTTTTGTGCCACTGCACCAGGGCCATCCGGGCGATGTCCGCAGCGGTTCCCTGGATGGGAGTATTGATGGCCACTCGTTTGAGAGCCCCGGTTCCCCGTCCTTCCACGGTGGTAACCTCCGCAAGAGGACGCCGGCGGCCGAAGAGGGTGGTGGTATATCCCTGTTTTTTGGCCTCTCCCGCGGCATTCTCAAGGTAGGCCTGAATACCGGGAAAGGCGGCAAAGTAAGCGTCTACGAGCTTCTGGGCCTCACCACGGCTGATGTTGAGCCGATCCGCAAGGCCGAATCCTCCCATGCCGTAGAGAAGGCCGAAATTCACCATCTTGGCCCGACGGCGCATCTCCGGGGTGACTTCTTCGGGATCCACCGAAAAAATCCGGGCCCCGGTTTCGCTGTGCACGTCCCGGCCCTCCCGAAAGGCCTCCACCAGGCTTTCTTCCCTGGAAAGATGCGCCAAAATGCGAAGTTCGATCTGGGAGTAGTCTCCCGAAACGAAACAGGCCCCTTGCCGAACCGGCCCGAGGGCGCTGCGGAAGCGCAGGGCCCAGTCTCCGTAGAGGGGAAGGTTCTGCAGGTTCGGATGGGTGCTGGAGAGCCTACCCGTACCGGTACTGATATGTTCGAAGGTGGTGCGGATGATATCGCTTTCGGGGTCCGCCAGCTGAAGAAAGGGCTGCACGAAGCCGCTCTGGATCTTGGAGAGCTCTCGATACTCCAGAAGCATCCGGGGAATTTCTCCGTTGGGATAGGCCGCAAGCACCTCGAGCACCGAGGTGTTGGTGGAATACCCGGTTTTGGTTTTTTTGATGGGAGGCAGTCCGAGAACATCGAAGAGAAGATGTCCCACCTGCTTGGGAGAGTTGAGGTTGAGCTCCATTCCTCCCGCCTCCTCCACCGCTTGCTGGATCTCCCTAAGCTTGGCATGGAGATCTTTTTCCAGGGCGATAAGGCTTTCCCGGTGGAGCCGCACTCCCTGACGCTCCATATCCGCCAGCACCGGGCAGAGGGGAAGGTCTATTCCCCGCATAACCCGGGAAAGTTCCTTGCTTTCCACGTGGGGTTCCAAGGTTCGGTAGCATTGCCACAACTCCTGCTGTGTGGGATTTTCAGGGTCTTCGAAAAGCTGGGGATAGTCCTTCTGAGCCCGGTCGGGGTGCAGAAGGTAATACCCCGTTTCGAGATCCCACACTTTTTCCGGAGACGGAGCGGTTTCGGGAAAGGTTTTACAAAGCTCCTTATACCGGGAGGTAATGAGAGTACCTCCCTTGCGGGTCCACTCCTGAAGGACTCCGGGAAAGAGCGGCGCTTGCTCCAGATAGGCCCGTCCGCCTTTTTCGTTTCCCACTCCGAAAATTCTGGAGCCCTCTTGATCTTTCCAGGAAAGGGCCAGGAGAGGTTCCCGAAGAAGCTCTTCCAGGGGCACTTCCTCCTCCTGCCAGGGAAGAGTCTCTTCGGCGGCTTTTCCGGAAGAAGCTACGTTAAAGGAAGCCACCATCTTGGTATAGGTCTGCTCCATTCCCAGGCGGAGGCAGAGCTCTCGAAGCTCTTCCCTCTCGGGAGAGCACCCGTCAAGAAGGCTTTCTCTCACGGGACAGTCCAGGGCGAGGGTGACGAGCTCCCGGCTGAGCATGGCACTCTCCCTGCCGGCCTCAAGCTTTGTACGCACCCCCGGCTTGAGATCCTCCAGATGCAGGTAGATCTCGTCCAGAGTTCCGTACTGCTTCAGCAGATCCCGGGCTCCCTTGTCACCGATGCCGGGCACTCCCGGTACGTTGTCCGAAGCGTCTCCCACCAAAGCAAGGTAGTCGATCATTCCCAAAGGGGCGAAGGAATATTCTTTCCGGAACTCCTCCTCGTCGAAAACCACGAAGGAGCTTACTCCCTTTTTGGGCCGGATAATCCGGATTCCCCGACGGAGCACCTGAAGCATATCCTTGTCCGCCGAGAGCATCAGCACGTCCAGATCCTTCTCGGCCCAGTAGAGGGCGGTGGAAGCCAGCACATCGTCCGCCTCCACTCCCTCCCGGGAGGTTACGCAGATACCCAGCAAACCGAGCATCTCCCGAAGGAGGGGGATCTGGGGGTGCATGTCCTCGGGCATGGGCTTGCGGGTGCCTTTGTAGGCTTCATACCGTTCGTGCCGGAAGGTTGGCGAGGGAGCGTCGAAGACTACCGCCACCTTCTGGGGCTGCCACTCCTCCACCATTTTCATGAGAGTGTTCATAAAGCCCACGAGAACCCTTGTGGGGGTTCCATCCGGAGCGGAAAGTTCCGGCAGGGCGTAATAGGCCCGATAGGCAAGGCCGTGTCCGTCCACCAGTAAGATCGTCTCTCTCAAACCCTTTGCCTCCTTATGGAAAAACTTTGAAAAACGCCATAGTACGCTATAATGCGTATCTTAGTATAGAGCATATTATGCTTTTGGAGGGATATAAAAATGCAGGAAAACGTGCGCGTCCGCTTTGCCCCGAGCCCCACGGGGGCGCTTCATATCGGGGGAGGCCATACGGCGCTCTTCAACTGGCTCTGGGCACGGCGCACCGGAGGAACCTTCGTGCTCCGTATCGAGGATACGGATCTTCAGCGATCCACCGCAGAGTACGAAAACACTATCATGGAGGGTATGCGGTGGCTCGGCCTGGATTGGGACGAAGGTCCGGACAAGGGAGGAAACTTCGGCCCCTATCGGCAGTCCGAGCGGCTGGAAATATACCGAAAGTATGCGGAACAGCTCCTGGAAGAGGGAAAAGCCTACCGGGAGGGAGAGGCCATCATCTACCGACTCCCCCAGGAGGAGCGCGTAGTGGCCTTTGACGACATGGTCTATGGGCACATCGAAATCCCCACGAGCACCTACAAGGATATCGTACTCATGAAGAGCGACGGCACCGCTACCTACAACTTCGCGGTGGTGGTGGACGACTACACCATGGATATCACCTACGTCATCCGGGGGGAGGACCATATCATGAATACCCCCAAGCAGATCCTTCTGTACGAGGCTCTGGGATGGCGGCTTCCCAAGTTCGCCCACCTTCCCATGATTCTTGGAAAGGACAAGAAAAAACTCTCCAAACGCCAGGGAGCTACCAGCGTTTACGAATACAGAGATCTTGGCTATATTCCCGACGGGGTCTTCAACTTTCTCGCCCTTCTGGGATGGTCCCCCGGGGACGACGAAGTCATTACCCGGGAAGAAGCGGTGAAGATCTTCGACCTCTCCCGGGTAGCCAAACGGGCGGCGGTGTTCGATACGGACAAACTGGGGCACATCAACCAGGAACATCTCTGGAGACTCCCCAAGAGCGAGCTTCTGGCCCATGTACGCCCTCACTGGGAGGCTCTGAATCTTCCGGCAAACGACTACTCTCCGGAGTATCTTGAAAAGGCCCTGACGCTTCTCGACGGCCGGGGACAGACCACACAGGAAATCGCCGCATACAGCGACTATTTCCTGAGCTTTGCCGCAGTCTGCCAGAGATACGACGCATCGGATCTTGACGAGAAAGCCCGGGAGGTTCTGCAGCCCTTCCTGAAAGCCATGCTGGAACTCCCCTCCTGGTCCGACGAAGAGCTTGCAACCTTTGCCAAAGCCTGGGCGGAGGAAAAAAACGTAAAGATGAAAGCCCTCGCCATGCCTCTGCGGTTCGCTCTTACGGGAATGAAGGTAAGCCCGGGCATTTTCGAGCTGGCAGTCTTCTTCGGTAAGGATGAGGTACGGCGACGGCTGGAACATTACGGGTTAGTGTAACTTTTCTTCAGAAACCTCCCTCAAAAGATTGAGAAAAGTCTTCAGATCTTGGATTAACAGACATTTCAAGGGCGAATCCGAAGATTCGCCCTTGTGCCGTTTTCGGAGCAGGTTCTTTTCCGGAAAGTCCCGTTAGATCTTTTCAAGATACTCCGCCAGGGCTCTTTCGGGATCCTCGGGCATGCAGAGGAGGGCGTACCATGCCAGGGCATGTACGAACTCCAGTGAGGCATCTCCCTGGTTCCAAACGGAAAAACCCCGGCTCTTGAGGGAGGCTATGCCTACCTCTCCGTAGGCATCGGGTTTCTTCCTATCGCCTTCAGCCTGGCTGCACCCGAGGACAAGAGGTTTTGTCTCCCCGGGCCATGCCGCAGCGAGAGCGTGCAACACTTCCTGAGAAGCGTTTCCCGAGCCAAAGCCCAGAAGGCCCACAAGGCGCTCCCTGCCGGAAAAGGCGGGCAGAGTGCCGGGAGTGCAGAAAATCCATCGAAGCTGCTCGCGGCGCTCTCTCCAGAGCTCGGGAGGAAAATCACTCCAAAGAAGAGGGAGCAGCGGCTCCGGAGGAGACCAGTTCGTTTCCTCCGCCAAATCTTCATGGGTGCGAAGGGCCCACTCGGGATGAAAGGATATGGGCATACCGTTCTGCACGATAAACGCATCCGGATGGGTGGCCCGGGCCTTGTGCCCCCGCTCTCCAGGAATGAGTTTCCAGTTAAAATAAATCCACACTCCCACGGTACGGGTACAGGTTACCTGGGCGGCTCCTCGAAGGTTCACGAGCACGTCCTCGGGGGTGTAATCCAGGGTGAGCTGACTCCCCGTAAGAATTACGGGTATGGGAATTCCCCGGAGAGCGATGGAGAGCCAGGAAGCGGTATACGCCATGGTATCCGTGCCATGGAGAATGATAACCCCCAGAAGATCTCCCCGCTCCATCTCCTCCACCACCACCCGGGCGAGATCGATCCACTGAAGGGGGCCTATGTCCGAGCTGTCATAACCGGGGTTGCCCCAAGGCTGCACCATGGAAACCTCCACATCCCGATCCCGGTAAAAACCGCGAAGAAGATCCTCCAGTCGGGAGGAGCTCTTTCTATCCGGAAGTGCTCCCTCTCCCCCCACGGCGCTGGCTATGGTCCCCCCCGTAAGAATTGCCACCACTCGCTTCATTCCGTTCCCCCCGTTTCCTCTGGCATGTTCGCACATTCATGACGCATGAAAACTCTTCCACAAGAAAAGCATACGGCAATCATGGTATCAATGACCTCGGTTTTTTACAAACCCCACTCCTATTTCTTAAGCTTTTTTTCTCTTTCCGGGGTATAATGAAGGGAGAAGCAACTGAACGCACCAAGAAAATTTAAGAAAACTCAGGGGAGGTTACCATTTATGAAACCCTTCGGTAATAATCTTCGCGTTTTTTGCAATATTCTCTTAGGAGCCATCGGGCTCTCTCTTGCAACGCTCTCCCCCCTTTCCGGAAACGAAGCGGCGGCTCCTTCCAAGGTAGTTTTTTCCGTGGAAAACGCCATCTTTCTTACCGACACCAATCAGGCTGCTCCCAGAGAAATCGCCCGGGGCTACGATCCCGAAATCTCTCCCCGGGGAGATCAGGTGGCCTTTACCTTCTATACCGAAGAGGGAGGGCGCATGATCGCCGTGATACCCCTTGCCACGGGAGAGGCGCGGCTCTTTTCTTCCATTCCCGGAGAAAACAGCTACGGCCCCCGATGGGCTCCGGATGGCACATCCCTGCTTTTCAACCACTGGGAAGAAGCCCGGGGAAATTGGGTACTGGGATTCCTCTCCCTGGAAGACGAATCCTTTCGAATTCTGGCCCCGGAACAAGAAGGGCTCTACAGTCCCTTCTGGTCCGCCGAAGGAGCATCGGTTTTTGCCCAGGATCTTGATAGCCTCTACCAAATCGACGTGGAACGAGGAGTGGTGATGGGAAAATCTCCCCTCTTCTCGGTTCTCGGAGATACCATCGCCTCCAGTGCGGTACATTTTTCCATATCCCCCGACGGAAGCAAATGGCTTTTCGATGCGGAAATCGAAGGATCCCCGGAGTGGCAGGAACTGGATATCCCCCTGCTTTCTGCAATCTTTCTCTATACTCCGAAAGACGGCAAAACCCGAAGACTCACGGATAACACCATCTGTGCCCTCCATCCCGCATGGCTTCCCGGAGGCGAGGAGTTCATTTTTTCGGGATACACTCCGGAAGACGCAGCCCGGGATACCTTTCCCTTCAGCATTTTCCGACAGCACCTCGAAAACCCCATTCCGGAACTTCTCCTGACTCGGGGAGACAGCCCCTCCTGTTCCCGGTAATCCGCATTCGGGGGCTCCTCCCTTGGTTCTTTTCAGGGACGCCGCAGGAAAACTTCTCCATTCTCGCCAGATCAGCGTCGAAAGAATATACCTGATGCACAATGATCCCTCCCCAAAATCCGCACAATAGCGTACAATAGCTCGCAGAGTGGACCCTACAAAGAGAAGCCGGGGATATCCCCCGGCTTTCGTATGCTTACATCCAAGAAGGAGAAATGCACGAAACATGTCTATCTGCTGTGAAGTTACCCCCAAAGAAACACTGCGCCTCAAGGAAATCAAACGCCGCCGGACCTTCGCCATCATCAGCCACCCCGATGCGGGAAAGACCACCCTTACGGAAAAACTGCTCCTCTTCGGAGGCGCCATCAACATGGCGGGAGCCGTAAAGGCCCGCAAAGCCGGACGTTATGCCACCAGCGACTGGATGAGCATCGAGCAGGAGCGGGGCATTTCCGTGACCAGCTCGGTGATGAAGTTCGAGTACCGGAATTGCGAGATCAACCTCCTGGATACCCCGGGACACGAGGATTTCTCCGAGGATACCTACCGGGTACTCACCGCCGTGGACAGCGTCATCATGGTGATCGACAGCGTCAAGGGAGTGGAAGCCCAAACTCGAAAGCTCATGGAGGTGTGCCGGATGCGCAACACCCCCATCATTACCTTTATCAACAAGCTCGACCGGGAAGGAATGCCCCCTCTGGACATTTTGGGAGATATCGAAGAGAAGCTTCAATTGGAGTGTGCCCCCCTCTCGTGGCCCATCGGCATGGGAAAGAGCTTCAAGGGAACGTACAACCTCCACCGAAAAGAGCTGAGCCTCTTTACCCCCGGAAGCTCCCGGGTGGAAAAGGCCCGAATCATTTCGGACCTCGACGATCCTGCTCTCCGCGAGGCCTTGGGGAGACAGGCGGAGGAACTCCGGGAGGATCTCGCCCTGCTGGAGGGAGCCGCGAATCCCTTCGACATGGAGCACTACCTCAAGGCAAACCAAACCCCGGTTTTCTTCGGTAGCGCCATTAACAACTTCGGCGTAAAGGAGCTTCTGGATACTTTTGTGGAGATCGCCCCTTCTCCTCTCCCCCGCCCCGCCACCACCCGCACCATAACGCCCGAAGAAAATGCCTTCTCGGGGTTCGTCTTTAAAATTCAGGCCAACATGGATCCGTCACACCGGGATCGCCTGGCCTTTCTGCGGATCTGCTCGGGAAAATTCGAACGGGGAATGAAGATGCGGCATCATCGCATCGGCAAAGATCTGACTGTGGCGAATCCGGTAATCTTCATGGCCCAGGAGCGGGCCCTAGCGGAAGAGGCCTGGCCGGGAGACATCATCGGCATTCACAACCACGGCACCATCAAGATCGGGGACACCTTCACCGAAAAGGAGCCCCTCAAATTCACGGGAATTCCAAGCTTCGCTCCGGAACACTTTCGCCGGGTACGGCTCCAGTCGCCCCTCAAGGTGAAACAGCTCCAAAAGGGACTGCTGCAACTCACCGAAGAGGGAGCGGTACAGCTCTTCCGGCCCCTTTCGCGAAACGACTACATTCTGGGGGCGGTGGGAATACTCCAGTTCGACGTAACCGTGGCACGACTGAAGGCAGAGTACGGCGTGGAGGCGGACTACGAACCGGTGGAGTGGACCACCGCACGCTGGGTGACCTGCAAGGATAGGAAAAGACTCGAAGAGTTCGAAAGGATGCACCGAAACTTCCTGGCTCTCGATGGGGAGGGCAATCTGGCCTTCCTCGCCGACGGAGAGTGGCGGCTGCGCCACGTATCTGAGAAGTGCCCGGAGATCGAGTTCCACAAGACCTCCGAGTTCCGATGAAAAATCCATACCATTAAGTATAGGGGGAGTGCGTGATGCAAAAAACGATAGTCGAGCTTGCCGCAGAGTTGCTGCAAAAGTCCGAGGTGCTGACCCTGGCCTCCATCAACGAGGAGGGATATCCCCGTATCTGCGCCATGGCAAACATAAAGTCCGAGGGAATACGTACGATCTGGATGGCCACGGGAACGAGTTCGAAAAAAACCGGACATTTCCGGAAAAACCCCAAGGCGAGCATCTGCGCGTATGCCGGCGGAGACAGCCTGACTCTCCTGGGGAACGTCTCGGTGATCTCCGATAAAAGCGTGAAACAGTCCCTGTGGCAGGATTGGTTCATCAAGCACTTTCCCAAGGGCGCAGAGGATCCGGAATACTGCGTTCTCAAATTCGAAGCCCTGGAAGCCACGATCTACATCGACGAAATGTTCGAAACCCTTCCCGTATAAGAGACCCATTCAATAAAGAAGAAAGCCCTCGGGGGTTCCGGATTTGCAAAAAAGATTTATTCCGGGGCCCCCTCTTTTTCGTGTGCCAGAATCTCCCGAGCCTGATTCCGCCCTTGATCAATTTCCTCGGGGGTCAGCACATCCCGCAGGGTGGCACACATCACCGAAGACGCGAGGTTTCCCCTTGCGGCGGCCAGATAGAACCACATGAAAGCCTCCCGGTTATCCTGGGAAACCCCCTGCCCTTTCCAGCACAGAAGCCCCAGCCGATGCCGGGCTTCCAAAACACCCAACACCGCCCCCCGGCGATACCATGCCGCAGCCTGGGCATACTCTTCCCGGCTTTCGTGATACATCCCCCGTTCGAGATCTCTGTCTGTCTCTTCTCCCCGGCATGGGGAGAACAAAAGAAAGGGGGCTGCAAAAAGAAAAAGAAGAAACATTCCCCCGCTCAAAAAACGAAATCCTCGCGAATTTTCATGCTTCATAACACAAAACCTTCTTCAAAGGATTAAACCTTATCCGACAAACCGGACACTCCAGGCAAAGCAAGAGCTTTCTCTCCGCAAACCCTTCTTACTTGCAAAAACGTCAGGCTTTCTTCCGATGGGTCAGCACGTGAGCATAGACTCTTTCCATTCTGCGGCCGAACTCGTCCACCCGGTACCTATCCGCCATGGATACGGCCTGACGGGATAAATCATCCCGCAAGACGTCATCTTCCAGCAAAAGCTGAACCTTTTCCGCCCAAGCCTCGGTATGATGAATGGTTTTGAATCCCGTTACGCCGTCCACCACAAAATCGTCAATGCCGCTTGCCCGTATGGCTACTACGGGCATACCGCTCGCCATGGCCTCTAAAATAACCATTCCCTGGGTCTCTGCGGTGGATGCAAAGACAAAAATATCTCCCAGACTGTAGTAGGCGGGAATCCGATCCGGAGCAACCGAGCCGGTGAAAATGAGGATATCTTTCAAGCCTAAGGCCTCGGACGCCTCCACCAGAGGCGAACGGTCGGGGCCATCCCCAATCAAAAGGAATTTGAAGCTTTTCGAACATTTTTTCGTCAACTCCGACACCGCTTCAAGCATGAACAAAATATTTTTTTCAGCGTTAAGGCGAGAGACGCTCAGGAGAACTCTTTGTCCTTCTTGAATGCCAAGCTCCCTGCGCAATTGGGCCTTCTCTTCTTCGGAACACGGGCAATTGAACTTTTCGGTCTCTATTCCCGTAGGGACCACAAACACGGTGCTCTTCACCCGAATCATGCGCAGGTAATACTCGGAAGCCTCGGTGGGAACCACCACGGCATCGCATTTATTACCGATTCTCCTGATAAGGGCATGAGAAAGAAAGTTTCGGAAGAACGCCCTGGGAAGAGGAACCGCATAGGAGTAATGCTCCAATCGGGTATGGTAGGTATACACCACCGGAATTTTAAGATACCGGGCCATCCATAACCCCAGGCTTCCCATCCAGAAGGGATGATGGATATGAATGACCTGGGGCAAAAACTCACGAACCTTTCTGAAGATCCGGACCGAGAATATGTTCGGCAGAACGATGACCCTGTTGCCGGAAATTCTGGAAAAACACGGAACCCTGAAGATCCTGTCTTCTTCGGAAAGATCCCGAGTCTTCTCATATCTGGGAGCGAAGATCAAAACATGATGCCCCATTTTCGAGAGAGCCGAAGCCAATCGCTTGATGGAAATGGGCACTCCGGCAATAACGGGCAGATAGCTATTGCTGAACATGGCAACCCTGATGGGGCCGTCCAGAGTAAGCTCGGAAAAAACGTTATAATTTGGATAGTAATCGCGCTCCTTCAGCAGCAGTGAATAAAACCAATATGCACTGAGTGCCAAAGAACATACGAAAAGAAGATAGTTGAGATATCCCACGTAAAACAGAGAGTGTACAAAGAACCATAGGCTCTCAACGGTTCGGAAAAGTTTGTGCTGCCCGATCTCAAGCCTCACGGGCTCTACCGTCACCTGATCCTTATGGACATGCACCTTTACGAAGTGATAAAAACTTTGCTCGTTATTGAGCAGCAGCCCCCCCGCTCCTCCGGTAACCACATAGCCCGTATCCTGGGATTCTTGAAATGAGTATAGCGGGAGATTCGAAGAGAAAACCATTTTAACCCCCGCATTCTCAATCAAGCTCCGCAGGGGCTCCCGGAACTCCTCATCCACAAGGTAGCTGTCGTCGAAATCGAAAACGCTCTTTTTTCCCACCGGCAGTAAGGGATGCCCTATGAAAACGAAAATATTGTTCTCCGGAAGAACCCCAAACTCTTCTTCAAGCCAGCGCATTTGCCACCGGAAGGAGGTCTTTCCGGAACTATCGAGAAAGATAAAGGTATTCTTTCCGGAAGAAAAGGAGAACACGTAGGGGCCATAGTGATCGTAATACCGGAACCCTCCGAAGGTGCTGTATTCGTCCTTGCCGAAGGTAAGCAGATAGGGCTTTCGGAGATGCCCCAAGGTTTGATGAAGCGCCCGGTATTTATCTTCTCCTCCACCGCTTACCGCATTACCTGCGGAAACGATAAAATCCACATCACTCCTGTTTAACTCGGGAATGATCTTCCGCTCGAAGACCCCTATGGAGTTTTTTATATTCCCCACCACGGCAAAGGTAAAAGACTCCCGCCCCTGGAGGAGCATCTCTATTTTTTCGATTTGATCCGCATGAACCGCCGCATAGTTCTGCTCGAAAAAATGAAGGTATATTTTGTAGAAGATCACCAAAAAAATGATCAGAAGGTTTATGTAGAAAAGGGGCTTCCATCGCGATATTCTACGCATTTTTTGAACCTCTTCCGAACAGTTCGTGCAAGACCACGGGGATGCCGATCAACATGCCCAGGTATATGGTAAGAAAGCGCCATAGAACGATAATACCCACAAGATCCGAAGGACGAACCAGAGATGCGAAGAACGCACCGAAAACCCCCTCGGCAAAACCGGCTCCTCCGGGAGAGGGGGCGAAATACATGATGCATGTGGATACCACCAGCATCCCGGTCACCATGAAGTAGTTGCATGAATACCCCGCTCCCCAAAGCAGCAAGGAGGGAAAGGAAAACAAGGATACGAGAAAAATCACCGTGTACATCACCGAAAGCAGAACGTTCCGCCGTTCTCCCTGAAGATAGGTCTTCATGCAATACGAAAAACGCACAGTTTCCCTAAAAAGCACCCGCCGCCATGATGCAAGGGTTTCTTTCTTCACCAGATGGGCTCGCATCAGCATTTTCGCAAGCATATCAAAAACCCATAGAAGCCATTTCAAGCGGAAAAGTACAAGCAGAAACAACGCAAGATAGGCGGCGGCAAAAAAACCGAGGAGAAGCCCCGAAGCAGCCGCAGTTTCGCTATTTCGGAAAAAAGGCAGCCGCATCACGAGAAAGGGAATGGGAAGAA
This sequence comes from uncultured Synergistaceae bacterium, assembly GCA_964545875.1. Taxonomy (GTDB): domain Bacteria; phylum Synergistota; class Synergistia; order Synergistales; family Aminiphilaceae; genus DAIPKP01. Next base: position 54,602 of record CAZJHH010000005.1, read on the forward strand.
AGATAAATCCCATGGCGAGAAGCGTCCGGAGTGTCGTTGCCGCAGTGGCAACCCCCATGGGAATGCCTCGCCGGCAAAGATACCAGATTTGGGCGAAACCTCCGCCGGTAGCCAAAGGAGTGATATTGGAAAAGAGGATGTTGATAAAGGTCAGCTTTGCCAGATCTCGAACCTTGAGGCTATGCCCCAAAGCCCGAAGAACGTAGTATAGACGTAACGCATCGGTAGCAAAATACACTCCGGACAACCCCAGAACTCCCGCCAGAAAAGGAAGCGAAAAAAAGCCGGGAGGTATCGTAAAATTCTGGGCTCCGATTTTTTGATATATCAAAAAAGGAACCCCTCCGCTCAACGCGACAAACGCCAGAGAAGAGACGATCCAGCGGACCGGGAATATCTTTGGGACATATCCTTTTGCATTGCCCACACATCTTATCTTCACAAAATTCGCCCCTTCAAGAAACATGCCTTCCAGTCAGGCAGTATAGCACGATCCGAGAAAAGAAAAGAACATGCCTGGAGTAGACCAAAGGATACGGATACAGCTATTCGTCTCCGTAATCATGGGCCGCAAAAGTTCCTTGGCTGAAAAAATCTCCGGAAGCGTTTTCAGACGCGATTCATCAAAATCTCCGAGGGCGCTGCATTTAATCTCGCAATCCAGGCGACATAAGGAATCCCCAAGGATGTTTCCTCGGGGATTTCCTATGTCCCTGCGAGACACGGCAATTCTTATTTTCCGGTACAGACGGAGGCGCGAAAAGCGGCGGAGCTCTCCGTTATTCGCATATGCATCGGAAGCTTCCCGGACGCAGCATATAAGCATCTATCCTCTTTTTTACATTTTCCTTGAGATTCTCATAGAAAAACGCGTAGTCAAAGCGGTGATACACCTGGCTGGGCCAACGTCCCATATGCACCAGGTCTACCGTTTCCGGCGTCTGCATATCCGTGGCAATCAAAGCACCTGTTGCTGTATCAATGTATGCTCCGCAGAAGTGGGGAATTTTCTCGAGGATTTCACCGGTGGCATCGTTAAAGAAAATAGCCTGGATATTGCTCTCCGGTCCCGCCGGGGTTCCGTCGGTTTTCCAGTTCAAGGGATTGATCGCCACCGCATGGGAGAGCAGCACCGGGGAGCCCTCGGCATCAGGCCCCTGGGTATTGTACGTAATAATCACGCCGGTATCCGTTTCCCCCTGGGCCAGCTTCATCTGCGGGTACCGTCTCAGGTCATCTTCTTTTACGGTATAGCCTATGATGTAGGCCGCCACAAGCCGTTTTTGCAATTCCGGATCCCCCATGCGTCTGCGCATCAGCTCGATAATCACCATGGAGCCCTGGCTGTGCCCCGCAAGAAGAAAGGGGCGATCCGGGTTCAGATGTGCTACGTAATAATCGAAAGCGGCTTCGACATCGGAATAGCCCTTTCGAAAAAGAGGATCCTCAAAGGCATCGCGGCCGCCGTTATTCGGTTCCATGCTCTGGCTAGCCGCAGATTGCTGACGATAGAAGGGAGCAAAGAGATTGGCGTGCGAAGAATAGACCTCCGCCTGGGCGGTTAAAAGCCCTCGGGCATTGTCCCGCAGGTCTTTGCGGGAAATATCCATATTCTCCGGCGTCGTATCCACATAGATCGTGGGGTACACGTAAAATACGTCCACGGGTTTATCCGTAGACTCCGGCTTGGACAGCCAGGCAAAACCTTCGCCGTAATTCGGCGAATCCGAATGCGCACATCCAGTCACAACCATAAGCAATACCCCCGCCAAACAAAGAACCATTTTTTTTGTAAACTTCATTTTTCCTCCCGGATCCGCTCAAAACTGCTCCGAAAGTTGCACCTTTTTCGAAAACTCCCGGAGGCCCCAAAAGAGAACCGCCTGCAAAGCCATAGCACCCTGCCATGGCTTTGCAGCACTGCCATACATCATACCATAAACGAAATCCCGGAGAGGCTGATTGCTGGGTCCATGCATAATGGCGATGAACCAGAAAGAGAGTATTCCTAACCTTCTACACAGTGCCTTAGCTGCCCTTGCAGAGCATCCGGGAGGGATTTCCTTATCTCCCTCTTGCGCAGGGCATCTTTTAAATCCTTGGACACTGCCATTCTAAAAGTGTGGGAATGTCCGTTCCAGGAAAGGTAGTGGGGAATTCTAACATAATGGGATCTCGAAAAGCTCCGGATGGAAGGCAAGAAGGCGGGCAAGAAGGCATCCAGCATGAACCGGGATGAAACGGCCCTCCAGGCGGCGCTGAACTGGGGAGTGTGTCACGGATTTATAATTGTGAATCCGATCAAGGGAATGAAGAAGTTAAAGGAAGCTCTCGGGGTGGTGCGGGGGGTGAACCTGAACACCGTGCGGGAACTCCTGGGACATGCGGACCTGAAAATGACACTTCGGTATGCCCACCTTGCACCGGAGCGGCTGGAGAATGCGGTGGCCATGCTGGAGGATGCTCCGGAAGGGAACCATTTTCGTGACGTCAGGAAAATGACGGGTTCGAACTGACAAATTTTTCTTGCCAGTTGGCCATGAGGGGCGATCCCGCCAGGGGAAAGCTCCATTTTTCGTCTCGCCTCACCTGAACCCTTCCGGAAAGCTTTCAGGGAGAAAAGTAAACCGGGATCCCCGGAAGGAAGGGTCATTGACCAAACAGTAGTTTTTAGACTACAATAGTCTCATGATAAGAAAAATCCTTCAAACCGAAACCTACAGGAAATGGGAGAAAAAGCTCAAAGATCCGCGGGCACGAAAGATGATCACCGCCAGGATATACCGTATCGCCAACGGCCTTTTCGGTGACACCTCCCCCGTAGGCGAGGGCATAAGTGAATTGAGAATCCACTACTGGCCGGAATACCGGATCTATTTCAAGCAGGAAGGTGACATTATCATCATCTTATTGTGCGGTGGCGATAAATCCACCCAGGACAAGGATATTCAGAAAGCCAGAGAAATCGCCAAGAGAGTGGAGGTGGACGAAGTATGAACGAAAAAATGAGCGAAAAACTGTATGAGTATAACTTCGAGGAACACCTGGACGATGCGGAGGCCATAGAAATCTTTCTTCAGGACGCCTTCAAAACGAACGATCCCGGTTACATCGCAAACGCTATCGGCATGGTGGCCAAATCGAAAGGCATGACGGAGATTGCCCGAAAAACGGGGCTTTCACGGGAACAGCTCTACAAATCCCTGAGCCAGAAAGGAAACCCCACTCTGAAAACCTTTCTCTCCGTACTCTCCGCGGTGGACTTCGAAATTACCCCCCGCCGGCGCGTGGGATAGCGCAAAAGGCGGAAAGTCCAAAACCGGGATCCCCGAAAAGGAAGGCCACTCCGGGAAGGTCTCCCGATTCCTTTCCGGCAACCTTCCCAAGCCTCAAAGCCCCCGCTTCGCTCGTAATCCCCTGTGACGGCTCCCTTCATCCCCGAAGGATCGAAAAACCGGCCAGGGCTCCCGGCATAATATGCCCATGTCCTATAAGCCGGCTTATAGGACATGGCGCGGTTTCCCTCTTCCACTCCTCCTCCCCGGACGGCGCAAAACCACATCTCTTCCCGCTCTCCATAATCGCGTCCCCGGCTCGGGCTCGTCCGCCTCAACATAAGCGAGGCTTATGTTGCGCAGGGGGGACGCCCCAGGAAGAACCCCCGGTGCCTGCGGTCGCCTCCAAGGGCATCGGGGCTCGTCGCAACCCCGGTATTTTGTGCCCGGCACAACCCGCCGAACCCGGCGCAAAAAACCGGCTCCTCCCCCCGCTCCCCTTTCCGGCTTCAAGGTAGGGGCCTGACGGCCCTCCCCCACATGCCCCCGCTCCGCTCCTACGTTGCCGCTCCGCTACGAAGGCTCCCGGCTCCGTAGTATAAAAAGCAAGCCTGTGTAAGGGTGCAAAAATAATCGTGAATAGTTATACACAATCATCTTGCAATAGCTATTTAAATATAGTATGGTGTGAATAAAGATATTATTTCCTGTCACATAATGAGCTACAGATTCCAGGGCTACCGAAATAAGTTGAGCGTTGGTGGTTGGATCGACAGTAAACTGTCGAATCAAGTAAACAAACTTTAGGGGAGGTAAAGATATGGCAGCTAAAAAAACGGTTTTTGTTGCGTTCGCAATTGAAGATGAAAGACAGAGAGATTTTTTGAAGGGGCAATCGCTAAATACAAATTCCCCATTTGAATACATAGACATGTCGGTAAAAGAACCCTATAAGACTGATTGGAAAGATAAAGTCAAAACTCGTATCCGAAAATCTGATGGCGTTATTGCTCTTATAAGCAAAAATTCGCTCAGCTCCAGCGGCCAAAAATGGGAAATTGCCTGCGCCAAAGAAGAAAAGAAGAAAGTTCTGGGTATATGGGCTTACACAAATGACAGAACAAATGTCGAAGGAGTAAAGACTGTTGACTGGACCTGGGATGCTATCAAGAATTTCATAGATAGCCTGTAAAGGAGAATCTTATGAGAATTGCATTGATCGTAGGCATAAATTATTACAAAAATGGATCCCCTCTGCAAGGGGGCGTTAATGATGCTCATTCTGTAAACGCAGTTTTAGAGAGGCATAGCGATGGTTCTGTAAACTTTGACTGTCAATTATTAACAGGTACTGGGCCAACGGAAATAATAGAACGTGGTGAACTGAAGAATAAAATATCGGAGTTATTTAATAATAGAAATGCAGATACTGCCCTATTCTACTTCTCAGGTCATGGCCATATAGAAGCTACCGGAGGGTATCTACTTACATCTGAGGTATCTAGAGGTGATGAGGGCGTTTCTCTTGCTGAAGTATTAACACTTGCAAACAGTTCTTCAATAAAAAACAAAATTATTATTATTGATAGCTGCCATTCAGGAATTGCGGGAACGCCACCAGGAGAAGGTAATTTAGCTTCACTATCTGAAGGGGTCACTGTCTTGACTGCTTCGACTGCAGATCAGTACGCATCCGAAGAAAATGGACGAGGAGTCTTTACAAATCTCTTAGTTGATGCGCTAAGCGGAAGTGCTGCCAATTTAACGGGTGACATAACGCCCGGAAGCATCTACGCCCACATTGATCAATCCCTTAGTGCATGGGAGCAGCGACCTGTTTTTAAAACCAATGTAAAGCAATTTGTATCACTAAGAAAAACCACCCCACCGATATCCCTTGAAGACTTAAAAGAGATTGCAACCTTGTTTCCTTCACCAGGCTATTCATTTCAATTAGATCCAACATTTGAGCCAGAAATGAAGGGAAGGGACGAAGGTATGTCAGATCCCATCAATGAAAACACAAGAATATTTTCGATTCTTCAAAAATATAGCCACCTAAACCTACTTGTACCAGAGGGTGTGCCCCACGTGTGGAATGCTGCAATGGAAAGCAAGTCGTGCAGATTAACCGCTCTCGGTGAACATTACAGGAGGCTGGTAAAGAAAAGTAGAATATAGATGGAAAAGTCAGTTTTCCAACCAGCTTGGTTGATTTTGGTAATGACGTTATTTGAGCAAATCCAATTAGAACAAATATTAGATTATTGCAGAGAATTTTATTCAAAATCTCCTTATGTTATCCACGACCTTATCCACAATCCATCCACAGGGGGGACAGCAGATAACACCCCCCTGTCAGCAGATAACACCGAAGTAGAACTATTGAAGGAGAGACAAGAAGTAGAAGAACCCCACCGCCAGCCCCGGGGGCCTTTCGCAAAGGAGGGTTCCCTTTTTTGTTCCCCTCCCCCCGCTTTCCCCCCTTTCCGCAAGGCTACCCCCTGCGGGGCTCAAGAAAAGGCTTCCCTCCCTGCGGTCGGCCCCTTCGGGGGCCTTGTCATTCGCTCCCTTCGGGGGCAATACGCCGTTGCGGGGGGAAAGCTGTTTTTTCCCGTTCCCGGTGGCAATAGAGGCCATAACCACCAGCTCTTTTACCCTGCCGGATCTACCCCCTATCCTTGGAGAGGAAAAACTCCCAGGGAAAGGAGGTGAAAAGTATGGCCGAGTATAGCAACAAGTCCAGCCGCATGGCCCTTCGGGTGCAGACCGGCACCGACGGAGAGGGAAACCCCGTTCTCAGCACTCTTTCCTGGAGCAACGTGGATGCTTCCGTCACCGCGGACAACGTGGATGCCGTGGCGGGGGCTCTGGAAAACCTTCTGGATGTACCCGTGGCGGAGATTCAGAAGGCGGATACCGACCTTGTCATCTAGTGCCCGAGTGGAGTGTCCGAAGGAGTTCGGACACCGGGCACAGCGTAAGCATGAACGAAAGGAGGTGAAACGGAATGGCCAAGACTCTGCGTATGCATTTTGAGACTGCCGCCGGGGACACCTGGACCATGAGCATGAAGTACCCCAAGGATGGATTGACGAAGGCCCAGGTGGATACCGCCATGAACGCGGTGATTTCCAGCGGGATCTTCCTTAAATCCCCCGCGAGCATCAAGGGGGCGGATATCGTGGACCGGACGGTTACCAAGATCACCGCATAAGCGATACAAGCGACACTATACGACGGTGGATGACAGGCCGGGCCCGGAGTATTCCGGCCCGGTTTTTTTCATTTGAAAAAATTTTGATATAATTTCGAAAGGAGGAAAGAACATGGAGGAAATGCTTGCCAACATCGCCCAGAGCGGGTTTTCCGTGGCCGTGGCGGCGTATCTGCTGATCCGCATGGAGAAACGCCTGGAGGCGCTTACCGAAGCCATTCGGGAACTTCGGGATTGGATCCGGATACCCGAATGATCCGCCCGGGGATTCTCTTTTCCTTGCGGATCCGGCGGAGGCTTTCCCAGGCCCGCCTCGAAGAACTGGCGGGAATTACCCAGGAGTATCTTTTTTCTTTTTTCCTCTGGTGTCTATTGGGTGTCTGGAAAAGAAAAAGGGGTTTCGGCAAAAAGCCGAAACCCCTGTGTTTCCAATGGTGGAGCTGGGGGGACTTGAACCCCCGACCTCTTCCATGCCAAGGAAGCGCGCTCCCTCTGCGCCACAGCCCCGAGTGCAACGTTGAGCATTATAGAGATCCTGCAAGAAGATGTCAAGCGAAATTTGAATTCCATGCGTCTGAGACCATGCAAAGCTCGGGAAAAAGTCTCCGGCTCCGACAACCTAGGAGGTCTTCTGCCGGAGCCCCCGAACCCATTCGAAGATTCCCACCGCCGCCGCGGCGCTTACGTTGAGGGAACCCGTGCTGCCAAGCATGGGGAGTGCTGCAAGTTCATCGCACCGCTCTCCCACCAGCCGGGAAAGACCCTTGCCTTCGGAGCCCAGAACCAGGGCCAGCCGGGGAGGAAGAGTAGCTCCCTCCCAGAGAAGATTAGGGGATGAGGGCTCCATTCCCACCGTCCAGAAACCGAGGTTCTGAAGATCCTGCAAGGCTCGGGGGAGGTTCACCACCCGAAGAAGGGGCACTCGCAAGGCCGCCCCCGCACTGGCCCGTACCACCGCCTCGGTGGGAAGGGCTCCCCGCCGCTCCGGAAAGAGCACTCCCAAGGCTCCCGCTACTTCGGCGGTACGGATGATGGCCCCCATGTTCTGAGGATCCTGAATATGATCGAGCACCACCACCAGGGCGGGCTCATCGCTGCTTTCCCTGGCTGCAGCCCATTCGTCGAAGGACACCGTAGGCACAGGAAGCATGGACGCCGCCACGCCCTGGTGCTTTACGTCCCCCAGAAGGTCGTACATTTCCTGGGAGCTGAGAAAGCTGCAGGGGATGCCATACTCCGCCGCTACGGCGAGAAGCTCCTTTTCCCGTCCCCGTTTTTCCTCCTGAACATAGAGATGCCGAAGACGCTCGGGGAGATCCTGAAGGGCATGTACCGCATGTTTTCCGTAAAGAAGCTCCTCCCGGTTTTCTCGACTGTTCCGGCTTTCCCGAATATCCTTCCGGCTGCTCCGATTTTTCCGGGGGCCGGAATCTTCCCGGCTTTCCTGATTAGGCCGTTTTTTCCTGGGCATGACTTTTCTTTCCTTTCCGCATGGCGGCAGTTTTCTCGGAACTCATGGTTCTGCCGAGGCTTTCCAGATATTCCCGAAGGTAGGCCGAGGTATATCCCTTTCCGGAACGGGCCACCTCCTCGGGAGTTCCCGAGGTCATGATGGTTCCCCCCTTGTCGCCGCCTTCGGGTCCGAGGTCGAGGATGTAATCCACCGATGCGAGGACGTCCAGATTATGTTCGATCACCGCCACGGTGTTCCCCTTGTCTACCAGCCGATTGAGCAGTACGAGGAGTTTCTTGACGTCCCCGTAGTGAAGCCCCGTGGTGGGTTCATCCAGAAGGTAGAGGGTTTTTCCGGTGAAACGTTTGCTGAGTTCCGTAGCGAGCTTTACCCTCTGGGCTTCTCCGCCGCTGAGAGTGAGAGAGGATTGCCCCAGCCGGATGTATCCCAGCCCGGCATCCTGAAGCACCCCTAGTTTTCGAGCTATCCGGGAATGGTTGGCGAAGAGATCCAGAGCTTCGTCCACCGTAAGGCTGAGTACGTCGGCAATGGAGTGCCCCTTGTAGCGAACCTCCAGGGTTTCCGCATTATAGCGCTTTCCGCCGCAAACATCGCAGGTAACGTAGACATCCGGAAGAAAGAGCATGGACACCTTCACCTCTCCATCCCCCTTACATGCTTCACAGCGACCGCCCTTGACGTTGAAGCTGAATCGTCCCGGAGCATATCCACGCATACGGGCCTCGGGAAGCTGGGCAAAGAATTCCCGTATGGGGGTGAAGAGTCCCGTGTAGGTGGCGGGATTGGATCGGGGGCTTCTTCCGATGGGATCCTGATCGATGAGCACCAGATTTTCGATTTCCCCATGCCCTTCCAGAGACGCGCAGGTGGGGATAATAGTGTGGGCCTTTCGGGGATTAAGAGCTCTTTTAAGGTTCTGGTAGAGCACATCGAAGAGCAGGGTGCTCTTGCCGGATCCGGAAACTCCCGAGAGACCGAGGAAAATCCCCGTGGGGAGGGTTACGTCCAAATCCCGAAGGTTGAACTTCCGGGCTCCTTCTATGTGTATCCACCCCTTGGGTTTGCGCCGTTTTCGGAGAAGCACCGCCCCGCTGGTCTTGCCCTGAAGATAGAGCCCCGTGGGGGAACCGCCCTCCATGACCTCTTGGGGAGTTCCCGAGGCGATGAGTTCGCCTCCCTTTTCTCCCGCTCCCGGACCAAGTTCGAGAAGATAGTCCCCGGCCATCATGGTTTCCCGATCATGCTCCACCACGAGAATGGAGTTCCCCAGATCCCTCATTTCCCGAAGGATGGCGAGAAGTCGGTCCGTATCCCGGGGATGAAGCCCCACGGTAGGTTCGTCGAGAACGTAGAGCACCCCGGTAAGTTTCGAGCCGATCTGGGTAGCCAGCCGGATACGCTGACTCTCCCCGCCGCTCAAGGTATCCGCCCTCCGGGAAAGAGAGAGATACCCCGCCCCGATATCCACGAGGCATTGCAGGCGTTTGCGAAGTTCTCCGAGCACCCGCTCGGCGATGGCCATGGCATGCTCCGGAAGCTCTAAAGAATCGAGAAGGCCTCGGAGTTCCTCCATGGGCATGGAGACTAGATCACCTATGGACCAGGCGGCAATACGCACCGCCAGGGCTTCCGGCCGTAGCCGCACTCCTCCGCAGGCCTCGCAAGCTTCCTCCACCCGGAAGATCCCGAGTTCTTCCCGAACGTGCTCCGATTCGGTTTCTCCCCAACGTCGTTCCAGCCAGGGAAGAAGTCCCTCGTACCGTCCCAGGTAGGTCTGCTCCCGATTTTTCTCCCGAAAGACGAGCTCCAGCCTTTCCGAAGATCCCAGGAGGAGTTCCTCCTGAATTTCCGGAGCGAGATCCCCGTAGGGCCCCGAGAGATCCCATCCCTTCTTTTCTCCCAGTTTACGGATTTTTTCGAGCATGTAATGCTTGGTCTTCCAGGGAAGGAAGGCCCCTTCCAGTACGGATTCCCGGGAATCCACCGCCTGGCGGGGAGAGAAGTAGGAGCGGCTTCCGATACCCGAGCAGGAAGGACAGGAACCGTGAGGATTGTTGAAGGAGAAGAGGTTTGGAGTAATTTCGGGAAAGGGAAGGTCGCAGGCGGGGCAGACGAGGTGCTCCGTAAAGGAAATCCTTTCGGGCTCTCCTTCTTCTTCTCCCTGAGGGTGGACCAAAAAATCCACGTACCCTTCGGACTCTCTCAGAGAGGTTTCCACGGACTCCGCTAGGCGGCTTCGGTGTTCTTCCCGGAGACCCAACCGATCCACCACGATGTGGATGGTGTGTTTTTTGGTTTTTTCCAGGGGGATTTCCTCTTCCAGCCAGGCGAGCTCGCCATCCACCCGAACCCGCAGAAAACCTTTCTTGCGGAGCTGGGCCAGCACGTTTCGATGCTCTCCCTTTTTGTTCCGGATCAGAGGAGAGAGCACCTCCACCCGCCTTCCCACGTACTTTCGAAAAACCCCCGCAACGATTTCATCCACCGAGGAACTCCGGAGAGGCTCTCCGCAGGAAGGGCACCGGGGCTCTCCCGCCCGGGCGAAAAGCACCCGGAGATAGTCGTAGATTTCCGTTACCGTTCCCACGGTAGATCGGGGATTGTGGGAACGCCCCTTCTGCTCTATGGAGATGGCGGGAGAGAGTCCCGAAATGTCTTCCACCTCGGGCTTGGAGAGCATTCCCAGAAACTGGCGGGCATAGGAGGAAAGAGATTCGATGTAGCGCCGCTGCCCTTCGGCATAGATGGTGTCGAAGGCAAGGCTGGATTTGCCCGACCCCGAAGGACCGGTAATGACCACCAGCTCGTTTTTGGGAATTTCCACGTTTATATTCTTGAGGTTATGCTCTTTTGCGCCGCGAACGACGATTTTCTGCAACACGTTTATAGCTCCTCTCGGGGGCCTTGCCCAAAATATTACGGTATTCCGCAGCAGCTTCGAAATCCAGCTTCTCCACCGCCTGCCACATAAGCGTTTCCAAGGTCCGAGGATCCAATTCCTCCAGGGGTTTCCGGGCACGACTTCCGGGGCTCTCCTCCTGGAGAAGTTCCTCCGGCAGAAGGGAGATGATGGGTTTTTCTATGGAAGTGGGAGTGACGTGGTTTTTCCGGTTCCACTCCTCCTGAATGCTCCGGCGTCGGGCGGTTTCATCCCGGGCATAAATAATGCTATCCGTAAGTCTATCCGCATAGAGGAAAACCTCTCCCGTGCGATGCCGGGCGGCCCGGCCAATGGTTTGCACCAGAGATTTTCCCGACCGCAGATACCCCTCTCTGTCCGCGTCGAGGATGGCCACCGTGGAGACCTCGGGAAGGTCGATCCCCTCCCGGAGCAGGTTGACCCCCACGAGAACGTCGATGTTCCCCCGCCGGAGCTCCGTGAGCAGCTCCGCCCGCTCGAAGGCGTTGAGTTCCGAATGGATGTACCGCACCTTGAACTTGAGAGACTCCAGATATTCCGCAAGATCTTCGGAGGATCGTTTGGTAAGGGTGGTAACGAGCATACGTTCCTTCCGGCTTACTGCGGCGGTAATTTTATCCACCACGTCATCCACCTGGTTCCGGGCGGGAAGAATGGTAATGTGAGGATCCAGCACTCCCGTGGGGCGGACGATCTGCTCCACCACCTGCTGAGAGTGCTCCAGCTCCCAGTCTCCGGGGGTGGCGGAGATGAAGAGCGCCCGCTTCATGTACTGCCGGAACTCCTCCCATTGGAGGGGCCGGTTGTCCAGGGCCGCGGGAAGTCGGAAGCCATAGTCCACCAGAGTTTCCTTTCGGGATCGGTCTCCCCGGTACATTCCTCGAACCTGGGGAAGGGTGATGTGCGATTCGTCCACCACCAAAAGAAATTCCTCGGGAAAGAAGTCCAGAAGCGTTCCCGGAGGCTCTCCGGGCTCCCGGCCATCGAGATAGCGAGAGTAGTTTTCGATGCCCGAGCAGTACCCCACCTCCTGGAGCATTTCCATGTCATAGGTAGTACGCGACCGGAGGCGCTCCGCCTCCAGAAGCCGCCCCTGCCCCTCCAGTTCCGTCACCCGAATTGTAAGATCCTTTTCGATGAAGTCCAGAGCCTGGGCCACGGTGGAGGAATCCGTAACGTAGTGTTTGGCGGGGAAAAGCGCCCCGTGCTCTTTTTCTTCCAGCTTTTTCATGGATACCGGATCCACTTCGGCGATTTCCTCTATTTCGTCGTCGAAAAAGAGTACCCGAAGGGCGGTGTCGCTGTAGGCGGGGTAAATATCCACCACATCTCCCCGAACCCGGAAAACCCCGGGAGAAAACTCCACATCGTTTCGCTGGTAGTAGTTCCGCAAAAGCCAGGAGAGAAACTCCCTCCGGGGGTAGGAATCTCCCCGGGAAAAGCGGAATACCGCCTCTTCGTAGTTTTTACGCTGCCCCAGACCGTAGATGCAGGAGACGCTGGAGACCACGATAACGTCCCGGCGCTCCAGCAGGGCCTTGGTCGTGGCAAGCCGAAGCTTTTCGATGTTCTTGTTGATGGAGGCATCCTTTTCGATGTAGGTATCCTGGGCGGGAAGATATGCCTCAGGCTGATAATAATCGTAGTAACTTACGAAGTAGTTTACCGAGTTTTCGGGAAAGAAGGTTTTAAACTCGCTGTACAGTTGAGCCGCCAGGGTTTTATTATGGGCCAGCACCAATACGGGACGCTGATAGGCCTGGATGACGTTGGCCACGGTAAAGGTTTTACCGCTCCCGGTGACTCCCAGAAGGGTCTGAAAGGAGTGGTTTTTTTCCAGAAGCCCCCGGGAAAGCCTTCGAATGGCTTCGGGTTGATCTCCCCGGGGTTCCCAGGGAGCATACAGAGAAAAGCTTTGTTCCATGGAATTCCTCTCTTTCGGGGTTTCGTAAAAAACATACAGCAGCGCCAGTTATATGAAAGCATATAACTGGCGCTCCAGGCGTGTATTTTTGTGCTATTCCGCAAGACTCCTTCGCTGGGAGAAAAAACCTTAGGCGAGGGAATCCCCTTCCGGCACCCTTTCCTCCACAGCCTCAGCAGCGGCGGATTTACGGATTTCCTCTTCGGATGCTCTCGAAGGTTCCTCAAGGAATTCTCCCTCCCGGGCCGGGTCGGAATTGCCCGAAGTTTTTTCCGTAAATTCGGGCTCCTCCGTCGTTCCGGAAGCCTCCAGGGGCTCCTCGGGTCGGGGCCTTCCCATGAAGGTGCCGTCCAGAATGGCATTCAGCTCCTCCGCCTCGATGACCTCCAGATCCAGCAGATTTCTGGTGATGTTCTCCAGAGAATCCCGATTGGTTTCCAGAAGCTCGCGCACCGATTCGTAGGAACCTTCTATGATGGAGCGTACCTCTTGGTCGATGGCGTAGGCAACCTCTTCGCTGTAGTTACGATCATCCACGATATCCCGGCCGAGAAAGACCTCGTGCTGCTTCTTGCCCAGGGTCACCGGGCCGAGACGGTCGCTCATGCCGTACTGCGTCACCATCTGCCGGGCGGTATCCGTGGCGCGTTCCAGGTCGTTCTGAGCTCCCGTGGTGATATCTCCAAAGACGATCTCCTCGGTGACCCGCCCTGCCAGAAGGATGGAAATACGATTGAGAAGTTCCTTTTTGGAGATGAGAAACCGGTCTTCCTCGGGAAGCTGGAGGGTATATCCCAAAGCTTGATGCCCCCGGGGAATGATGGAAATCTTATGTACAGGATCGCTTCCCGGAAGCAACTTGGCGATAAGTGCATGGCCGCTTTCGTGATAGGCGATGATCTCCTTTTCCTTGGCGCTGATAAGTCGGCTTTTACGCTCGGGCCCCGCAAGGGTGCGATCGATGGCCTCTTCGAACTCCGCCATTTCGATGCGTTTCTTGGAGCGCCGGGCCGCCAGAAGGGCCGCCTCGTTCACCACGTTCGCCAAATCCGCCCCCACGAATCCCGGGGTTCTCCGGGCCACCACCCCGAGATCCACGTTTTCCGCCAGGGTTTTCTCCTTGGCATGAACCTCGAGAATGGCCTGGCGCCCTTTCACATCGGGGCGGTCCACCACGATCTGCCGATCGAAACGCCCCGGCCGCAGAAGGGCGGGATCCAGAATATCCGGTCGGTTCGTAGCGGCGATGAGAATGATTCCCGTGGAAACATCGAAACCGTCCATCTCCACCAGGAGCTGGTTCAGGGTCTGTTCCCGCTCGTCGTGGCCTCCCCCGAGACCGGCTCCGCGCTGACGCCCCACGGCATCGATCTCGTCGATGAAGACGATGCACGGCTGATATTTCCGGGCCTGTTCAAAGAGATCCCGAACTCGGGCGGCACCCACTCCCACAAACATCTCCACGAAATCGGAACCACTGATGCTGAAGAAGGGTACATCCGCTTCTCCCGCAGCGGCCCGGGAAAGAAGGGTTTTTCCCGTGCCGGGGGATCCAAGAAGAAGCACACCCTTGGGAACCTTGGCACCGAACTCCGCAAACCGGGAAGGATCCTTGAGATATTCGATAACCTCCTGAAGTTCCTCCTTGGCCTCGTCGCACCCCGCCACATCATCGAAGGTCACCTTGGGCCGATTGTCCAGAAAGAGCTTCGCCTTGCTACGGGCGAAGTTCATTACCTTGTTGCCTCCCCCCTGCATGTGGTAGATGATGAAGATCCAGGCTCCGATGAGAAGAAGCGTGGGGAAGAGGGTAGACATGAGGCTGGCCCACCACGGGGGCTTCTCCGGAGGAATTACCGTAACTTCGATCCCCTTATCCACGAGTTTGGGGGCCAGCTCGCTCACTCCCAGAGCATGGGTGGTGAAATCCTTGCCGCTGTCGAGTTTTCCTTTTATGCCACTTTCATCGATTACCACGGAGCGGACATAGCCCTCCTCCACGTAATGCATGAAACTGCTGTAACTGAGCTCTTGTCCCTCCTGGGTGTGCTGCCCCGGGGAGAGGAATGCATTGACGATACTCACCACGAGCACGATCAACACAAGATACAATCCCAAGTTTTTGATGAGTCGGTTCAAATCTTCCTCACTCCTAATGCGATGAATTTACTTCTGTTCCCGAATACTCCATGCCATATCTCTTTTTCGGGAAAGGAAATCCGGGCATTCCAGCATGTTTATCCCTTCCGCCGCCTTTCAAGAATACATCGAAGGTCAGGATGTGTGAAGCACGAAAACTTCCTCGAGGTTCCGCCAGCGCCCCGCATAGTCCAGGCCATACCCCACCACGAATTCGTCGGGGATTTCAAAACCCCGGTAATCCACGGGAACCGGAACCTTCCGCCGCTCGGGTTTATCCAGAAGAACGCAGGTCTTCACCGAGAGAGGCTCCCGCTCTTCCAGGAGTTTGATGAGGTACGAGAGGGTCAGACCGGTATCAATGATATCCTCCACGATAAGCACATGCTTTCCCCGGATATCGAGATCGAGATCCTTGTTGATCTTCACGATACCGCTGGAGACCGTGGAATCTCCGTACGAAGAGACACTAATGAAATCGAAATGCAGAAAGACATTCCGATCCACCTGGCGTACGAGATCCGAAAGAAAAAGAACCGCCCCCTTGAGAACTCCCACTACCACCAGTTCCTGCCCGGCATAGTTTTCGGAGATTTCCTTTCCAAGAAGGGCGACACGTTCTGCAATGCGTTCTTTGGAGAGAAGAACCTTGCCCACCGTATACGTCATGGCTTCACTTCCTTTGCACGTGTACTCTGAAAGGTTATTTTCAACAACGTAATCATTCCCCGCTTTTCCGTAAAGAGTTTTCGGAAGGGGAACATGACAACCGGGCTATTGTAACATGATTCTCGCCAGAAAACGACGTTGTTTCAGGAAAATTCGGGCACTCTCCGCCTGTTCCGGGAATCCAGGCCTTTCCGGTTCCCCAAAGAATTACAGGCCAGAGGGGATGGGTCCACCAAGGCAGTTTTTTTCGAAACCGGTCCGTTTGGGCGGGTTCCCCGGTTTTCAGCCAGGTCTCCAGAGAGCAGAGCCTCAAGGTTTCTGAAGGTCCGGAAGCAAGAAGGGCTTCGCAGTTCCCCAGAACTACAGAGTCCGGAGATCCGGAAAAGACTTCCTCCACCGTCACGGTCCAGGAGCCGCTTTTCCGGGAAGAAGGGAAATCTTCAAGACAAATATCTGCGGATTCCACGGGAGGATGTTTTTCGGGAAGAATCCAGGAGAGAAGGCCTGCACCGCAGAGAAGATCCACACCTCCTTTCCACTGAAAGCGCCAGCGTCCGGAAGTACGGAGCAGTTTTTCAAGTTTTATCATGCGGGAACGGGAAAGAGGAGGAATGCCCAGCCCTCGGGCCTGTTCCATAAGAGCCATTCGAAGATCCCAGGAGGAAAGACTCCGGGCAAGGGTAAGATCCCAGGAGGAGAGGGCCAAGGGCATTTCACGCCCCAGCCGGACGAGCAGATTTTCGTACATCTTTTCGTCCCTCTTCCGGATAATCCGAACATCCGAAGCAAGGTCCGCCAGGTGCTCTCCCGCCCGGGAGTTGATGTTTTCTTCAATTTGAGGGAGGAGGATCTTGCGGATATAATTCCGCACATAGGAAGTATCTTCGTTGGTGGCGTCCTCCTTCCAGGAGAAGCCGTTTTTCTCGAGAAAATCCCGAAGCTCCTGACGAGAGCAGTTTAAAAGAGGGCGCACCACGATTCCCCGTCGGGAAGGAACGCCCCCGAGACCCCGGATACCAGTGCCCCGAAAGAGATTCAAGAGCACCGTCTCCTGGACGTCGTTTTTGGTGTGTCCCGTGGCAATCCAGGCTTCTCCGTATTTCCGGGAAAGCTCTTTGAGAAAATCGTACCGAAGCCTTCGGGCGGTACTTTCCAAACTCTCGTGAGCTTTCCGGTGCTCTTCCGTAATTACATGCCGGCATTCCAGAGGAAGGTCCAGCTCCGCCGCAAGATGCCGTACAAACCGGGCATCCTCCAGAGAGGCCTCCCCCCGTATGCCGTGCTCCAGATGACCGAGGACAAGGCGCTCCCGGGGAAGGAGAAAACAAGCAAGCACCACCAGAGCCACGGAGTCGCTTCCTCCTGAAACCGCAAGAATCAGGGGTTTTGAATCTTCGAGCCATCCCTGTTCGGCTCCGGCGTCTTTAAACTTTGTTTCCAAATTCTGGGGGACATGCCATTTTTCGGACTTTCGCACGAGATCCTCCCAAAACAAACGAAGGCACACCCCGCTTCCACGATGTGTGCCTTGCCATTATATGTACGCCACAACTTCTTTACTATACGTAGGTTAACGTGGTGGCGGTGAGTGGATTCGAACCACTGACCCTACGGGTATGAACCGCATGCTCTTGCCAGCTGAGCTACACCGCCAAAAAGTTGGTTGCGGGGGCAGGATTTGAACCTGCGACCTTCGGGTTATGAGCCCGACGAGCTTCCTGACTGCTCCACCCCGCGATCTCTTCCTGGTGCCGGGCGCGGGACTCGAACCCGCACGGACTCAAGCCCTCGGGATTTTAAGTCCCGTGCGTCTACCACTTCCGCCAGCCCGGCCAGCGAGAGCAATTATATGCATCTTTCCGGATCCCGTCAAGGGTTTTCTTGAAGATAGAGGCACTTTCTTTGGGCTTTACCTTCCAGTCTTCAGGCTCCGGAAAAGGATGAAGCTTTTTCCTTAGGGAGAGGCGCCGGAAATTGCCCCTGTTCGAGAAGCAGCGCCCGGGCATGTTCCAGGGCCTTGAGATTTCGGGAGTTCCCCGAGAGCATCCGGGCAAGTTCCCCCACCCGTCCCTCGGGAGAAAGCTCCCGGAACACCGTGTTCTCTCCCTCCCGGGAGACGAGAATATGCTGATCACCCATGGCGGCGATGGAAGCCTCGTGGGTAATGAGAATCACCTGGAAGGAGAGGGATATCTTTTTGAGAAGCCTTCCCGCCAGGAGAGCGCTCTCTCCTCCCAGTCCCGCTTCCACCTCGTCGAAGATGAGCACCGGGGGGAGCATTCCCTCGGGGCAGGCCACGTGAAGCGCCAAAAGGATTCTGCTGAGTTCTCCTCCCGAAGCGATCTCCTCCAGGGGCGAAAAGTTCTGTTCGCCTCGGGCGATGGAAAAAACAACTTCTTCCGCTCCGGTTTTACGGATGGTACTTCGGGGTTCGAAGAGCACCGAAAAAAAGGTATCCCCCATGCCGAGCTCCCGAAGAACCTCCTCCACCACCGCTCGGAG
The DNA here is from genome assembly GCA_964545875.1 of uncultured Synergistaceae bacterium. GTDB lineage: Bacteria > Synergistota > Synergistia > Synergistales > Aminiphilaceae > DAIPKP01. The sequence continues at coordinate 72,722 of CAZJHH010000005.1, forward strand.
TTCCGTGGCCGCCTTCTGGCGTTCCCGGCGAAGTTCCCGGGCCACCTGCTTCGTTTTACCGTGAACCTCCGTTCTCCTCTCCAAAAGCCCACGGAGCTCTTCCTGACTTTCGTAATACCACTGAAGCTCTCTTCGCATTTCCTGAAAAGCCTCGAAGAGATCCTTTCCCGAAAGAGGTCCGAAAGTGTTTTTGAGATCTCGAAGAAGCTCCAGGCGGGCATCCAGAAGTTCCATGCGGCGCAGGAGATCCTCTTCGTGAAATTCCAGAAGGAGCCCTCCCAAAAGGGCCGAGAGAGCTCCCAGGGATTCCAGGGATGTATCCAAGAGGGTACGGTATCGTTCTGCCCTCTCTTTTCCCAGGATCTCCTCCGTTTGGGGAGGGATTTCCCGGCTTCCCCGCTCCAGAAGGGAAAGTATGTCCCGGGAGGAATCTTCTTCCCCGGAAAAGATGCCGTTCAAGGTTTGGATATGCTGAACCAGAGCCTCTTCCTGAGAGAGAAGCTCCAGATCCTGGTTCCATTCGCTCTCGCTTTCCGGGCCGAATTTCGCCTCTTCCGCCCGGGCCACAAGGCTCTCCTGTTTTTTAAGGATTCGGGAAAAAGCTTCCCGTTTTTCCGAAAGGCTTCGTATATTTTTTTCGAAGGCGATGCTTTCGCGGATGCAGTCTTCCAGGTCGTTTCGAAACCCCAGCAGCGGGGCTCCGCCGTAAAAGTCAAGAAAATGCATTTGCCGCTCTCTCTGGAGGAGGTCGAGCTGGGCATGCTGGCTTTGGATGGAAAGGAGCGTACCGGTAATTTCCGAGAGTTTTCCCAGAGGCACCGTGCGGGAATGCACAAGTCCCCGGCTGCGCCCATTCTTTCGGGTGCGCCGGGAAAGGATAAGATACTCCTCCTCGGCAAGATCCTTTTCGAAATCCTTCAGAGCCTCCCCCTCACGAAGGCGGGAAGGGAGATTTTCGAAGAGAGCTTCCACCTCCAGCTCCTCCTCGCCCTTGAGGATCATCTCTCCCGACCCTCTCTTGCCGCAGAGAAGTTCCAGAGCCCGGACGGCACTGCTCTTGCCTGCTCCACTCTCTCCCGAGATGATGGTAAAGTTTCCCCGGAAAGCGAGCCGAGCCTCTTGTATGCCCCCCACATGGCGGATGTAGAGCTCTCGAAGTACCAGGTTGTTCTTATTCTCCATTATCCTCGTAGGATCTCCCCCACTGAAATTTTTCCTGAAGCAGAGCGTAATAGTCCCGTTCGGGGAGAGTAATGGTTTTGATACATTTGTCTTTCATAAGGGAAACCTCCAGGCGGTCTCCGGGAATGATCTCGTATCCGAGCTGGCCGTCCTGGGTAAGCATGAGCTCCCGATGGTCCCCCAGGGGTACTATCGAAATGGTGTCCTCCCCTCCCAGTACCATGGGGCGGGCATAAAGAGTGTGAGCGCAGATGGGAACCAGGAGCATACAGGCCACATGAGGCGGCACCACCGGCCCCCCCGCAGAGAGGGCGTAAGCGGTGGATCCCGTAGGAGAAGCCACAATCATGCCATCCGAAGGAAGGGTGGTGATATAGCGGTCCCGGATGTAAAGCTGCAAATGGATGAGCCGGGCAAAAGCTCCTTTGGTTACCACCAAATCGTTCATGGCGTAGAGTTCGTGTACCAGCCGTTCTCCCCGCCACACCTTGCCCGAAAGAAGACAGCGATCTTCCACGGAATGTTCTCCCCGGAGAATTCGCTCCATATCCTCCTCGGCTTTGGCTGGATCCCCCGCAGCGAGAAAGCCCAAATTTCCTGCGTTGATACCGAAAAGAGGAATGTCGTTCCCGAAGAGGTATCGGGCCGCCCGAAGAAAGGTTCCATCCCCTCCGATAACCACCGCAAAAGATACGGAGCTGCGCCATTCCTTGTCGGGAATTCCCGGAATACCGAGAATGGAGGCTTCGAAGGGAGGAGCCAGAAAGAGAATATCCCGTTCCTTGCCCCAGAGAAGGAGGCGATGGGCAAGTTCCACGGCCCGTTTTTTTTGAGTGTTTACCAAAAGTCCTATACGGTGTTTCACGTTTTCCGTCCTCCTTTCTCTCTACGGTACAGGCCGATCCATTTCATGGGCCTCTTCCACCACTCGGGCGATTCTTTCCGGAGAAAGACAGTTTTTCTCGGTGTTCCTGGAGAGGTGAAATAAAAACTCGATATTCCCCTTGGGCCCCCGGAGGGGAGAAAAATCCAGGCCGCATACGACAAAAGAAGAGTGTTCCGTCACAAAAGCTCCCGCCTCCCGGAGGATTTCTCCATGGATCCGGGGATCCGACACCACCCCGCCCTTGCCGATTCGTTCCCGCCCCGCTTCGAACTGCGGTTTTATGAGAAGTACCGCCTCTCCCGAAGGATGCAGAATTTCGTCTATCCGGGGAAGAATATGGCTAAAGGAGACGAAGGAGGCGTCCATACAGCAAAACCTAGGGGTTTCATCGAAATCCGACGGCTTGAGATGACGGGCATTGGTGCGCTCCATGACCACTACCTGTGGGCAGGTACGGAGTTTCCAGGAAAGCTGTCCATACCCCACATCCACCGCATAGACCCGGGAGGCTCCGTATGTCAGAAGAACTTCCGTAAAGCCTCCCGTGGAAGCACCGATATCGAGACAGCAGAGCCCCTCCACGGAGAGAGAAAAGACCTGAAAGGCCTTGAGAAGTTTATGGGCTCCCCGACTTACCCACTCTTTTTCCTGCACCACCCGAAGATCCACGTCTTCGGAAAACTGGGCGCCGCATTTGTCAACACGCTGCCCTTCCACAAAAACTTTTCCCCCCAGAATGAGCGCCTTCGCCCGGCTCCTTGATTCGACCAGGTTTCTGGATGTCAGAAGCGTGTCGAGACGCTCTTTCTTTTTCTTCTCCACGAATACATGCCACCACCCTCTGTATCGTAAGGCCGCACTCTTCCCATTGTTCCTGCCGGGTTCCCTGGGGAATAAACCGATCCGGCACTCCCAGAGAGACTATGGGGCAGGACAAATTCCTCTGCCCGAGAAAGGACGCCACGAGTTCGCCGACTCCCCCCGCACAATTCCCCTCTTCAAGAACGATTATCTTCTGATACTCCTCCGCAAGATTCCGAAGAAGCTCTTCATCCAGAGGCTTTACGAAGCGGAGATCCGCCACTCCGGGAAGAGGGAGATCCTGGTCCGCACAAACCTGCCGGGCCTCCAGAGCCAGAGGCAGAGTGCTTCCGAGACCCAAAAGCACCGTACCTTCTCCCTCTCGAAGAATTTCCCCCCTTCCCCAGGGGAGAGGATCCTCGCCTTCTCTGCGAGCAAGTCTTTCCGGGGCATTTCCCCTAGGATAGCGCACCAGCACGGGGCCATTCTGAGAAAAAGCGTGGGAGAAGAAGAAGTCCAAATCCACTTCATCCCGGGGAGCCGCCACGGTGACGTTGGGAATGCTCCGGGCCCAGGCAAGGTCGAGAAGGCCGTGATGGGTCTCTCCGTCTTCTCCTACAAGCCCCGCCCGATCCACCCCCAGCAGTACGGGAAGTTTCTGCATGGCCATGTCATGTACGAGCTGATCCATGGCTCGCTGGAGGAAGGTGGAGTAGATGCATACCGCCGGTCGCATTCCTCCCGCCGCCATTCCCGCGGCAAAGGTAAGCATGTGTTCCTCCGCAATACCCACATCGAAGAAGCGTCGGGGATATCGTTTTTCGAACTCCCCCAGTTTGGCTCCCTCCTTCATGGCTGCGGTAAGACAGACGATGCGGGGATCTTTTTCGGCCATCTCCACAAGGGAAGCGGTGGCCGCGGCGCTCCAGCTTCGCAGATTCGAAGAAGAACCCTGTTTTTTAGGTTTTCCCACTCCGTGGTACTTGGCGGGGTTATCTTCTGCGGGAACGTAGCCCTTTCCCTTTTTCGTAATCACGTGAAGCAAGAGGGGCCGATGGTACTGCATGGCGAGGTTGAAGATTCCCTCGAGCTCCTCCACGTCGTGCCCGTCGAAAGGCCCCCAATAGCTGAGATCCAGCTCCTCGAAGAGGTTGGTGGGCTGAAGAAGGGTTTTTACGTGAGATTTGAAGCGCCCCAGAATTTCTTCAAGCCCCTCTCCCTTGGGGAAGTTTCGGCATTGCTCTTTCACGGTCTCCTTGAACTTGCGATAAAACGGGGAGGCGCTTAAATGGGCGAGGTGGCTCGCAAGCCCCCCCACTCGCTTGTTGATGGACATCTCGTTGTCGTTGAGGACCATGATGAGCCGGGTATCCAGATCCCGGGCATGGTTCAGAGCTTCCATGGCCATGCCATTGAGGAGGGCTCCGTCTCCGACAACCGCCACCACATGATGTTTCTGCCCCAGGAGATCCCGGGCCTTGGCATAGCCCAGGGCGGCGGAGAGAGAGGTGCTGCTGTGTCCCACGTCGAAGGCATCGAAGGGGCTTTCGGTACGTTTGGGATATCCGCTTATTCCCCCGGCAGTGCGAAGCCCGGAAAAACGATCTTTGCGATCCGTGAGAAGTTTATAGGCATAGGCCTGATGCCCCACATCGAAGACCACGCGATCCTCCCGGAAGTCGAAGGCCCGAAGGAGTCCCACGATGAGCTCCACCGTTCCCAGAGAAGAGGCCAGATGCCCCCCGTTGCACAGTACCGTATCGATGATGGTTCTTCGGACATCCTCGCAGAGCAGGGGGATAACTCCCGGAGCGAGACGTTTCACATCCTCCGGGGAATGGACGGTATCCAAAACAGACATGGCAACCTCCTCCACTGATTTGAAATCCCGGCTAGGCAATCCGGTTTTCCAGAAAACGGGGAATTTCCGGAAGAACTCCCTTTTTCGGCAATCCCTCCAGGGCCCGAACAGCTCGTTCCGTCTCCTCCCGGGCCTTTTTCTTGGCTCCTTCAAGACCGTACTGAAAGACAAAGGTCTGTTTTTCCAGAAGCTGATCTTTTCCCGGGGTTTTGCCAAGCACCTCGGGAGTGGAAAGTACGTCAAGAATATCATCTATGATTTGAAAGGCCAGGCCGAGATGCTCTCCGTATTCTCCTATCTTTACGAGTTCTTCCGGAGAGGCTCCTCCCAGAAGAGCTCCACACTGCGCGGAAGCCCGGAGAAGGGCGGCAGTTTTCTTTCTGGCGATTTCCCAGGTAAGGCTCTCCTCAGTTTCTTGCCCCTCTCCTTCGAGATCCAGAGCCTGACCCCCGCATACTCCGTAGGGGCCTATGGCCTCGGCAAAGAGTCGGGCGCTCCCGAGGACGCGCTCCGAAGGAACGTTCCAGGAGGGAAGTTCTCTGAGGAGAAGGTGCAGAGGCCAGACGAAAAGGGCTCCCCCCGCAAGAAGAGCCATCCCTTCCCCGAAGACCACGTGATTCGTGGGCTTGCCTCTGCGTATTGTATCATTATCCATGCAGGGAAGGTCATCATGAATCAAAGATCCGGTGTGAAACATTTCCAGGGCCAATCCCATGAGGAGCAAAGGCTCCGGAGAAGCGCCGAAGGCCTCTCCCGCAGCCCGGCAGAGGGCGGGGCGCAGCCGCTTTCCTCCTGCAAAGAGGGAATATCGCATGGCCTCGTAGAGTCTTTCGGGTATCCCCTCCCCGAATCGGGGAAGCTCCCGAGTGCAATAGGCTTCAAAATCCGCCCGGGCTCTCTCCAGAAAAAGGGCGGTTTTTTCGTGGCTCTTCCCCGGATCAGTCATGATTTTCCTTCTCTCTTTCGGAGAGTTCCGTGTCGAAGGGAGTCTTTTCAAGGCTTTCCCCCACCAGTAAAACTTCCTGCTCCACTTTTTCGAGATACTCCCGGCACTGCCGGAGTTTCTCCGTTCCCTCCCGATAAAGCTTAAGAGCCTCCTCCAGAGGGAGGTTTTCTCCTTCCAGGGCATGACATATGGCTTCGATCTGCTTCATGGATTCAGAAAAAGTCATCGAGGATTCCTCTTTTCTCAATTGCAGAATTTGGTAGCTTATGATAGAATTCGCCTGTTTCACGTTCGATAGGAGGTGGGGAAATGGCAAAGGTATGCGAGTGTTGCGGGCGCGGTCCCGTCACGGGCAATAACGTGAGTCACTCTAATCGACATACCCGGCGACGGTGGCTTATCAATCTGCAGAGCGTCAAGGTCGATGTGGGCTGCGGCGAAAGCAGAAAGATGAAAATCTGCACCAAGTGTCTTCGTTCCGGTAAAGTTACCCGGGCTGTGTAACGCAGCCCGTTTTTTTATACCTTCCGCATTCCCGTTCAACCCCACCATGCATACACCCCCAGAATTCCCTTTTCTACTCGCACGGTACAGATCTCCCCTTCCGGGGAGATCTCGTTGCTTATGGCATAGGGAAATTCTTTTCGGAGCACCACATTTTCGAGATCCCACCGGGTACCGCAGCTCGTCACTCCCCGGCACTCCTCCGAGAGAGGCATCAGAGAGATCGTGCGGGGAATTCGGGAAAAATGCAGCTCCAAAAACTCCCCGGAACAAAGGAAAAAGAGTATTTCCCGAGAATCGGCAAAACCAAAGAGGGGAAGCTCGTAAGAGCCGAGAAACCCTGCGGAGGTAAAAAGAGCGCTGTAGAGATGATCGAAGCGACCTCCCCATATACCGGTAACCACGAGGCTTCGCACGGATTCTCCCAGGGATGCCATGCGGCGGAGAAGCACCTGATAGTCCGTTTCGTCTTTCTCCCGGGGGAGAATTTCACAGGGCACTCCCTGCTCGTGAAGCCAGGTCAGGGTTTTTGGGCTGACACTGTCTCCGTCCCCCACAAAGGAACCGGGAAGAAGATTCTCCTCCCGGCAGATGTCCGCTCCGGAATCGGCACAATGAAGCTCCCGTCCTCGGGACACTTCTCGAAGCCAGTTCCCCGAAGGAGCACGCCCTCCGCAAAGAAGCAGCATATCCCGCGTACCCGAAGGAAGGGATCTGGCGGAGGGGCGAGAAAAGATGAAACGCCCTGCAGCCTGAGGAAAAACCAGCCTCTGTTCCATGGAAGAGCCTAAAGTTCCGCCTGTTCCAACATTTCTTCCGCCTCTTCCTTGGAAAGAAGAATTTCCCTCGCCTTGGCTCCTTCCTGGGGGCCCACGATGCCGAGATCTTCCATGCAATCCACCAGCCGGGCAGCCCGGGTAAAGCCTATGCGAAGCTGCCTTTGAAGCCTGCTGGCCGAGGCTATTCCCGTATCCATCACCATCTCCACCGCTTCCGGAAGAAGGGGATCTTCCATGCGCATCTCCCCGGATCCGCCGGACCGGGAACTTCCGTTTCCCGTAATCTCCACGTACTCGGGTTCTCCGAAAAGATCCCGAAGATAGTCGATATACCCCGTGATATAGCTCTCATCGATCCATCCGGATTGAATCCGCAAGGGCTTCGGAAGCCTGGAGGTGAGGTGGAGGCAGTCTCCCTTGCCCAGAAGCCGCTCGGCTCCCCCGGTATCGAGCACCGTTCGGGAATCCGCCTGAGTGGGGAGGGAGAAGGCTACCCGAGCCGGGATATTGGCCTTGATGAGCCCGGTAATGACGTTTACCGAGGGACGCTGCGTAGCCAGCACGAGATGAATTCCCGTGGCTCGTGCCTTTTGGGCGAGGCGACAGATATGATCTTCGATTTCTTTAGGACTCGTCATCATGAGATCCGCCAGCTCATCCACCACGATAACGATGCTGGGCAAGCGCTCCTGAAGAGGCTTTTTCCTGTTGTATCCTCCAAGATCCCGAGCTCGAACTCCCGCAAAAAGGGCGTAGCGCCGCTCCATCTCATTGATAGCCCATGCGAAGGCCTCCACCGCTTTTTTGGGATCCACCACGGGCTTTGCCAGAAGGTGAGGCATTCGTTCGTAAAGGGTCATCTCCACCCGTTTCGGGTCGATGAGAAGAAAGCGAAGTTCCTCGGGATGCCTTAGAAAAGAGAGCCCGATAAGGCAGTTGGAAATGAAGACACTCTTTCCCGCTCCGGTGGTTCCCGCTACCAGAAGGTGAGGCATCTCTTCCAGATGTGCCACGATTCCCCTTCCGTCGATGCTGACTCCCATGGGAAGGGGCAGCAGAGACCGGGTATTGTGAAAAGCGGGATCCTCGATGAGAGAACGAAGAGAGACCGTTTTTCGCGAGGGATTCGGTATCTCGATGCCGATGTAGGGTTTTCCCGGAATGGGGGCCTCGATGCGAAGGGAGGATACCGCCAGGGATACCGCCAGGTCGTTGCTCAACCCCGCCACCTTGCTCACTTTAATCCCCGGAGCAAGCTGTATGCGATACTGAATTACCGTGGGGCCCGCCACGGTCTCCACCAAAGAAGCCTCTATACCGAAGGTAAGAAGGGTTTCCACGATCCTTTTCCCCTTCTCCAGAAGCTCCTCGGTCTCCACCTCAAGCTCCTCCTCTTCGGGAGGGCCCAGAAGCTCCACGGGAGGGGGAAACCGACCGGGCTCCACCTGAACCGGAAGGGTAAATTCCTCATCCTCTGCCTCCGACGCATCCTCCCAGAACATTTCCAGTTCATCCGGAGCCTGGTGCTCCGAGGAAACGTCCTCCGAGGTCATCCGAGGCTTTTCGGTATGCTCCGAGGGATTTGCCTTCTTTATGGGAGGAGCCGCATCCAGGGGCTTCGGAATTTCTCGGGCGGGAAAAGGAGTTTCCGGGAATTCTTCGGAAAGGGGGGCATCGGAAAAAGCCTCCGGCGCCCAATCCTCCGAATCTTCCGGAAGGGGTCCGGGAAGCTCTCCCGCTCGCCGACGAACGATACGCACTTCTTCGGATATTTCCGGAGCCGAAGGTGTTTCCGAAGGAGATTCAGGAACAGTTTCCGAAGAAGGCGGAACGTTTGTCCGAGGGTTCTCGGAATCAGGATTTTTTTTTGAGCGAATAAAGAGCCGTCCAATCCCTCCCAAAAGAGCTCCCAAAAGGGAGTAGAGGCTGTGAAACCGTTCGGAAAAGCTGAGGCCGTAGCAGAGAAGGGAGAAGAGGATTCCTCCCATGGCGAGAATGAAGGTTCCGAAAAGCCCCACTCCCCGGAGAAGTCCCCGGGTGATTTCCTGAGAAAAGGCACCGGGCAGAAAGGGAGGTTCCCAGGAAATTACTCCGTAGAGTTCGGTAAGGCCGAAAAATATCTGGCACGAAAGAAAGAGGCTTGCAGTGCCAAGCACTTGGTACCGCAAATTTTCCACTTGCCATCCCAGGAGGTTCGCAAGACATTGGTAGGCCACGTGAAGCAGGGGGAGGACCATGCAGAACCCGTAGCTGCGATAGAGGGCTTCGTGAATGTTCCGTCCCAAGTTTCCCGAAAGGTCCGGGAAGATGCACGAGAGAAGATAGGCATCCACCAGGAGAAGCCCGAGAACCAGGATGGCACGCATTTTCCTGGAGGGAAAAATCCAGGAAAAATCCCGGGGCTTTTTCTCCTCCGGAGGAGTGGTCTTTCTTCTTTTTCTTCGAATTTGGGTGTTCTTTTCTTCCATGCTTCCGTCCTTTAGTGCTGGATTTTTCGCAGAAAATCCGGCTCCCCCGGAAGAGAGGAACCTCCCTTTTCGGAAAAACCGGTTTTATGCGACGCAAATCCAAGTATAGCACAGCTTTTTTCCGGAAGACCCCGGATTCTCTTAAAAAAACCGAGGCGGAAAAGGAAGAGGAACCGTCTGAAGTTTCTCAGGGAGAGTTTTTTTGTTTAGCCCGGAGATGTTCCTGATAGGTTTTGGAAAAGACGTGGGATCCGTCTCCTCGGGCTACAAAATAGAAAAAATCGTGTTCCTCGGGATAGAGGGAACCTCTCCAGGATTCCCTGGAGGGGATGCAGATGGGCCCCGGCGGAAGTCCCTGATGGAGATAGGTGTTGTACGGAGATTCTATCTCAAGATCCCGATGAAGAAGCCCTTCCTTCTTGATTCCCCTCAGACTCCAGGCATAGACCACGGTGGCACAGGATTGAAGGAGCATGGTCTCCCGTATCCTGTTGAGAAAAACCCCCGCCACCGCAGCCCGTTCTTCCTTTCGGAAGGCTTCTCTTTCGACGATGGAAGCAAGAATCCCCCGCTCAAAAATTTTCTCGGGAGTAAAGGAGAGAATTTCAAGATCCTTCCCAAAAACCCTCCACCACTCTCGGGAGGCTTGCTGTACCATTTCGTCCGCAAAACGAGGCCCTTCGGGAATCCGGTAGGTTTCGGGAAGCAAGAAGAGAATTCGCTCCTCCGGTTCCGGAGGAAGCCAGGAAAGCAACGAGGGAGGATAGTTTTCCTTACGGGAAAGAGCGGCGCGGAGATCTTCGGAAGTGCTTTGAGATGAAGCAGACTCAAAGAGCGCCTCCAGAGAACTTCCCGGAAGAATTTTCACCTCCGGGAGAAGGGTTTCGCCGTATTCGGCAAACTGCTTTGCCACGCTATAGGCCAGGCCCGGCCGAATACGGTAGGTGCCGGGTTTAAGGTGTCGGTCCGCTCCAAGGCGGACGAGCCATCGGGTGAGTTCCCTGGAGGAAGAGACGAGGCCCTCCGCCTCGGCCTGTCTGGCAATGGACGAGGCCAGGAGGCCTCGCTGTACCACAAAGGTTTGAGGATCCCCCTCTTCAGAGTAAGAAGCAAGAATTTCCCAAAGCCACGGGGGTTTGAGCACATAGGCGGCACCTCCCAGGAGAAGGACGAGCCCCCCGAACAGCAGAAATCCCGCTAAAAACGTCTTTTTCCTCGTCATTCCGCAACCTCCTCGGAAGAGAACGAAATATCCGAAAGGCGAAGAATCTCCAGGGCTTTCCGGGCGGCTTCGTTTTCCGCTTCTTTTCGAGAACGTCCCGAAGCCTCGCCAAGCAGCACATCCCCCAGAAAAGCTCCCATGTGGAAGGTAGGACTGTGTGGTGCTCCTTCCCGGCGGAGAAGGGAGTAGGAAGGAAGCTCTCCCTTTCGGGTCTGAAGATAGACCTGCAGGGCGGACTTGAAATCCCGGGTCTCTCCGGGATCCTCCCGTAGAAAGGTTTCGTAGATTTTCTGCATGAACCTCTGGGCGGCAGTGCGGCCTCCGTCCAAATAGAGGGCTCCTACACATGCCTCCAGGGCATCCGCACAGATCGAGGGGTTTTCTCTCCCTCCCTGACGGTCGAGCCCTCTTCCAAGGCGCAATAATCGTGGAAGCCCGAAAAATTTGGCCCGTTTCGCCAAAGATGCCTCGCAGACGATACACGCCCTTTCCCGGGTAAGCTCGCCCTCGTGCCATTCCGGATGAGCGAAAAAGAGGATTTCACTGATTCCCAGCTCCAGCACAGCATCTCCCAAAAATTCCAGGCGCTCGTTATCGAAGGAGAGTCCGTTTTCGTTGGCATAGGATGCGTGGGTAAGGGCCTCCTCCAAAAGAGAGAAGGTAGAAAAGGTGTGGCCGATCTCTTCTTGAAATCGACCACACGCCTGATACCACCATTCCTGATCCAGAGGCATGGCTTTCGGAGTTACTCCGTGTAACGCTGGATGGCAAGAACTCCGTTATGCCCCCCGAAACCGAAGTTGTTGAGAAGGATGTTATTGACGGTGCGCCCCCGGAGAGTTTCGCCCAACACGGGGATTCTGCACTCTTCGTCCAGGTTCTCCAGATTTATGGTGGGATGTACGATTCCTTCTTCGATAGCCTGGATCGCCGCAATGGCCTCCAGGGCCCCCGCCGCCCCCAAAGCGTGGCCCACCATGGATTTGGTGGAGTGCACCAGAAGGTTGTCCGTGGAGTCCCCAAAAAGGTTTCGAATGGCCATGGACTCCATCTTGTCGTTCAGTTCCGTGGAAGTTCCGTGAGCATTGATGAGATCCACCTCGGAGAGTTCCCATCCCGCCTGTTTCCGGGCGATGTCCATGGCCCGGCGGGCTCCGTCTCCAGAGGGGTCCGGAGCGGTAATGTGATAGGCGTCGCAGGTGGCACCGTATCCCGTAAACTCCGCATAGATATGGGCCCCCCGTCTCTGGGCATGGGAAAGCTCCTCAAGAATAAGCACTCCCGCTCCCTCTCCCATGACGAAGCCGTCCCGATCCCGATCGAAAGGACGGGAAGCCCTGGAAGGCTCGTCGTTTCTGGTGGAGAGGGTCTTGTTGGCCGCAAATCCTGCCACCGCAATGGGAGTTATGGCAGCTTCCCCGCCTCCGGAGATAATGAGATCCGCATCTCCCCGCCGAATGGCGTGGAAAGCCTCTCCCATGGTATGGTTCGCGGTAGCGCAGGCGGTAACTACGGACATGTTCGGCCCCTTGGCACCATACCGCATGGCAAGATAGGCTGCGGACATATTGCTGATCATCATGGGAATGAAAAAGGGGCTCACCCGGGAAGGGCCCTTCTCGTGAAGGATCTCGTAGTTTTCGTGGGTGGTGGTAATTCCCCCCTCGCCGCTTCCGAAATACACACCGAACGTATATGGATCCACCTTGGAAAGATCGATCCCCGAATCCTCTATGGCCATTTCAGCCGCTCCTACCGCGAAATGGATGACCCGGTCGGACCTCCGAACTTCCTTTTTACCAAGGTAGACTTCCGGATCATATCCGGAGACCTCTGCGGCAATACGAACTGAAAAGTTTTCCGTGTCAAAAAGTGTGATGGGGTTTACGCCGTTTTTTCCCTCCGCAAGAGCCTTCCAGTAGTCGCTCTTGCCGCATCCGATGGGACTGACGACTCCCAGTCCTGTAATTACGACTCTCCTCAAGCTAGGCCACTCCTTCGAGGTCTTTCCGAATAATCCCGGAGACCTGTTGATATGACGTTCCTCCCAAGAGAAAACCGAGGGGGGAAGCAAGATCCCCCCGATCAGAATTTTTGTGCGCTACTCGTCGATTCCAAGCTTTCCCTTGATATATTCCAGGGCTTCTCCTACGTTGGTAAGCTTTTCCGCATCTTCATCGGGAATCTCGATGTCGAACTCCTCTTCGATCCCCATGATAAGCTCCACGATATCCAGAGAATCTGCACCAAGATCCTCCACGAAGGAAGCGCTATCTGTAATCTTCTCCGCATCCACATCAAGACGATCGATAACGATCTCCTGCAGACGAGACGTGATTTCATTCAGGTTCATTGTCTTCACCCCCTTTCCTGAAAATCCTTCTTGTATATTACATTACCATGCCGCCGTCTACGTTCAGAACCTGGCCGGTAATATATCGCGCATCCTCCGAGGCCAGAAAGGCCACGGCCTTGGCCACATCTTCCGGAGTTCCCAGGGATCCCAGAGGGATGTTTTTCATGTAATCCTCTTTTACGCTTTCCCCGAGAGAGCTTGTCATGTCCGTGAGAATGAATCCCGGAGCTACGGCATTCACCGTAATCCCCCGGGATGCGTACTCCCGGGCAACGCTCTTGGTGAGACCGATAACTCCAGCCTTGGCAGCGGAATAGTTCGCCTGTCCCGCATTGCCCATGAGGCCCACCACTGAACTCAGATTGATGATGCGACCCCATTTCTGCTTCGCCATGGAACGCACCACCTGGCGAATGCAGTAAAAAAGAGACGTCAGATTTGTCTGAAGCACCTGATCCCACATTTCGTCTTTCATGCGCATGAGCATGGAATCCCGGGTGATTCCCGCATTATTCACCAGTACCGATACAGGACCGAGATCCTTTTCTACCGAAGCGCAGAGAGCCGCCACATCTTCGGGTTTCGAGACGTCCCCGCCGTAGGCTCCGGCGGAGCCCCCGGAATCGCGGATGGCACGAACGACCTCCTCCGCCTCTCTCTGAGAGGAACGGTAATTCACTCCCACCACATATCCCCGGGAAGCGAGCTCCAGCGAAACAGCCTTGCCGATTCCCCGGCTTCCTCCGGTGACAAGAGCCACCTTCCCTTTTACGGAATCCGTCATGTCACACCTCCTGCAGAAGAGCTTCAAGGCCCCGGCATTCCTCAGCGTTTCGAACGCTGCAGATCCGGGTATCCTTGTCGAGAATCCGCTTTGCCAGACCCGAAAGGACGTTCCCAGGCCCCAGCTCAAGAAAGGTATCTACCCCGGATTTGCGCATGAAGGTCATACTTTCGGACCAGCGCACAGGATGATCCGTCTGGAGAAAGAGGGCATTCTGTACTTCCTCAAGAGTTCCCACGGGAGCCGCAGTAACGTTGGAAACGATGGGAACCGACGGGTTATTCCAGGAAATGGACTCGAAGGCCTTGCGCAGCCGAAGTGCCACATGATGCATGAGAGAGGAGTGAAAGGGGGCGCTCACGTTCAGGGGAAGAGCCCTTTTGGCCCCCCGATCGAGGGCGAGCTTTACCGCCCGCTCCACCGCATGGACATGACCGGAAATGACCGTCTGTTTAGGGGCGTTGAAGTTCACCGCCTCGCAAACTTCCTCTTCCGAGGCCTCCCGGCAGAGAGAGACCACCTCTTCCGGGGAGAGTCCCATAATGGCCGCCATGGTTCCCTCTCCGAGAGGAACCGCTTCCTGCATGAGCTGTCCCCGGAGATGCACCAGGGAGAGGGCCTCCGCAAAGGAAAACGTTCCCGCCACTACATGAGCTGTATACTCTCCCAAACTGTGTCCCGCCATAAAGAGAGGCTTGAGAAGAACCCCAAGATCCTCCGTCAATACTCTATAGAAGGCGATACCCATCGTCAATATGGCAGGTTGCGCAAATTCGGTTTTCTGCAATTTTTCTGCGGGACCGGAGAACATGATACTGCTCAAATCGAAGGAAAGGGCGCGGTCGGCCTCGCGAAAGACCTCTCGGGCAGACGGGAAGTGTTCCGCCAGATCCTGCCCCATTCCCACCTCCTGGGATCCCTGTCCCGGAAACAGCAGTGCTAGAGACATGTCAACCTCCTTCTCCATCTTTCTCTCTGCCGAAAATCACCGTTGAAACAAGCTTTGCAAGTCCTCTATGCTTTCGGGAATTCCCGAAAAAAGGCTTTTTACGATAACCGTACAGGGCTCGATGGAGCGCACCATCCCCGCACTTTGCCCCGCCATGAGAGAACCCCAGTCCGCATCTCCCTCGATAACTGCGGATCGCAGTTTTCCTTCCCCCAAACGCTCGTACTCTTCGAGGGGAACTTTGTTCTTGTCCAGATCGTCAAAAGCACCGGACAATTTGTTTTTGATGCACCGCACGGGATGTCCCGTAGGACGTCCGGTCACCGTGGTACTGCGATCCCCCGCCTTGAGTACCGCGTTTTTATAGTTTTCATGTATACGGCATTCCAGGGCACAGAGAAAACGCGTTCCCACCTGCACTCCCCGGGCACCCAGGGCAAAAGCCGCCAGAACTCCCCGAGAGTCCGCAATTCCTCCTGCGGCTATTACCGGAAGAGAGACCTCATCCGCCACCTGGGGAACCAGACACATGGTCGTGGTTTCTCCTATATGTCCACCCGCCTCGGTACCCTCGGCGATAACCGCATCCGCCCCCTGCTTGGCCACTCGCTTGGCGTGGCTCACCGAAGCGATCACTGGAATCACTCGGGATCCCAGTGGTTTCATACGCTCGATAACCTTACCGGGAAAGCCCGCTCCGGTGGTCACCACGGGAACCCGATGGACCGCCGCAAGCTCCAGCGCATCATCTGCAGTGGCAGACATGAGCATAATATTAAGCCCGAAGGGTTTGTCCGTAAGTTCCCGAACGAGACGAAGTTCTTTATCCAGAAGCTCCGGAGGCATGTTGGCCGCTGCGATAACCCCGAGGCCTCCCGCATTGCTGACTCCCGCAGCGAGCCGCGCATCCGCCACCCAGGCCATACCTCCCTGGATAAGAGGATAGGAGATGCCCAACAATTCCGTTATTTTCGTCGCTATCGCCATACAGTCTCACCTCACGCCGTAAAAAATACAGCACCGTAGGTCATGCCCGCACCAAAGCTGCACAGCACGACCTTCTGTCCCGGCAGAAGACGCCCCGTTTCTCGAGCCTCGTGAAACGCTATGAACACCGAAGCTGCGGAAGTGTTGCCGTATTTGTCCAGATTGACAAAGGTCTTTTCCCGGGGAAGTCCGAATCTTTCCAGCACTCCGTCAATGATGCGCAGATTTGCCTGGTGGAATATCCAGAGATCCACATCTTCGGGAGAAATGCCGCTCTGATCACAGAAGTCCCGGAGAAAGGGAGGGAGCTTTCGGTTCACGAACTTAAAGACGTCGTTCCCCTTCATGTAAACCTGATGCTTCTTCTCCTCCAGGCTTTTCGGAGAGGCGGGGCATTCAGAAAGTCCTCCGGGAAAGGTGATGAGATCTTCTTTGTCCCCTTCCGCCCGAAGGCTTGCGGAGCAAAAGGAAGAACCTTCCCCCGCCTCGCCCCGACTCAAAACAAAGGCCCCCGCTCCGTCACCGAAGAGAACGCAGGTATTGCGGTCTTCCCAGTCGATCATCCGAGAGAGCACCTCCGAGCCGATCACCACCACGTGGCGCCAAATCCCCGCAGCGATGCCGCTGGCCGCGGTGGTAATGGCATAGATGCAGCCCGTACAGCCCGCCTGAAGATCCATGGCCCCGGCGCGCTCCGCTCCCAGCCCAGCCTGTACCCGGGCTGCCACGGAGGGAAAGAGGGTGTCCGGAGAATTGGTGGCCACAATGACCATGTCCAAATCTTCCGGGGCAATCCCCGCCTCTTCCAAAGCCTTCCGGGCGGCACCGAGAGCGAAATGGCTCGTCTGCTCCCCCGGCATGGCAATGCGGCGCTCCCGGATTCCAGAACGCTCCCGGATCCATTCGTCCGAGGTGTCCACTATTTTTTCAAGATCCTTGTTCGTCATCACCCGCTCAGGCACACATATACCGGAACCTCGAAAAGATACGGTATGCCCGGAAAAAAGCGTCATAATCTTCTCCCCTCTCGCTCAAGTTCGCTTCGAATCGTTTCTACCCCTTGACTCTCCGCAAAATCATGGGCAATCCGGAGGGCTCCCGCCACGGCCCTGGCTTTGGAACCTCCGTGAGCTTTGATAACCACACCGTCCACTCCCAGAAGGGGGCTCCCTCCTCGATCTTCGTAATCGAAACGGTGTCGTAAACTTCGTATCATGGGATACATGAGCATAATGCCGAGTTTTGCAAGAAAACGCTTGGAGACCTCGTCCCGGACGGTTTTGTAGAGGATATCTCCTATTCCTTCCATACACTTAAGAAGCAGATTTCCCGTAAAGCCATCGCAGACCATGACATCCGCAGGCCCTCGCGGAATGTCGCGCCCTTCCACGTAGCCCTTGAAATTGAGACCGCTCTCCAGGAGCATCTCCCGGGCTGCGGTAAGCACGTCTCCTCCCTTGATATCCTCTTCGCCGTTGGAGAGAAGGGCGATTTCGGGGTTGGGAACGTTCATGAGAGAGCGCATATAGACCTCTCCCACAAGGGCAAACTGAAAGAGATTTATGGCGCGGCACCGAACCGTGGCTCCCACATCGATGAGAAGAGAAGGCCGGTCGAAGGTGGGAAGGGGAATGCCCAGTCCGGGGCGGTCAATTCCCGGAATTCTCCCCACCACGAGAACCCCTCCCGCTACGATGGCCCCGGTATTTCCTGCGGAAATGCATCCCTTGGCCTCTTTGGAGCGCACCAGTTCCATGGCAAGGCGCAAGCTGGATCTTCTTTTCTTGCGAATCGCCACCGAAGGAGATTCGTCCATGGCTATAACCTCGTCCGCATGTACGATGTGCAATCGGCTTCGGAGAGGCACCTCGCAATCCTTCAGAAGAACCTCGATTCTCGGGCCATCCCCTACGAGGGCGATTTCCAAATCTCTGCAACGGGAACACGCCTGCACAGCCCCCTTGACGATTTCGGAGGGAGCGTGATCTCCTCCCATGGCATCCAATGCAAGAAGCATTGTCAGCACCTCGCTTCCGTAATGACGTTTACGTTTATTCAGTGCGGAGAGGAGTTCCTTCCGTAGCGACCACGATATAGCGTCCCACGAAGATCTCCACTTCTTCTACTCTCGTGCGAACACTGACGACATATTTGTTTCCTTTGTGAACCCCCACTTTCGCTCTCGCCACCAGCTTGTCTCCCACATAGGCGGGACGCTTATACCGAACCCTGCCAGAGCCCGTAACCACCGTATCTGCACCGATCACCGCAATGGCGAGAGAGCTTGCCTGGGAATAGATATGATGATCCCATACGATACCCGTATGGCGAAAAGCCATCTCTTTGGTGGCGTGAAAAACCGAAAGAGCCCATGAGTTGGGCTCCAGCTCGAGAAGCTCCCCCACCACCTCGTCACACCGCATGGAACGAAGCCGGCTTGTAGCCTTCTCCGCCATCTGGCGCATGCGCTCCCGAAGCTCGGGGATACCGAGAAGTGCCCGATCAAGGCGTATGGTACTGATACTTACGTCAAGTAACGAAGCAAGCTCCTCGTCCGTGTACAACGGATTGCCCTCAAGCAGGGAACACAAATTGGAATGTCGCTGTTTCCGGATGTAGGAACGTGCCAACGCGCTCTCTCCTTTTTAGGATCTGGTTATAAAACAAACTGCCAGTAAGTATAGAGAAAGGAGCCTTTTCGGTCAATAGAAAAAAGGAGGAACATAACCTCTGTTCCTCCTTTTTTATCCCTTTTTCGGCGAAAATTTTCGCGAAATCTTCGGAAAGGCTACAGTTCTTCTACGTCTTTGAGAACCTTTCTCCCCCGATAATAGCCGCATTCGGGGCAGGCTCGATAATTCATCGCCATCTCTCCGCAGTGGGGACACGTGCTGAGCCCCGGGGCCGACAGGGCGGCAAGCCAGGTGGCCTTACGTTTTGCCGTTTTTGTGTGGGACACTCTTCTTTTAGGAACTGCCATGGTTATTTCCCTCCTTTTCCTCGAAAAAGTGCATCGCCTTCAACGAGGCGAGTCGTGGATCTATTCTCTGGGCCGTGCAGGAACAAGGGTTTTCGTTGCGATCTGCTCCGCACTCGGGGCATATTCCCAAGCAATCTTCCCGGCAGAGAAGAACCCTGGGCAAGGATTCCAGAAAGGTTTCCCAGAGAGGCTCCCGGATACGTACTCCCCGTTCCAGGGAGTCCACCACCACAAGTTCCTCCTCCGCCATGCTTTCAAGGCTTTCCCGGGAATTTCCCGCCATGAAGATATACCGCAAGGATCCCTCTATTTCCCGGCGGAGGGGCTTGAGGCATTTGGCACATTCCCCTTCCGCTTCCGCCCGAACAGAAAGGATAACACAAAGATGCCTTTCATGCCAATCATATTTTACAGAAAAAGCGAGCCCCCCGGGGAAAATCAGTTTCTGTCCGTACATTTCCACTGCAAAGGGAGTGGCATCTTCCCAGGAGAACTCTCCCCATCCGGAAGAGTTTTCCCGAAAAAGCCGTATTTCCCACTCCCCGGGGCAGGTTTCGTAAATGTTCATGGCTCTCCGTCAGGAGACGAGCTCCTTCGTGTCCCGGGCAATGACGAGCTCTTCGTTGGTAGGAACAATCATGAGGGCCACTTTGGAGCTCTCCGCAGAGATGATGGTTTCTTGTCCTCGAACCCGGTTTTTATCCTTGTCGAAGACGGCTCCGAGAAAGCCCAGTTCCTTGCAAACCATCTCGCGAATGAGAGCGCTGTTTTCACCTATTCCCGCAGTGAAAACCACCGCATCCACGCCGTTCATGGCCGCCGCATAGGAACCGATGTACTTCCGGATACCGTAACAGAGCATGTCCAAAGCAAGCTTGGCCCGGGGATCTCCCTGGGCGGCACCGTCCTCCACATCCCGCAGGTCGCTGCTGATGCCGGATATGCCATGAACGCCGCTTTTCTTGTTGAGAATCTGGGCCATGTCTTCCGGAGCTATCTTCTGATCCTGCATGACCTGCAGCACCAGGGAGCAGTCCACATCGCCGCAGCGGGTTCCCATGAGCACTCCGGGAAGAGGGGTGAAGCCCATGCTGGTATCCACGGATTTGCCGTGCTGCACCGCGGTGATGGAGCTGCCGTTTCCGAGATGGCAGGTGATGATTTTCAGCTCTTCGGGTTTCTTTCCGAGAATGGCCGCAGCCCGATCCGCCACGTACCGGTGACTGGTGCCGTGAAATCCATACCGCCGCATGCCGTACTCGGAGTAATACTCATAGGGAACTCCGTACATATAGGCATAATTGGGAGCGGTCTGATGGAAGGCGGTGTCGAAAACCGCCACCTGGGGAATATCCGGAAGGGTTTCCTTCATGGCCCGGATACCCGTGAGATTCGCGGGATTATGCAGAGGGGCGAAGGCGCAGCATTTATCGATGGCTGCCATAACGTTGTCGTCAATAATCACGGAAGCGGTGAAATCCTCACCCCCGTGAACCACCCGATGTCCCACCGCGGTAAGTTCTTCCAGGCTTTCGAGAACTCCGTGATCCTTCGAGAGAATCGCTTCGAGAACGAGCTGCACCGCCACCTTGTGGTTGGGAATATCCCGTTCTTTAGTCACCGAGTCTCCGCAAGAAGGGCTGTGCTTCAGCAGAGATCCCTCGATGCCGATACGCTCCACCAGTCCCTTGCAGAGCACCGATTCTTTTTCCATGTCGAAAAGCTGATACTTCAACGATGAACTGCCGCAGTTCAATACCAAAACTTTCAAAATGATGGCCTCCTTGACCTTTTGTTCTCCTCCACGTATAGAATAGGGTTCTATACTCAAGGAGGGATATTCTATGACGACATGCCGAGTGGCGGGCATCGTGGCGGAATACAATCCCCTGCACCGGGGGCATGCATACCATTTGGAGGAGACGAAACGAGCGGCAGGAGCGGAAGCCCTGGTGGTGGTGCTCTCCTCGGATTTTCTTCAGCGAGGGGAACCCGCCTGCGTGAATAAATGGACCCGCACCGCCATGGCGCTGGAATGCGGGGCGGATCTGGTGCTGGAGCTTCCCGCCCTGTTTTCCTGTCACAACGCTTCGGTTTTCGCCAACGCCGGGGTGGATATCCTGGCGGCCACGGGAGTAGTGACCCATCTTTCCTTCGGCATGGAAAATCCCGATGTCCCCCTGGAACCCCTGGTGGACATTCTATTGCAGGAACCCCCTCAGTTCAAGGCGGAGCTTCGAAAGCTTCTGGATCGGGGACACTCCTACGCCGAAGCCAAGAGCCGGGCTCTGGAAGCCTCTTTGAAAGGGGAACGCTCTCTTTCCCTGGAGCAGCCGAACAACATTCTTGCCCTGGGATATGCCAAGAGAATCCGGGAGAAAAGATACCCCCTGGAGATGGTGCGGATCCTCCGGAAAGGAGGAGGATATCACGATTCCGAGCCCCAGGCTATCTCCAGCGCCACCGCCATCCGGAAACTGCTCTTTCAGGGAAAAACATCCCAGGCCATGGAGCTTCTGCCCCAAAGCTCGGGGAAACTTCTCGGGGAGGATCTCCGGCGAGGGCGCTGCATCACCAGCTTCGATACCCTATGGCGAGTTTTTCAAGGGACGCTGCTCTCCCGATCCCCCGATGATCTGCGCTCTTTTGCAGAAATTCGAGAGGGTTTCGAAAACCGAATCTATCGAAGCGCCCTCGAAAGCGACAGTTGGGAAAAATTTGTAGAGGCTTGCAGCACCAGGCGCTATCCCCGCACCCGGGTGCAACGGCACGCGGCGCATATTCTCCTGGGGCTCGACCACTGGACCAATCGGGGAGCCCAGCGTCTGGGGCCTCCCTATATCCGGGTTCTCGGTTTCTCTTCCCGAGGCAAGATCCTTCTTCGGCACATGCGCACAAGGGCACATCTTCCTATTGTATCAAAAGCCGCCTGGGGAGATCAAAAAAGTTTTCCCCACCAAGTCATGCGCTATGAGCACCGATGCGCCGCTCTCTGGGAAATTCTCGCCCCCTTCCCAGAAAAAGGACGAGAAAAACGGCAGAAGGTTATGGAGATTCCGTAAAATCTTCCTCGGGAAGCGGGAATTTTTCCCGAAGCCGTCGATATACTCCGGGAGGTACCAGCTTCTGCACGGATCCTCCGAAACGAAAAACCTCCTTCACGGATCGGCTCGAAAGGTACGAATACCGGGCATCCGTGGCGATGAAAAGGGTTTCGATCTCCGAAGCAAGCTGCCGGTTCATCTGGGCGAGCTGAAACTCGTATTCGAAATCCGAAAGGGCCCGAAGCCCCCGGAGAATGATCTTGCTCTGTTGCGTGCGCATGAAATCCACCAGAAGCCCCTCGAAGGAGCAGATTTTTACGTTGGGAAGGTGACTTAGGGCCTCCCGGGCCATGGCCTCCCTCTCCTGAATGGTGAAGGTGGGCACCTTCTGGGGATTGTGGAGAATGGCGAAAACCACCTCGTCGAAGAGAGCGGCGGAACGTTCGGCAATGTAGATGTGCCCGTTGGTGCAGGGATCGAAGGATCCCGGATAGACCGCACGGATCATGCTCTCTCGCCTCCTTCGGGATTTTTCAGGGGTTCCGGAGAAGCATGAAAGTAGGTGAGAAGGGTTTCACCGTACTGCTTCTCCCGGCGCTCCATGCCGGGAAAACCCTCGGGACAGGGCTCTCGTTTGCTGTGTTCCAGCACGATGACTCCCCCCGGGGCCAAGAGAGAGGCGTGGCTCTCCAGAAGTTCCACCACCACCGGAGGCCATCCCTCGAGGTAAGGGGGATCAGCGAAGATGATGTCGAAACGCCGCCCTTTCCGGCAGAGATAACGCACTCCCTGGGGAACATGGGAAATAAGAACCTCCACTCCCAAAGGCTTTCCCTCCTGAACGAGGCTTTTCCGCTGTTCCCGGAGAAGCTCCACCGCCACCACCGGGGAAGCCCCCCGCCGGGCAGCCTCGAAAGCGATCTGACCGGTTCCCGAAAAAAGATCCAGAAAAGATCGTCCCTCCAAAGGCCCCAGAGTACTGAAAAGAGCAAGCTTCACCTTCCCTGATGTGGGCCGGATACGGGAGCTCACGAAGCGGCGCTCCTCCCCAGAACCCTTTCGAAAAGCATTCCCACCTCTTCAAAGGCTTGCAGCACCGAAGGAGTCCGGCAGGGCACCGTGGCGGGATCGAATTTGAGCAGAGTCTCTCCCTCCCGGGGAACGAGGCGGAGGTAAAACCGCTGCTGATACCCTTCGTCGTAGGAGATGATGAGGAGCAGCAATTCCCCCTCGGGGCCTCGGAAAATCTCTTTGAGAGTCCATCCTCCGGCACCGTTTTTACCGGAAGCTTCCAGGAAAAATCGCTGTATTTCAGGATACTCCAGAGAAAGAATTCCTTCAAACCTCGTATGCATGACTCTCTCCTTCGAACTATACCTTGCGTGAGGCCAGGGGAATTTTTTGCTCACTCGCACCATGTAGGAACGTTTCCCCAGGGCCCGCCATTTTCTTCCATACTTGGTTTCGAGATGATCCGGCAATTCCGTAAGCACCTCTCCGCTTTCCAGGGCTGGATGTGATCCCAGGCGGCTCCGCACTTCTTCGGCATACCACCCCTCGTCGGAGACAAAGGAAAAAACTCCCTCCTTCGCAAGAACGCCTGCGAGAACATCCGCGAACCTTCGGCTGGTTACCCGGCGCTTGGAATGCTTCTGCTTGGGCCAGGGACACGGATAATTCATGTAAATCCGGGATATTCCCTCTTCCCGAAAACACTCTCCCAGGAGGAAACGCACATCTCCGTGAAGCAGATAGACATTGGGAATTTCCTGCTGTCGAATCCGTTTCAAAGCCTTGTGAATACAGGCAAGAGAAATCTCCACTCCCACCACGGGATTTTTCGGGTATTCCTCCCCGAGACGCATAAGAAACTCGCCGTTACCGAAACCGATCTCCACCACCGCCTTCTCTCCTGAAAAGGCGGCAAAATCCAAGGGCTCTCCCACCGCAGAGGGAGCAAGTAAGATATCGCCGTAGGTCCGTTTCATTCTCCCCCAAACTCCTTATCCTCGTTTATGCTATCCCCAAGAAGGCGAAAGTTCTTCTTCCTCCGGGGCATTTCTTCCAGAAAAGCCATTATACCGTTTCGACGAGAAAAGGAAAATTTCTTTTCGAAAAGAACATTTTTCCATTTTTCCGATGAAGGGATGCCTCGAAAGTTTTCGAAAAAAATGCGGCACACCGGGAAATACATTCATTCAAAGAAAAACCCCGGTGCCGTAAGGCTCCCGGGGAAAAATGGTATTCCTGAAAAAATATGACTCTCCGAAGGATTATTCTTCAATCTCGGCGATAATTTTTTCCGGAGTCTCGTCACTGGCGATAACCTTCATGATTCCCGGAAGATAGTCGTCCATGGTGTTGACTGCGGGATAAATGGCACGGGCGATAAGGGGCTCCGAAAGCTCCGCTCCCTCGAAATCCAGGCTGCTCTTGTAGCGAATTTCTCCGTCACTGAAATCCATCTCGAAGTTTCCTATGAAAAGACCGTAGTTCGCCCGGGTAAGAAATTCCGCCATGGCGCTCATCTTGGCTTCCGGAACCTTTACAGGGGCGATGGCGTAGAAAATGAACTGTTCCTGGTCCACTCGAACCTGGGCGTAGCAACGCATGTCTCCGTTATCTCCGGTAAATCCCACCTTGTAGAGATACTTTCCTTCGATTCTCGTAGGATACCACCCGTCATCCGTCAGAAAGGTTCCCAGACGATCGAAAGCTTTGAGACCATTCTCCTCATCTGCCGCCTCGGAAACCGAAATTCCCATGCCCAGGAGAACGAAAAGAAGCGCAAGAACCATACCAGCCTTACATATAAAACCTTTGCGCCACACCATGTGCAACCCCTCCTTTTTTGTAAGAACGCTACTCCGGATTCTCAAAAAACCTTCCCCCATTATGCCACCGCCCTAACGAAAAAACAAGATACCTCTTTCCATGAAGGCCTTTTTGCGATTCTTTGTTCCGGAAACTTCGAAAAACCCCCTTTGCTATTGACCAACCCTCCGGGTTCGTTTATAATCACTCTCGTTTTCGGGACGTAGCGCAGACTGGTTAGCGCACTTGCATGGGGCGCAAGGGGTCGTAGGTTCAAATCCTATCGTCCCGACCAGAAAACACAGGGAGAGACTTCTGCAGAGAGGTTTCTCCCTTTCTCTTTTCCTCTCAGCCTCTTCGGGAAACCCCGAATTCTTCTCACCCAAGTTCTCATTTGAATTATTACCAGGAAAGCAGGAAAGGGCTATGGATAAAAAATCCTCGTCGTTCAAACATAACCGAAAGATCGGCCAGAATTTTCTCATGGATACCAATTATATCGATCTCATGCTGAAAGAGGCGGCCCTGAGGCCCGAGGATTGCTGCCTCGAAGTGGGGCCGGGACAGGGAGTGCTCACGAAAAAACTCCTCCGGGAGACGGAGGCCCGAAAAATATACGCCCTGGAGGTGGATCCGCGCCTGAAAACCTATCTGGAACCCCTGGCGGAGGAAGACCCACGGCTTTCCCTCTTCTGGGAGGATGCGGTGCGCTTCGACTATACCGCCCTGGATCCTTCTCCCACTCAGGTAATCGCCAACATCCCCTATCACATCACCACGCCCCTGCTTTGGAAAATTCTGGAGGATCTCGCCCCCCGGGGACTGTACAGCATTCTCCTCATGGTGCAGAAAGAGGCCGCCCTCCGTCTTCAGGCAGCTCCCCAGACCAAAGAACGCTATCCCCTGGGAATTACCCTGGATGCCATGGGAAAGGCGGCCATTCTCCGCTCGGTACCCCCCCAGGCCTTCTTTCCCCGTCCCCGGGTGGATTCCGCCATTCTTCATATCCTCCTGGAACGGCATCGGGAGCTCCCCCGGAATCGGACATGGCGAACTCTCCTTTCCCGGGCCTTTGCCCAGCGTCGAAAGACTCTCTACAACAATCTCAAGGGATATCTTCCATCGAAGGAGTGCATCGAAGAATCCTGCGCCGCCGCAGGGGTCTCCCCTTCCCTCCGGGCAGAACAGCTGCATACGGACCAGTGGCTTCGGCTGCACGAAGAGATAGCAAAAAAGCTGACCCCCTAGGGGGTCAGCTTTTTTGCTGCATGCACCTGGAAAGAAACCTGGAGGAGTCTTAGATATTCCCCGCCGTGGCCACCATGACGGCCTTGATGGTGTGGAGCCGATTCTCCGCCTCGTCGAAAACCTTGGACTGGGTGGATTCGAAGACGTCCTCGGTAACCTCGTTCCCCTTCACCGCGGGGAGACAGTGGAGGAAAATAGTATCCTTCCGGCCGGTGCTCTCCATGAGTTTGGCGTTCACCTGGTAGTTCCCCAGAAGAGCCTTCCGCTCCGCGATCTTGTCTTCCTCTCCCATGGAGGCCCAAACGTCGGTGTAAATGGCGCTGGCATCCTTCACGGCTTTGAAGGGATCCACCTCGAATTCGAGAACCGCTCCGGTGCTCTTGGCGATTTTCCGGCACTCCTCAATGAGCTCCTTTTCGGGGAAAAGGCTCTCCGGAGCGGTGATAACGAAATGCATTCCCATCTTGGCAGCTCCGATCATGAGAGAGTTCCCCATGTTGTTCCGTCCGTCCCCGGTGTAGACCAGTTTGACCTTCCGAAGATCCCCGAAGTTCTCCTGGAGAGTAAGGAAGTCCGCCAGGATCTGCGTGGGGTGGTAGGCATCGGTGAGACCGTTCCACACGGGAACTCCCGCATACTTGGCGAGATCCTCCACCACCTTCTGGCTGAAGCCCCGGAACTGAATACCGTGGAACATGCGTCCCAGTACCCGGGCGGTATCCTGTACGTCTTCCTTGTGCCCCAGCTGAATATCGTTCTTGCCGAGATACTCGGGGTATCCCCCCTCGTCCACGCACGCCACCACGAAAGCACACCGGGTTCTGGTGGAGGGTTTTTCAAAGATAAGAGCGATGCTCTTTCCTTCAAGGCTGTTCCCTCGGATTCCCGCCCGTTTCTTGGCTTTGAGATCCGCCGACAAATCCAGGAGATACCGAATTTCCTCGGGGGTAAAATCCTTCAACGTCAAAAAGCTTCTTCCCTTCAAATTCTGAGGCATTGCAATCCTTCCCTTCTCATCTTTTATAGAATGTTCTGCCGTTGCATATGCAAAAGGCATCGGAAGATTCTTTTTTCGAATCTGCCGGAAAAACCACCTGTTTTAGAGAGGATCCCGAAGGAGGGGGTGGCTCATGCATCGAGGGCCTCCGCGCCCGCGGCCGAGTTCGGCTCCCCGGATTTCGTGTACCTTGATGCCCTGATCCCGGAGATATTGGTTTGAAATCACGTTCCGACGATAGGTGACCACCACTCCGGGAGCGATGGAAAAGGTGTTGGTGCCGTCGTTCCACTGATCCCGAGCGGCCATGACGGGATCTCCTCCGCCGGTTTCGATGAACCGGGGGGATTCCAGGTCGAGCACCTGCTTAAGGCTGGAATCCAAAGATTCATGTTCCTTGATGGAAAGCAGTTTTCCGTCTTCCTCGAAAAGGAGCTCAGCCACCCGAACGCTTTTTCGGAGATCCGGATAGATGGTAAAAGCATCTCTATCCACCATGGTAAATACCGTATCCAAGTGCATGGAGGCACGGGTTTTGGGGATATCCACCGCAAGCACCCGGCGAACCCCCGCCTTTTGGGCGAGCCGTCTTCCCACAATCTGCACCGTCCCCGCCCGGGTCCGCTCGCTGACGCCGATGGCTACGACATCCTGCCGCAATACCAGCACGTCTCCTCCTTCGATGGTATAGGGGTAGACATCCCGAGGCTCCGCACCGTAGAGGACGTTGAGTCCCTTGAAATAGGGATGATGCATGAAAATATATTTGGCGTAGAGGGGTTCTCTCTGCCGGGCGGGATAGTTCATGCAGCTTATGACCACCCCGTTGTTCACGAAGGAAAAGGGATCTCTCTGAAAATAGAGGTTCGGCAGAGGCCGGATAATAAAATCATGATCTCCGATAACCCGGAGCACCAGGCTCTGGCAGGTTTGGAAAAGCTCCTGGGATTCTCTTTTGGTAAGCCCTGAAATCAGGAGGGCCGCGAGTTTATCCGCCGGCACGTCCTGAAGGGCATCCCGAAGGGAGCAGCAGAGGGGAATATCCAGAGCCTCCAGGGCGAGGACATCGTCAAGCAGGGCCATGCGCACCGAGGAATCCCGGAGGATCTGTTCGAGACAACGCTCGAAGTACACCACTTCGGCCCCGTAATCCCGAAGAAGATCCGCAAAGGCATCGTGTTCCTTCTGGGCTTCCTCCACCCAAAGAATATCGTCGAAGAGCAGATCGTCCTTATTGTCGATGGTAAGTCGTTCCAGTTCTTTCCCCGGGCGATGGAGCATTACCCTTCTCAATCGGCCGATCTCGGAAGAGACGGAAAAATCCGAAGGCGCATACGTCATAAGGAAAACTCCTTTCCTTTGGCAGGAGTGGCATACCCCTCCCCAACTCCATGATCTTTCCCCCATAATACCAAAGAGAGGGGGGAAACCACAAGAGCGAAATAAACCATTTTGCCTTTTTGGTTCATTAAATTCGGAGAAGAGGGTTGGTCATGCAGCGAGGGCCTCCCCGCCCCCTGCCGAGCTCCTTACCGGAAATTTCGAGAACCCGGATGCCCTTCTCCCGAAGAGTTTCGTTGGAGGCGGTATTGCGGTTGTACGAGACCACCGTTCCCGGGGCCAGGGCAAGGCAATTTGTGGCATCATTCCACTGCTCCCGGGAGGCCTTCACGGGATCTCCTCCCCCGGTCTCTATGACCTTGAGTTTTTCCAGGTTCAAGACCCTTCGAAGAGCTTCCTTCAGCCCCCATTCTTCATCTATCCCAAGAAGCCTGCCCCGGGGATCGTAGGAGAGCAAAAAGATCTTGGGAGTTTCGTACATGCCGGGATACATTACGAAGGTATCCCGGTCCACCATGGAAAACACCGTATCAAGATGCGTGGTAGAACGGGTTTTGGGAATTTCCACCGCCATGACGGTCTCTATGCCTCCGTATTCCGCGAGGCGGCCCCCGAGAATCTGAATGGCTGCGGCGGAGGTGCGCTCACCTATACCCATGGCCACCACCTTGGGGCTGAGCACGAGAACATCTCCTCCCTCCACGGTGTAGCAGCAGGTGTCTCCGGGCTCTCCTCCCCAGAGGATGCGGGCCTCACGGAAAAGATCGTGATGTCCCAGAATATACCGGGAGTAGAGAGCTTCTCTCTTGCGTATTTCGTAGTGCATGGCGCTTACGATGACAAGAGCGTTCACCAGGGTATAGGGATCCCGCTGAAAGTAGGAGTTCGGAAGAGGACGGACGACAAAATCATGGTCCCCCATCATGTTAAGGCAGACGCTCCGAATGTGGGAAGCCCCGGAGAAGATTTCCCGCTTGGTGACGCCCTCCAGGAGCACCCGGAGGAGCTCCTCGGAGGAAAGTTCGAAGCAGTATCCCTGAAAATAGGAGGTAAGCCGTCGATCCAAAGCTTCCAGGGCGAGGGTTTCCCCCACGATCTCCCTTCGGAGTATATCCGAATGAAGGATTTCCTTCAGGAGCTTCTCGAAGAAAAAGATCTCTACCCCTTCCTGCTGCAGCACGTGAAGAAAGGTATCGAAATCCTTTCGGGCCTCCTCGAGCCACAGAATATCGTCAAAGAGAAAATCGTCTTTGTTATCAATGGTAAGGCGATCCAACTCCCTCCCGGGACGATGAACCACCGCCCTCTTCAGCACGCCGTATTCGCTTGATACGCAGAGCATGGCATAACTCCTTTCAGTTTTCTCTCGGACAGAGAGACGGCCCAGAAAATTTCAAAGGAGAGGGCGTTTTCGGAGATCTTCAGGAAAGCCCCAGGAGAGCCTTCACAAAGGGAGGAAGCTCAAAGGAGAGATGGTGGATTTTCTCGGAATAATACCGGGTTTCCCGGGGAACCTTCCGCAGGGGATTTCGGGGATCTTCCTTCTTGGATCCCACCATGTAGGTCCACATCCCCGTGGGGTAGGTGGGCATGGCTCCCCAGGCCACATAGACCCCGGGAAAGACCGAAGACATCTCTTTGTACGTATCCCTGAGGAGATCCTCCTCCGCAAAGGGGGATTCGGTTTGAGCCACCATCATGCCGCCTTGCCGGAGGGCCTGAAAGACATCCCGGTAGAAGGGGGCCTGGAAAAGCCCCGCCGCAAAGTCCACGGGATCCGTGCTGTCCACGATAATTACGTCGAAGTAGTTTTCCCGCTCCTTCATGAAATCCAAGGCATCTCTATGGAGTATGGTTACCCGGAGATCCTTGAGGCCACAGCTGACGGAGGGGAAAAAATCCCGAGAGGCCCGGGTGACTTCCTCGTCAATGTCCACGAGAAAGATCTCTTCCGGCACGTCGTGTTTTACGATCTCCCGCACGATACCCCCATCGCCGCCGCCCACCACGAGCACCCGTTTGGGATCCGGATGGGAGCAAAGAAGGAGATGAGCCATCATTTCGTGATAGGTAAATTCATCCCGTTCGGTAATCTGGATGGCTCCGTCGAGCACGAGAAAACGCCCATATTCAAGGCTCTCCGCCACCATGAGGCTTTGATAGGGGGTCTCCACGTTCCGAAGAATTCCCGTTATCTTGAGACTCAGGTTCATGTTGGGAGTCTGTTTTTCCGTAAACCACACGTCGTTCAGCCGCTTGGGAAATACTTTCATCGGATTTCCTCCTTGGTAAAAGTTTTTGCCCCCTTCGAAGGGTTGTCCGCAAAATCCTGGGGAACCCATTCTGACAACGAAAAAAGCCTTTGCGGTATTTTTGATTACGAAAACGTATCCCGCATTCTCCGCTCTTTCGATAGGGGCCGGATTTTTCACGAAGCCGAGAAAAAACCGGAAAAAATGCGCTCATTCTTAGGAGTTCCAGTCATTCAGGAACGATCAAAATTTCCCGCCATTTTGCGAAGTTCCAGGGCGATATCCCGGGAGCTCTGCCCCTCCATGCGCCCCACCAGAGTACCTCGGGAGAAGAACACCGCCCCCGAAGGGGTTCCCGCCACACCGAGGTCCGCCTGGGCAGCCTCCCGGGGGCCGTTCACTTCGCACCCCATGACGGCAATTTCCAGACTCTCCGGAAGATCCATCAACAGGGGTTCCAGATCTTGCACCACCTGGTACACATCGATTTTACGCCTGCCGCAGGTAGGGCAGGATATGAGGGAGGGGCCCCGGCGACGCAAATCCAACGCCCGAAGCACCGCATACCCCACCCGAACCTCCTCGGAGGAAGGCCCCGTAAGGCTCACCCTCAAGGTATCCCCAATTCCCCGGGAAAGAAGAAGCCCCAAACCGCAGGCACTCTTGACGATCCCCCGGATACTCGACCCTGCTTCGGTAATGCCGATGTGCAGGGGATAGGCATGACGGTTTGCAAGAATTTCGTTGGCTCGAAGGGTTTGGTTGATATTCGTGGCCTTGGCGGAGAGAATGATGTCCTCGAAATCTTGAGTCTCCAGAATTTCCAGCTGCTCTTCCACCGCTCCCACCAACGCCATACCGGAATCTCCCGATGCCTTGGCAAGCTGATCCTTGTTGAGAGATCCTCCGTTAGCTCCTATGCGAATTACCGCTCCCCGGTCCCGAGCCTCCCGGACAATTCGGGCTATTCCTTTGCGCATATTCCCCGGATTGATGCGGATGGCGGGACATCCTCTCCGAAGAGCCTCCAGAGCGAGCTCCTCGTCGAAATGGATATCTCCCATAAGAGGCACGGGAGATTCCCGAAGCAGCTCTTCCAGAGCAGGGGCCTGCTCTTTGACCGGAAAAGCCACCCGGATAAGCTCGCAACCTTCCGCAACGAGACTTTTCACTTCATCCATGCAGGCCTCTAAATCTCTCAGGGAGGAGGTAAGCATACTTTCCACCCGCACCGGTGAATCTCCCCCAATGACCAGAGAACCTATTCGAACTGACCGGGAACTCATAAATTTTCGCCTCCTCAAGCGTAGAAGCTCCCCCCAAGGGAAGCTGGAGATATTCTAACACTAAAAAAAGAACCACCGCTCTTTCTTCATAAAGAAAAAGCGGAAGTTCCGAGATTTTAATGTGCTCTATGTTAAAAACGCCTACGGAAAGAGCCGGGCAAGATCCTTCCAGGTAACCAACAGAATGAGGCCCATGAGAAGGGCAAATCCCGCAAGGTGAATGTAGTACTCGTACCGAAGGGGAATCTTCCGCCGGAAAAGCATCTCCCCCACCACGAAGACGAGGCGCCCTCCGTCGAGGGCGGGAAAGGGAAAGAGATTCAGAACCCCCAGGTGCAGATTGATCACCGCCAGAAAAGAGAGAAAAGCCCATAGTCCCTGGCGTGCCGCCTGCCCCGCCATGGACGCGATTCCCACGGGGCCCGTAACGGACTCACGAGCGGCCTGGTCGTAGAAAAGGGATGCCACTCCGCCCACGATGCCCTTGGTCATCTCCCATATGTACTCCACCGAATATCTCAGGGCGGCAAAAAAGGAGTAGCGTTTCCAGGAGGGGCGGACTCCGAAGAGGGGATACCCGGTCTCCTCGTCCTTTTTGAGACGCACGGACACCCCGAGAATCTCTCCTCCCCGGTCTATCCGAACTTCCACGGAATCTTCGGTCCCCCGGGAACGAAACTCCCGGGCCATCTCCTCCCAAGTCGCCACGGAAACATCCCCCACGGAAAGGATGACATCTCCCTCACGAATTCCCGCCTCCTGGGCGGGATAGCCCTCAATAAGTCCTCCGATGCGGGCCGACGAAAGATCCAGCACGCCGTGACCCACCAAAAGGAGCACCGTAAGAAGAATGGCGAGCAGAATATTCACCGCCGCTCCGTTAAAGAGAATGAAAAAGCGTTGCCATGCGGGCTTATCGCAAAACCCCATTCCCTCGCGGTAGGGCTCTTCCGCTTCGGCATCCTTGCCTTCCATTCCCGCCAAACGCACAAACCCGCCTATGGGGAAAACCCGCAGAGACCACTCCGTAAGGGCTCCTTTCTTTTTCCAAAGCCGGGGCCCCATGCCAAAAGAAAATTCGAAAACCTGCACTCCGAAGATTCGGGCGGTAATAAAATGTCCCCATTCATGGGCTATGACGCAAACTCCCAGTACAACTACAAAGGCTAGAAGAGACAATTTTTCAACTCCTTATGCGTAGATATATGTCCGGAACCTATGACCTTCCGTCGCAAACCGCTTGGGCCATGCGTCTTCCCTGGTCCACCAGATCGATGGCCTCTTCCAGGGTGGAAGGAGCTTTTCCGTCATATGTTTCGAGAACCTTTTCCAGTACCCCGGGGATATCGAGAAATCCTATCTTCTCCTGAAGAAATGCTTCCACCGCCACTTCGTCCGCCCCCACCAGGAGGGCGGGATAGGCTCCGGCCCTCCTTCCCGCCTCGTAGGCCAGAGGAAGACAGGGGAATCGTTCCGGATCGGGCTCGAAAAATTCGAGAGTTCCCGGAACACCTTCCGCCTCAAGAGAGGGCTCCGCCAAAAGAAAGGGGATCCTTTCGGGCCATCCCAGAGCGACCGCTGCGGGAATCCGCATATCCGGGGAAGAGGCAAGGTACTTGGAACAACCATCCCGGAAGTGCACGATTCCGTGAATTCGCGAGGTCGGGTGAATCCAGGCACGGATTCTTTCCAGAGAAATTCGAAAAAGCTGGCTTGCCTCGAGCACTTCGAAACCCTTATTCATAAGAGTGGCACTATCCAGGGATATTTTTTTCCCCATACTCCATACGGGATGCCGCAAGGCCTCGGTTCCCCGAACCACGCGAAGCTCTTCAAGGGAGGCATTGCGAAAGGGGCCTCCCGAAGCGGTAAGCACCAGTCGGCTGATCTCCCGGGGATTCTCTCCCTTGAGACACTGCCAGAGAGCGTTATGTTCGCTGTCCAGAGGGCGGAGAAAGGCGAGATCCTCCACGAGAGGCATAATCCAGGGGCCTCCCACGATGATGCTTTCCTTGTTCGCCAGAGATACGGTCTTGCCAAGCTCCAGGGCCCGTCTGAGGGCAGGTATGGCCCGGGTTCCCGAAGAGGCGAAAACGAGATGTTCCACCTCGGGATCCTCCGCCAGAGTCACCAGAGGATCGTCTCCCGAGAGGATCTCCGTGGAAAGATGCGCGATCCGACTCTTCAGGAGATCTCTTCCTTTTTGATCCCAAAGGGTAGCATAGGAGGGAGAAAATTCCTCGCAGAGATCTCCCAGAGAAACGGCATTACTTCCTCCGGCAAGAGAGCGTATACGAAAAAGCTCCGGGAAATGGCGGATCACCCCGAGTACCGAGGCTCCCACGCTTCCGGAAGCACCGATAATGCCTATTCTCCGAGGCTCTCCTGAACTCATCGCCAGACAACTCCAAAGAGAAGGTAGATCATGACGGAACTCATGAGAAGGCTGTCGAAACGATCGAGAAACCCTCCGTGCCCGGGAATGATAGCTCCGCTGTCCTTAACTTCCGCTTCACGCTTGAGCATGGATTCCACGAGATCTCCCATCTGGCCGAAGGTACCGCAGATAATCCCCACCACGAGGATGGGAAAGGGAGGGAGGCCCAGGGCAAAAGCTATGAGGGAAGCCACAAGAAGGGAGCCGAGAAGTCCTCCCACAAAACCCTCCACGGATTTTTTAGGACTCACGTTACTGCAAAAAGGGCGTTTTCCCCACAAACTCCCTACGAAATAGGCAAAAACATCGCAGGCCCAGGTGGCAATGAGAAGGGTAACCACCAGCACGAGTCCCCAGGGTTGAGAACGCATCTCCACCAGGAGGCCCCAGGGAATCACTCCGTAGAAGAGCCCCGAAAGAACCCCTCCCACGTTGGCAAAGGCGTTGCTCTGCCGAGTCATCTGCCTTCGCAGAACCTCCACGGTAAACAGGCAGAAAACGATCATCGTGAAGAGGAGAAGATATTGCGATACGGGGCTTCGGAAAGCAAGAAGCACGTAAAAGAAAAGAGCTCCCAGAAAACCTATCCCCTTGGAAAGATGGGCTTTTTTTTCGAAGATCTTATAGTATTCTAAGAGGCAGAGGAGGGAGAAAATAAGGCAAAGCCCAAGCCACCAAAATCCTCCCAGCCAGAGGCTGCAAAGCATGGGAACCACCACGAGGAGAGCTCCCCAGGCACGTCTCCATAGATGGGGAGGAAAACCTTTTCCAGGGGGAGATGAAGAATTCTCAAAGGATACCGGAGTCTGTTCCGCCATAACGCCGTTCTCTCTTTCCGTAAGATTCGAGGGCCTTTTCGAAATCCTGGTCTGTAAAGTCTGGCCAAAGGACATCGGTAAAATACAATTCGCTGTATGCGCTCTGCCAAAGCCAGAAGTTGCTTATCCGACACTCTCCGCTTGTCCGGATGAGAAGATCCGGATCGGGAAGATCCGGCACGTAAAGATACCGGGAAAAATCTGCTTCCGTGAGCTCTTCGGGTCTTTTCGAGGGATCCTCCCGGAGCAATGCAGCGAGAGCATCCAGAATTTCCTGCCTTCCTCCGTAGTTCAGACAGAAAAAGGTCTGGATGGCCTGACACTCCCGGGTCTCTTCCTCGGCCCGGCGAAGAATGTCGTACACGTCTTCGGGAAGATCCCGAAGTCTTCCGACAAAACGGATACGTACGCCTTCGGCCTTCATGTCCTTGAGTTTGCTTACCGTAAAATAACGGAACAACCCCATGAGTCCCGAAACCTCTTCCATGGGACGGCGCCAGTTCTCCGTGGAAAAGGCGTAGAAGGAAAGGATTTCGATTCCCCGGTTCTTGCCAAATCGTATGGCCCTTTCCACCGCCTGAACCCCCGATTGATGCCCCATGATACGGGGGAGAAATCTCTTTTTGGCCCATCGACCGTTACCATCCATAATGATGGCTACATGTTTGGGAATGGTCTGCATACTATCTCCCGATCTTTCTTTATTTATTGTAAATTCCCCTAAGAATTCCAACTTTTCAGATTCTCTTTTTTTCAGGCTTCAAGAGCATCCCATCTGCGGCGAACTTCCTGAATGTCCTGCCAGGCGAGATACTTGGGACTCCCCTTCCGGTTCGACTGATTTCGGAGAAGGTAGCTCGGGTGGAACATGGGCATCACCTGAATACCCTTCCAATCGAACCATTTTCCCCGAATTTTCGTTATACCTTCGCTCGTCTTGAGAAGCCACTGGGTGGGAACGTTGCCGAGAGTGACCACGATGCGGGGGTTGAGAAGAGCAAGCTGGGTATGAAGATACCTTTCACAGGCGAGCATTTCCTCCGTCTGGGGATTGCGATTTCCCGGAGGGCGACACTTGACGATGTTCGTAATATATACATCCTCCCGAGAAATATGCACCGCCTGGAGAATATCCGTAAGCAGCTTTCCCGCACGTCCCACAAAGGGAATACCCTGGGCATCCTCCTCCGCTCCGGGTCCTTCTCCAACGAAGACAAGTCTGGCCTCGAGGTTTCCCGCGCCGAAAACGGTACGGGTTCTCTCTTTATGAAGGGCACACTGGGTGCATTCCGCCACTTCGCGTTCCGTAGCTTTCCATAGGGATGATACGGTAATCTTTTCGGACATGAGCCCTTTTTGCCCTCCTCCCGAACTCAGGGGGGGTCCACGCCCCCGAAAAATGGACACATCCACAGGAAAATGCACAAGGCTTCTCCGGCCATGAATGTGAGGAGCTCCTCCAAAGACCGGACTCTGGGGTGGCGCTGGAACCTTCGAAACCCGCGCCCGCAAAGCAAAACGATGCCCAAAGGCCCGGAGGATTCTTTGGGTTTGGAAGAAACGAAGAAAATCTTTCGAAGAAACATATTTCCTTTGTATAGGTTGGCCGGAAAACCTCGTTCTTTACAAAAAATCCGGAGAACTGCCGGCGAAACATCCTCAGGAGGAGAGCTCCTCCACCGAAACATCCACCGCCAGAACCTCCATCCCCGTAAAGAAAGAAACCGCATTGCGAAGGCGTTTTTGAATGAGCTTGGCCACTTCCACAAGGCTCTGCTCTCCAATACGAAGGGTGGCTTTCACCCGAAGGGTTACCGCCTCTTTCTCCCGTTTAACCTTGACTTCCTTCACCGAAACCACCTGAGCCGTGCGCTCGCAAAGGGTACGAACAATATCCTCGATGGCTTCGGTCTCTATTTTAACGGTGCCACCAAAGCTGAAAGCGGGGCGCACCACCGTGTGCTCATCTCCATGCCCCTCCCGATGGAGAAACCCCCAGAAGATACGAACGATCTTTCCGGCAAAGTTTCGACGCACCTGAGAACGTTCCACGGGAATTACATGTTCTTTGCTTAATCTTCGGCGTTTTCGGGCTTCCGTTATTTCCTGGGGTTTCGCCACATCCTCGATGCGGATGTACTCCCGGGGTTCCGGAAGTTCCAGTCGCAGGGCAATCTTCTTGGCCATTCCTTCGGAGGTGGCGAGAATCAGGATTTTACCCGATTCCAGGGTATCGAGAATTTTCTTCACCTCTTCCCGGTGATCCTCGTGAAAAAAAAGAGCCCGCCGGATGGCGCTCACCTGATTTCTTTCCGCCTTGGCGCTCTGTCCCGCTCGAATGTACCCTTTACTCACAAGGAGTCCGTCATCTATGAAGTAATCCGCCTTCAGTTCCCTGGCAAGGCTTTGAGCTCGCTGGCTCTTTCCGGTTCCCGCAGAACCCACGAAGGCCACCACCTCGATTTCCCGGGAATCAAGAGGAGGAGTCGTTTTTTCATCCAAGGGACAATCACCGTTTCCCAAGTCGCTTCATAGTTTTTCGGAGTCCCAGAATAAAGCTTTCGTTATCTTCCGGAAGTCCCACGGAAACCCGGATGTACCCCGGTATGCCGAGATCGCTCCCGGGCCGAACAATGATTCCCTCATGAAGAAGGTTTTCCGTCACAAGATCTGCGTCCTTCATTTCCATGAGAAGAAAGTTTGTATGGGTAGGAAAAACCTTGATACCCATATCCATGAGTTCCGAAAGAAGGCGCTCTCTCTCAAGGATGGTTTTCTCTCGGATGTCTTCTATGTAGGTGTTCTCCTCCAGGGAAGCCACCGCCGCCGCCTGGGCGATGTTGTTCACACCGAAGACCCGCCGAACCTTGGCGAAGGACTCCACCACCGGTTTAGGGGCGATGGCATATCCCACCCGCAAAGAGGCAAGGCCGTAAATCTTGGAGAAGGTCCGCAGGATCACCACATGTCCGAGCTGACGAAAAAGGTCCACCCCGGACACGTACCGGGTATCGGTGACATATTCGGCATAGGCTTCATCCACCACGAGGAGAATCTGTCGGTTTTCGAGCTCCCCCGCAAGGTTCAGAAGCTCTTGCCTCGGAAGAATGGTTCCCGTGGGATTGTTCGGGTTACATATGATGACGACCTTGGTTTTCTCCGAACAGCCTTCGAGCAAAGCCTCCGCGGAGGGGTTGATCTTTTCGCTCATGGGCACGGGCACGCAGGAAGCCCCCGCGGCCCGTGCAGCGAGGCGGTAGATGGGATAGGTAGGAGCATGAAAGACCACTTCATCTCCCTCGTCAATGAGGGCCTGAAAAAGGGAGTAGAGAATGCCTTCGGTTCCCGCGCCCACGATAACTTCCGTAGGGGCCACGCCCCACTTCCGAGCTACGCTCCGGCGCAGGTAATAGGCTCCCGGATCGGGATAGCGTGCCACATCAAGGGCCGCTTTGTTGATGGCATCATGAACACTTTCCGGAATAGGCCAGGGATTTTCGTTGGAGCAAAGCCGCACGATTTTCTTGAGTCCCAGTTCTCTCTGCACATCCGACACGGGTTTCCCCGGTCTATAGGGATCGATATCCGCAAGCGCCTTCCGTACAAGCCCTTCAAGCCACGTCATTGTATCACTCCTCCTCCGAATGGTTCTCCGAACATGGGGGGGGGGTATCGTCAGGAAGCATCCGCACCCGAGCTCCGAGAGAGGCGAGTTTCTCTCCCATGCTCTCATATCCTCGGTGTACATGCCCCATATTGAGGATACGGGTTTCTTCTCCCGCCGCGAGCCCCGCCAGCACAAGAGCCGCTCCGGCCCGAAGATCCGTAGCCACTACGTCCGCCCCCTTCAAAAAAGGTACTCCGGTAATAACCACGGCATTGCCCTGCATCCGTATATCCGCCCCCATTTTCTGAAGCTCGTTGATGTGGAGAAAACGGGATTCAAAAACTCCGTCCTGAATAACGCTGGTTCCCTCAGCAAGAGAAAGAAGAGCCGTCATCTGAGGTTGAAGGTCCGTAGGGAATCCCGGATAGGGCAGAGCCTTGAGGGATATGCCGCGGCCTCTCATCTGGGCGGGAACGGCAATGGATTTGCCCTCTACAAGAACCTCCAGCCCCATCTCTTCGAGCTTCGCCACCAGAGCATCCATATGTTCCGGAATAATGTCGCACACCGTCACGGCTCCTCCGGTCATGATTCCTGCAAGAAGATAGGTACATGCCTCGATTCGGTCGGGAATCACCGAAACCCGGCTTCCCTGAAGCCGGTCCCTCCCAACGATATGGATGGTTCCGGTACCTTCCCCCCGAATCACCGCTCCCATGGAACGCAGTACCTCGGCAAGGTTCGTTATCTCCGGTTCTCGGGCGGCGTTTTCGATGAGGGTCTCTCCCCGGGCAAGCACCGCGGCCATCATAAGATTTTCCGTAGCTCCCACGGAGGGAAAGTCCAGGTATATCCTGCATCCCCTAAGTTCTTTAGCCGTAGCTACGACCGCTCCGTGCTCAAGAGTAATATCTGCCCCCATCTTGGCAAGTCCCTTGAGATGGAGATCAATGGGACGGCTGCCGATGGCACACCCTCCGGGAAGAGGAAGTTTAGCCTTGCCGCACCGGGAAAGAAGGGGCCCCAGCACCAAGGAGGAGGCTCGCATGAGCCGAACCAGACGCTCCGGGGTCTCCCAGGAAAGCTCTCCGGAAGCCGTAAAGGAGAGGGTTTCTCCCTGGCTTTCCACTCGAACTCCCAGAGCCTCAAGAAGCTTGCGCATAACCTTCATATCATCCAGCCGGGGGATCCGCTGTACCTGGAGAGTTTCCTCCGAAAGTAGCAGAGAAGCCGCCATGATGGGAAGCGCCGCATTCTTGGCACCTTGGGCGCGAACAGTTCCGGAGAGGGGAACTCCCCCGGCAATACTCATTTGACTCATCTGGGAAGAATCTTTCTTCACGAATAAACCTCCTGCGCACATTTGGTCATAAATCTCCGGAGCCTCGAAATTTTCCTGAAAAGGCCCGGATCATATCGTTTTCGAATAAAGCCAAAAAAGCCCCGAAAAAACGAGAAAAGCATGTATGGGAAGAAGTATTCCCAAAACCTTCAGCAAAGAAAAACCCCGATCATAGAGGGCATAGTGAAAATGCCCGCGATCGGGCAAAAAAGGAGACTTTCTCCGGGCTACTCTTCGAAAGACGGAACAGAGAGTGTCGAAGACCGGAAGCCCTCCCACAAGACACAGTACCGCCACCATTTCGGGAGGTGACATACTATCGAGGCGCTCCATCATTCCCGAATGATGGAAAATCAGGGTACCCCAGAGGAAACCGAGCAAAGTGCTTCCTCCGTCTCCCAGAAAGGTTTGGGCGTTGGGAAAATTCCAAAGAAGAACTCCCGCGCACATACCAAGAAGATAAAACCAGCCAGGAGCAGGGGCAAAGAAAAAAGCCAGAAAAAAATTGATCCCTCCGAGAGAAAGGCAAAGGCCGTTAATGCCGTCTATATTATTATAGGCACTGGTACAACCCGCCAGCCATAATAGCACGATCAGCCCCGAAAAAACCGAAAAATCCTGTGTATACACCACGAGAGCGGAGGCAAAAAGATGTATCCCCAGCCGCAGAAGGGGTGGCATGGGGAAAATACTGTCTCCGTAGCCCACCACGAAAATCAGGGTGGCCCCGCTGAGAAGGAGCGCATCGAAAAAGGTAAATTCTCTGCGAAGGAGCATATAGAGCACAAAGGCTCCCCAGAGAGCGAGCCCTCCTCCCTTCGGTGTGGGAGTCGCATGTTTTTTGCGCCCCCCGGGATTGTCCACTATCCGATAGAGGTAGGAGAGGTGAATGGAAAGGGGGGTGAGAAGAAAGCTTGCTCCGAACCCCCCGCACAGCAACAGAAGGGGCATAAAATATTCCCGGAACTGTGCCGGGGAAAGAAGGGAGAGAAATTCCTTTACGGAGGTCATCTATTTTGTTCCGAAAAGGCGATCCCCCGCGTCTCCAAGACCGGGCATGATGTAGCCGTGATCGTTCAGGCAGCGATCGAGAGAAGCCGTGAAGATGGGCACATCCGGATGGTGCTTACGGACCCTGGCCACTCCCTCGGGAGCTGCGATAAGACACACCAGGGTTATGTTTCGAGCTCCCTTTTCCTTGATAAGGTCGATGGCGGCGCTGGCAGAACCTCCCGTGGCAAGCATAGGATCGATGAGGAAAATATCCCGTTCTCCGAGATCTCCCGGAAGCTTGCAGTAGTACTCAACGGGTTCCAGAGTTTCCGGATCCCGGTAGAGCCCGATATGCCCCACCTTGGCGTTGGGAACGAGCCGGAGAATGCCGTCCACCATACCCAGTCCCGCCCGGAGCACCGGCACAATGGCGAGCTTCTTTCCCATAAGGGATTTCACCCGGGCTTTTTCGATGGGAGTCTGTACTTCCGTCTCTTCCAGAGGAAGGTTGCGGGTTACTTCGTAAACCATGAGACCCGCAATCTCCTGCACAAGTTCCCGGAATTCCTTTACCGTGGTATTCACGTCTCGGATGATTCCCACCTTGTGCTGCACCAGAGGATGATCCACCACGTGACATCCCGGAATACTCCCCGAGGAAATACCGTAAAAGAGACGATCCTCTTCATCCTCAATAAGATGAACTCTCCGAAAATGACGCCCTTCCTCGAAGGGGGTTTCCAGCCAGGTCCGCAGGATATCTTCCACTTCTTCCCAAGGGGTGACCCGTCCTCCCAGCACGAGAAGATTTGCATTGTTGTGGCGGCGGCTCAATTCCGCATCCTCCGCAGTACGGCAGAGCGCCGCATAAACCCGGGGGATCTTGTTTGCCGCAATAGACATGCCAATGCCGCTTCCGCAAATAAGAATTCCCCGGTCAGCGTTTTTCTCGGACACATCCAGAGCTACAGCGAAGGCAGCCCTGGGGTAATCGTAGGAAACGCTCTCGTGTTCCGCTCCGTAAACCACCACGTCATGGCCCTGTTCTTTCAGCCAGGAATGCACCCGTTCCCGCAGCGTATATCCCGCATGATCAGAGCCAATAGAGATTTTCATGTAGATCCTCCTCGACAAGCCGTGTAATTTAAAAAATCTTCCCCTTTTCCCGGAGAATTCCGGGCACCCTCTTCATGCACGAACCCGTTCCATTCTATCAGAGCTCCCCTCAATTTTGGGGAACTGCCTCCATGGGAGATGCTTCGAGGCCCGCAGGCCAGAAGGGCATCCAGTCCAGGAAGCTGTAGTAGCTGCTTTCCAGAAAAAGCGTAAAAAAGGATCTGCTGGGATATCCCGAAGGGTACACGTCCGGATTCAGAGGAAAGGAAAGGATGTAGGAAAAGGAATCCGCCAGGGCAGGCTCTCGCAAAAGATGGGCCTTTTCGTTTCCTCCGGTGAGGCGGCTTAGGCGAACCAGAGATGCGGGAGGAACCGCCGGAGACTCCAGAAGAGAGACGGGAATTCCATTAAAGAGGGCATACCCCAGAAGCCGTTTCTGTTCGGCAAAGGTAAGAGAAATCTTCGGATCCAGAAGAATTTTTCCGGGAACGCCTCCTTCGTTGCGAGCCACCCGGTCAAGGCCCTCGAAAAAGGCGCCCGGCGCCACCACGAGGGAAACTCCATTCCACTCGGGAAGAGTCTCGTTCCCTACGGAAAGGACGTAGCGCTTTTTGGGAACTATTCCCTCCACACGCCCTTCTAACCCTGCATTCATCCATATGGCCACGGCATAGCTATCGGCAAAAATCGCGGAGTTTCGAGGAAAGAGATGAGCCACGGGATGGCAAAGCCCTCCCTCGAATCGGGCGGCTCCGAAGCCTCCGAGAGCGGAATATTCGGGATTCTGAAGCCAGAAGAATGAGATATCGAAATTCTCGGGAAGCCTCATGGAAGCGAACCAGAGGGTTTCTCCCGACACATGGGCGAAGAGAAGGTCCATGTCTTTTCGAACAAAGCTCCAGGCTCCGGGGAGCGTTATGAAGGGGCGAAATTCTCCGGAAGAATCAAGGAGAGAAACACCTCCTTTTTCATCCAGCGCTCCCAGGCTCCCCCAGGAAGTCCACCCCACATCAAGAGGAGAATCAAAGGGGTGCATTCCTAAAAGAGTTCCTTCGAGAGCGTCGAAAAGAAGAACCCCCTTCCCTCCGCCATCCGCGAGAGCCAGGACATCCCCACAGGCATCAAGTCCTTGAGGAGCGAAATTCAGGGGATTCTCCCGGGGAGTCCATTCCCAGAGGAGAGCAAGCTCCGGATAGGATACGGCAAAAAGACGCCTCCCCCCCCAATCGGCAAAAATCAGCCGGGAATCCGAGAGCAGCACGCCGTCTTTGAGCAAAACCTTTCCCAGGGATCCCAGAAGCCGTTCCTCCCGGGTTTCCAGATGGATCTGTCGAAGCTCTCCATTCTCGGAAAAGAAAAGAACTTCATTCTCCTTGAAAGAAAGCACTTTCACGGGAGACGAAGTTTCAAAAACCTGCGCTTCATAGGGGTCTTGGAGGTTCAGCACGTAAAGCTGATTTCCCAAAGTATCCGGCAGAAAGAGATGTCCCTCGAAGATGGAAATCTTTCCGAGACCTCCCATGTTTTTACGCAGCAAAGGAGAGATGCCGAGAAGACTCTTGAGGGGGCTCCGCTCCACTGCGTAGTTTTCCAATGGGAGGGTACCCCGGAGAGCATTTTCCGTAAAAAGATCGAGGCGCCGCAGGTTTTCCAGAATTTTCTGAGGAATGAATTCTCCCGGCCGAACCTCCAGATAGTGGTCCATTTCCTCCCGGGCCCTGGCGAAATCTCCTGTTCTGCGAAGCACCAAGGAACGCATGAGATAATAGTCGATAAGATAGGTATTCTTTTCGATAGCCAGATCAAGATAGGCGAGAGCTTCGGGAAAGCGATTCCGGGCGTACATTTCGTAGGCCTGGAAGAGATGCCGTTGAGCCCCTATGCGGTTTGCCGGAGGGAGCGAGGATTCCTGGGACCACGCAGCTCCCGTAATTCCCCAAATTATTGTGCAAAGGATGAAAAACCTTGGTATACGCAAAAAATATCGCCCCTTTTCTCCGCTTTTCCCTTAAAAAAGAATGTTTTTCCCAGCAAACGAATAGAAACCGAGCACGATGGCCCCGGTAAAGAGAAAGCCGAGAAGCATGCGAAGATAGACTACCCAGGCCCCGTTTCCAGGCCACTTTCCAGTAGAGATGTTATTTATCATCCGGGCCACCACAAGGGAAAGAAGGAACAACCCAAGAGCCACCAGAGCCTGGATATTTTCAGCAGGCATACAAACTCCTCCTCAATGATCGGTTTCTATTCATAATACCCAAGATTTCCCCGGAAGGGAAACGCTATTCTTCCCGGGGAGTATGTTTTTCCACGATGAGATTTACGATGACATTGTCCATGAATATACGGTTAGGGTGCGCGTAGAGAACCACGAGATAGACGAGACTCATGGCGAAAAACGCCACCGTCAGGACAATGAGCACCTGCCTGGCAAGGCTGTTTCTCTCTTTTTTCGACGACATGGATCCCTCACCTCCGCTTGACGGAATAAAACGTTTCTTACTCTCTCTAGGATACTCGAAAATAACACAAAAAAAAGGGGGAAGATTCCCCCTTTTAGATCTTTTTCAAGAGTCCCTGCGCCTTTTCTCAAACCACGCACTGCTCCGCGACATTGCTCCGATTGAGGCTTATCTGGCGAAGCACCGCCACCGCCACCTCAAGAGCGCGCTTTCCGTCCCCGATTCCGACAAGGGGCTGCCGCCCTTCCCGAAC
This sequence comes from uncultured Synergistaceae bacterium, assembly GCA_964545875.1. Lineage (GTDB taxonomy): Bacteria > Synergistota > Synergistia > Synergistales > Aminiphilaceae > DAIPKP01. The sequence goes on from CAZJHH010000005.1 coordinate 117,437, forward strand.
GCAGGAGACGAAATGCTGCAACTCCAGCTTGAGAGGTTCCTTCTTGGGAAAAATCGGTTGTTCCACGATCTCCACGAGGCCCTGACCATTCTCTCTCATGCACCGATGGATGGAGACATCCTGGGTTTCATAATTCACCGCAATGGTCCGTTCGGGTTCCATAATTTCCAGACGGCGCAGACGCCTCTGAGAAACCCGGCTTACCAGGATATCCGCAATGGTACCGTTCGCAAATTGGAGGTGCGCCGAGGCGATATCCTCATGGTCCGAACAGACCGAACGTCCCAGAGCGGAGATGTTGACGATTTCCGAAGGAACCAGAGAAAGCACGATGTCGATGTCGTGGATCATGAGATCCAGCACCACTCCCACATCGCTCACTCGAGGAGAGAAGGGGCCCACCCGTCGAGACTGGAGAAGCAAGGGGTTGTTGACAATACTGGATACGTGTTGCACCGCGCTGTTGAACCGCTCCACATGCCCCACCTGGAGAAGAAGATTTTTTCTTTCCGCCAGGGTAAGAAGCTCTGCGGCTTCCTCCACGGTGGAGGTTACAGGCTTCTCGATCAGTACGTGGATACCGTTCTCCAGGGCCATCTTGCTTATACTGAAGTGAAGGCTGGTAGGCACCACAATGCTCAGTGCATGGGGATGACATTTCTCGATGAACTCCCGAAGATCCGTGAAGTAGGGAACTCCCAGAGCATTGCTCGTAGTCATGGCCCGATCTTCGTTGACATCCACCACCCCCGCCAGATGCACCCCAAGTATTTCGGAGTACAGCCGAGCATGATGAAATCCCAAATGCCCCACCCCGACGACGCCTACCCGCAACGGCAGCACCATATCCACACCCCAATTCTTCTACAGTTTTCTCCGGCCTTTCCGGCCGCTCTTTTACAAAGGAAGGTTCGTTTATTCCCTCATATGAGTTATCCCGAAAAAGAGCATAAAAGTGGTATAAGAATACTCTTCTTCATTTTTTTCGTTCATGTTCACCGGAGATCGTACATTTTCGGATTCCACCGAGGAGGACGTTGCGGTCCTCCTCGTCTCCCCGGCGGTAGGAATACCATTTCGAAGGACCGCAGCAAACGCATTCCTCCAGAAGCAGCATATGTTCGTTTTTCATGCCTTCCCGAGCCAGGAGATGGGCTCCCATGCGGGGGAGATCGAAGAAACACATATCTTTTCGAAGCTCCCAAAGTCCCTCGGGAAAGAGCTGCATTCCCCGAAGAGTGAAAGGATCCTCCATCTTCCGGGAGTAGCAGCATCCCCGAACGGCAGGGCCCAGAAAAGCCCGGCACCGTTCCGGAGGGAGAGACGGAAACCGTTTGCGTATCAACCTCCATCCCGCCGAAGGAATGCCCTCCAGGGCTCCGCGAAAACCCATGTGAAGAAGGAGCATCCAGGGATGAGGCTCGGAAGAGAAGAGGATTACGGGACAGCAATCGGCAAAGCGCAGCATTCCCCGCCAGGAGGAATCTTCGAGAAAGATTCCGTCCCCCTCGGGAGAGTTTTTTCCCGAAGGAAGAAGAATTTCTTTGCCGTGCACCTGCCGCGGAACGAGAAGCGTCTTCCCCTGAAAGTCTTCCGAAAAAGCTCGATACGCTTTTTCGGAGGTTCCGCTTTTCCCCCGGGTACGCTCCCCCGGTCCGTAGAGGGAAAGCTCGAAAAATTCTCCGAATTCCTGAAAAGCCAGAGAAAAGTAGTCGATCTCCGGCGCCTTCTCGGAAAAATCCCGGAAAAAGGACACCTCGTTCCGTTTCATGGAAGCGGAAAACCTCCCTCCGAAGCCATATGCCCCAGCAAATAGAGGCTGCCGCAGATCAGGACCAGATTTCCCCTGGATTTTCCCCGTTCCAGAGCTTCCAAAGGAGAGGAGCAACTTTCGCAGGAACTCCAGCCCCGGGAAAGAGCGATTCTTCGAAGATCCTCCGCCGAGGCGGAACGATCCAGCCCGGGAACGGAGGTACAGATAAGATGCTCCGCGGTTCCCCGGAGGAGATCCAGCATCCGGGGAGCATCCTTATCCTTCATGCAGGAGAAGACCAGCACCTTCTCCGGAAGATCCTTCCATCGTTCCCTCACCATGGCGGCAAAGGCCTGGGCTCCTTCGGGGTTGTGCACCCCGTCCGCAAAGAGAGGGGGGTCTCCCGGAAAAAGGGTTCCCCGAAAGGGCCAGGAAGCCTCCCGAAGCCCCTCCATCAAATGTTCCGTCCGAACTCGGGGAAAATCCTGCCCCAGATGCCAGGCCACGGAAAGAGCGTGAGCTCCATTGTCCACCTGGTGCCTCCCCCGGAGAGATACCGCAACCTCCCGAAGACAAAAATCTCCCTCGGCAAAGGAAAAGCGGCTCCCCTCGGGAGTAGGTTCTACTTCCGATATGACGCAGCTGCGCGAAAAAAGGTGCCCCCGAGCCTTCACTCTTCCGGCGGCACGAAGAAAGTTCGCCTCCAGGCCCGGATCCCCTCCCCGGAAGGAGGCAAAGGTTCGGGGACGGAGAACGGCAAACTTTTCCTCGCCGATCTCTTCCAGGGTATGGCCGAGATATTCCTGATGATCTTCTCCGATGGTGGTAATCACCGAAGCCTTCACGGGGGCCCGGAGATTGGTGGCATCATAGCGCCCTCCCATGCCCGCCTCCAGGATAAGCACCTCCGTTCCCGCTGCAGATCCAAGAAGAAAGGCCAGGGCCGTGACAATTTCGAAATACGAGGGAATCTCCGAAGGAGGCATTTTACGAAGAGCCTCCTCCACGGTTTTCAGGGCCTCGAACCACTCCCGGGCAGGAAGGGGAATCCCCTTCCGAAGAAAACGTTCTCCCAGAGCCACGAGATGAGGACTTGTGTAGAATCCCGTAACGTACCCGGCGGAACGAAGGATCCGTTCCAGAAAAGCCCCGGTGGATCCCTTGCCGTTGGTTCCCGCCAGATGTATCACCGGGGAGATTCTTTCGGGGTTCCCTAAAATACTCAGAAGCCGGGCTATCCGGGAGAGCCCGGGACGAATACCGGGACTTGCAAGGCGGATGATGCGCTCCTCCACCTCGTCATAGCCCTTCTTTTCTCGCCGTATTATGGAAAAACGTTCCATCACATAGTCTCCATGCACGAAGAGCCCGGCTTCGGGAACAGGAAGATGTCCACGAAACCAGGCTCTTCTTTCCGCTCTCCTAGGAGGAGAGGCTTTCCAGATTCTGGATAACCCTTTGGAGACGCTCCCGGGCCTCCTGAAGCCGCTCCCGCTCCTTGATCACCACATCTTCCGGAGCCTTGGCAAGGAAGCTCTCGTTTTCCAGCTTTTTCTCGGCTTTGAAAATATCCCCCTCGATTTTTTCCTTCTCCTTCCGGAGACGCTCCACTTCGGAGGGGACATCCAAAATGTCTCCCACTCCGAGAAAGAGGGTCCGCCGAGGGAGCACCGCCGCCAGGCTCTGGCGAGGACGCTCTCCGGGATCTACGAGGCGGATTTCATCCACTCTTCCCAGAAGGGAGATGAGATCTCGATTTTCTTCCACCGAACGACGTACCAGGGAATCCTCCGTGGCTATAACGATGGAGGGCGCGGACTGCTGAGGCGCCAGCCCCGCCTCGGCGCGAAGGTTGCGCAAGGCCCGGAGCATTTCCTGAAACTGCTCCATCTCCTCGAAAAGCTCGGTCTCTCGGTTTTCCTCGTCAAAGGAGGGCCAGCCGCTTCGCTCGAGAAGTCTTCCTTTTTCCCCTCCAAAGCCGAAGGCCTGCCAGAGTTCTTCGGTAACGAAAGGAATAAAGGGATGCAACAATTGCAAGGTTTCCCGAAAGACCTTGGCGAGCACCCACCGGGATGCCTTTTTGCGCTCCTCTCCCTCGTTGCCGTAAAGGGCGGGCTTGGCCATTTCGAGATACCAGTCGCAGAGCTCGGACCATACGAAATCGTAGAGCCCCCGGGCAGCCTCCCCGAAGAAGTACCCGTCCAGGAGCTGCGAGGTTTCCCGGGCCACCCGCCTCGTACGCTCCAGAATCCACCGGTCATGGGCGCGGAGAAGGCGCGTTTCCGGGATGTCCTTTTCCGAAGGGAGCTCCTCCAGGTGCATCAGGGCGAACCGGCTGGCGTTCCAGAGCTTGTTCATAAAGTGCCGATAGGTCTCGATGCGGTTGGCGCTGAGGAAGATGTCCCGGCCTTGTACGGTGAGAGCCGCCAGGGTCATCCGGAGGGCATCCGCTCCGTAGGTTTCGATGATATCCAGGGGATCGATGACGTTCCCCCGGGATTTGCTCATCTTCTGGCCGTGCTCATCCCGCACCAGTGCATGGATGTACACGTCGTGGAAAGGCACTTCTCCGTCCATGAATTCCAGCCCCATCATGATCATCCGGGAAACCCAGAAGAAGATGATGTCGAATCCCGTCATGAGAAGCGACGTGGGATAGAATGCCTGGAGCTCTTTGGTCTTGTCCGGCCAGCCCAGGGTGGAGAAAGGCCAGAGGGCGCTGCTGAACCAGGTGTCCAGCACGTCTTCATCCTGATGCAGCACCGTATGCCCGCAGGCTTCGCAGGCTGAAGGAGCTTCGGATGTCACCGTAAAGTGGCCGCAGGCTTGGCACTCCCAGGCGGGAATGCGGTGTCCCCACCAGAGCTGTCGGGAGATACACCAGTCCCGGATGTTTTCCATCCACTGATAATAGGTGTTCTCCCACTGTTTAGGCACCCAGGCGATACGTTCCTGCCGTACCGCCTCCACTCCCGCATCCGCCAGAGGTTTGGCCCTCACGAACCACTGCTCCGAAAGATAGGGTTCCACTACGGTATCACAGCGGTAGCAATGCCCCACGGAGTGGATATGCTCCTCCACCTTCACCAGAAGGCCCCGGGCCTTGAGATCTTCCACCACTTTTTTCCGGGCCTCGGTGATATGAAGTCCCTGGTAGATGCCTGCCAGGTCGTTCATGATCTGCTTATCGTCGATCACCGCGATCTGGGGAAGATCATGCCGCTGCCCTACCAGAAAGTCGTTGGGATCGTGAGCGGGAGTGATCTTGACGCATCCCGTACCGAATTCGGGATCCACCATGTTATCCTCGATAATCGGGATCACCCGGTCCGTCAGGGGCACCCGCACCGTACGCCCCACGTAGGCCCCGTTTTTTTCATCCCGGGGATGCACCGCGATGGCCACGTCGCCCAAAATGGTTTCCGGCCGGGTGGTGGCCACGGTAAGGGCTCCCTCGCCATCCACGAAGGGATAGGCCACGTGGTAGAGGTTTCCCGAAAGCTCCTTATGCTCCACCTCAAGATCCGAAAGAGCTGTCTGGCATCGGGAACACCAGTTAATGATATATTTTCCCCGGTAGATAAGCCCCTTCTTGTACAGCTCCACAAAAACTTCCCGAACTGCCCGGGAAAGGCCTTCATCCATGGTGAACCGCTCTCGGTCCCAATCACAGGAAGCGCCCAGCTTTTTGAGCTGGTTGATGATACGGCTGCCATACCGCTCCTTCCACTCCCAAACCCGGGCCTCGAAGGCCTCTCGTCCCAAATCATGCCGGGAAAGCCCCTCCTTGGCGAGCTGTTTTTCCACCACATTCTGGGTGGCGATTCCCGCATGATCCGTTCCGGGAAGCCAAAGAACGTTGTCTCCCCGCATACGGCGATAACGGCATACGATGTCCTGGAGGGTGTTGTTCAGGGCATGTCCCATGTGAAGGGATCCCGTAACGTTGGGAGGAGGAATGACGATGGAGAAGTTCTTTCCCTCTCCCTTGTATTCCGGATCTCCCACGAAAAGCCCTTCCTTCTCCCATCGGGCATACCAGGCATCCTCAATGGGAGCGGGATCATAGGTTTTACTCAAGGAATCAAGTGCTGTACGGCGGTCCATTGCTATCCCTCCAGGAAAAAGAAATCTCAGAAATTTTGTATTAGCATTCTTCCGTTTCGGGCTCCGGAAAGAGGAGGTTCTGAATACCTTGCTGAAGCTCCCCCAGGCCCAGGTTTTTTTCAGCCCCCGTAACGTAGGGCATGTCCAGGGAACAAAGTCCCTTTTTCACGTATTCCTGCACCAGTCCCCGGTGCTTGCTTTTGGCAATTTTATCCGCCTTGGTAAAGATCACCTGAAGAGGAAGGTCCAGGTCTCGAAGCCAGGTCTGAAGAGTCTTGTCATTCTCCAGGAGACCGTGGCGGAAATCTACGAGATGCATAACCACCGCAATGTTCGGGCTCTTCATGAAGTAGGTCTCCATGAGGCGCAGCCAGGCATGGCGCTCCTCCCCGCCTCTTTTGGCGTACCCATATCCCGGTACATCCACCAAATACCATGCCCGGTCTCCCTGAGAAGCCCGATAGTAGTTGATGCTCCGGGTCTTTCCCGGAGTTCCGCTGGTATGGGCCACCTTTCTCCGGAATAGGGCGTTGATGAGGGTGGATTTTCCCACGTTGGAACGCCCGCAGAAAACCACCTCCATAAGCCCCGGTTCCAGAGGGAGCTGGGAGGGAAGAAAGCAGGTATGTTCCAGGGACACCTGCCAGTGCAGCGGGGCTCCTTCGGAGGAGCCCCGCTTATGCGAGAGGTTCTCGGAAGGCATGGCGCAGCACGTCGTCCAGATGCCGCACATAGTGTACGGTTATTCCCGTGCGCACCCACCGGGGGAGCTGTTCCACATCGCTCTTGTTCCCCTCGGGAATAAGCACTTCGCCAACATCCTGCCGCTTGGCCGCAAGGATTTTCTCCCGAACCCCTCCCACGGGGAGCACGTTCCCCCGAAGGGTAATCTCTCCGGTCATGGCGATATCGTGACGCACCGGAACCTGCTTGATGCTGGATATCATGGCCACCGCCAGAGTAATCCCCGCAGAGGGACCGTCCTTGGGAATGGCCCCTTCCGGAACGTGCACGTGCACGTCCGTTTTATCCCACTCCAGATCTTCCGATATGCACGTTCCCCGAATATATCCAAGGGCGGTCTTGGCGGATTCCTGCATGATGTTTCCCAGGTTCCCCGTGAGAAGCACGTTTCCCTTTCCCTTGATGACCATGGTTTCCACCACCAGAGTATCGCCGCCGCTCTCGGTCCAGGCCAGCCCCACCACGGTGCCCACCGCGTCCTCCGAGGGGATGCGCATATCCCGCACCATGGGAGGACCGAGGTATTTCTTGAGATTCATCACGTTTACCACGGTTTTCTCGGGTTCCCTGGTTCCCTTTTCGCCAAGCTCCACCAGGTTCCGGGTAATCTTCCGAGCCAGCTTGGAGAGCTGGCGCTCCAGATTCCGCACTCCCGCCTCCCGGGTATACTCCTGGATAATCCGCTCCAATGCGGGGGTGGAGAGAAGAATCTGCTCCTCCCGAAGGCCGTGTTCGCCGCAGACCTTGGGCCAGAGGTGTTTCTGGGCAATGTGCACCTTTTCCTCCTGAACATATCCGGGAAGATGGATGATTTCCATGCGATCCAGGAGTGCCCTGGGAATGGTATGGGTCACGTTGGCGGTAGTGAGAAAGAGTACCTTGCTGAGATCGAAGGGGATCTCCAGAAAGTGATCCGTAAAGGAGTTGTTCTGCTCGGGATCCAGAACCTCCAGAAGCGCCGCCGCGGGATCCCCCCGAAAATCCGAGCCGATCTTGTCGATTTCATCGAGAAGCATCACCGGATTCCGGGTTCCCCCCTGGCGGATTTTCTGAATAATCCGCCCCGGCAGGGCACCCACGTAGGTACGTCGGTGTCCGCGGATTTCCGCTTCGTCCCTCATGCCTCCCAGGGAGATATTCACGAACTTGCGCCCCAGGGCCCGGGCAATGGAGCGTCCCAGGGATGTCTTTCCCACCCCCGGAGGGCCCACAAAACAGAGCACCTGTCCCCTACCGTCCTTTCCAGCATGCTTGCGCACCGCCAGAAATTCGAGAACCCGCTCCTTTATCTTCTCCATGCCGTAGTGATCTTCTTCGAGCACCTGTTCGGCAGTCTGAATATCCAGCCGATCCCGGGAGCTTTTCTGCCAGGGAAGCTCCACGAGCCAGTCAAGATAGGTTCGCACCACCGTAGCTTCCGCCGACATGGAGGGCATTTTCACCAGCCGGTCGAGCTCCTTGAGTGCCCGTTCCTCCACGGATTTCGGCATTTTCGAGGATTCTATCTTCTTTCGATACTCTCCGATCTCCGGAGGAAGATCTCCCTGACCAAGCTCGTCCTGAATCACCCGAAGCTGTTCCTTGAGATAGTATTCCCTGTTGCTCTTCTCCATCTCCTGGCGCACCCGATCATGGATGTCATGCTCCAGTTCGAGAATTTCTATCTCCGCTAGAAGAAGCTTGAAAAGCTCTTCCAGCCGCAGGAGCGGATCCAGGGTTTCCAGAAGCTTTTGCTTGTCCTGAACCCGCACGAGGAGATGCGAGGCCACGATATCCGCCAATTGGTGAGGATCCTCGATGGAGAGCACGGACATGATGACCTCTCCGGGAATTTTGGGATGCAGCGTGGCATAGCGTTCGAAATGGGCAAGCACGCTCCGGCGAAGAGGTTCCAGAGATGCAGCCTCCTCGTCGTCGAGAGACTCCTCCCCCAGGGGTTCCAGAGACTCCACCAAAGCTTCGAAATGAGTGGCTCCTTGAAAGTACTCCAGGGTTTTCCCTCGGGAAAGGCCCTCCACCAGGGCCTTGGTGGTTCCATCGGGAACCCGTACCATTTGGATAACCTGACAAAGGGTGCCTACGGAATAGAAGTCCTCGGGCCCCGGGTCGTCTGCTCCGAGCTCCTTCTGAGCCACCACGAAGATGGTCTTGTCTCCCAGCATGGCATCTTCCAAAGCTTTGAGAGAACGGGGACGCCCCACGAAGAGAGGAACGATGATCCCCGGAAAGAGCACGAGATCCCTCACGGGAAGTACGGGAATCCTGAGAACCCCCTCCCGCTGCTCCATTTAGGCGACCTCCTTTTCGTCATCATTATCCGTACCGTCTTCGTAGTGATAGATGGTTCCCGAACGATCCTCCACGTACGATTCGGTAATGCGGATCTTCTTGGGCCGCCGGCTCTCGGAAGGAACCTCGTAGAGGATGTCCAGCATGAGGGATTCCATGATGGAGCGCAGCCCCCGGGCTCCGGTCTTTCGCTCCGCCGCAAGCTTCGCCACCTTGGCCAGGGCCTTGTCGGAAAATTCCAGAGGAATGTTTTCGAGTTCCAGGGTCTTCTGATACTGCTTCACCAGGGCATTTTTCGGCTCCGTGAGAATACGCACCAGGGCCTCTTCGCTCAATCCTTCCAGAGAGGTAATAACCGGAAGCCTCCCCACGAATTCGGGAATGAAACCAAAAGACATGAGATCGTCGGGCTGAACGTACTGGAGCATTTCATAAGCGTCTCCCCGATTGTGGCTGAAGACCTGGCCTCCGAAACCGATGGTTTTCTTGTTGACTCTCCTGGCGATGACATCCTCCAGCCCCTCGAAGGATCCGCCGCAGATGAAAAGGATATGTTCCGTGTTCACCTGAATGAAATCCTGATGCGGATGTTTGCGCCCTCCCTTGGGAGGCACGTTCGCCACGGTGCCTTCGAGAATTCGGAGCAGTGCCTGCTGCACCCCTTCTCCGGAGACGTCCCGGGTGATGGAGACCGATTCGGACTTGCGGCACACCTTATCCAGCTCGTCGAGGTAGATAATGCCCCGTTCCGCAGCCTGTACATCTCCTCCCGCCGCCTGAAGGAGCCGAACGAGGATATTCTCCACATCTTCTCCCACATACCCCGCTTCGGTAAGCGTAGTGGCATCCGCCATGGCAAAGGGAACGTCAAGAAGCCTTGCCAGGGTCTGGGCGAGAAGCGTTTTTCCCGATCCCGTGGGGCCTATCAGGAGCACGTTGCTCTTCTGGAGCTCCACATCGGAATCCTCCGCCAGATCCTTTTGCTGAATCCGCTGAAAATGGTTGTATACCGCCACGGAAAGAACCCGTTTGGCCTGTTCCTGACCGATGACGTACTGATCCAAAAATTCCTTGATGGCCTTGGGCTTGGGAGTCTCCTTGGGCTCGGAAGAGCCTTCCCGAGTCTTGGTAAACCCATCCTCCGGGGCATTTTCGCTTTCAAGAATCATATCGCACAGATGTACACACTCGTTACAGATGTACACTCCGGGGCCAGCGATAATTTTTTGCACCTCTTTCTGGCTCTTGCCGCAAAAAGAACAGCGAATGCCATTTCTCTGTTTTCCGTTTTTATTATCGCCCTCAAAATTAAACAACGACATTTCCTCCTTATAGTCCGACAAGCCGTTTTCCCGGCGGAACGGGACATGCTTTTTCAAAGGATTTCCCTGCCCCGGAACACGGCAGATTTTCGATGGGAAGATTTTTCCGACACCGCGGCACTACCTTCGTAACCGGACGATCATACCCGATTTTTTGAAATATAACAAACGAGGGAGCCTGGGCTCCCCCGCTTGAAATTCTTTCCGTCGCAAATCCTAACGCTTTTCGATGACCTTGTCGATGAGACCGTAGCGTACCGCCTCTTCTGCGGACATGAAGTTGTCCCTATCGGTATCTTTGAGGATCTTCTTGATGTCCTTCCCGGTATGATGAGCAAGGATGGCGTTCAAGGTCTCCCGGCAGCGAAGAATTTCTTTGGCCTGAATTTCGATGTCCGTGGCCTGCCCCTGGGCTCCCCCGTGGGGCTGGTGGATCATGATGCGCGCGTAGGGAAGAGCGAATCTTTTTCCTGGAGCTCCCGCAGCAAGGAGGGCCGCCCCCATGCTCGCCGCCTGGCCCACGCAGATGGTGGAAACCGGGCACTTCACGTACTGCATGGTGTCGTAAATAGCCAAACCTGCGGTGATGACTCCCCCGGGGCTGTTGATGTAGAGGTGCACATCTTTATCGGGATCCTCGCTCTCCAGGAAAAGGAGCTGGGCTACTACGAGATTCGCTATGTGGTCGTCCACCTCATCCCCGAGAAAGATGATTCGATCCTTGAGGAGCCTGCTGTAGATGTCGTAGGATCGCTCGCCCCGCCCGGTCTGTTCGATTACATAGGGTACCAGCATGATGGTTTCCTCCTTCGCAAACTCCGAACCTTCCCGAATTCGGGGAGGATTTACTCCGTCTCTTCCGAAACTTCCTCGGATTTTTCGGGAAGCTCCACCGTTACGTCCTTGATCTTCACCTGGGAGATAAGATGATCCACGGATTTGCGGAACTGGACTCTCCCCACGGTTTCTCCGAGGAGATCCCGGTTCGATTTATGCAGTTCGTATACCTGCTTGAGGGGCATTCCCGTGGTCATGGCAATGCGGCGAATCTCCATCTCCACATCTTCGTTCTTGATTTCCAGCTCGAGATCCTCTCCGAGAATCTCGAAGGCGAACCGGGTGCGCACATCCCGCTCGGCCCGCTCGCGAAGCTTTGCCTCGTACTCTTCCATTCCCAGCCCCTGGGCTTCGAGATATTCAGGAAGAGTCTGTTTGTACTGACGCTGGATCTTCGCGGCTTCTCCGTTTTTGAGATTCTGATACTGCCGCTCCACCTCGCGCTCCGGAAGGAGCTCCACCTCGGTGGCATCTACAAAGACATGAACTGCGTTATTCCGGGCGATTTCCTCCGCCTGGGAAGCCACATCCTCCTCCAGGCGCTTCTTGAGAAACTCCCGGAACTCCTCCTCGTTGGCGGCACTTTCGGCGCCTGCCTTGGCGAAAAGCTCCCGGTTCAGCTCGGGAAGCTTTTCCTCCTTTACCTGCTGCACCGTTATGGCATAGCGAGCGGTCTTTCCCGCATACCGGGCATCCTCATGATCTTCGGGAATGGGAATATCCACGGCAACCTCGTCACCCTTTTTCTTTCCGGAGAGAGCCGTTTTGATCTCCTCCCGAAGCTCCGGAGCCCAGAGAGCGATGGGAACATTCTCCTGCCGCTCCGTCTCCTCTTCATCCACGGTTATGATGTAATTCACATCCACCACGTTGTTCTCCTGAGCCTCCCGGGCGTCGTCCTCCAGAGGAATCCACTCCGCATGCTGATGCAGGATCTTTTTGAGGGTTTCCTCCACTGCCTCCTCGGTCACGGGAAAAACCGGGCGCTCCACCTCGAGGGATTCGAGATCCGGAAGAGTTATCTCGGGACGGCTGTGCAGAGTGAGCTTGAAAATGAAGGGCTCTCCCTCTTCGGCCTTTTCCACATCGATTTTGGGATCTTCCAAGAGCACCACCCCGTATTCCTCCACCACGCCCTTCACGGTTTCCGGAATGATCTCTTCTATGGCATGATCAAGGATGGCTTTTTTACCCACATACATTTCAAGGACATGCCGAGGAACCCGCCCTTTCCGGAATCCTTTGATGCTGGCCTGCTGAGAAAGCTCCCGAACAGCGGTCTGCACCGCCCCGGCAAATTCCTGAGCATCTTTCTCGACCCGAAGGACGAGGACATTTTTTTCCTGGGAGAGAACTTCCGAACGCATGTGAACAGCCTCCTTATTGAGCTACGATACCTGTACAAAGGCAAATTTTCTTGGCATCTTCCTATTATTCTGGTTTTCCCCGCACTTTCGAAAAGAATTTCGAGGAAAACCTCGTTTTCCGAAAAAATCTTCACTACTTTTCCAAAATCCTCGACGCATAATAACATAAAAAAGCCTCGATGGGACACCATCGAGGCAGATACGCAATAATTCGCCCGTTATTTCCTCTTGGTGCGAGAGGGGGGACTCGAACCCCCACGCTAGGAGCATAGGAACCTAAATCCTACGTGTCTACCAATTCCACCACTCTCGCGCTTCCGTATTTTCCCGGAAAACCCCTCGAATCTGTTAAAGAAAAATACGTGGTGGATCGTATAGGAATCGAACCTATAACCCCCTGATTAAGAGTCAGGTGCTCTGCCAGTTGAGCTAACGATCCACGTAGACCCCCGAAGATGCCGGGATAACAACAGACAAAAAAACTGGTGGATCGTATAGGAATCGAACCTATAACCCCCTGATTAAGAGTCAGGTGCTCTGCCAGTTGAGCTAACGATCCACCATAAAGCTATGGGGTGAACGAGGGGACTTGAACCCCCAGCCTCTGGAGCCACAGTCCAGCGCTCTAACCAATTGAGCTACGCTCACCATCCACAAACCTTATCTTTCATGGCGCGCCTGAGAGGAGTCGAACCCCTGACCTACGGATTAGAAGTCCGTTGCTCTATCCAGCTGAGCTACAGGCGCGTATTTTGTAAATGTTCGGATACAAATGGAGCGGGAGACGGGATTCGAACCCGCGACCTACGGCTTGGAAGGCCGTTGCTCTAGCCAGCTGAGCTACTCCCGCATTACAAAACATCAATTTTGGTCGGGGTGAAAGGATTCGAACCTTCGACCCCCTGCTCCCAAAGCAGGTGCGCTAACCAAACTGCGCTACACCCCGATACCTGACCTGCACTGTGGAGCTTTTATTATACCAAAATTCTGGTGGAGCTGGGGGGATTCGAACCCCCGACCTATTCCTTGCGAAGGAATCGCGCTCCCTCTGCGCCACAGCCCCATCGCATAACGGCGACCATTTTAGTCAGGGAACCAAGTATTGTCAAGAGGCAAAGTCCGTGTTAGTCTCCCTCTACCAAACGACATCGAAGGGAGCCTGTTCGTCATGTCCGTAAGCCCGGAGATCATTCCGTTCCTTACTTTTTCCCTCGCCGAAACTTTTTCGCAGCAACCCGGAGCTCCGGGAGATTTTTTCTGGGGGGACTCCTGGCTTGCCCTGGGGTTTCGCAAGGGAAGTCTCGCCCAAAGGGCTCTCTTCTTCTGCTGGGATCCTCTTTACTACTGCTGCACCCTGGCCCCGGAAAGAGATGTCCGGGCCCTTCTGGAACAGCGGGCCGTTGCGCTTCCCATAGGACATGCCGTAAAGGCCCACCTTTCGGGAGCCCGCATTACCCGGGTGGAGCAGCTTTATCAGGACAGAGTCCTGCGATGCACCTTCGAAAAGCTTCTCGGGGCAGGGTTCGTACAAAAAAAATACCTTCTCCTGGAGCTCACGGGGCGTTACAGCAACTGTATTCTTCTGGATGAAGACGAAACAGTCCTCGAAACGGCCAAACACATTCATCCCGGAGATAACAGCTATCGCCACATTCTTCCGGGGCACCCCTACTCCCCTCCCCCTCCGGGGAACTTCCTTCCCCTCCGGGAGGTGGCGGAAGCGCTGGAAAAAGAGGACACCGAACCTCTTCGAAGAGCCCGGGGACTCGGAAAATCCCTTATCGAGCACATACTGGGCCATTATTCCCGCCTCTCTCCCCGGAATTGGGGAGAGAAACTCCGAAAAATGGAAGCCCTTTCCGAAGAGCCCCTTCTTCTTCAGGAAATCCCGGGGGGAGAGCTGACGGTGTTTCCCGAGCCTCTTCCGGAAGCCCGGGAAATACCGAAGGAGGAGCTTTTTTCGCGGCTCTGGGAAATGTCGGGAAGAGAGCTTCTTCGCCGCTGCATGGAGAAAAAGAGGGGAACCCTTTCCAGGGAGCTTCGCCAGAATCTCAAGAGAACCCGTCATAAGATCCGGGGAATGGAGCAGCGCTTAGCCAGAGCGGAGGGGGCGGATCTCTGGAAAAAGAAGGGACAGCTTCTTCTGGGATCTCCCGGGGCAATCCCCCGGGGAGCTTCGGTAATAGAGATGGAGGATTGGGAAAATCCCGGCACTTTCATTTCGGTGGAGATGGAGGCCTCCCTGGGAGCGGCAGCCAATGCGGAGCGCTACTTCCAGAAGTACAAAAAAGCCCGGGGAAGCGTGGAAGAATCCCGAAAAACCCTGGAAAGCCTCTACCAGCAAGAAGAAGAGGAGGATACTCTTCTCTCGCTGCTCGAATCCTGCGAAAACCTGGAGGAGCTCCAGGCCTTCGAGGCGGAAGCTCCGGTACAGAAAAGCCTGAAGAAAAAAGGTGCACCGAACAAGAGAACGGGAGACGCTCCTTCCCGCCCCTATCTTGAGTTGGATCTCCCCTCTCTGAGAGGGCATATCTACGTGGGCATGAATACCCGGGGAAACCGCCGGGTCACCTTCGACATCGCCACCTCGGGGGATCTCTGGTTCCATGCTCAGAAAATCCCTGGAGCCCATGTAATTCTCCGCTCTACCCGATCGGAACATCACCCGCAAGCCATTGCCCTGGCAGCTTCCCTGGCGGCGTTCTACTCCAAGGGAAAGAACAGCTTGGCCCTTCCGGTGGACTATGCTCCGGTACAGCACGTGAAACACATTCCCGGCAAGGGAATAGCCCACGTACGCTATGCCAACTTCGCCACTCTCCGGATAGAGCCCAAATCACTCAAGACTGCCGCCGCAGAATCTCTACAAGCTCCGGATCCAGGGGAGCCCGAAAAGACATAGTTTCCCCCGTCCGGGGATGCTCGAAAACCAGCTTCCAGGCATGGAGAAAGATGCGCTCTTCCCGGGGTGCATTGTGCCCGTACAGATCGTCTCCCCAGAGCGGATATCCAAGATACGCCGCATGAACCCGAATCTGATGGGTCCGCCCTGTATGAATGACGCAGCGAAGAAGAGTGCTCTTTTCGTATCTGCGAAGAACGAAGAAATCCGTTTGGGCGGGGCGCCCTTCGCGAACCACGGCCATGCAGATCCGATGATGAGGGTGCCTCCCGATGGGAAGATCCACCACGTGTTCTCCCCAGGGAACGCACCCCGGAACGAGGGCCAGATACTCTTTCGAGACCCGGCGTTCCCGAAAGGAGCGGCTCAGCCGATCATGAGCCCACATGTTTCGGGCCACCACCATAAGCCCCGAGGTTCCCCGATCCAGACGGTGCACGATCCCCGGTCGCTTCTGACCGTTAATTTCACCGATATCGGGATATCGATGGAGCAGCCCGTGGACCAGAGTGCCCTCCCAGTTCCCGGGAGCCGGATGCACCACCACCCCCGAGGGCTTATGGAGCACGATACAGTCCTCATCCTCATGGAGCACCTGAAAATCCACTTCTTCGGGCAAAATCTCCAGATTTTCCGCAGGGGGGAGATCCACGGAAACCTCCGTGCCGGGAAGACACTTCACCGAAGGCTTGACGGCACAGAAAGGATCGAGAGAAACCGCTCCCTTGCGTATGATCTTGGTGGCATAGGAGCGAGAAATGCCCACCGCCCTCGCCACCAGGGAGTCCAGTCGTTCCGGATCTCCCTGCCATCGGAAAACCAGTCTTTTTCCTCCCCCGGGAAGCTCTTCGTTCTCTAGCCAAATCAGGGACTCCCTCAGATTTTCCACCATATTCCTCCGTTGTTCCCCCCTGCCATGGGGCGTTTATTCACGAAAAACCAGGAGAGCCGAAAAATTTCCAGCTCTCCTGGGATACATGACATTTCCGGCCTGTTTTTATTTTTTCTCAAGAACCCCGGATCTTCAAAAAACCTCCGAGGCTCTTCCGGCTTGCAAAAAAGGGTTTCTTACGCCTCCAGGGATTCCATTACCCGGGCACACCGGGGACACAGACCTTCTTCTCCCCGAGGGTCTTCGGTGTACTTCCAGCACCGGGGGCACTTACTCCCTCCGGCGGGAGCCACGGAGATGATAAGTCCCGTCTCGTCGTCCTGGTGGACGAGAACGCCTTCGCCTTCGAGAGGCGAGGAGGACCAGCGGGAGATGATGCACAATTCCTCCCAGAAGTCCGCACCGTAATGTTCGAGGAGTTCCGCATACTCTCCCGAGGGCTTCACGTATACCGCCGCCTCCAGGGAGTGCCCCAGGGATCCTCCGCTCCGGGCCTTTTCGAGAGCCCGGCTTACTCCCTGGCGAAGCTCCAGAAGAGCCTCCCACTTCTTGAGGAGCTCCGGATCCACCACGTGGGTTTTCACTTCGGGCCAGAGGGAGAGAAAGACGCTCTCTTCGAGTTTCGGATCCAGAGTGCGCATCTCCTGCCAGATTTCCTCGGCGGTAAAGCTCAGAATGGGTGCAAGAATCTTGGTAAGCCCCAGAAGCAGTTCCCAGATTACCGTTTGGGCACTCCGACGCTGTACGTCCTCGGCCCCATCCACATAAAGCCGGTCTTTGGCGGTATCCAGAAGAATGGAGCTCACCTCGTTAACGCAAAACTGATGCAGCACAAAGGTGGGCACGTGGAACTCGTAGTCCTCGAACCCCCGGGTGGCCTTCTCCAGTACCTGCTGAAGGCGCATGTAAATCCAGCGATCCAGCTCCGTGAGCTTATCCAGAGGAACTCCATGTTCCGAAGGATTGAAATCTCCGAGGTTCCCCAGAAGGAATCGGGCGGTGTTGCGGATCCGCCGGTACATCTCCACCAGATTGGCAATGATGGTTTTGGAGATGCGCACATCATTGCGATAGTCCGTGGAGGCCACCCAGAGCCGGAGGATATCCGCTCCGTAGGCATCGATAATTTCCTGGGGAGCGATGACGTTCCCCAGGGATTTGGACATTTTCCGGCCATCTCCGTCCACGATGAATCCATGGGTAAGCACCGCCTTGTAAGGTGCCCGGTCTTTCACCGCCACCGAGGTGAGAAGGGATGTCTGGAACCATCCCCGATGCTGATCGCTTCCTTCCAAATAGAGGTCCGCGGGCCAGCGAAGATCCTTCCGGGTCTCCAGCACCCCCACGTGGCTGATGCCGGAATCGAACCACACGTCCATAATATCCCGGTCCTTGGCGAGATGGGTTCCGCTGCACTTGGGACAGAAGGCGAGATCTCCCAGAAGCTCTTCGGGAGAAGCGGTCCACCAGAAGTTGCTTCCGTGGCTGCGCACCTGCTCCTGCACCTTCCGGACCCGATCCCCCGTAAGCACCAGGGAGCCGCAGTCCTGGCAGTAGAAGGCGGGGATGGGAATTCCCCAGATGCGCTGCCGGCTGATGCACCAATCCGAACGCTCCCGCACCATGTTGGAGATTCGGTCCTTACCCCATCCGGGAATCCACTGTACGTTGTCGATCTCCTCCAGAGCCTTTTCCCGGAAGGCCTCCACCGAGACGAACCACTGTTCGGTGGAGCGGAAAATCACGGGTTTTTTGCAGCGCCAGCAGTGAGGATAGGAATGGCTGATACTCTGGCTTCGCAGAAGGGCACCACTCTTTTCGAGGGTCTCCAGAACCACCTTGGAGCCGTCATGGATGGAAAGGTTCGCCACCAGAGGAGTGCCGGGCTTGAAGACTCCCTTGTCATCCACGGGATTGTACACCTCCAGGCCATAGCGAATTCCCGTTTCGAAGTCTTCCACTCCATGCCCCGGAGCGGTGTGCACGCATCCCGTACCCTGATCCAGAATGACGTAATCCGCCAGAACCAGAGGGACGATCCTTTCGGAAATAAAGGGATGCCGGGCCTTGGCATGCTCAGCATGGCGTCCCGGAAAGGTTTTCAGTATGGAAGAAACCGAAAGCCCCGTTTCCTTGCAGAAAGAATCCAGGAGCTCCTTGGCCACCAGGAACTTTCGGCGGTCTTCCACCTGGACGATCACATATTCATAGGCGGGATGCAAAGCCACCGCCATGCTGGCGGGCAAGGTCCAGGGAGTGGTGGTCCAGATCACCACGAAAAGATCTTCGTAATCCTCCTTTTCCAGACCCTTCACCCCCTCCAGGAGAGGATAGGCCACAAAGATGGAGGGAGATTTCTCATCCTCGTATTCGATCTCCGCCGTGGCGAGGGCGGTCTGGCAATCGATGCACCAGTAGACGGGCTTATGCCCCTTGTAGACCAGTCCCCGATCCACCATATCCGCGAAAACTCCCAGCTGAGCCGCCTCATACTCGGGCTTGAAGGTGATGTAGGGATTCTCCCAATCTCCCAAACCTCCGAGACGGCGGAACTCTCCCCGCTGAACGTCGATAAACTTTTCCGCATAGGCCTGACAACGCTCCCGGAGTTCCTCGGGGGGAACGTCTTCCTTGTGTTTTCCCTCTTCCTTGAGCACCCGAAGCTCTATGGGAAGGCCGTGGGTATCCCATCCCGGAACGTAGGGAGACCGATATCCCCGCATCCATTTATACTTGGGAATAAAATCCTTGAGAATTTTATTGAAAGCCGTGCCGATATGAATATGTCCGTTCGCATAGGGAGGGCCGTCATGAAGGATAAAAAGCTCTCCCTCGGTACGCTGCGTCAACTTTCCGTAGATTTCCCGCTCCTCCCAGAATGCAAGAAATTCGGGTTCCCGTTTCGCAAGGTTCGCTCGCATAGGAAATCCCGTTTTCGGCAAATTCAGGGTGTTTTTGTAGTCCTTTGCCATGCTCTATCTCCTCCAGTTCATCAATACGGCCCTGCCGCTCCATCAGGAAGGAGCGGCAGAAAAGTACTGTCTAGTATAGTACAAAATGTGAGATTTCAAAGAACAGGGGAGAGAAAATTCTCTTTTCTCTCCCCTGAAAAATTCCTGCAACATGGCGCCTTTCTCCCGGACACTGACAGCATATTCCAGGAGCTGCGCAGAGGTTTCTAGATTACTGAGCTCTTCTTAGACCTGGGGAGAAAGGGTTTTCTTCTCCCGGAAACTCTGCACCACGTGCAGCAGAATGAGAACCCCCAGCCCCGTAGCGTCGGAAACCACGCCGGGCACGAGAAGCCCCAGGGCTCCTCCCATGGCAATGATCCGGAGCCAGAAAGGCATGGAAATCTTGTAGAAGCCCACGGTACTCATGCCAAGGAGGAACACCCCCATGAGGGCGGTCATCAGAGCCATGGCATACCGGAAGGGTACCATTTCGGCAAAAACCAGTCCTCCCACGCAGAGCACCGCGATTCCCGCAATAACAGCTCCCACGGTACGGGATCGGGAAGATTTTTCCTTGTTCATCGCCGTAAGGATCGCAAGGCCGAAAACGATGATCGCCAGAATGGTGAAGAAGGCTCCCTTGAGAGAGACTCCTACCAGCACCAGCATGGGATTGAATACGTAGATATAAGGCACCAAGAAGCCCGCCAGGGCCAGCTTCACCGCAGTCATACCCGTTCTCATGGGATCATCCCCGGCAATACCCGCTCCCGCATAGGCAGCCAAAGCCACGGGAGGGCTGAGATCCGCCGCGATACCGAAGTAAAGCACGAACATGTAGGCCGCCATGGGAGGCACCCCCAGCTTGAAGAGTGCCGGGGCCGCCATGGTGCTGGTGACGATGAAGTTCGCCGTGGTGGGAAGTCCCGCTCCGAGGAGGATGCAAGCCACCATGGTGAGAAGCAGCGTAGGAAGCATGAGTCCTCCGGCAATTTTCACGATGGCGTTGGCAATGGAAAGCCCCAGCCCCGTAAGAGTGGCGGTACCCACCACGATTCCCACGGTGGCACAGGCACAGGCCACGCCGAGAGCTCCCCGGGCTCCTCCGTCGAGAGCGCTGATGAACTTCTGGGGAGTAAGGCGGGTCTCCTTGCGGAAATAGGACACCGCCATGGTAATCACGATGCCGTTAAAGGCCGCCTTGAGAGGCGTAAATCCTGCAATGAGGAAGTAAATAATCCCGAAAAGAGGGATCAGCAGATGTCCCCGGTCCCTGAGAAGGGGAACGATCAAGGGAAGCCGCTCCCGGGGAAGCCCCTTGAGACCGAGCCGGGTGGCCTCGAAGTGCACCTGCACCAACACTGCGAAATAGTAGAGCAAAGCGGGAACGATGGCCGCAGCCGCTACCTGAAGATAGGGAACCTCCATCATGGTAGCCATGATAAAGGCTGCGGCTCCCATGACGGGAGGCATGATCTGGCCTCCCGTGGACGCCACGGCTTCCACGGCTCCTGCAAAGTGCGGTTTATACCCCACGCTCTTCATAAGAGGAATGGTAAACATTCCGGTGGTGCAGACGTTGGCCACGGAAGAACCCGAGATGGAGCCCATAAGCCCCGAGCTCAGCACCGCCACCTTGGCGGGGCCTCCCGTGGAATGTCCCGCCAGAGCCATGGCAAGGTCGATGATGAACCGTCCCATGCCGGTCTGTTCGAGAAAGGTTCCGAAGAGGATGAACATAAACACGAAGGTGGAGGAAACCGCCAGAGGGGTTCCGAATATTCCCTCGGTGCCCATGTACATATGGTTGATGATCCGGGATACCGTATATCCCCGGTGAGCAAAGAGCCCGGGGAAATGCCGACCGAAATAGCAGTAGAGCAGAAAACATATGGCGATGATGGGAAGTACGGGATTGGAAACCCGTCTCGTGGCCTCCAGAATGAGGGCTATACCTATAACGCCCACCACAAGATCCTGAGAGGAGGGGAGACCGGGACGCGTGATAAGCTGGTCGAAATAGATCACATGGTAAAAGACGCAGTAGAAGGCGATGCCCGCAAGCACGAAATCGTACCAGGGAATTTTGGTCATGGACGATTTTTTGAATCCCGGATACAGGAAAAAGACGAGCACCAGCACGAGCGCGAGGTGCACCGACCGCTGTTTCAGGGCGTTCAGAAGGCCGAACCCTGCAGTATAAAGGTGAAAGAGAGAAAGTCCTACCGCAATGAGAAGCACCAGTTTGGCGCTCCACCCTATAAGCTGACGGAACCGGGCCTCCGTATCGAACTGGCGGCGCAGTTCGTCGAGATCGATCTGACTCTCTCCCTGGGGCTGCGCTATTGGTTCTTCATGGTTTTTCTGCATTTCCTCAGTCATAATTTCCCCCCGCTTATGATCTCACTTCTTTCGAAATCTCGAACATCCCTATCTGAAATTCCCCGGTTCTGTAACTCCCAAGGAAACTTCAAACCGTCTACGCCACGTTCAAAAGCATCACTCCTCTATCAAGGTCGATACGGAAGACCTCAAAACCGCCATAAGCAGCGGGGCCTCCTCGATTCGTAACGTCAAGGGTTTTTCCGGAAAAAGACGAAAAAGGTTCCAGGAGCCGTTTCCGGGAAGCTCCAACTGGTTTCGTCCGAATTCTTCGGTACCCACCCGAAGGGAGATGGAAGAAAACCACGCACCACCCCCTCGAAAATACATCCACGAGGAATCCTGGAAAAAGGTTCCTCCGGGGCGCTTCGAAAAGGGAAGTCCCGCATTGTGGGAGCGCACCCGTTCCTCCCACTGCCACAAGGTTCCGTGGGATGGATAGTATTCGTCCTCCACCGGAGTTCTCTCCACCGAATGGATATACCGGGTTATAACGGGATCCGAAAGAACGAGAAGGGTCATGAAAAGGGGGCGTTCCTCCCGCCGCCGCTCTTCCAGCACAAGCATCGGCACCGGAGCGCAGCAAAGAAAAAGCACTCCCGAAAGGAGAAATATGTGCATCCCCCTCGAAAAAAGCTTTTTTCCGTTCCCTCTCATGACAGCGCACTCATGATTTTTCCGGGCTCCTTCACGAAAAATCTTCCCCTTTCCCAAACAGGGAAATGAAAAGGCCGGAAACACGTCTTTTCAAAAAATTCGTCTTCTCCGGAAATCGTTTCCCCCATAATAGTGCTAGATTTTCAAAACCGGAAGAACCAGTTCTTTCACAAAGAGTTTTTTTCGATTTTCCCGTCTTCCCCAAGTTTTTTCTCCGGCCCACACTCCAGCAGGCCCCCGCACCGGGGCAGGGGAAGAGCTCTGGGGTAAATAATCCGAACAACCCTCTCGGGTATTCAAAAAACTCTTTCCGGAAGGAGGAGGGAGTCGCTGAATCGCCTTGCTGCGGAAGATACTACGGCAAAGAAGCACGGAGGTTCAGCACAAAAAAAGAGATTTTGCACATTTGGTGCTTAAACCAACTGAAGAAGGGTACACTACCCTTCAGTAAAGTGTCAACCAAAAAAGTTTTTTTTCGCATACGAAAAATCTCTTGGAGGAAAAAGCCTCTATACCCAGAAAATACAACCTTTTCCGACATTTGGGGCACACGTCGTCAGCCTTGGAACAACGGGGACTCCGCTTCTCGGATAGGAAGAGATCCGGGAACATCTCCGGACACACCCGCCCATGGTTTCCCGAGGAAAGAATTCCTGCAAAAGAAGAGAGACGTATGGCATTCGTGAGGAAAACCCCGAACAGTCCATTGAAGTATGTCTACATCCGAAAGAACCTTCCGGCCCTTTTTGTCGTACAATGAGGGGATAGACAACTTCTGAAAGGAGCGAACTTCTTCGTGCCAATCCTGCAATCTTCCCCGGATACACCTCCGGCGACGCCGACAAAGAGGCAGGCTTTCCGACGAGGGGGAATATCGGTACTCCCCATTCTTCTGGGAGTCTTTCCCTTCTCCCTGGTTCTCGGCTTCGCCATGAAAGAGAGCGGCCTCTCGCCTCTGCAAAGCGCCTCCTTCGCCGCATCGGTTCTGGCAGGAACCGCCCAGCTCGCCACGGTGCAGCTTTATGCGGCCGCCACTCCGGGGGTGCTTATCGTGATTACCGCCCTGGTAATCAACCTGCGCTACGCCATGTACGGCCTTTCCATGGAACCCCTGGTGCGGCATACATCCATTCCCGTCAGGATCTTCTACGCCTATATCATGTCCGATCAATCCTACGCCTTCACCATGGCCGAAGCGGAGGAGCACCCCGGACATCCGCACATAACCTCCTTCTTTCTCGGAGCATCTCTGGTGCTCTATGTCTTCTGGCAGGGAGGCATCGCCCTGGGATATCTTCTCGGAAGCGTCATCCCCTCCTGGCTTCCCCTGGACTTTACCATTCCGCTGGTTTTCCTCTCCCTCTTGATGCCTCACCTCAAAGACGGAAAACGCCGTTTCGCTGCGGGAGCCGCCGCCTTGGGAGCCCTGGTAATGGTTCCTCTGCTTCCTCTTCAGACAGGACTTCTTGCAGCCATTCTCACCGGCATGGGGGGGGGCATTCTTTACGAATTCTTCGCCTCCAGAAATCCTCGAAAGAAGGAGACAACCTCATGAAATACTATGCCGTCATTCTCGGAGTGGCCCTGGGAAGCCTCCTCATAAAGAGCATTTTCCTCTGCGGTTTCTCCTCCCGACACCTGCCCGGATGGCTCATGAAAAACCTGGACCTCATTCCTCCCACAGTTCTCGCGGCACTGGTGGCCCCCGCCCTGGTATACGCAAAAACCCCCTCGGGACTGGAGATATACCTTCCGAAGATCCTCGCGGGAGCGGGGGCCTTCGCCGTGGCTCTTTACAGCAGGAACGTGCTCCTTACCATCCTTGGAGGCATGCTGCTTCTGGGGCTCTTTTCCCGGCTTTTTTAAGTGGCTAGGAAAGATCCTTGCAGCTTTTGAGCCCTCCCAAGGATTCCGCCTGACGCACTCCCCGAAGTACCGCCTCCTCCATGGCCCGGGCGGCGAGAAAACCCGCCACGCTGAGATCCGCCTCGAGGGATCCCGTGGAAAGGGCAAAAACCGTATCCCCGTCGAACATGGTGTGAGCGGGACGGATGGTACGGGCATAGCCGTTTTGAGCCATGGAGGCAAGCTTGCACACCTGGCTTTTGGAAAAAGCCGCATTGGTCACCACCACCCCGATGGTGGTATTGCCCGCAAAGGGATTGCCCTTTTTGTTCCAGCAGGACGCCATGGCTTCCTCCGCATCCAGAATGGTACGCATATCCTCATCGAGACATCCCGCCAGAAAGCTCCCTTTTCGGGGGTCCAGAATATTTCCCAGGGGATTCACCGCCACGAGAGCTCCCACCTGAAGTTCTCCAACCTGAAAAGCATAGGCTCCGAGACCGCTTTTCATGGCCCGATCCATGCCGAAAACTTTTCCCAGGGTGGCTCCGGTTCCGGCCCCGACATTCCCCTCTCGGATTTCCCCCTTGGTTGCGTTACAGCAGGCCTTATATCCCATCTCCCTATCCGGCCGCACTCCGGGATCCCCGAAGGCAAGATCGAAGAGCACCGCTCCGCATACGATGGGAACCTTTGCCACCTGTACGTCGAAACCAAACCCCTTTTCTTCGAGGTACGCCATAACTCCCGCTCCCGCATCGAGACCAAAGGCGCTTCCCCCGGCGAGAAAAACCCCGTGCACTTTTTCCACCAGATTCACCGGGTTCAGCAAATCCGTCTCCCTCGTGCCCGGAGCGCCTCCCCGAACATCCACTCCTCCCACGGCTCCTTCGGGACAGAGCACCACGGAAACTCCCGTACAAGCCCGATAATCCTGCTCATGTCCCACTACAATTCCTTCCAACTGGTGAAACGGTATGGATCGCATCTTTCGTCTCCTCCTGAAATGTACAATCTTGCTCTTACAGCTTACCGAAGAAAGCACCAACGTTCCGGAAATTGTACGCACCTTGTCATTGTGACCTGAAAAATCACTCTTTACAAGGGAATTTCAAGGAGAGAAAAAGGTTAAAAAATACGATTCAGGAGAGATCTCTTTCTAAACGGCAGGAGGAGCATGGGAAAACCTGTCTCTTCCTCAAGGATATTCCGTAACAGCACAAGAAAGAACCGCCTAGAGACTCTCCCCACATGCGCAGATATCTCAAGAAATGTTCCTTTTCGGTCCGGATGCCGCTCTACTGTTTTGGGATATTCCCACAATCAGTGCGATGTGATAGAGTGATTTTCGAGTTGCATGGAAAATTTGTGTGAAAAATAAAAACCAGAAATTTCACGCTCGAAAATTCCAGATTCTGCCGCTTCCAAACATTTTTCCTCCTCAAAAAACAAACACTCTCTCACGCAAGAATTTTTCCCTTGAAAACTATTCCATAACAGCTCCCATATTCAAGGAGCTCGCGATCATAGATGTGAAGACATTTCAAAAAGAGGGGGAGAAGAAGATCCCCCACAGGGGTTTTCAAAAAAGGAGATGCGACAGCTCATGCCAAAGAAGTCCGTTCTTTCCCCTCTGCCCCTTATGGCAGCATGTTTTTGTGTATGTGGATGCCTTCTGCTCTCTTTTCCTGCGGAAGCCGTTGATCCGAACATCTGGTACGTCACGCAAAACGGTGGAACGGAAACGAAAGACGGCACTTCCTGGGCTACCGCCTGGGGGGAGGAGGAGTTTTCCGCAGCCATTCAGAGTGCCGATGCAGGTGACGAAATATGGGTGGCGGAGGGAATCTACCGGCCGATTGTTCCCGTAGATGTCGCAGCCATCACCGACGGCGAAAAAGGCGCCACCTTTCAGCTAAGAACGGGAGTAGCCATCTACGGAGGCTTTCGAGGAACCGAAGATAATTGGGATGATCGAGACTGGGAGAACAACGTCACGGTGCTCACGGGAGACCTGGGGTGGGATGACGTTACCGACGCACATGGAGCGGTCGTCAGTGCCGGCAATATCAGCGGAAACAACAGCTACACCGTGGTAACCGGCAGCGGTACGACTGCTTCCGCCGTTCTGGACGGTTTCACCGTCTGCGGAGGAAACAGAGGAACCTTGTATGAAGGCTTCTGTCATGGAGGAGGAATGTTCAACCATGGCGGCAGCCCCAGCATAATAAATTGTACATTCTCGGGAAATGCCGCCGCCGCCTACGGCGGGGGGATGTATAACAGAGACAGCGGCAGCCCCACCGTAACCAACTGCATCTTTGCGCGGAATTCCGCCAGCCACGACGGGGGGGGGATGGACAACTGGGAGACCAGCAGCCCCACCGTAACAAACTCCACCTTTGCGGAAAATGCCGCCGACAACGACGGCGGAGGAATATCCAACAGAGATACCAGCAGCCCCACCATAACCAACTGCACCTTTGCGAGAAATACCGCCGCCAGCAGGGGCGGAGGGACATGCAACTGGAATGATAGCAACCCCACGATAACCGCCTGCACTTTTTCAGAAAATGCCACCTACGACGGCGGAGGAATGTGCAACTATACATACAGCAGCCCTGCCGTGATCAACTGCACCTTTGCGGGAAATACCGCCACCATCGCTGGCGGAGGAATGTGCAACTCTAATGCCAGCAGCCCCACCGTGACCAACTGCACCTTTGCGGGAAATGCCGCCGTCTTCCACGGCGGGGGGATGGACAACTCTCTTTACAGCAGCCCCAAAGTGGCGAACTGCACATTTTCGGGAAATTCCTCCAACAACGAAGGCGGGGGGATGTGCAACT
Source organism: uncultured Synergistaceae bacterium (assembly GCA_964545875.1). Classification (GTDB taxonomy): domain Bacteria; phylum Synergistota; class Synergistia; order Synergistales; family Aminiphilaceae; genus DAIPKP01. Next base: position 144,337 of record CAZJHH010000005.1, read on the forward strand.
TTAATGAGAGCAACCCCACCGTGACCAACTGCATCTTCTGGGGAGACACGCAAGAGGAAATTGATGGCTCCGCCACCGTTACCTACTCCATAGTGCAGGGAGGTTCTGTCTATACAGGTGAAGGCAACGGGAATGGAAATCCTCTTCTCGAACCCCTCCACTACAACGGAGGCGCCACCCGAACCTGCGCCATCCCCGCGAACAGTCCCGCCAGAAATAACGGAAGCTGGGACGCGAACCTTTGGGAAAACATCAGCCTGGACCAGCGGGGAGTCTCCCGGGACATAATCTCTCCCGACATGGGGGCCTACGAGTGCAGTCCGGACCTGAAGATCCTTTCCGTAAACCAGGAAGGCTCCGGAACGGTAACCTGTAATCCCGAGGGAACGCCCTTCGGAAGCTGGGGAAACCAGTGGTGCTACGGCACTGGGTGCCCTTCGGGAGGCCCGCTTTCCCTCGCGACGAATCGTACCGACGGAAGCACTTCCGTCATTCTCACGGAGAGTCCCGACTTTCCTTGGACCTTCACCGAGTGGAGCGGAGACACCTCGGGAACGGAAAATACCGCCACGGTCACCATGGATGAAAACCGGTGGGTGCTTGCAGTCTTCGCGAGACAGTGCGGCATCGCGGCCTCCGCCGATACCGGAGGAACCATAGCCCCCTCAGGAAACGTTACGGTACTTTCCGGCAACGATCAAACCTTCGCCGTCACGCCTCATTCCGGATATTCCATAAAAGATGTAAAGGTGGATGGCTCCTCCATCGGAGCCAAAACCACCTACACCTTCACGAACGTAACGGAGGACCACACCATTGCGGCCTCCTTTGCGGTAAAACCCACCTCGGCTCCGGAACCTACCTCCGTCCCAGAACCTACATCTAGCCCGGATCCCACCGCCACACCTACCCCGACGGCGGACCCCACAGTTACACCCACCTCCACCCCCACCACGATCCCCTTCCCGACTCCCGATCCAGACATCCCTCTGCCGGAAATAACGCTCACCCTCACCCTGGTGGGGGGAGGAAAAATTATCAAGGGGCCCATCGAAATAACTCTCACGGAAGAGCTTCTGAATGCCTTGCTCCTGGGAAATTGGATATCCCAAGAGGATTTTCGGGATCTTCTTGCGGGAGGGTACAACAGTGAAATACTCTCCCTCTTCTCCCTGGCGGCCAAACTCGACGATGGAGCCACGGCGCTCACCCTGGTACTCGAAATAACCGTGGTAACAGGCCTCCCCGAAGGCTATACCTACCGCATCTACCTTTTGGGACGTACCTACGATGAAAGCGGCAACCCCACGGGATTCACCATCCTTGCGGATGGCCCCGAAGACGGTGCGGTCCTGCTGCGCAAAAGGGGCAACTCGGAAACCTGGAAGGTGGAAATCACCGACGGAGGGAACGCGGATGCAAACCTCGAGGAAGGGTATGTAACCGCAGAAATAGGAGGCATCGTGGTGGTCACTCCTGAAACTTCGGAAACGCCTACCCCCTCCGCTTCGGGAAACAAGGGCGGAGGCGGATGTTCCTTTGGTGTGATTCCTGGCATATCGCTTTTCATGCTGCCCTTATTGCTGCTTCTTCGGAGATAGGGGTAACGAATAATAAGGTACACGGAACAACGGGAAAAGAGCCTCCGGCAAGTCAGGGGCTCTTTTCCCGTTGTTCTCGCTTTTGCGAGAACTCCCCGGATGTCTTTAGGCACCGCCATCCTGAAATGTAAAATGTTATTTCTGCGGGTTGTATATGACGTGAGGGTACAACAAAGGCCGCTACTCATGGGCTTCACCTCCCGGACATGGATGTACCAACGAATGTACCAATGTCCTAGAAATTGCTATTGCCCAATGAGCACGGCCTTTAAAGTCAGTATTTACAATGCTTTAGAGGCTATGGCGGAGGCGTGTGGGAATCGAACCCACCGAGGCCGGCTGAACCGACCCCCACCAGGTTTGAAGCCTGGGCGCAGCACCAGCTACGAAGCGCCTCCTCCCGGTCAGAAGCTATTCTACGGGGTTCTCCCTTCTCTGTCCAGATCCTTTTTAATTCCCCCGGCTTTTTTTCGCATGCGATGCAGGGCGTTTTCCACCTTTTTGATGGGCCAATCGAGAAGTTCCGCTGCAAGCTTGGGCGTTCCCGTAGCGAATACCGCATCGAGTACCGCCGTTTCCAAGGGAGAGAGGATTTCTATAAGTACATCGAGAAATTCCCGATCTTCCAGACGCTCCTCCATCGAAGAAGTTTCCTGAGAAAATCTGAGAGCCCGGAGCTTTTCCTCAAGCTTCCGAGGGCGTTCCCGTTTGCGCAGAAAGGAGAGCATGGCGTTCATCATGCAGGTTTTGGCGAAACCTTCGAGATTTCCCCGACGGGGATCGTAGAAAGCAAGCCCCCGATAGAGTCCGATAAGTCCTTCCTGAATCAGGTCGTCCTCCAGATGCTCGTCTCCTCGCCCCAAAATTCTGGCCCTTCGCCGGGCAAAGGGAAGATACGCCGCAAGATACTCCTCCACACGATAGGAATCCGGAAGGGGCTCCGAAGAATTTACCGATCCTTCCTTTCTGGTATCATGGTTCACCATGGATCATCACCTTCGCGCCTCACGGGGCGTTTTTCTCTCATCCCGCCGGAAAGGATGTGCCATCATGCAACACTCCGTTCTTACGGAACTTCTGGGGGAACACCTGGTCCGCTCGGGGCTCTCTCTTTCGGAAAACCAGGCTCGGGATATGGCAGGCCGTTCCGGCCTATCTCTCCGGGAAGTCCATCGAAAAGCCCTGGCAATGTCCTGCGTCCCCCTCCGCTATGCCCGGAACATGGGGATCTTCGGCATTCCGGGGCAGATCAAGCTTCTCGAATCCCGGGTTCTCGTGGTGGGATGCGGAGGGCTGGGAACCTGGGTTATCGAAATCTGCGCCCGGGCGGGAGTGGGAGAACTCCATCTTATGGACGGAGACGTTTTCGAGGAAAGCAATTTAAATCGTCAGCTCTATGCCACCCCCGCCAATCTCGGCAGATCCAAGGCCGAAGAGGCTGCCAAGAGGGTGGCGCTGGTAAACCCCGCCTGCGAAGCCGTTCCCTTTTTCGGCAGGCTTTCCGAAGAGAACGCCCCGGCCCGTCTCTCCGGAATGGATGCGGTGGTCGATGCCCTGGATAACAACTCCAGCCGGCGCATCCTTTTCGAGCATGCCCGCAGAGAGGGGGTGCCGGTCATTCACGGTGCCGTAGGGGGACTGTGGGGGCAGTGCGGCATTCTCTTTCCCGGAGATCCTTCGTTGCTGGATTTTTTCGGCTCCCCCCAAGAGGAGGCTCCCGACCGGGGAGCGGAGATCGAAAAGGGAAATCCTCCCTGCACGGTAGCGTCCATCGGATCTCTTCAGGGAGCATTGCTTCTCAAGCTTCTCACGGAAAAGAAGGTTTACAGGCGACGCTATTGGTGGCTCGATTTCGACGAAGAGCTGGTGGAATTTCTTAAAATCTAGAGACTTTTCGGGAATTTTCCTCCTCCGAAGCTCTGCCCTCGCCAAAAAAGTCGAAAGGGTATGGCTCAGAGCTTTCGCAAAAAGGCCCGGAGAAGTTTTTCCAGAGATGCTGCGGCTTTACCCACTTCTTCCAGCACTTCCTCGTGAGTCAGGGGATTCGAGGTAATGCCTGCGGCGTAGTTGGCCACACAGGAAATGGCGCAGGTGGGGATGTTCATGTGCGACGCCACGAGAGCTTCGGGCACCGTGGACATACCCACCACGTCCGCTCCCAAAACCCGAGCCATGCGAATTTCCGCGGGAGTTTCGAAGGAGGGCCCGGAAAAAGCTATGTACACCCCCCGCTTGAGGGGCACCCCGGTTTCCAGGGAAGCCGCTTCAAGAATTTCGAGAAGCTCTTTGCGGTAGATATTTCCCGCATCCGAAAAACGGGGGCCCCAGCTCTCTTCGTTGGGCCCCATGAGAGGATTCTTCCCCAGAAGATTGATGTGGTCGTAAAGCGCCACCAGATCTCCCGGCAGAAATCCCAGGTTGATTCCTCCGGAAGCGTTGGTAAGCACCAGATTCTGAGCTCCCAAAACGCCGAAAACCCGCACGGGGAAGGTGACCTCTTCCATGGCATATCCCTCGTAGTAATGAGCCCTTCCCTGCATGACGATTACCCGGCGCCCTTCCAGATATCCGCAGACCAGGCGTCCGGAATGCCCCGGAGCCGTGGAAAGGGGCCAATGGGGGATCTCGTGGTAGGGAAAAACCACCGAATTCTCCACGGCTTCCGCCACTCCTCCGAGACCGGAACCAAGGACCATCACCGCCTCGGGGATTTCGGAAAAATTCTTCCGGATAAAGCGGGCCGCTTCCTCCACTTTTTCACGATAGGTCATAGAAACATGCTCCTTTCTGAACATTCGTATTCACAGACACGGCCCGAGGGCAACAAACCGGAGCCTTCATGCATCCACATCTCCGGCTCCTCTCGGATGGCATTGATCATAAACGTTCCGAAGCTCCACATCAAGATGCGTATACTGCTCGGTGGTATTGATGGAGGCGTGTCCCACAATCTCCTGAAGGGTGCGGAGATCCACTCCCCGCCGAAGCAGGTGGGTGGCAAAGGAGTGTCGCAGAATATGGGGATAGAGACGCTTTTCGGGAATCCCCGCAAGCCTCCCCCTCTTGCGAATAATGCGCCAGAGATCCCCCCGCCCCAAAGGATTGCCATGACGCGAAAGGAAGACCTCCGGAACTCCCCGGGGATGCACGCTCTCCCGGGCCTTTTCGATGTACTCCAACACTGCGGTGACCACCCCTCCCAAAAAGGGAACCATGCGCTCCCGGTCACCCTTTCCCCGAACCCGGAGAAGCTTATTTCCCTGGTTGAGATCCTCCAGCCGCACCGAAACGGCTTCGGAAGCCCGGAGGCCGCAGCCGTAACAAAGCTCCAGAATTCCCCGGTCCCGGAGGGCCAGGTATCTATCCCCCTCCCGGCAAGCATCCAGAAGCCGGGCAACCTCGGATTCCGTAAGAATTCGCGGAAGCCGCCGTCCCTTCTTGGGGAGATCGGGCTTCCAGGATCCGCTTTCGATAACCCCCTCATCCACAAGAAAACGGCTCCAGGAGCGCAGTGCCGCCAACCGCCGCTGAATGGTACTCTTTGCCCGCCCCTGGCGATGCATCTCCTGGGAAAAAGCCTGGGCGTACTCCGGAGTCACCGGATAGAGGGGTATTTCCCGACGGTTACAGTAGGCTTCCCAGTTTTCCAGATCTCTTGCGTAGGCATCCAGAGTGTGGAGGCTCATTCCCCGCTCCAGAAGAAGATGATCCAAAAAATTGGCTATCACCGGATTCGACGAGGTTTCTTTCATGTCCAGTCCCCCTCTTTTTTTCGAACCCCATAGCCCGATTCACGAGGTTTTCCCGAAAAAATCGAACAGCTCCTGCCCGCATTCCTCCCAAGATTGCATGAGAGACAAGCTAGCCGGAGCAGAGCATATCCGCCTCCGGAGAAGCATACAGGAAAAACCGGCAAACCTGAAGGCTCGCCGGTTTTTCAACTTTCCTACGTTCTATCGAAGAAAGGCAAAACATCTTTCTCCGGACTTTCTCAGGAAAGGATCGATTCTTTTTCGAGAAGATACCAATAAAGGGCCATGAGGGTTTTTCCATCCCGGATTTCCCGGCCTCGGAGCCCCTTTACCAGGCTCTCCCGATTCCAGAACTCCACCCGGATGGTTTCGTCCTCGTCCCCCTCCAGGGGGGCGGAGAAAAGATCCCGGGCAAAGAAAAGAACGATCTCCTCATCACAGAATCCGGGGGAGGTGTAAAACCGATTTATTTCCGTCATCTCCCGGGCATCCATGCCCACTTCCTCCCGAAGTTCCCGATGGGCCGTCTCCAGGGGATCCTCTCCGGGCTCCACCACTCCCGCGGGAAGCTCCAGCACCGCCTGTCCCACGGGATACCGGTGCTGCCGCACGAAGAGGATTTCCCCCTTTTCGTTTTCCGCAAGAATGCAAACCGCCGGACGGTGTTCCACCACTTCCCGGAGAGACTTCTTTCCCGAGGGAAGCAGTACCGTATCCCGCCGAAGATTCAGTATCTTTCCGGAGTAGATGGTTTCCGTAGAAAGTTGTCGCTCAAAGGCAAAAATAAGAAAACAGCTCCCTACTTTTCGGCAAGCTCACGCCCGAGCCCGAAGGCCTTGACGTTGAGATCCAGAAGGTGGGCCTTTTTCTTGCCAAGTTTTTCCTTGAGCGTATCCAGGCAGACCCCGGAATCCACGAGATCCGTAGCCTCCGCCAGGGCTCCCAGAATAATCACGTTGGCCACCCGATCGTTCCCCAGCTCCTGGGCCTTGCTGTTGGCAGGCACGGGAAGAACCTTTACGTCCTTCCGGGGATTTTCATAACGCACGAGATCCTCGTTGTAGATCAGAACCCCTCCGGGCTTGAGAGCCTTTTCGAACTTCTCCAGGGAAGGCTGGTTCATGATAACGACCACGTCCGCCTCGGTTACCACGGGAGAACCAATCTCCTCGTCGCTGAGCACCACACTGCAATTGGCGGTGCCCCCCCGCATTTCAGGGCCGTAGGAAGGAATCCAGGTAACGTTCCGGCCCTCTCCCATGGCGGTATACGCCACGAGCTGTCCCAGAGTGAGCACTCCCTGGCCGCCGAAACCGGCGGCGATCAAACTGCGGAAAAAGGATGCCATTAGTTCTTCACCTCCTCATGGGGAACCTTTAATTCTCCAAGAGGATAGTAGGGGATCATCTTCTCCTCCACCCAGTCCGCCGCATCCACGGGACGCATACCCCAGTTGGTGGGGCAGGTGGAAAGAAGCTCCACCATGGAGAAGCCCTTGCCGTCGATCTGGGTCTGGAAAGCCTTGCGCACCGCTTCCTTGGCCTTGGCCACATATTTAGGCTTCGCCACACAGGCCCGGGCGATATATCCCGGTGCCGCCAGGGTTGCGAGCATCTCCACCACCCTCATGGGATAGCCGTTCACGCCGGGATCCCTGCCGAAGGGGCAGGTGGTGGCCTTCTGCTCCAGAAGTGTGGTGGGAGCCATCTGTCCCCCCGTCATGCCGTAAATGGCATTGTTGATGAAGATCACCGTAATGTGTTCGCCCCGGTTGGCGGCATGCACGATCTCCGCCATACCGATGGAGGCAAGATCTCCGTCTCCCTGGTAGGTAAAGCCGATCATTTCGGGACGCACCCTCTTGGTCGCCGAGGCCACCGCAGGAGCCCGCCCGTGGGCGGCTTCGTACATATCCGTGTTGATGTAGTTATACAGGAACACCGAGCATCCCACGGGAGCCACTCCGAAGGTACGTTCCTGGATGCCGAGTTCGTCGATCACCTCCGCCACGATACGATGGGCCACTCCGTGGGTACATCCCGGACAGTAGTGGGTTATGACGTCGTACATGGATTTGGGGCGTTCAAAAATTTTGACCTCGCTCATGTCTGTTTCCCCCTATCCTGCAATCTTCCGGATCTGATCCTCGATTTCCTTCACCGAGGGAGCGATGCCGCCGCTTCGTCCGTAGAAGGAAATGGGGATATCCTTGCCAACCCCTATTTTGACATCGTCAATCATCTGCCCCATGCTCATCTCCACCACGAGAATGTTCTTGGTGCTCTTCGGCAACGTCTCGAAGGGAGCGTAGGGGAAGGGGAAGAGGGTGATGGGGCGAATCATTCCTACGGGAACTCCCTCCTTGCGGAGGTTCATGATGGCGGAACGGGCGATACGGGCGGTGGTTCCATAGGCGGCCAGCACGATTTCCGCACCCTCCATCTGATAGCTCTCGTACCGCACTTCGTTCTGGGTCATGGCATGGTATTTTCTCTGGAGCTTCTGGTTATGCTGTTCCAGCTCTTCAGGATCGAGATAGAGGCTCTTCACCAGGGCCCGCTTTCCCCGTTTGCCCATGAATCCCACGGCCCACTCCTCCGCATCCGAGGATTGCGTGGAGGGAGGCTCCTTGAACTCCACCGCCTCCATCATCTGTCCCATAAAACCGTCTCCGAGAATCATGACGGGATTATGATATTTGTCCGCCAGGTCGAAGGCGAGCATGGTAAGATCCACGCCTTCCTGAAGGGTGCTCGGAGCGAGTACGAGAAGGCGGTAATCCCCGTGGCCGCCTCCCCGGGTAGCCTGAAAATAGTCGGACTGGGCGGGGAGAATGCCCCCCAGCCCGGGACCGCCCCGGACGATATTCATGATGACACAGGGAAGTTCAGCTCCCGCGACATAGCTGATCCCTTCGGACATCAGTGAAATTCCGGGGCTCGAGGAGGATGTCATCACTCGCTTCCCCGTACCGGCACCCCCGAAAACCATATTGATGGAAGCCACTTCGCTCTCCGCCTGAAGATAGACCCCGCCTATTTCGGGAAGGCGGCGAGACATGTATTCGGGGATTTCGTTCTGGGGGGTAATGGGATAACCGAAGAAGTACTTGCACCCCGCACGAACGGCGGCCTCCGCCAATGCCTCGTTACCTTTCATTAACATACGTTCTGCCACGATGATTTCACCTCCTTAATCGTCGTTACGGTAGACTTCGATGGCCACGTCAGGACAGGTCTTTGCGCACATGGCACAGGCAATGCACCCTTCCTTGAATTGCTCCACCGGTCGAAATCCACGATTGTTGATTCGGTCTGATATGCGGAGCACCTTTACCGGACAGGCAGCCACACAAAGCCCGCAGCTTTTGCACCTGTCTTCGAGTACTGCGATACGACCTTTAGCCATTCACCACACCTCTTTCCCAAGGTAAAAGAATTGTACGACGCAAAGGCCAGAGAGGAACCCCCTCCAGCTCTTCTGCACAATCAAAAGATTGGCGCCACAAATCTCTCTCCACCGCCGCACAGAGCAACGGTATATGCAAGCGCTTCGAGGCTTCTCGGCAAAGAGAAATTCCTTGAAGCACATCCTCTCTTCGGGTTTCTTTCATGAAATGAGTGTTACTTATAAGGGCGGTAATCGAAAGCTGGGCCACCTGAGCCAGCCGATCTGAAAGGGTACAGAGGGCATCCACCGAAGATGCCAGAGGGCGGGAAGCGTTGACCACCAGTAGAAGAGCATATCCTGCTGCACGAATCTCCGGAGCGAACTGGGTAAGCGCCATGGCTCCCCGTTCGTTTCCTCCTACATCGAGGAAAAGCCGCCCATCTCCCGCTATGGCCCTCCCTACGGAGGGGGAAAGGGCGGGGATGTCTCCCCAGCGGGTGGACTTGGGAGGATGGATTACGGAAAATCCTTCGTCCTCAAGAATCTCCGTAATTTCACGAACCGAGAAATAGGGGTTGATAATGTCGATATCCGCCAGGGTTGCCTTCTCCCCGGCAAACATGAAGGTTCGAGCAAGATTGATAAGGCATTCGGACTTTCCCGATCCCAGGGCACCTACCACGCCGATGATGCGCCGGGCAAGGAGATCCGGAAAACACCTCTCCATAATGCCATCCAGATCAAGGTCACTTTCCAAACAATACATCCTCCTTTATGCGCGCTCCCCGAGCCCAGGAAGCCGCATCCTGACGTCCTTTTCCCTGGTACTGCACCTCCAGAAGCCGCAGAGAACCCGAGGCACACCCCACCACAGGGCACCCATCGGAAAGGGCTATCACTCTCCCGGGCTCTCCTTTTTCGGAACTCGGCTGGGTCTTCCAGATTTTCAGACGCTTTCCCTGAAACTCCGTGTAGGCGGAAGGGACCGGATTCAGAGCCCGAACCTTGTTGTGCAAGGACCAGGCGGAAGAGTTCCAGTCAATCCGAAGCTCCTCTTTGGTGATTTTAGGAGCGTAAGTAGCATCTTCATCCCTTTGCGCCCAGGAAGGACATTGCTTACTCCTTAGCAATTGTAAAACATTCTGAAGGTTTTTGCCACCCCTTTTTGCCAGGGCCTGGAAAAGATCTCCCGCCGTGGCATCTCCGGAAACCGAAAAGGGTTCCTGATGGAGCACGGGCCCCGCATCCATGGCTTCCGTCAGCCGAAAGACCGTCACTCCCGTGGAGGGCACTCCGTCCATAAGAGCTCGTTGAATCGGAGCGGCCCCTCGATAGCGAGGCAAGAGGGAGGGATGCACGTTACAGCATCCCCAGAGAGGCGTGGAAAGATAGGGCTCCCGGATGAACTGTCCGAAATCGATGACTACCATGGCCTGGGGAGGAGTTTCAGAAAGCTCCCGCAAGAGCAGTTCGTCCTTGTTGATATTTTCCGTATGGTGCACGGGAAGGCCCAATCTGCGGGCTTCCTCATCCACCGGAGTACTTTGGAGGAGAAGTTTTCGCCCCATGGGGCGAGGCGGAAGGGTAATGACTTTTGAAAAAGAGACGGACAGATCTCCCAGGGCTTCCAGGCACAAAGCCGCAAAGGGGCCCGTTCCGGCGTACCAGAGAGAAAGATCGCCATACTGCATGGGAGGGACACCTCCATCTTGACATAATTCACAGGGAAAAGGAATGCGGCGGCGGATAGAAAAAATCGAGAACCTTCAGAAAGGTCAGTCCTTCGCCTCGCCCTCCCGTTTCTTGAGCCTTCTTTTGATCATTCCTCGCTTGAGAGGCGAGAGATGATCCAGCAGGAGAACGCCCCGGAGATGATCGATTTCATGAGTGATGGCCCGAGCGAGAAGGCCGTTCCCCTCGATTTCATAGGGTTCTCCGTGTTCGTTCAGAGCCCTGATTCGGACCCATTCGGGACGGCGAACCTTCTCGAAGATTCCGGGAAAGCTCAGACATCCTTCTTCATCCACCTGTTCACCCCGCTCTTCGAGGATCTCCGGATTGATAAGCACGTAGCGGTTTTCTTTTATCTGAATAACCGCGATTTCCAGAGAAATGCCCACCTGAGGCCCCGCAAGCCCCACTCCATCGTGAGCCAGCATGGAATCCCACATGTCCTGGAGAATTTCCCGGAGAGAATCTCCGAAATCCTCGATGGGCCGCGTTTTTTCCCGCAAGACGGGATCCGGAAACACCCGAATCTCCCGTATCGCCATGATGTATCACCTCGCAGAAATCATGAAAAAGCCGCCGCACAAAACGCACGGCGGCCTTTCTCTATAGACGGGGAATTACTCCTGGTCTTCCATCTTCTTATTGAACACGTCTCCCCACACGTCGCCCAGGGTAACCGCCGTCTCTTCCTGGGGAAATACGGGAGCCGATTCTTTACGGCCACCGCGGCCGCCTCCCCGGGGACGCCGATTTTCTCCTCTGTCCCGAGGGGCGGAGGAACGCTCGTGGCGGCCTCCACCATCCTCATCCCGGGCGGGCTCTTCCAGAGGCTCCTGAAGGGCGCTCAAGCTGAGACGAATGCGGCGCTCCTTGGGGTTCACCTCGAGAATCCGGGCGGTAACCTCGGCTCCCTCGGCGATAACGTCTTCGGGTTTCTCCACCCGTTCCCGGCTGAGCTGGGAAATGTGGATAAGCCCTTCCACGCCCTTTTCAAGCTCCACAAAAACACCGAACTCCGCGAGCCGCACCGCCTTGACCTCCACGTCCTGTCCTGCCTGGTAACGCTCTTCCACGCCATTCCAGGGATCGTGAAGCTGTTTGTAACCAAGGCTGATGCGCCGGCGCTCTCCATCCACGTCGAGCACCTGGACTTCCACCACGTCGCCCTTCCGGAGCACTTCCTTGGGATGCTTGATACGAGTCCAGGAAAGATCTCCGATATGCACAAGTCCTTCCACGCCGGGTTCGATCTCCACGAAGGCGCCGAAGTCCGTCAAATTGGTGACGGCTCCCTCCGCCTTGTCGCCGCTCTTCCAGCGATCCGCCACGCTCTCCCAGGGGTCTTCCATGGTCTGCTTGATGCTGAGGGAAATCCGGTTCTCTTCCTTGTCCAGGCCGATAACCTTCACCTTTACCTCGTCGCCCTTCTTGACCAGTTCTTTGGGTTTGGCGTTCCGCTTCCAGGAGAGCTCCGAAAGGTGTACGAGCCCTTCCACCGGGCCGAGGCTCACGAACACCCCAAAAGAGGTAAGGCTCGTCACCACACCCGAGAGGATCGCACCCTCCGCCACGTCTTCGTAGAAGGATCCCCGCTGCTCCTGCATCTCCTCCTCCAAAACGCTTCTGCGGGAGAAGACCAGGCGCCGCTTCCGGCGGTCCTTGTCGAGAAGTTTCACTTCCAGGGTTTCATCCACAAACTTGCCGGGGTTCACTCCCCGTCCCTCTTCCGCGAGGTGGGACACGGGGACGAAACCTTCGATACCGCAGCAATTTATGATCAATCCGCCCTTGACCTTGCGAAGTCCCTTGACGGTGATGGGAGCATCCTCCGCAAGAGCCTCCTCCACTGCGTTCCACCGCTCGTCGAAAGCGGAGCGCCAGCGGCTTACGGTGAGCTGAGAGTCCTCGTTCTGCGTGACGTTAACTACCTGAACCTTGATGGTGTCACCCACGGAAGGCTCTTCCACATCCTCCACGAGAACCCTGTGCGTCCACTCACGCTTGGGCAGAAAACCTTCACATTTGTAGCCCACATCCACGAGCCAACCGTCGTCGTTGGCAGCTACGATGATGCCTTCGAGCTTTTTCCCGCGATGGACCTCCTGGGCTTCGTACTCCTCCATCATGCGTTCCATATCCATGGTTTCCATGCTCTCCATCTGGTCCGAATCGGCGTCGTAATCCTCCTCTTCGGTAACACTCCGGTTCTCCATGGACTCCTGCTGCGTGTTCTGAACTTCTTCCATTGCGTTCTTTTCTCCGTGTACTTCCATCATTAACCATCCATCCCCTTTGACAACCGACTTGATTCCAATTTGTGATGCAATTCATGGATCAGCCAATCCGGCGTACTTGCTCCGGCGGCGATTCCAAGAGTATTCTTATCGTTCACCCACCTCCAGTCGAGATCTTCCGCCTGCTCTATCCACTGCACGGGGGTTCCGCTGTTTTGAACGATCTGTACCAGCTTATGCGTATTAGCGCTGTTCTTGCCCCCCATGACGATGATGCCATCTACTTCCTTCGACAGTTTTTTCACCGAATCCTGCCTAAGCATGGTAGCCCGGCAAATGGTATTGCATATACGCAATTCCTCAATGCGGGGAAGAAGCGCCGAAACGATCTTTATAAGGGACTCCTCTCGAAGGGTGGTCTGGCAAACCACTCCGGCCCGGGGAAGGGAGATAAAATCCAGTTCCACCGGAAGCGCGGGGTTCACCACCGCCACATCCCCCTCCACGTGTCCCCGGATTCCCTTGACTTCGGGATGATCCGTGTCTCCCACGATGATGACGAAATATCCCTCCTGGGAAAGGCGTTTTGCCTGCTCCTGAGCCTTCCGCACGAAAGGACAGGTTCCATCCACGAGAAGAGCGTGCCGATGCCGAAGAAGTCCGAGATCCTCCGGAGGAACTCCGTGGGCACGGATAAAAACCACGCCTCCTTCGGGAACCTCCTGGGGATCCTGCACCACCCGAAGGCCAAGCTTTTCGAGACGCCCCACCTCCTGGGGATTGTGAATGGGACTCCCCAAGGCGTAGACCCTGCCGTGAACTTTCAGGGCTTCTTCAAGCTGATCGATGGCCCGGCGCACTCCGAAACAGAGTCCCGTGGGATCCGCCATGACGTAGTTCATGGGCTTTCACCTTCAAGGAAAAGTTCACATCGGGATATTAACTCCGAAAAAGCTCTCGAATCCTCAAGCCGGGAAACATGATACCATAAAGTCGGAGAAAATTTTCGAAACCAGGTCATTTGCCTGCGAGAAAAGGCCCGGGTAGCCCGGATATCCCCCTCCAGAGCTTCCTGGAGAGAACACCTTCCCTGATGATAGCACACGAGCTCCCGATAACCGAAACCTTGCAGAGCCGGTAAACCGGGATCATACCCCATTTCAAGGAGTTTCGCAACCTCCTCCACGAACCCCGAAGCGAACTGTTGCCGCACCCGATCTGCAATGGTGGCGCTGAGGGTCTCTCTCTCCTTCCAAAAACCTATGTAGAGGGGAAAAAAGGGGCTTCCTTTTTTGGCACGCTTCCGAAAAAGCTCCGAAGGAATGGTGCCGCAGAGCCTCCAAAGCTCGAGACCTCGGATGGTGCGATGAAGATCCCGGGGATGGATTTTTGCGGCATATTCCGGATCTCTCCGGCGAAGTTCCTCGTGGAGCGTTTCCTTTCCTTCTTGTAGGGCTCTCGCCTCCAGCTCCTCCCGGATTTCCCAGGATTTGGGAAGATCCTCCGAAAGGAGAGGATCCGTAAGAACCCGAAAATAAAAGGGAGTACCTCCCACAAGAAGAGGAACCTTTCCCCGTTCCCGGATCTCCCGGACGGCCCGGGAGGCGAGAACGCCGAAATCCGCCGCCGAAAAAGGTTCGTCCGGCTCCGCCACATCCAGGAGATGGTGAGGAATGCGCTTTCGGGTGTCCCGGTCGATCTTGTCCGCTCCCACATCGAGATGCCGATAGACCTGACGGGAATCCACCGAAACGATCTCCGCCCCCAGAGCCTCCGCCATGCGGAGGCTCCATGCGGTTTTACCCACCGCCGTGGGACCGATGATTCCGATAAAGGGGATATGCTCTTCCTTACTATATTTATTCATAATAAACCCAAGTTCCTTCAACAATCCGAAATCTTCCTGCTATTTTATACAGAGAAAACTCCAAGCTGTCCACCTTTTTTCACCGCCGGTGAAATTCTTTCTCCAGAAAATCCGCCACGTAGCAGAGCAGCGTGGGCCTTCCATGAGGGCACGATCCCGGATGAGAGCAGAGAAACAACCTTCTCCAGAGCTCCAGAGCCTCGGAAACTTCCAAAGAATCCGTAAGCTTCACCGCCCTGTGACAGGCCTTGAAGGCCCAGGCCTTCCAGAGATGCTCCGGATCTTCCTCCTCCATATCTTCAAGAACCTCCAGGGCCATTCTCAAGCCTTCCAGAGGAGAGAAACCCAGGCCTCCAAAGGATTCGGGTATTCCCGAAAGAATAGGGCCTTCCTGATGCTCCTCGAGGAGAAAACCAAGCTTCTCCAATCGCTCCGCCTGCTCCAAAGCCCGTTCTCCCAGGCTTGGGGGAAGCCCCGGAGGAACCAGGAGTTTCTGGGGCAGTCTCTGGCGGGCGTGCATGGCGGTAAGTCGCTCGTACTCCACCCGTTCGTGGGCCGCATGAGGATCCATAATCACCAAATCCCCGCGTCGATCGAAGAGAAGATATCCCGAGGCGAGGCGCCCCAAATAACGGGGAATCTCCCGGGCTTCTTCGGAAGAAGCTCCCAAAAGACCTTCCGGAGCTGCATTTTCGGAAATCTCGGTCTTTTTCGAAAATGCTCCGGGGGAGGCCGCCCGATGGAAAGGCGAAGAGTCGAAGGAAAAGGAATGCGAGGAGGAAGAAACCTGAGGCTTTCCCGGAACGAAAAGCGTGCCCTCTTCCCCGGAAGAGGAGGGGAAAGAGCGAAGAGGAGCCTTCTCCCAGGGAAAGGAAAACGCTTCAGGTTCGCCCCTCCGGTGATCCCGGGAAAAGCTTTCCCCCTTCGAAAGAGACTTGAGGGGATCCCCATCCCCCCCCAGCCGTTGAGCCGCCCGATGCAGCACTCGAAAGACCTGGCGGGGCATGCGGAAACGGACTTCGATTTTGGCGGGATGCACGTTTACGTCCACCTCTTCTTCGGGAACCCGGAGAAGAAAGAGCCATTCCCCTCCGGGGCGGGGGCTTCCGGCCTTCACCGCGGAGAAGAAAAGGGCATCCTCACAGCGCCGGCCGTTTACGAAAGAAACCAGATGTCCCTTTTCGACATGCTCCTGGGAAAGATGATACGCCTCCACCGCATACCCTTCCACCTCCTCCCGGCATTCCTCGATTCGGGAATCCCCCCAGAGATGAGCAAGGAGTTCCCGGCGGTTTCCGTCTCCGAAGGATGAAAAGAGAGGCTTTCCTTCGGAGAAGAGCATGAACGCTACGTGAGGATAGGCGAGGGCATATTCCCGGAGGAGCCGGGATATGCGCCTCGTTTCGGCGGCTCCGGATTTGAGAAATTTCTTTCGTGCCGGAATGGAGCAAAAGAGATCCTCCACCTGAATAAAGGTGCCCTGGGGACGGGACATTCGTTCATGGGCGGTACATATTCCTTCCTCCATCCGGATCATTCCCCCCTCTTCTCCGGGAGGGCAGCTCCGGATCTCCATGCGGGATACCAGGGCGATGCTCGCCAGGGCCTCTCCCCGGTATCCCAGGGTTCGGATGGCGTAAAGATCCTCCAGAGTGGCGAGCTTGCTGGTGGCATAGCGCTCCACCGCCAGAGGAAGCTCCTCAAAGGGAATGCCTCCTCCGTCGTCCTCCACCACCAGAGAAATTTTTCCTCCCTGGAGAAGGCGTACGTCTATTCTCGAAGCTCCCGCATCGAGGGCGTTTTCCACAAGTTCCTTCACCACCGATGCGGGACGCTCCACCACCTCCCCTGCGGCGATGCGCGAGGAGAGGGATTCGGGAAGTTTATATATCATTTTTTTGCTCCTTTAAAACCTGGAGGCTCCGTTTCTTGAGAATGTAGAGCATTTCCAAAGCCTTGAGGGGAGTCATGCCATCGGGATTGAGCAGGGCGAGCTCGTCCAGTATGGCCTGTCCCTCGGCGTGAGGAAAAAGTTTTTTTTGGGCAGGCTCCTCTCTCTTGGAAAGAGGATCTCCGGGAAGGCCCTCGGGAGGCTGATCCCGCTCGAAACGCTCCAGAAGTTCCTGGGAACGCCGAAGCACCGCCTCGGGAATTCCCGCCAGCCGGGCCACTTCAATGCCGTAGGAACGATTTGCGGGATACGGAACTACCCGGTGCAGAAAGGTGATGCCGCCCTGAACCTCCTCGGCGGCCATGCTGAGATTCCGGATCTCCGGATACTCTTCTCCCAGCCTTGTCAGCTCGTGATAGTGGGTGGCAAAGAGCACCCTTGCGGGGTGTTCCGACCGGGCAAGATACTCCAGAATCGCCCAGGCGATGCTCATGCCGTCGTAGGTGGAGGTTCCCCGGCCGATCTCGTCGAGCACCACGAAACTCCGGGAGGTAAGGTTGTGAAGAATATTGGCGGTCTCCAGCATCTCCACCATGAAGGTGCTGTTCCCCCGATCCAGTTCGTCCCGGGCTCCGATGCGGGTGAAAATCCGATCCGTCAGAGGAATTCGGGCGGACGCCGCAGGAACGAAACTGCCCATGTGGGCCATGAGGATGAGCAGCGCCCCCATGCGGAGGTAGGTGGATTTTCCCGCCATATTGGGCCCCGTGACGATGGCGATGCGCCGCCCTTCCCGGGAGAGCACCAGATCGTTGGGAACAAAGGGACGGGGTTCGAGAGAAACCTCCACCACGGGATGCCGTCCCTGAATCACCTCCAGAATCTCTTCGGAAGAGAGGAGAGGACGGACGTATTTTCTTTCCCAGGCCACCTCTCCCAGAGAACGAAGCACATCCGCCTCGGCTATACCCCGGGCCATTCTCTGGAGATCCTCCGCCCGCTCCATGGTACGGCAGCAGAGTTCCCGGTAAAGCGTGCGCTCTCGCTGCTCCCCCTGACTCTCCGAAAGCAAAAGGGTTTCCTCGAATTCCTTAAGCTCTTCGGTGATATAGCGCTCCGCAGAGACCAGGGTCTGCCTGCGCACATATTCCGGAGGCACCGAAACGCTCCCGGAGCGGCTCATTTCGAGATAGTATCCGAAGACCTTGTTGGAACCGATTTTGAGAGTACGTATTCCCGTACGCTCCCGTTCCCGGGCCAGATATTCCTGGAGCCAGGCCTCGCCCTTGTGCTGGGCCCTCCGGCAGCGGTCCAGCTCCTCGTCGAAACCCGTTCGGATAACTTCTCCGGTCTTCCAGGAGGCGGGGAGATCCCCCTCGAGTCCTCGGGAAAGAAGTTCTCCCAATTCCAGAAGCTCCGGAGAACCGGGAAAAAAGCCTTCGAAAGGCGTGTTTTCTCCGAGCTTTATCAGGGAGGGAAGAATGCCCAGGGTATGCCGCAGGGCTCCGAGATCCCGAGGAGTTCCCACCCCCAGAGAGAGACGCCCCAGAGCCCGCTCCACATCCTGGCACTCCGCGAAAAGAGCCCCCGCCTTCTGGGAAAAGGCGGGATTATCCACCACGAAGGCCACCCGGTCCTGACGCTCCAGAATCCGTTCGTCATCCCGAAGGGGGCGGAGAATCCACTCCCGGAGAGTGCGCCTTCCCATGGGGTTTTTACATCGGTTGAGCACGGAAAAGAGAGTTTCTCCCTCTCCGTGGAAAAGCTCCAGGTTCTTCCGGGTGGTTCCGTCGAGATAGAGGAAGGTTTTGGGTTGATAGGGGCGAATGCCGCGGATGTGAGGGGGAAGAGAGAACTGGGTTTCTTCGAGATAGCGCAAAGCCCCGGCGGCACATCCCAGGGAGAGATCTCCCCGGGAAAACCCGAATCCCTCCAGGGAGGCCACACCGAAAGACTTGGCCAGATAGGTCTCTCCCCGGCGAGGGTCGAACTCTCCTTTATCCCGAGGAACCAGTCTTTTTGCAAGATGGGGCTCCAGCGAAGCCCCCAGAGCCTCCTCTTCCGAAGCGGGACAGAGGACATCTCCGGGCTCGAAGGAGCGAAGCAACCCCAGGGCTTCCCGATGCGGAAGCACTCCCGCCTCGAAATCTCCCGTACAGGGAACGAGAAGGGCGAAGGCCATGAGATTCCCCCGGGGAGCAAGGGCTCCCAGGCGCCCATCCGAACGACCGTCCGAAGAGGCATAGGTTCCGGGAGTCACCACCCGGATAACCTGACGATCCACCAGTTTTTTCCCCTCGGGCTCTTCCACCTGATCGCAGATGGCCACCCGATATCCCGCCTCCACCAGACGACTCAGATAGTTTTCCGCCGCATGGAAGGGAACTCCCGCCATGGGAATTTTCTTCTCCGGATCCCGGGCGGTGAGGGTAATGTCAAGTATCCGGGAAGCCGTTTCCGCATCGTCGAAGAACATCTCGAAGAAATCTCCCATGCGGAAAAAGAGAAGACACTCGGGATAGCGTTCCTTCCAATAACAGTATTGCTCCAGCATGGGAGTCATTTTGACATCCTCGGGAATAACCCTCACCGTATCCTCCTTTCCCAGGCGAAAGCACTCGCCCCCGTTCTTTCGGGGAGCATCTTCGCACATTTCATGCCCCTCCGAAGGAATTTTAAAAACCCCGGGCGTCCAGGTAGCTTTGCAGAATAACCGCAGCGGCGGTCTTGTCCACCACGCCCCGGCGCTTTTCCTCCGAAAGTCCCAACTCTTTGAGATTCTGATGCGCCGTGACGGTACTGAATCGTTCGTCCCAGGTACGGACCTCCACCGAAGGATAGCGCTCCCGAAGGGCTTCCACCATATCGAGAATCCGTCTCGCCTCGGGCCCCCGGGAGCCATCCGTGCGCAGAGGAAGGCCTATCAGGAGCAGAGATACTCCATACTGCTCCATCAGAAGGTCCAGCTCGATCTTCCATTTTTTTTTGGCGGACCACACAGCAACCCCCTGGGCAAACATCCCCAGGGGATCGCTGAGAGCGACGCCGATACGAACGGTACCGATATCAAGACAAAGAATTCTTCGTGTCATGATTATCCTTTTTTAAGAAGGCTCCGGAGAAGTTCGGGCACTGCCTTGAGGGCCTCCTCCGCCTTGGCGGGATTCTTGCCTCCCGCCTGGGCCATGGCGGCCTTGCCTCCGCCGCCGCCGCCGGCCATGGCTGCGGTCTCCTTGATGAGTTTTCCCGCATGAGCTCCCCGGGAGATCGCCTCGTCATCTCCCACCGCCACGAACTGCACCCGGTCTTCAAAAATTCCCGCAAGAACGATCATCACCGGGGTAAGGCGGCTTCGCACCGCATCCGCCACCTGAAGAAGCACTTCGGTATTTGCCTCGGGGAAGGTTCCCGTCACGAGAGAAATACCTTCGATATCCAGAGCTCCTTCCAGAAGAGGCTCTATTCTATCCAAGCTTCCCTGAAGGCGTTCTTTTCTGAGAAGCGACTCGGTATCCCGAAGAGTGCGCTGGAGCTCCTCCATCCGTGCCTCGAGACACGCCACATCGCACCCCAGAGAATGCCGAAGGGCCTCGGTTACATCCTGGAGTTCCCGATGATGCTTGAGGGCTTCCATTCCCGTAATGGCGGTAATTCGCCGCGTTCCGGACCCCACGCTCTCTTCCTTGAGAATCTTGAAGCTCCCGATTTCTCCCGTGGCGGCCACGTGAATGCCCCCGCAAAGCTCCACGCTGGTTTCGGGAATGGCCACCACCCGCACCTCGTTTCCGTATTTTTCTCCGAAAAGGGCCTTGGCTCCTCGGGATTTTGCTTCCTCCAAAGTGGCTATGGAGCTTTCCAGAGAATGGTTCTGAAGAATGGCCCGGTTCACGAAGTCCTCCACCTCTCGGAGATCTTCCTTTTTAAGGGCCTCGAAATGGGTAAAGTCGAAGCGAAGCAGCTCCGGAGCGACCAGGGATCCCGCCTGGCGCACATGCTCTCCCAGCCGCCGGATAAGCCCCTCGTGCAGCAGATGCGTGGCGGTATGATTCCGGGAGATGGCCTTGCGGCGCTCCAGATTCACCCGGGCTTCCAGAACATCCCCCTGCCGGAGAGCCCCCGAAAGTACCCTTCCCTGGTGCGTAATGAGATTTCCCGCAGGATGCCGGGTATCTTCCACGGCAAAACGCCCCGAAAGATTTTCGAGAATTCCCGTATCTCCCACCTGTCCACCCTTTTCGGCATAGAAGGGCGTGCGATCCAGCACGATCTCCCCGGATTCTCCCTCCTGAAGCTCCTCCACGGGCTCTCCCGCCCGGAAAAGACCCGCCACCGTACAGGAGCAGGCGACGGAAAGATATCCCTCGAAGGGGGTATCTCCCATCCGGTTCAGGAGATCCGTAAAAGCGTCTCCCCGCATCACCGACGAGGCCTGCTTACTCGCCCCCCGGGCCCGCTCTCTCTGAGCGTTCATGGCCTGGGTAAAACCATCCCGATCGAGGGCGATGGACTCTTCCTGGCAAATTTCCTCGGTAAGTTCCAGAGGAAATCCGTAGGTATCGTACAGTTCGAAGGCCACCTCTCCCGAAAGGCAGGGGCACTCCTTTGCCCCAATCTTCTTGATCTCTTCATCCAGAAGAAGACACCCCTGGTCCAGAGTTCGGGTAAAGCGCTGTTCTTCGAGTTGAAGGATCTGCTCGATGGTGGAGCGGTTGGCTCCGAGCTCTTCGTAGGTGTTTCCCATGAGCGAGAGAAGAGAGGGAAGAAGTTCCACCAGGAAGGGGCGTTCGATTCCTACGAGACGGCCGTACCGTGCCGCCCGGCGGAGAAGCCGGCGCAGTACGTATC
This sequence comes from uncultured Synergistaceae bacterium, assembly GCA_964545875.1. Lineage (GTDB taxonomy): Bacteria > Synergistota > Synergistia > Synergistales > Aminiphilaceae > DAIPKP01. The sequence goes on from CAZJHH010000005.1 coordinate 165,648, forward strand.
CCCGCCCTTCGTTGGAGGGAAGAATGCCATCGGCAATCATGAAGGATACCGCCCGAAGATGGTCCGAAACCACCCGGGCCGCCATGGTTTCTCTCTTTCCCGTGCCGTAGGAAATTCCTGCCAGAGAACAGAAGGAATCTATGAGGGGGCGGAAGAGATCCGTCTCGAAATCCGTCTCCACCTCCTGCACTACCGATGCGAGCCGTTCGAGCCCCATGCCGGTATCGATATTCTGTTTGGGCAGGGGAGAAAGCTCTCCCGCTTCGTTTCGGTTGAACTGCATGAACACCAGATTCCATATTTCAAGATACCGGTCGCAGTCACACCCCACCGCACAGTCCGGAGATCCGCAGGAGAAGGATTCTCCCTGGTCGTAGATCAGCTCCGAACAGGGGCCGCAGGGCCCCGTGGGGCCCACGGACCAGAAGTTGTCCGCATCTCCCAGACGGACGATGTGGTTTTCCGCCAGGCCCACGTCCCGATGCCAGAAGGAATGCGCCTCGTCGTCGTCCAGATAGATGGTGGCATAAAGCCGATTCGGATCAAGCCCCACATGCTCCGTGAGAAAAGTCCAGGCCCAGGGGATGGCCTCCCGTTTGAAATAATCCCCGAAGCTGAAGTTTCCCAGCATTTCGAAAAAAGTGTGGTGCCGGGCGGTGCGCCCCACGTTGTCGATGTCGTTGGTGCGGACGCACTTCTGGGATGTGGTGGCCCGAAGAACCTCGGGCTTCCGGATGCCGAGAAAGTACGGTTTGAAGGGTACCATTCCGGCGATGGTAAAGAGGATGGTGGGATCCTCGGGAAGCAGGGAAAAACTCGGATAACGCCGGGAGCCCTTCTCCTCAAAATATTTCAGGAACATTTCGCGCAATTCGTTGCCGCTACGCCATTTCATGATTTATGTATTCCTCCTCCAAGGCAGATCCAGGGAGCGCCCCCGCACAGCGGCGGGCATCCTCCACGCATGACATCATGTGAACCAAGGCCCGAGTTCCAAATGTTTCCGGAACGGCAGCGCACGAGAGCGGCTCGGCCACGTTCAAGCGGAGGGAACACACAACGGGCAGGTTTCTGACAAAGCACCTCATGACACCCTGCACGTGCAGCCGCTCTAGATCTCCACAAGCTCTTTTCGGCAACGCCGAGCCTGGGCAAGCAGGTTTTCTCTCTCCAGAGAGGCCCCGTATCTTCCCCATATCCAGCGCCCCTTCACCATGGTGGCCTCCACGTCCGCACTGCTTCCGGCGTACACCAGATAGCCGGGCAGATTTTCTTCGTTCCAGCCATTATAGTGGGGTTGGTCGAGATTGACCAGAAAGAGATCCGCCTCCCAATCCTCCTCTATGCAGCCCACCCGGGAGAAGCCGAGAGCCATGGCTCCCTCCAGGGTAGCCATGGCAAGAGCCTGGGATGCGGTCACCACCAGGGGATCTTTCTTGGCTCCCTTGTGGAGCAGTGCGGCGGTACGCATTTCCTCCCACATATCGAGGCGGTTGTTGCTGGCGGCTCCGTCGGTTCCCAGGGCTACCCGAACCCCCTTCTCCAGCATGGCGGGCACCGGAGCTATGCCGCTTCCCAGCTTGAGATTGCTTCCGGGATTATGAAGCACTGTAACGTTCTTTCGGGCCAGCTCTCCCACCCGATCTTCCGGAAACCACACTCCGTGGGCCAGAAGAAGCCGGGGAGCCTCCAGAAGCCCGGTTTCCTCCAGAAGGCCTATGACATCCTTTTTGAGCTCCTTTTCGATATACTCCTTTTCCCAGGCGGATTCAAGCCAATGCACGTGCACCCCCAGATCCGCATCTTTCGCCTCCCGGGCGAGAAAGGCCAGATGCTCCGGAGAGACCGTGTAGGGAGCGTGAGGAGCGTAGAGAACGTTAATCAGCCCTTCTCTTCCGTGCCACTCCTCGGCGAGGAGGCGTTGTTCCTCCACGGAAACCGGGGGCTCTTCCTGAGAGGCCTCCCAGAGAATTCCCCGGCTCAATCCCGCCCGCATCCCCATGTCGAGAGATGCCCGAGCCACCTGATCCATGAAGAAGTACATATCCCCGAAACATGTGGTGCCCGTGGAGGCCATTTCAAGAAGGGCCTGGCAGGTTCCCCAATAAACGTGCTCCCCGGTAAGGTTGTTCTCCACGGGCCAGATCTTCTGATGCAGCCAGTCCAGCACCGCCATATCCTCTCCCAGACCCCGGAGAAGCACCATGGCCGCATGGGTATGGCTGTTCACGAATCCCGGAAGCAGAGCCGTATGCCCCTTGCCGTCCACGCGCTCCTCCGCCGTCTCCGAGGAGGGATCGTTCACCAGGGAGATTCGGCCGTTCCGAACGAGCACATGCCCTTTCCGGGCTCCTTTGAGAGCATCCACCAGTATCATGTTTTCCAAAAGAATCGCCATGTTCTACCTCCTCGGGTACGGGATATCTCTTTCGATTCCGGGGAATTCTTCCGGAAAATCTTGCGGTTTTTCCGGAAGAGCCTTTTATTCCCGCCAGTCCTTCATGTATTGTTCCTGCTCGGGGGTCAATCGTTCCAGGGCGATTCCCAGGGATTCCAGCTTGAGAGCCCCCACCTCCCGATCCAATTCTTCCGGCACGTCGTACACTCCGGGCTCTCCCTCGGTTTCGAGCACGTGGAGAGCCGTAAGAAGCTGCATGGCGAAGCTGAGATCCATAATCTCGATGGGGTGCCCGTCTCCGGCGGCGAGATTCACCAGGCGTCCCTCCGCAAGAAGATAGATTCGCCGGCCGTCTTTGAAGGAGTACCGGGTAACTCCGGGCCGTACCGTTTCCACGGAAGAAGAGCGTTCCTCCAGATGGGGTTTGGAGATCTCCACGTCGAAGTGTCCCGCATTGGCCAGAAGAACTCCGTCTTTCAAAAGATCCATATGTTCTCCCCGGATCACCGATATATTTCCCGTGACGGTGATAAAGAAGTCTCCCAGAGGAGCCGCCTCTTTCATGGACATCACCCGGTATCCATCCATGAGAGCCTCCAGAGCCCGATGGGGATCCGCCTCCACCACGATCACCGAAGCTCCCATACCGGAAGCTCGGGATGCCACTCCCCGGCCGCACCAGCCATATCCCGCCACCACCACGGATTTCCCCGCCACCAGACAGTTGGTGGTACGCATAATGGCGTCCCAGACGGATTGTCCCGTGCCGTAGCGGTTATCGAAGAGGTATTTGCTGTAGGCGTCGTTTACCGCATACATGGGAAAGGCGAGAATTTTCTCCGCCGCCATGGCTTTGAGTCGTTTCACCCCCGTGGTGGTCTCCTCGCAGCCCCCCCGGATTTTCGAGCAAAGCTCCGGACGTTCCTCATGGACAAGGCAGACCAGATCGCAGCCGTCGTCGATGATAATTTCGGGATCGTAGGCCGCGGCGGACCGGAGATTTTCCATATACATCTCCGGGGTCATTCCCCGGGTGCTGAAGACGTGAATTCCCTCTTCCACCAGGGCGGCACAGACTTCGTCCTGGGTGGAGAGGGGATTGCTCCCCGCGGCGGCCACGGTGGCTCCCAGGCGTTTGAGCGTCCGGAGAAGACATGCGGTTTTGGCCTCCAGATGAAGGCATACGGAAATCACCTTTCCCTCCAGGGGTTTTTCCGGAGCCAGGCGCTCCTCCAGCATGCGGAGCACCGGCATGTACTGCCAGGCCCAGTCGATTTTCGCCTTTCCCAGGGGGGCAAGGCTTCTATCCGCAATGGTATATTCGGGTACGGTCATGTTCAACATCCTCTTTTCTTTCGAAATGTGTATATTTCCTCGTTCCGGAGTACCGGGATACGGGGAGTCGAACAAGGGGGATCTTTCTGAAAATCCACAAAAATTCCATGGCGATTCACCAAAGCATGGCTTTCAAAGAGAGTCCGCCTCTTACGGAAGGATTCGTTAGGCGTAATCCTTCATGCAATTCCTGAGGGACTCCTCGTAGGGAGGCCGGAGAACCCCCTTTTCGGTGATGATGGCGCTTACCAGATCTCCCGGGGTAACGTCGAAGGCGGGGTTCCACACCGAAGAACGCTCCCGGCAGAATCGAATTCCCCGGAAGGAGCGCACCTCTTCGGGATGCCGTTCCTCGATGGGAATCTCCTCGGGGCTTTTCAGAGACATGTCTACGGTGCTCCGGGGAGCCGCCACGTAGAAGGGCACCCCGTGATGCCGGGCCGCCAGGGCCAGGGAGTAGGTGCCGATTTTGTTCGCCACGTCTCCCCGGGCGGTGATTCGGTCCGCCCCCACGATAACCGCGGCGATCTTCTTCCGAGCCATGAGAAAGGCTCCCATGCCGTCGGTAATGAGGGTTACGGGAATGGCATCCTCCTCCAGCTCCCAGAGGGTAAGACGGGCACCCTGAAGAACCGGCCGGGTTTCATCCGCATACACCTGGATTTTTTTACCCTCCTCCACGGCACTCCGGATAACCCCCAGAGCCGTGCCGTGTCCCGCCGTGGCGAGAGCCCCCGCATTGCAGTGGGTAATCACGCTTCCCTCCGCCGGAAGCAGGGCGGCCCCCCATCTCCCCATGGCACGGCACGATTCGAGATCTTCCGTAAAAATGGCCCGGGCCTCCCGAAGAAGCTCTTCCGCAAGCACCGAGGGCTCCGCATTCTTTGCCACCCTCCCCATGCGTTCCAAGGCCCAGAAAAGGTTCACCGCCGTAGGTCGGGTTCCGGCCAGTCGTTCCGAGGCGGCGAAAACCGCTTCCTTCCCCCGGGGAGCTTCAAGGACCATGCCGTAAGCCGCTGCAATTCCTATGGCCGGAGCCCCCCGAACCACCATGGTCTCGATGGCCAGGGCCACATCTTCCGCGGTATTACATGAAAAAAAACGGACCTCCTCGGGGAGCGTCCGCTGATCGAGGAGAACAAGGGCGTTCTTCCTCCATTCTATGGTCTGAGGCAAAGCCATGGCGTTATCCCTCCAGAAAAGAACTCCCATGAAGTTGAAGAACACAAACTGTGGCGGAACCATCCGCAAAATGAAGATGCACCGTATCCCCTTCCCCGAGCTGTTTCACCGAGGCGAGGGGCCTTCCCTCGGGGGTGGTGCAGAAAACGTATCCCCGGGAAAGAATCTTCCGGGGAGCATTCGCCTCCAAACGCTCTTCCGTTCTCTGTATCGTTTGTACCGCATCTTCCAGAGAACGGGCAAAGGCCCGGAAAAGACGTTTTTCGAGCTGCTCCTCCCGGCTTGCCTCCCGGGGGAAAATCCCGCGGGCAAAGCGTTCGTAGAGAGTTTTCGCCGCATGTTCCGTCTTCAGGCGGCTTCGCTCCATCCGGGAACCCCAAAGTGATCCGAGATGCTTTCCATACTGCCCCAGGGAGATAAGAAGTTCTTCCCGATCCGGAAAGAGAAATTCCGCCGCCGCCGAAGGAGTCGGGGCGTGAGCATCCGCCGCGAGATCCGCCAGAGAGAGATCTCGCTGGTGCCCGATGCCGGTAACCAGGGGAACCGGAGAAAGCCGGAGAGCCCGTACGAGCTCCTCCTCATCGAAGGGGGAAAGTTCGTCCTTGGCTCCTCCTCCCCGGACAAGCATGGCGGCCTGTAAATCCGGAAGAGAGCGCAACACCTCCAAAGCCCGGATAACGCTCGACACGGCTCCGGCACCCTGAACGAGGGCGGGAAGCACGTAGAGCCGGCTTCGGGGAAAACGCCGCTTTGCCACCGCCACCACATCCCGCACCGCCGCACCGCCGGGAGCGGTGATAATCCCCACATGCTCGGGAAAAGAGGGAAAGGGGCGCTTTATTCGGGGATCGAAAAAACCCTCTTTGCGGAGTTTTTCCTCCACCATCGCCCGGGCCCGGGCTTTGGCCCCCTTACCGAGGGGAAGAATGCGCCTCGCATAGAGCTGATAGGAGCCTCGGGGAGGATAGACCCCGATACGCCCCTCCACGAAGACCTCGTCTCCTGCCAGGGGAGAGTAGGCCTGACGCCAGGCATCTCCTTTGAAGAGAACTCCCGGGAGCACCGCTTCTTCATCTCCCAGGGTAAAGTAGGTATGGCCGCTTCGATGGCGGTGAATTTCCCGGATTTCTCCGCGCACGATAAGATTCTGAAGAGGGACGGAGCTTTCCAGGAGTAGTGATATCTGTCGGGTGACCTCTCCTACCGAGAGGGGAGATTCGGTTCGTTCCATGCCGAAGAAGACACCTCCCCGGAAGACGGAGAATCCTTTTCCCCCTCACCTTCAGAACCGGTTTCCTCTCCCGATGCCTTTTCAGCCTCGAGAAAACGGACGATCTTTCCCAGAACGCCGTTCACGAATCGCCCGGAATCTTCGGTACCAAAGAGTTTGGCCAGCTCCACGGATTCCGAGATGGCCACCGCCAGGGGCACCGATTTGGAGAGCACCCCCTCGAAGAGGGCCAGACGAACCGCCATGAGATCCACCCGAACCATCCGTTCGGGGCGCCATTTCACGATATATGCCCGGAGAAGGTAATCCACCTTCTCCTGGTTTTCACAAACTCCCTTGATGAGGAACAGGGCGTACTCACGTACCTCCTGGGGCTCCTCTTCGTAGGGGAGCATCCCCAGGGCCGCCTCGGGAGTGTTATCGGGATTCGCCGAAAGGGCATAAAGCACCTGAAGGGCGATCTCCCGGGCTCGCCGGCGCCTCTGGGGAAGCTGGGGATTCTTCAAGGTCTCCTCATCCCTTCAGAAAACGCCGACACCATTTATAGGCTCGGTGTCCCCATTCTCCGAGGGCAAGGCGGGAAAGGCCGTATCCCAGGCATCCCCAGAAAAGGGCGTAGAGAGTTTTCAAAAAACCGAATAAGAAAAATGCCGCGCCTCCTGCGAAAACCGCCGCCCAGAAAAGGGGGTGCCGTACGACCTGCCTGCCCAGATGGGGAGAAAAAGACCCCGTCTGTCCCCAGGTAACGAAAACCTCCCGAAATCCCAAGGGACGGAGAAGTCGTTTGAGATCCTCCGCCACCTGGTTCAATCGTTCATCCTCACGAAGAAAAGACCTTCCGGGATATCCCAACTGTACATTCAGCGCATTCTGATCGTCCCAAAGGGAGATGTTCTCGCACCGATACCCCTCGGGAAGAATCTGTTCCATCAGGTGAAAGAGGCTTCTTTCGGAAACCCACAGCTTCCCCGACGTTGATTGTTTCCAGTAAAGGAACATAGGTCTCACCCCGCAAAAAAAAGCCGGACCATGGCCCGGCTCGCCTGGTTCATCCACACTACTCGGTCTTTTCCTCCGCGGTTTCCACAGGGGGATGAGGCTGCACATCTTCATGATGCAGAGGCTCTACCTTTTCCTCCGTGGGCTCCTCGATCTTTTCCGGAACTTCGTGAAGATGGATTCCCTGAACAAAGACGTTAACATACTTTACCCGATATCCCGTAAACTTTTCGAGATGGGTTTTCACCGCTTCCTGCACTTCCCAGGCCACATCGGGAATACGCAATCCATATTTAACGGAAATATAGGTATCCACCATAATGGTGGGCGGAGTACCGTCATCCACGTTCACCCGGACTCCTCCGGAAGTTTTTCTTCCCAGCCCGAAGGAGGCAAGGGCACTCCCTCCGGCGGGACGCACTCCCTCGAGGGAGTGAAGAGCCTGTCCCGCAAGCTGCAGAATCACCTCTTCCGAAATTTTTACCTCTCCATCCGCAAGTCCCTTGCCGTCCACAGAAAGACCTCCGTCCTTTTCCGAGGTAAAACTCTCTCCTCCGTTTGCTTCAAACTCTTCCGTCATACCTTTTTTCTCAAACGCCTTATTCTGTTCCGTCACACCAAGAACCTCCTCTCCAGGGGCTATCCTTTCCGCTCTTCCTCCGGGGGCAGAGGATAGGCTTCCCCACATTCCGGACACAGAAGATGATCTTCCGGACCGTACGCTTCCCGTTTAAAAAAGAACTGTTCCCCACAGTTGGAACATATAAAAACTCCATAGGCCTCCCCGGGAGGGGAGGCGGAAAGAGATTCATTTCCTCCGAGGCAAGCCACAAGATCCCGGAGCCATGCCTTCTGTTCCGGAGAAAACGAAAGTTTTTCCAGGCGCTCCGCTAAATCATGCAGATTCGGCCCGGGAGTTTTTTGAGAAATTTCACGAGCCTCCAAGGAGCTATCCCTTTTTGACTCTCTCCAGGTACTCTCCGGTACGAGTATCCACCACTACCCTCTCTCCCACATTGATGAACATGGGCACCGTCACGGTAAGTCCCGTCTCCAGGGTGGCAGGCTTGCCTCCTCCGGAAACGGTATCGCCCTTGAATCCCGGATCCGTCTCCACCACCTGGAGCTCCACGGACTTGGGAAGGCCCAGGGCCATGATGCGTCCCTCGAACATCTCCAGAGCCACTTCAAGATTATCCGTAAGGTAGTTCACCGCATTCCCGAGAACTTCCCGGGGAATATAGAGCTGGTCGTAGCTCTCCATATCCATGAAAATGTAGCTATCCCCGTCCTGATAGAGATACTGGGCAGGCTTCTCTTCAAAAATAATCCGCTCGAAACGCTCCCCGGAACGAAAGGAATTTTCCACGATGGAACCGGAAACAAGATTGCGAAGCTTGGTTTTTACGATAGCCCCGCCCCGCCCCATTTTGTGATGCTGACAATCGAGAATCTCCCATATTCCATCCTGCCACCGAATCTTCATGCCTCCATGAAAATCGCTTGTATCCACTACCTGAGCCATGCTACAACCCGCTCCTTCTTCGACAAAAAATAGTGCTTCGCATTATACCAGCTAATAGCCCTGCATTACCAGTTCATTCTGGAGAACCGTCTCTTTCTCTATGGCTCCTTCAGGAACATCCAGCACGTAGGGCACCACGATGATGGCTACCTCGGTGGTGACGTCGGTCTTGCTGCGCCACCGGAAAATCTCTCCCAGCAGGGGAAGATCCCCGAGAATGGGAAATTTGGTTTCGTTTTCGGATTTGTTGTGCGAAAAGAGGCCTCCGATAACGAAGGGCTCTCCGTTGCGCACCCGGATTCGGGTATCCACCTCCCGAGAAGCTTTTTCGGGAAAGAGGGCGGATCCGCTCTGTTTGAACGTAACGGTACCAGTGGAGACCTTGATTTCCAGATTGATCATGTTTTCCCGGCCGATGGTGGGAAGAAATTCCAGAGTGGGACCCGCTTCCACATCTCCGTAGGTGGGATTTCCCGCCTCGTCCTTTCCGGAAATGTATTTGGTCTGGGTGGTAAGCTTGATGGAGGCCTTTTCTCCCGCCACCGCAATCACCGAAGGCCGGGCGAGGATTTCTCCTTTATCCTCCTTCACCAGGGAGTTGAGCCCCGCGTCGAGCATCCGCATGGTGTTCGACGTTATATTGTCTACATCCAGTCCTTCCGGAATGGGAATGATGCCGTCCTCATCCTTATCGGGATCGTAGAGATCCACCAGGTTCGTATCGATGTAACCCAAGGTGCCTCCTCCAGCACCGTAGGCGAAGTACCAGTGCTTGTACACTCCCGAAATGACCGCTTCCAGAGAATCGCTGTTGTCGTTTTTGGTCTCCACGATGCGGGCCTGGATCATCACCTGTTTTCCCGGATGATCCACCCGCTGGAGGATACGCTCCACCTCGAAAAGCTTCGAAGGCGAGGCGGTGACGTAAAGCTCTCGAAGACGCTCGTCCACGGTAATCCTCTCCACCCGGGCAAGATCCTTGACGAGAGCCGCCACCTTGGCGGGATCTCCATAGGCCACCCGATAGCTCTGGGTGACTTCCTTTCCCAGAGTCCGGGCCAGATCCGTGTCCCGGCCGATGAGGAGGGTCTTTCCCATCACCGCATAGCGGATATCATACATGCGCATGAGATACGAAAAGGCATCCCGCAGGGGAACGTGCTTCAGGCTGAGCGTCACCGGCGTGTCCGGCGTGGAAGGATCGCAGATGATGTTCATTTCCATGGTTTTCGCGAGCATGCGGAAAACGTCCCGCAAATCCGCCCCCTGAAGCTCCAGGGTCACGGGAGTACGGTTCGCCAGAGGATCCAGGGAAGAGTACGCCTGCTGGGGAGGTGTCACCAGGGGAACTCCCGAAGAAGCCCGGTCCTTGAGAGAAAGTTCGAGCACCAGCTTGTTCGCCGGGGGAGTTCCCCGAAGGTTCTTGAGCAGCAGGGCATCCTCGGTCTCCACCTTCATGACCAGCCCCCGGGCTTCCTGATCTATGGAGATACGCCGCACCAGGGGGAGACGATACTCTTTCTCCCATCGTCCCGAGGGGAGGGATACGTTATAAAAAAAGAATTCCAATTCGTTGGGCCGCTCCCGGCGCAACTCAGGCCGGGGAAGGGAGGTTCCCGTAATTTCCACCGTCACCAGGCCGTCTCCCACCTGGTGCACCGTAAGTCCCCCCAGAACGGGCATGTCGAGAAGGGGATCCGCTCCCTCTCCCGAAAAAGCTCCCGGGCACAGAAGAAATATTCCCGCAAAAAAACAGAGTATGATTTTTCGCACCGTACCGCTTCCTCTCCTCATCTCTATTGCAACAGGGGAAGGGTGATCTTTTCCCTGGACCATTGTACCACCACCCCGTTTCCGGAAATCTTGAGAACCTTACCCAGGCCGCCCCCGAAGGAATGGCCTTCCTCTACCACGATGCCTCCTCCCTCGCTCTCGATATCCATGAGGGCGGTTCTTTTATTGCCCACGATAAATATGGCCCGCACGGTCATGTAGGGAGGAAGAATTTCGGGAACCATGGCTGCGGCGGAAGATGTGGAGGAGGCGGGACCGCTCTTGGGAACATCCGCCTTGTAGGGCTCCCGGGAGATGGCGAGAATCACCCGGGCATATTCCCGGCTGTGTTTCCGGTAGAGCATGATCTGCCGAAAATCCCGATCCGTCTCCTGAAGCCGGGTTTCCTCGGCGGCGATATCCACGGGCGCATCCCTCTCCGAGGGGCGCGCGGCCTTTCTGCCGTTGTAAAGGAGATACGTGTAGTATCCCTGAGCACCGGTGGCTCCGATGAGAAAGAGAAAAACCAGAAAAAGCGCCATCTTCCTCCGGGGGCTATCCCCCCGGAGCCATCCCCAGAAACCCGGAGATTCCGGAAGAAACTCTTGAGCCATTACGGAGCCTCCCTTCGTACCCGGGTTTCCAGGAGGGTGGTCCCGGAAATTCTTCCCGAGGGTTCAAACTTTACGGAGAAAGACTGCATACGCACGATCTCCTCCATGGTACGCCACCCCGCTATTCCCTCCAGAACCTGATAATAGGGGCCCGTAAACTGCACCGTAGCGGTAAGCATGTCTCCCTTGCTCACCACGGTGGAGGTGATGCTCACCTTCTCCACTCCCACCTCGGTAAGCTGTTTTTCCACGTTGGAGAGAAACGCCACCTGATCCTGGGGAAATTTGACGGGCTGCCGGGAGAGACTTGCGAGAATACGTTTATACACCTGCAGAAGGGCTTCGTCGGTTTTTACCGCATGCTTCACGCTGCGTTCCTGACGCTGCACGCTCTCCTGACGTTTCTGTACATCCTGAAGAGTCGTGAAGAGGTAGTAGTGTCCTCCTCCGACTCCGCCGAGGAAAACCAGCACCATCAGGGTAGAAAAAAACTTGCGGAAGGATTCGGACCGGGCAAATTCGAAAGCCATCTCAGGATCCCTCCTTGGTCAGGGTGACCGCGGTAATGTCGTGGAGGGTACAGTCCAGCACGAAGGAGACCGTTTTGGAGGTTCCCGCTCTGGAGCGGCTTACCTTGGGAACCACCACGCTACGGATTATGCTGGCCTCGCCGAGGTTATTGCCGAATTCCACCACATCCGCTTCGGAAAAGGCCTCTCCCTGCATGGACACCGCATTTTTGGCGATGCTCAGCGAGGTGAGCCAGACCCGGGGAGGAAGAGAGCCTTCCAGGGCCGCAAGAACTTCCAGAGAGGGAAGCTCTCCCTTGAGAAGCCCCAGAATGGCTTGATAGTCCTTTTCCTCTTCCTGAAGGCGTCCCAATTCCGTTTTGAGAGCCCGAGCCTGGCGTTCGAGCACCCGCAAACTCTCCTGGCGGGCCTGGAGAAGCTCCTGATGTTCCCGGAGGCGAAGCCAGGAATATCCCAGGGAGAGAAGGCTGGTTCCCACAAAAAGCACAACTAAAAGGAGAAAGAGAATCCGCAGAGGATCGGAACCCTTTTTGGTCTTTTCCTGCTGGCGGTACTCCTGGGGGCGAAGGTCAAAGCGCATCATGGCAGCACATCCCGCAAGGCAAGCCCCAGGGTGGATTCCCAACCCCGGAGGTTTTCCGAAGGGGGCTCCATGCCCCAGGTTTCCCACAAAGGGAAGGAGAGGAGCGAGAGATCGGGAATTTCCTGGCGGAAACGCTCCTGCACCGTAGGATCTTCTCCGTAGATTCCCCCGAGAATCAGGGAGTTCACAGGAATATCCCGAAACTGTCCCTTCACGAATCCCAGGGTGGAACGCACTTCCCGCACCACCGAATCGAGGGATTCTTCCCGGGTGCTCTCCTCTTCGAGCCCCACCAGGAGGGTGCGGAAAAGAAGGGCCGAGCCTCCGCTTCCCAGGATAAGCTGGGTGCTGTTTTCTTCCAGAAGAAGCATGAGATATCCTCCGGAAAGCCCCGGTACGGGGCCGAGAATGGCCCGAAAAGCTCCCACCAGAGAAGGCTCCACGGAACCCACGGGCATCTCCAGGGGAGAGAAGAGATCCAGAATCTGCTCCACCAGCCGGGATCGCGCCGCCGCCACGAGGAGCTTCATTTCCTCCGGAGCGCCTCCCGCATCGGGAGTTATATCCACCACATCGTACACCGCTTCGTTGGCGGGAAAGGGAAAGTATTTCTCGAAATCCCACTGCAGGGCTCCCCGGGCGTCTTCGAGACCCATCTCGGGAACCGTCACCACACGCATCATCACATTTCGAGGAGGAAGGCCAAGGGTAACTTCCGAAGAAAATTTTCCTCCAAGCTCGTCCCCCAGACGCTGCACCAGGGGTTCCAGAAGTTTGACATCCCGCAACATTCCCTGCTCCAGCACCGGAGAGGGAGAGGTTATAACCGATGAAACGCCGCGCCAATACGCTCCGGCCTGGCCGGAAATCTCCACATAACGGATTTCGCGGTCATGAAAGGAAAAACCTGCTCCGCCTCCGGAGGATTTGCGTAAAAAGGGCAACCCCACAGCCTCACCACCTTTCCTGCATTTTAACTGATTATATCGAAAAGAGGGAAGAAGGTAAAACACATATCTCTTGAAAAGATACAGGAAAATCGAAATATTCTTTCAAAAATTTTACTCTCCCTGATTTCCGAAAATATTTTGGAGCGGAGAAAGCGGAAGAAAAGGGGGGCCGCAGAATTCGTGAAACCCCTGAAGGCGTGCGCCAGAGGCGTAGAAAAAGAAGGAGTACGAAGGAGTATGAAAAAAGGAAAGAGAAGGAGCGACGAGAAGAGGCGAACAAAGAGAGGAAGCACGGAAAGAGTTTCGAAAACGATCCAAGGGAAGGCCGGGACGATGGGGACAGTTCGCTCGGGAGGGGGCGAACCGCTCCGGTCTTCTCCCTGCTCCAGACCGTCACCTCAGACGCGCCATCCCTGGCGCGCTGAGCTTTGCCGGCACGTCCTGTGCCGGCATCGGTTTTCCGCCGCGGGAGAACTCCTCCGCCGCCCCCTATTCGCTCACTGCCCCCATGCGTCCGGCCCCTGCTCCGGAAAGGTTTGCAAAATCGACTCGCAAAACCCCGTAAAGAAACCAGGGAACTATTCCGAAGCCCCCAAAAGCGCGGTTCAGTTGCGCACCCGCCAGGAACGGGAGAAGACAGCGTGATAATATGCGGGATCATAGGCGGAGGGCCAGGAAAAATTCCACCCCGGAATCTCCTGGGAAAGGGAACGGAATCGCTTTCGGGAAGAACGCACCAGAAGGAAGACCGAAAGAAGCGAAGATTCTTGTTCGTATTCGCAGTGAAACCCCGCGATGTTGCTCCCCAGGGGCTGCACCAGAGGCTCTCCTTCGCTGTAGAGGCGAAGGTAGAGAACGGTTCCTTCGAGGTAGCAATCCGCCGCAAAGACTCCGTGGATTTCATCGAAAAGATGCACCTCTTCGGAGCGGGAGCTCCAAAGGCTCAGAGTCTTTCCCGATGCATCCAGGCTGTAGAAGGGAACCCGGGAAGCGGGAAAGACATAGCACATGCACTTTTTGCCAAAATCCGGCAACGCTGCGGAAAGCTCCAGAGAGGTTACCGCAGAGGCAATCCGGGTATGCTTGAGGGCTCCCCGCTCCAGAGGAATTCCCGCCACAAGAGAAAGCCCCCGACCCTGACGGGTTATCCGGAGGGCTCCCCAATCTCCGTAGGGAACCTCCGCAAACCCCGGAGGAGAGGCAAAAGCCTCTTGAAAAGCTTCCAGAGAGTGCGAGGGCATCCCCAGCCCGGCCCCTAAAACGTAGGGCTCCAGGGCCGCGAGAGCCTGCTCGCCCCGAAAGGAGCAGGAGGCACCGTCCCGGGCGAGATCGTAGAAGTGGAAGAACGAAAAAAGGAGCGGCAGAGATGCCGCTCCTACGATACCGAATATAACCAGGGCGCAGAGAACCTCAACAAGAGAGAAGGCAGTTCTTCTGCGCATCATTCAAGGCAAACTAGTTTGCCTGTTGATAGACCCAGTTAGTCGCATTGATATCAGAATCCGATTCGATCAGATCGCCGGAATCTGGCACTCCTTTACTAGTCAAGAACCATGCCCTAAGATCATCATTTGCTACTGCATCCCGGAATTTATCCCCCGCTCCGTCTGTAGGAACAACTTTGCCCACATAAACTGTACCACCCGAATTCTGAAGATCATACGTAGCGGTATCCAATTCCTTATCAACATAGCTTTCCAAAGTTGTGATATTTGTCCCCCCAGCTGTGGCCGGATATTCCGAATGATCCGCATAGTACTGAAGCACTCCGCCCTTCATAGTCCGGAGATCCGAGATAATTTTGGTAGCCTCCGCCTTATCGCTGCTGCTTCCCATGAGCATCATCATGGCTCCCGCAAGAATACCGATGATGACGATAACGATGAGCAGTTCCACCAGGGTAAAACCTTTTCTCTTCATACTCTTCATGTACAAACACCTCCTGCAAAATATATACAATTCCACAAACCACACCACAACGCTTTTGGCCTTCACTCAAAACTATTTTCTTATTTCGGCCATCTACTCTTTACGAAAGCAATTAAAACAGTTCCAGGAATTTCTGTCAACGGGAAAACTACTTGGTTTTTCTCGAACCGGGCCGATGCGGTACCGTTTGAATCCTCTACCGTGCAAAAACAAACGTATCCACACAGCCAAGAGGTTTTCTCCGTTTCGGCAGGAGCATCCGAACACGGAATGCCCTGAAAAAGCGGCCGAAAAGAGCGTGAGAAAGCCCTTTCCGGCCGCTTTATGTCGCTGTATCGATGTCATGAAAAAACGGAACTTTCACCGGGGGAACTCCTCCCCCTTCTTCTTAATTTGCCTGGGTGTAAATCCAGTGATTCTCGCCAGGAGCGGTGCTGGTATCTGTAATTCGGGTTCCCAGGGTTCCCTCGGTACCGGAAGACCACATGATGAGCTCGTCCTTTACCACGGTTTCCTGAACCTTTTCTCCCGCCCCGGCGGTGGGAACCTGTTTCCCCACGAAGACGAGATCGGGAGATGCCGCATGGCCCTTAAGCAGGGAATACCCCCCGGCCACGGTGAGCTCCTTGTCGATGTAGGCTTCCAGAGCGGCCACATCGTCATCGTCGGGATAGGTCGATTTATCTGTGTAATACTGCAGCACAGCGCCCTTCATGGTCCGCAAATCCGAAATGACCTTGGTAGCCTCCGCCTTGTCGCTGCTGCTTCCCATGAGCATCATCATGGCTCCCGCAAGGATACCGATGATGACGATAACGATGAGCAGCTCCACCAGGGTAAAACCTTTCCTTCTCACGCTCTTCATGAATAAACACCCCCTACCGGAAATATTAGGTTTACAGCATGGTCTGAATGGCCCCGATGATGGGCATGAATACCGCCAGCGCCACCAGTGCCACCACGCCACCTACAAAAACGATTAGAACAGGTTCAAGAATAGATGTCAACTGGGAAACTTTTTGGTCCAGCTCCAGATCGTACCAGTCCGCCACCTTGTTCATCATTTCTTCCAGTTTTCCCGTCTGTTCCCCCACCGAGAGCATGTGGGCCACCATGGGAGGAAAGATCTTGAGTTTTTTGGCGCTCTCTCCCAGGGATGCTCCCTGCTTGGCGTTGTCCCGGAGCTCTCCGAAACCCTGGGCGATTTTCACGTTGTTCGCCACCTCCATGGTCATGTCCAGGCTCGGCAGAATGGGAACCCCCGCCTGCACCAGGGATCCCAGGGTACGCATGGTGCGGGCCATGATGGCCTTGAAGAGGATGTCGCCGAAGACGGGGAACTTGAGCTTGAGGGTATCCACGAATCCCCGGGTGGAACGCATGCGATGCAGGAGAACGAGCACCACCATGAGAATGACGAAGCCTCCCAGAAGAAAGGGCCATTTGTACTTGAGAAAATCCGCGAAGGCAAAAACCATGAGGGTGATTCGGGGCATTTCCGCATTCATTCCCGCAAAGACCTTCTGAAATTTGGGAACGATCACCGTTACCATGAGGTAGAGCACTCCCGTGGCGAAGAGCATGACCACGATAGGATAGGTAAGGGCGGATTTTATCTTTCTGGCCAGGGCATCCTGTTTTTCCAGAAAGGTGGCCACCCGGTCCAGGGTGATGTCCAGGAGCCCTCCCTCTTCTCCCGCCTGAACCATGGCGATCATGAGGGGAGAGAACTCCTTGCGCCGTTTCATGGCCACCGCCAGGGGATATCCGCCGTCGAGCAGCCGTTTGGTCTCTCCTATGGCATCTCCCAGGCGCTTGTTGGCGGTCTGGTCCTTGAGGATGTCCAGGGCCGATGCCAGGGTGAGCCCCGAGGAAATCATGGTGGCAAGCTGGCGGAAGAAGATGGCCTTATCCCGGACGGTGACGGTGGTAATTCTCTGGAGCCTTTCCAGCAGCGTCAGGGAAGTTTTTACACTCTTTCCCGGAGCGGTAGATCCGGGGGATGTTTTTTTTGCGGGAGCAGCTCTCCGAACCTCCCGAACGGCGATGGGCATGAGGTTCTGGCCTCGCAGCCAGGCTGCCACCTCCTCGGGCTGATTCGCCTGGTGCTCTCCCTCCTGGATGCTGCCGTTCTTGGCTCGGGCTCGGTAGGCGTAACGCATCTTCTTTCCTCCCTTCGAAAAAATCTTACATCATTTCAAAGACCAGGCGTTCCAGGTCTTTTCTGTCGTAGGCATATTTCTGGGCATGTTCGTAGGGAAAGAGTCCTTCCCGGACGCACCGCGCCAGATCCTGATCCATGGTATGCATTCCTGCGGCGGCGCTGGTCTGCATGATGCTTTTTACCTGCCCCACCTTGGCTTCCCGGATGCAGTTGCGCACCCCCGGAGTGGCATAGAGCAGTTCGGTGGCACAGATGCGCCCTCCCGAGGGAAGGGGAACAAGCTGTTGGGAGCAGATGCCGATGAGAATGTGGCTGATCTGCATGCGCACCTGCTGCTGCTGATGGGGGGGAAAGACGTCGATGATGCGGTCGATGCTCTGGGGGGCATCGGGGGTATGCAGGGTGGCAAAGACGAGATGCCCCGTTTCCGCGGCGGTTACGGCGGCACCGATGGTTTCGAGATCCCGCATTTCTCCCACCAGAATGACATCGGGATCCTGCCGCAGAGCCCGCTTGAGGGCCTCCGCGAAGGAGCTGGTGTCGCTCCCCACCTCCCGCTGGTGAATCACGGATCGTTCCGAGGAGTGGAGGTACTCTATGGGATCCTCGATGGTGATGATGTGACATCGGCGACTCATGTTGATGTGCCGGATCAGCGCCGCCAGGGTGGTGGATTTGCCGCTCCCCGTGGGGCCCGTGACGAGAAAGAGCCCCCGGAGATGCTCCGCCACTCCCTGAAGGCTTTTGGGAAGCCGCAGATCCTCCAGGGTACGGACGTTCTTGGGAATTACCCGGAGGGCCAGGGAAGGATTTCCCCGCTCGATGAAGCAGTTTCCCCGGAACCGGGATACCCGGCCTTCGGCAAAGGACATTTCAAAGCTGAAATCCATTTCGTAATGCTCTTCCACCCGCCGGACCTGTTCTTCCCGAAGAAGCTCCCGGATCATGGACCACACTTCGGAAGCCTGGAAGGCGGGGTAGGATGTCAGATATTCCAGCTCTCCGTCCTTACGCAGGGCCGGAGGAATGCCCACTCCGAGATGGAGGTCGCTGGCATCACTCCTAAGAGTCTCTTCCAGAAGCGTCACGATAGAGGTTGTCACGTCTCTCACCCCCTGGGATCCTTCCGGAGAAAGATCCGGATTCTTTGTACGTTACGCCATCGTTACGTGAAGCACCTCTTCCAGAGTGGTTTCCCCCTCGTAGACTTTGCGCAGCCCCTGCTCCCGAAGTGTTTTCATTCCTTCCGCCCGGGCCTGTTCATAAATATCCCGGGCGGTAGCGTTGGCCACGATGAGTTTTCGGATGGCTTCATCCACCAGCATGATTTCAAAGAGGGCGGTTCTTCCGGAGTATCCCGTTCCCCGGCAGGCGTCGCATCCCCGGGCCTTGTAGATACGGCTCCCCTTGGGGAGCATCTCGGGATCCGCAAGATTCTCCGGAACGATCATCTCCTCCCGGCAATAGACGCAGACCTTGCGGACCAGACGTTGAGCGATGGAGGCCATGAGGGAGGATGCCACCAGAAAGGGAGGAATCCCCATATCCGTAAGGCGCACCACCGTACTGGGGGCATCGTTGGTATGAAGGGTGGAAAAGACCGTGTGCCCCGTGAGAGCCGCCCGCACCGCCATTTGAGCAGTTTCGAGATCCCGGATTTCTCCGATCATGATCTTGTCCGGATCCTGCCGGAGGATGGACCGGAGAGCGCTGGCAAAGGTGAGCCCCGCCTTTTCGTTGACGTGTACCTGGTTGATACCGTGGATGCTGTATTCCACGGGATCTTCCACGGTAATCACGTTGGATTCGGGCTGATTGATCCGCTCCAGCATGGAGTAAAGGGTGGTGGATTTGCCGCTTCCCGTGGGGCCCGTAACGAGAATGATCCCGTAAGGCACCGTGAGGATATCCTCGATGGCCCGCTTATCTTCGGGGAAGAAGCCCACTTTATCGAGCCCCACGGAAGATTGTTCCTGATCCAGAATACGAATGACGATCTTTTCGCCGTACACCGTGGGGAGAGAGGATACCCGAAAATCCACCTTTCGGTTCTGTACTTTGAGGATTATTCGTCCGTCCTGGGGGCGCCGCTTGTCCGCGATATCCATGTTGGCCATGATCTTGATCCGGGAGGAAACCGCCGGATGACGATCCCGGGGGTACTCGTGAGCATCGAAGAGAGCCCCGTCCACCCGGAAGCGGATGCGCATGGTCTTTTCGTGAGGCTCCATGTGAATATCCGAGGTTCCTTCCCGCACCGCTTCGTTGATGAGCCGGTTCACCAGATCCACCGCAAAGGCTTCGTCCAGATAGGCCACACTGGTGGCACTATCCCGAAGGCGCTCCTCCGCGGTATCCAGCACCTCGATCTCTCCGGCCTCCTCTTCCTTTACCTGATAGATGTGGTCCAGGGCCCGGTTGATTTCCGAAAGCGTGGCAAGGTTGACATCCACCTCGTGATTGGTGTGCAGCCGGAGTTCGTCCAGAGAAAAGACGTCGAGAGGATCCGAGATGGCCACCATGAGGGTTCCGTTTCCGGTAACGGACATGGGGACCACCTTCAATCTCCGGGCCAGGTACTCCGGCACGAGCTGCAGCGCCTCGGGCATGGGGGTGAACCGGGAGAGGGAGACGATCTGTTTTTTGAGCTGGTTCCCCAGGGCTTCCACGACCTGGCGTTCCCCCACCCATCCCTTGGCGAGGAGTATCTCTCCCAAGCGCTCCCGGGTTCGTTTTTGTTCTTCCAGGGCCTGTTGGAGCTGGTCCTGGGTGATGGCCATGGCCTTGATGAGAATATCCCCAAGGCGAAGCTTTTCATCCCCCATGACAGGCAGCTCCTAGAACTTTCTCGATTTTTTCAAAAATCCGTATCCCAGGGGCAGAAGCAGAAGGATTCCCCCAAAGGAAAGCGATCCCAGGGAGCAGCCGCTGCCTCCCATGGTGCCCTTTGGCAGGGTATAGAATTTCCAGATGGGCCCCGTCCAGGTCCGTCCGTCCGGAGCGGAGGCGATAATCTGCCAGTAATAGATCTGATCGTAGGCCAGATCGGGATCGTAGATCATGTCCGTGATGCCCGTAGCCACCGCAGGCATGTTGCTGCCGCTGGTTCCGAGCCGCACCGTATAGGAAAGGCCGTTTACCAGGAGATTGCCTACAGTGCACCGCCACTGGAGGTTCTGTTCGATGGTCACCCGAGAGTTGCCCATCTCCTCGGGGTCCGTGATATCCGAAATGTCCGGAGGAGCCACGAGCTCGAAGGTAAGGGTTCCTCCGTCCCAGGTGGTAAATCTCCAGATGCTCCCCTCCAGGGTTTCCGCCGCTCTTTTCGCCACCACCTTCCAGAGGTAGGTCTGTTCGTACGCCAGGTTGGACACCGTATAGGCTTCCACGGTGAGCCCCGTTCCCCCGGATACGGGATTCTCGAGATCCTCATTGGTGGTGCCGAAGTAGATATCGTAGGTATAAAGGCTGCTAACATCTTCATCGCCACTGACAACCTGCCAAAGCAGGGTATAGCTCGTGTTGGGAATATCCGCCTGCCCATTCGTGGGAGTGACCACCTTGAGCTCCGCTCCCGAGGCCCCGGAAACCACACACATGAGAATACACACCATACCGCAGAATAACGCCCACCGCTTCATACTACCCCACCTCGCCTCGTTTTAATATTCTGGAACCTACTGCTCCTCTCCGGAATCCACGTCGATATTGAGTACCCCTTCTTCAATGAGAAGATCCATCTCCTCGGGAGATTTGAGTTCCTCTTCATCCGTTCCGGCTTCTTCTTGGGGCCCCAGAAGGAGCATATTCTCTTCCTGAAGCTTTTTATGAATACGCTGAAGAAGATCCTCGAGAATCTCTTTTTTCTCTTCCAGAAGAGCCGCAAGCTTTTCCTTGCCCTGAGCGATGGTTTCTCCGTCCAGAGCGATCCAGGAGCCCTTTTTCTTGAGGATCCCCAGCTGCAGCGCGAAGTCCACCACCGCCATTTCGTTGGGAATTCCCTTGCCGTAGACCAGGGTGGTGGAGGCGGTTCGGAAGGGAGGGGCGAGCTTGTTCTTCACCACCTTGATGTTGAGCTCGTGCCCGTAGGTTTCGTCTCCCCGGGTAAGTCCCTTACCCCGGCGCACGTCAATCCGGACGGAGGTGTAGAACTTGAGAGCCCGACCTCCCGTGGTGGTCTCCTGAGGGCCTCCGGGGCTGTATCCCGTGGAAATTTTCGCTCTAAGCTGGTTGATGAAGATTACCAAGCTGCCGCTTCGTGAGATGGCCGAGGCGAGCCGCCGAAGAGCGTAGGACATGAGCCGGGCCTGGAGCCCCAACTGAGACTCCCCGATGTCCTTGCCGTCGATCTCCGCCTTGGGAGTAAGGGCCGCCACGGAATCCACGATGACGATATCCACCGCACCGCTGCGCACCAGAGTTTCGAGTATGAAGAGGGCCTGTTCGCCGCTGTCGGGCTGGGAGAGCAAAAGGGAGGGAACATCCACGCCGAGAGCTGCCGCAAGCCGGGGATCCAAAGCGTGTTCCGCATCGATGAAGGCGGCGGTGCCTCCGTTTTTCTGGGCCTGAGCCACCGCATGAAGGGCCAGGGTGGTTTTCCCCGTGCCTTCATGACCGAAAATCTCCACGATTCTCCCCCGGGGAAATCCGCCGACACCCAGAGCCACGTCCAGAGGAAGTATCCCCGAGGAAATCACGGGAACGGGAGTTTCCGCCCTCTCTCCAAGACGCATAATCGCCCCGTCACCGAATTTGGACTTGATGTCGTCCAGAGCCTGGGCAAGCATATCTTCTTTCGTGAGTTCCTGTTTTCGAGCCATATTTCCCTCCGTTTTCCTGCAAAATTTCACCTCTACCAAGTTGCGAAACCTATGAGAGCTCGTAACTTTCGAGAGGAGAGTACCGGGGGCCCCGGGGAAGGAGTTCGCTCTTCATGAGAAGAAAGCGTTCCGTCTTCCAGGACCGACCGTAAAAAGCCGCATTTTCCAAAGCCTCCCGGGCTTCCCGGGAGATGACTCCGCCCTTGAATGCCCGGGCCACGGTAATGTGCGGCGAATAGGAACGCTTTTCTACGTCGATACCGCACCGAACAAGAATTTTTGCCAGTTCGGCGTGCAAATTTCCAAGCTGCGCCACCTCTCCGCAGAGCCCCACCCAGAGAATCCTCCCTCCCGATCCGGGAGGAAAGACACCCCAGGAGGAAAAGGAGAGTTCCAGGGGCTTTATTTCCGGAGGGGTTTCCCGGAGGGCTTCTTTCAGCTCTTCCAGTTTTTCGGAGGGAAGATCTCCGAGAAAGTGGAGCGTAATATGGAGCTGATCCCCCGAAAGCCACCGCACTCCGGGAGCCTTCATATGTTGAAGCAAACACCGCTTCTCCGCCTCTCCCAAGGGGAGGCAGAGAAAACTCCGAATGGCCCGGAAAGATTCCACGGCACTATCTACCTCTCGAAGGCGCTGAAATCCCCCAGGAGGATCTGGAGCGCCGCCCTTTGGGCCTGGGAACGCACGTCCCCCCGGGCTCCGGCAAAACGGAGACGGAGCTGCTTGGTTCGGTCCCCCTGGCTGAAGCCAAACCAGATGGTTCCTACGGGCTTATCCGAAGATCCTCCTCCGGGACCGGCTATGCCGGTGATGGAAAGAGCGATATCCGCGCCAAAAAGATCCCGCACCCCTTCCGCCATGGCGGCGGCACAGGCCTGGCTTACCGCTCCGTGTTCCTCCACCACCGCCGCAGGAACTCCGAGGAGCCTGATTTTCGAAGTGTTGGAGTAGGCCACCACGCCGCCGAGGAAGATTCGGGAAGATCCGGGAATTTCGGTGATGGCCCCCGCCAGAAGTCCCCCGGTGCAGGATTCCGCCACCGCAAGAGTCGTGTTCATTCGCGTATAGTCTATAACAAGTTTGTGTGCCAAACGCCATGCGGTTTTATCCACGCCTATCACCCTCCAAAAAGCTGGTATACATTTGCCATGCCGTCCTCAAGAAAGAGCCAGACAAGTCCTCGCACCACTGCGGCGGCACAGATTCCCCCCAGGGAAGAGGCCGTCATGCGTCCCAGGCCGCTCCAACGGGGGTAGAGAAGAAAGAGAGGAAAGGGGCGAATGAGAGTGAGCACCCGAAAGAGAAGAACTCCCGCCAAAGCGGTTCCCGGTTGGTTTCCCCACGTGGCGAGCCAGGTACCGCAAAAGAGATCCAGAACTATGGGAGATCCTTCTTCAGGGGGTTTTTCCTTTTGAACGTACCGCCACACCACGTAGGATCCGAAGATCCAGAGAGCCAGAAAAAGTTCCGGCGACACCGGCACAAGCTGAAAGAACAGAAAGGCCAGGAGTATTGCCCAAAGCCCTCCGGAGGGGAAACGGCATCCCAAACCTCCGAGAGTGGCAAGCCATCCCTGCCAGGTTCGGGGAAGGGGGATCGGAGAAAAAGACGATGAAGAGAGCATCAGAGAATTTCTCCACGGAGATCGTGTTCCAAGGCTTCAAGAATCCGTACCTTCACCCGATTTCCGGGATCCACAGCTTTTTCCGGAAGCGCCATTTCGATCTGTCCGTCCACATCCGGAGCCTCCCTATAGGAGCGTCCCAGAAGGATGGCACCCTCCCGCTGCTCCACCACCACCTCAAGCTCCTTTCCCAGGAGTGTTTCCTGGTGTTGCAGGGAAATTTCCTCTTGCAGCGCCATGACCCGCTCCAGTCTTTCCCGGGCCTCCGAAGGATCCACCTGATCCGGATAGGATGCTCCCGGAGTGCCTTCCTCGGGGGAGTAGACGAAACAGCCCAGCCGATGAAAGCGCACCAGCTTCAGAAAATCCAGAAGTTCTTCAAAAGCCCGTCGATCCTCTCCGGGAAATCCTACCATAATGGTGGTACGAAAAACCATGGCGGGAGAGATTTTTCGGGCAGTTTCGAAGATGCTTTCCAATCTTTTTCGGGAATCCCTGCGGTTCATCCTTTCCAAGATTCTCTCATCTCCATGCTGTACGGGAATGTCCGCATACGGGATTACCTGGGGAATATGGAGAACCTCCCTCCAAAAGGTTTCCCCGATTCCCCCAGGGTGAAGATAGAGCAGCCGAAGCCAGATATCCCGAGGAAGAATGTCCCCCAGATCCCGGAGCAACCCCGGAAGGGATTCCCTTGGAGAGAGATCCTCTCCGTATCTCGTAATATCCTGACCTATGATGCAAAGTTCCCGGGCTCCCTCCTCCACGAGAGTCCGGGCCTCCTCCAGGAGAAACTCCCGGGGGACACTCCGGAGAGGCCCCCGGATGGCGGGAATGGTGCAATAGCTGCAATGATTGCTGCATCCTTCCACAATTTTGAGAGACCGCACCCAGGGAGCCTGGGAGGAGAGACGGATTCTGGCAGGCAGCCTCCCCAGCTCTTTCTCGAATCCGAAAAGGGCCCCAAGCTCGCTCCACCCCTCACAGGGTATCCAGTAGTCCACCTTGGGGAGTTCTTTTCGGAGTTCCTCTCCGAAACGGCTGTAAAGACAGCCTATCACCCCGATGGCGGAGAGAACCCCCCGGGCCTTGAGATTCTCCAGATCGAAGATGGCCCGAAGGCTCTCCTCGATGGCGGGAACGATAAAGCCGCAGGTGTTCACGAATCCCCAGTCCGCTTCCTCGGGAGAATCCACCATCTTGGCTCCGGCCCGGACAAAAACCTCTGCGAAACGCTGGCTGTCCACGTCGTTTTTGGAGCATCCCAGGGTATGAAGGAATACCCGGGGAAAGGGGGCTCTCTTTTTAGGAATCACGCATCCCCCCCTGGGAATCAAAAATCAAGGTCTTTACCTCCCCGGTTTTTCCCAGGGACTCCTTGGTTTTGCCGAACCACCTCACCGATACGGCCCCAGCGTTACCCAGTCGAACCGCCAGGCTTTTATTTAGAGGGAAGGTGCGGCTTTCTCCTTTTTTAAGGGTTCCCACGAAGAGCACCGTATTTCCCTGAGCTACACGCACCCAGCAGGCCCCGGAAGCGGAAAGCACCAGTTCCCGGCTCTCTTCGCCACTTTCTTCCGCAGAGGCATTCCCCGCTTCATAAAGCCAGGGATAATCCTTCCGGGCCGCCTCTTGGGCCTGGGTAGGAAGAGGAATCAGAGCTACCTGGGCATCCCCCTCTACGGAAGGGGCGGCAGGCTTTTCCGGAGCGACCGTAGGAGCGGGGGAAGGAACTTGGGTAGGTACAATTGCCACCTCCACGGGAGCTGCAGCAGTCTCTTCGGAAGAGGCTGCTTCGGGAAGTTCTGCCGGGAATGGCGACGAAACTTCCCCCGAGGCCACCCGTTCCGCCGGGGTGGGTTTGGGATCCCGATGCAGGGCTTCGAAGATCATGTCCCGCTGCATCCACGCAAAAAATCCACCCCCCGCCACGAAAAGAAAGAGGACGATGTAGAGCCACCCCACCGCCACCCGGCGGAAGCCCTTGGGGGCGGAGCTGAGGGAATGCACCGAGGGTTCCTCATCCTCATCTTTCCGGGGAAAGACCCGGCTGTATTCCTCCCAGAGTTCGGGCTCCTTCAGAAAAGCCAGGTAGTTCCGGATAAATCCCCGGGCATAGACGAGGGCGGGGAATTCTTCCATATCCCCTTCCTCGATGGCCACAATGTATCTCTCTCGAATATGAAGCTTTGACGCTACATCCTTTGTGGTGATACCCTTTTCCTCCCGCCGGGAACGAAGATAGGTTCCCAACTCGTGCAGTGTTCTTCCCTCCTCAGGCATGAGACAACCCCTCCAACGCAGCTTCGTATAGTGCCCGGGCGGATTCCTCCGGCCGGGGAGCGGTAAAGACCGCACTTCCCGCGACAAGAACGTCGCACCCCCGGCGAACGAGATCCGCCGCACGCTCCACGGAAACCCCTCCATCGATCTGAATGAGGAAATCCAAATTCCGTACCGTCCTCCGACGATGAAGGGCTTCTACCTTTTCCAGCACCTCCGGAATGAAGGACTGCCCTCCGAATCCGGGGTTGACGGACATGACAAGCACAAGATCCACCAGAGGAAGAATGGGATAGATCATCTCCACGGGAGTTCCCGGATTCAGCGATATACCCGCCTTGCAGGAAGTCGTGCGGATTCTCTGCAAAAGCCGATGGGCATGGTGGGTGGCCTCCACATGAAAGACGAGATAGGAGGGATCTGCCGGAAGAAAGTATTCTACGAAGGTTTCCGGGTTCTCCACCATGAGATGCACATCCAGCACCGATTCGGGAAAGGCGCCCCGCAATGCCTTGGCAAGCAGAGGTCCGTAGGTCATGTTGGGAACGAAGTGCCCGTCCATGACATCCACGTGAATCCAGGAGGCATACTCCCCGAGAGAGGCCAGGCTCTCCTGCATACGAAGGGGATTCGCCGAAAGAAGAGAAGGTGCAATGACGGGATCCGGGCGCTTTCTCCCCTCGGGAACCGAAGAATTTACCGATACCGTTCCTGCCATACAAACTCTCCTCCCAGATAAATAGTTATGGCCGCTTCATTGACGTAGGGGGCCTCCATGGAGATATACTCCCCTCCGGATACTTCCTTATCCACCAGTTTGCGGCTTCCCCGAGCGTCCACGAGCTCGATGGTAAGCGTAAGAGGCTTCGAAAGGGGAGGCACCTGGTAGCGGATTCTCGCCTTCTTTCCCGCCTCCTGGGGCTGCTCCTGCACGGGGGGCCTGGTGGGTTGAGGCACAGACGACGCGGGCGTCGGAGCAGGGCTGATCTGGGGAGATTCTCCCGGAGTTCCAGGAGATGGAACAATTCCCGGTATGGCGGGAGTTTTCACCTCCGGGGCCGGTGCGGCGGATTTTTTCATGGTGGATACCACCAGGTTCACCGGAGAATTTTTCCGTACCGAAGAACCCTCGTTGGGAGAAACCCGGATAACCACTCCGGGGGGGCTTGCCTGGGTATAGTGATACCGAAGGCTTCCCAGAGTGAGCCCCGCCTGACTCAACAGGGTCTTGGCTTCATCCTCCATGCGCCCCGCAAGATTGGGAATTTTCACGGTTCCTGCGGAACTCTCCTCCCCCTGACAGAGAAGAAGATCCACCCGGGCTCCCCGAGGAAGAGCCACCGGGGAAGAGGGGCTCTGGGCGATCACAGTACCCGGGGCAGCTCCCTCCCGGGGAACCCGCAGAATATCCCCGGGAACGAAGCCGGATTCCGTCAGAGTTTTCACCGCAAGGCCGTACTCCATGTTACGCACGTCCGGCAGGGGGTAACGCTGCCCCCCCTTGCTCACCTTGAGAATGAGCACCTGGCCCTTCTTCATAAGGGTTCCCGGAGCGGGCCACTGAGCTACCACCACGCCCTCCCGCTTGGCGGAATCCACCTGATCCACCCGGGCTACAAGTCCCGAGCTCTGCACGTGTCCCACCGCCTCGATCACCGCCATGCCCTCCAGGGAGGGGGAGGCGATCTCTTTTCCTCCGAAGAAGATCATATAGAAGATGAGCGCCGCCGAGCTGAGAATAACCAGAAGAACAAGAGATAGGGTTACAAAAAAGAGCTTCCGCATCGAATCCTCCTCAATCAATCACAATCGCTGTACCAGGGTCAGCGTCTTTTCCTTCCGGAGCCTATTCCAAACCTTCCGGGCGCTTCATCAGAAGAGCCGCGAAGAAACCATCGCTCCAGGGAGTAGAGGGATAGGCATATCTTCCCCAAGGCTTTCCCCGATGAGCGAAGGGTGGAGCTTCCCGAAGAGGCACCTCCACCAGAGAGGGGTTCTCTCTCAATGCCTCCGCCAGGGATTCTTCGTTTTCCTCCCGGAGAAGACTGCAGGTACAGTAAAGAAGGTATCCTCCGGGGCGGAGCATCTCGCCTCCCCGAGCGAGAAGACGCCGCTGGAGCTTTGCAAGCACCCGGACATCCCTTGGCTTGATCCGGAACTTTCCCTCGGGATGGCGCTGCCAGGTTCCGGAACCCGAGCAGGGAGCATCCAGAAGAATCATATCAAATCCTGCGGAATCCTCCAGCTCCAAAGCGTCCCCTCTCCGAATCCGCACTCTTTTTTCGTACCCCAGCCGGGGAAGTTCCCTTTCGAGGGCCCGGATTTTTCCTTCCGAAACTTCCCAGGCCTCCAGAACAGCCTCGGGATAGCTCCGGGCCAGAAGACCGGTTTTTCCTCCCCGACCCGCACACATATCGAGAATCCGGGGTTTCTTTCCGAGAGAGGGAAAAAAGAAAGATGCCCCCAGAGAGGACTCCCCCTGAGGAGTGATTTCTCCTCGGAGATACGAGGGCAGGTCCGAAACGACACACGTGCCGGAGGTGCGGAGCGAAAAGGAAAGAAGAGGAGAAATCCAGCTTTTAAGGCCCTTCGATGCAAACTCTTCGGCAATCCGAGCAAGATCGTGCGACGGGGCAAGGCGAAAGGAGCCGTAGGGACGTATTCTATAAAGCCTCAGGATTTCTTTGGTTTCGCCGTAGCCGTGCTGTACTTCCATTTCGTGAACAAACCACCGGGGAAGCCCCTGGAGAAGACCCAGGGAAAAGAGATCTCCCTTGTGTTCCAGCTCCTTCAGAAGAGGGACCGCCTTTTCCGGAAGATGGCGCAGCGTGGCATTGAGGATCCGGGCTTCTTTCTCGTAGTTTTTCTGACGCAGCCATGCCACCAGGGCACTTACAAGCACCGGAGGAGCGAAGTTGCGAAGCGTCAGGATTCCTCCGGCACCAACAAGAAAAGCGTGGCGCACTTCCCGGGGAAGGTCGTTCCAGGAAACCCGCACCAGCTTTTTCAGAAGATATTCCCATAAAAGCTGTTTTCGCAAGGCTCCGTAAAGCAGACCCGTAGCCAGGGTCTGTTCCGGCTTGCGATCCACCTGATCGAGTACCTTTCTCAGGGCTTCACTGGCATACTCTCCCCGCTCCACCCCCGCATAGGCCGTCAGGGCAGCTTCTATACCCCGCACCTCTAACGCACCCTGGCGAGAGAGGCCATGCGCCCGCTCTTGCGGAAAGACGCTTCCCCGAAGACATGAGCACTCTCCAGGGAAGGTTCACAAAGCTCGACGGGGAGGTTCGAAGCTTTTCGAACCTCCCCGAGAAGGGTCTCCCGAGGGGCGCTAATCATTCCGGCCTCCGAAGGCTCCTCGCAGCAGGAGAAGCCGTACGAGCTGGGCGAGAGCCATGAGGGTGGCCGCCACATACGTCATAGCCGCCGCCCGAAGCACCTTCCGGGCTCCCGTAAGCTCCGAGGCATCCAGAGTACCGGTGTTTCCGAGAACCCGGAGCGCCCGGGCACTGGCATCGAGCTCCACCGGCAGCGTAACGAGATGGAAGGCAAGCACTCCCAGAAAGAAGATAATTCCCAGATCCATCATGGTGGGAGAGCGCATGAGCAGGCCTATGAAAAAGAGCGGAAAGGCCAGGACGGAGCTGAAATTCACCACCGGAACCACGGAGTTGCGGATCCGCAGAGGAGCATAGCCCTTGAGATCCTGCACCGCATGTCCCGCCTCGTGGGCTGCCACGCCGATGGCGGCGATGCTGGAGCTTCCGTAAACGCTGTCCGAAAGACGGAGAACCTTCCGGGCGGGATCATAGTGATCCGTAAGATTACCCCCCACTCTTTCCACGGGAATGTTCTGCAACCCGTAACCGTCGAGAAGCTTCCGGGCCACACTGCTTGCGGTAACTCCCCGGCGAGTGGGCACGCGGCTGTATTTCTGAAACGTCGATTTGATTTTCATCTGGGCCCAAAAGGCGAAAATCAGCGCTGGAATAAGCAGCAGAAAAGTGCTGTCGAAAAAAGGGTAGTACATCATGTATAGTCCACCTCCTCCAACTCAAAATACCGATCCGGCCCGAGAGCCACATCGGTATTTTACACGAATTCCTCCGAAAAAGGCCAGCAGTGAACCGAGGATTAGCCTCGATAAAATTTCCGGATGGATTCCACTACCCGCTCCTGCTCTTGTGAAGTGAGTTCCGGGAACATGGGAAGAGCGAGACACTCCTCGCAAAGCTTCTCCGATTCGGGGCAGAGAACTCCCGAGGAGAGATATTCCTCGAAACAGCGTTGCCGATGAAGGCTTCGGGGATAATAGACCCGGCTTCCCACGCCCCGCTCCTTGAGGAATTCCTGAAGTTCGTCTCTTTTCCGGGCACGGACCACGTACTGGTGATAGACGTGGTAGTTTCCCCGGGCCTCCTTGGGAATATGAATCACATCCCCGAGATTCGCCTGAGCGAAAAGCTCTTCATATCGATCCGCCACGGTGCGGCGTTCGAGATTCCACTCCTCCACATGGGGGAGCCGAGCCCGGAGAATTGCGGCCTGAAGCGCATCCAGCCGGCTGTTCAGCCCGACTTTATCGTGGAAATAGGTCTGCCCCGCTCCATGCACCCGAAGAAGACGGATCTCCTCCGCAAGCTCCGGGGAATTCGTGGTGACCATGCCCCCATCCCCGTAACAACCCAGGTTTTTGGTGGGAAAGAAGGAAAAGCATCCCAGATCTCCTATGCTTCCCCCCCGCCGGGGAACACCTTCGATCTCTCGCCAAGCTCCGAAGGACTGGGCGCAATCTTCCACCAGGGCTATGCCCCGCTCCCGAAGAAGAGGAGCTATTTCTTCCAACTCGCACATCTGGCCGAAGAGATGCACCGCAATAACCGCTTTGGTGCGTGGGGTGAGAGCCTCCAGAATCTGCCGAGAGTCCATGTTGTACGTTTCGGGGTCGATATCCACGAAGACGGGCTTCGCCCCGGATCGAACGATGCAGCTTGCGGAGGCAAAGAAGGTGAAGGGAGTGGTAATTACCTCGTCTCCTTCGCCAATGCCAAGCCCCATAAGGGCCAGGAGAAGAGCGTCGCTTCCCGAGGCACAGCCCACGGCAAAGGGCACCTCCAGATAGGAGGACACCTCCTGCTCGAAGTCCTGGACCTCCTTTCCCAGAATAAAGTGCTGGGATTCCAGGACTCTTTCGATTCCCTCCCGGACCTCGTTACGAATTCGCTGGTAGTTTCGGGTAAGTTCAAATGCGGGAATGGCTCGTTCTTCCATAGTTTTCTTCCTCCTCGGGGCATCCCGGATTTCTCCGGAAATGCGTCGCAAAAGTGCGGCTTAAGCTTTTTAGGTGTTCGCAGGAAACAGCGAAGGTCATTCTTCTCTACACAACATTTTCCCCGGAAGAAAGCTCTTTGTGGCGTTTTCGGAAGGCTGAAAAATCTTCAGAAGTTCCGGATATTCTCTTCCTCTCCGTCATTGGGTTCCGCAAGCATTTCCTGGGAAACCTTGAGATGATCCTGCATGAGAGATACCGCCTTTTCAGCATCCCGTTCCTGGAGGGCTTTGAGAATGTTCCGGTGTTCCTCGATGCTGGGGTTCGTTTCGATGTCGTAAAAGGGATCGTAAAATACGATAAAGACGTTGGTTCTCGCAAGAATGTTATCTACGTACTCCCCAAGAATCCGGTTTCCGCTTGCATCGGCAATGATACGATGGAAGGTTTCGTTAATTTCGAGATATTGCTCCAGATTTTTCTCCTTGAAGGCCTGTTCTTCGGATAGAATGGATTCTTCCAGGCGGCGGAGGTGTTTT
Source organism: uncultured Synergistaceae bacterium (assembly GCA_964545875.1). Taxonomy (GTDB): domain Bacteria; phylum Synergistota; class Synergistia; order Synergistales; family Aminiphilaceae; genus DAIPKP01. The sequence continues at coordinate 197,400 of CAZJHH010000005.1, forward strand.
TCCGCCACGTTCTTCGCCGCCAGCCGAACCGCGAGGCTCTCCAGCTGCTCTCTCACGAGGTAGGCATTTTCTACCTCTTTCTTGGAAGGAGATACGAGTCTCGCTCCGCTGTTAGGTATAATAAGCACAAGTCCCTCGCTGGCGAGGCGTCGCAAAGCCTCTCTCACGGGGGTGCGGCTCACTCCCATCTGCACTGCTATGTTCACTTCCGGCAACCGTTGCCCCGGCTTCATCTGCTTGGTGATGATCTTGTGGCGGAGCTCCTGATACACGTAGTCGGCGGATGTGGTGTACAGCCTCGGGTCTCTCACTGGGGAAGTCCCTCCTTCATGACCTGCTATGGTACGGTACTATTCGCACATTTGCATTTCAAGGTATTGACGATATGTGATTAACATACCTTACCATACATATTTCTCTCGTACAACTATTTTTACTTAGTATACTTGGAGGTGTCTTATGCAATCTTTCAATATTCCTCATTTTTCCAGAAAAATCTCCCTTCCCTCCTCCCCTCTCATCGAATACATCCGCATGGGGCTGGAGCATCAGGCAATTCCCCTGTCTTCGGGGCAGCCACATCCTTCCTGTTTTCCCCTGGAAGCTTTGGCAGAAGCTTCCAGAAAGGGAATTCTGGAAATGGGAGAGCGGTTTCTGCGCTATGGCAGCAGCCGAGGTTTGGGGCCTCTGCGATCCTGGATTCTCGAGTGGCTCCGGCGGGAAGGTATATGCTCCCCCGATGTTTCGGAAGGGGAGATCATGCTGGTTCCGGGCTGTCAGTTCGGGTTCGACCTGATTTGTCAGGCCTTTCTGGAGGCTGGCGATGCGGTGGCCATGGATGCCCCATGCTATCCGGACTCCTGGTGTACCGTCCAGCGGCGGGGAGGACGGATTCTCCCTCTTCCGGTGGATGACGAGGGGCTTCGGGTGGAATCTCTGGAAGACCTCCTGGAACGGGGGGAACGGCCAAAGCTGGTCTACTCCATTCCCACCTACCAGAATCCCCGGGGATGCTCCCTCTTTCCTTCCCGGGTGACGAGGCTGGCGGAACTGGCGGAACAGTACAATTTCTACCTGCTCCTGGATGATCCCTATCGCTTCCTCCCCCTGGACGAACCTCTGCGCCGGGGAAAGGACCATTTTCCCTGGCACGCCTGGGAGAGCGGAAGGATTCTCTGGATGAGCTCCTTTTCCAAGATCATCGCTCCGGGACTTCGAAGCGGCTGGATTCTCGCCCCCCGAGAGGTGATAGCTCTTCTGGGAGCGTTGCAGGAGATGTCCTGTATCTCTCCCCCCGCAGCGGGATCCCTGGGGCTTTTCATCTATCTGAGAGATCAAGGAATAGATTCCCAGCTCGAATTTCTCCGAAAGGAGCTTTCCGCCAAACGGGAGCTTCTTCTCTCCGGATTCGAAAGCTCCTCCCTCTTCTCCCGGGGATGCTCCCTCCCCAGAGCCCTGGGAGGCACTTTTCTTTCGCTCTTTCTTCCCCCGGCTCTCGAGGCATCCCCGGTGGCCCGCAAGCTGGTGACCGAAAAAGGGGTGGCCACCATCCCGGAAAGGGCGTTCTGGCCTCCCCTGGAGGGAGTGCGGAAGGCTCCGGATACTTTTTTGCGGCTTTCCTACTCCTGGGTCAATCCCGAAGACGTCTCCCCCTGTGTAAACGCTCTGGAGGAGGTGATGCAGTCATGCGGCTTGTAGTGCTGGTTCTTTCTCTGGGATCGATTTTCTTTTACGGTAAGGCCCTGGGAGGGCTCGGAGGCTACCTCGTGGAACGGGGAGATCCCTGGCTTATCGTTCTCGGCCTTGGGGGAGGCACCCTCTGTGCCCTGGGGGCCCTCTTTTTGTGGAAGCGCTTTATGGAGAAGTAGCTCGAAAACTCTCCCAGAGATTGGAAGTACACCTCAGGGCGAGCTCTTCCCGGCATGCGGGGAAGCTCCGGTCAGAGCCAGAGAGAGGAGCTCCTGCGCCCGGAGGCGAAGCTCTTCGAAACCGTGGCTCCCCCGACGGGCACAGATTTTAGCCTCCTCCCGGCAGAGGAGGCATTGCCGGGGAGGAAGGCCGAGCTCGCTCCGGGAAAGCCCTCCTTCAGAAGAAATCACATCCAGATCCAGCAGCCGCCCCCAGGGAAGTTCTTCTTCCAGGACGATGCAGGCTTTCTTGACCTCCCGGGGGGAAGGCCTGGAACCACCGAAGAGAAGAGCCTTTCCCGCTCCGTTGTCGCAGAATCTCCGGGAAGCGGCGGCAAGCGGAGGAATACGGCGAAGGAGAGCTTTTTCCGTAACACCGAGACACTCGAGATCCCCTGGAAGATGCTTGGGAAGCCCCGGCAGATTGAGACATATCTGGAGCACCCAGGCATGTTCCCCAAGAAGCTCCTTCTGGAGGTCTCTCCGGGCTTCCCGGCCTTCGAGAAGGGCGGCGAACTCCTCTTCGCGAGGAACCTGCATGTCATTCATGGCCCTGCCCCTCCCAAAGCTTCCGAAGCTTTCCGAAGGATTCGAGAATCTCCCTTCGCTCCACCCGGCTTACGGAAAGCCGCACATAGCCGATGTCCCTCCTCGGAGATCCCACGTAAAAACGCTCTCCTCCCTGAAGAAGAATTCCCTCTTTCTGAGCCCGCCGCTCCATATCCCTTCCGCCGCCCTCCGGCACGGGAACCCAGAGATAGAGGCCTCCCGAAGGAATTTCCAGAGACGAGGGGGGAAGAATGTCCTGAAGAAGGGATCCCAGAAGAAGCATGCGCTCCTTCATTTCGCTCCGCACCCGGGAAAGCACCTCATCGAGATAGTTCTCTTCGAGAAAGCGCAGCACCGTCTTCTGGGAAAGGGCCGAAGAGTAGCCGGTGTTGCGCATCTTGCAGCGGCAGCACTCTTTCCATATGTTCTGAGGAAGGAGCATGTACCCGATGCGAAGTCCCGGAAAAAGAAGCTGACTGAAAGATCCGCAGTACAGCACCCGTTCTGCCCCCCGCATGGCCTTGAGAGCGGGCACCGAAGATTCTCCGTACCGAAGCTCTCCGTAAGCGTCGTCCTCGAGTATCCAGAATTTCCTCCCTCGGGAAAGCTCCAGAAGCTGCTGCCGTATCTCCATGGAAAGAGTGCGCCCCGTGGGATTCTGAAAGCTGGGCACGAGAAAGAGCGCATCTTCCTCGCCGAGAGCGGAAAGAATGGCTTCCCAGAAGCTCCAGTTTCGGGGCAGCGAAGAGAGCTGCATGCCCCGGGATCGAGCCATGCCGGCAATCTGGGGATAGGTGAGCTCCTCCGCCCAGAGGCGTCGCACTCCCAGAGAGGAAAGCACCTCCAGGGAGAGAGCGAGCCCTTCCTGAACCCCCGAAGTTACGAGAACATCCTTCCAGGATGCGGGGATTCCCCGGCCCGCCGCATGCCGGGTGAGGGCCTTGCGAAGTTCGAGAAAACCCGCCACGGGGCTTCCCAGGAGGGAGGAACAGCTCCGCCGCATCTCCTCCCGAAGAAGGGACGCCACGAGAGACGTGGGCAGAAGCTCCGGAGAGGGAAGCTCCGTGGCAAAATCTACGTAATTCCGGGCAGGCCCCTCCGAAATCCCCGTTCCCGGAAGTTCCTGAACGTAGATGCCGCTCCTTTTTCTGGAGCAGACCAGCTCCTCCTCCTCCAGAAGGGCGTAGGCCTCCGCCACGGTATTCCGGGAGATGCCGTGAGCTTCCGCAAGGGATCGACTTCCGGGAAGCCGGTATCCCCCCGGAAGGGTTCCGGAAAGGATCATTCTCCGGAGATGCTCCGCTATCTGACGATACATGGGAAGCGAACTTTCTCGATGAAGAGGAATGTCGATCATGGGGTCTTCCTTTCCTGGAACCTTTCATTTCAAGCTTTTCCGAGACCCCTGACAGGGCTTCGGCTTTCTGTTATACTGCGGCTTTCGCCGATAACACCCATTTTCGAGGGGAGGAAAAGGGACATGCCCCAGCCGGATGCGCTTATTTTCGATGTGGACGGAGTTCTTGTGGACGCTAACGACACCTATCTCAAGGTCATTCAGAAGGCTCTGGAAACCTTTCTGAGAGGTGCGGGAACCACGGCCTCCGGAGAGAAATGCTTTACTCTCTTCCAATACCGCAGTGCCAAGGGACACCCCAGCTTCAATGACGATTACGACCTGGCCTGGTTCGGCCTTGCCGCCCTTCTGGAGTTTCGGGAATTCTCGGGCTTCTCTCAAGAGGAGGCCCCGGAACTTCCCGAAGAGATCTGGACAAATCTCCTGAAGGAGTGCCCCCGGGAGAAAACCCTCTCCTGGCTGGACCGCCGGTTTCCCCGGAGCCCCTCCAGGGATGAGATTCGCACTCTCTGCGAGGAGATCTACTTCGGAGAGGAATACTCCCGCATTACGGGGAAAAACCCCCTTCATCCGCCGGCAAAGGGACTCTGGAAACTGGATACCCCCCTGGTGCGATGGCATTGGAGCAGCCTTCCCCTTCCTTCGGCCATCTACACAGGAAGGCCCGAAACGGAACTTCGCCTCGCTCTGGGTACCCTGGGGTGGGAGGACTTTCCCCGAGACCGCTGCATAACCCCGGATTCGGGAATTTCCAAACCCTCCCCCGAGGGATTGGAAATTCTGGCGGAGAGAATGCGGAGCAGACACCCCGCCTTTTTCGGAGATTCCCAAAGCGATGCCCAGGCCTTTCGCTCCTATGGCAGAGGATCTTTTTTCGCCATAGGCTCTCTTATTCCGGATATGCCCCGCTGGCACGCCTCTCTTGACGAAGCTCTGGAAAATCTGGGAATTTCCAGAAAATCCCCGGAATAATTCCTTCGACGTACATTTCATGAAAGAGACACCCCAGGAATGTAGGCAATCCCCCCTCGTGCACCGTGAAGGGGGATTGCCTGTTCTTTCTCGACATGAGGAAAACCCGTTCGGTCAATGCCGGCTCTCGGTCTCCCGGATTTTGCGTATGATATCCTCCCTTGCGGGATCCCGGAGGTACTCCCAGGTGACCGGGGGAACGAGCTTTCGCAAGTCTTCCCACCGATCCTCCCGGATGAGCTGCCGTACCGTGGAGGCGGAGATGGCCGCACCCTCCTCCTCTTTTCGGGGGATTTCCACGAGCTCGATATTGCGGGAAGGCAGAATGGCTTTCATGGCATGGTTATACTGCCGGGTGACGGGGCAGTAGGGTTCGGTTCCCACGAAGCGACGGGAAAGCCCCAGCTCTTCTCCGAAAAGGTTCGCGAAGAGAGTGACGTCCAGAGATGCCTGGATGTGGGCCTTCTTCATGCTGTCCGCATCCCTGAGAAAGTAGGCGGGAAAGGTGGCGGGGGATACCGCGTAATCCCCGCTGGGAAGCACCGTTACGTTGACAAGATCCTCCACGCCCCGCCGGACCAGGTCGATGCGGTGGGCAAAGGGAAAGAGGGAAAGGTCCGCCTGCACCACTATCACATACAGATGATCGCACCGGGAGGCGGCTTCTTCGATAAGATATCGATGACCCCGAGTAAAGGGGTTGCAGTTCACCACCACCCCTCCGGCGAGGTTTTTTCCTTCGGGAAGATCCGCCCGATGCTGTCGCAGCATCTGGCGGTAGCTCCGGATACCGGGCTCTCCCATTTCGAGAAGTACCACCGGGTTGTACCGGGCGATCTCCTGAAATCCGAAAGACAGAAACCGTTCCGCCGCACCGGCCTTGGTAAAGACGAAGAGTGAGGTCCGCCCCTTCTGACGGGCGTGGGAGATCACTGCGGAAATGACCTTGGAAGAATAGCCTCCTTCCTGCAGCGAGGCATCCACCGCCACCATCTTGATGATCTTGCCGTCCAGGCTGGCGGTGGCGCAGACTTCTCCGTCCTCATTCTCAAGACATACGGTCAACTCCGGAGAACCTTCGAAGACCAGGTTTTCCTTTTCCAGAAGAGAAGAGACCCGAGACCGCACCGAAGCATCGGGATTTTCGTACAAACGCAGTTCGTAAGCATCAAACATGAAAACAGCTCCTTACGGCGGATAAAGACGATAAATCGGGTTGTAGAACCTTCGAGAAACCGGAAATTACAGTTGATGTTTCAGTATTTTTCCTATGGGAGAACGGGGAAAATCTTCCACGAACTCCACATGTCGCGGCACTTTGTAGTGAGCCAGCCGCTCCCGGCAGAAGGCCACCATCTCTCGGGAAGTAAGCTCCGGGCCTTCCTGAGGATGCAGGGCCACGTAGGCTTTTATGGTCTGCCCGCTGATGGGGTTTTCCACTCCCACCACGGCGCTTTCCCGCACCCGGGGATGTTCGTTCAGCACCGCCTCCACCTCCTGGGGATAGACGTTGAAGCCGCTGACGATCATCATATCGCTCACCCGATCCAGCACCGTGAGGTATCCCTTTTCGTCGAGGCGCACCACATCCCCGGTGTTGAACCATCCGTTCTGGAAACGCTCCCGGGTAAGGTCCGGCGCTCCGAGATACTCCCGGGCCACACTGGGCCCCCGGAGCCAGAGAACTCCATCGTTTCCCGGAGGGAGCACATGTCCATCCTCCCCCCGAACTTCCGCTTCGAAGCCGGGAAGAAGGGTTCCCACGGTGCCCTGTTTTTTGCTCTCATAGGTGGGGTTCACGCTCACCACGGGAGAAGTTTCGGTAAGTCCATATCCTTCGAGCACTCCCAGTCCGAGAAGGCGCTCGCATTTTTCATCGAGCCGCAGGGGGAAACGATCTCCTCCGGAGACGAGAAGCTCCAGGGACGAAAGGTCCGGTTTGTACTTCGCCGCCGCTCCGATAAGCATGGCTATCATGGTGGGCACCGCCACCAGCGCGGTGCACCGGGTTTCCTGAAGAACCTTCAGGGTGTTTTCCGGGGGCATGAAGGAGGGCACCACAACCTCTCCCATGTCGGGAACGAGAAGAGGAAGAATACTCGCCACGGTAAAGCCGAAGGCGTGAAAGTTCGGCAGCACGTTGAACATGGTCTTGCCGCCTCCCAGGCCGGGAACGTGTTCGAAGGCAGCCTGAACGTTGCTGAAAACGTTGCCGTGCGTCAGGGGAACTGCCTTGGGGTTCCCCGTGGTTCCCGAGGTAAAGAAAATCACCGCGTGATCCTCTTCGGGATTCGCGAGATCCTGTTTTTTACCCCGGCAAAGAGAAAATTCTCCATCCAGAGTTGCCACGGAATAGGGGAAATCTCCAGCCTTCTCCTGAAGAAGTTCGAGCTGGGGCTTCGCAAAATCCGGCACCACCACGGAAAAAAGCTCCGCTCTCTGGACGTTGCGCAAGGTGGCTCCGGGGCCCGCGAGAAAATTGAGAGGCACCACACACCCCCCGAGCCTCCAGGCCGCCGCACAAAGAGCGAGAAAGGCGGGAGAGTTGGGCAGAAGCGAACCTATTCTCTGACAGGGAGCGAACCCCGCCTTTTTGAGCTTCTCCTCCATGGACTCCACAAGTCCGAAAAAGGAGCTCTTGGTCCGCCATTCTCCCTTCCACCAGAAATACCGCTCTTCGCCGCTCCGGTGTTCCATCCGTTCTTCCAGTCGATTGTACACAATGGTCCCCTCCAGATCCGCATCCTCCCACACACCGAGGAGAAGCGGAGAGTATATGGTAAAAAGATGAAAGCCTTAGTTCAAAAAGCTCTCTTCTCCCTGCAGCTTCCTCGGAGAAGAGAGGCTATTCCGCTGCTTGGTCCTGGTTTCGCAAAAAGAGCGCAAGAAAGGCGCCCCAGGCAGCGGTGAGGTGCAGCAGATCCTCCGGCACGTCGTACTTGGGATGGTGCAAACCATACTCGCTCCCCGTACCTATGAGGAAAAAGGTGGAAGGCACTTCCAGAGAATAAAAGGCAAAATCCTCCCCCGCAAGAAGCGGTAAATCCAGGACATGCACCGCATCCTCGCCGAAAAAGAGCCGGGCTCTTTCAAAGATTTCTCCGGTAAGCTCCTCGTCGTTCCAGATACGGGGGTAGTTCTTGATATATTCCATGTTGGAGCGGGCGTTAAAGGTTCGGCAGACCCCCTCCACCACGCTCTCCAGCCTCTGATGCAGAAAATCCCGGGTCTCCGCCGTAAATGCCCGGAGCGTACCAAGCATGTCCACCCTTTCGGGGATAATGTTATAGGCATCTCCCGCTTCGATTTGTCCTACGGTAATCACCGCACTCTCCCGGGGATCCCGCTCACGGCTCATGATGTGCTGAATGCCCAAGAGCACGTGCGCCGCAATCATGATGGGATCCACTCCCAGATGAGGGGATGCCGCATGAGCACCCACACCCATGAGCTCTATGTGAAAACGGTCCGAAAGGGATGTTATGGTGCCGGGCCTGCTATAGAAGTGCCCATAGGGGAGAAGGGGCCAGAAATGGAGCGCCACCACCTGGCCCACCTGAAAGTGCGAAATGAAACCGTTTTCCACCAGGATCCGGGCTCCACCCTTTCCCTCTTCCGCAGGTTGAAAGAGGAAAATCACCTTCCGCCGAAGCAGATGCCGCCGCCGAGAAAGAAGAAAGGCACTTCCCAAAAGGGAGGCCATATGCGAGTCGTGACCGCAGGCATGCATAATGCCGGGCATACAGGAGCTGTAGGGCAATCCGGTCTCTTCGTCCAGAGCGAGAGCGTCCATATCCGCCCGAAGCACCAGAGCGGGCCCCGGAAGATCTCCCCTCAGAATTCCCACCACCGAAGTGGAGGCGCCAAAACCCTTGATCACTTCCACGCCTTCCACCTCCCCGAGAATCTGAGCTACCCGGGTAGAGGTTATGTTCTCTTCAAAAGCAAGCTCCGGAAACTGGTGAAACTCCCGGCGCCAGCCTATGATAGGCTCCGCAAGATCTTCCGCTTCCGCGAGAAGCTCCAGGGCTCTCTGCTGCATCGTTCCGCTGCTGTCGCACATCACCATACGTGCCCCTTTCTTCCGCAGGTCGTCTTTTCAAAGCTTTCCCCGGCCCCCCTCCAGGAGAAATCGGAAAGGATGGCCTTCTGGCGGAAACGAACTACCGCAGACTCAGCCATTTTCGCACTCCCTGGGAAATTTCCCACAGGGAAAAACAGGATCGTACCACCGCACCTCTTCCCATGAACCAAGCGTCGGTATCCACCTCGCCACCGGTCTCCACTCTCCGCAATGCCCATTCCCCCTGGCGGGATTCGGGAAAGCTGAGGGTGCATCCGTTGGTGCGGTATCCGTGCAGAACTTCTCCCTTTCGAAGAAGAGGGGTATGCACGGTGGCCTCCAAAAAAACCTCCCGAGCTCCAGGATATACCTCCTGCACCGCAGTACTGAAGGGAAACATGGAAATGCCCGGTATGCGTTTTCCTCCGGAATGGACGAGGGATTCTCCAAGAAGGGCCGTGCTCTCTCCCTCCACAAAAAAAGGTATTTTCCGGTATACCACGGCTCCCAGAAGCTTCCGGAGCTTTTCCAATTCCCGGGGATCCTGAAATCCTCCCGCTCTTCCGTGGGGGATATAGAGGCAGTCGCACTGCTCCATCTCCTGGATAGTATCGAGGTCGAAGAAAATCAACGAGGCTCCGGTATATTCGAAAAAACGCTGATTTCCGTCCCCGCCTCCTCCAAGAGAAGGATGCCGCAGAACGCCCACCTTCTGAACTCCCGGAGTTTCTTCGAACTCCTCCTGAATCTCCCTCCAGGGTCTGGCCCGTTTCGCCAGGGCTCCCACCACGGGCCAGCTTATCATATCTTCCAGGGCCGCAAGCTGACGCACCGAGGAGTGCAGGGACATGAATTTAAGCGAATGGGAAGGCTCGGAAAAAAGCAGCTCCGGAGAGATTTCGGAACGAAGAATATTTTTAGGCATGTATCCCAGGGAGAGATGGGGAAGCCGACGCCCCATCTCAATCTCGAGAAGCTGATACTCTTTCGGGTTGAGTACCGCCGCAAAACACACCGCCAAAGGTTGTAAACCTGGATGTGATCCTATTTGCGAAAAAATCTGCTCAGTAAGGCGAGCCGCAAGAATGGCGTTACGATCCGCATAAAGCAAGGGGAGAATAGGAAGAGAAAGGGCCTCTCCCACTCTGGCGGTAGCCGGATGGAGCTCCAGTTTCTCCTCGTGGAGCTGAGGCACCGAAAGGGGGCCCGCAAAAAGGTGAAGTGCCTGCTTCTTTCGGGAAAACTGAAACATGCACTTGATGTTGTAATCGTTATGGAGCATGTGGGGATCCAGCACAGTCACGGGCTCCCCCGTGGCGACTTCGAGATACTTGGTTCGCACTTCGTCGAATCCGATCTGAAAAAGCCGAAGTTCGTACCCCCGCTCCTTCAAAGCTCCGGCAAACAAGGCACTGAGGGGAACATTTCCCTCTCGGGGTTCGTCCGCCACAAGAAGACGATAGGTATGCACATTCTCCCTCCTTCCAATACGTTCAGTTCTTTTTAGTGTATCATAGATGGTGGACAAAATAGCTTTTTCTTGAGGAGGCTGTTGCAGAATGAGTGCACCATGGGTACATATTCGTGATATTCCAAGATACGCCGATGCGGAGGTAACCGTAAAGGGATGGGTATATAACAAGAGAAGCTCCGGAAAAATTCAGTTTCTCCAGCTTCGGGACGGAACCGGCGTCATCCAGGGGGTGATGGTGAAAAAGGAAGTTTCCCCCGAGGCCTTCGAGGCCGCCAAGAATCTCTGGATAGAAGCTTCGGTGGCGGTGACCGGAATAGTCCGGGCAGACGAGCGGGCTCCTTCGGGGTTCGAACTCACCCTGACGGATCTCGAGCCCCTTCAGAACCCCACCGACGAATATCCCATCGGCAAAAAGGAGCACGGCATCGATTTTCTCCTGGATAATCGCCATCTCTGGCTCCGCACGGAACGCCAGAGGGCAATCATGCAGATCCGGGACGAGGTTATCTGGCGGTGCCGGGAGTTTCTGAGACAGGAAGGATTTCTTCTGGTGGACAGCCCTATTCTCTCGGGGGCCATCGGCGAAGGGGCTTCGGGGCTCTTCGAGCTGGACTACTTCGAAACCCAGAAGGCCTATCTGGCCCAGACGGGACAGCTCTACGCGGAGGCCGCTGCCGCCGCCTACGGCAAGGTTTACTGTTTCGGCCCCACCTTCCGGGCGGAAAAATCCAAAACCCGCAGGCATCTCACGGAATTCTGGATGATCGAACCCGAAGTGGCCTTTTACGACCACCAGGACAACCTGCGCCTTCAGGAACAGCTGGTATGCTACGTGGTGGAACACGTAATCGAGACTTGCCGCAAGGAGCTGGAGGCTCTGGAAAGGGATATCTCTATCCTGGAAAAGATCCGGGCTCCCTTCTACCGCATTACCTACGACGAAGCTGTGCAGAAGCTGCATGAACTCGGAAGCGACATCACCTACGGTGAAGACTTTGGCAACGATGACGAAACCATTCTTACCCAGGAATACGATAAGCCGGTCTTCGTGGAATGCTATCCTAAAAAGGTAAAGGCCTTCTACATGAAGGAACATCCGGAAAACCCGGATCTGGTGCTCTGCGACGATCTCCTCGCTCCGGAAGGATACGGAGAAATCATTGGGGGATCCCAGAGAGAGGACGACCTGGACAAGCTTATGCAGCGAATTCAGGAAGAAAAGCTCCCCGAAGAATGCTACACCTGGTACCTGGATCTGCGCAAATACGGATCCTTCGTTCACAGCGGCTTCGGCATGGGAATAGAACGCCTGGTCTGCTGGATTTGCGGCATTCACCACGTGCGGGAAGCCATCCCCTGGCCCCGGACCATCTATCGTCTTAATCCGTAGCGATTCGCATCAAAGAACCTCGAAAGAAGGGTGGAAAACATGGCAAAGGTTATCGCGGAGCTCGTGGTGGTTCCCCTGGGAACCGCCAGCCCCAGCGTGAGCTCCTACGTGGCGGAGGTAGAAAAAACTCTTCGGAGATTCTCCCTGGAGATGCGGCTCACGCCCATGGGAACCATTCTGGAAGGGGATCTTGGGGAAGTTCTTCGGGCGGTTCAGGCGGCTCATGAAGTTCCCTTTACTCACGGAGCTTTCCGGGTGGCCACGCATTTGCGGATCGACGAACGGCGGGACAAAGAGCTGACCATGGAAGGCAAGATCCGGGCAGTGGAGGAAAAACTGAAATAAGACAGCCGCACACACGTTTCTCGTGAAGCGCACCCTTGAGGAGACCCTGGCCCGCATGGGGCTTTCAGGATACGAAAAGCGCCGGAGAGAGGTTAAACCTCTCTCCGGCGTTCAGGCACCCCCCCTCCACCGGGAAGGGTTATTTTTTATCCATGCTCTCCAGAGGAATGCCGGGAATGTACTTCTTGAAAATTCCCCGCACCCTCTCCTCCTGGTCCCGCTGAAAGAGCATCCGCACTCCTGTAGTCTCTTCGCCCCGTTCGAAAAAGGCCATCATCTGATCTCCCCGGTACACCAGGGTGATGTGGCTTATCTTCTCCCAAGGGAGAAGCCGCACGTTCTTTCCCGTCCAGCTCCGGCTCTCCCGTACCACTCCCCGGGGAGAGAGAAAAGCCCGCTTGTGAAACCCCGAAATAAACAGCATGGCCCCTCCGGTAAGCAGATAGAGAAAGGCTTTTTCCCGCACCGTGAGAAAGGCGAGCAACGCATAGGCGAGCAGAGCGATTCCTCCCAAAAGCGCAAAGGCCCGGAGAGGCTTGGGCATATCCGCCTTTTTCGAAGAGCAGAGCACTTCCATATCCATGGTGTTTCCCCCTTTGTAAAAAATTCTTCCGGCCTCCCATTCTACACATGGAAGAGGATCATGACCATACGGAAAAGGCCGGAGCGAAAAAAGCTCCGGCCAGAATCGAAACGGTAAAGCGCTCTGCAAAAAAAGAAACCTACGCTTCGGCGGCTTCCTTGGGATTTTTCCCTTCCTGCCAGAAAACCCCGATCTTGAGATAGGTGAGAACGATGGCCACCAGAGGATTGAGGTAGTTCATGAAAGCATAGGGGATGTATTCCAGAGTGGGAACTCCCAGAACCTGGGTCTGGAAGGCTCCACAGGTGTTCCAGGGAATCAGCACCGAGGTGAGGGTACCGGAATCTTCCAGAGACCGGGAGAGCATCCGGGGATCCAGGCCTTTTTCGTCAAAGGCGGATTTGAACATCCGGCCGGGCATAACGATGGCAAGGTACTGGTCGCCGAGGAAGAGGTTGCAGACGAAGCAGGAGACGATAACCGAGGCGCAAAGACCGCCCACGCTCCGAACGCCCTTGAGGATGGTGTGCAGAAGCACTTCCAGGAAACCGCAGCGCTCCATGATGCCTCCGAAGGAGAGAGCGCAGAGAATGAGAGAGATGGTCCACATCATGGAATCCAGGCCGCCTCGGGCGAGAAGGTCCGCCAGCATCTCCGCGGCGTTCAGAATGGCTTCCGGGGTATGTCCCGCAATGCCGCTCTCCTGCATGAGCTGGGCCACCGCTTCCACGCCGCCGCTTCCGGCAAAATCCGCCGCCAGAGAGGGCTCGTAGCCATAGTGAAGAGCACCGATGATATCCCCAAGACCCGCTCCCTGCAAAAAGGCCATGAGACAGGCCGAGAGGATTCCCGCAAAAAGTCCCGGAAGAGCGGGAACCTTGAGGAGAGCCAGGCCGATAACGATGAGGGGAGGAAGGAATCCCACGTAATTTACGGTAAATTCTGCGGCAAGGAGCTCCTGAATGGCTTTGATGTGTGCCGCGTCAAGAGTGCCTCCGGCATACTGATTGCCGAGATAGTAGGCGATACCCGCCACGATGACGTAGGTGGGGCCGGTGGTCCAAACCATGGCTCTGATATGGGTGAAAAGGTCGGTGCCCGCCACTGCGGGGGCCAGGTTGGTGGTATCCGAAAGAGGAGACATCTTGTCACCAAAGTAGGCTCCAGAGATGGCGATACCTGCCGTGATGGGAGCGGGGACGCCAAGTCCCGCGCCGATGCCCATGAGAGCGATGCCCACGGTGCCGCTGGTACCCCAGGAGGTTCCCGTGGCAAGAGCTACGATGGAAGTGATGAACAGCGTGGCCAGGAGGAAATACTGGGGAGAAAGAATATCGAGGCCATAATAGATAAGGGTGGGGACTACACCGCTCAGGAGCCAGGATCCGATGACGAGTCCCACCATCCCGAGGATGATGATGGCCTGAAGGGCCATGCTGATTCCCGTGATCATTCCTTCTTCCACATCTTTCCAGGGATAGCGAAGCCCGAAACAAGCCCAGAAAGAGGCGATAATGGCGGAGAAAATGATCGGAATGTGAGCATCCACTCCAAGCTTCAGAATCCCGAAGCTGATGATAGCACCAGCCAGGACGACTACTCCGAGAGCTTCGGCAAAAGACGGTTTTCGTGCTGTTGTTTCTGTCATGATACGAGGTTCCCCCTTTAATAAAGAAATGAATTAAATACTTACTGCGTACACCCTTTGTTTTCGCTTCTTTTTACAATCACCTCCCCCTGAAAGTTCCTTTTTTCCCCGTAGTAGATTATACCTGTTGGAGCTTTTTGTCCAGAAAACTTAGCTTTTTCAGCGGGAAAGGCCTTATGTATATTTTGCAATAAACAAAAAATGCTGTCTATTGAGAAACTTTTGCTTATAAAAAGTTTATTAGCACACCATCATAGCAGCAAGGCATTTCACATCCGGGGTGACGAAAAAAAGGTCGAAAAAAGCCCGGAAGAGCCTTTTTTCGGCCTTCCGGGCTTTTTTTCGTCATTGTTCAGTCATGGAGGAGAGCTTTTTTCGTCCTCCTTCCGGATCTTTAGAACTCGTAGGGCTGAAGTTCCCGGATTTTTTCTCCGTGAATTCGTACGTTGAAACGCCTCCGAAGCTCCCGGAGCTCCTCCTCCAGGAGTTCCATTTCCAGATCCTCCCGGATCGCTCCCCGAGCTTCCTCGAAGGAGAGTTTTCGAGGATCCAGGCGATTTTCCACAAAGAGGAGCACGTACTCTCCCCGGGAACTCTCGAAGGGGCCGAGAACAGATTTGGCAGAATCCGAAGAGAGAAAGGCTTCCGCATATTCCGGAGGAACATCCAGGGAGGAGAGCCATCCCAGGGGAACTCGGCGGGAAAAGCGTGAAGACGCGAGACTTCCGAAGGAATTCGCCCCCAGAGAGGCCATGAGAGCGGAACGGGCTTCCTCTTCGGTGGCATAGAAAAAGGCCAGAAGAGAGAGTTCCAGGTTCCGGACATAGCGTTCCTGATGATGTTCGTAATATTCCCGCAGTGCATCTTCCGAGAGATTCCAACGTTCCGCAAGCTTTTCCGCATAGGCCCGGGCAAGAAGATTTGCCCGGCCCCAGCGTATCTGAAGTCTCAGATCCTCCCGAAGATCCAGACCGCTTATCCGGGCAGCCCTTTCGAGAACCAGAGTATCCGTAAGCTGTTTCACCAATTGGTACCGCTCTTCCTGATCCATGCAGGTCAAAAAGAGTTCCGCCATCAGAGGCTCTCCTCCGGTTTCCTCGCTGAGGAGATAGAGGAGGTCTTCCCGGGTAACGCCGGGAGTGTCTCCGAAGGATGAAAGACTCTCCTCTTGCGCTCCTGCAGGAAGGGAATTCAGGAGAATTCCGAAAAAGAGAAGCCCAAGAACCAGGGAACGCATTATTCAGAGAGATGGACTTTTTTTGCAGGAGTTTCCGCCTGGTTCTCTGCCTCTCCTCTCTCCGTCTCTCCTTCGTTCCGAGACGCCGAAGAAATCAGAAGTTTCCCGGAGGAAACGTCGAAGGAGATGGCCCCTTCCTTCATGGAAAGAGATACTTCATCTCCGGGGCCAATTTTGCCCTCCAGAAGCATATCCGACATGGGATCCTCCACAAGCCGTTGGATGGTGCGCCGCAGAGGGCGGGCTCCATACTTGGGGTCGAATCCCTCATGGAGGATGTGATTCCGCACTTCTTCGGATACCGAGAGGAGGATATGCCTTTCCTGAATTCGCCGAGAGACGTCCCCCAGCATGGTGGCCACGATCTTGAGAAGATCCTCCCGATCCAGGGGACGGAAGACCAGGATGTCGTCGATGCGGTTGAGAAATTCCGGGCGGAAGGTACGCTTCACGTCGTCGAGAAGATGCTTTTCCGTCCGGGCCCAGTCTCCCTCGGCCCCTTCCTGGGGAGAAAATCCCAGGCTCCGTCCCTTCATGGTGTGTTCCGCCCCCACGTTGCTCGTAAGAATGATCACCGCATTGCGGAAATCCACTTCGTGCCCCTGACCGTCCACCAGCCGGCCATCTTCGAGGATCTGGAGAAGGATGTTGAAAGAGTCCGGATGGGCTTTCTCCACTTCGTCGAAGAGAACCACCGAATAGGGACGGCGCCGGATGGCCTCGGTAAGCTTTCCTCCATCTTCATGCCCCACATACCCCGGAGGAGCGCCGATAAGTTTCGCCACTTCGTGACGTTCCATGTATTCACTCATGTCCAGGCGTATCATGGCTTCCTCGCTTCCGAAGAGGAATTCCGCAAGGGCCCGGCCGAGTTCGGTTTTGCCCACTCCGGTGGGACCGAGAAACAGAAAGCTCCCCACGGGACGCCGGGGATCCTTGAGACCGCTTCGGGCTCTTCGAATAGCCCGGGCCACCGAGCTTACCGCACTTTTCTGATTGATAAGACGTTTATGAATTTCCTCTTCCATGCGCAGAAGCCGGGCAGCTTCTTCCTCGGTCATTTGCACCACCGGAATACCCGTCCATTCCGCCACGATCTGTGCCACTTCTTCCGTGCCGATAACCGGTGGTTCCGAAGTGCGTTCCACCTGCCACTGGCTGCGGCGATCCTCCAAGAGCTCCGAGAGCTTTCTCTCCTGGTCCCGGAAACGAGCGGCCTTTTCGAATTCCTGCTCCGCCACGGCACACTCCTTTTCCTTTCGAAAGGTTTCCAGATCCCGTTCGATCTTTTTGAGATCCTCCGGGGGTTCCATGGTGGCAAGCCGGGCCCTGGCAGCGGCTTCGTCGATGCAGTCGATGGCTTTGTCCGGAAGGTAACGTTCGGTGATGTAGCGTTCGGAAAGCCGGGCTGCCGCCTCGAGAGCCGCATCCTCGATCTCCACCCGGTGATGAGCCTCGTAAGCATCCCGGAGACCCCGAAGGATTTTCACGGTATCCTCCACGCTGGGTTCGTTCACCATCACCGGCTGGAACCGCCTTTCCAGAGCCGCGTCCTTTTCGATATGTTTTCGGTACTCCTCTAAAGTGGTGGCTCCGATAACCTGAAACTCTCCCCGGGCAAGGCTGGGTTTGAGAATGTTCGCCGCATCCACCGCTCCTTCGGCTCCTCCGGCTCCGACGATGGTGTGGATCTCGTCGATAAAGAGGATTACATCCCGGGTCTCCCGAAGTTCTTTGACCATTTTCCGCATGCGTTCCTCGAACTCTCCCCGGTATTTGGTTCCCGCTACGAGGTTGCCCACGTTGAGAAGCACCACCCGTTTGTTACGCAGCACCTCGGGAAGATCTCCCGAAACCGCCCGCTGGGCAAGACCCTCCACAATGGCGGTTTTGCCCACTCCGGGATCGCCGATGAGCACGGGGTTGTTCTTGCGCCGCCGGGAAAGGATCTGCATGACCCGAGCGATTTCCTTGGAGCGTCCCACCACGGGGTCGAGCTCGCCCTTTTCCGCCATGGCAGTGAGGTCGATGCTGAGTTGATCGATAATGGGGGTTTTGCTCTTACGTTCTTCCTTGCCTCCCGAAGAAGCCTCTCCCGAGGCGGCATCTCCCCCGTCTCCCCGGCTGAGGATATCCATAACTTCCCGGTGGACTTTCTGGAGGTCGAATCCCGCACTGGTGAGAATCTGGGCCGCAATGCCCTCCCCTTCTCCGAGAAGGCCCAGGAGTATATGTTCGGTTCCCACATAGTTAACGCTCATATTCCGGGCTTCTCGCATGGCAAGATCGAGAACCCGCTTCGCTCGAGGGCTCAAGGGTAGATCCAGAGGGCGATCCTTGGCACGTCCCCGCCCAACGGAATCCACGATGCGCTGCCGAAGCTCCTCCACTCCAAGCCCGGATTGCAGAAGCACCTTTGCCGCCACACCCTCACCCTCCACCATAAGGCCAAGGAGAAGGTGTTCCGTTCCTATAACGTCATGCCCCAGCTCCAAGGCCTCTCGATGAGCCAGCTGGACCACTCGTTTTCCTCGTTCCGTAAAGAATTGCCACATGATTGTTTTTTAGCTCCTTACCGTATTCTTCAAGACAATACTGGCTTTTCCGCGCCCCGGAAGCCGCAAAGCCGGCTTCCCGCGAACTCTCAGCTCTCGTGCGCACCTCCGCGAACGTTTCCCCGTCGAAGTTCCGCATTTCTCAGGGCCTGACGTATGCGATATCCTCGAACTTTCTGTTCTTCCACGGGAATTCCCCGCTCGGCACACCATGCCCGGACGTGGACGGGATGCACGTCCACAAGGAGGCGCTTCCAATCTTTGGGGGATATTCCCGGAATTGTTCCAAAGGCCATGCCCATTCTCAGGAGAGAGAGGTGAAAGAGGGCTTCTTCGAAATCCACATACCGGGCATACCGCATCATACCGAAGGATCGCCAGAGCTTATCTTCGAAGGAGAGTCCTCCCTCCTCTCGAAGCTTCATGATGGCCCTCTGTTCCCGGGCCACCACATCCACCACTAGCCGTCGAAGATCTTCGAGTAGCTCTTCCTCCCGCTGTCCCAAGGTTCTTCCGTTGGAGATCACGAAAAGACTGCTCCGGAGGGGATGCCCCTCCGTTCCCCCGTAGCGCTGAAAAAAACAGCCCTTTTGAGCGCACATGCGCGCCAACGGCTTGGTTTGCCGGGTCATCTCCAGGGCGGGAAGATCAAGAAGCACCGAAGCCTGAAGTCCCGTTCCCACAAGTTTTGGAGAGGAGGTAAGATATCCCAGCTCTTGATCGAAGGCAAAACCGAGAGGCTCGAAACCCGAGACGACCGCCGCAGCTTCTTCCCATGCGGCAACCAGAGAAAGCCCCCCGAGAAAGACCTGTACCAGCAGATGATCCTCACAGTTTATAAAGAGCGAATCCGCTCCGGTTTCGCTGTATCCGAAAATTCTTCCCGGAGAGCTCTCGAAAAAAGAGGGCTCTCCAAAGCCGCATTCCACCAGAAGCCCCTTCTGAAGATCCCCGAGTTGGTTTACGGGCAGGAGAAGAGCCTCCGGAACAGGAGATCCTTTACGGAGCAGCGACGTTATCCGCTCCGCCAAAAGCTGAAGATCCCCCGGATTTCCCCGGGAAGGAAAGGGGAGGTGGCTCAGGTTCCGCCGGAGCCGCACCTTGGTGGCA
Source organism: uncultured Synergistaceae bacterium (assembly GCA_964545875.1). Classification (GTDB taxonomy): domain Bacteria; phylum Synergistota; class Synergistia; order Synergistales; family Aminiphilaceae; genus DAIPKP01. Next base: position 216,590 of record CAZJHH010000005.1, read on the forward strand.
AGAACACTCCCTCCAAGGGAAGGACGGTCTTCCAGCCAAGCCAGGCGCCAAGAGAGAATATCACTCATTTCCCGCATTATCCGTCAGAGAAGAGAGGCTCTGAATGCGATCCCGCAGATCTGCGGCCTCTTCGTATCGTTCTTCCCGCACGAGGCGGCGCAAATTTTCCTCGAGTTTCCGAATTTCCACCGAGATGTTTTCCTGCTCTTCGTCATACCAGGAGGGAGTGGATCCCACGTGAAGATCCCCCTTCTGTTCCTTTTTGAGATATTCCAGTATATCCTCCCGAAAGGCCTCATAGCAGGAGGGGCAGCCGAGAAGCCCGGTCATGGAAAACCACTCCTCGTCACAGCCGCACTGAGGGCATCTTCCCCGGAGAATCAGGAGAGGCTCTTCCCGGAGGGGCTCCTGTTCGGGGAGAGCGGTTTTTCGGCGGGATCCGTCCGGGGAGAGACCATCAAGAAAATCTCCCACCGCCAGGGCAAGCTCGTTGAGGGGAATAGCCGCACTAAGCCCGGGGAGCATAAACCCCTCCCGAAGCTTTCGAGCACATTCCCGGCAAAAGTGAAATTCCTGAGCCGTCCCTTCGATGACGGTCCGTATGTGAAGCTCCGCCTCTCTCTGACGACAAAAGGTACATTTCATAACAATCCCCCTCGCTACATAAGCACAAGACTTCGGAGGAACCGTTTGAGCAGGTCCGCCTGCATGACGCTTTTTTTGAACGGAGAGACTTCAAACTCCGTGCGACACTGCTCATCAAGGTAACGAAGAGCCACTTCGATGAGAAGCTGGTCTCTTTTAGCGAGAAGTCCTCGATGACGCAGCGTGGAGAGAACTCTTCGAATGTCGGGCTCGGTAATGCTGTTGCCGATCCACTCTTCGAGATCCTTGATCTTTTCAGCGGGATCCGCATAGCGGATACGGGTGATGCGGATGTATCCATGGCCTCCCCGCTGGCTTTCCACGATGAAGCCCCGTTCCGGGGTAAACCGACTTCCGAGAACATAATTGATCTGGCTCGGCACGCAGCCGAACCGTTCGGCAAGTTCCTTACGCCGAAGAGAAAGAGCTTCGGAGCTTTTCTCTTCGAGAAGCTCATGAATATACTGTTCGATGATTCTTGTCAAGCTCGGCATGACAAGGCCTCCTTTGACCTTCGATGATTCTTTCTGTGCCAGGGTCATTATATCATTTGGTCAACTAAAGTCAATAAAAGCTTTTTACCGAGAAGAGCACAAATATATGAGGGAAACCCTGAAAAAAAGCTCCAAGGCTCCCCTCATGCACTCGTTCCAAAAAGGTTCCAAAAAGTTTTTTTGAACGTTTACCGTTTTTTCGGAGAAGCTTCTTCTTTCGTCTCTCCTATCTTCGATTCGGTTCCATGAAAAATACGCTGGATGTTTCGGAAATGCCGCAATACGGTGAGCACTCCCAGAGCCAGACTCAGGGCGGAGTATTCCCAGGGAGCTCCGAGAAGGCGAAAGACCAGGGCCATGGAGGTAACCGAGATCATGGAGGCCACGGAAACGAAACGGGTACTTTTGAGGAGCCCGTACCAGAGAAGCCCTCCGAGAGGCGCCCCCAACCAGAGAAGGCCCCCGTGAGGCTGGAGGACCACCCCCAGGAAAAAGAAAACCCCGAAGGAGGTGGCCACGCCCTTTCCTCCGCGAAAACCGAGCCAGAGGGGAAAGTTGTGTCCGCAGACTCCCGCAAAGCCTACCAGAGCAAGAAGCCCCGGATCGGAAATTCCGGCGAGACGGGCCGCAAGGACGCCGAGTCCTCCCTTGAGCATGTCCACCAGGGCCACTCCCACCGCGGCGGGTTTTCCCAAAAGGCGTCCCACGTTGGTGGCTCCGATGTTTCCCGATCCGTGTTTTCGGATATCCTCTCCCCGAAGCATACGTACCAGCAGAAGCCCGGTGGGAAAGGATCCGAAGAGATATCCCATGACAAAACAGCCGAGAAGACTCACGGGTCAGACCTCCTTCGCATGAAAGCATCCGCCACCACAAGCCCCTCTCCCTTGGAAAAGAGAAAGACCGGGTTGCAGTCGAGTTCTTCGAGAGAATCCTCCACAAGGGCCAGGTCCGCCACCCTAAGCAGCAGATTCTGGAGAGCCTTGATATCCCGGGGGAGTTCTCCCCGATCACCCCGGAAGAGGGGATATCCCCGAAGGCGGTAGATCATGTGCAGTGCCGTCTCGGGGCTGATGGGGGCGCGACGCATGGAAACATCCGAAAGGATTTCCGCATAGATTCCCCCCAAACCGAGAAGAATCATGGGACCGAAGACGGGATCCCGGCGCATTCCCACCATGCATTCCAACCCCTGAGGAACCATTTCCTGCACCAGAACTCCCCGTACTTCCGCTCCCGGGCTGTAGAGCCTCGCTTTTTCGAGTATTCTTCCGTAGGCGTTGCGAAGCTGTTCTTCCCCCCGAACATTGAGCACCACCCCTCCGGCCTCGCTTTTATGGGGGATCTGGGGGGAGAGGATCTTGAGGGCCACGAACCAGCCGAGATCCTCGGCGGCATCCATGGCATCCCGCAGGCTGGAGCAGAGATATTCCCGGGTTACGGGGATATCGTATTGCCGGAGTATTTTTTTTGCCTCGTATTCCGTGGGAACCTCCGAGAGATTCGGAAGTTGGGGCTTTCGCCCCTCCAGGTTGGTATGCGCATCCTCCCGTTCCAGAATTCTCCATTCCGCCAGGGCCCCGAAAGCCCGGGCCATGCTCCGGGGACTTCGAAAGAGAGGAATCCCCGCAGCCTGAATTCTCCGCCTCTGTTCCATGCCGTGAAGATCGTCCGTGAGCCAGCAGCATCCCATGGGCACGGGAGAGTTTTTCCATACCCGAAGAAGCTGATCCGTAAGCTTTTCCGCGGGAGACTCCGGGAGCATGGTATGTACCGCCAGAAGCATGTCGATTTCACCGGACTCCGCCAGAGCCTGGAGGCAGGAGGCATATCCCTCGGGGGCCTCGGTAATCTGGGCGGTGACATCCACGGGATTCCCGGGAGATCCGTAGATGGGAATGTAGGGTTCGATGCGGCGCTGCAGATCCGCCGAAAATCGGGGAATTTCAAGCCCTTCGGCGGCACAGCGATCGGAAGTGACGATTCCCGCCCCTCCCGAGGTGGTGCAGATGCCCACCCGTTTCCCCCGAAGGGTTCTGCGGGTTTCAAAGAGAAGTCCCATATCCGCGATATCCTGGGCATCTTCCAGAGGAATCACTCCGTACTGCCGAAAGAGGCTTTTCCATACCTGGTTCTCTCCGGTAAAGGCACCGGTGTGGCTGCGTACCGCTTCCCCCGTGGCAGTTTCGTTTCCCCCCTTGAGCACCCCCAGGGGAATCCCCCGGCCGTGAGCTTCCTGGGCCATTTCCACGAACCGCTCTCCTTCGCCGGGACGCAATCCTTCCAGATAGAGGAGAATCGCCGATAGCCGGGGATCCCCCAGGAGATACCGGGCTACGTCCACCACATCCAGATCCGCCTGGTTCCCCGTGGTTACGATGGAGTGAAAACGAACCCCCCGTTCCACCGCGGAGGCGAAGGTGGAAAATCCGAAGGCTCCGCTCTGGGAGACGTAGGCGATGCCTCCGGGTTCTACCGAACGTCCCTTGAGGGAGGTGGAAAAGGAGAGGTATGTACGGGAGTGAAAGTGCGCAAATCCCTGGCAGTTGGGCCCCAGAAGCCGGATGTTTCCCTCCCGGGCGATGCGGAGGATGTGCCGCTGCAGATCTCCATGGCCGCACTCCTCGAATCCTGCGCTCAGCACGACTGCAAAGGGAACTCTCTTTCGGGCGCACTGCTCCAGAGCCGAAGCCACCAGATTCGGCCGAATCATGAAAAAGGCCACATCGGGAACTTCCGGCAAATCCTCCACCGAGGGATAGCAGGGAAGGCCTTCGAGAGAGGCATATTTGGGGTTCACCGGATATACCCGCCCGGGATATCCGTGTTCGAGGAGAATCGGGAGAGAGCGTCCGGCGATCTTCTCCGGCGAGGGCGAAGCTCCTATGAAGGCCACGCTTCGGGGAGAAAAAAGGCGGTCCAGGTTGGGGGGGGCCGGAAAGGATCCTGGCAGAGAACTCATGGAATACTTCCTTTCTCGGGGCGGTTCATCTCAGATCTCCCCGGAAGAAGATTTCTGCATTTCTCGAAGAGCGTTTTTCCAGCTTTCGGGATTGCCGCAGCGAGTCACTCCGGAAACCCACTCGGGGGCCCCTCCTCCCCGGGCGGCAAGCTCCGGGTGCTTGAGAAGCTTCCGGCAGTCCAGCGAAGATTCTTCCCCCCGGGCAAGGAGAAAACCGCTGGTTTCTCCTTCTTCCGGCAAAAGGGCAAGCACCGAATCTTTGGGATACGTCGAGATACGGCGTTTCACTTCGGGAGCTGCCAGGTCGCGGGGCACTCCCGCAAGGCAGATCCAGTGAAGGGAGCTCTCTTCGTTCAAGGGCTCCACCTCCCACGGAAAGACGAGGTAATTCCGAACCTTCCCCACAACCTTGGAGAGATCCTCCTTTTCTTCCTGCATTTTCAGTATCACCGACTCCAGTTTTTCCGAAGGACATCCAAGATGCCGCAACAGGCGGCGGACAATGCGGCCGTACTCCCGCTCTTTTCGGGAACCCTGAAGACAGAATTTAAGGGACCACTCCGGAGCGGATCCGTTATATCCCGTTATGAAAAGCTCCCCCACTTCGGAGGTGGAGGAAACATGGCTTCCGGAACAGGCGATGCAGTCGAATTCGGGGATTTCCACCACCCGGATACACGAATCTTCGATACGATCCCAATTCGCCTTGAGAGAAGGAAGCTCCCGGGCTTCCTCCAGGGGAAGATCTCGAACGGTAACGGGAAGGTCTCGGGAAATAATCTGCCGGGCCTCTTCTTCCGCCTCCAGGAGGATATCCCAGGAAATCTCTCCGGGATAGGTAAAGGAAACCGAAGAGTCCTCCTCTCCGATGGCCACCTTGTAGACATGGAGTCCCTCGAAACGGTTTTCCAGAACCCGGGAGAGGATATGTTCTCCCGAATGCATCCGGGAGTAAAGCTCCCGGGCTTCGAGATCCGGCACGGCTCGAACTGAAAGCCCTTCCCTGGGGGTTCCCCTTTCGAAAAGAACTTCCACCAGAGATCCTCCCTCATGCTTTCGGCAATCCAGAACCCGAGCTCGAAAATCTTCTCCTTCCAGAGTTCCCCGATCCCCGGGCTGCCCTCCTCCGGCAACCCGGAAGGGAGTTTCCCGTAACCGCAGAAGGCCCCGCTTTTTTCCGGATTCCACCACCTCAAGAATTACGGTATCTACTCCCTGAAGCTCTTTCATCTCCACGACTCCTCCAGAAGGCTTGTCTTCGGCAAAACCCTGGACCCAGGCATCGCCGCCTCGTTCACAAAAGAACAAGGGAGGACTCTGCTCCCCCCTTGACGTGCGTATCGCATCATATCTCTGTTACCGCTCCGATGCTCCGAATCATGACGCTCGGCGCCCCGAAACGGAAACGCTCGAAACTAGGAAGTACTGCCCTTGATGCGTTCCGTAGCATCCTTGATACCCAGGTTCGCGAGATCTTTGCTCTGGAGAATAGTCCAGCGAGCATTGAGAGTGACCAGGAAAAGGACGGACCAAATGTCGAGTCTCCACGACTGGAGCTCTCCCTCGAAGGATTTCTTGATGGCCTCCAGGTGAGCCCGGGCTTCTCCGGTTTGCTCCAGGCCATCCATGAATGCGTTGAAGTCCTGGATTGTCTCGATTCCCGCCGCTCGGAGAAGAACCATCAGATTCCGCCGGCTCTCCTGCTGATACTCTTCGGGAAGCTCCGCAAGAGGATATCCTACATCCTCCGTCAGGGTTTTCCAGCGGAGAATCCGGGCATCATTCACGGTTTCCCAGTTCCGGAAAGCCTCTTCCGTCATGGGAAGCGAGACGGGTTTGGCCCTTTCGGGAGAGGATGCCCCGCCTGGGGAAACTCCCGAGGCACCCGAAGCGAATCGTCCTTCCTCGGGAAGCGATCCCTCTCGAAGGAATTCCCATACCGTAAGGAATCCTTCGTCCGCCTCTTCAAGAAGGGCGCTCATCCGGGAAAGCTTACGCTTGAGGCCGCTCTTGGATCGCTGGACTTCCTCGTAGGGAAGCTTTTTCGTAATGGTAGCCCAGGCGTTCTGAAGAATGGTGCGGATCTGAATCTCTCCCCGGAGAGGAGCGTATTTGCGCCACTCCCGAAGGGAGCTCCGTTCGGGAGAGAGACTTACGGAGAAACGAACCGAACGGTACCCGTAGGCATCGGGATCCCGAAGAGCGTCGAAGGCTACGGACTGAAGAGGATACACCGTAAACTCCTCCTCCACGAGACGGGAAACCTTTTCCAGATCCTCAGCAAAGTACAAAATTACCCGAACACAGCTCAAATCGGGAATTTCCTCCAGGGAGGTCACATTCTCCCGGGAATTCTTCAGGCGCTCCAGAAAATCGTTGATGTTTTCGGTGCTGCTTTCGATATGAAAAAGGTCAAGATCTATCTGTTCGAGCAAGTCCTGTACCAGATGTTCCAGCCTTTTCGTGTAGTCCCGATACAAGCTATAGGAAGCAATATAACGATCACGCCATTCCCCCAGGCCCTGTTGCAAATCCATTCCTCCATCACCACCCCGTTCATTTCATGCGGTATTTGAGCCTTAGGGCCCACTCCAAAAGACTACCGTATCTCTTTTCAAGCATGCCCGGGCATGCTCCATTCCAACGTTTCGGGCATCTCCTTCCCAAAGGAACTCGGTCGGGAACCCGGCCCCCTTTTTTCCTTCAGGAAACTCAGGCTCTGCACATACGCGCCAAAAGCACCGCCCGCATGGCCATCTGTTCATTTCCTCTGGCACGGGCTGTGCGGGCCAGCAAGGCGTAGGCGATTCCGTTTCCGGGATCCTTTGCCAGAGCCCTTTCAAGGGCATTCTGGGCCTCTTCGTAGCGTCCCCGGGCATGAAAAGCATGCCCGAGAAGGGTATAGGAACGCCCCTCGAAAGAACGGCTTCGGAAGCATTCTTCCACCGAATTCTTCGGTGAAAGGCCTTGTCTCTCCTGGAAGAAACCCAGCGAAAAGAACGCGTCGTAAAGATGCTTTTCCCCGGGGTTACGCTCTTTTGCCTTTCCCAGGATTTCCAGAGAAAGCGATCCACGGAAATCCTGAGGGGCTTGTTCTTCCCCCAAGGGAAGAGGCGGAGCTTCGGGAAGAAGGGGAGAGTCCATGTCGGGGAAGCGGAAAAGACGGTATCCCCCCTTGCCCTCCTCCGCGTAAAGAGCCTGCTCCAGAGCACGGAAAGCCCGGAGGGAATCCTTCTCCCGGGAGTAAAGATAGGCGAGATTGTAAAGCGTAACAGGATTGGGCCCCATCTGCAACAGAGCTTGGCGGAACTCCTTGAGGGCGCTTCGGTTTCTTTTCTGCATTCCCAACACCCACGCGAGGTTATGGCGGATATCTCCCCTAAGGGGAGCCTTTTCCAGAGCTCTCCGGTAGAGGGTCTCCGCATCCTTATAGAGGCCTTTGCGGGCCAGAATATCCCCCTGGAGAAAAAGATCTTCCACCAGCACCGGAATCTCTCCGGGAACATACTCTCCTTTGGCAGAAACCGAGGAAGGGGTGCCCATTTCCTGCGGGGTGCTCTTTCGCAGATTGCGAAGTTCTTCCTGCCGGTGCATTTCCATAAGTGCCGGCTGACCATCGGGAAGAAGGAGCCATGCCGGAGGCTCCGCCGGAGAGGCATTTTCTCCTCCCGGAGAATCCTTTGAAGGTGACGGGGAAACCTGCTCGGGCTTTCGAGAGAGTCTGGCAAGCCCTCCCCGAGCATTCCGGTGGCTCGGGTCTTTCTGGAGAATGGCCTCGTAAAGCTTCCGGGCTTCTCCCGCCTTTCCCTGGTTCTCCAGCGTCCGGGCTCTTCTGTAAAGGGGTTCCAGCTCTTTTGCGAGCTCCTGCCGGGCCAGAGATTCCCGGAGATCATGGATTTCCTGAAGGAGATCTTCGGGGACTTCCTCCGTCCCCGAAGAAGAGAGAAGCACCAGAGCTCTTTCGTAAGCTTCCAGGGCCTCTTCGTACTTGGCCTGTCTTTCCAAGGTTCGTCCCAAACCGATATATGCGGGAGGATATTCCTCCTCCTCGAGAATTCCCCGGTATGCCGCCAAGGCTCCCTCGAACTGCTTCTTTTTCCGCATTTCCGAAGCTCTGGCAATGGCCATTTCGTAAGCCTCATGCCGAGCTGCCCGCTCCCGGGCGGCTTTTTCGTAGGAATCCAGAGTTTGAACGAGATACTGCACGAAATCTTCGGCAAACGCATCGGCTTTTTCCATGCTCCGGACCTCCGCCACCAGAAGCCGGGCATCTTCAGAACGGTGCTGCATAAGGAGAGAGTCCAGAAGCCCTCCCCGGGCTTCAAGAGAACGAGGCTCCTCTTCCAAGGCCTTGCGGTACATCTCTTCGGCGGAAAGGATCTCTCCCGAGAGAAGAAAGGTCTCTCCCGCATGGATATATTCCGAAAGCCGGGCTGCCCGGGAGGCTTCCTGAGCCTCTCTAAGGGTTTTTTCCCGGAGGATCTCTTCCATTTCGATTCGGGCGCTTTCGTTATCCGGCTCCAGGTCGAGCACTCTGGTGAGAAGCGCCTCGGCCCTCTCCAGGCTTCCGGACTGGGCATGAATTTGCCCGAGAGCGAGGAGCATTTCTCCATCTTCGGGAATGCTCTCGAGAGCTGACTGAAGTTCCTCCTTGGCAAGATCGAGCTTTCCCTGCTCGAAGTAGGTCAGCGCAAGCCCCTTTCGAGCCTGGGGATAGAGAGGCACCAGGCGCAGAGTTTCCTGAAAGGTAGCGGAAGCCTCTTCGAGATTTCCCAGAGCAAGCTGGGCATAGGCGATATTGTTATACAAAAAAGCATCTCCGGAAACTCTCCGAAGGCTCTCTTCGAAGGCATTCAGAGCCTCGGGGTATTCCCCCTGCTGATAGAGAGCTTCTCCGAGAAGCTGATATCCCTCGGGATGATCTTCATCCTTGTGGAGGGCCTTACGAAAAAGGAGAGCCGCTCCGGGATAGTCCTTTTTTTCAAGTCGGCTTCGTCCGCGGTCGAGAAGACGTTCCGGGGTGTTTCGCCACATGGAATATCCCACGGCTCCTGCGGCCACGACACCGCAAATTCCCGCCAGAGCAAGGCGGAAGAGGCGTTTTCGCCGCTGGGAGTCATCCAGAAGAATCCGGGTTTCTCGAACCCCCACGTATTCGGGGTTCGGATCTTCTTGCCCGAAAAGATCCTCCGGCGTCTCCGGCTTCAGGGGCTCTCGAAAGGCTGCAGGTTCTTCCGTCTCTCCGAGAACCTCCCCGGGCTGCGGGGAAGCATCTTCAAGAAGAGCTTCCTCCGTGGAAGAGGCCTCGGGGAACCAACTGTTCCGGGGTGTAGTCTCCTGGGCTGTCTCTTTTTCGGGATCTCCTGGGTCCACACCAGCAAAGAGCGTGTCTTTCTCCGTTTCCCCCGAAGGTTCTTCCCGAGGAAGACGCTCCGCCTCGGCAAGCTCGGATTTTTCGGAAAGCGGGTTTTGCGTTTTTTCATCTTCGGGGAGAGGAGAAATCTCCGCAGAGGAAACGTCTTCCTCCGGCAACTCCTCCGAAAGAGGCGAAACGGGTTGTTCGGAGAAATCCGCATCGGCCTCAGCAAGGGGATCTTCTATCTTTCGATCCTCCCGGGGAGGTTCCTCCGGAGAGTATCCGAGAGAAGGGGTTTCGGAAACGAGGGGCTGTTCCGTCTCAGGCCCGGCAGTCTCCGGAACAAGCTCCGAAGAAGAGGCATCTTCCGGGACGGAAGCCTGAAAGACTTCATGCTTTTTTTCCGGAGAAGCATCTCTAAGGAACGACACCATGGCGGGAGCTACCTGGGGAAGCTTCCTGGGGACAAACGCTCCGGGATTGGCGAGAAACATACGGAAAGAGGCGAGATCCTCCGAAGAATTTTCCGGAAAATTTCCGGAGGAACTTTCCGAGGGGGTCCGGGGAGCCTCGAGAAGATCCCGGACACCCTCCCAGGATTCGAGAAACCATAAGGCATCTTCGGGAGAGACTTCCAGCTCCCGGACGATGCGCTGAAGAAAGACATCTCGTTCGTTTTCTGCGGGGAATGGCGGAAGAAGGCCCTCTTCCACAAGCCGGAGAAGACCATCAATTTCCTGGGGGAAACGTCCCTCCTCCCGGAGGAGGTAAAGGCGAAGACCTTCGGGTTCTTGCAGTACATCCTTTCCATGTTCCGAAAGGTACTTACGGAGCTTTTCTCTTACGACTGTACGCACGTAACAAGCACCTCCAGGAAAGAATGAGCAAGGATATGCACCACCATAGGTCACCTCTGCCTTATCAAAGACTTCTTTAAACCCTTCGAGAAAGGGACGTGAAGGGGGGAAACACCCGACACAAGAGAAAATGTACCACATATGAACAGGAGGAACAACAAAAAAGGAGTCGGCCCCCACTCAGAAAGACTCCTCCGGAAACGCTCATACCGATCGTCTTTCTCCTCATAATAGCAAAAGATCCTTGCATAGACCATGGCAAATGCGGAAAAATCGAAAAAAACCTTCCCCCATATCTTAACACAAAAAGGGGGTTGCATTTCCAAAAAACTCATGCTATCATTTCCGGGCCTTGGGGAATCGTCTAATTGGCAGGACGCTTGACTCTGGATCAAGTAGTCGTGGTTCGAGTCCACGTTCCCCAGCCAGCCGCGAGTACGCGGTCCCTTCGTCTAGTGGTCTAGGACGCCGGGTTCTCAGCCCGGTAACAGGGGTTCGAACCCCCTAGGGACTGCCATTTTTTTGTGTTCTGTATGTGTTTTCAGGATACGGTAAAAGTTTAGAGAAAGAGCTTCTTTCGCCTCGGCGGGAGAAGCTCTTTTTTCTTCTCTATTTTTTCGTTGTTCTATCTCCGAATGGATGCGGCCATACGCCTCCAGGTATGCCGTCTCCCCCGGATAGCTACGGAATAGGCGGTGATGTTTTCGGGAACCCCTATGCCCGAATATCCCGCATCTCCGATATGATGGATATCCACACCGCACATCTTGGCCCACAGGGCTATCTGGGCCACGCTCTCCGCACTTGCCCCCTCCTGGGAGGTTCCCAGAGAACTCATGGCGAGGAGTCCCCGTGAGTGAGCGGTGCGGGCAAGCAAGGTTCCCTCCTCCAGAGTGATCCCCGGCACCGTTCCCGGAGCGGGAAAAAGAATGACGTCCGCTCCCGCATCTTTCCAGGCAGCCACGCATTCCTCCGGAAGAAAGGGATCCTCTCCCGAAAAGGGCACTCCCGCATGGTGCATCTTGCCCACCATAAGAAGAGGATCGTCCCCCACCACTTTGCGTATTTCCTCGAGCGCCCGGGTTATATCCTCCAACGTAACCCGGGAAGCGGGATTTCCCGTAAGGAGAATAAAGGATGCCCCCCGATCCACCGCCCGCCGGGCCTGATCCGGGGTAGCCCGGTATCCGGGTTTCACCCATTCCGAAGGCTCCAGATTGATTCCCACGGGGCGCCCCAGAAAGGAGGCGAGCTCGTAGAAGAAAACGCTCTCTTCCATCTCGGGAAGCCCCGCGACTTCGGGTTTTCCCGGATCGATCATGTTGAGGAGAATACAGTCCGCTCCCATGGCGGCGGCAAGCTCCGGATTGCTCACGCCGTCCACCAGAGGAGCCTTGTGCGCCACGACTTCCGAAAAAAGGATACGTCCTTCGCTTGCGGAGAAACTCTGCAAGAGCTCCCTTCCCGAGAGAGCCGCCATTTCGGAATATGTCATATCAAGAAAACGCCCCATGGCTTTCGCCCCTTTCTCTTTGCAGCCTTGCCCTTTCTTCGGCCTCGCCCGCCGAAAAGCGGCACGTTCTTTTCGTTTCCTGAAATCCCTCCTTATTCTAGCACCTCTCGAAAGCCATGCCCAGAAAGCGCGTCCCCGAAAGGCGGCGGACAGAAAAAGCGGAGCTTCCGCAAAGAGCTCTTTGGCTTTGAAACGTTTCGAAAAGCTCCGGGGCTTTCAAACATTTTCGATTATGAGATACACTAAGGAAAATGGCATGGAAGAATTTACGGAAAGAGAGGCATAAAAGTCTCATGGGAGGAACCCAACTCAAAAAAATTATGGACATGGTGGATCTTCTGAGCCAGCCCGGAGGGACATGCATTCAGGAAATCCAGGAAACCCTGGGCGTTTCCCGGAGAACCGTCTACAACCTTCTGGCAATTCTCGAAAAACTCGGCTTCGCCCCTTACGACACAAAACCTCTGGGAGAGCGGGAAAAACGATGGTTCGTAACAAATCCCAAGGCCCTCCCCCTTACGGAGAGATCTCCGGAGGAGGGAATCAGTGCCAAAGAATACCTGGCCCTGCATCTCATGCAGGGGATAAGCGCCCCCTATCTGGGAGAAAAAATTTCCCGCTGCACTCGACAGGCTCTGGAAAAACTGGGAACCCTCCTTTTCGAAAAACCTCCCTGTTCCGGTGGTTCCGCCGAACGCCTTCACTGCCTTATGCTTGCTTCAGATACGCTCAAAAAAACCTACGAAGATCAGGAGGAGACCATTCAGGCTCTCATCCGAGCCATTCTCAAGCAGGAGACCCTCCAGATCACCTATCACTCCTTCTCCAAAAACCGGGAAATTCTCTTTCCCATCAATCCTCTTCAGTTTTTCGAAAGCCAGGGAGGGCTCTATCTTTTTTACGAAAGCCCTCTCCATAAGGAATTCCGGGTACTTGCAGTGGATCGAATTCTGGAGACCCTTCCCACGGAGCAGAATTTCGAATGGCCCGAAACCTTCGACGGCCAAACCCTGGTGAGCAACTCCTTCGCCATGATATGGGACGACCCCGTGGAGGTCACTCTCTGGATCGCTCCGGAACAGGCAAAATACGTGAAAGAACGAAACATCGTTCGACAGCAACGGGTGGAAGAATGTAAGGATGGCTCTCTGAAGACACATCTTACTTCCTCGGGATGGTGGACCATCAAGCAGTGGATTCTCTCCATGGGCTCCCATGCGGCGGTACTGGATCCCCCTCACTTACGCCGGGAAATGGAAGAAACCCTTCGAGAAATGCAGCAGATCTACTCCCAGCAGATTCTGTAACTTCGCCGCTCCCGGAACCGGCGGCCCTCCCCGGTTCCGGGAGCGCGCCACCAATCCGTACCGGGAAGGTATCCGTCCCCCCTTTCCAGCACCATGGAAAGGGGAAAAAAATCTTCATATTCCTCCAAACCTCGGGGATTTCCATGAGAATTTTTCGGCACCACCCTGCCGGAGCAGTTGCGAGGATTTACCGCGAGAAACCACTCCTCCCGACGGGAGAAATCTCCGCATTTTTCCAGGATCTCCTTCCGGCAAAGCCGAATCTCCCGCCTTGCGGGAGGAGAAAAGAGGAGCGGGCTCCGAAGCTGCAAGAGCACCCAGGAAACCTGAAGATTCTCCTCAAATACATCGGGGAACTCCTCTCGCCCCTCCTGCGCATAGAGAGCCAGGAGAAGATTATCTTCCGGAAGGAGAAGGCACTCCTCCCGGGCAAAACCGAGGGGAATCCCGATCTGCCGGGAGAGAAAATCCGCCACCCCCGGAGTGGGCAAGGCGGAGGTCCACCGATTGGCGAAGATAAGCCCCGAGGCCTCTCGAGAAGAGATATATTCGCTGCAGCACACTTCTTCCTGCAAGATAAGGAAGGTGGTCCCCAGGGCTTTGCCGCTTCCGAGTACGAACTTCATTGCAAAGTACCTCCTGAAAGAATTCTCCCTGCTTTGGATTATTGCACCCCTTTTTTACGAATTCAAGCGAACGCGTCTTTCGCACCTCCAGAAGCATACCCTCCAACTATGAAAATTCTCTTCACATGAAAAATAGAAAAGCTCTCTCCTCTCCCAAAGGGGAGGAGAGAGCTTTTCTATTTTCAGAAGGCTCCCCTTTTCGGAAAAGAAGCCCTTCGTTTCGGTTATAAACTACCGTTTCTGAAGCCGATACTCCCGCTTTACCCGTACGATTTTTCCCGCGAAGGGCTGAACGCGACAAGAGTGAAAGAGGACATCTACCGGTTCTCGGCTCCCCGTGTGCAATCCTCTTCACAACCGTTCTCTTTCTCCCGTAGCTAACTAAAGACCTCCAATCAGCGGATTATCGAAGATCGGACCGCACTTCCGAGGCAGCGTTGAATCACATTCCCCTATCTCTCCGGGGTTTACGAGACGCGCCACAAAGAATTCATAGGCGTAGTAGTCCGAATACCTTCGATGCATTGCAGGTTCTTGTGCAAGCTGGTCAAGCACGGCAAGCGCTTCTTCGTCATCTCCATATTTACCGCGTAGCTCCTCGATGCGAACCTCCATCGGGAAGTAAAAATCATCCCACCACGCCTCATCCGGAAGGGTGAAGTGGCCGATGAGCGAGAAACCGCTCCTCTCGATTGCCGTCAGGACGTCTGAAACCCGACCCATGGTCGGGTAGTCCAGGTCAAAGCTCGCTTTAACCTCGGGCGGCGGGTTGTCCCTGAGCCAGACCGCATCGGTGAAGGCGAGGTAACCACCGGCGCCCAGTAGCCCGCGGCACACATGCAGAGCCTTCTCGATGCCGATATTGTAGAGCGCTCCCTCGGACCAGACGAGGTCGAAGCTCGCGGGAGACAGCCTGGGTTCGGCCATGTCCCTCACCATAGGCTGAATCCGCTCGGCGAGGCCTCGCACAGCGACCGTGGCGCGCAGTCGCTCGATGTTCGGCACGTGGATGTCGAGGGCGGTAATGATCGCGCCGGGCAGAAGTTCAGCCAGACAGAGCGTCTGTCCGCCAACGCCACAGCCCAGATCAAGCACCGTAGGCGCGGATGGCAGATCGCGACAAAGGGCAAGAACCCTTGCGACACAGTCCCGGTTGCCCGGGCCCTGCCTGGGGAGCGATTCGTAGAGCTCGAAAAAGATCTGCCAAAAACGCGGTGGGAGTTCGTTCATGTCATACCCCACAATCTACATTTCCTTCGTCGATACCAAATAACCCAAGGCCCCTACTATCTGCACACCGGCTCAGGGACTGCTTGCCTTTGGTTTCCTCTTAACCGCTAAAAGCGAAAAGACATCTTTCAGAGCACTCTCACTGTCGATTGTAAGAAGCAACCATTTCCCATCATGATACGTCGCGGCCTTGTCGTATTCCTTTCTGGTACATGGCGTCAGGCTATCCCTCATGCCTTCCACCTTCGTGCGTTCTTCCGCTCCAAAAACGATGAGTAATGCAAAACGGTTTTTCTCGGGAATCAACGTGCAGAAGGATTTCGATTTCTTGTATCTGAGGGACCAGCCGTGTTTCCTTCCTCCGAAAAGCCATTCCGGACCAAAGACGTTTGGGTAAAGTTGTTCGATCCACTCCACAGTACATTTCCAGTATCGGTAGGCTTCTTCACCGATCCAATCTTCGATTTCCCAATCGCTTGGTGGATTACCGGGGCCTGTCATACGAATGTTATATTCACTCACCACTATCTCTCCCTATAAACTGATGTGGTTGAACGACAAGGGACACCCATAAAGAGCCGCAAGAAAAAGAATGAGGTGTTCATTATCATTAAAACACATCACCACTCCTGAGTACAACCCATTCCTCCTGCTTCTGGTTATTGCAATCTTTTTTACGAATTCAAGCGGACGCGTCCTCCGCACCTCCGGGAGCATGCCCTTCAACCATGAAAATCCTCTTCACATGAAAAAATAAAAGAGCTCTCTCTTCCCTCAAGGGGGAGGAGAGAGCTTTTCTATTTTCAGAAGGCTCTCCTTTTCGGGAAAGAAGCCCTTTGTTTTAACTATAAACTACCGCTTCTAAAGTTAATATTCCCGCTTTACCCGTACGATTTTCCCCGTGAAGAGCTGAACGCAAAGAGAGCAAAAACTCTCATTTCCAGCATACGAAGAGGAGGTGAGATTTCCGGGTTTTGTAGGAAAAAAATTTCAATTCTTCCATCTTGCGGGAAAAGTTCGCAGGGTGTTAGAGCTCATCACCGCATCATCAGCACGAAGACTCCCCAGCCCAGGTACTCGCGGGTGTAAGCGGTATAGCGTTCGGGTTCCGAGGTCAGTCGAGCTCGAACCTCCTTCGCCAACTCGTCATCGGGGTTGGCCTCAAGCCATCGGCGCATGGTAAGCCATTTGGCCGCCTCGTATCTGTCCCAACCGTCTTGGTCAGCCAGAACCATTTCAACAACGTCATAGCCAAGGCGACCGAAAGACGCGAGACGTTCCGGAAGCATGAGGAAGTCGGAGATTTCCTTGGCAAGACACCCCTTGGCGACATCTTCCGTCGGCGGCAACTGCCGCCAGTAAGGCTCGCCAATGAGGATGATCCCTCCGGTACACAAGCTGCGCGCCAGAAGCTCCATAGTGCCGGCAACTCCTCCGCCAATCCAAGTAGCACCGACACAGGCCGCCACATCGACCTTCTCGTCAGAGATATAGCCAGCGGCATCGCCATGGATGAACTTGACCTGGTCGGCGACGCCGAGTTCTTCAGCGCGGAGTTGCGCTTGCTCGGTGAACAACTGGCTCATGTCGATGCCAGTGCCGATAATGCCGTGGTCACGCGCCCACGTGCACAGCATCTCCCCCGAACCGCTGCCGAGGTCGAGCACTCGGGCTCCCGGTTCCAGGCGCAACGCCGCACCGAGAGTGGCAAGTTTCTCGGGTGTGATCGGGTTGTGGATACGGTGAGCGCTTTCGGTAATGTTGAATATTCGTGGAATGTCCAATGCGGGAAACCTCCTTACGGGTGTACGTGTTTGGTAATATAAAAGAAACCCACTTGGGGCCTGAATGGTAATCGAAAAGGGGACCACCCCGCAGCGTTTCACCTTATACTGAACCCTATGGTAAGACACCACTCTTGACATAGGGGGAACAAGGAGATGCACGGGATGGTCATGCAAGAGATTATCATAAAAAAACACCTGCAGGAACACTGTTCCATCCGCCAACTAGCCCGGGAATATCACATGAGCCGTAAAACGATTCGCAAGATGCTTGCCCGGGGCAGTGCAATGCCCGGGTATTCCTTCACAAAAGAGCGTTCATGCCGCGTCATGGATCCTTACAAGAAGATCGTCAAATCCTGGTTGGAAGAGGACAAAAGTGCTCCTCCCAAGCAGCGGCAGACGGCGGAGCGGATCTACCAAAGGCTCGTGGAGGAATACGGTTTTTCCGGCTCCTCCTCCACGGTACGCAAG
>CAZJHH010000006.1:0-225698 GCA_964545875.1 uncultured Synergistaceae bacterium
GACATACTTCACCGGGATGGCCAAGAGCGTTGCACTTGATTTGACAAATCAAGAATCTATGGGCCATAAAAATCCGGGCACTTCGAAGATTTTCTTATGCCGATCAGGCTCCTCCGGGGCGGAGAAAACGACCATACCCCGGTTCTGCGCAGATTCCCCTCGCTTCGTCGTAAACCACCCGTCCCCGCAGCATGGTACGCACGATCCGGCCCTGGAAGGTCATTCCTTCGAAGGGAGTAATCTTTCCCCGGGAGAGAAACTCCTTGCCCTTCACGGTCCAGGTACGCCGCAGATCCACAAAGGCGATGTCCGCATCCTTTCCGGATGCCAGAGCGCCCTTGGCAGGAAGGTCGTAGCGGGAGGCAGCCCGGGAAGAAGTTACTTCCACCAGACGCCGCAGGGAGAGACGCCCCTCGAGGTACCCCTCGGAGATCATAAAGGGGAGCAGGGTTCCCGTGCCGGGAATCCCCGAGTAATCCGTCCAGATGGAGCCGGTTTTCTTTTCCTTCTCCGTGCAGGGAGCGTGATCCGAGGCCACGAAGGCGATGGTGCCTCCCGCCAGGAGCTTCCAGAGGTCTTCCCGGTTTCCCGGAGACTTTACGGGGGGGGTTACCTTGAGGGAAGAGCCTAGGCGCTCGAAATCCCGAAGATCGAAGGCAAGATAATGCGGGGCGGTCTCTCCGGTTATTCTTCCGGGAGTACCCAGATAGGAAAGGTACGTGGCGGCCCGGGCGGTGCCGATATGCACCACGTGGGCGGGAGCCTCCGCCATCTCCGCCAGGGCGATGGCGGGGGCCACCCCGAGAATTTCCGCCTCCTCCGGCCGGGAGGCGTAGTAATGATGAGGTGAATCTCCGCTGCGGCCGGCGATGGCCGTGGCAATTCTGGTATATTCGTAATCCTCCGCATGCACCAGCACGGGACGTTCCAAAAGGCGGGTCTTTTCGAGGAGCATACGGTACTGCCAGAGATTGAGCCGTTCGAAACTCTTCATGCCGGAGATAAAGTAAACCTTGAATCCGCAGACATGGGGAGCGAGATCTTCCAGGGAGGTACTGAGAGCGAGGTCGAAGGATTGGGCGCAGACACCTCCGAAAAGGCCGAAATCCACCAGGGATTTTTTTTCAATCACCCCGAGCTTTTCTCGGAGGTTATGCTTTTCCGTCACCGGAGGACGGGAGGTGCAGGGCATGTCGATCACCGTAGTAATGCCTCCGGAGAGAGCCGCAGCGGAGCCGCTGTAAAAATCCTCTCGGGAGGTGTAGCCGGGATCATCGAAATGCACGTGAGGGTCTATTCCCCCGGGGAGGAGCAGAAGCCCCTCCGCCGAAAGGATCTCTTCGCCCGGATAGTCCAGATGTTCCCCGATTTCCGCTATTTTCTCCCCCGTAATCCGAAGATCCCCCCGAAAGGGAACGTTTTCTCCGGGGAGGGCCAGCATTCCTCCCCGGAGAATCATGGGGTTCCCCACTTCTCTTTTTTGAGAGCCTCCAGCACTTTTTCCGGCGTCAGGGGCAGATGATAGATCCGCACCCCCGCAGCATCGTACAGAGCGTTAGCGATGGCCGGAGCGGGCCCGTTCATGGGAACCTCGGAAACGGATTTCGCCCCGTAGGGGCCGGTTTCTTCGCAGGAATCCACCAGAATGGTGGTTATCTTCGGAGTATCTTCAGAGCCGGGAACTTTGTAATCCCAGAAAGAGGCATTGGTTACCCGGCCCTTTTCATCGAATCGGTATTCTTCGTAAAGAGCGTATCCCAGGGCATTCAACACCGCTCCTTCCACCTGGCCTTCCGCCAAGGCGGGGTTGATGGGCTGACCACAGTCGATGGCGGTCACCAGATGATGCACCTTGATTCTTCCGGTATCACAATCCACGGAGATGTCCGCGAACTGCGCCGTAAAGGGAGGAGGCGAAACCTCTCCGGTAAAGCTTCCGGTAGCTCCGATCTGGCGCAGGGTTCCTCCGTAGAGGGTATGCTGGGCTACCTGGGCGAAGGTGACCGTCTCGCCCCTTCCGGGATGGCGGATTTCTCCGCCGGAGCCGAAGATCAGCTCTTCCCGGGGAACGCCCAAAATCTCTCCCGCGGCATGGCAGATTTGTTCCCGCACCGCTTCGGCACAACGCTTTACCGCCCCTCCAGAAACGTAGGTGGTGGAAGAAGCGTAGGCCCCCACATCGAAAGGAGTTACGTCGGTATCCGAAGAGGTGACGATAATGTCCTCCGTGGAAATGCCGAGAACTTCCGCAGCAATCTGGGCAAGAATGGTGTCCGACCCGGTGCCGAGATCCGTGGCCCCCACAAGAAGATTGAAAGAACCCCCTTCGTTCATTTTCATGGTGGCCGAACCGAGGTCGATCTGGGGGAGTCCCGTCCCCTGCATACAGATGGCCATTCCCACTCCCCGGACCCAGCTTCCCTGGCGAAGCTTTTTATCCCTCTTTTCGTACCATCCGAGAGCCTTGGCTCCCCGGTCGATGCATTCGCTGAGCTTACAGGAGGTGATGGTCTGGCTTATGCCGCCCTTTCCCTCTCCCAGGGCCTCGAAAACCGGAGAGGTTTCCCCTTCTTTAATGTGAAGGGATTTGGCAAGCTCCAGCACATCCATGCCGCAGGTCCGGGCGACGATATCGAGCTGCTGATTGGTGGCGAAGTGCGACTGAGTGGCTCCGTATCCCCGGTAGGCTCCTCCCACGGGAGTGTTGGTATAGACCGTGTGCCCCGTAAAACGCAGGTGCTCCACCTTGTTGTAAAGGGGAAGGCACTTCCAGGCGGACACGGTGAGCACCGTCATGGCATGGGGACCGTAGGCTCCGGCAGTCATGAGATTTTCCATCTCCATGGCTTTGATGGTGCCGTCTTTGAGAAATCCCGTCTTCAGGCGTACTCTCATGGGATGCCGTGTGCGGGCGGAGGTAAACACTTCTTTTCGACTCAGGGTGAGCCGGCAGGGACGTCGGGTCTTCCATGCGGCGAGCCCTACCAGGGGCTCCAGAAGAACCTCCTGTTTACCCCCAAAACCTCCGCCGATGCGGGGCTTGATGACCCGGACCTTCCCCGGAGAGATTTCCAGAAGTTTCGCAGTAATGCGCCGGGCATGAAAGGGAACCTGGGTAGAGGTATGGATCACCAGGCGTCCCTGAGGATCCAGCCGGGCATGGGCTGTGTGAGGTTCCAGAGCCGCATGGGAGGCATAGTGTACCGAATAGGTGTGCTCCACCACAAAATCGGATTCCTCGAAAGCGCCGTCGGGATTGCCTATGGTAAGAAGCACTTCGGAGGCCACGTTTTCTTCGGGCCGATAGGAAAGCTCTTCGATGGGCATGAAGGCCTCGGGTCCGTGAAGTTTAGGCGTTTGCGGATTCCGGGCTCGTTCAGCCTCAAAGTTTGCCGGCAGCTGCCGGTACTCCACCCGGATCTTCGAGAGGGCCTCCCGGGCAATCTCCTCGCTCTCCGCCACCACCATGGCTACCCGATCTCCTACGAAACGAACCCGGGTATCGAAAAGCACCATGTCGTAGGGCGAGGGTTCAGGATTTCCCTGTCCCGCGCTGGTGTAGGGAATCCGGGGGACGTTGCCCCCGTGAAAGATCGCCGCCACCCCGGGAAGAGCCTCCGCCTCGGAGGCATCCAAAGAAAGGATTTCCGCATGGGCGTGGGGAGATTCGAGGATACGGCAGTAGAGTTCGTCCCCCTCCAGGAGATCATCGGTAAACTTGGCTCGCCCCAAGGCAAGCCCCTGGGCATCCGTTTTGACGACCGAACGCCCTACCTGTCGGAGATCTTTCATTCCTGCACCTCCTTTTCCCGCATCTTCCGGGCCCCTCGCTGAACCGCATCGAAAATCTTGACATACCCCGTGCAGCGACAATAGTTGCCATCGAGAGCCCGCTTGATTTCCTCTTCCGAGGGATCAGGATTATCCCGAAGAAGGCAGTAGGCGGCGAGAATCATACCGGGAGTACAGAAACCACACTGCACCGCTCCGGCCTCCGCAAAGGCCGTCACCAGGGGATGGGGTTCTTCCCCTTCCGAAAGGGCCTCCACGGTACGAATCTGCTTGTTCGTGGCGGAGGCCGCCAGAACCTGGCAGGAGTTCACGATTTTTTCTTCCAGAAGAACGCAGCAGGAACCGCACATTCCCTCCCGGCAGCCGCACTTGACTTCCCCGTAGCCTTCCCGCCGCAGAAGATCGAGAAGACGCATGTCTTCAGGGAACTCCCACTCCCGGACAGAGCCGTTTACGACAAAGGATCCTCTCATGCGGCATCACCTCCCATGAGTTTGCGCAATCCCCGTTCCAGGGCCACCGCAGCCACCGAACGGAGATAGGATGCGGATCCGTGAGGACGGTCTACAAAGGTTTCCGGCAAAAATTCTTCCAGATTCCGGAAATTCCGCTCCTCCGCATCCCTTCCCTGAAAACGTTCCTCCACCCCCAGAAGTCGCTCCACCTTTTTGGACGTTCCCGTAAGCACTACTCGAAGCTCCTTCACTCTTCCCCCCTCCTGGCGGCAGAGCAGAGAGAGGGTGAAGGCGGGATAGTCGAAGCTCGTTCGGGTTTCCCGGTGATACCACGTTCTCCAGGAGACCGAAGGAAAACGGAGAGAATGTATAAGGTTTCCCGAACGAAGTTCGGGGGACCGCAGAAATTCAGCCATTTCAAAAAATCCGGAGTTCTTTCCCTCCAGTCTGAGTTCCGCCCCCAGAGCCGTGAGGGGCCCCAGGAGATCCGACCAGAGAGGCTGGGCCATGACACTTCCTCCCAGGGTGATGCGATTCCGCAGAGGCGTGGCGGCCGCCTTGCCCAGAGATTGAACGAGAATATGATCAGGATCGCTCTCGCCGAGGCGACGAGCCGCCTCGGCGTAGGTCACGCCGCCACCCAGGGAGGTGACGCCTCCCTCCATAACTATCTGTCGCAACGATTCCACTCCGGAAAGATCCACCATCTTTCCGGAAGGCCGGAGCCCACCCCGGAGAAGCATGGTGCCTCCTCCGTGAAGCACCGCATCCTCCTTGCCGAGAAGCTCTATCACCTCATCTACGGTTTTCGGGAAAAACCACTCCACCAGACATCCCCCCTTCACTTCGCAGCATCGTCTTGGCTCCTTGCCCAGGCATTGATTTCGATTTTGTTTTTCACACGACACCAGCCACAGGCCCCCTAGCGTCCTCCCATGGTGAGGGCCATCACCGCTTTGGCAGTGTGGAGACGGTTTTCCGCTTCGTCGAAGATAACGGACTGAGGGCCGTCGATCACCGCATCCTCCACCTCGTTTCCCCGGTCTGCGGGAAGAGCGTGCATGTAGATGCAGCGAGGATCCGCCAGGGTCATTCTCTTTTCGGTGCACTTCCAGTCCCTGGCAGCCTCCAGGGCGTTGTCCACCACCTGGGTGCTCTCGTTTCGGACCCAGCTTCCCCAATTTTTGGGAATCACCACATCCGCATTTCGGTAGGCCTCTTCCTGGTCGTGGGTGATGGTGAAGGTTCCCCCCGAGGCTTCGGCGCTCTTACGGGCCTGCTCGATAACCCAGTCCGGGAGATCCCATCCCTCGGGATAGGCCAGGGTAACGTCCATGCCGAACCGGGGAAAGAGCAGCGCCTGGCTCAGAGGAACCGAGATGGGCTTTTTATGGGACGTGGCGTAGGCCCAGATTACCGACACCTTGAGGTTTTTCAGGTTGCTTCCCCGTTTTTCCCGGATGGTCATAAGATCCGCTATGGCCTGAAGAGGATGATAGAGATCGTCCTGCATACTGATAATGGGAGCCCGGGAGTGCTCCGCCATGCTCCGAAGATAGGCGTTTCCCTGCTTCCAGAAGCAGTTGCGGCAAGCGATGGCATGCCCGAACCGGGAGAGGATAACCGCGGTGTCCTTGGCTACCTCTCCGTGGGAGATCTGCATGGTGCTGGTGTCAAGATAGTGTGCGTGTCCTCCCAGCTGGGTAATTCCGGCTTCCATGGAGTTTCTGGTTCGGGTGGACTGCTCGAAGAACATGAGAAATACCGTTTTGTAAGGAAGCAGCGGGGTGGGTTCATCCATGGCGAAACGCCGCTTGAGATCCCAGGATACGTCGAGAAGTGTTTCGATTTCCTCGTTACTCCACTCCTGAAGCGTTATGAAATGCTTTCCTCGAAACTGAGACTGCATAATAGTTCACTCTCCCTTATCTGATATGCCTATGCCATGTGGTGTCGCACTTTTATGATGAACTCTCGTGCCGTTCTCCATGCTCGATGCGGAACGACTACTCTTTGCCTTTACAGTACATCCGAGGTACCGCCGCATAGAGGGCGGCGCACCGGAGAAGCTCTTTTTTCCAGGTTTTCTCGTTGGGAGCGTGGGCCTGATCTTCATGTCCCGGACCGAAGCCGATGCAGGGAATTCCGAAACGTCCCATGATGGAGACTCCGTTGGTGGAAAAGGTCCACTTGTCCACCAGGGGTTGCTCCTGAAAGAGATCCGTATAAGCCTGGGCAAGAGCCCGGGTTACCGGATGATCTTCCTCGATAAGCCAGGTGGGAAAGTAGGCTTCGGTAGGATAGACCAATCCCCGCCAGGAGGGACGCGCATAATCGTACATGGCTACTTCGGCTTTTGCCGCCTGCACCGAGGGAAGGTTTCGGATCTCTTCCAGGGCGGTCTCGGCGGTCTCTCCCAGAGTAAGGCGCCGATCGATGGATATGCTGCATCCATCCGCCACGGCGCAGCGTGAGGGGGAGGTGAAGAAGATTTCAGATACCGTAAGGCTTCCTTTGCCGAGAAATTCATGATCCTTCAGCCTTTCATGAAGTTTCTGAAGGTCCATCAGAATGGGAGCCATCTTGTAGATGGCGTTGTCTCCCCGTTCCGGCGCGGAGCCATGGCAGGATACTCCCGACACGGAAACCTTGATTTCCATGCGTCCCCGCTGCCCCCGGTAGATGTTGCAGGAGGTAGGCTCGGTACTTACCACAAATTCCGGACGAATGCCCATCTCCTTGACGATATACTGCCAGCAGAGGCCGTCGCAATCCTCCTCCTGAACCGTACCGGTAAAGAGTATCCGGGTTCCCCGG
Organism: uncultured Synergistaceae bacterium; assembly: GCA_964545875.1. Lineage (GTDB taxonomy): Bacteria > Synergistota > Synergistia > Synergistales > Aminiphilaceae > DAIPKP01. The sequence continues at coordinate 7,065 of CAZJHH010000006.1, forward strand.
GGGATAAGGTCCAGCTCCTTCATGATTTTGGCGGCGTAGACCATGGAGGCCATGCCTCCCTCCTGATCCGAAGCTCCACGGCCACCGATGCATTCCTCATCTTCGAACCCCTCGTAGGGATCGAAATCCCAATTGTCCCGATTTCCCACTCCCACGGTATCGATGTGAGCATCGAAGGCGATAACCTTCTCTCCCGAACCGATCCATCCGAGGATATTTCCCATGGGATCTATGGTTACTTCGTCAAATCCTACCGCATGCATTTCCTTTTCGATGCGGCGGATTACCCGCTCCTCTTCACAGCTTTCGCTTTTAATGGCGATCATGTCCCGAAGAAACCGGGTCATGTCGGGAAGACATTCCCGGGCCTTTTCAAGAATACGTGCGGATTCTGCAGATTGCATGGCTCTGTCCCTCCCTTACATGGAAAAACCCTCGAAAAAACACCGTTGAAGATCCCCTATGCCTCGGCCTGAACCTGCCGGTTGAATTCCCGGATGAGGGCGTCGATCTTCGGGGTCATGCGGTGAATTTCTCCCCAGTAGCTCTCCCAATCGTACCACTGGGCGTTAAGTTCTTCGATGGTGCGCCCCTGCTGCTCTATCCAGGTGTAGTATTTGAGATCGTGAATTCGCTTTCTGTCGTAGAATCGAAGCTCCTCCATCCAGTCCAGGGTGAGTTTCTGGAGAGATCCGCGAAAATCTACGGCACTCTGGACTTCGGTATAGGCTCCATGTTCTTCCCTAAGTTCTTCGATCCGGGAGCTGTAGAGCTCCATGGAATCCGTAAAGACTGTGAAAACCACGTCTCGTTCGGTGAGCTGGTAGTACTTGGCGAACTTGATAGCTCCGATGAGGTTGCCTATACCGGAGATTCCCAGAAGATCGAGCCGGTCTACCAGGGCGGGGGAAATCCCCTGTTTTTTGAGGTACCCCCGGCCCTGGGGCTCGTTGAAAAGCCGCAGGAGCCGCATGCAGTCGTCGTCATCGATGGCGATGACCATATCCGTGTTCCGCACGTTGTGAATCCAGGGTACGTGTTTATCCCCGATTCCTTCGATACGGTGGGCGCCGTAGCCGTTGGAGAGGAGCGTGGGACACTGAAGGGCCTCGCCCACTGCAAGCTTCGCCCCTGGATATCTTTCTTTAATGTAATCTCCGGAGCCCAGGGTTCCTCCAGAGCCCGAGGTGAGCACCACTCCGGCAAAGCGGTCCTTCGGGCCGCGAAGGGACTGAAAGACTTCCTCCATGGCGGAGCCCGTCACTTCGTAATGCCAGAGGTGGTTTCCGAACTCCTCGAACTGGTTGAACACCACCACGTCATTCCGCTCCCGGCGAAGCTCCCAGGTTTTATCGAAGATTTCCTTGACGTTGCTTTCGCTTCCCGGGGTGGGAATAACCTCTCCCGCCACGGTGGCAAGCCAGTCGAAGCGCTCCCGGCTCATTCCTTCGGGAAGAATCGCCACGGATTCGCATCCCAGCAGGTGGGCGTCATAGGCTCCTCCCCGGCAGTAGTTTCCCGTGGAGGGCCATACCGCCTTATGGGTGGTGGGATCGAACTGCCCCGTCACGAGCCTGGGAACCAGGCAGGCGTAGGAGGCTCCTACCTTGTGGGCCCCCGTGGGGAACCATTTTCCCACCAGCCCCACGATGCGGGCGGGCACCCCGGTAAGTTCCGAAGGAATTTCCAGGGCGTTCACATCCCCGAAAAGTCCTCCCGAAGAAGCGGGTTCGTTCTTCCAAGTAACCCGAAAGAGGTTTATCGGATTGATATCCCACAATCCCGCCTCGGCGAGCCGCTCCCGGACCTTTTCCGGAAGCGTTTCGGGGTGCTTCATCTCCGCAAAGGTGGGGAGCAGGATGTCCCGCTCTTTTGCCCGCTGCACCGTTCGGGCCAGGGCTTCTTCATGAACCGTGAGATCGATCATCATCTTCCTCCTTGAATTTGTGCTTGCACACATCTCTTTTGAAAAACTCTGGAACCCTCTTTTTTCAGGAAGGAATCTCCCGAAGCTTTCGTTGCAGATCCTTCAAATCCGGGTCCACCCGAAGGGGCTCGCCTACGGATTTTCGGGCACTCTCGATGTCCTTGAGACCGTTTCCGGTGATTACCACCGCTATCCGCTCCGAAGACCCGAGCAATCCGCGCTCTGCCATTTCGAGAAGTCCCGCGAAAGCGGCGGAACCGGCAGGTTCCGCAAAGACTCCGCTTCTGCGCGCCAGGGTGGGAATGGCCTGAAGAATGGCCTCGTCCGAAACGGTAATCATGGAACCCCGGCTTTCCCGTACCGCCCGGAGGGCCTTGGCCCAGTTCCGGGGGGCTCCCACGTCGATGCTGTCCGCCACGGTACCTCCTTCGACGAAGGCTACCCGGGAAGCGTTCTCTTCGATGGCCTTCGCCAGGGGAGCGCAGTTCGCTGCCTGAACCCCCGTAATTTTGGGCATTCTCTCCGTAAGACCCAGATCCAGAAGATCCCGGAAGGCCTTGTAGATACCGCTGATGCAGCATCCATCTCCCACGGAGATAACCACCCGATCCGGCACTTCCCAGGAAAGCTCTTCGGCGATCTCCAGACCGCAGGTTTTCTTGCCCTCCACCAGATACGGGTTGATGGCACAGTTGCGGTTATACCAGCCATAGTGATCCATGGCCTCCGTGGCGAGATGGAAAGCGGCTTCGTAGTTTCCCTCCACCAGTACCACCTGGGCTCCGTAGACCAGAAGCTGGGCCACCTTGGCTGCGGGGGCTCTCCGGGGCACGAAGATGTAGGCGGGGAGCCCCGCCACGGCGGCAAATCCCGCGAGGGAGCTCGCGGCATTTCCCGTGGAGGCACAGGCTATGGCGGATTGCCGGAAATCAAGAGCTTTGGCCACCCCCACCGCGCTGGCCCGATCCTTGAGAGAGGCCGTGGGGTTTCGCCCGTCGTCCTTGATCCAGAGATCCTTGATTCCCAGCTCCGACGCAAGGGAAGGCACGGCATAGAGGGGGGTGTTTCCCGCCGCCAGGGGAAGATAGGAGCTCTCCCTTTCCACGGGAAGAATTTCCCGATACCGCCACAGGTTGGGAGGCCCAGAGAGAAAGGAGTTTCGGGAAATTTTTTTCCGGAGCTTTTCCATGTCGTAGAGAACGTCGAGAGTTCCATCCAGACCGCAGGAGGGGCAGGTGTACTGCACCTCTCCGGGAGAATACTCTTTGCCGCAGAGAACGCAACGCAACGCTTGGGGCACCGCCATGGTATTCCTCCTTACTCCCTGAAAATGCCTGTATGCCAGGCCATTTTCAGGCGAACATTTACTGAAGCATAGTATACCTCAAGAAGAGAAACATTAGAAAGGATATGAGAACGAAAAAGAGGGCAAAAACTACTGCCCCGCCACCATGCTGTTCGCATCCTGAGCCTCCTGAAGGGGGAGGTCTATCCAGCTTCGGGATATTTTCGTTTCGAGCCACCGGAGATAGGCATTCCGGGCCACCGCCGCAAAGGAAGCCTCTTCCTCCAGGGAGAGTTCCCGCACCCGGGCACCTTTCTCTTCAAAATTGTTGAGGATTCGAGAACGGCCTTCTTCTCTGTCCTCCCGAACCTTGCGGTTCGCCTTTTCCAGAGCCTCTTGGAGAAGATGGAGCTCTTTCTCTCCCAGGCACTCCCGAAGCTCCCGGGAAAGCACGAAAAAACGAAGATCGTACAGACCGGAAGAGAGCAGGAGAGAGGGGGCTTTGTCCTGCCAAGCAGGGAAAAAAAGATCTCCCAGGGGAAGCATGCACCCTTTCACATCTCCCCGGAGAAAGGCGAGCACTCCATCCCGGCGGGGAAAGAGCGTCGGAGTGGCTCCAAAGGCGTAGAGCACCGCCGCTTCGGCCTCCCAGGAAGCCGCGTATGTATGCCCTTCCATTTCGAGAGGGTCCGTTTCCGTTCTCCCGCCGTCCAGCACGCTTACAAACCCGCCCCCTTCCACGGGACATCCGAGAAAATCCGAAGTCCTCTCCCGAAAGAGTTCCCGAAGCAGCTCCCAGTATCGGGATTCTTCGAAAAAAAGCTCCACTCCCCGGGAAGAATGAAAAAGAAACGGGGTTCCCAGGGAGAGGGCCTCGGGAAGAAGAAGGCCGAGTTCCTGAAGAGAGAGAATTCCCAGAACGAGGTCTTCCGAAGAATTCTGAGATCGTAAGACTTCCAGGGGAGAAGCTCCTTCGAGAAAGGGACGGATTTCCATTCGAGAAATTTCGGGAAAAGATTCTTCCAGGGCTTTTTCCAAGCACTCCGCAAAAGGGTCGCCCTCCGGGGAAGTTCCAATAAGGAGGACTCTTTCCCAGGCCTCTCCCGGAAAGGTTCCGAAAAACAGAAGAGCCCCCAGAACACAGCAAAAGAAAAGCCCTTTTCCCGGGAGCCCCTTCGAGAGGGCTCCCAAAAAAGTCATCTCTGCGGAGCAGGTCCGAGGCTTCTTCGTACCCGAGGTTCCGGAAAAAGGAAAAAAATTCTCTTTCCGGAACCGATCCGCCGGGCCGTTATCGGAACAAAAACTGCAATTCCTAAAGAGTGACGTCCACCAAAGGTTTTTACGGTTTTTCAAGGAGGCGTTCAAAGTCCTTCACCTTCTCGGAGATATCCACTACCCCCTCGGAGGTTCGGGCCTTTCCCCGGAGCAGGAACGCCCGCCCCAGGGCCTCTCGGGCCTTTTCCCGGTCCCCTTGGGTGAAATAGGCCCGGATCTTCTGAAACTCCAGGAGATCCGAAAGTTTGGTCTTCTCCAAATTGTTTCCCGAAGCGTCCCGGAGAAGGTACCAGTCCAGCCGGGCATCTCCACCCAGCATATCCTCGAGCCAGAGGATATCCTCGGGATGTCCCAGGTCTCCCGCCAAAACCGCCACCCGTTCCGCCCCGAGCACCCGAAGTCTGGTGCTCTCTCCGAAGGCAAACAAGCGGAAATCATAATATTCCCCGATGACCTGCCAGATGAGATCCCGCCCCTTTTCGTAGCTCCCTTCTTCCAAGGCAAGAAGTCCCTGAAGGTAGAGAACCTGGGCGGTTTCTCCTTCGGAGGTCAGGGATTTTTCGAGGAGATCGAGCTCCTTTTGACAGTCGCCGAAGTTGCCCCCCTCCAGGAGAGAGAGCACCTTCTCCGCCTGGAGAGTAAAGACCTGACGCTCGCCGCCCTTTCCCTCGCCGGAATCAGCTCCACCGGAGCTGTCACTGCCGCATCCTCAGCCGAAGCCCGGAGCAAGAGGAAATCCGAGAGTGACGAGGAAAAGCAGAAAAACAACTAAAATAGCTCGCTTCATGTACGCATACACTCCTTTGACTCGAATATGTGCACGTCTTTATCGGGAATGGGGAAACATGCCTTTTGGGAACCGCCTTTAAAGACAAGGTTATTCTACCCCAAGGCTCGAAGCAGGAAAAGAGAGGTTCTCCTATCCCGAAGTTTTGTGGTAAAGTTATGCTCTAATGCTTCAGGTTTTTCGAAAAATTGAGAAGGGGGTGCGCTGGAATGCAGTGGAAAAAGAGAGGAGTATGCGGCATTCTTGCCCTGGCGGCCCTGCTGGGGCTTTTGGGCTCCGCAGGATGGGGAGAGGAGATGTTCAGCTATCACGACATCAAGATTATCCCGCTTACGAGCAACATCTTCCGATGTACCGGCACCATAGTCAACGAGACCGAGGAATACTACCAGGGAGCCTGCTTTAATCTTTCCGTGAAGGATATGAACGGCAAGGTCACCAAGACCATGATGTTCTGCTTCGAAAAGATCAATCCTCTTTCCTCCCACGTCTTCGTGCAGGACTTCGAGAGTGAGAACCGTAATTTCGAGACGGAAATCGTCCTTCTCACAAGCTACTGAGAAGGAATCTTTCCCAAGATGAATGCAAGGAGATGATACGCATGGGACGGATCAAAGTTTTCTGCCTTGCCCTGTTCCTGATCCTTGGGGCCCTTCCTTCCTACGGAGCCCGGCAAACCCTGGATGTGGAGGCGGATTTTACGAGCTTTCAGCGCCTCGACAACCCCACGGTACTCCAAGAGCTGATTCCCCAGGGGATCTATGTGGAGCTCCGCAAGCCCGACACGCTCTGGTTCACCCGGCTCAGCCTTCCCAAAAACGCCACCTTCCGGAACCGCTTCGTTCTGGAAACCCGGGTGGGAGAGACCTTCGACTGGCCCCTTACGGGGCTGTGCCTGGGGAACGATTCGGTGAAGCTCCTCTTCACCTACTTCCACCCCCGGGGGATCTTCGAGCTGAGCATGCTTTCCGGGGGAACCACTACGGTCATCGCCCGGGAATCCATGGATCCCCTGCGCCCGCCCTGCACCCTCAAAATGGTGTACAACGCCCAGGATAAAACCCTGGAGGGCTGGCACGACGGATTCCGCAAAATATCCATTTCCGGCACCGCCCTCACACCCCTCGCCTCCATTACCCAAGCGGCCATCGTGACGGGAACCACCGGAGGCCATCATTCCTGCAAGGCAAGCTACGAATATCTCAAGCTCTCCGCGGAGTAAAAAACACGCTCCCACAGCTTCCACAGATTGAAGGACATTCAAGAAGGCCCCGGAGATCTTCCGGGGCCTTCTTTTGGAATTTTTCGGTTCTGCTATTTTTCGTAACGGACCCGGAGGGTAAAGGAAAAACGGCTTCCCCGGGAAGGAAGGCTTTCCACCTCGAGGATACTCCCCATTTTTTCGAGAATCCCCTTGCAGATACTGAGCCCTAGCCCCGTCCCTTCGTATTTTCTCGTGCTCGAACTATCCACCTGATAAAAGGGCTCGAAGATGTGTCCCTGCTCTTCCAAGGGTATTCCTATGCCCGTATCGCGAACGGAAAGCCTGAGGAACCCCTCCTGCTCCCCCTCTCCGGCGGCAAAGGAGGCCTCAAGGGTCACGAAACCCTTATGGGTAAACTTCACCGCATTGCTGAGAAGATTGATAAGCACCTGCTTGAGCCGGGGAGAGTCCACGTGGACGTAACGCGGGAGCCCTTCTCCTTCTTCGAGTGAAAGAGAGAGGTTCTTGCGAACCGCTCCGGAAGAGACAAAGGAAAGAACGCTTTCCAGAAGCTCGGAAAGATCGGTTCGTACCGGAAGAATCTCCAGCTTTTCCGCTCCGATCCTGGAAATATCGAGAATATCCGTAAGAATTTCCAGAAGAGCTCTTCCGGAAAGAAACGCTTCCCGCACGCACTCCTCCTGTTCCTCGTCCAGGGAGGTGTCTTTCAGAAGATCGAGAAGCCCGAGAATCCCATTCAGAGGAGTCCGTATTTCGTGACTCATATTGGCGATAAAGGCGCTCTTGGCCCGGCTGGCGCTCTCCGCCTCTTCCTGAAGCTTTTGAGCTTTTTCGAGAGCCCTCCGAAGTTCTTCCTCCATTCTAACCCGATCGGTAATATCCGTAATAACCCCCACGACACCGCCTACGCCTCCCGAGGCATCGGAAAAGGTGGCTTTATTGAAGAGCACTCTTCGCTCTTCTCCTCCCCGGCAAACCACCCACTCGTAATTCTGGTACCCCGGAGCTGCCAGGAGCTCCTCATCTCTTCTCCCGTACTCCTCCGCAATTTCCCGAGGCCCCATGTCAAAGGCAGTTTTGCCGAGAATTTTTTCTTCCGGAAGTCCCGTATATTCCCGGAAAGCCTCGTTGCATCCCAGATAACGCCCATGGGCATCCTTGTAAAAGACGGGGTTTGGAATGGTTTCGAGAAGGCTCCGCATAAAATCGAGCTGGGCATCCAGTTTTTTCTGCACCTCTTTACGGCGGGCCATGGTCCGTACAAGAAAAAAGAGACCCCCGAACTGAAGCGCCGAGGTGAGAGAGAGAATAAGAAAAATCCAGCGATTCCGCTGCTCCACCAGCTTTTCCGCAAGGATTTTGTCGGTTTGATCGGTAACCACGGAAAACAGCACGGGACTTCCCCCGATAGTGATGGGATAGGAATAGACCCGCACGTTTCGTTCCGATCCGTCGTAGAGACGATGGCGAAAATCGAAGGCGTTGAAGCGCCGTTTCCGGGCCAGTTCCATCTCCCGGGCCACTTCCTCGGGAGAAAGGAGATTGATATCTTTGATGTTTCTTCCGATAAGATCCGGGTAGCCGTAAAATCCGTAGGCTGCGGCGTTTGCATCCAGAATAAGACCTGTTTCGGGATTGATGAGAAGCATGGGAAGACCGTTTTTTGCAAAAAGCTCGTATCCGAAAAAGCTCTCCGAGGCTACGCTCTGCCACTCTTCCATCAGGCTTCGGGCATCATCGAAGAGGAAAAGGGATCCCGGAGGCAGAAGATTCCGGGAGAGCATGCGGCGGTTGAGCTCGGAGGAAGAGAAAAGGTACTGGTTGGGGCTTTCGAAAACCACCGGAACCCGGGAAGGAGATTCTCCTTCGAGAATCCGAAGAGCCAGATCCGCCGCAACTTTCCCTTGGCTCTCTCCGTGCACCACCTTTCCTCCGAGAACCCCCGGAACGAGAAGCACGAAATCCCAGCATGTAAAGAGAGGAGCCTCGGTAGCTTCCCGCACCATTTTCACGCTCTCTTCCAGAGAAAAAATCTCTCCCGAAGGAGAGTGGAAATAGGTAAGGTAAAGCACCGCATCCCGAGAGGAGAGGGTGTGAAGTTCCCTCTGAAGTTCCCAAGGTTCCAATTCGCCGAGATGCATCAGAGAAACCCTGTTCCGAAAAAGAGGATCCAGATCCCGAGCCTTGGCAGCATTGGCCCGCTCGTTGAAACGGGATCCGGAAATCACCGCAAGCTTTTCCGCTTCCGGGCAAAGCATGAGGGCCAGCTCCATGGTCTCTCTCAGGGATATGGCTTCGTTCACTCCCGTGATATTTACGAGGGATCCCATGTGTTCCGGCGAAAAATCGTCGACACCGCAAAAGACGAGAGGGGTTTCTCCGAAAAGATCCTTGCGGTATTGGAGGGCAAACCGGAGGGCTCCGTCGTTCACGCAGATAATAACGTCAAAGGGCTCTTTCTCCGAAGAGTATCGATATTGCAGAAGCCGATACATGGCCAGCCCATGGGTCTCTTCGGGGTGACGCAACATATCCAGATACTCTGTAAAGATATCCAGCTTGAACGAACCGCCGCGAAGCTCCTCGAGAAGCCCTCGCTGGATGGAATCGGTCCATTCGTACCCCTGATGATATGAAAAGAGCAGAAGCACCTTCTTGGAGGGAGGAGCTTCCTCTCCCAGGGCAGGCCGCACAAAACCCGCTTCTCCGAGGAAGAGAGCCAGAAGGCAAAGAAGAAAAACGAGACGGAAAACTCGGGCATTCCGGCGGAAGAAGTTGCTATCAAGGGGTTTCACAAAAGGGCACCACCTTTTCTAATTCATCAGCGGAGTTTCAAAAATTTCCACAAAGCCATATTCTCCCGAAAGATCCAAAAAACCGGGACATTTTGGTGGCAAGCCTCTCGGTAGTCCCGTTTTTTCCTGAAAAACGCCCCTCTTGCCCGGCTGATCTTCCGGAAGAACATGGAACGATATTTCAAGTGATGCTAAAAATACATACGCTGAAATTTCTTCGCCGGCTCATAATCCGGATTGATGGAGAGAGCCCTCTCAAGCCAGAATCGGGATTCATTCCGTTTTTTCATTTTGTGATAGGTGCGTGCGGCCCAGTAAGCATCGAGATAATCCCCGGAAGAATATTCTCCCTGGGCGTATTTGAAGGCCACCGCGGCCCGAGCGTAATCCCCGCTCTCGTAAAGACGGAGTCCCATGTTATGGGAATTCCGGATATCCTGTTTGACTTTTTCACTGACGGAGTACGTATCCACCACATCCACCTTATCCGAGGTGTTTCGGATATCCTTTCCCTTGGGGAATTCCTCCGGGGAGGGAGAATCTTCCTGAAGAACTTCGGAAGCCGGCGCAGGAAGAAAAAGGGGCTGCTCCTGCACCGTCGGCGGAGAAGTCTCCTGGACGGGAGGCAGAAAGGGAAGGGGAGCCGCCGTGGGAAGAGGTTGGGCCGGAGAGACGACGTTCGAAGCCGAAGATTTTCCGGGTTCCACCTTTCCCGAAGCGTGGGCCTTGGCGTACTCCAGGGCGGGGAGGTATCGGGGGTTGGCATCCAGGGCCTTCTGAAGCCAATAGATCATATTTTCCTCCTGCCCTGCCCGATGAGCCGCCCGGGCTGCCCAGTAGGCATCCAGGTAGTTTCCCGCATAAACTCCTACAGCCTCTACGAAATCCTTATACGCCTGGGAAAAGCGTTTATCCGCATAGTGCATATAACCGCTCTTGTGAAGGGCCTTGATCTGGGTCTTTCGGGCATTGTCCAGAGGATAGTAGTCCACCACTTCCATGGATTCCGACGTATGAGCCGCCTGGGGAAGAGATGCCGCAGGCGGCGCCAACTGAGGCGCGGGTTGTGGAGGGAGGACCGGCTGTCCGGGTTGAGGCTGAAGGGGCTGCACCGGCTGAGGATATTCAGAAACAACCGGTAAGGACTGCGAAAGTGCCGGCCCCGGAAGGGTCTGGGGGTTTTCGAGAATGCTATCCGAATAGGAGGGACTTCCGCTCTGGAGTTCCGCCAGCGCCCGGCTTTTAGGCTTGAAGTCCTTGGGATCGTCGAAGTAGGGTTCCAGAAGATCTCCCTTGCGGAGCTCCGCACTGCTTCCATCCAGAAGTTCACAAATGGAGTACTGGGCCTTCACGTCCACACAGCGCAGAAGGGCGAGATGGTATTTCTCCACTCCCAGAATTTCGCCTCCCATTCCCGTAATGGCAGCCCCCTCGGCGAAAACCGCAAAGATCTGCCCCGGTGCGGCATTGGCGTTCATGGCTCCCGCATCCACGAAAATTTTCTTCTTTCCCCGAACCTCCACCACGTGAAAGGTAGGGGAGATACCCATCATCTGGAGATCCTTTCGGATTTGACCTACCACTTTCTGAACACAGTTATACGTGGCGGCGGCAAGGATATCTCCTCCCTCCACCTCCGCAAATCCTCCGTACCTGGAAACGAAGCCTCCGATATCCTTGGCGGCCTCTCCGATCTCCCGAAAGGTGCGGAGCACTCTGCCGGTCTCCGCATCGATGGTGCGCACGTCCAGAGCGACCCGGGCCTCGTTGCTTCCCACGGCAATGTTGAATCCCCCGATGGGAATGACGCCGCCGCTGGTACTGCTGCCAAACTCCGTAATGGAACCGGTGATGATCATCTGCACTCCCGCAAGCCTTCCGATCTGTACCGCCGTGCTCCCTTCCACCAATCCCGATGCGGCAAGACGGTGCTCCTTGGCAAGGGCCTCCAAACGGGAGCGTTCGATAACCGAAATTCCCGCCATTTTGCCCAGCTCCGTGGTAAGCATATCCGTAATGGCCCGCCGGGCCCCGTCGGTCACTCCCTCGGCATTGTTTTGGAAATCCGCCACGGCAACCCGGGTTTCTCCCGAAGCACCGGCAATTACGGTAAAAAACAGCAGTATTCCCAAAAGCGCAGACCCCATCTTCCAGCCCTGGTTTCGCATAAAAACCTCCCCATCGAATACGAAGTGTATAAATACCCTTCCATTTTCCGTGCAGATTCTTCGAGTGTCAAGAAAGATTCCCCAAGGCTCCGGCGTTTTTTCCTTTGACTTCTCAGGCTCGGATAGTATGATTTATGATCGTAAAAAATCGCAACGCATTATCAGGAGGCATATACACACCATGAAACAAACCCATACCAAGGAAGCCAGGGGAACATCATGCGGCACGTCAAGGTTTTAAGCCGGGGCTCCTTTGCGGCCATCTCACGGAACGGACTCCGTCGGCAGCTTCCGGACAAGGCGCCGGAGTGGGGAAATTGCCGGTTCTTTTTCGATATGGAGTGCGACGATTACGACTGGCTGGTGATCTACCACGACCTCCCTCACAAGGGAAAGGATCATTGGCTCAGTTACGAGGAACTGCGCTGCCCCCGGGAGAGAACCCTTCTCCTTACGGGGGAACCCTCGTCCATTACCGTTTTCGGCAGGGAATATCTGCGGCAGTTCGGTTGCGTCCTTACCTCTCAGGAACCCTGGGCCATGCGGGGACATCCGAACGTCATCTACCATCACGCCGGGTTACACTGGCATTACGGACTCCCCTTCGACGGAACTCCCCCCCTGGGATGGGATGCCCTGGCAGCGTCTTCCCCTCCGGAGAAGACGAAGACCATAGCCACCGTATGCTCCCAGCGAGTGGGAAAACCCACCCTTCATAGTGCCCGGGTACGGTTTACCCGAAGGCTCCACAAAGATATCCCCGAAATGGATGTTTTCGGCCACGGGGTAAAAAACATGGTGGACAAGGCGGAAGCTCTGGATCCCTACAAGTATCACATTACCGTAGAAAATCACATCTATCCCCACCATCTTACGGAAAAGCTTCCCGATGCCTTTCTGGGATACACCCTCCCCTTTTACCACGGAGCTCCGAATGCGGCGGAGTATTTTCCCAGGGAGAGCTTTATCCCCATAGACATTCTCAATTACCCCCGGAGCAGAGACATCATCAAAAGCCACATCAGGAACAACGAGTACGAAGATCGGCTTCCCTACATCCGGGAGGCCCGGCGAAGGGTGCTGGAAAAGGAAAACCTCTTCGCCATTCTGGCGAGGATTATCGAGGATCAGGAGGAAAAAATTACCCCCGGAAGGGCCGGTGGAAGGATCTATAACCGTCAGTCCCTGCGTCTGGTCAATCCTCTCGTGGGCATCCACAGTCTCGCGGAAAAGGCAGTAATCAAGTCCTATCACATGGCAACCTATCCTTGGAAGAATCGCCCCAAAAAAGAGCTTTAACGAAGCGTACACCCCCTTTGAAAATACGAGCTCCGGAGATTGTGCAAAAGAGGAGATGCGCCCCTCGAAGGAACGCATCTCCTCTTTATCGATTGTGCGGCTACGCCGCGGAAAAGAAACCCTTGGCTACCGCTCTTCGGTCTTCCAGCGGTGGGTCATGGCATCGTAGGTAAGAATGGAATCCACCGTAAAGATAGTGATCTTGTAATCTTCCACGATGCAGGCCTGGGGAGCGATGTCTCGTTTTTCGATCCACTCGTGCGTGGTGGTATCGTAGATGAAGGCATCCTTCTCGTTCCAGCAGATGGCGAGATTGTCTCCCAGGGCGGCCTGTTTGGGGTAGACGTCGTCGTAGACTTCCCAGGAGCGAAGCACGGGATCGTAGACCACGAACTCCTTTCGGGTGGTGAGAGCTCCCATGCCCCGGGAAAGGAGCGGATTGGTGATGGTATCCATGGGAAAATCGGTGACGATCCAGCTTCTTCCGGCGGCGTTGAAGATGGCTGCCCGATTGGGCTCCCATACCAGGGCAAAGTTATCCGAAAGAAACCCCGAGAGGGGAGCGAAGTTTTTCAGGGGAATCCACTGATGGGTGCGGATATCGTAGACCGTCCCTTCCTGATCGTTCCAGACCAGGGCAAAGTAGTTGTGCGTCCGCCATCCCTTGGGTTGAAAGTTGTTGAGAATGGATTGCTTTCCCAGCTCCGGATCGTGCACCCGCACGGTCTGCTTGTCCACGAAAAGCTGCACCTCTCCCCACGCCAGGCTTCCCGCGAAGAGGGAGCAAAGAAGCACCCCCATAAAAACGTAACGCCACTTCTTCATTTTTTTCACTCCTTTCGCATCAGAAGGATTGAGCATAGACGGCGTTGCTGCTCTTTCCCGTGAAGTTCACCGGAAGCCCCCGACGGGAAAGGGCATCCTGAAGCTGATCCACCGTACCCGCATAAAGCACCTGGATGGTGGCGGTACCTCCGGTAAATCCGGTAATCTTGGCCTCCTTGGTCTTGGAAAGGGTTTTACAAGAGGCAAGTACCGTATTGGCTACATTAAAATTGCTCACCCCGTTCACCACCACGAAGAGGGTGTTCACGGCCCCCTGAGAAGCCGCAGCGGAGCCCTCTCCCTGGATGATATCCTGAGCCATGCTCGCCGCCGCCTTGTCGAGAGCCTTCCGGGAAGCTTCGTCCTGGGTGTATCCCACCTCCTTGGCGTTGGTGGTGTGCGAGAAGATATATTTGCCGTTGGTGGCGGAATAGGCCTGTACCGCCAGCACCGCCGTGCTGGTATAGAGACCGAATTCGTTCTGCTGGGCTCTCTGCATGGTAGCCTTTCCGGAAAGAAAGATTCGTATGCCGTAGGTTTTTCCCAGAGAGAGAATGGCATCCACGTTTCCGTCCAGGGCAAGCATGGCGGCCTTGCTCTGACGAATCTTTGCAAGCTGCGCCTCGTTCACCACGGGATAGCCGTTATTGATAAGGGCCTGCCTGATAATGGCCTCGGCACTTCCCGTCGCTGCGGTGGCCTGATATCCCCCGGCATTCTCGTAGATTACCATGGCGATATTCTTCCCCTTGGGAAGTTTTTCCGCCCATCCGGGGATCCCCGCAAGGAGCACGGCACTGAGCAAAATTCCCCCGAAAAAGAACGTCTTCAACAGCTTTCGCTTCATGATCTCCCTCCTCTCGTAAGGCTCCGCCTCTTCACTACTTGGCATACTTCGCCTTGTACTCCATGGCTGGCTGGTAGGCGGGGTTGATGCTCAAGGTTATATCCAGCCACTTTTTCATCTCCTTTATCTGCCCTCTCTTGTGAGCCGCCCGAGCCGCCCAGTAAGCGTCGAGGTAGTTTCCCTGGTAGAGCTCGTAGGCCTGCACGAAAGCCTGGAAAGCCTTGGCGTACTGTTTGTTCGCGTAGTTGTGGTATCCCCCTCGATGGGCGATTTTGATCTGGTTTTTCAATCCCATGTCGATGGGGTAGAGGTCGATAATATCCATGGATTCCGAGGTGTTGGCAATTCCCCCCGCTGCAGGGAGGGGAGCCGGAGCTACGGGTTGCGGCTGAGGTTGAGGGGCCGGGGCCACGGGCTGAGGCTGGGGCGCCGGAGCCGTCACCGGAGCGGGAGCCACGGGTTGGGGTTGAGGCCCCACAGGCTGGGGAGCGGGCCCCAAAGGCTGGGGGGCAGGCTGAGAAGAACCGATCTCTCCGAGGGCACGGCTGGAAATTTTCACAGCCTCGGCATTGCCGTAGAAAGGCTCCACCATATCTCCCCTCTGGATATTGCTGCTGCTTCCCTTGACGATACGGCATACCGAATACTGGGCCTTCACGTCGAAACACTGGAGGAGGGCATAGCTGTATTTATCCACTCCCAGAATTTCTCCGCCGATTCCCACGATGGGCTCTCCCTGGCCGTAGACCTCGAAGAGCGTATTCGGGTTCACGTTGGCATTCATGGCCCCCGCATCGATAATGACCGCATCCTTGCCCTTTACGTCCACCACATGATGAGAGCTGCCGAGACCCATCATCTGGAGATCCTGCCGGATCTGGGCCACCACCTTCATCACGCAGTCGTAGGCGGCGGAACCGAGAAGTCCTCCACCCTCGTACTGGCCGAAACCGCCGTAGGAGGTGACGATACCTCCCATATCACGGTCCGCCTCGCCCCGTTGGCGGAAGGTGCGGACCACTCTGCCCGTTTCCGCATCGATGGTACGTACGTCCAGGGTGACAAAGGCCTTTTCCTGACCCACCGCAATGCCCCCGAAGCTTCCGATGGGAAGGGGGAGTATGCCGCCGCTTTTGGTGCTGGAAAACTCCGTGATGGCTCCGGTAATGATCATCTGAACCCCCGCAAGGCGTCCCACCTGAACCGCCGTGCTCTCCTCCACCAGTCCCGATGCGGCGAGACGCTGTTCCTTGGCGATAGCTTCAAGGCGGCTCCGTTCGAGAACGGAAACCCCGGGAGTCCGTCCAAGTTCGGTGGTAAGCATATCCGTCAGGGCAAGGCGCACCGCATCCGTAACACCCTCGGCGTTATTGCGAAAATCCACCACCGCCACCCGGGTCTCCCCCCAGGCCCCGGTGACGAAGAAAACTGTCATCAGAAGAAAAAGAACGCTCCATCGTATATTACGTACATTCATGAACAAAACCACCCACTTTCCCGGTTTTCACATCCCACACCACTGCAATGCAATCCTTCTGAAGCTCCTTCTAGTGTACCGTGGCTTTCCAGAGCACACACTCCTCAAGAAGGCGGCGCAGAGGAAGAGCCACTTCCACCACGTAGGCGCCGTTTCGCACTCCCCGACGATCCACATGCCCCATCACGACCTCGCCCTCCACCTCGATGGAGGCGATTCTCCGGGGCAAGCCGTACCGCAGCTCGTAAAGCAGGTAGAGAAGATTTTTCTGGGCCTGCACCACCGCCCGGCGCCCCGCCAGGAGTTTTTCCTGAGGGGTGGTACCCATGAGAGGAGAGGAGCCTTCCACGAAAACGGTATTGCTGATCCAATCCACCACCCCGAAGTGAAAGACCTGCTCTCCCTCCACGGCTCCGTTGTTCACCCATATCTTCCGCATTTCCCGTTCCGATAGGGGCGAAGCCTCTCCGCAGCAGGACCACATTCCAAAAGCCCCCAAAATTCCCAGAATAAGCAACACCCGGAAGAGCATGTTTTTTTTCGCAGCCTCTCTCATGGTTTTCTACTCCTTTGCAAAAACCCCCTCCACGGTATTCGCCGTAAGCCCCGTAACCTCGATCCCCAATTCTTCGAGGCGAACCGCGAGATCCTCCGCACTGCCTTCGGTATTCACATCCAGCTCAAGCTTCCGGTTGCTGAAGCCTCTCTGATAAACCCCGGTAACCCCTCGGGTTTCCTCGAGAGCCCCCTTGATGCTCCGAGCGTCTCCAAAGGAGACCTCGGAAATCCGTAGTTTCACCGTACGTCCGGGAATACCTCCTGCGGAACCGCTCACCAGGGAATAGGCCACCTTGTGCACCAAACCAAGGGTAGCCTCATGCGCACAGGTGGTGAGCCCCTTCACCGCCGCATCCTGGGCGGAGGTGCCCTTATCCTTGTGCTCGAACTGCTCGGTTCCGACCACGTAGGCGGTTTGGGTGAGCACCGCCTTGAGCTGAAGCTGGGAGCGAACCCCGTAAATCCGAACGCCCTCCACCTTTTGATTGGCATAGGGAATGGCCTGAGCCCGACCGTAGATCAGCACGTCCGCATCGAATTGTTTCGCCAGCTCCTGGAGCCGTCCCAGATCTCCCGTATCCCGGGCAAGCTCGTACTCCCGCTGATTGAGACGTTTGGCCTGCTCCGGATCCACCAGGAGGTACCCCGCCTTCTCGAAGAGCCGCAGGGTCTCTCCCTCCACGGTGGAGAGAAAGGGCCGTTCTCCATCCACGTTCTCGTCCACCACCACCATCACCCGGGGATTGCCCAGGGCATCGATCACCACCGGACCGAGAACGCCGTCGAGTTTTTTCACCGACACCTTGCAGGTGGCCTTGAGAATAAAGGTGTCTCCATCTTCCACGGTTTCCGAGGTTACTTTGAAATCCGTCACGAGCCCCTGGGATTGGGAAAAAACTTTGTCCCGCACCACCTGGAAGTCCTTCATTTCCGTGATGCCTTCCACGTAGGCTCCTATTCCCTTTTCCAGGGCATCCCTATAGGCTTGGCGCTTCGCCTCGTCCCGGGCTCTGGCCTTGTCGCCGTTGATAATCGGAGCCTGTCCCTCGGCCTCCACCGAAATGTCCTGAGTTCCGTATCCCGTCAGGGGGAAGAGGAAAAGCCCCAGGCAGAGGAGAAGAGCGAAAATTTTCCAGGAATGTCGCATAAGCACCTCCCAAGTCTAGCGTTTCACCACCGTAACCCGGCAGGTGGTCCGGAAATCCCAGGTGCTGCTGCGAATCTTGCTTGCCGCGCTGTTGGGAATGACGATATCCACGTTTTGAGGCCCCACAACCTTTACAGCCTTTACCACCAGGGGGCTGTCCGCCACCCGGGGAGCGTTTTTAGCATAATCCATGTTCGTGTGATAGTCGCAGAGTCCCGAAGAGAGGAAGCGCTCCTTATCCACGAAGGAGAGTCCGTAGACCTCTTTGCCCGATTCGTCCAGCACCCGGAAGGTCATGGCGGGAATCAGAGGAAGGTGCCGGGCGTCGATGACCAGCCCGGTAATCTTGGTTCCCTTGGGCTGAGGCGTTACGGGCCTGGATTCCGGCTGTTCCGGAAGGGCGGGAGTTACCGCCTTGCGCATGTCTTCGAGCTTGATACGCCCGGTGACGCTGTAAATCTCGCCATCCCAAGTGGCGTCGGTAATCTCCACCCGCTTGATGGTGCCCTGCACCTGGGTGCTCACGTAATCGTTCACCATGAAATCCTGCATGCTCGTCTTGGCGTCCACCCGAACTCCCTTGACGAACTCCAGAAGATTCCGCTGAAGATCCACCACCGCTCCCCGCCGAGCGAGAAGTTTCCCCTGGGGAGTGTTTTCCTTGTCCGAGGGAGCCACCGCCTGCCCCGTAGCCTCGATATACCCTTCGGTCCAGTTAATTCGGGCATTTTCTCCCTGCTCCAGCACGTCACCCAAGGTCTGAAGCCTTCCCAGAGCCTCCTGAACGGGACAAAGAAAGAACAGCAATGCCCCGAGAGCCCCCGCAAAAACAGATATTTTTCGCATTTTCCATCGCTCCTTTCCACGTTGAAACCCAGACAGCCGCTGCGTTCAGATCAAGCACCCCAAAAACGCCGATTATTTCCGGAAAAAGTATAGCATTTTATTCTTCCCGATTGAACCGGGCCTCCGCAAATGATATCATTACTTTAGCTGATAAAATACATTTTTGACATATTTTTTTCGGTTTTCCATTAGAGAACGGCAAGGAGGCGGTAGCCATGAAAAAAAATCCATTACTCACAGCAACGGCGGCACTTCTCGTCACGGCGCTTCTGTACTTTCTTCCGGGGATCGCAGATGCCCGGGGAGTAAACCTCGAAAGCCTGCTGGACACATCTCCCTCGGATCTGCGGGCTTCCTTCGAAGACGTAGGCCCCCCTTCGAAGGATTCTCTTTTCGGTATGCAACGTTTCGAATCTCCTTCTTTCGAGAAGGCGGCGGCCAAGGCGGCGGCCCAGCACTCTCCGGGAGTATGGATGATCCAGACCGGGAGCGGCATGGGCTTCGTGGCCACCGGGGACGGAAGCTATCCCAAGAACCTCTCCAACCGCAACGCCGCCCGGGAGGCCCATCGTCAGGCCTATGTGGCGGCCCACATGCGGGCAAAGAAGAACCTCGCCCAGGCCCTGCGCGGGCTTCCTCTGGAAGCCCGGGAACGCCTTGCGGAAGAGGCCTTCAACGAGGAGAGCGCCCAGGATTCCTTCGACTCCCGATCCTCCCGGTACGAAGAGCAGATCGTCCAGGCGGTGGAGGCCACTCTCCGGGGGTTCGTAACCTATTCGGTCTACGATGACGGAGAAGGGCTCGTCTACGTAAGCGTCGTCACCACCCCCAAGATCCGTCACGCCACCCGGGCGGTTTCCGAAGGCCTCCTGGATGCCGCCTCTTTGGGAGCCGGCATGAAAACCATCTCCCGAGAGCTCGAATCGGGGCTTCTCCCCCCCGTAGGGGGCCGGATCATCACGGTTCCCGAAACGGGAGAAACCGCTCTGGTCTCCTTCGGGAGTGCTCTGGTGCACCAGGATGCCGCCGGGCAGAGTACCGGGCAGGACAAGCTCACCGCGGGACGCCGGGCCAAAGCCCAGGCGGACAAGGCTCTGGTGGCCCTCATGACGGGAGATGCCTTCATGTGGGAATACGGCTACTATCGGGAGCAGGAGAGCACCTCCACCAACTTCGAAGAGGTGGTGACGGACACAGACCTCTTCGGCCCCTCCCAGGAAGGAACCAAAAAGCTTCTGGAGGAGCGCAGAGAGACCTTTCTCAACGTAATCCGGGACAGCGAAGCCGCCGAGAGTGCGGTACGGGGCGTGGTGCCCCAGGGAACCAACAGCAAAACCTGGTATTCTCAGGACGGCTGGTGCTACGTGGCCAACGTCTACACACCCTCCTCGGGAGCCCAGGCGGAGGCGGCGGCCAAGGATATGGGCATTACCGCCTACGTTCCGGAGATGGAACCCGGAACTCCTCCGGAAAAGCCCACCAAACCCGGACCGAAACACGAACCCATTCCTGTCAAGGAAACTCTGAACACTCATATTAACTACGAAGAAGGAATGGTGGAAGTCGTGGGAGAAGCCGTCGCTCCCGAAGGCAAGGAAAACACCGGCCAGGGAAAACTTCTCGCCCGGCGGGGGGCCTACCTGGATCTGCAGCGGAACTTTCTGGAGTTCATCAAGGGTGCCCAGGTGGATGCGGAGACCCTCATGGAGGATCTCATGGTAACCAGCGACGAAGTGAATTCCGCCGTGGAGGGATACATGAAACGCATCGTCATCCGGGAAGAGTCCTGGGACGGCCAGGTGTTTTCGGTAAAGGGGAGCATGTCCCTCAAGGAGATCGACTCCCTTCTCAAAGGATTCGTGAATCGGGGAAAATAAATCATTCGGGAAAAACCAACAGACTTTACAGGGAGGGATTATCATGAACAAAAAAGACTGCACAGGTACAAAACGAGGTATTCTTGCGGTGGCAATCGCATTGCTCTGGAACGTCATGCTTGCGGGAGGAGCTCTTCCGGCTCTGGCTCAGGGAGAGGAACTCCCTCCCCTGCCGCCTCTTCAGACGGTAGCGGCAAATCCCCAGTTCGACATTGACGCCATACTTCAGCGAACCCCCGTAGAGGCCTCGGCGGCGGACGTTCGGGAGGCGGCGGCTCAAATCCCCGTTACCAAGGGATATGACAGCACGCTCAAGGTGGATACGGTGGAAGCGCAAACCCTCGAAGAGGGGCTTCAGATCGTGGCGGCGGAGATGGGCACCGGAGTCCGGGCCATCAAAGCGGGAAGCGGCATGGCCTTCGTGGCCACGGGCATCGGAGACTACCGGCTCTATCCCAATCCCAATGCCAGCCGCATGTCCAAGCGCCAGGCCTACGTCATCGCCATGATGAACGCCAAGAGAGAGCTTCTCACCTATCTTCGGGGACTCTCTCTCCAGGCGGGGCAGGAACTTTTCTCCAACGCCCAGGACTTCGTGGATCACAAGGATACCCTGGCAAGCCGTTCGGAATCCTACGCCCAGGAGATTCAGCGCTTTACCAGCGGCATGATCCGGGGGTTCACCGCCTACAAGGTGGTGGATGATACGGAAAAACAGGTAGTATACGTAAGCATCGTCACCTCTCCCAAAATCCGCCAGGCCGCTCTTGCGAGAAACAGCGCCATTCTCGAAGCGGGAAGCGTGGCGGCGGGACTTCAGCGGGTTTTCCGGGAGATCGAGGGAGGCGTGGTGCCCCCCGTGGGCGGACGGATCGTCTCGATTCCCGAAACCGGAGAGGTAGCGGTGGTCTCCTTCGGAAGTTCCATCATTCTGGATTACGAGGGAGGCTCGGAATCCAGGGAACAGCGCATCGCCAGCAACCGGGCCAAAGCGGATGCCGACCAGGCTCTGGTGGGCATCCTCACGGGAGAGGACTTCCTCTGGGAGAGCGGCATGTTCCGAACCCAGGAGGAAAGCTCCGCCAACTTCGAGACCATTCTCAAACAGGATCCCTACGGCAACACCGTGGAGGAACGGCAGAAACTCGCGGAGATCAAGAACAGCTTCCTAGCCCAGACCAGGGACGGAGAGCATTACAAGGGAGTCATTCAAGGCACACTGCCTCCGGGAGTCAACAGCAAGACCTGGATCAGCACCGACGGCGGATGGGCCTTCGTAGCCAATGTCTATCTCCCCAGCGCCACCGCCGCGGCGAAACAGGCCGCCCGGGAGCTCGGCATCACCGTTCCGGAAACTCCGGACATGCCCAAGGTGCCGGAAGAGCCCTTCGACCCCGGCAAGGGGCCTTCGGGACAGATTCAGGACGACAGCTCCCTGTAACGACGGGAGGCCAGTCCGGCGGGGTTCGATTCGCAAAAGCCAAACTCCGTAAACCAATATTTCGAGAGACCCGGGATCTTCTCCTCGGGATAAGCTATCAGAGGCAGGGGCGGGGAAAACCTCGCTCCTGCTCTTCATCTTTTCGGAGGAAAAAGCCATGGAAACATACCGCAGAGATCTCTTTGGCATCTTCCTGTCCATCTTCATGATTTTCGGAATCCCCATCTGCTCCGGGGCATCCCATCTCTCACTTATTCCTCTCGGAGAGGGCACGGGAGCTCCCGCAGCTCTGCTGAACCTTCTTCAGGAGCAGATCCCTCTCTCAGATCCCCAGGGAAGCTACGCCGCCGCCTACCGGGGATGGCAGGCCTATTTTTCCCTGCTTCCCGAAGAAAAAGACTCTCTTCCCAATCCGCCCGCAGCGCTACGCCGGGCGGAAGAAGAATCTTTCCGAAGAGCCCTTCAGGACATGCTGGAGGAACACGAACTCTTCCGGGATCTTCACTACCCCTCCCTGGGAGTGACCGCCCTGCTGCATCTCCGGGGAGAGTTGTTCCTGCGTATGGAAAGCGCCCCGGGAGCCTGGAAACGAAACGGTTTTTTCGAGAACATGCCCTGGCACCTTCTCCTTCTTCCTCCGGGGAACCTCTCCATATCCGCCATTTCTCCGGACCTTCCTTCTCGGGAAGAACTGCTTCCGGGATACCGAAGGCTCGCTCTCCAGAAGGGACGAGGGCTTCGAAGAGAGGGTAACCCGGAAAAAGCCCTTCCCTACTATCGGGAATGGCTTGCCCTCTCTCCTCTGGGCCCTTCCACGACCTCTCTTTTAGAATACTGCGAAACCCTGGTGGAAAGTCACAATCTTGAAGAAGCCCGGGAAATTCTCGAAAAAACCGCCCTGCAGCGCCGGGAAATCCTCTCGGAAAAAGAAAAGGCCCTTCTCCGGGCCCTTTGGGAACAGACTTTCTCCTCTCCATCCCCTGGTAAAGAGACAGCCCGCCAAGAAGAGCAATAAAAGACATTCCCCCCGGAGAGAGATCCTCCCGGGGGGAATGTTTGTATATGGAAAGAACCCTCTTTCGGTATCGGTCCGTCCCTTCTGCTCAGATCCGTTCTTCTTCCCGGGAGCAGGAGGTGAAGATATGATCGAAATCTGCCGCATATTCCCGGAAAAGGGCAAGAATGGCGGGATCGAAATGTCCGGGCTGCACCCGCCCGTCTCCCTCGAGAATAATCCGGCAGCTGCGTTCGTGGCTGAAGGGTTCTTTGTAAGAGCGGCGGGAACGGAGAGAGTCGTACACGTCCACAAGCCCCACAATCCGGGCAGAGAGGGGAATCTCCTTCTTTTCCAGCCCCCGGGGATATCCCGTGCCGTCCCACTTCTCATGATGGCAGAAGCAGATTTCCCGAGCCAGGGAAAGCCAGTTCGAATCCCCGAGGATTTCCACACCGTACCGGGCATGGTTCTTCACCACTCCGAACTCTTCCGGCGAAAGGCTTCCGGGCTTGGCGAGAATATGCAGGGGCACCTTGAGCTTGCCGATGTCATGAAGCATGCTGTAGGTTCCCAGATCTTCGAGCTGATCTCCATGGAGGCCCAGTTTTTCTCCCACAAAATGGGTATAGGAACGGATTCTCGCCAGATGCTCTCCCGTTTCGTCGTGATAGGCCGAGGAGATCATCTGAAGCCGCACCGCCATGTAATGGAAAGATCGATGCACCTCGTCCACGAGAATGCGGGAGCGGAGGATACCCCCCAGGTGAGGAACGAAGTGGGACATGACGTTGTGAAGCTCCTTGCGGAGTTCATTGGTTCGTTCGGTCTCCTCCGCCAGAAGCACCGCCCCGAGAAGGGAACCGAGATAGGTGATGGGAAAGGCGTGCCACACCTCCTCGGGAGTGTGCACCACCTCCGCATATCCCCGAAGGGGATGACGCCCCAGGAACGTTTCCAGATCCCGGCGAACCCGGGGATCCCCCTCGAAAGCCAGAACCATGGGGTGCTGATCCTCCACGAGTACCACTCCTCCCGCCTTGGCCTTGCTGAAGGAGGTCATGGTCTTGATAAGCGTGGTGGCGGCCTCCTTGGGCGTTCGGGCCTCCACGGCGGCCTGGGAAAAGTGTGCCAGCTCTTCCAAGCGTTCCAGAGCCTGGCGAAGTTCCGTATTGGAATACATGAGCTCCTGCTGGAGCGCCGAGGTTTCCTCATAGAGCGCCGCCAGCTCTTGTCCCTGGCTCGCCACGCTCTCCATCATCCCTGAAAAGGCCCGAACGAGAGACTGGCTCTCCTTGAAATAGCCGAATTCCTGGGCGAACTCCCGCTGATACCGATAGCGAATCTCCGCTATGGCATCGAGAGGAGAGGGAGCTTCCTGAATGGATCGGTCCAGGTGAGAGAAAACCCTGGCAAGATCGGAAAAATCCTCCGATGTTTTTCGAAAGAGACGACGGGCGAAGAAGAGGATGAGCAGCACCGCCCCGAGAAAGACGGAACCCGCCCCCACTCCGAGAAGGAGGCTCGTACGGTATGCCCGGTCTACCCAGATACCGGTAATATGCACCAGTCCCGGAGCGATATCCCGGGCAAGGATCTCCACGGGCCACCCTGCGACACGGGTTCTGGTATAGTCTTCGAAATCCAGGAGATCCCGGGGGACCACGCTTCCCGGAGGGAAAAACCCCCGGTCGTTCTGGGCGCTGAAAACCACCCCGGCGGTGCTCGCCACGATTCCCCAGAAACCCCGGACATCTTCTCCGGCTCCCATCAGCAGGATCTCCGGAACCGGAAGAGCTCCCACCACGTACCCCCCGCTTCGGGGAGAAGCCGCCACGAGACCAAGGGATCCGGTGGAGGAAAAGAGAGGGGAAAGATGCCACATGCCATCCAGCAGTTCCGAAGCAAGAGAAACTCCCTTGAGGTTCGGCCCGGCGTAAACCTGCCGCACTCGGCGCTCCCGGGAAGTTTCTCCGAGAAAGCCGAAAAACTGAAGAAAAAAGCTCTCCTGTTCTCTTCCGGAATTTTCAGAAGTTTCGAAAAGATCCAGGGCATCCCGCCGGGAATCCAGAAGGGAGCGCACCTCATGCCTCAGAAGATCCGAAGCTCTTCGGGCATCACTTCGGGAATCCTCCAAGACCACATGCATGGAAAAAAACGTCAGAAAAATACCGATCCCCAGGGCCAGCAAAAAGAGGAAGCCGAAGGTCCGGCGCTGATATTCCGGAAGCCCGAGAACCTTCTTCATTGCGACACCACCTCTTCATATCCCCCGGGGCCGAAGCGGTAGAGGAAATATGTACCATGAGCATCTCCGTAACGGTCGATCTCGACTTCCTCCCCCGCGAGACCCGAAAGCTTTCGGTACTCCCCCAGGCGTTCCCGCAGGGCATCTCCGCCGGTAAAATCGCTTTCCTTCAGGGCCTCCAGAAGGAGGGTAAAGGCAAGATAGGTATTATTCACCTGGATATCCACTCCCGGCACGAACCGGCTGTTCCAGTAACGCACGAAGGGGTGCTCCGGATCCACCAGAAAGGAAAAAAAGACGTCTCCTCCCAGGATGGAAAATTCCAGGGGGAAATCGCCGCTCTTTTCGGGTATCACCCCTACCAGGGACCATGCGGAAAGGACGATCTCCGAAGAGGGCCAGAGATAGCGAGCCTTCTGGGCCACCCAGAGAGAATAGATCGGAGGCCCCACCACGAGCACTCCCTGGGGAGCATCGAAGGGGTTTTCATCTACGAACGGTTCGAGATCCATGATGCTCAAATCGAAGAGTTCCCGGGCTATACGGGGCTCTCCGCGCTTTTTGAGATCCCAGAGAAGGGGCATGACATAGCCGGGATTTCCGGAGTAGGAGATCAGCGCGATCTCGGTAATGCCCACTTTTCCAAAGAGTGCGATCATTTGCCGGGCATCTTCGGCGGTGCTGGAACGCGCCCGGAAAAACCAGTCGTCCTCCTGGGAAAGCAGAGAGCTGGAGGCACTGGGTGAAATCAGAGGAAGCTTGTAGTGCGCCGCCGCCGGAAGGGCTTCCAGGGCGGAGGTGGAGGTGGGAAAACCGAGAACTGCCAGAGCGCCCTGTTCTTTCAGTTCTCCCAGGGCCACCGTGGGATCCGCCAGATAGGTGGCGGTAACGAGGCGGATCTTTCTGCCCCGGGCGGTCTCGTTGTACCAATCCGCATAGGCTCTGGCGGCACTGAGCATTTTAGACTCCATGAACTGCTCCGAAGGATTGGTACTGTAGACCACGCCGATGACGATATCCCGGGGGGCGGAAATCCACCAAAGCACAAGCCCCACTCCCCCAAGAAGGAAAATACCCCACATGAGGGGAGAATTTTTCTTCAGTAAGAAGAAACGTGTTATTTTCTGATAGAATTTACCGAGGGAGGAATCTTTTTTCGTCATCATGGGAAATGCGGAATACGCCGCCTCCTCAAAAACGGAAATTCACGGAATCTTCCCTATCCGTTCTTTCGCAGCTTTCGGAAAAAATCAAGGAGAGATCGCCATGTTTTCACGAGCAAAAAAAAGCTTCAAAAGCTTTGCGAGCCGCTTCGTAACCCTTGCACTCATTCTGCTGCTGCTTCCCGGAAGTCTTTGGGGAACTTCCTACGCCCCCGGGGAGGAAATCACAGCTCTTTTATTATACTCCATAACGGCGGAGGAGCGACAAGAAGCCGAAGAATTAAAACAAATCCTTCTCGAAGAAGCTCCGGATCTGAAAGAAAAAGCTCTCTGGGAGAACCTCTGGGCTCCTCTTCCCCCCAGAAGGAGCGCTTCCCTGGGGCTGGCTCTGCTTCGGGAAATCTACCCCTCCCAAGGTAACCTGGGAGAGTGGGAGGCCATCCGGGGGTTCTGGCACCCCTCGCTCCACCCCCGTTCTCTGGCGGGACTGGATGCGCTCTTTGTAACCCTCGCGGCCCTTCTGGAGATGGAACGTGCCGATGCGGACATCCTGGCTCATGATATGCTTCGGGAATTCTGTTCCTCCCCTCGGGCCCGGCAGGTCGCCCTACGAGAAGGGCCAAAGATATACGGCTTTCTTCGAGAAGAGCTGGAGCGGCGGCAGCTCGCCCCTCCCGGAGGATGGCCCCGATGGAAGGGAAAGGGCACTCTTCCCCTGGCTCGGCCCGTTCGAGGCTCCATTTCGGTGGATGCCGCCCTGGCCCGGAAAATGACCTTTCTCGACGGCCAGGGCGGTATAGCCTCGGGATTGGGATATTACGCATGGGACCGGGAAAAGGGAAAAATCTACCGGGTCCGGAACAGGGAGGACCGAGTGATCTTCTTTCCCGGAGCTCCGTAAAGACAAAGCCGCCGGCCCCTATCCCTTGAGGCTCACCACCGTAATACCTCCCATAATCAGGAGCATCCCCCCGAAACGAAGGAGGGAGAGCGACTCCCCCAGGAATAAGGTGGAGAGACCGAAGATAAGGAGTAGCGCCCCCCCGGTCATAAGGGGATAGGCGTAGGAGAGATCCAGAGAGGAAAGGGCTACGCTGTAAAGCACGAAGGTAAGGGCGAAGAAGAAAAACCCTCCCGCCACGATAGGATTCAGGGCAATGGCGAGTAGCGCCGGGAGCATCCCCTCCCCCACGGCCTCTCCCCGGGAGGCCATGCCCATCTTGATAAGCACGTTCGCTCCGGCATTGGAAAGAATCGCCGCTCCTAAAAACATGAGTCCCCGTTTTCTCAAAGATCCCACTCCAAACATTATAGAATAGACTTTTAACATGCTCCCGCCGCCAAAGCGGCGGGGGTTTTCCTCTGATTCGCCGCAAAAAGCCATGGTCTTTCCGGCCATTTTTCCGGTATACTTAGCATATCATGGAGAACGAAAAAAACCTTTTGCCAAATGTAGATTCTTCCGGTTTGTCGCATCCTCTTCCGGGTCTCACCAAAATGATCTTTTGGGGAGTCCTTTTTTTGGTGTTCGGAGGAGGAGTCTTTCTCCGCTGCTCCCACCTCGACTGGGACGGCCTCCGCTCCTACCACCCCGACGAGATGAACCTCAGCATGGCGGTACAGCGCATCGATTTTTTCCAGAATCTGAATCCGGAGTTCTACGCCTACAACGGCTTTCCCATCTACCTGCACCGCCTTGCGGGGGAGGCCATGACGGCTCTTACGGGGGAATCCCGCTGGATTCGGGATGTGGGGTCCATCTCCTACCTCGCCCGATGGATAGGCGCCCTCTGCTCCTCCCTCTCCCTGATACTTCTCTACCGCCTGGGAACGTGGGCAGGAAACTCCCCAGGAGGTTTTTTCGCCCTCGCTCTGGGAGCCTTTTCTCCGGGGTTTATCCAGACCGCTCACTACGGAGTTACGGAAAACCTTCTGCTCCTGGAAATACTCCTTCTTACCCTGCTTACGGGGGCCATGATCCGAAGCGAAAAACCCGTTTCCTTCAAAGCCTGGGCCCTTCTCGGCATTCTCGGAGGCATCGCCCTGGGCACCAAAACCACCGCCGCCGCCATGGCGATCTTCCCCTGGGTGCTCGTTCTTCTGCGATATTCCAAGGGGGACCGGCCGGGAGACCTTCTCAAGGGCATACTCCTGGGAGGAGTTCTCGGAGGCCTTGTCTTCGCTGCCGTAAGCCCCTACTCCCTGCTGGAGTTTCGGGATTTTCTGCGCACCATGCGCTACGAGGGAGGCATCGTGAAGGGTACCGTGCAGGTACCCTACACCCTCCAGTTCATCGACACCTCCCCTTTCTTCTGGCTTAAAAACCTTCTCTGGCACCAGGGGCCTGCCACCACGGTACTCGGAATTTCCGGAGGAATTCTCTGTATCCTCAGCATGCTCCGCCGAAAAAGCTCCCCCGAGCTTCTTCCTCTTCTGCTTTTTACGGGAATCTACGCGCTGCTTATCTGGAACTGGCACGCCAAATTCATCCGCTACACCCTTCCTCTCGCACCGGGGCTTATTCTGGGAGCGTCCTGGCTTCTGGGGGCCCTTCTCCGAACCTTTCCCAAGGCGGGAAATCTTCTCGCCGCTCTGGCTCTTTCGAGCACCCTTCTCTGGGGGAGCGCCGTGGGAGCCCTCTACTTCCGCCCCAGCACCCGTACCGCGGCTTCCGAGTGGATCTACAAAAACATTCCCTCCCAAAGCGTGCTCCTCACGGAATCCTGGGACTACCGCCTTCCCGTCTCCCTTGCGGGAAAAACCCGATCCTACCGGTGGCATACCGTTCCAGCCCCGGAGCGGGACGATTCGAAAAAGGCGACCACCCTGGCGGCACTCCTGGAGAAGGGGGATTATATCATTCTCGCAAGCCGGCGAAACTGGGGAAATCTTTCCCGGCTTCCCGAAAAGTATCCGGTAATGTCCCGCTACTACGAAGCTCTTTTTGACGGATCCCTGGGATACGAAGAAGCAGCGGTCTTCGCCTCCTATCCCGGATTCGGCAGTTTTTTCGTGAACGACGAAAATGCGGAGGAGACCTTTCGGGTCTTCGACCATCCCACAGTGCGGATCTTCCGCAAGAAGGACCATATACACCAATCAGCCCTACTGGAGGTGCTTGTACCATGAACATTGCCGTTGTCGGCGCAGGAGCTACGGGACTTACGGGAGCGCTGGAACTCGCCAAGAGAGGACACGGGATCACTCTTTTCGAAACCCATCCCCTTCCGGGAGGCATGGCCCGGACCTGCCTGGTGGGAGAAGAACCCCTGGAAATCTTCTATCATCACATCTTTACCAGCGACAGCGCGGTTCCCGAACTTGCCCGGGAGCTGGGACTGGAGGAAAAACTCCACTGGATGCCCCCGAAGAACGCTCTCTACGCAGGGGGAAAGCTTCATCCCTTTACCTCCCCCATGGATCTTCTGCGTTTTTCCGAGCTCTCCCTTCTCGACCGGATACGGATGGGGCTTTTCGTGCTCCGTACCCAGCGGCGCTCCTCCTGGAAGGATCTGGAACAGCTCACCGCCCGGGAGTGGGTACTCAGGGAGACGGGGCCTCGAATATTCGCCACCTGCTGGGAACCTCTGCTCCAATCCAAGTTCGGATCCTCCGCAAACGAGGTAAGCGCTACCTGGCTCTGGAACAAGGTCAAGCTCCGCAGCTCTTCCCGGGGAAAGGGACAGAAGGAGGAGCTCCTGGGCTATCTTGAGGGGAGTTTCGGATCTCTCTATGCACGAGGCATGGAAGAGCTCCAGCGGCGGGAGGGGATCACCTGCCTGGGTACGGAGATCGGGGAGATCCGCTCCCAGGGGAAGGGGGTACGCATCACCACCTCCCGGGGGCACAGCGCCCTCTTCGACAAGGTATTGTATACGGGATCTCCCCGACAGCTTGCAACCCTCTGCCCGGATCTCTCCGAGGAGGAGCGGAAGCGGTACCGGAGCATCAAGTCCATGGCAAACCTCTGCCTTCTCCTGGAGCTGGAGGCTCCCCTTTCGGATTACTACTGGATATCCATCGCCGACAAGGGGCTTCCCTTCGTGGCCGCCATCGAACATACCAACCTGATTCCCCGGGAACGGTACGGCTGCAACATTCTCTACCTTTCCCGATATCTCTCTCCGGAACACTCTCTCTTCAAGGCTTCGGACGAGGAAGTGCAGCATCGTTTTCTCCAGGGACTGGCGCGGATCTTTCCTTCCTGGAAACCCGCCATGCTCCGGCAGGCCCGGCTCTTCCGCTGCACCGACACCCAGCCCGTGGTGGACCGGGACTATCCCCGCCGGATTCCTCCCCATCAGACCTCGGTATCCGGGCTTTATCTGGCCTGCATGGACCAGATCTTTCCCGAGGACCGGGGGCAGAACTATGCCATCGCCATGGGAAGGCGGGCCCCGCAGATTCTGGATCTCGAGGAAGAAAAACCATGAACCTTCCCTTTATGCTGCATTTCACCCGGGAGTTTGCCGCCTTCCTGGGCTCTCCGAATATGCTCGTTCTTCTTCGATGGTGGAGCTACCTCCTTCTCTCGGGAATCCTCTTCTATCCCCTGGGACGAAGGCTTTTTCCCTTCGCCTTCGACCGGGGCTACGCCTTTGCCAAAATTCTGGGAATCCTCCTCCCCTCCTGGCTGCTCTGGATGGGGTCTTCCCTGAAATTCGGTCTCTTCACCTTTCCCTGGAGCCTGGGGGGGCTTCTTCTCTCGGGGATCGCCGTACAGATTTTCTTCCGAAAGAACCATCCTCTTCTTTCCAAAAAACTTCCCTGGAAGATTCTCGCGGGGGAAGAAATCTTCTTCCTCCTGGCCCTTACGGGCTGGGCCTTTATCCGAAGCTTTCAGCCGGATATCCAGGGACTGGAGAAGTTCATGGATTTCGGTTTCGTCAACGCGGTGCTCCGGGCGGAGAGTATGCCTCCCACGGATATGTGGCTCGCCGGAGAAGCGGTGAACTACTACTACTTCGGCCAGGTGATCTGCGCCTATCTCATCGCGGGAAGCCGGGTGCTTCCGGAGTACGGCTACAACCTCATGATCGCCACACTCTTCGCTCTTACAGGACTGGGCTCCTTTTCCCTGGGGGCGGCCCTGGGCATGCGCATCCCCGCACCCCGGGGAGATCTGGGACTTACCAGAAAACGCCTTCGAGCCCTGGCGGCGGGGCTCGCTGCAGCCACCCTGGTCACTCTGGGAGGAAATCTCCATGCCTTTCTCTTCGGGGAGCTTTTTCCGAGGATCCACAAAACCACCTACTTCGAGAGCACCGTAAAAACGAGTTACTGGTATCCCGATGCCACCCGGTACGTGGGACACAACCCGGAGACCAAGGATAAAACCATTCACGAATTTCCCATCTACTCCTTCGTGGTGGCGGATCTTCACGGACACGTTTCGAATATTCCCGTGGTGCTTGCCTCCCTGGGAGTTACCCTGAGCGCCTTTATCCGGGGCCCGGGAATACTCCACCTGCTCCTCACGGGGCTTCTTCTGGGCATAACCCTCATGACCAACGCCTGGGACTTTCCCATCTACCTCACCCTCTGGGGGGGGGCCATGGTATGGTACTTCTGGAAACGAGGGAGCCTCCTTTCGGGGATATTCAAGGGAGCCTTTCTCGGAATTCTCGGAGGCCTCTCCGCCCTGGGAGCCGCCGCTCCCTTTCTGCTGCATTTCCAGAACTTCTCCCAGGGAGTTCACCCGGTAATGAGCCGTTCCGCCCTCTGGCAGCTTTTCGTTCTCTGGGGAGACAAACTTTTCATGGCCTATTGCTTTGCCCTTCTTCTCGGAGTGCTTCTCTTCAGAGCCTGCAAGAGAGAAGGCTTTCTCAAAGGCCTTGGCCGATGGTGGCGCCGGCTCTCCAAAAGCGACCTTTTCGCGGCGGGGCTTTTTCTGGGGGCCCTGGGTCTTGTGCTGCTTCCGGAGCTGGTTTACGTGAAAGACATTTACGGGACGACCTATCACCGATCCAATACCATGTTCAAACTGGGATACCAGGCCTTCATCCTTTTCGGCATCGCCTCGGGATACGCCATGTGCCGGATTCTGAGCGCCACCCGGGATCTTTTGCGGAGAATCGTTTTCTGCGGCCTCTTCCTTCTGGTTCTTGCGGCGCCTCTCTGCTATCCTCTCCATGCGGTACCGGGATATTATCCCCTGACTCGAACTTCCCGAGATCTCCGAGGCATGGACTTCCTGAGTTCCGGAGACTATGAGGCGGTTCAGTGGCTTCGAGAACACGCATCCTCCCAGGAGACCATTCTAGAGGCCGAGGGAGACAGCTACTCCGAATACGGCCGCATCTCCATGGCCACGGGGCTTCCCACCCTCCTGGGGTGGTACGTCCATGAATGGCTCTGGCGAAACGACAGTTCCATACCAAAAACCCGGCGGCAGGAGGTAAACATTCTCTACAATGCCCCCCGGGGGAGCAAGGCGGAAAAACTCTGGGATCGCTACGATATCCGGTACATCATCCTGAGTCCCCTGGAGCGAAAGCGCTATCCCAAACTCGACGAAGAGGGCCTTGAAAGCCTGGGAACAAGGGTTTTCGAAGCCGGAGAAACCCGAATCATCGAACGGAGACCTCCGCAGACGAAAATCGACGGATAGCGGGGATACATATGTCGACACAAGGGTGAAAGGTACGGGAAATTCTTCGAAAGATCTCGCGGAATAACGATTAAGGAGGAACGGCGCGAATGAGCCCGATTTTCAGCATCATCATCCCCTTTCTCAACGAGGAGGAGGTGCTTCCCGAAACGTGCAGGCGTTTGATAAAGGTCATGGAAGAGATGGGAGAACCCTTCGAACTCCTTTTCATCGACGACGGCAGCACCGATGGCTCCGCAGCCCTCATCGACGCCGCCGCAGACCGGGACCGGCGGATCCGGATGATCTCCCTCTCCCGGAATTTCGGCCAGCAGGCGGCGGTGATGGCGGGATTGGAGCATGCCCGGGGAAAGGCTATGGTGATCATCGATGCGGATCTCCAGGATCCCCCGGAGGTGATTCCCCGGATGGCGGAAAAATGGCGTCAGGGATATTCCGTGGTCTACGGGCAGCGGGAGAAACGTAAAAAGGAAACCTTTTTCAAGAAATTCACCTCCCGGGCCTTCTACCGGGTGCTCAACGCCCTCTGCGACATCCCCATCCCTCTGGATACCGGGGATTTCCGCCTTATGGACCGGCAGGTGTGCAGCGTGCTCTGCGGTCTTCGGGAGCATAGCCTTTTCTTTCGGGGCCTCGTAAGCTGGGTGGGATTCCGGCAGACCAAGGTAACCTTCGTTCGGGAAGGGCGCTTTGCGGGGGAGACCAAGTACCCTCTCCGGAAAATGGTGAATCTCTCTCTGGATGCCATAACTTCCTTTTCCTACAAACCCCTCCGGCTGGCGGGATACCTGGGATTCTTCCTTTCGGGAATGAGCTTTCTCATGCTTCTCTACGTGGTGTGGGAAAAGCTCTTTACGGATCGCACCGTGCAAGGGTGGAGCTCCCTCATGACCATGAGCCTCTTCTTCCACGGGGTCACTCTGATTCTCCTGGGGGTTTTGGGAGAGTATATCGCCCGGATCTACGAGGAGACCAAAAACCGTCCCCGGTACATCGTGGAGCGGCAAACTCCCGCCGAAGGGGAAACGGAAGTATAGCCGTGCTTCTCCGGGAACGCCTTCTTCCGAAGCTCGGAACGGTTTTTCCCTTTTTTCTGGTGCTCCTCCTGGCTCTTCTCCTTCGGGGATACGGCCTTCTCTGGGACCAGGGGCATTATCTGCATCCGGACGAACGGTTCCTTCTAATGGTTACCGGAGATATGAGAACCCCCGAAAACCTCCGTGAATACCTGGATCCCACCCTCTCTCCCATGAATCCCGCCAATATCGGACATCCCGCCTTCGTCTACGGCACCTTTCCCCCAAACCTTCTGTACCTCACGGGAAAACTCACGGGGCATTCGGGATACTCCAAACTTCTTCTTCCCGGACGTATTCTCAGCTGCGGGGCGGATCTCCTGGCCCTCGGCCTTCTTGGCATCCTGGGGTTTCTGCTCCTTCCGGGCAGTCCGAAGCAAAGACTTCGGGGAACCCTTTTCGCCATGCTCTTCTACGCCGTGGCTCCCCTGCCGGTACAGCTTTCCCACTTCTTTGCGGCGGACACCTTTCAGAATGCTTTTGCCTGGGGAGCCCTGGTACTGGTACTGCTCTCCCGGAAGTTTGCGAATATGGCCCTTCCCGGCATCTTCTGCGGGGGGTTGTGCATGGGTCTTGCCATGGCGTGCAAGATCACCGGAGGAGCTCTGTTCCCTCTTTTGGTTCTTTTCCTGCTTCTTCCGGCAGGGCCGGAATCCCCTTCTCCGGGAAGACGCCTGGGAGAGACGTGGCTTTTCCTCCTCACCGCCTATGCGGGGGTACGCCTGGGAAGCCCCTTCTACTTCGCCTCGGGGAATTTTCTGGATTTCCGGCTTTCGCCTATCTTTCTGCAACACTTTCAGGACATGCTCCACTTTCACTCGGGGCACGCATGGTTTCCCCCATCCCTTCAATGGCACGGCACCTCGGCATGGCATCCCCTGGAACAGCTTATCCGCTACGGCCTGGGAATTCCGCTGGGACTTTTCTCTCTGGGGGGACTCCTTCTTCTCGGCAGAGCCTGGATGGGCAAACTGCGCAAAGAGGGCTTTTTCCTTTTTGCCGCCGCAGGGCCCCTGCTCCTGCTCTGGGGAATCGCCCTCTTCACCTACCACTCTCTGGAATTCACCAAGTACATGCGCTATGTCCTTTTCGCCTATCCTCTTCTCGCCCTCGGAGGAGGCTATGCCCTGGCGGTTCTTGAAGAGCGCCTTCGCACTCTTCCGGGGCGGCGGCTTGCCCTGGGAACCCTCCTGGCACTCCTTCTCCTCTGGCCCCTGGCCTTCGTACAGATCTACTCCCGGGAACATTCCCGGGTAGCCGCCTCCCGATGGCTCCTGGAAGCCATATCTCCCGAAGCGAAGATCACCTACGAAATCTGGGACGATGCCCTTCCCTTGAGAATTTCCGGAGCGCCCTGGAAGAATCCGGAATTTTTGGGGCTTCCGATTTTCGATAACGACAAAAACCCCTCCAAATGGAAGGAGATGGAATCGAAACTCGCCCAGGCGGACTATCTGGTGCTCTCCAGCGGTCGGGGATACGAAAGCATTGCCAAGGTACCGGAGCAGTATCCCCGGATGAGCCGGTTTTACGAAAAACTCTTCGCCGGAGAGCTGCCTTTCCGGAAAATACGTACCTTCACCTCCTTTCCCCGCCTTGAACTGGGGCCCTGGAGGGTGGAGTTCGACGACTCTTCGGCGGAGGAATCCTTTCGGGTCTATGACCATCCGACGGTGCACATTTTCGAAAAAACCGGCCCTCTTTCGGGGGATCTCCAGTAAAGAATCCTCGCCACGTTCTGTCGAAAAAACGACAAATCAGCCGCCTCCTCTCAGGGGAAGCGGCTGACACTCTATCTTTTTGAGAATGCGTTTCTTCTTCGGCGGGGAGGAAAATCTAAAAAAACCACTTCCCCATTCGCAGAAGCCCCTGCTTCCAGGGAACCCGGTGGGAGATTCCCGAGGCGTTCCGAAAATCCTCCAAATGCTCCACATACCACCGATAGTTCCTGAGAAGGGCCTCCCGGTTGGAGTATCGGGGAGCGTAATCCAGCATTTCCCGGGCCTTGTCCACGGAGACGAAGGATTCCCGGTAGGCGGTATCGTAAATCCATTCGTAGAGGGGGGAGAGGCCGAATTTCTCCAAAAGCTTCAGCAGCTTCAGGGCGGGCCCCACGGGAAGGGAGACGATACGCTTTCCCCTTCCCGCTTCGTCGAGCACCGCCTGAAAATCCTCCTTCAGGGTGCCGAAAACTTCGGCTCCGATGTTGAACACCCCATTTACCCTCTCCTCCGGAAGAGTGAGACAGCTTGTGATAACCTCGCAGAGATCCGCCACGTCCAGAAACTGGTAAAGGTTGTTTCCTCCTCCGAGAAGCGGAAAGTTGTGCCCCGTATAGGCCCAGTCGTAGAGGAGGGCGAAGACTCCCAATCGCTCGGGACCGATAAAGGACTTGGGCCGGAGCACCGAAAGCACCATCCCCTCGTCTCGGGACTCCCGGCAAACCTTTTCCGCCAGAATTTTGGCCTCTCCGTAAGGCCCCACCCCCACCAGGGGATCCGTTTCGTAAAGGGGATGCCGTTCGGGAGCTCCGTAGACTGCGGTGGAAGAAATATGCACGAACCGGGTTACCCCCGCCTCCCGGGCGGCCAGAAGGACGTTCCGGGTTCCCTCCACGTCGGTGGAGAAAATTTCCTCCTCCGTGTAAAGAGGAAGCGCGGCGGCACAGTGTACCACCATGTCCGCTCCCTCCATGGCAGCGCGGACTCTTTCCGGATTGCGGATATCTCCGTCCACCATGCGGATCTTGTGATTACAGTCCCCGTAAGTGAAGGGGGCGAAATCGATGTTCGTCACTCCGTACCCCCGGGCGAGGAGATATCGGATGAGGTTGATGCCGAGAAACCCCGATCCCCCGGTAACGAGAACCCGGGGCTTTTCGTGTACGGTCATATGGCGGCACTCCTTTATAAAGGCAAGTTTGAAGGAAAACGTGAGAAGCAAAACGTGCGGTGAAAAGTAAAAACCAACGTCACGGGCAAAAGCCAGAACCAGAGAACGATCCGAAAAGGATC
Source organism: uncultured Synergistaceae bacterium (assembly GCA_964545875.1). Taxonomy (GTDB): domain Bacteria; phylum Synergistota; class Synergistia; order Synergistales; family Aminiphilaceae; genus DAIPKP01. The sequence goes on from CAZJHH010000006.1 coordinate 43,949, forward strand.
TGTGCTTTCCGTCTTCGTCTTTGATTTTACCGCAGCAGAAAAAGAAGCAGGAAAAACCCGATCCATCCTGCCAGAAGAGCTTGGAAACAAGGATCTCCATAGAGAATTTTCGTGGGAGAGGTGCGGTGAAAGACCATGACGTTCTGCAGATACCGGAGAATGCCGAAGAGCACGAAGACGAAGGAATAGTAGACCCGGGTGGTTCCGAAGGCCGTCATCACCTCCGGAGAGAGACAGTACATGAGATAGGCCACCAGGGTAACTCCGGAAAGCATCATCATGGAGGCATCCACGAAGATCCGGGAATACCCCTCCACGGCGGGGCGCAGGCCGGGAATCTCCTCTTCCATCTCCAGATCCCCCCGGCGCTTTCCCAGGGCGAGAAAGAGAGCCAGGAGAAAGGTCATGATCACGATCCATCGCGAAAGGGGAACCCCCGCCGCAAGACCTCCGAAGAGCACCCGGAGCACGAAACCCAGGGCGATGCAGAAGATGTCCAGTAAAGCCGCATGTTTGAGCTTCCAGGAGTAGAGGGCGTTGAGCCCTCCATAGAGAACGAGAAGTCCCAGGGCTTCTACCCCGAAGAAGGTTCCCGCGAGAAATCCCCCGCAAAGGGCCAGCCCCCCCGCCACCATGCCCGAAGAGGGAGAGACTCTCCCCGAAGCGAGGGGACGAAAGCGCTTTTCCGGATGTTTGCGGTCGGATTCAAGGTCCGCCAGGTCGTTGAGCACGTACATCCCGCTGGCGGTGAAACCGAAGGCGAAAAAGGCCCCCAGGGCCCGCATGGCTACCAGGGGCTCATCCATGCGGAAGGCAAAAAATGCCGGAGCCAGGACGAAAAGATTTTTCCCCCACTGGGGAATCCGGTAGAGCCCCGCCAGATCCCGGAAGGTCATGAGCCGGTGCGCCACCGATACACGGGATGATCCGCCAGGGCGAGCATCTCCCGATCCCCGTCGCTGTCCCCGTAGGCGTAGAGAGGAGAATAGTCCTTCGGATCGAGCACTTCCCGGAGGCGGCGGATCTTCTCGGGGCCCCGGCAGTTCGGAGTGGCCAGGCGCCCCGAAAGAACTCCCTCCCGAACCTCCATTTCCGTGGCGAGCACCCTGTCCACGCCTCTTCCAAGACACCAGGGTTCCAGCCATTCCCGAATGGAAGCGGAGATCACCAATACCCGGTCTCCCCGCCGAACATGCTCTTCCAGGGTTTGCAGGGCCTGAGGAAGCAGTATTCCGGGAATTCGCTCCAGAGAGTAGGTTCGGGCGGCCCGGGCAAAGGTTTCGTAAGGAATCCCTCTCCAGAAATGGGAAAGAAAAGCCTCCTTGATTCTTCCCCGGTGAGTCCATCCCAAGGGACACCCCAAAAGGGAAGGGCCATGCCCGAGAGCCCAGGCGTAGACCCGGGATTTGCCAAAATGAGAACAGTGAAAATCGAAAAGGGTATCCCGATCGCTCAAGGTCTTGTCGAAATCGAAAAGGGCCAGCCCCCGAAGAGCACCGCCGCTCATGCGAACCGCCTCTTATGCCATTCCCAGGCAGTTTCCACCATGTTCTCCAGGGAGGAATATTCCCGGCACCAGCCGAGCTCCCGCTCCGCCTTCTCCGAGGAAGCCACCAGCACCGCGGGATCTCCCCAGCGACGTTCTCCCCGTTCCACCGGAACGGAGGCTCCCGTTACCTTTTCCACCGCAGCGATCACCTCCGCCACGGAATAGCCCTTGCCGTTACCGAGGTTGTACTTCCGGCACCGCCCTTCTCCCTCGCCCCGGAAAAGGGATTCCAGGGCTCCCAGATGGGCCGAAGCGAGATCCGCCACGTGCACGTAATCCCGGATGCAGGTTCCGTCGGGGGTGGGATAGTCCGAGCCGAAGAGGGTGATGTTCTTCCGGCGCCCCAGCACCGTATCCAGAACCAGGGGAATGAGGTGCGTCTCCGGAGCGTGATCCTCCCCCGCCCGCCCCCGGGGATCCGCCCCGGCGGCGTTGAAATAGCGTAACATCACGCTGGAAAGGCCGTAGGCCTCTCCGTAACGGCGGCAAACCTGTTCGAGAAAGAGCTTGGTTTCTCCGTAGACGTTGGTGGGAACCAGGGGATCCGTCTCCTGGATGGGGATTCTTTCGGGCTCTCCGTACACCGCAGCGGTGGAGGAAAGGACGAAACGGCTCACCCCTGCGGCACGCATGGCCCGGAGGAGCGAGAGAGTGCCCTCCACATTGTTGGCATAATACTTCTCGGGCTCCTTCATGGACTCTCCTACCAGACTGAAGGCGGCAAAATGCAGCACCCCCTCCACGGAGTACCGTGTGAAAAGCTCCTTCAGGAAGGCCTCATCCCGGAGATCTCCCTCCGCCAGCTCGCCGAAAACCATATCCCGATGGCCCTTCACGAAGTTGTCCAGCACCACCACGGAATATCCCGCATCCTGAAGAGCCAGCGCCGCGGCGCTTCCCACGTACCCCGCTCCTCCGCTCACGAGTATGTATCCCATGAAAATCGCTCCTTTAGTTCTTGTTTGTAATTTGGCCGGACAGACCCGGAGGTCCGCCCGGCCTGAGATGACAGCCTCATGTAGCTCTCTTTTCGCTCCCGGAAAAAATGGTTAAAGCTTTCGAAAAAGAACGGCCAGAGGAAGGAGCAGCACAAAGGCCCCTCCGAACCCTCCGTTACAGCCGCTGCCTCCGCCGCTTCCGGAGGCTCCCGGAGTGGGGCTGCTGGGAACGATGGTTCCCGTGGGAAGGGGGTTCGGCAGATCTCCCAGCTCCTCCGCTCCGGCGGGAACCGAAAGATTCGCACTCCGGTAGGAGAGCGCCAGGGGATCCCGAAAGACGCCGTCCCGGACACCGTCGAAGAGGGGAAAGAATCCTATCTGCCCTTTTTTGGCAAGGGTTACCCCCGATCGCTCGTCATCCAGGAGCACCATCCGGAATTGCACGGTCACGCTCTCCTCCTGGGGGTTGTAACCGGTCTCGAAGAAGAAGGGCCAGTACGTTCCCGCTTTATCCGCAAAGTCCGCGGTTCCCGTATGGCCGAACTGCTTGAAGGGCCGAAGGTGGGTAAAGATTTTCTCGGTCACATTTTTCGGCGCCTTGAGAGAATCGAAGAAAGAAGCGATTTGGGATCCCGAAAGGCCTCCGTAAAGCCCCAAATCTTCGGAGGTAATTTTCCAGGTCACCACCAGGGGAAGCCCGATGAGATCCTCGGGATCGAAGCGCTGCGCTCCGATATCGAAATAGCATGCCCGGAAAGCTCCGGGAACGAGTTCCGCATAGGCCGCAGGATCCGCTTCGCCGAAACGGTTGTTCGTGCCGATCTGGGCGGCTTCCACCGAGGACATGCCTTCGGGCATTTCCATCTGAGCGGGAACGATCGCCGCCCCTGCCGCAGAATCCTGCAAGGGGTCTCCCGTCGCAAGAGGCAGGGGATAGTAGGGCACCACCGTCACCGAACAGGGATAGCGTCGCTGCAATTCATATCCTCCCTCCCCCGCCACGGTAAGATCGAAGGTCATTCCCGTGATAAGGTCCGATCGCAGAAGCTCCAGATATCCCGGAAACACTCCCGCTCCAGCGGATCCCCCTCCGGCAAAGGAAATTTCCTGGCTGGCAAAACCGGGAGCGCTCAAACGAACCCCGTTCTTCCCCATGTTCAGAAAGCGAAGCCAGAGGGTATCCGTGGTGGTGGCGAAAACGTGCATACTCACGGCTTCGCTCTCCTGAGAAGAGAGAGTGAGGTACCGATACGCCGAAGGAGGAGGATCGTCCGCTCCGGCGGCGTATCCCAGAACGAAGGTATCGGGCTCCGTCACCAGAGCCAGGGAAAAGGCCATCTCTGCTTCGCTCTGGAGAGTCTCCTGATCTCCCGAAAGAGTGTAGTAGGCCCCTTTGAGAACGGCCCGGGAGATACCCTGGGTTTCGCTGCCGAAATTCCAGGAAAAGGGGATATCCCGAGTCACATCCCCCGAAACGAGCCGCACCGGAGGAGCCGTCAGAAGATCCCCCTCCAGAGAAACTTCCAGAACATCCTGGGCTCCCAGCAAGGGGCCTTCATGGGTGAAGGAGAGGATCCAGCTTCCCCGGGGATGGAGCGTTCGCAGAAGCAGAAGATCCAGGGCCTGGGCATCCGGGGAAAGGATACCGAAATCCACCCTCCAGGACGCGCCATTCAGGGCCATGGAAAAACTGTCGTGCCGGAAGGCATTGTGGCGATCCTCTCCGAAAACTCCCCCGGCCCCGAAAATATCCGTATTCGTCACCATGGGATAGGGATAAATCGGCTGGGCTCCCCAAGCGGAAGACCCCAGGAAGATTCCCAGACATACGGACAGCATGAAGACTCCCCTTCGCAGATGGCACTTCATAGAGCTCAACTCCTTTGCATATCACGAGAATAAGGACACATAAACCAGGCTCGTGGAAAAGCCCCCCCCCATGTTACTACAATATGCCGAAAAAAGCGCTGCCGGAAGAGCTTTTTCCAAGCCCTTCCGGCAATGGGTCCATGAGGGAAATCAGGTTTTCGATTTTCTCCGGGCCGTTGTGGAAGGCATGCGAAGAAATCAGGAAATCTGCGCCGAAAGGGTGCCGATTCCCTCCACCCAGGCCTCGATACGATCCCCCCGCTCCAGGGAACCCACGCCCTTGGGGGTGCCCGTAAGAATCACATCCCCCGGAAGCAGGGTCATGAAGGCCGAAATGTAACTCACGATGTAATCCACGGGATACATCATGAGGCTGGTACGCCCGTCCTGGCGCACCTCGCCGTTTACCAGGGTTTTCACCTGAAGATCAAAGGGATCCAGCTCCGTTTCTATCCAGGGCCCCAGGGGACAGAACTTGTCCGCCGCCTTGGCTCGGACCCACTGGAGATCCTTGCGCTGCACATCCCGAGCGGTAAAGTCGATCCCCACGGTGTACCCCAATACGTAATCCAGGGCCTCTTCCTTCGAAACCTGCCGGGCCGTGCGCCCCATCACGAGAGCGAGCTCACCCTCATAATGAAAGTTTTCGGAGTAGAAGGGGTAGGGTACCGTCTCTCCAGGATCCGCCAAAGAATTAGGGGTCTTGATAAAAAGTCCCAGGTTCTCGGGAATCTCGTTGCCCAGCTCATGGATATGTTCCAGGTAGTTCCGGCCTACACAAACGATTTTAGAGGGTTCTGCGGGAGCGAGAAAACGCACCTTTTCCACAGGAACCACTTCTCCGGTCTCCTCGCCTCCCATGCGGGAAGTTCTCCGAACTTGAGAATTTTCAAGAATTCCCCAGCCCGGAGAGGCTTCTCCGGGCACCGCGAATCGCACTATCTTCATACGTTTTCAGCCTCCTTGACAGATTACGCGAAAGAGTTTCGGTTTTTGCGACAATCTTCGCCTTGCTTCCGAAGGAAAAACACCTTTTCCCGAAACCCGGGAGTTCTATAGTATAATGATATTCGAGATGCCTCCGTATTTTCCGTTAATTTTTTCGTTTTATCGTGAAAAATCCCCGCAAGGATGTGTTACCCTTGAGTTTGCGATTAAAGACAACTCTCATGCTTCTCCTGGTGCTCATCCCGGTTACGGGAATTCTGGGCATGTTCCTGGGGGTTGCCATTTTTCGGATAGAAGAAGAGTCCCAACGGCATAAAGGCCTTCTTCTTCGGGAGAGGGTACTGAACTCTCTCCGATCCCAGGAAACGGCACTGCGGCAAACCGCCCGGGGCCTTTTTACAACTCTCAGAGAAGATCCGGAGAACGCGTGCTCTGCGGAACGCCTTCAGCACCGGCGCAGCAAAGCGCTTCTCCACGGGGATCTCGTCCTCATGCTGGATTCCCGGGGAGAAATCCTCTGGCAAGAAGGGCTGGGCCCGCAGGAATCCCTTGTTCTCCCCCCCCTGGAAATCCTGATCAACCCTCCGGCATCGGAAGACGCCTTTCTTTTGGCAACTGCCGGAGAAAAAACCTTTCTTTTGGCGGGAACTCCGCCCTCCTCCTCCGAAGAAGCCGAAGAGGAGGGTTACGAGGCCATGCTCTTTCTGGGAAAGACCCTCCGAACCCTTCTTCCCTGTTCGGAACCCATAGGAAGCCCTCATAACCCCTGGGCCTTTCAATGCCTTTTTCTCACCGAGAAATCTTCAAGGATTTCCCCGAAAGACCTGGCTATTGTACACGAAATTGACGGTTCCGGAAGCTCCTTGCTCCAGCTTTTTTCCCGAGAGGAAGGCCGAAGCTCTTTTCTGCTCCGAGGCTGGGACGGAAAACCCCAGGTTCTTCTGAGCTTCTCCCCCTCCTCTCCGGGCCGGAACTCTCAAATCAGACAAACTCTCATTTTCCATGGGATTTTACTCTTTATTCTGGGGATAAGCCTCTTCTTCCTCATCGCCTTCGTTCTTCATCGGCTGATAATCCAAAGGCTCCATAAGCTTGCCGGCTTTCTCCATACCCTCGTTCAGGAAAGCCGTTTCGCTCCATCTCCCCAGCGGCTGGTTTCAAAGGGAACCGATGAAATCAGCAGAGTAGAACAAGGCATCAACACCCTTCTGGATACCCTTGGAGAGATCCGGCGGGAAGAACGCCAAAACGAGCAGCAGCTTCTGGCCCTGGCGAACAACATTCCCGGAGCGGTCTACCGGAGCCGGGTGGACCGACAGTTCACCAAGATTTTCGTGAGCGAGAATTTCGAAACCCTCACGGGCTACAAAGTCAAGGACATCCTGGGCAATCACCGCATCACCATCACGGACATCGCCCATCCGGAAGATCGGGTCTATCTTCTCACCACCTTCTGGAAACAGATCGAGGAACAGGAAACCTTCTCCATTCACTTCCGCATTCTCCGGAGCGACGGGGAATACATCTGGGTGCACGACTCCGGCCAGGTGACCCGAGATGAAACCACGGGAGAGCGGTTCATCGACGGGGTCATTCTGGACATGACGGAGCTCAAGAAAACCGAAATGCATCTGCAGGAAGAAAAAAACCGTTACAAAGAACTTACGGACAGCCTTCCCCAAACCATTTTCGAAACGGACCTCAAGGGAATCGTCCGTTTTATGAACCGTAACGGCTTTGCGAGTTTCGGCTATCTTCCACGAGATCTGGAACACCGCCAGCTTTCCTGGCTGGATCTTTTCGAAGAAGATCACAAGATTACCGCCCGGCGCTGTATGAAGCGCCTCTTCGACGAGGACCGGGAAATCTCCACGGAGCTCAACGCCCGTACGGCCCGAGGCAAGGCCTTTCCTGCGGCGCTTTACATCAACCCGGTACGGCAGATGGGAGAAATCGAGGGAGTTCTCGGGATCATCATCGATCTTTCGGCTCAAAAGACCATGGAAGAAAAACTGCGTTTCCTCAGCATGCACGATTCTCTCACGGGACTCTACAACCGGGCCTTCTTCGAGGAAGAGATGCACCGCATGGAAACCCGGCGTTTCGACCCTCTGGGAGCCGTCATGTGCGATCTCGACGGGCTCAAACTGGTAAACGACATCATGGGACACGCTGCGGGAGATCGGCTTCTTATCGCCACGGCCTGCATTCTGCGCCAAACCTTCCGCAGTTCCGACATCATTGCCAGAATCGGGGGAGATGAATTCGCGGTACTTCTTCCTCAGTGTCCCAAAGAGCAAATGCATCACATCCTCGAAAGGCTTCAAAAAAACATGGAGGCCTATAACGCCGGATCCGGAGCCATTCCCCTCAGCCTCTCCGTGGGGAGCACCTGCCGGGAAACCTCCAAAGAGGAGGCCGCCCCGATTTCTGTGGAAACTTTAATGAACGAAGCGGATTCCAAAATGTACCGGCAGAAACTGCGTCAGAGCGCCCGGGTACGGAAAAACTTCGTGGAAAAACTGCATACCAACTTCTGCAATGCCGCCATGCCGAACGCTAAAGGCCACCAGCACCACGCCCGGGACATCATGCTTGCCTTTTGGAAGCATCTGGGAAAACCCGAAAGTGAAGAAGCCAACGTAGGACTCTTCGCCCTCTTTCACGACATCGGCTATATCGGCATTCCTCCTGAAATTGCAGGAAAGCCCGGCCCTCTTACGAGTGAGGAATGGGAAATCATCTATCGGCATCCGGAAATCGGGCACCGCATCGCTCTCAGCTCGCCGGAACTCGCTCCCGTGGCGGAGTGGATTCTCAAGCATCACGAACGCTCAGATGGCAAGGGGTACCCCCTGGGCATCCAGGGAGAAGAAATCCCCGCAGCCTGTCTTCTCTTTGCACTGGTGGATGCCTACACCTGCATGATCAACCATCGCCCCTTCCAGAAAGCCTGCTCTCCGGAAGAGGCTTTCGAGGAAATCCGGCGTTATCGGGGAATCCAGTTCGACGCAACCTATACGGATATTTTTCTGGAGTTCATGGAAAGCCATCCGGAACTGCACCATGAATCTCCCGAAAATGCATGAAAAAATTTAATGAAAACTGGAAAAGAACCAGCCGTAAAAACCGAGAAGAGGAGGGATGGGGATTATGAAACACACCACAGCCCTGGCCATCGATCTGGGAGGACACACCATTTCGGCGGCTTTGGTGGAAGGAGGACGTATCCGGGAAATTCTCGAAGAGAATACGGTTCCCTCTCGGGAACTTGCCCCGGTAACCCGGCAAATTCGAGGAATTCTCGAACGATTCCGGGCCCCGGAAGCTCCCCTGGGAATCGGTGTTCCGGGTTTTCTCGACTCTCCCCGGGAGGTGCTGCGAAGCTCTCCCAACTTCCCCACCTGGCGCAGCGTACCTCTTAAAGAATTCTGGCAAAAGGAGCTTCACCGAGAGGTACTGGTGGAAAACGACGCCAACTGCTACGCCTTGGGAGAGGGCTTTGCGGGAGAAGCCCGAGGTATGACGGATTATGCGGTATTCACCCTGGGTACGGGTATAGGAGGAGGTCTCGTGAGCGGAGGACACCTTATTACGGGCTTTCACGGCATGGGAGCGGAATCCGGCCATATCTGGACAAACCATGAACGACTCTGCGCAGGAGGATGCGGCGGCAAGGGACATCTGGAATCTCTTGCGGGAGCGGACGGCATCGGGAAAACCGCTCGGAACCTTGGCCTTCCGGAAGACGTGAAAAACTTCTGGGCCCTCCGAGAGAAAGATCCCCGGGCTTTTCAGGCCTGGGAAACCATTCTCACACACCTGGGAGGAGCCATCACCAGCGTTATGCACCTTCTGGATCCGGAGGTGGTGGTGCTTGGAGGAGGCATCAGCCAGGCACCGGGACTTGTCCGTGCTCTGGAGGAGAAAATCCTTCCCCTTCTGGCCCTCCCTTTTCGGGAAGTACTGAATCTCCGTATAAGCTCCCTGGGAAAGGAAGCGCCTCTCTTCGGAGCGGCCTCCCTCTGGCTCGGGCAGATTTCTTGAGGCTTTCCGAAAAGCAATAACGTGGTACAATTATTTCGATCTGTTCTAAAGGAGAAATTCTTCCCGGCAGATTACAAGGGGTTTTTCGGGAATAATCTTCGTCTGCCCGTAAAGGAGCTACTCTATGGAAAGCCTGGAAAAGAATTTCCATTCCCGAAAAGAATTCGAGCTGCACGTTCGTATGATCCGGCATTTTCTCACCACCCAGGGTTGTCATGGCTGCGATCTTCTTTTCGTGGCCATCAACGAGGCGGTGAACAATGCCCTCTTTCATGGAAATCAAAACGACTCCTCAAAAACGGTGTTTCTCCGTATTCTTCGGCACGGCAGGGAGCTTCGGGTTTTCATTCAGGACGAGGGAAACCGCCTGGATCGGGACATGTTTCTGCGGCATCGATCGAAAGAGGACGCGCATCCTCTTTCGGAGCATGGAAGAGGCTTTATGATTATGGAGGGATGCTGTGATCGACTCTCCTTTCCGGAACCCGGAACCATCTGCATGACTGTGATTCTTAAGAAAGGCCCTGGAGAGATTTCGGCTTGACGAAGGGCCAAGCGAACATTTTAAGGAGGGAATTCAGCCATGAAAATGAATCTGAATGTACAGGGAAATCGAATGGAAGCTCGCCTTTCGGGGTATATGTACGTGGAAGATGCTACCCAGTTCCGGGAAGAGGCCATTAAAAAGATGGGCGAGATAGTTTCCCATGTGGAAATTTACATGGGAGAACTTCAGTTCATCGACAGCGCCGGCATGGGAGTTCTCATTTCGCTCTACAAGCGCTGTGCCAAACGTGGAGGAACCGTGGTTCTTCACGATCTGCGGGGAAGCGTCAAGGAAGCTTTCGAACTCACCCGGCTGGATCAGATTTTTTCCATAAAATAAAAGGGCAGTTTTCTGCACTTCCCCCCGGAGCTTTCCAGGGGGAAGGTATTTTTTCAACCCCTTCTTTCGGGAAGGCGTCATCTTTCCCGAGAGGCTTTTTGTGTTTGCTTTTTCCGCTTCTCTCTTGCTGTTCCTCAAAAGATTTTCTATCCAAAAGACTTCTCAAAATGTCTGTTTTTGAAGGAATTCTGGTATAATCTGTAAGGTTGTACTCCTGCCTTTATGCAAGGAGGTAAGAGCCATGATCATAGCTCTGGAAACGGGAAAGCCCCTCAGCCTCACCGAAGTGGTGGCCCTTGTCCGGGAAGGAAAACACACCCGGGCCTACCTGAGAAATCACTCGGTATGCACCGTACATATAACCCCAAAAACCATCGCCAAACGGGATGCCCTTCTGGCGGCCCTTATCCGACAAGGAACAGCCAACAACGAAAAAACGGCACCACAGCCCCATGTGCGCATGGAAACACGACGTAAGGAGGAACACGAGGAATGAACGCTGCCACTGCCTCCCAGCAGTACACCGCAGAAAATATACAGATTCTCGAAGGTCTTGAGGCGGTACGCAAACGCCCGGGAATGTACATCGGAGACACCGCAAGCCGGGGGTTGCATCACCTGGTTTACGAAATCGTAGACAACTCCCTGGACGAGGCTCTCGCGGGAATATGCGACAACGTGGAAGTCACTATCCATCCGGATAACAGCGTTTCCGTGGAAGACAACGGACGAGGAATCCCCGTGGACGAACACCCCACCATGGGCAAATCCGCCGCAGAAGTAGTGCTCACGGTACTCCATGCGGGAGGCAAGTTCGACAACAAAACCTACCAGGTTTCGGGAGGACTTCACGGAGTGGGACTCTCGGTGGTAAACGCCCTCTCGGAGTGGCTCCAGCTCACCATATGGAAAAACGGCCAGGAATGGAAGCAGTCCTACCAGCGAGGCCTTCCCGTGGGCCCCCTCACTCCTGGAGAGGATACCACCCGTCGAGGAACCAAGATTCACTTTCTTCCGGACAGCCTCATCTTTCCTGAAATCAACTTTTCATGGGACATTCTCTCTTCCCGCCTTCGAGAGCTGGCCTTTCTCACTCCGGGAATCGCCATCACTCTTCGGGATCAGCGGCAGGAGAAGGAAACCCAATTCGCCTACGACGGAGGAATCCAATCCTTCGTGGAGCACCTGAACCGGGGTAAGGAAACCCTCTTCGCCCCTCCTCTTTCCATGTCGGGGGAAAAGGACGGCGTGCTCCTGGACGTGGCTATCCAGTACAATGACAGCTACATGGAGCGGCTCTTTCCCTTTGCGAACCTTATCCATACCATCGAGGGAGGCACCCACGTATCGGGGTTCCGCACCGCCCTCACCCGGGGCATCAACGAAATGGCCCGGCGGGAGAAGCTGCTCAAGGAAAAAGAACCCAACCTGACCGGGGAAGACCTTAAAGAAGGGCTCACTGCGGTCATCTCGATAAAGCTTCCGGATCCCCAGTTCGAGGGACAGACCAAAACCAAGCTCGGCAACGGCGAAATCAAGGGCATCGTGGATTCCATCGTCTACGACTCTCTCCTCAACCTCCTGGAGGATCGTCCCGAAGCTCTCAAGCCCATCGTAAACAACGCTCTCAAGGCCCGCCAGGCCCGGGAAGCCGCCAAAAAGGCCCGGGAGCTGGTGCGGCGCAAATCCGCCCTTTCCAGCTTCGACCTTCCGGGAAAGCTGGCGGATTGTTCCGGCAAGGATCCTCAAAACTCGGAAATTTACATCGTGGAGGGAAACAGCGCCGGAGGGAGCGCCAAACAGGGCCGGGACCGTAACTTTCAGGCCATTCTCCCTCTGCGGGGAAAAATTCTCAACGTGGAAAAGGCCCGGCTGGACCGAGCCCTGAGCAACAACGAAATCCGTACCATCATCCAGGCTCTGGGCTGCGGCGTGGGAGACGAGTTCGACATCACCCGGCTGCGATACCACCGCACCATTATCATGACCGACGCAGACGTGGACGGGGCTCATATCCGCACCCTCCTGCTGACCCTCTTTTTCCGGTTCATGCCCCAAATCATCGAACAGGGGCACCTCTTCGTAGCCCAACCTCCCCTCTACCGGATCCAGGCGGGAAAATCCGTGAACTACTGCTACACGGAAAAACAGCTCCGGGAAATCACGGAATCCCTGGAAGGAAAGAAATATATTCTTCAGCGTTACAAAGGCCTCGGAGAGATGAACCCTGAACAACTCTGGGAAACCACCATGGATCCCGCAGGACGAGTTCTCAAACGGGTGGAGATCGACGATGCCGTGGCAGCGGACGAGGCCTTCAGCATCCTCATGGGAGACAAGGTGGAGCCAAGACGGGATTTCATCGAAAAACACGCCCGGAACGTGCGAAATTTGGACGTATAAGAACACGCCATAAAAGCTCACATAAAAACCGACGGGACAAATCGCCGTATTTGCCCCGTCGGTTTTTTTCACTTCTCCTGAAGAAGGAACACCCTCGAAAGACCTCTTATGACACCCTAAAGCTATAATTTTTATTCGTGTTCAGCGTTTTTTCCCGCAAGTTCCTGGGACTGTAGGCAGAGATCCCGGGTAGTTCCTGCAATGCTGCTGGAAATTTCCGCCACATGTTCCGTAAGAGATGCCACTTCGGAGAAGGATCGGGATGCATTTTCGATGGCCCCTTCAATGACTCCGAAGGATCCCAGAACATCTTGCGAATAGGGGCTTATCTTTTCCGCCTCGGTACGGGATTTTTCGGCAAGCTTTTTTACCTCCTCCGCCACTACGGCAAAACCCTTACCCGCTTCTCCCGCCCGAGCGGCTTCGATAGCGGCATTCAGCGCCAGAAGCCCCGTCTGCTTGGCTATGGAGCCTATGGACTCCACAATGGGATCAAACTGGCTCATCTTCTCCGAGGCTTTTCCCACGGTATCCAGGATATTGCCCAGACTCTTGCGCTGCTCCTCCACCCGGCAGGCAAGATCCTCCATCATCTCCTGGAGGGATGTGCCGTGGGCTCCGAAACTTTCGAGTTTCTGGTTGAGCTCCTTTGCAAGGGAACGGTTATTTTGGTACAGCCCCTCCAGCTGCTCCTTCGCCGTATGGGCTTCCTCACCCATACGGCGCATCTCTTCCTGGTTCGTCTCCAGTTCCTTATAGCTGTAGTAGTGGCAGTTTTCCGGCTTGTTGAGCCCCTGAGATATGGCAATAGCCATGGCTTCGCAACTCCCGTAACCACAGGAGGAACAGTTGTAAAAATCCTTTTTCTCCGTTTTATGCATACTCTCGTATATTTTCTGGAGCTCTCTGTCTCCAGGGCGGGGAATGGATGCGGAAGAAGAACGATTTTCATAACGCCGATCATACAATCCGGGAGACCAATAGTTATCGATGGTGGCGTGAAGCCCCTCCCTCTTTTTGCTCTTGTTCCAGCGCTGCCGGAGCTCCTGATTACGCCGCTCCACCGCGCTTTCAAGATCATCCTGTGGTTCGCTCCGCCTAGGTGTGGCGGGGCCTCCGTTACACCCCATTTCGCAGTTCAGGCAATCCACTAGAAGAGGGGCCGTTTTACGGTCGATGCTCCCTTTCAGCTTTTCCAGGTAGGGATATATGGCATGGGATCCTTCGATTTTACGGGTTCTTTCGTAAAGTTCGGGAATTTCCCTGGCTGCGGTACGCAGCAATCCCCCAGGGGAAGAGAAAAGCACCGCCCGCTCTGCCGGAGGATTGTCATAATCGGTTTCGGGAAACTGGCGAAGATTCACCCGATTCTCCCGAAACCAGGTATCCAGAGAAGTATACGTGACATTGTAATCCCCCAACCCCGTCTCTTGAAACTCCCGTTTTTTAGCGTAGCAGGGAGAAAGAACAACCACTCTGCAGGAATCATACTGGGGATAGTATCGCTTGATCATTTTTATAGTATGAAGCATGGGGCTGTCCGCCGGAGCAAGATGCGGAAGAAGCTCGGGGTGATAGAGCTGAATATAGGTAACGATGGCAGGACAGGGCTGGGCGATGACCGTGGCAGGGTCGTTTCGCTTTATATATTCCAGATAAGACTTTACGGTTAGCTCCGCTCCGAAGCTGACATCGAAAATCGCTTTTATCCCCAGGCTCTTGAGCCACCCGTTGAGCTGGAGATAGTTACCGGGAAAATTCGCCGCCACCGCAGGAGCTACGATGGCCACCATGGGAACGTTCCTCTTTGAATCCTCAAGAAACTGATCGAAATCATCCACCCCGTACCGCGCCCCGTGAGTGCATGCGTTTATGCAGGCACCACAGCCAATACAGAGATTCGGATTCATGGATACATGGTCCCCGCTTGCATCATTACAGAATTTGGCTGGACAGACAGATATACAGGCATGACAGTTAACGCATTTTTCTGGATCCACCGCTATGACTTGAGCCAAATCTCTCACACAAATTCACCCTTTCCCGCCGCAAATCTCTCCGAATTTCCTGGCACCACGCTTTCAAAACGAGGATAAGCACTTCTCAATGAAATTTTCACCTGATTTCAAGAATAAAGTAAAAATTTAATTATTGAAAAAATTCCACTTTTTCAAGTATAAACTCTCTTTCGCTATAAGGAAAGCCTCAAAAGAAAAGATCCCGTAGGCTCTCAAATACTCCTAAAATTTCCTCTGCGACATGCCAACAAAGAAAAAGAGAGCCAAATTTTCATGACATTCCCGGAGGGACAAAAAACAAAACCGTTCTTGAAAGAATTTTTCCTCTATGCAATATCCCCAAACATTCCCAAGTACCCTATCCCCTTGACGCATTTAGTAAAGTTTGCTTTACTTTTAGAAGCCTTTCTTCCCCCATCGGAAAGGTTCTAAATCGTTTTTCCGCCCTTCCCCCCTTTTACACCTTGGAAAGACTCGCTTCCAGGGCACATTTCAGATAACAAGGAGGCTGGCATGTACGTTTTGCACCGTACCCGCATCCGTCATCTCCGGATGCAGCGGGGTCATACCCAGAAGGAGCTTGCAGAAAAAGCGGGAATCACCCAGGAGTATCTTTCCGCCATTGAACGAGGCAGTCGCGTGCCCTCTCTGGAGGTCTTTCTCCTTCTGGCGAAGGCTCTTGAAATTCCTCCATCGGTACTTCTTTTCAGAAAAAAATCTCCCTAGCCCAACTCCTGGGAGAGCGTTTTTCCGAGGCCCTTTCTTTATGAGACGGGGCCTCTTTTTCGTGGGTGTACGAGGCATAATTCCAGAGATTTTCCCTTTGAAAAGGGTAGAACCAGCAGTTCTTTGAAAATGGTTAAATGCGCGGGTATCATGATCCCCGTAACAGCCACTTTCCCGGAGGAGAACTCACACAAAGAACTCCCGGGGAAAGAACCCAACGGGAAGGAGGTGAAATACATGGCGACTTTCAGTAACAAGAGTACCCGCATGGCTTTGCGTGTGCAGACCGGAACCACTCCTGAAGGCGATCCGGTTCTGAGCTCTCTCAGTTGGGGGGGCGTGAGTGCCAGCGCTACCGCTGATAACATCGACGCCGTAGCGGCGGCCCTGGAGGGGCTTCTTTCGGTTCCCCTGGTGGAGATTCAGAAGAACGCCACCGACATGGTGATCTAACGCATCTTTCCAGACCGGAGAGATCGGCCTTTTCCGGAAATTCCGGAAAGAAGAAGGATAAAGAGAGGAGGTGAATTTCATGGCAAAGACTTTGAGGCTTCATTTCGGAACCCCTTCGGGTACTGATTGGACTCTTTCCGTGCGGTATCCCAAGGAAACCATTACCCTTGCGGAGGCCACCGCCGCCGCAAACGCCATCATCGGAGCCGGGGTATTCCTGAAGAATCCCAACTCGTTCCAGGGAGCGGATATCGTGGATCGCACCGTTACGGAGATCGAGTAAACCCGCATAACCCCCGAGAGGGCAGAAGCGTTCTCCCCGGATTCGGAGGCTTCCGGTTCCGGGGAGTTTTTCTATTCTTGAAAAAAGCGCTCGAAATGCAATGCAAACAATACTTTATGAAAAAAATATTGAGAGGAGAATCATCCATGGAGGAGTTTCTGAACAGCGCCCTCCAGAGCGGTTTTTCCGTGGCGGTGGCGGCATACCTGCTTATACGCATGGAAAAGCGCCTGGAATCTCTGGGAGAGGCCATCCGGGATCTGCATACCTGGCTTCGGGCCGGAATGGAGAAGCACGCATAAGCTTTAGGGAGCTTTTCGCAGAGGGAACTTCGGCTTTTCCGATTCTACGGAAAGGACTCCGAGAAAAAAGATTTTCGTCATATCACCGGCACATCGGCATTTCGGACTTCTTTTTTTCCCTCTTTCGATATGCGAGAAAAGTTGTTGCTCCCCGTTAAAAACGACGAAAGGACGCCCTTCAGGGGCGTCCTTTCGTCGTTTTCCAAAATGGAAAAGCTACCCGGGAAAAGGCTCCTTCTCCGGGAAGTCGGGAACGTTTTTTCTGAAATTCTCGTCACCGTAACGTACGATGTCATCTTCTCCGAGATAGGGTCCGTTCTGGACCTCGATGATCTCCAGGGGGAGCTTTCCCGGATTGGAGAGCCGGTGAACCTCGTGTTTGTTAATAAAGGCGCTTTGTCCCTCGTGAAGAAAGTATTCCCTCTCCTCCTGCCGCACCAGAGCGGTACCGCTAACGACAATCCAGTGTTCGGTCCGGTGATGGTGATACTGAAGGCTGAGGCTTTTTCCGGGAAACACCCGGAGGCGTTTAATCTTTATTCCTTCCGCCTCGTAGAGAATACGATACTCTCCCCAATGCCGGGCGCTTTCCGGAGCCTGCCAGAGCTCCCGGCGCCCCTGGTTTTTCAAAGCTTCCACAATGCGCCGCACTCCCTGAGATTTTCCCCGAGGAGCGATATAGAGGGCATCCGGGGAATCCACCACAAGCATGTTCTCCACTCCCGAAGCGGCGATAAGTCTGCCGCTGCCCTTGATCATGCAGTTCTGACAATCCAGCGCCAGGACATCTCCTTCCAAGACGTTTCCATGATCGTCTCGGGGGGCGGAGTCGTAAAGGGCGTCCCAGCTTCCGAGGTCGGTCCATTCCGCATGGAGGGGCACCACGCCCACATTTTCCGCCTTTTCCATAATGCCGAAGTCGATGGAAAGGGAGGGAAGCTTTTCAAAGGCTTCCACCAGGGCTCTTTTCCCTTGGCGAAGGAGCTGGCCGATCTCTGGAAGATGTTCATCGAAGGCCGCTGCCATATCTCCCAGGCGGAAAAGAAAGATTCCCCCATTCCAGAGATACTCTCCCGAGTCGATATATTTCTGGGCACGTTCCGCGTCGGGCTTTTCCACGAAGGCCTCCACTTCGTACCACCCTCCTCGGTTCCGGCCCGTCTTGATGTAGCCGTATCCCGTTTCCGGGGCCGTGGGAACCACTCCGAAAGTGACCAGACGCCCCGCTTCGAGAGCGTCAAGCCCCTGAAAAACAGCCTCCCGAAAGGCTTGTTCATCCTTCATGGAATGATCGCTGGGACATACGAGGAGGGGAGTTTCCGGATTCAGCCCCTCTTCAAGGAGTGTGACCACTCCAAGGGCGATGGCGGGAGCGGTGTTGCGCCCCAGAGGCTCCTGGAGAAGAAAGGTTTCTTCTTCATGTTCAAGTCCGAGCTGCCGGGCCTGGTGCAATATCTGGGAACGGAAACGTTCTCCTCCCACCACCCGGACCCGGGAACCACAGAGGCGATTCAGGCGACGAAGGGTTTCCTGCAAAAGACTTTCGCTTCCTCCGAGGGAGAGGAACTGCTTGGGCACTTCCTCCCGAGAAAGGGGCCAGAGGCGGGTACCTCCTCCTCCCGCAAGAATGAGAGCATGTATGGGATGTTTCATTCCCGAACCTCCTTTATGGGAAATGACGACGGCAACGCCTCGAGTCTACCAGAATCAAGGCTCGGGCGCTACGAAACGTTCTTTTCCGCAGAAAATCTCCACTATCTCCGCTTCGGAGAACCAGCCGTTCTTTGAAGCTCTCGGGAAAACTCCGTATGCTCCCTTCAGAAGCGGCGAGGAGCCACAAATTTTCCTGAAGGAGGTATGGCTTATGCATGCGAACATTCCCGCCACGTTGCACCATGAAACCGAGAAGGAGAGAGAAGAGCTTCCCGCTCCGTTTCTCTCCCATATTCTGAAGGTGGAGGGAGGCTACGTGCACCATCCGCAAGATCCCGGAGGAGCCACCCGGTACGGCATTACCGAAAAAAGCCTGCAAAAGGCTCGGAAGGTATTGAAAGGGCTTCCCGAATACCTGAGGGATCTTTCTCCCCGGGAGGCTTCCCGAATTTTTTACGCCTTCTATTACCTTCCCGGAGGATGTTCCGCTCTTCCCTATCCGCTGAGCCTGGCCCATTTCGACGGAGCCGTGCACTGCGGCGTGGATCGGGCCGGAAAGCTGCTGCAGGAGAGCCTGAATCGGCTCTATCCCGAGGAAGAGCCTCTGAAGACGGATGGCTTGGTGGGGCCCCGCACTTTGGAACGAGTGTTCCTTTTACGGAGCTCCGGGGCTTTCTGGCACCGCCTGGGGGTTCAGGAACTTTTACTGGAGCGGATGCGGTTTTACGGAATTCTCGCCCGAAAGTCCCCCGAAATCTACCGGGTTTTTCTCGGGGGGTGGCTCCGACGCCTGGAAGTGCTGTACGATACAGTTTTCCCGGTTACAACCTGAAGCCGAAGGGCAGTGGCGGATACACGTCACTGCCCTTCGGTTTTTGTACCCCTTTACATGGTATCATGGGTTGTTACCCCGAAATTCAGGGGGGCCCTTCCGAGGCTCCCCTTTTGAGGGAAAGGGAGGGAGAGTACATGAGAGAGCCCGGGTTTTCCCAAGAAACACATAAAATACTGCGACACCGGTACGAAGCTCTTTCTCCGAAAGAGCGCGGGCTTCTCCGGTTTGCGGCAATATTGACGGAACCGGTTCCCCGGGAAACGCTTCTCTCGGGATGCATGGCCCTCCTGCCGGAAAATCCCCCGGAGGAAATCCTCTCTCTCCTGGAAACGCTGCACCATCTGGAGCTCCTCGTCATTCCTCCCCCCTTCGAAGATTTCTGGCACGTTCCCCGGGAAATCCGGGAGTTCGCCACCCGAGAAGCCCTGGAAGAAAAACGCTATATCCCTCTTCGGGATGCGGGGGAAGCCCTGCTTCCCCTCCAGCGGTTCAGCCCCTACATCGGCTATCCCCAGGAAGAGGGATGGAAGCTCTTCCGCTCCATCCGGAGATCCTTCTATTCAGGTAACTGGAACGACCTGGAGAAAGAACTCTCCCTGTACGAAAAAATCTTCTCCGCCACTCCTCCCGAAGGACTTTCGAGGGATCCCCTTTTCGATATCTGCACCTCTCCCTTCGACGGCTCCTGGCTTTGCGAACACCTTCCCGCAGGCATGGTGTTCCGGGTGCTAGCCCAACTGGAATCCCGTTTCTATACGGGAGAAGATTTTTCTTTGGGAAATGCCTTGTGGCAAACCCTGACGAAAATTCTCATGCGGTTTCCCGAAGCTCCGGAGAAACTCCGCCGGAGCTGGTACGCTCCTTTTTTCTCCATGCTCCACAGCTATTTCCTTTTTTCGGGAGACACTGAAATCTTGAAGAGCCTCGCCCCCCTTGCCGAAGAATGGATCTTCGAAGTTCACAGAGCCTGCGAAGCCTTTTTTTCGGGAAATATCCCGGAGAGTCTCTTGTTTTGGGAGGAGGCTCTGCAAAAGCGGCTTTCCCAGGGCTCCCAGGGAATTCTTCCCTTTCCGTACAGCTCCCTCTACGTGCTCGCTCTTCTGCTTCAGGAGGACCGTCGCCTCTGGGAGAAAGCCCAGGAATATCTCAAGCATTGGCGCTCGGTGGAACGGGAGCCTTCGGAGGATCGGGACATTCTGCTCCGTCTTCTGGCGTTCCGCCGGGGTTTTCAGCAGGAGGCGGAACAGATGGAACGACTCTTTCCTTCTTCCCGGCTCGCCCGGAAGCACCCCTTCACCCGAACCCTTTTCTTTCTCGCTCTTTTCTGGATCTCTCCGGATCATCTGCCCCGGCGCAGCGAGGAACTGGTAGACCTTTACCGCCACTGCCGGGAGCGCACACTCCACCGCCTGGGGGCGGAATGTGCGGGACTGCTTCATGCCGGCGAGCCCCGGGGATACGAGGAGATGACTGTGTGGGGAGACTCTTTTCTTGAAAATCTCGGGAACCCTCCGCTTCGCACCTTCATGGCCTTGAAGAGAGAGTGGCAGCGCGTTCTGGAAGCCTTGGAAAACCTGAGAGAAGATCTCCCCACAAATTCTCCTCGAGAGGAGCGCCTTACCTGGCGGATAGAGATGAAACACCGGGATTCCCAGCGCCCCAAGGTACAGAAAATCACCCCCTGGATACAGAAACGGCTTTCCCGGGGAGGCTGGAGCAGCGGCGCCGAAATAACTCTGAAAAAACTTTTCGAAGAGGATCGGGAATGCTCCCTTCTCTCTCCCCAGGACAGAACCATTCTGAACGCCCTGGAAGAACAGCCCCCCCGAAGAGGAAAGACTCCTTTGCGGCATTCCTCGTTTCTCCAGGCTCTTTCGGCTCTCCGGGGGCATGACCGCATCTTTTCGGAGGAGGATCCCCGGGAACAGTTACAACTTCGGGGAGCCGAACCAGAACTGCACATACGCCAGCATGCCCGAGGGTTCTCCCTGGAGCTTCGCCCCTTCCCCTCCCAAGAGGAGAGAGAGCAGGGGTTCGTTCTTCTGGAAGAGCATCCGGGATCCCTCATGTTCTTCGTTCTCTCCGAGAGGCATCGGAAAATATTGGGAATCCTGGGAGACTCTCCAAAGCTGGAGATTCCTTCCTCGGGGCGGGAAAACCTTCTGCGCGCTCTAAAATCCCTTTCGGGGGCGGTTTCCATACTGTCCGAAATCGGCGGCGAGCTTCCGGCGGATACTGCGGCGGAACGAGAGGGAGAATACCGTCCTTCCGTGAGACTTCTCCCCGAGGGAGAAGGGCTTTACTGCGAGCTTCGGGTATACCCCCTGGGGGAAAAGGGCCCCGCCTATCGCCCCGGCCAAGGGGGAAGCCTGCTGATTCTCTCTTTGGAGGGCACAACCTGGCAGGTCGCCCGATCTTTGGAAAAGGAAGCTCAAACGGCGGAACGGGCGCTCTCCTGCTGCGGCGCCCTGGAACGGGGATATCAGGAATCTCCCTGGTCATGGCATCTTTCGAACCCCCAGGATTGCCTGGAGCTTCTCGTACAGATCCGGGAATGCCCGGAAATTATCCGAGTGGAGTGGCCCAAGGGAGAATCCTTGAAAATTACCAGGCCCCTCTCATTCGACGACCTTTCAGTAAAAATAGCCTCTCGCGAACAGTGGTTTACCCTCTCGGGAGCGCTTCGGATCGACACGAACCGCATGCTGGATTTGAAAGAGCTTCTCGAAAACATGGGAAAACATCCGGGGCAGTTCATCCCCCTGAAAAACGGAGAATTCCTAGCCCTTACCCGGGAATTTCGCCGCCGACTCCAGGATCTGCAAGCCTTCTCCATTCCCAAGGGCAAGGAACTCCTTTTTCATCCCTCCGCAGCTCCGGAACTGCACCCTCTCTTTCTCCAAACTCCCCCGGAGGATCTCCCTCCGGAATGGACGGAAACCATAGAACGATTCAAAACCATCTCCAAGCTGATTCCCCAAGTTCCTTCATCCTTTCAGGGGAAGCTTCGAAACTACCAGGAAGAGGGGTTCCGCTGGCTCGTCCGGATGGCCTCTCTGGAACTCGGAGCCTGCCTGGCAGACGACATGGGGCTGGGAAAAACCATTCAGGCTCTGGCGGTGCTGCTCTACCTGGGAGGAAAGGGGCCTTCCCTGGTGCTGGCTCCGACTTCGGTGTGCATGAACTGGCTTCGCGAGGCCCGCCGCTTCACCCCCACCCTGACCATGAGTTTTCTCGGCGAGGGAAACCGGGAGGAGCTCCTGGCGAACCCCGGCCCCTGCCATGTGGTTCTGTGCAGCTACGGACTTCTGCACAACGAAGTGGGGGCCCTGGAAAAAATCTCCTGGAACTGCATCGTTCTGGATGAAGGACAAGCCATCAAAAACCCCCGAACCCAGCGGTGGAAAAACGTGATGAAGCTCCGGGGCAATTTTCGGCTCATCACCAGCGGCACTCCCCTGGAAAATCATCTGGGAGAACTCTGGAGCCTCTTTCGTTTTCTGAACCCCGGACTTCTGGGATCCCTCAAAAGCTTCAACTCCCGATTTGCCTTTCCCATCGAAAAGGAGAGGGATTCCCATGCGGCAAAGCGGCTGAAACGGCTTCTGGAGCCCTTTCTCCTGCGGCGAACGAAAAGCCAGGTGCTGGAGGAACTTCCTCCTAAAACGGAAATTCTCCTGTCGGTACAGCTCTCTCCGGAAGAGGCCTCTCTCTATGAAGCCCTGCGACGACAAGCCCTGGCAGAGGCTCAAAACGCCGCTCTTCCCCAGGGGCAGAGACGAATTCGCATTCTCGCTCACATCATGAAGCTCCGCCGGGCGTGCTGCCATCCCCGGCTGATTCTCCCCGAGAGCGGCTTCGGAAGTTCCAAGCTCAAAGCTTTGGAAAAAATTCTGTGGGATCTCGAAGAGAACCAACATCGGGCCCTGGTATTCAGCCAATTCGTGGATCACCTCTCTCTGGTGCGAGCCTTCCTGGACCGCCGGGGAATCTCCTATCAATACCTGGATGGAAACACCTCTCTGCGGGAGCGGAAAAAACGGGTGGACACCTTTCAGCGGGAGGAAGCCACCTGTTTTCTCATCAGCCTGAAGGCGGGAGGCATGGGGCTGAACCTTACCGCGGCGGATTACGTGGTACATCTGGATCCATGGTGGAATCCCGCCGTGGAGGACCAGGCTTCGGACCGGGCCCACCGGATAGGCCAGACCCGGCCGGTAACCATCTATCGCATGGTGGCGGAAGGAACCATCGAGGAAAAAATCGTAGCTCTCCACGGACACAAGCGGACCCTGGCGGAGGACATTCTCCAGGGGCGGGAACAAATCCCCGAAATTTCCATGGAGGAACTTCTCGGGCTCCTGCGAAAGGAATAGATCCATGGAGAGAACATACAAGCATCTTTCTCGGAATTTTCTCCACGCTTCAAAGCCGAAGAAAAGTTCCGAATCCTCGAGGCGAAAAGCACCCAGAAATAATGAGCACAAAATTTTCAAGGATGGCATGCCAAGTTTTTCAAGAAACTAAGGGAAATTACGGAAAAAACTCTTTCTCCGAAAAAGAGATGGCTTTTTAGGATGTTCTATAGTAAAATGATTTTAGTTTACGGAAGACGCTCCCGAAAATGTGTGCTCTTTTCTCTACAAAAGCGATATGGAATTTTTATCCCCCTACGTCGATACTTTTCGTGCGCCTCCAGGGCTTCCGTGATAATATGGGGGAATGGATACAAACTAAGCCTTCGAAAATTTTCGGATATTGCGGGCAAAAGTCGGGAAAATTTCCCGAAAAGCTTAGTTCTCGGAGGCGGAATATTTCTATTCACCCTTTCAGGACCGGGGTAGAGAAATTCCCGGAAAACGACGTTTTTTCATCTTTTGGTGTATTTTGCAAGAAGCCCTGTAAAGGAGGGTTTGCAGCTATGGATAGACACGACGAAGACAATCCCACTCAATTCACCCAAATGACGTCCCTGCTCTCCCGGGCGGCTTTTTTTGCCCGACCTCCCATTTCCAAGTTCTGCGTGGGAGCCGTAGCCCGCGGAGAGAGCGGCGGTTTCTACATGGGAGCAAATATGGAGTTCCCCGGAGAACCTTTGAGCTCTTCCATCCATGCGGAACAATCTGCGGTGATGCATGCCTGGCACAAGGGAGAACACCGGATTACCCATCTCGCGGTGAACGCCCCCCCCTGCGGGCTCTGCCGGCAATTTCTCATGGAACTTCAAGGGGCGGAATCCCTGAAAATTCTCCTCCCCGGCGAAGCTCCCCGAACACTTTCGGAGTTTCTCCCCCGGGCCTTCGGCCCCGGGGATCTTCATAAATCGGTACGTCTCCTGGATGAAGAGACCACCCTCCTTTCCCGGAAAGGGCTTCCTTCAGGAGATTTCCTGGCAGATGCGGCCCTGAAGGCGGCGGAAAAGAGCTACGCCCCTTATTCCGGGGGGTTTGCGGGGGTGGCCCTGGAGCTTGAAGGAGCGGGAATCGTGGCAGGACGCTACGCGGAAAATGCGGCCTTCAACCCCAGCATGTCACCTCTGGCATCGGCCGTTACCCTGATGGTTCTGGAGGGGCATGAGAATCGCAGAATTCTCCGAGCGGTACTGGTGGAGGCCGAAAATATTCCCATAAGCCATAGAAGAGCCTGTGAGGGAATTCTTGCCTCCTGGGCTCCCGGCAGTGAACTTGAGTACTTTTCGGTTTCAAAAAAGGAATAAACTTGTTGCAGCCTGAGCTACTCATGGTAGAATACCCAAAGTTGGCAGCTTTTACACACAATTTGGCGGAGAAGGCCCCGGAAGGGGCACCAAAGAGAGCCGCATTATGCGGAAAACGGGGAGGTTTTTCTGTTGTCTACAGACAATACCAAAAACAATGTGAAGGTATCTGGAAATACAGGGCAGAACCATGATGCCCCCAAGCACCGCAAAGTAGGAATCACCGAAACCGCCTTTCGGGATGCGCACCAGTCGATTATGGCTACCCGGCTGCGCACGGAAGACATGCTTCCCATAGCGGAGACCATGGACGAGGTGGGATATCACTCCATGGAAGTATGGGGAGGAGCCACCTTCGACACCTCCATGCGTTTCCTCGAACAGTGCCCCTGGGAACGGCTTCGGCAAATCCGGAAACGCATGAAGAAAACCAAGCTTCAGATGCTCCTCCGGGGACAAAATCTGGTGGGGTACCGCCACTACGCGGACGATGTGGTGCGGGAGTTCGTAAAGCGCGCCGTGGGAAACGGACTGGACATCATTCGGGTTTTCGACGCCCTCAACGATTTGCGGAACGCTGAAATCGCCGCGGATCAGATCAAGAAAGAAGGGGCCCATCTGCAGATGTGCATCTCCTACACCATCTCCCCGGTGCACAGCGTGGAAGCCTTCGGCAAGCTCGCCAAAGAAATGAAGGAGATGGGGGCGGATTCCATCTGCGTGAAGGACATGGCGGGGCTCATCAGCCCGGTGGATGCCAAGAAGCTCGTCACCTCCATCAAGAAACATACCGACGGTCTTCCCGTGCAGTTCCACTGCCACTACACCAGCGGCATGGCCGCCATGGCTTATTTCGCCGCCCTCGAGGCGGGAGCGGACGTGGTGGACTGCGCCATATCCCCCTTCGCCATGGGCACCAGCCAGCCCGCCACGGAAGCCATCGTGGCGGCCCTCATGGGGGGCGAACTGGATACCAAGATCGACCTGGCGCACCTTCTGCCGGTATCCAACTACTTCAAAGAACTTCGGGAAAAGTATGCGGATCTGATCATGGGCATGACCGGAGTGGACGTGAACGTGCTGATCTACCAGATTCCCGGAGGCATGTACTCCAACCTTCAGAGCCAGCTCAAGGAACAGAACTCTCTGCACAAGCTCGAAGCGGTGCTGGAGGAAGTACCCAAGGTTCGTAAGGCCATGGGATATCCTCCCCTGGTAACCCCCACCAGCCAGATCGTGGGAACCCAGGCCACTCTGAACGTTCTCCTGGGACAGCCCTGGAAGATGATTCCCAAGGAAGTGAAGATGTACTTCCAGGGATACTATGGCCGTCCTCCCGCAGAGGTGGATCCGGAAGCGGCGAAAAAGGCCATCGGCGACGAGGAACCCATCACCTGCCGTCCCGGGGAGATGCTGGAGCCGGAGCTCGAAGCCGCTCGTGAGGCTATCAAGCCCTACATCACCCAGCCTGAGGATGTGCTGAGCTATGCCATTTTCCCCCAGGTAGCCAAGGACTTTCTTCCCAAAAAGTTCGCCCGGGAAACCGGCACCGATGGAGGTTTCGAAAAAACCGACACCGACGGAGTCTATCCCGTATAGACCGCAATACTTCCGGAACAGAGCACAAGAGGCGGGAATCCCTGAAGGGGTTCCCGCCTCTTTTTGTCGAGCATTGCTCTTTCGGAAAAGAACGGATATACCGGCAGAAAATCAGGCTTCTCCTTCCCAGGAGACCACCCGAAGGGTACGCCAGGCTCCTCCCCGGTACCGGAAGTAAAAAGCTCCGCCGATGAGGAAAACCATGAAAACCAGCACGGACCAGCTCGCTTCGGGAGAAGCGTGGAAAATCCGGATCGCGGCGATTACCGAAAGGGCCAGAACCCAATGGGTACCTACGGAGAGGCACATGGCCCAAAAGGTATCCCCCGCCCCCCGGAGAGCGCCGCTGAAAACGGAGCCCACCGCATCCGCAAGAACGTAGAAACTTATGAGACGTACCATAAAGGTGGCGGTGGGAAGCATGGACTCGAAGGCCAGGCTGGCCTCCCGGGGATGAAACACCCTCACCAGGGCTTCCGGCATGAAGGCAAAGATCAGCAGGAGCACCCCGGAATAACAAAAAGCCATGCGAAGCCCCGTCATGGTCACCCGATGGGCCACCTCGGGCTTTGCCGCCCCCATGTAGCGCCCCACCAGGCTGGTTATGGCAATGTTCACCCCCACCAGGGGAATGAACGAAACCATGTCCCAGTTGAAAGCGATGGTAGCGGCGGCTCCCACCTCAAGACCGTAGGAATGGAACGCCAGAACGATGTTGGTGAAGGCGAGAAGATTGAGAAAAAGCTCCAGCCCCGCGGGATAGCCCAGGCGCAGAAGCAGGGTCATGATGGTCTTGTCGAAACGCAGAGCCTGGAAAACTCCGTAGGCTTTCCGGTTTTCCTTGCCGAGGTAAGCTCCGAGAATCACCAGAAGCCCCGCGGCGGCACCGATGAGCGTACCGTAAGCAGCCCCCCGAATTCCCAGGGCGGGAAAGCCCAGCTTTCCGAAAACCAGGACATAGTTGGCTCCCACGTTCACCACCATGGAGAAAAGAGATGCCCCCATAACGATGGAAGTCTTCCCGATACCGCTGAAAAAGCAGCTCAGCACGTTACGGAGCAGGCCAAGCCCCGCCCCCATCATGACGATGTTGAAGTAGATCACCTGAAGCTCCACTTGTTCCGCGGGAATGCGGGAATGGGCGAAAAGGAAACGCCCCAGAGGAAGAGCCGCGAGAAGGAGCACCGCCCCTCCCAGAGCGAGAATGCCCCCCTGAGTCACCACCAGGGGACACTTCTCCCGCCGTCCGGCGCCGTAATACTGGGCTACCAGAGCGTTGGAATAACCGGTGATACCGATAAAAAACGTCATGAAAAGAAAGCAGGTCAGCCCCCCCGCCATGGCGGCGTTCATGTGAACGCCCCCGAGACGGGACAAAAAAAGCCGATCCGTAAACATCATCACTGTTTCGCAGGCTTGGGAAATAACCATGGGCAGAGCGATACCAAGAAGCTCTCGGGTATTTCCAGGGCCCTCCGAAAAAGAGTGCAAAAATTTTTTAACTCCACGATTTTGAAACCCATGCGCGATATCCAGTTTCATTGTCTTTCTCCATCGACTTCATAATTTCTTCAAAAAGCCACCGTGAGATCTCTCTCAAAGAACGCATACCGTAAGGAAAGACCACGTATTATAGCATATTTTCCAAAAAACGGGATTTCTTGAAAACAAACTTTTTCTCCCTAAAAGTTTATTGGAAAAGGGAAAGACTGATGGTATTATTTGCATTGTGCCGAATAGCGCATCACTTGTAATATACTTAAATCATCAGCAGTATATTGCAGCGCTTCAATCTTGCTTTAGAGAGGTGACGTTCTGTGTTGATTATGATGGCCGACTCCTTTTCCTCCGCTCTTACCGAGAAACTTCGGGCTTTCGGCGAAGTTTCTTCCGATATGGAAGACCTCGAAAAATCCCAGGTTCTTCTCGTTCGGAGCAAAACCAAATGCACCCGGGAATTTCTGGAAAAAGCTCCGAATCTGAAGCTCATCATCCGGGGTGGCGTAGGGCTGGATAACGTGGATCTGCAAGCGGCAAACGAACGAAAGATTCGAGTGTTCAATACTCCCAAGGCTTCTGGCATCGCCGTGGCAGAATTGGCTTTCGCCCTTATGCTGGCGGTTCCTACACGTCTTGTGGAAGCCCATCAAACCATGTCGGAGGGAAGATGGGCAAAAAAGGAACTGCGGCGCACGGAGCTTTACGGAAAGACTTTAGGGCTTCTTGGAATGGGCAATATCGCCGAAGAGGTGGCGTCTCGGGCCAAGGCCTTCGGCATGACCGTGGTAGGATATCGAAAATCGGGAAAACCGAGCGAAGCGGGGGAAGTATTTTCGGATATGCGGCACGTTCTTTCCCGGGCGGACTACGTCTCTCTCCATCTCCCTCTTACGGAAGAGACCCGGGGAATGATCCGGGAGGAGACCATCGCCATGATGAAACCTGGGGCGGTGCTGATAAATACCGCTCGGGGAGACATCGTAGATCCCCAGGCGGTACTATCCGCTCTGGAAAAGGGTAGAATTAGCTGGTATTGTACCGACGTATGGCCCACGGACCCTCCGCCCGAAGACTACCCCCTCCTCGGAGCTCCCCGAGTGCTTATGGCGCCTCATATCGGGGCAAGTTCCGAGGAGAATATGCTGCGCATCGGAGATGAGATTGTGGCCATTCTGGAAAACCATGTCAAGGAGGGATTGTTGTGAGCAGAAAATATAACTTTTATGCGGGGCCGTCCACCCTGCCCCTGGAGGTTCTCGAAATTGTCCAGCGGGAGTTCGTGGATTTCGAAGGTCAGGGAGTTTCCATGATCGAAACGAGCCACCGCAGCTCCATGTACGATCACGTACACAATCGGGCAGTGGAACTTTTCAAAGAAATTTTTGCAATTCCCGAAAACTATTCCGTCCTCTTTCTAGGAGGAGGAGCCACGCTTCAGTTTTCCATGGTACCCCTGAACTTCCTGGGCCCCGATCAAACCTGTGATTTCACCCTTTCCGGATCCTGGGCCAAAAAAGCCTACAACGATGCCAAGAAAGTCGGCAAGGTACGGGTGATCTTTGACGGAGCCGAAACGAACTACTCCACCCTCCCCAAAGCCTCTTCCCTCGAAACGGATCCCAACGCAGCATATCTTCACCTCACCTCCAATGAAACCATCGGAGGAATTCAGTGGAAAGAGTGGCCCCATACGGGATCGGTACCCCTTATCTGCGATATGTCCAGCGACCTCCTGAGCCGGGCAGTACCGGTGGAAAAGTTTGCCCTCATCTACGGAGGCGCTCAGAAGAATCTCGGCCCCGCAGGCGTTACGGTGGCCATCCTCCGGGATGACATGCTGAGACGATGCCCGGATACTCTCACGGCCTATCTCGACTACCGCACCCACGCAGATAAGAACTCCCTCTACAACACCCCTCCGGTCTTTGCCATCTGGGTTATCCAGCTGGTGCTGGAACGGATGAAACGCTTGGGAGGCATGAAAGCCATGGAAGAACATAATGCCGCCAAAGCCGCGGAAGTCTACAAGGCCATCGACACCAGCGGAGGATTCTATCGATGCCCCGTGGACAAGGATGTCCGTTCTCTCATGAACCTGGTCTTCCGGCTCCCCTCGGAGGATCTGGAAAAACGTTTCATCAGCCAGGCTACGGAAGAAGGATTTCTGGGGCTCAAGGGGCACCGGAGCGTGGGAGGATGCCGGGCATCCCTCTACAATGCCATGCCTCTGGAAGGAGCCAGGGCCCTGGGGGAATTCATGAACGAATTTGCCCGTAAAAACGGATAAGGAGGGACATGATGAGCAATCTTCAGGAAAAGTGCTCTTTCCTGGGCATTTCCATACCCTCGGTGTTGCTTCCCCAAAAGGACGAGATGTTTCCCGTCTGGTCCGTGGTGGCCTGTGACCAATTCTCTTCAGAACGGGAATACTGGGACAAGGTAGAAGAAATCGTAGGAGATGCCCCCTCCACACTCCGGCTCATTCTTCCCGAAGCCTATCTCGAAAACGGAGATACGGAAGAGCGCATAGCCGCCATCAACGGAACCATGAAGGAATACCTGGAAAAGGATGTCCTCACTCCCCTTCCTCCGGGGTTTATCCTGGTGGAACGCACCACCCCCCACGTAGCCTCCCGGAAGGGGCTTCTTCTGGCGGTAGATCTGGAACGCTACAGTTTCAACGAAGGAAGCCGGGCTCTCATCCGCCCCACCGAGGGAACCATTCTCCGCCGGCTTCCTCCCCGGATGGACATCCGCCGGGGAGCCTGCCTGGATCTCCCCCACATTCTTTTTCTGGTGAACGATCCCGGCAAAACCCTTATCGAACCTCTCTACGAAAACCGGGAAAACCTGGACGAAGTCTATGGCTTCGAGCTCATGCAGGGAGGCGGAACCCTTCGGGGATGGCACGTACCGGAAGAAAGGCTTCTTCCGGTACTGGAGGCCCTGGAAAAACTGATTCAGGAAGATCTGCTCTTCGCGGTGGGAGACGGCAACCACTCCCTGGCGGCGGCAAAACAGCTCTGGGAGGAGAAAAAGGCCGCAGGAGCTCCCGAGAACTCCCCTGCCAGGTATGCTCTGGTGGAGGTGGAAAACATCTTCGATCCGGGCGTGGTCTTCCATCCGATTCACCGGGTGCTCTTCGACGTGGACGGGGATCATCTCTTTCAATTTCTGGCCAACCAGCTTGGAACCGAGGCGGAATACGGAGCTCCCGAGGCGGAGCCCTTCCGGGAAGGAACCCACACTCTGGGCTTTATCCTGGGGAACAAGCGCGGCAAACTGCGGTTCTTTTCCGAGGATTCGAAACTCACGGTGGAACTGCTTCAGGAAGTTCTGGATCTTTATCTGGAACAGCATCAGGACGTTTCCATCGACTACATCCACGGGGAGGATTCCGTCACCGAACTCTGCCTGAAGGACAGCAACATGGGATTTATTCTTCCTCCGGTGGATAAAGGCGTTTTCTTCTCCCGAATTTTGGCGGAACAGGTTTACCCCCGAAAAACCTTCTCCATCGGCGAGGCCGTGGAAAAACGCTACTACCTGGAGGCCCGGAAACTCATGGACTGAACTCTTCCGCATCGTTAAAAACCTTGCGTGAAAAGAAATGCCCGAGCCCCTTTCTCTCGTATCTTGCGGAGAAAGGGGCTTTTTATATGGACAAACGGGAGTGGACAGAATACGAATTTTATGTATAATATGCAACTGCATTGCATATTATACGGGCCACGGAACCCGATAACTTTTCAGCAATGAGTTAAGGAGGCATGTATCATGATGAATTCCGTTTTTTCATTTCCCAAGCCGCACAATGAACCGGTACTGGAATACGCCCCCCATAGTGAAGAGCGCGAGGAGCTCCGGGAAAACCTGATCTCCATGCGGCAGGAAGACGTTGAAATTCCTCTCATCATCGGAGGCAAGGAAATCCGTACGGGCAATCTGGGAATGATTCGTATTCCTCACGACCACCAGAAAGTCATCGCCCGATATCACAAAGCCGGGCCAAAGGAAATCGAAAAAGCTGTGAAAGCCGCAGATGCGGCATGGAAAAGCTGGTCCGCCACGCCATGGGAACAACGGGCTTCCATTTTCTTCAAGGTGGCGGAGAGAATTTCCCGAAGAGATCGTTTTCGGCTGAACGCATCCACCATGCTTTGTCAGAGCAAGACCGTCCATCAGGCGGAAATCGATGCGGTCTGCGAGTTGGCGGATTTTCTTCGTTTTAACATTTACAACATGCAGCAGATGTATCTCGATCAACCGGAAAAGGCCGATGCCACCTGGAATTTTATGGACTATCGCCCCCTGGAAGGCTTCGTCTTCGCCGTAACTCCCTTCAATTTCACCGCCATAGGAGGCAATCTCTCCTCCGCTCCGGCTCTCATGGGAAATACGGTGCTTTGGAAACCCGCCTCCACGGCGGTACATTCCGCCTATCAGGTAATGCGCCTCTTTATGGAAGCGGGACTTCCCGAAGGGGTGATCAACTTCGTTCCCGGAGATTCTCAGGTTCTCGGCGAGGCGGTTCTCTCTCAACCCACTTTGGGGGGAGTCAATTTCACGGGTTCCAATCGGGCCTTCAACAACATCTGGAGTGCCATCGGCAATCGTATCGGAAGCTATCGTTCGTACCCCAGGATAGCCGGAGAAACCGGAGGTAAGGATTTCGTGGTAGCCCACGCTTCCGCCGATATCCCCAGCCTCGCCACCGCCCTTATCCGGGGAGCCTTCGAATACCAGGGACAAAAATGTTCCGCCACCTCCCGAGCCTACATTCCCCGCACGCTATGGGAAGATCTGAGAAACGAACTTGCGAACCAGATGAAAGACATCAAGGTCGGGGATGTGGAGAATTTCGAGAACTTCATGGGCGCCGTTATCGACCGGCCTTCCTTCGAAAACATCTCCTCTTGTCTGGAATATGCGAAGAAAAGCGACGAGGCCACCATCGTCTTCGGAGGAGCATGCGACGACACCAAAGGCTTTTTCGTAGAACCCACGGTGATCCTTACGACAAACCCCAAATTCCGCCTCATGGAAGAAGAGATCTTCGGCCCGGTTCTTACGGTGTATCTCTACGATCCCGAAAAATATGAGGAAACCCTCCACCTTTGCGACAGCACCTCTCCCTATGGACTTACGGGATCGGTCTTCGCCAGCGACAGAACCGCCGTTCAGAAAGCCCTGCAAATTCTGCGCCATGCGGCAGGGAATTTCTACGTGAACGACAAAACTACGGGTTCCATGGTGGCTCATCAGCCCTTCGGAGGGAGCCGGGCCTCGGGAACCAACGACAAGGTGGGATCATCTCACCATCTCATGCGATGGGTTTCCATGAGGGTGATCAAGGAATGTTTCGATCCTCCGCGACATTTTTCCTACCCCTTTCTCGCCAGGCAATAACTCACAGGTTTTTCTTTCCCCCTTTTCGGAACCCCTTCTCTATCTGCTGAGAAGGGGTTCTTTCGATAAATCGCCTTGATAGTGGAGAAAATCTTTTTTCATGAAGATTTACATCCATATTTTCGAAAAAACCTGGGGCGAGGTCTGAAAATTCTCTGAAACTGCGGAAGGACCAGAATTCTATATGTTCCGAAAATTTTACTCCATAAGAACTTTTTTCTAAAATTATGGCGTAAAAGAAACTAAAGGCTTTTTACGGTTTATTTTTTGAAGTTAGCTTTCAATAACTCGCCCCCTCCTTTTCTCAAAAAAAATTTGTGCTTATTTGTACAGTTTTGATAGGAAAATTTGAAAAATCACGTGCTATCCCTCATTTTCTCCGGCCTCACGGAAGTTTTCACTTTTCTTTTCGAGAGAAAGCAGGAAAACTTTTCTTTTTACGGAGGATCTTTTTTCCCAGAATCCTCCTTCCCAAAGAATGACCTTTTTTTCAGGCTGTTTATTTTTCCCCCGCCTCCGTTCCATGGCCACTCAATCTTTACCGCCCCTCCCCGAGTTGACCTTTTTTTTGATCAAGAGCATAATAGTCAGCCAAAAAGGGACTATTTTACCTATAATATTGAGAGGAACCTTTCCCGGATTCCATAGTGGAACCCGGGGAAATTCCGTAGATATCAACGTGGGAGGGATTGCGGAAAATGACACAGTGCACATGTTGTGCTACGGCGGAGCAGGATCTCGCTTCCAGACTTACGCCGGTGGTGGAGAAGTACCGCGGCAAGAAGGGGGCTACCATTCCTCTTCTGGCAGAGGTTCAGAAGAGTTTCGGGTATCTTCCCGAAGATGCCCTGAATTTCGTGGCCAAGGCCTTGGATATGCCGAGTGCGGAGCTTTTCGGAGTGGCCACTTTTTACTCCATGTTCCGTCTCGAGCCTGAGGGAAAGTACGTTATCCGGCTTTGCCGGGGTACCGCCTGTCACGTTCAGGGTTCCGCCCTGGTGGGAGCCCAGATTCAGCGTTATCTCGGCATCCCCGAGGGAAAGACCACCGAAGACGGTATGTTTACGCTCCAGTACGTGGCCTGCCTGGGATGCTGCAGCCTCGCCCCGGTCATGATGGTGGGAGACGAGGTGCACGGAAAGCTTACCCCGGAAAGTGCGGTCAGCATTCTCGAGAAATACCGCAAAGAAGAGGAAGGAAGGTAGCCGCCCATGCAAAAGACAATCGTTAAGGTAGGTATGGCGAGCTGCGGTATCGCTGCGGGAGCCCGCCCGGTACTGGAACGTCTCCAGACCCTCCTGAAGGACCGGAAAGATGTGGAGCTTCGCGAAGTGGGCTGCATCGGCCTCTGTTTCCACGAGCCTCTCGTGGAGATCGACCGGGAAGGCAAGCGGGTCATCTACGGAGAAGTGACTCCGGAGATAGCCGAGAAGATCGTGGAGGAAGACCTGGGAAAACAGTCTCCCCTCGAAAACCATATCATTTTCAGCAATATCGGGGATGCCCCGGAGAACGCCATGCTGGGCAAGCAGGTTCGCATCGTACTGCGCAACTGCGGCATCATCGACCCCGTGAAGATCGACGAATATATCGAACATGACGGATACGAGGGGCTGAAAAAGGCCACCACCTCCATGACCCGGGAAGAGGTTATCAAGACCGTTCTCGATAGCGGCCTTCGAGGCCGCGGCGGAGCGGGCTTCCCCACGGGACTCAAGTGGAAGTTCGCCGCCGCTTCCAAGGGAGAGCATAAGTACGTGGTCTGCAACGCCGACGAGGGCGACCCCGGAGCCTTCATGGACCGCTCGGTGCTGGAGGGAGACCCCCACAGCATTATCGAAGGCATGGCCATCTGCGGCTACGCCATCGGAGCGGACCAGGGAGTCATCTACTGCCGGGCGGAATACCCCCTGGCCATCAAGCACCTGAACATCGCTCTGGATCAGGCGAGAGAACGGGGCTTCCTGGGCAAGAACATTCTGGGCACGAACTTCTCCTTCGACATCTACATCAAGGAGGGAGCCGGCGCCTTCGTGTGCGGCGAGGAAACCGCCCTCATGGCCTCCATCGAAGGCCAGCGCGGCATGCCCCGTCCCCGCCCGCCCTTCCCCGCGAACAGCGGCGTTTTCGGCAAACCCACGAATATCAACAACGTGGAAACCCTGGCAAATATCGCCTGGATCATCAACCACGGAGCCGAAGCCTTCAACAAATACGGCATCGGCCGCAGCCGGGGCACCAAGGTCTTCGCCCTGGCGGGCAAGATCACCAAGGGCGGCCTCGTGGAGGTTCCCATGGGAATGCCCCTGCGGGAGGTCATTTTCGACGTGGGCGGCGGCATCCCCGGAGGCAAGGCCTTCAAGGCGGTGCAGATGGGAGGCCCCTCGGGAGGCTGTCTCCCCGAGTCCCTCCTGGACACCCCGGTGGATTACGAGTCCATCAACGCCACGGGAGCCATCATGGGATCCGGCGGTATGATCGTCATGGACGAAACCACCTGTATCGTGGACGTGGCCAAGTTCTTCCTCAATTTCACCCAGAACGAATCCTGCGGCAAGTGCCCCTTCTGCCGTATCGGCACCAAACGCATGCTGGAGACCCTTACCCGGATCACCGAAGGAAAGGGCAAGGAGAGCGACCTGGATCTTCTCGAAGAAATCTGCGTGCAGATCAAGGACGGCTCCCTCTGCGGCCTGGGACAGACCGCTCCCAACCCCGTACAGACCACTATCAAGTACTTCCGGCACGAGTATGAGGCTCATATCCGGGAGCAGAAATGCCCTGCCAAGGCCTGTACCACCCTCATTCACTACATGGTGGATGCCCAGAAGTGCATCGGCTGCACCAAATGCGCCAAGGCCTGTCCTGTGGGCGCCATCAGCGGGGAACTCAAGAAAGCCCACGTTATCGACGATGACGTTTGTGTCCGTTGCGGCCAGTGTATCGCCGCCTGCCCCGTAAAAGCAATTTCCGTAGAATAGGAGGCTTGTATATAATGGCCCAGAAAGAACGAACCATTAAAATCACGCTTAACGGCCGGGAGGTATACGGATATCCGGGACAGCGCCTCCTGGACCTCTGCGCCGAGTGCGGTGTGGAAATTCCCGCTCTCTGCTACGATCCCCACATCTCCATGTACGGAGGATGCTCCATCTGCCTGGTGGAGATCCAGGGCGCCAAAGCCCTCGCCCGGGCCTGCGCCACCACCATCAATCCCGGCATGATCGTAAAGACCGACACCGACCGGGTTCGCAAAACCCGTAAACTCGGATTGGAGCTGCTCCTTTCGGACCACGTGGGAGACTGCCGTCCCCCCTGTACCCTCGCCTGCCCCGCCCGGGGAGATGTGCAGGGATACGTAAATCTGGCGGCCCAGGGGAAATTCGAAGAAGCCCTGGACGTACTTCACAGGAACATGGCTCTTCCCACCTGCATCGGCCGGATCTGCCCCGCCCCCTGCCAGGAAAAGTGCCGGCGCAACCTGGTGGATGACGAACCCGTCTCCATCCGGGAAATAAAGCGCTTCATCGGGGATTACTGCATGGATAAGGGAGACCTTGGCCCCGTTCCCGCCATCGAAGAAAACGGCCGTTCCGTGGCTGTGGTAGGCGGCGGTCCCGCGGGAATTTCCGCAGCCTACTACCTGCGTCTCAAGGGATATGCGGTGGATCTCTTCGACAAAGAGCCCTTCTTCGGCGGCATGATGCGTTACGGCATTCCGGACTACCGGCTTCCCCAGCAGATTCTCCAGAACGAGATCGATTGGGTTCTCGATCATGGCATACAGGCTTTCCCCAACACGGCTCTCGGCAAGGATATCCACATGGAAGAACTCCGGGAAAAGTACGATGCGGTGATTCTCGCCATGGGCTGCTGGAAATCCTCTCCTCTCCGGGCTCCCGGCGAAGAGCTTCCCGGCGTGGTGGGAGGCATCGACTTCCTGTACAAGGTGAACCGCCACGAAGACGTTGCGGTGGGCAAATCCGTAGCAGTGGTAGGAGGCGGCAATACCGCCATGGATGCCTGCCGCTGCGCCAAGCGCCTCGGCGCCGAGAAGGTCACGGTGGTCTACCGGCGGACCCGGGCGGAAATGCCCGCAGAGCCCATCGAAGTGGAAGAGGCCATGGAGGAAGGTGTCGAATTCGTCTTCCTGGCGGCTCCCCAGGCTGTGGAGGGCTCCGGCAAGGTGGAGCGCATGATCTGCGAAAAGATGGAGCTCGGCGAGCCCGATGCTTCGGGACGGCGCCGCCCCGTCGCCACGGGAGAAACCTTCGTCCTCGAAGTAGACCAGGTGATCGCCGCCATCGGGCAGCAGCTTGATCCCGCAGGACTTCCCAAGGAAGTTCTGGACGGAAAACGGATGGTCTCCGACGAGCATTACGCCACTCCCCTGCCGGGAGTTTTCGTGGCGGGAGATCAGAAGACCGGCCCGGATATCGCCATCGCCGCCATCGGCACGGGCCACTGGGCTGCGGAATCCGCCCATCACTACATCACCAAGGGAACTCCCAAGGCACCCTTCGAGTATGACGTGGTGCAGAAGGATCTTACCGCGGAGGATTTTGCGGATAAGGAAAAGACCGAGCGCCAGTTCGCCCATCACGATGCTCCGGAAGTTCGGATGCAGCAGGCGAAGATTTTCGAGGAGTACAACCACGGCCTTACCCACGAACAGACTCTCAAAGATGCCGAGCGCTGCATGGAGTGCGGCTGCCCGGATCTCTTCGAGTGCAAGCTGCGCAAGTACGCCATCGACTACGAGGTAAACCCCGACCGTGTGGCGGGAGAACATCTCAAGGGCGTGGAAGAGGTCAACGAATACTACGTTCGCAACATGGACAAGTGCATTCTCTGCGGGCGCTGCATCCGGGCGTGCAACGAGCTGGCGGGATTCCACGCCATCGACTTTACCAAGCGGGGCTTTGCGGCCAACGTGGACACCCCCTACTGGAACGGTATCGAGGCTTCGGAATGCACCCAGTGCGGGCTCTGCGTCCAGCTCTGCCCCGTGGGAGCTCTGCTGGAAAAACGGGCTCCCCGGTGGCCCCATTCGGAGGTGCCCAACGTGGTTCCCACCGCATGCGGTCAGTGTTCCGTGGGGTGCCAGATCGACCTCAACCTGGATACGGCAAAATCCCGGATCGTCCGGATCACCTCGGATCTCGACAACCCCGCTTCGGTAACCAGCGGCATAACCTGCGCCAAGGGACGCTTCGACTTTGCCCCTCTCCTGGAAAACCGCCTGGAGGCCCCCCTGGTGAAGGGAGCGGAACTTCCCTGGAACAAGGCTCTGGACTCGCTGAAAGATGCCCTTGGAAAGGCCGGCAAGGCTGGAATTATCGCGGGAGACGCTCTGAGCAACGAGGAGTATCTCGCCCTGAAACGTTTTGCGGGGGATGTCCTCGAAGCTCCCTTCGCGGTGGCCGGAACGGATGCCTTCGCACCTACCCGAAAGGCCATGACGGAAGTTTTCGGAAGCCTTGAAACCGGCGCCACCTATGGGGATCTTCAGGAAGCGGATGCGGTGCTTCTTGTGGAGGCGGACCTGGATGCCAAACAGCCCGCCCTGGTCTCTCTGCTTCGCCGGGGAATGCGGAACAAGAAAACCCGGATGATCTTCCTGGGAGGCAAACCGGGAATGCTCGAACGGGGAGAGGCCATCTCCCTGCAGCCCCGGGAGGGATCCATGACGGATCTTCTGAAGGGCTTCGCCGCTCTGACCCTCGCCGCAGCGGGCAAGGAAGTACCCGAAGAACTGAAGAGCTACACCGCCGCCTCGGTGGCGGAGCGCACCGGAGTGAGCCGGGAATGCCTGGAGGAGGCCGCCAAGGCCTTCGGCGGTGCCAGAAAGGCTCTGGCCCTTCTGGGAAGCCTTGCAGGAGCGTGCCCGGAAAAGAGCGCAACCTTGGCGAAACTTCTGGGGCAAATCAACCAGAAACGGCTGATTCCTCTCTACGAAGGCTCCAATCTCGGAGGAGCCGCCAAGGCGGTGACCGCTTCTGTGGCGGACATCGTAGCCTCGGTGAAATCCAAATCCCTTAAGGGACTGGTGCTGGTCAATCTGGATCCCGCCTCGGTGGGACTCACTCCGGCGGACTGCAAGGCTCTGGATCTCTGCGTGGTCATCACTCCCAAGGCGGGAGAGGACTATGCGGCATACCAGCTTCCCCTGGCGAACTGGATGGAGCGGGACGGCACCATCACCGCTCTTTCGGGAGAACAGGTGGAACAGAAGCGCAGCCTTCCCCCCCGGGGAGTTTCCGCAGAGCTCTGCTGGATTCTTTCCAACCTTTCCCGTCGCCTGGGAACCGAGCTTCCCGCAGCCTGGGGAGCCTACTCGGCAAAATAACCGAAGCAGCTAAGCACCTTCCGGGTTTCTTCACAACAACCCGTTGCATATCCGGAGCCCCTCTCTCAAGAGGGGCTCCTTTTTCTTGGCCTCCTCGGAAACATGCGGATAAGGATGGATCCGAAAGTCCCCGAAAGCAACGGGGAAAATTCTTTAATTTCTTTGGTTTTGCAGGTTTTTTTTGTTTTTTTCTCCACGGTTTTTCGACAAAACCGGAACTTTAGATTACTATAGTACGTACGAAAAACCCATGAGGAGAACAGACCTTTGGCCTGATTTTTCATTGCAGCCCGTTGTTCGTTTGTAACCAGACACCGTCCTTTACGCGGAGGAATCCATGAAAAGAACCGCCCGAACCTTCTTCATGTTCCTCATAAATGGGCCAAGTCCAGGAGGATTCGCAAAGATATTCCTCCTTGCCTTTTGTTCTGCCTCGTTTCTTTTGGCCCTCCCCCTCGCCTCTCGAGGGATCTCCGGCACGGAGAATTCTCGAAACATCCCTCCCGAAGCACCATCAGAACCTTCGGCGGGCTTTTTTCTCACCGAAGAGGAAAAAGCCTGGCTTGCCCAGCTTCCTCCCCTCTCCCTGGGAGTGGATCCCGCCTGGCCTCCCATCGAGTTCCTGGATAAACAGGGCCTTCATAACGGCATAAGTGCAAGCTATGTAGACCTTCTTCGAAAAACACTGAGTATCGACATCCGACCGGTGTACTTCCCGAGTTGGGAAAAAACCATGGAAGCCGCCCGAAGAGGTGGCGTGGATATGCTTACCGCCGCCAACAGAAGCCCCGAACGGGAAGGCTACCTTCTCTTTTCTCTCCCCTATGTCAGCCTGAGCACTTTGGTGGTGGGGCATGTGGAAAGTCCCTTCATCAAGGATTTTCACGACATCCAGAACACGCCTCTGGGCATCCAGGATTCTTCCTGGGCGGTGGAGCTTCTCTCCCGAGCCTATCCGGGGCTCTCCTTCCGCCTTTACGACTCTCCCCAGGGAGTGCTGGAGGGAATCCGTACGAAAGAGGTGGCATACGGATTTCTCAATCGAGGAGCCTACCAGTATTTTCGCAAAATGAAACGCTACGCGGACATCACCTCGGCCTTCGAAACTCCCTACTCCGCAGAGCCCTCCATAGCTCTCCGGAAAGATCTGGCTCCGCTGCTCCCCCTGATCGATCGTTTTCTCCAATCCCTCTCTCCCCTCACTCGGGAAATGATTCTGGAGCGTTGGATCAACCTTCCCGTGGAGAGTCCTTCTCCCTGGAAACGATCCCTTCCCTGGATAGGCGGAGGAGGACTTATCGTACTGCTGCTGTTTGGAGGAACCTTGATCTGGAACCGTCGGCTTTCCCGGGAAATACTCCGACGCCAGAGAGCGGAGACGGAACTCACTCGAAGCGAAGAAGCCCTCTCCCTGGCGGCGAGTGCAGGCAGCCTGGGACTTTTCGAGATTTCCCTGGACGGCTCTCCTCCCCGGGCAAGCTCTTCCGTCTATCCTCTCCTGGGATTTCCCGAGAAACCCGCAAATATTCTCTATCTTTTCAAGGAACGCCTCTGGGAAAAGGATGCCCACCGGGTGATACGAGCTTACCGGGAGGTTCTTCGGGGAAATACCTCCCTTCTGCTGGAAGAGTTTCGGATACTCAACCCCTACAAGGGGCTTCGATGGATGATCGTCCATGGA
The DNA here is from genome assembly GCA_964545875.1 of uncultured Synergistaceae bacterium. GTDB lineage: Bacteria > Synergistota > Synergistia > Synergistales > Aminiphilaceae > DAIPKP01. The sequence continues at coordinate 85,113 of CAZJHH010000006.1, forward strand.
AAGCGAGAACTCTCCCCCGAGGGAATTCCCCGGATTACCGGATATATCCAGGATATTACGGAACGGAAACAGGTGGAGGAGGAGAGCCAGAAGGCTCATCAAATGCTCCGGACGGTGATGGAGAGCGTTCCCATCTGCATTTTCTGGAAAGACATCGACTCCCGTTATCTTGGGGGAAATGCGGCGTTTCTCCGGACTTCGAAAACCCACTCTCATAAAAATCTCCTGGGGAAAACGGACTTTTCCATGCCCTGGAAAAAGAACGCCCCTCTCTTTCAAGAGGAAGACGCCCTTCTTCTCGGAGAGAAACGCGCCATTATTACGAGAGAACGCCAGATCGTTCTGGATGATGAGTCCTCTCCCAGATGGATATGGATCACCAAAGTGCCTCTGAAGGATGCGGACGGCAATATCCAGGGGGTACTCGGAGTTTTCGAAGACATAACGGACCAGAAGCGGATGCGGATAGATCTTCAGGAGCGGGAGGAAAACTACCGGAATCTCTTCGAATCCTCCAGAGATGCCATTCTTATCGCAGATATGGAGAGCGGACTTTTTCTCGAAGGAAACCCCGCAGCCCTGGAAATGTTCGAACTCTCGTCTTTTGAGGAACTTCGCCGCACCGGGCCCGCCCATCTTTCCGCCCCTCTTCAGAAAGATACCCGGCCTCTTCAGGAGGCTCTCCGGGAGCTGATGCATGGGGTACGCCACCGGGGAGGCTATTCGGGAGAATGGATACATTGCCGTAAAGACCGCACCCCCTTCCCCGCCCAAATATCCATCAACCTTTTCACCTACGGAGGCAGGGAATGCGTTCTCGGCATCGTCCGGGATCTCTCCGAACGGGTACACATGGAGGAAGAGCTCCGGCGTTCCCGGGAATGGCTCCTCACGATTCTCGATAACCTGGAGACGGTAATCTTCGTCAAGAACAGGAACGGAAAATACCTCCAGGCAAACCGCAGCTTTCAGAGAGAACTGGGAGTCTCCCGGGAGGAGGTTATCGGCAGAACCAACGAGGAGATCTGGGAGACGAAACCCATACCCAACCCCTGCGCCCTCGAAGAGGATGAAGAAGCCTTTACGAAACTGGTATCCATAAAGCTGGAACATCTCATTCTCCACGGAGACGGATCGCTCCATACCTACCTCACCACGAAAACCCCTCTTCTGGACGAGAAAGGATATCCCTACGCCCTGGTGGGAGAGTCCCGGGACATCTCCCCCCTCAAAGAGATGCAGAAACAGCTCGAAAAAGCCCGGGACGGCGCGGAAAAGGCAAACCAGGCAAAAAGCGAATTCCTGGCCAACATGAGCCACGAGATACGCACACCCCTGCACGTGATGATCGGCATGGCCCATCTTCTTCTGGACACGGACATATCCTCCAGGCAGAAGGATTACGTGATGAACATCCATCGGGCGGGGCAGCTCCTCATAACCACCATCAACAACATCCTGGATTTGTCCAAAATCGAGGCGCAGCAGATGGCCCTCGAAGACCTCCCTCTGAACATCGAGGAGATCCTGTCAAATGCCGCCACCATGCTCCACGGACTGGCGGAGGAAAAAAATCTCTTCATCGAGGTGCATCTGGATCCCCGAATTCCCGAAAACCTTCGGGGAGATCCCATGCGGCTTCTTCAAATTCTGAACAATCTTCTGAGCAATGCGGTGAAGTTCACTCACGAGGGGTACATCCTCCTTTCCGCCCAGACCCTGCGGGAAGAGGGGCAGACCCTCCTTCTCCGGATCGCGGTGTCGGATACGGGAATCGGCATTCCCCGGGAGCACCAGCAGAAACTCTTCCATGCCTTTGCCCAGGCGGACGGATCCATTACCCGCAAGTACGGAGGCACCGGGCTGGGGCTCACCATATCCCGAGGACTGGTACATCTCATGGGAGGATCCATCAAGGTCGCCAGCACCCCCGGCAAGGGAACCACCTTTACCATGGACCTCCCCTTCAATCGAGAGGAAACCGGGCAAACCCTGTACCGAGCCTTCCAGCTTCCCCGGGAAAACCGCGAGAAAATCCTTCTGGCTTCCGAAGACATGCGGAGCTGCCGGCGTTTTGCCCGATATCTCGAGGTTTCGGGATATGACGTGTGCAGCGCGGACACCGAAAAAAAGCTTGCAAAAGCTCTGGAAGAAAAAAACTGGGGGGCCATTGTCCTGGAAGAGCGATTCCGGGAAGGTTGGTTCTCCCGCTGCATAGGGCTTGCGGAGGAATATGCTCCGGAAACGCCCATACTCTTCATAGACAGCAGAAAAAATCTGGGGAGCAGAAAAAATCTCGAGAAGAAAACGAATCTGATCCTCCTGGAAAGGCCTCTGATTCCGGGGGAACTTTTGGAAAAACTGGGGAATATCTTGGGATACGGAAATTTCTTCGAGGAATATGGACTCTCCCGGAAAAAGACCCCGGAAGGGCTCCCCGATCTTCGGGGGTGCAGGGTTCTCGTGGTGGAGGACAATCCCATGAATCAACATCTTCTCCGGGAGCTTCTGGAGAAACGACAGGTGGCGGTTTCTCTGGCTTCCAACGGAGAAGAGGCGGTAAAACGGGTGGAGGAAGAAAGGTTCCACGCGGTTCTCATGGATATACAGATGCCCGTCATGGACGGCCTCCAGGCCACCCGAATCATTCGAGGGAAGGAGAAGCCGGGAGCTTCCTCTCTTCCGATTCTCGCCATGACAGCCCACGCCCTCTCTTCGGATTACGAAAAGAGCCTGGAGGCGGGAATGAACGATCATCTCACCAAACCCATCAATCCCGCGGAGCTATATCGCACTCTGAGGCACTGGATTTTCCGGGAAGAGGGGCCTGGGCCTTCGCTTCCGGAAACGCCCCATCAGGCTCTCCCTCCGGTTCCCTCAGAAAAGGTTCCTCCCCTTCCGGGCATTTCCGTCTCCCGGGGACTTGCCATCGCCGAGGAAGATCCGGAGCTCTACCGGACCCTTCTGCAGATCTTCCGAGAGGAATTCGCCGAGGTTCCCCGTCAGATAGAAAGAATGCAGGATTTCGAGAAGGCCGGAACGGAATCGCCTCTTTTCCACCTGGTTCACGCCATCAAGGGAGCCAGCGCCAACATCGGAGCTCTCCGCATCTCTCAGCACGCCTCGAACCTGGTGAAATACCTCCGACAGGGAGAAGAAAATCCCGAAAACCGGGAGCGGCTTATCGAAAAATTCTGCCATGCCTTGGAGGAAGTGCTTCGGGGACTGGAAGAAACTCCCTTTCTCAAGGGCGAGGACTCCTAGCCGAAGACCGAACCGGGCTTTCCGAAGGAAATATTCTTGCGAAAAATCCGTCATTTGCCCGCAGGATTCCACATACCTCCACACCATGCCCGGCAGGGGATCTTTGGATCTTGCTTCGGCGTCTTTCCCTTTCAGCTCGCCAGCTGGCGTTCCCAGCAGGAAAGAGTTTCTCTGCTCACCCCGGTGCCCCCGCAGACCACCACGAGGACGGACCTTGCAAAATCGAGAAGAGGGGTTCCGTCATAGATGGCCGAAAGAGAGGCTCCGCAGGCGGGTTCCACCAGAACCCGATGATCGTCCGCAAAGCGCAGGCATGCCCGTACCGCTGCGGCATCGCTCACTCCGTGGGGATAGATGGGATGTTTCCGGGACCATTCGAGGGCCTGGGAGGCCACCTGACGAACTCCCAGAGTGGCGGCGATGGTATTCACTTTCTCCAGCCGCACCAGTCTATCCGCCCTAACCGAAGCCCCAAAGGAAGCGGCTCCCTCGGTTTCCACCGCCACCACCGGAACATCCTCCCAGCCCTGAGAATGAAGGCCCTCCACCACTCCCGAAAGAAGCCCTCCGCCCCCCACGGAAAGCACCACCGCATCGGGCTTTTCCATCTGCCGTACCAGCTCTTCCACCAACGTGGCATGCCCTCTCCAGATGGAGGCGTGATCGAAGGGGGGGATATAGCGGCGCCCGGGCTCCCGAGACAGCTCCAGGGCCAGGTCGTTGGCATCGTCCCAAATCTCTCCGTGCACCATGACCTCCGCGCCCTCTCCCCGAATGCGCTGACACGCCACTTCCGGAGTGGCTTCGGGTACTACCACGGTCACCCGGGCTCCGAGAAGCCGCCCCGCATAGGCCACGGCGTACCCCGCATTTCCTCCGGAGGAAGCCACAAGATGCCGATCCCCCGAGGCTACGCTCTCCTGACAGAGCCTTCCGATTCCCCGGATTTTATACGATCCCGCATGCTGGAAGCACTCCATTTTCAAAAAAACTTTTTTCCCGGAACACTCACGAAGAGGCACGGATTCTACCACGGGGGTTTCACAGTGAAGATAGGGCATCATTTGTACTTTCCTCCTTGGGGGACTTTTTTACGGGAGCTTTTCTCCCGGGAATTCCCGAATTTTCGGGTACAAAAAAAGTCGGGACCCCTTTTCTCGGGGCCCCGACCTCGTTTTTTCGGAACAGCGCAGTTAAGCGCCAGTTCCACGAGGTGGAGCCGGGCGCTTAATAATCATGATGGAGACCAGAGAGGTCATGAAACTGCCGGAAAACACGAAACTCGCCACGTGATGCCGCATACTCTCCGCCTCCTTGGATACCGAAATTTTGAAGGTTATATCACGATATGCAAAGATCGTCAAGAAAAATATCTTTCGTGTGACGGGACAGTGATAATGTCACCCCTAAACGGGACAGGGAAAAAATACATGCTCCCCTTCCCCGAAACGGGAAAAGAAAACTACAGGCCACAAACCTTCTCCGGATCATCCCTGGAGAAAAAGCTACAAAACGAATCTTGGGCATGAGCCCTTTGGAAAAGAGACGGAGAACGATCTTTGTGGAAGTTTGGCATGATGAAATGGTAAAGGACAGGGATGACATTTTCCCTGTCCCGTTTTCCCCAAAAAGGGGTGACATTTTCCCTGTCTCTTGACAGAAAAATATCTTTCGCCGGTAACTGCCGGAAAAGGAGAACTCTTCCGGGGGAAGCTTTTTCAGGAAAAACTTTTTCCCTGTCCGGGGCGGCAGTATGTTTTCCCCGTCACAAACGGTAGAATCCTTCTTGACATTATTCCTCATTCGGCGTAGGATGCCGCAGAAAAGGAGGGGCTTTCTCCTCCAAAAAGCGACATTCGGCAAAGGGGGTTTTTGTATGGCACGGCGGTTCGAGGGATTTTACCAAATTTTTTCGGCCCTCGCAGTCTGCTTTGTCATGTGCGGCGTACCGTCTGAAACGGTACGCCCCGGAGTTGTGCGCCCCTGATATCACAATCCGACATTGTTACAAGAGACCGTTTCAGACCAGGTTCCTTCGCACTATGGAAGAGCCTGGTCTTTTTCGTTTCCCGAAGTTTTTCGGAGAAAAGGAGGTGCTCTCTCTCGGAAACAGGAAAAATAATTCTGCTCTTCAACACTCAAAAGGCCCCGAAAAGGGTGCTTTTCTTCCAAAAATACGGTACACCTCAGCCGAACAAGGAGATGATGCAATGAAGATTGAAAGCCGCTGCATTCACGGAGGATATACCCCCTCCCAGGGAGAACCCCAGGTGCTTCCTCTTGCCCAAAGCACCACCTATCGTTATTTCGACCCCTCTTTCGTGGCGGGGCTTTTCGATTTGGAGCAGGAAGGACACATGTACTCCCGCATTTCGAACCCCACCGTGGAAGCTCTGGAGAAGAAAATCAACACCCTGGAAGGAGGAGCGGGAGCTCTCTGCACCTCCTCGGGCCAGGCCGCTACCACCCTGGCCATGCTGAACCTCTGCGGTCCGGGAGACAGCATTCTGGCCTGCTCCTCCATGTACGGAGGAACCATAACTCTTCTGGGATCCACCTTTCGGCAGTTCGGCATCTCCGTGCGTTTCGTGGATCCCGAAGCACCGGAAGAGGAAATTCTCGCAGCGGCTCCCGAATCGGTACGGTGCGTTTTCGGAGAAACCCTGGGAAACCCCGGCATGAACCTTCTGGATTTCGAAAAATTTGCCCGCATCGCCCAGGCCCTGAAGGTACCCTTCGTGGTGGACAACACCATGGCCACTCCCTACCTCTGCCGCCCCTTCGAGCTGGGAGCCCATATCGTTCTCCACTCGGCCACCAAGTTTATGGACGGTCACGCCACGAGTCTGGGAGGATGCGTGGTGGACGGAGGCTCCTTTCCCTGGAACAACGGCAAATTTCCCAAGCTCGTGGATCCGGACCCAAGCTATCATGGGCTTTCCTACTGGAAAAACTTCGGCAATAAAGCCTTCATCACCAAGGCCCGGACCCACCTTCTCCGGGATCTCGGAGTCTGTCTGAGCCCCTTCAACGCCTTTATGATCCATCATTCTCTGGAGACCCTCCACGTGCGCATGGACCGGCATTGCGAGAACGCCCTTCGTGCCGCCGCCTTTCTGGAAGGACACCCTAAGATTTCCTGGGTTCACTATCCCGGCTTGAAAAGCGCTCCGGATTACTCCAGGGCGGCACGTTTTCTCCCCCGAGGCGCCGGAGGGGTGCTCTCCTTCGGCATTCAGGGGGGCCGCTCCGCAGCGGAAGCCTTTACGGGGAAACTCCGCCTCGCCTCCCTGGTGATTCACGTGGGAGATCTCCGCACCTCGGTGCTCCACCCTGCCAGCACCACCCACCGGCAGCTTTCGGAGGAACAACTCAAGGCAGGGGGCATCGGTCCGGAGATGATCCGCCTCTCCGTGGGACTGGAAAATATCGACGACATTCTGGAAGACCTGGATCAGGCCCTTTCAAGCCACGAAGAGCGCTGAACCTCCGCCTCAGTAAAAATTATTTCAAGGAGAAGAAACCATGCCCATTATCGTGCCCCGCAACCTCCCCGCCTACGAGGTGCTGCAGCAGGAAAACGTTTTCGTCATGTCCCAGTACCGGGCGGTACATCAGGATATCCGGGCCCTGCGCATAGGGCTCCTGAATCTCATGCCCAAGAAGATCTCCACGGAAACCCAGATTACCCGGCTTCTTTCGAACTCCCCCCTCCAGGTGGAGCTCATGCTCATCCGCACCGCCAGCTACACCCCCTCGAATACCTCGGCAAATCACATGAGCACTTTTTACCGCACCTTCGAAGAAGTTGCCCGAGAGGGGCTGGACGGACTCATCATCACGGGAGCTCCGGTGGAGCAGCGCCCCTTCGAGGAGGTGGCCTACTGGGAAGAGCTTCGAGAAATCATGGATTATGCGGACAAACATATCGCCTCCACTCTCTTTCTCTGCTGGGCCGCCCAGGCGGGGCTCTACCATCACTACGGCATCGAGAAGCGCCAGCTTTCGGAAAAATGCTTCGGCATCTTTCCCCACCGGGTGGAGGTGCCGTACACCAATCTTCTCCGGGGATTCGACGACGAGTTCTACGCTCCCCACTCCCGACATACCACGGTGAATCCCGAAGATATCGCCAGGGAGGAAAATCTCCGGATTCTTGCGTCCTCCCCCGAGGCGGGCCCCCATATCGTGGCATCCCAGGAGTTTCGCCAAATCTACGTGATGGGACATTTCGAGTACGACAAGACCACCCTGGAGGAGGAATATCTCCGGGATCGGAATCAGGGAAGCCCCATCGAGGTGCCCCGAAACTATTATGACCACGATGACCCGGACCGGGAGATCCTGGTGCGCTGGCGCTGCCACGGCAATCTCTTCTTCTCCAACTGGGTGAACTACTGCGTCTATCAGGTAACCCCCTACGATTTGCCTTCAATTCGTTAAGCAATAAAACACTCCGGGCTCCCATGAACTCTGGCTTCCCGGATGATTTTAGGGTTGCGCCTTGGTTGGACCATTGACAGAGCATGGAAGGATCTCCTAAAATGAACCGTCGAAAGAAGTTTCACACTCTATCTTGGGAGGTTATATTATGCGCAAATTTTCGCTCTTTTTAGTGGCCCTTCTCCTCTCCCTCTGCTTCGTGTCCGTGGCGGGAGCAACAGACGACAAGACCGACTGGCCGGAGCATCTTCGCTTTATGGCAGGCCCTCCCGGAGGAAACTGGTTTGCCCTCGGAGGCGCCCTGGCGGACATGTGGACCAAAAACGTGCTTCAGACCACCAGCGGCACCGGCGGCGGGGTGAGCAACATCGTGAATGCGGACCGCGCCAAGGGAGATTTCGGCCTTTCCGTGGCCTCCGTTCTGGGAGCCGCCCAGAAGGGGGAAGAGGGGTTCAAGAAGCCCGTGGAGGGAGCGGTGAACTTCGCCAACCTCTACCGGCAGTACACCTACTTCATCATGCGGAAGGACTATGCGGAGAAACACGGCATCACCACCCTGGGAGATATCATAGAAAAGAAGCTCCCCATCCGGATGGCCACTCTCAAACCCGGCACGGCCTCGGAATTCATCATCCGTTCCATCTTCGAAAAGGGCTGGGGCGTGGGCTGGGAAGACATCAAGAGCTGGGGAGGTTCCGTGGAGTTCTCCTCCTATGACGACGGCTCCAACCTTCTGGCGGACAACCATCTCGACATGTTCACCTTCGCGGTGGGCCGGGTGGCCTCCATCGTCATGAAGATCGAAAGCCAGACGGATATCGTCATTCTTCCCGTGGACGAGAAGGCCCGGCAGGCCGTGGCGGAAGCCTACGGCACCACCACCTTCCTGGTGGACAAAGATGCCTACGAATCCGTCACCGGGGATATCCCCGTGGTGGGCGACTATACCTGCATCGTCATCCGCAAGGATCTCCCGGATACCCTGGTGTACGACCTCGCCAAGGCTCTCTGGGAAAACAAGGATAACCTCGCCAAGGCGGTGAAGGACATTCAAGAGATGACCGTGGAAGAAGCGGTTTCTCCCGCCCTCGTCACCCACCCCGGAGCAGCCAAATTCTGGACCGAAGCCGCCCAGTAGCAAACGGCAGGACAAGGGGAAAGGAACACGCCCGATTTCCCCGGCAGCGTGCCTGAACGAAGAGACTCTTTTTGAATCTCTTGAGAGCGGCACTTCAAGTGCCGCTCTCCTTTTTGCCCCCCTGGCTTTAACACGCTAACAAGGAGGTTCATTATGCGCAAACTTACCGGGTACACTGCGAAAGCCTTGTACGTCTACGTGGTGCTTCTGGGGATCTTCCATCTTTACACCGCCCTTTTCGGAGCCTACGAAGCCTATCTTCAGAGAATGATCCACCTTACCTGGGTCTTTCCTCTGGCGTTTCTTCTCTATCCCGCCACGAAAAACTCCCCCAAAGATCATCCCACCCTCTGGGATTGCCTCCTGGCGGGAATCTCGGTTCTTCCCGGGCTTTACGCCATGGCTACCTACGAGGAGATCACCTACCGGATCATTCAGGTGGACCCCGTCACCACCCCCCAGCTTATTCTGGGATTTATCCTCACCATAATGCTCATCGAGGCCACCCGCCGGGTGGTGGGACTCCCCCTGGCGATCATCGCGGGTTTTTTTGCGGGGTACATGTACTTCGGGCATTATCTGCCGGGGATCATGCGAGGGCTGGAATTCACCTTTCCCGAAGTTATCGAGCAGATCTATCTCACCGATGAGGGGGTTTTCTCCATTCCCCTAGGAGTTTCCGCCACCTTCGTCATGGTCTTTCTTATTTTCGGAGGCTTCCTCGAAAAGAGCGGCATCGGGGAGTATTTCATGGAGTTCGCCCAGGCCTTCGCGGGCACCACTCCGGGAGGCCCCGCCAAGATCGCCGTGGTGAGCTCCTGCCTCTTCGGTTCCATTTCGGGATCTGCGGTGGCCAACGTCTACGGCACGGGAACCTTCACCATTCCTCTCATGAAACGGCTGGGGTATTCCAACGCCTTCGCAGGAGCCGTGGAAGCCGTGGCAAGCTCGGGAGGCCAGATCATGCCCCCCATCATGGGGGCGGGAGCCTTCATCATGGCCTCTCTTTTGGGAGTGCAGTTCCGAGTGGTCATCATAGCCGCAGCCTTTCCGGCCATTCTCTACTACGGGGCGGTGTTTCTCATGGTGCATCTCAGGGCGGTGAAACTGGGGCTCAAAGGCCTTCCCCAGGAAGAGCTTCCGTCCCGGAAGAAAGTGCTCCGCCACTCCTACAACCTCATTCCCATCATCGGGCTCATCTACATGCTCCTCACGGGATACACCCCCATGCTGGCGGCGGTGATCGGTATCGCCATGGCCTGGGGAGTCTCTCTTTTCGATCCGAAACGCCGCATGGGCCCCAAAACCATTCTGGACGCCATCTATTCCGGAGCGCTCAACATCCCCGTGGTGGCCATCGCCTGCGCCTCCGCGGGAATTATCGTGGGCTCCGTAGCCCTTACGGGAATCGGTTTCAAGTTCGTGGGGCTCGTCTTCTCCCTGGCCCGGGACATTCCCTTTCTGGCACTCCTGCTGATCATGCTGGTCTCTCTGGTGCTGGGCATGGGGCTTCCCACCACGGGAGCCTACATCCTCGCCGCCGCCCTGGGAGTGCCCGCTCTTACCAAGCTGGGCTTCGACCCTCTGGCAGCCCATCTGTTCGTCTTCTACTTCGCCATCGTCTCCGCCATTACACCTCCCGTAGCCCTGGCGGCCTACGCCGCAAGCTCCATCGCCGATGCCCATCCCAACGCCACGGGCTTTCAGGCCATGCGTCTCGGAGTTCTGGCCTTCGTCGTTCCCTTCGCCTTCTGCTTCGACCAGGGGATCATACTCCAGGCGGGACTCCTGGGAAATACCGCGGCTCTCATAGGCGGAGCCATGGCGGCCCTTGCCATCGGCTGCGCCATGGAGGGATATTTCCGCTCCATTCTCCCCTCCTGGGTACGCATCGGCCTCGCTGCGGGAGCCCTTCTCTGCTTTACACCCTTTCTGCCGGTAAAGCTGGGAGGCATGGCCCTGGTGATGGTTCTCCTGGTTCTGGAATACCGAAAAAAGGATCTTCCCTCCGCCCCCGCAGCAGCCTGAAGCCTTCCAGAAAGAGGAACTACACTTCATCTCCTCCCATACACAAACCAAGTTCTTCACGCGCCCCTCTCTCCATGGAGGGGCTTTTTTACATATTTTTTACACTTTCCCCCGTGCTCGTTCTTTACGACATCCCCGGAATTCCGTATGATGCACATCACCCCGTCATGGGAATGCCTGTTTTGAAAGGCATGGACGTGAATTTACGTGCGATCGAACGGAAAGAAATTGAAAGGAGAGAGTGCTATGCAAAGAAAACGTTCCCCCTTGTTATGCCTCGCAGTTCTGGCCCTTTTTTTGACTCTCCCATCCCTGGGCCTGGCCCTGGAACTTCAGGGGGCTCCTCTGAACCCCGCCTTTCTGGAGTACCGGGAGAAACTTTCTCCACAGGAAAGCTCCGGAAAAAACCCTATGCCCCGAGGGAAAATACCCTCCCCCCTGGATCTCTCCCACATCCGGGGCCCCGTCTTTTCGGGGCTTCAGGCTGCGGCCTTTCCCAGTGCCTATGACCTGCGCAACGTGGGAGGAGCAAACTACGTCACTCCCGTACGGAATCAAAATCCCTACAGCACCTGCTGGGCCTTCGCGGTTCTGGGATCCCTGGAATCGAACGCCCTCGTGGCTTCCGGAGGCAGCGGCGCCCCGGACTATTCGGAGTGGCATCTCTCCTACTTCGCCTACATCGATCAGAGCCCCTCCATGCCGGGATTTGAGAACTACACCGCCGGAGATCTTCCGGATATTTTTGATCTTGGCGGAGAGGATTGGAAGGGCACCGCCATTCTGGCACGCGGCACCGGAGCCGTAGAGGAGAGCGCGGCTCCCTACGACGGATCCTATCCCACGGGAAGCGAGGCAAACCAGCGCATTCTCACCCATGCCTACTACCTCCCCTCCCGCATTCAGGACTATTCCCCCGTCAGCACCCAGGATCTGAAGTACGCCATCATGCACTACGGCGGGGTATCCATCGGCATGTACGTACCGGACAGCATGTATTACGGGAGAAACGAAATGGAATGGAATACCGCCACCTCGGCTCTCTATTACACGGGAACTTCCGGCTCGAACCACGGAGTCACCGCGGTGGGGTGGAACGACAACTACAGCACCTCGAACTTTCATCCGGACCAGCAGCCTCCGGGAAACGGCGCCTGGATCGTGAAAAACTCCTGGGGCGCCGGATGGGGAGATAAGGGATATCTCTACATCTCCTACTACGACACGGGCATCGAGGGCAATATCGCCTTCGTGGGAACTCCCGCACGCACCTACGACTACATTTACCAGTACGATCCCCTGGGATGGGTCAACTCCTACGGCTACGGCTCTCCCACCGCATATTTCGCCAACGTTTTCACCGCCGGAACCGGCCGGAGCCTCTCGAACACCTCCGACAGAACCTCTTCGGGAGAAACCTTGAAGGCAGTAAGCTTCTACGTGGTCTCCCCGGGCTCCACCTACCAGCTCCAGGTACGCACCGGCGTCACCGGCGATCCCTCCACGGGCAATCTCGTCTATTCCCAGGGGGGCACCATTGCCGCTCCGGGATATCACACCATTCCCTTGAGCGAGCAGATACCCCTTGCGGGGGGAACGAAATTCGCCGTAACGGTGCAGCTCACCACTCCGGGATACAATTTCCCCATACCTCTGGAATCTCGCGAGATAGGCTATTCCGACAAGGCTTCCGCCAATGCCGGAGAGAGTTACGTAAGCTCCAACGGCACCGCCTGGGCGGACCTCACTACGGGAACCCCCCACAGCAACGTGGCCCTCAAGGCCTTTACGGGAACCTATTCGGGGCCCACGGTCACGCCTATCCCCACGGGAACGCCTACGGTAACCCCCTCTACCACCCCCACTCCCACTCCCGGAGGGAGCACCGACGGGGGCGGCGGATGCAGTGCCCTGGGCTTCGCTCCTCTGGGACTGTTCTTGTTACTGCCCCTCCTGGCGTTGAGAAAGTAGCTGCGAAAGGACGCCGACAATAAGAAGATTCTCTTAGCAAAAAGCATTCCTGAGGATGAAATCCCCGCAAAGGGATTTCATCCTCTTTCATAAAATTCTTTTTTTCAGTGACTGGAAACCTGTTTTTTTCGTATTTTCACCGTCCCAATCCCCCGAAATTCTTTACTTTTCTAGCGGGAAATCGTACCATGGAACTGGACATGTGAGAATTTTCCACCGAACCTGCGGAAAAACCCCGCAAAAATATCTTGCAAACACAGAGAAAGGAGCTGAGAATGATGAAGCACTGTCTTTTGGCAATGGTGTTTCTTGCATGGCTGGGCGTTTCCTCTGCATGGGGAGTGCAGGCAAGCCCGTTTCCCATCGAAACGTCGCAACCGGACGGAACAAAAATCGAGTTTTTCAGGAAAGGAGATGAGAAATGCAATTGGGTGGAAACTCCTGATGGCTATACCCTCATAAAGAATGAAAAGACCGGATATTGGGAGTATGCAGAGGAAAAAACGGATCTTCCAGGTCTCTTCCCCATGGGAATTACCGTTAAAGCCGGAGAGGAGCCTCCCGTTCAGATCCTCGAAAAGGAAAATTTTTTGAAAACCCCCTCTTTTGAGGTGGCACCCGAAATAGCCGAACAACCCGACGGCACCAAGATTATCCTCCTTTGGCAGGAAAAAAATGGCCTCCGCTGGAGAACTACTCGAAAGGGATTCCCCGTCGTTCAAAATCACCAGACCGGATACTGGGAATATGCCACATGGAAACCGGTGATAGCCCTTATTCCTTCAGGAATTATCTATAATCCTCAGACCACCCCCCCTGAAAGCTGGGCTAAGCATAAAAAACCCTCCAACTGCCACTGACGCCTTCGGCACACCGCCAAAGAAACAATCTGACACACTAAAGAAAGGGTGATTTTCGATGAAGAAGACCGTATGTGCGCTTTTCATTCTGCTGTCTCTGGTACTCACATCCTCCGCCTGGGGAGTTCCTGCGAGCCCCTTCCCCATATCTTTGGAACAACCCGATGGAACAGCCATCGAAATTTTCCGCCAGGGAGACGAATTCTTTAATTGGGTGGAGACCTCCGAAGGATATCCTCTCGTCAAAAACGAAACCACGGGCTTTTGGGAGTACGCCCGCGCTTCGGAAGGAACTCTTGAATCCACGGGTATCCCCTATCGTCCCCAAGGGACGGTACCGGAAAATGTTTCTCCCCGCTTCCATCCCTCTCCGGAAAAAATTGCGACTCTCCGCCAGGAAAGGGCTTCAGAAAATTTGGAGATCGCCTCCACCTGGACTCCCCGCCCCCTTTCGGGAACCCGGAAAATTCTCGCCATTCGAGTGGGTTTTCTCGACCGACCTCTTGAAGTCTCGGCTTCCAACACGGAAAACGCCTTTTTCGGAGCCACAAACTCCGTCGCCAAGTACTATCAGGATCAATCCAAAGGAACTCTTCAGGTTCAGTCCGCTCTCGGCGGCGCCAGCGTGCTTACGGTGAACCTCGGTGCGGGAGACGCCAACGGAGGCAATCACCCCGACGGTTTTATCGACACCGGAGACAACGTAACAGATCACCGGAACGAAGTCGCCTTCGTCACCAGCGTGGTCAGCAAAGCAGCCGCCCAGGGAGTCAACTTCGCGTCCTTCGATACCAACGGGGACGGAAGAATCACCCCCGACGAGCTGGTGGTCTATCTTATCGTGGCGGGATACGAAGAATCCGGCTCGGCTCTCACTCCTTCGGTCTGGGCCCATGCCTGGTCTTCCTGGACGGGCTACGGAGCGGCTCACATGGTCACCATTGCCGGAAAGACCCTTACCAATTGGGCCATGAACGGAGAACTCTACGATGCCGGCGTGGCCATGCCCTTCGGCGTAATCTGTCATGAACTGGGACATCAGTTCTGCAAGCTCCCGGACTTGTACGACGTAAACAAGGCGAACGAGGGGCTCGGACATTTTTCCCTCATGGCGGGAGGATCCTGGGGACGAGAGGCCGGTGCGGTGGCCGGATCAAAACCGGTAAATCTGGATGCGTGGAGCCGCTACTACCTGGGCTGGGAAACTCCCCTCACTCCTCCCGGTGGCGGAAGCGCCCTGGAAGCTTCCAGCAGTACCGTAACCTTCGGTACGCCCTATAACGGAACGCATCCTGCGGTGCGTCTCGCCTCTTCATCCCATAGAAATACGGAATTCTTCCTGGCCGAGGTACGCGCCCTTTCGGGATGGGATGCCGGATTGGAAGGATTGAGCAACTTCCGGGACGAAATTTGGCCCGGCGCAGGAATCCTTATTCTTCACGTGGATGAAACCATAGGATCCGGAAGCCTCGAAAACGGAAACGATTTTAACGCGTATGTGGCGGGACAAAACCAGGGATGCATGGCCGTGGAAGCAAACGGCGTCAACATGGCCAAAACCGACGGAAACGCCGACCGGGGAGCTCCCTATACGCTTTGGTACAGCGAGAACCCGAACTACATCGGCAACGGCACGTTCACTCCTACGAGCAACCCGAATTCCAACTTCTATGGCGGAACCTCATCCAACATAAAAATTACAAACATTTCCGCCTCCGGGGCCACCATGACCGCCACGGTGGAAACGGACGAGCCGGCTCCCACGCCTACCACAACACCTCCCACCACCACCCCCATTCCCACGCCGGGATCTGGCGGCGGCGGGGGCGGCGGATGCAGCGCTCTGGGCTTCGCTCCTCTGGGACTGCTCTTGTTGCTGCCCTTCTTGGCGTTGAAAAAGTAACGGCATTTCACGGAACGATCGAGAGCAATTCGTTTCTCCGCAGTATCTTTCGGGGATGGGTCATGATGGCCCATCCCCTTTTTATGTTCCTCGCGCAAGGATTCCCCTTTATTTTTGTATTTTTCCCAACCTGGGCAGGACAGTTCTCTTTACATCTTTTTTAAATGGTCGTACTATTCAGGCAGAGCCGCATGACTTCAGTAAAGTGACGATGTGAAAGGAGAGTGCGTGATGAAACGGAAAAATTTACCTAGGTTAGGTTTTTTGGCTTTCGCTCTTTTCCTGATCTTTTCCGGTTTTGCTTGTGCCCAGGAGCTGCAGAAAGCCCCGCTCAATCCGGAATTCGTGGAGTATCAGAAACGGCTTCAAACGGCGGAGGGACGGGAAGAGGCTTTGTACGGATATCGCCCCTCCCCGGTGGATCTCTCGCACATTCGGGGCCCCATTTTCGGCGGATTGCGAACCGCAGCCTATCCCAGCACCTACGATCTTCGCGACGTAAGCGGCGTAAGCTACGTCTCTCCGGTGCGCAACCAGAATCCCTTCGGCACCTGCTGGGCCTTCGGCGCCATGGGATCTCTGGAATCCACGGCTCTCCGGAATAAACAGGGGCTCTTTGCCGCGGCGGTACCGGACTATTCCGAATGGCATCTTGCCTATTTCGCGTATACCGATCAGAATACCGAGCTGGTCTCCTTCACCAGAGACACACTGAGCCCCGGAGAGAACGAGATCTTCGATCAGGGAGCAAGTGTAACGCAAGCTACCGCAATTCTCGCCCGATGGACCGGGGCGGTAGACGAAACGGATTGTCCCTACTGGGATACGGATAAGAATCCCCCTGCGTCGGTACTTCCCACAGGAAGCGAACCCAACGCCCGATGGCTTACCTCGGTGGTTCTTCTCGGAGAAAGCGACAGCACCCCCTACGTCCAGGATGATGTCAAATACGCCCTTACATATTACGGAGCCTGTGCCATTCGCTTCTGCGTACTCGGAGACATGGATGTCACCGATGCCTACTGGAACGCTGCCGAAAACTGCTACTACGCCGCCAGCTCCGCCTCCACGGGAGGCCATATCGTCACCATCGTGGGGTGGGATGACGCCTATCCGGCGGCAAACTTCAGCACCGTTCCTTTGGATGGAGACGGCGCCTGGATCGTGAAAAACTCCTGGGGAACCGGCTGGGGGGACAGCGGCTATTTCTACCTTTCCTACCACGATGCCAACATCGGATATCCCGCAGTTTTTCTCGGGAACACCACCACCTTCGAGTACGTCTACCAATACGATCCCCTGGGCTGGACGAACTCCTACGGCTACGGCTCCCCCACGGCATATTTCGCCAACGTCTTTACCGCCGGCACGGGATCGAGCGCCTCGGGCCCCCTGAAGAGCGCCGCCACCGAAGCGCTGAAGGCGGTAAGCTTCTATATGGCAACCCCGGGCTCCTCGTACAATATCTGGGTTTACACGGGGGTTACGGGAAGCCCCGCCACGGGAACCCTGGCCTACGGCCCCGAGGCGAGCGTATTCACCGCTCCGGGGTACTACACCATCATCCTGGATGAGGAGATACCCCTCGTGCCGGGAGAGAAGTTCGCCGTGGTGGTAGAACTCACCACACCGGGATACAACTGGCCCATTCCCATAGAGAACCTTATAGTGGGGTATTCCGAAAAGGCCCGGGCCCATGCGGGGGAGAGCTACATCAGCGCCAACGGCACCACCTGGACGGATATCACCACCGTTGGAGGGCAGGAAGATACCAACGTGGCCCTCAAGGCCTTTACGGGCCCCTATACGGGCCCCACCGTCACGCCTACTCCTACGGGAACACCTACGGTAACTCCCACCACCACCCCCATCCCCACGCCGGGATCTGGCGGCGGGGGCGGCGGATGCAGTGCCCTGGGCTTCGCTCCTCTGGGACTCCTCTTCCTGCTGCCCCTCCTGGTATTGAAAAAATAACCGCGTTCCACGGAACTATCAAAAGCAGTTTGCTTTTCCGCACTGTACTCCGGGGATGGGTATATATCTGCCCATCCCCGGATTTCGTTTTTTTCGGAAAAGCCCATACCGCCCCGCCGATACGGGGCCCTTCGTCCTGGAAGAAAGAAAGTACTCCGGGTATAATGAATTTTCACGGCATTACACGGCTTGGGGAAACCAAGGAATTTATAAGGAGGATTTTGCTATGAAACGAAGTGCACTCTTTTCGGGAATTTTCATCCTGGTGGTTCTTTTCGCCTGCACCGCCTTCGGTGCGGAGTACACCGCAGATATGACCACCACGGGGCCCCAGGGAACCACCACGGGAAAACTCTACGTGAAAGGGAATCTCTTCCGCCAGGATATGACCATGGAGGGGCAGGAACAAACCATTATCATCGACGAGAAAACCGGCATTACCCTCATTCTCATGCATGCTCAGAAGATGTATATGGAGATTCCGGATATGACGGGAGATGAAAGTCAGGGGGAGGCGCAGTACAACGTACATTCCGCGGAGGAGCTTCTGGAAGCCAACCGGGATATGGCCACGGCGGAAGATCTGGGAACGGAAACCGTCAACGGCGTTACATGCCGGATCTTCAAAGTAACCTATAAGGACGGCCTTCGGGGAGACTCCACTCTCTGGATTTCCCGGGAGCTGGAAACTCCCATAAAGGTGATCACCCAGACTCCCATGGGAGAAACCACTCTGGAGATGAGCAACATCCAGCAGGGTTCTCTTTCGGATAGCCTTTTCTCGGTTCCCGGGGATTACGAACGTATGGAACTTCCGGGAATGTAGATGTAGCGCTCCTTTCCCGCATCGGCGGTAACGGCGGCATCCCCGGGGAAAAACCGGGGAAAAAATACGCAGATTACCCAGATTTCACAGGTTCTGCTTTATAATCTGTGTTTATCCGGGTAATCTGCGAACATCTTGCTTCCCGAGAAATCCGCGTATTTACAGACCCTTCCAGGATTTGAACCCCTGCCCCCGCACCTCGGAAGCATCGGAAACCGACATGAAGGCGTTGGTATCCAGGGAAAGCACGAAACGACGAAGCCTCACCACCTGCCCCGGAGAGAGATAGGTAAGGAGTACCGGGCGGGGCTGTTTACTGAATCCTCCCTCTCCGTTGAGCCTCGTCACCCCCCGATGCAGCTCATGAAGGATGAACGAAGAGATCTCGTCGGGATACCGGGTAATGAGAAGAATCTGCTTGCGCCGATCGAAGGAGCGCAGAGTGTTATCCACCATGAGCCCCGAAATGTAAAGGAGCAGCCCTCCATAGAGGCTCTTTTCGATACCCACCACGAAGACCGCCAGGAGAAGCACCGAGGAGCTGAGAAGAAAGCTGTAGATCCCCAGTTCGATGCCGTAGCGCTTTCGGAGCACCATGGCGACCACGTCGGTGCCTCCCGTACAGGCCTCGGCCCGAAAGATGAGCCCCGATCCCAGTCCGTTGATGATCCCCGCAAAGACCACGATCAGGAGAGAGTCCTTGATGGCGGGCACCGGCAGTATCACCAGGGCCCGGAGAAGCACCGTCATGAGGGCCACGGAAAAGGCGGTCTTCACCACGAAGGAGGGCGAAAGCTCCCGCCAGGCCCATAAAAGAAGCGCTCCGTTGCCGATGCCGATCACCCAGGCGGGAGAAATTCCCCAGACATAGGTGGTAAGCACCGCCAGACCGTTCACCCCCGAGGCGGGAAAGGTGTGGGGAATGATCAGAAGCACGTAGCTCAGGCTTATCATCACCGTTCCCAGAGTGATGAGAAAAAGATCCCGCCAGTTGGTTTTGGCCCACAGGTAGCTCCGGAAGGTTCGCAGCCGCATCCTCTGTAACAGCATCATGAAATTATCCTCCCCGAACCATAAATTTTTCCCCTACTCCCGGAGAAGCTGCTCAAGCTGGTCCAGCCATCGGGAGAAACGGTCCAGCACCGCCCGCACAGGCTCGGGAGAGGTCATATCCACTCCGGCTTTTTTGAGCAAATCGATGGGATAGGCAGAATCCCCGCTTTCGAGAAAAGCGAGATACCGGGCCACCGCAGGTTCCCCTTCGGTAAGAATCTGTTCCGCCAGGGAGGCCGCCGCGGCATATCCCGTGGCGTACTGGTAGACGTAGAAGGCACTGTAGAAATGGGGAATCCGGGCCCACTCGATATGGATCTCCGGGTCGATCACCGTTTCCGTTCCGTAGTAGGCCGTGTTCAGATCTTTCCAGAGAGTGCAGAGGACATCCGGTGTCAGGGGCTCTCCCCGGCGGGTCTTTTCGTGGGCTATCTTTTCGAACTCCCCGAAGAGCACCTGCCGGAAGACGGTGGTGCGAATCTGCTCCAGGGCATAGTTCAATAGGTAGAGCTTCTCCTCCCGGCTGGCGGCTTTCGAAATCATATGATCCAGCAGGAGATTTTCGTTGGTGATGGAGGCCACTTCGGCGGTGAAAATATCGTGCCCCGAATAGACGTAGGGCTGTACCGCATAGGTAAAGGAGGAGTGCAGGGCGTGCCCCATCTCGTGGGCCAGGGTAAAGACGTCCCGAAGGGTGCCGTTGTAGTTCAGAAGCACGTAGGGATGAGCTCCGTAGGTGCTCCAGGAGTAGGCTCCGCTCCGCTTTCCCCGATTTTCATAGACGTCGATCCAGCCTCCGGTGAGCCCCTTTTCCAGCTCCTCCAGGTAGCGGTCTCCCAGGGGTGCCAGGGCCTGGCGCACATCCTCCACGGCCTCGGCATAGGAAATGTCCTTCCGGCTCTCCTCCACCAGGGGGGCGTAAAGGTCGTACATGTGCAGCTCCTCCAGCCCCAGGGCTTCTTTTTTGAGAGCCATGTACCGGTGCAGCTCCGGCAAGCCTTCGTGAATGGCCTGAATGAGCTTGTCGTACACTTCCAGAGGAATGGCATCGGGATAGAGGGCCCCCTGAAGGGAGGATTCGTAGTTGCGAACCTGGCTGAAGAAGGCATCCTTCTTCACGCTGCCTCCGTAGGTGGCGGCCAGGGTGTTTTTGTATCGTTCGTAGGTTTTGAAGAGCCCCATAAAGGCGGCCTTGCGAACCTCCCGATTTCGGGAGTGGATGTATTTCCCGTAGCGCTCTTCGGAAAGCTCCACCTCCCGGCCCTCTTCATCCCGGATGACCGGGAACTTGAGATCCGCATTGGTGAGCATGGAGAAGGCATTCTGAGGCACGTCCGCCAGGCCGCCCATCCGGGCGAGCAGCAGCTCCTGTTCTGCGGGAAGCACGTGATTCCGCACCCGAGTGATCTGCTCCAAAGCGAAACGGTAGAGTTCCAGCCGGGGTTCCCGAGCCAGAAACTCTTCGAGGGTTTTCTCGGGAATGGCGAGAATTTCCGGGGTAACGAAAGATCCGGCTCCGTTGGCCTCCACCGCCAGTGTGGTGGCCCGGTCCGCCAGGCCCTGATAGCGATCGTTTTCCGTGTCTTCGTGGCTTCGCATGTGGGCATAGGCGTAGACCTTGCCCAGGATGATTCCCAGAGAATCCTCCAGTTCCAGGCATTCGAGAAGTTTTGTCGGGGATTCTCCGAGAGTTCCCTGATATTCCCCGAGCCGGGGAAGGATTTCCTGAACCTCTTTGTACGCCGTCTCCCAGGAGGCGTCATCTTCAAAGATATTCTCCAGCCGCCACTGATAGGCGGAATCCATCTCCTGCCGTTCCGGAAGGGTCTGGACGTCTCCCGCGGTCATGCCGGGGCAGAGCAGTATGGAACCGATAAGTGCACCGTACAGCATACGTTTTTTCATCCTTTCATCACCGCCATTTTCTTTTCTCTGTCGCTACAGGGTATGAAGCGCCGAAAGGGAAGCCACTTCCGAAGCCACCAGAGCCTCGATCTGCCGCAGCAGTTCGGGCTCCCGCTCTTTCCAGGCTTCCTGAAAAAGCTCCTCCACCATGCCGCGATAGGCCTGGCCTCCCCGGGAAAGCACTCTCTCCATTCGTTT
This sequence comes from uncultured Synergistaceae bacterium, assembly GCA_964545875.1. GTDB lineage: Bacteria > Synergistota > Synergistia > Synergistales > Aminiphilaceae > DAIPKP01. The sequence continues at coordinate 106,676 of CAZJHH010000006.1, forward strand.
CCGGGAGATCATACGCTTTGTCACCGGAGAAGGCAACCGTACCCGGTAAAGTTCCTTCCGCAGGGCTCCATAGGCGAGAAGCCCCGCTACGCCCCCCAACACGAGCCCCAGAGGACCGGACATGACCAGGGCAAGCCCGGCGCCTCCGCAGATGGAAGCGGAGACGGCGGAGGTCATGGCCGCCAGGGTTCCCTCGAAGAGGCGCAGAGGGTTTCCATAGAGGCTTTCCGGAGCGAAGGGAATGACATCCTTCCTCCAGAAAGCTTCGGAAAAATCTCCCCCTTCGAGATGAGGAGGAAGGGTGCGTATTCCTTTTGCGGAAAGCCAATCCCCCAGAGTGCGGGCGATTTCCCGGGGAAGAATTTCGAAGATCCGCCTCATCTCTTCTTCCAAGACTGCGGCAATCCGAGGCTCTTCAAGGGTTACGCAGTTTTCCAGGTTCTTCCGAAGCTCCTCCAGGGTTCCTCCCCGTTCTCGAAAATCTTCCACTACCTCCCGAAGAGATCCATGAAAGAGGCAAGCCTCGCAGTAGCGAGCCACATCTTCCGATCCTCCCTGAAGGAGCCGGGTCACCACCTGCCCCATGTCTTGCCGTACAAATCGGGGAAGATCCTCCTCCAGCCTTTTTCGAAGAACTCCGTACCGTTTCCGTAAAGCCGGAAGAAGAGATATTCCCTCGGCGATCACCGCTCCAGGGCGACTGCTGCGGAGAATTTTTTCCTTCGGAAGAGAAAGCTCCTCCAGGATCACCTGTACCACGAAGGGCCAAAGACTGCTTCCTCCGGAAAGAATAACCCTGCCAAGACTCGAGGGGCGCAAGCCGTGCCGTACCACCCCGTTCCGGAGAGAATCCCGGAACCACCCTACCAGGTCCAGAGGCTTCTCCCAGGCTCTCCGTCCCTCCACCCGGCGGAGGTGTTCTCCAAAGGAAGGAGTGGGACGATACCGGGAAGCCCGTTCCAGAAAAACCTCCCAGGAGAGATTACGAAGAGTTCCGTAATTTCCCGCTCGGCCGCTCCAGAACTCCTGGAGGTTCCTGGAAAGAGCGAGAGAGAAGCTCTCCTTCATGCGACGGCACTCGTACCAGTGCACGTAGTACGCCGCGCCCTCCTTTTCCAGCATTTTTTCCATACCCGGATTTTCCTCGCAGAGCATCTGGTAGAAAAGGTCGTCGAAAAGCCGCCCTCCCAAAAGCATCTCTCCCCAGGAAGCCCTGACATCGAGCCGCTCCATCCAGGCAAAATCGCAGGTGCCGCCTCCGAAATCCACCACCAGGGTTCCCTCCAGGGATTCCGAGGGTTTGAGATCCTTTTGAGAGAGATGATAGAGCAAGGCCCCCACGGGTTCATCCACCAGCCCCACATCTCCGAAACCCGCTTCCCGGGCCAGGGTTCGGAGGGCCTCCCGCCAATTTTCCCCCGCCTCGCTGGGCACGCCGAAGAGCACCCGATCCACCTCCCGGAAAGGAAGGTGCATTCTCTCCGCCTCCCGACGCACCCCCTTCAGAAAGGCGGCACCCGCCTCCCAGGCCCTGGAGGAGGCAGCTATATCGGGCTTGAAGTGCATCCGAAGATCGTATTCCTTACGCTCGGCTTCGAAGGCATCTCCCCAGGTATCCAGGGCCATGCGCCCCACCAGGGGTTCCCGATTGCTGCGGAAAAGCACTGCCGATTCCATTCCCAGGGCGTTGGGATCGAAAGCCAGAGAGGAAGGGAGGAGTTCGTCTCCGGGACAGAAGGCAAAATGGGAGGTGCTGGTGCCGAAATCCACCGCCAGAACCCGGCGGCTCATGAGAGCTTCCTTTCTTGGGAGTTCTTGTTCCGCCGCAGGAGTCCCTTTTCCCGGAGCACTCCCCGGTGATAGGCGGGGAGGCGCTCCACCCGCACGGGCTCCCCCGGCTCCAGGTAGCCCAGGGTGTCGTATTTTTCGCAAAGCTCCTCACTCCAGTACCGGGGAAGATCTTCGGAAGGTGTAGCAGGTTTCCCGGACTTCCGAAGAGGCAAATTCTCGAATCCCGCCTCCCGGGCCGCGAAAAGCAGCTCCTCCGCCGCCTCGGGAAGGGTTTCCGAAGAAGCTCCCGCCAAGGCGTAGAGCGGAGCCGCCAGGACAAAAAGATCCGGGGAATCCGGGTGCCGCTCCAATCCCTTCTGCCGGTGATATTCGAGAAGGCACTCTCCCCGGAGGGCGAGGCGATAGAAGGCGTATCGCTGGGCCAGCAACTTTTCGAGCTGCAGCTCCAGGGCCTCCCGGTCCACCTTTTTTCGGGAAAGGCATCCCCGTACCAGGGGAACAGCCGCAAGCATCCCCAGAAAACGAAGGGGAGAAAAGCCCCGGGAAGAACGCCGCAACAATCCAAACCACCCTCCGGAAGAGGGAAGAATCCTCAGAAGCTCGCTCAGGGCTCCCACTCCGAAAAGCCCCGTCAGAGCCCGGCGCAATCCCGGAGAAGAATTGATTTTTTCAACTACAAAAAAAGCTCCCGCCGCTCCGAGAGCGCCCCCCGCAAGAGAAGCCCCGGAACTTTCGCCCCCCAGGAACAGGGCGGCGATCCATCCGAAAAACCCTCCCAGCAGGGCCGCGGTTCCCAGGGAACCGGAAGAAAAGCTTTCCCGGTACGGAAGAGGATATTCCAGGAAAGGAGCGTTTCTCCGAAGCCGTTCTTCCAATATCAGAGGGCCCGGAGCTCCCCGGGGAAAGTCTTCATCCCGGAATTCCCGAACCTCCAGGGCTTTATGCAAAAGCTGCCGATCCCCCTGAAGAAGCGCGGCTTCGAAAAACTCTTCTTCCTGCCCCGGAGGGAGTTCCTTCATTATCCGCCTTGCCATATCCTTCCCGGGGGAACCGCCCAAAAGCTCCTTTCCGGGAGAGGGAGAGAGAAAAAGAATCCGCTCCATATCTTTCATGATTCCTCCAAAAAATTCCGGATACGAAAGGCCTCCGTCTTCGAATATTTTATGTATAGAAGTGTACCACCCCTTTTTCTTTTTCGAAAAATTCCTTAGAGGGCCAAAAAAGAAATGCCGTACCATCCAGAGAATTGCCAAAAATTTCCCCTGAAGCTATGCTACCATGCGAGGAATGTCATGCATGCAATAAATCGCGGAAGGAGACACTTCATGTTCACGGAAAAACAAAAACTCGCCTTCGCCCTTTTCTGCACCCTGCTTCCCTGGGCCTCCGCCTTCGCCGCCATCCGGGCGGCCCTGGAAGGCTATCCCCCGGGACATCTCGCCCTGGTACGCTTTGTTATCGCTTCGGGCTCCCTCATTCTCTACGGTATGATCATCCGGATAGGGCTGCCGGATCTGCGGGATGTTCCCCGGATTTTCTTTCTGGGTTTTCTGGGAATCACTCTCTACCACGTACCTCTCAACTACGGAGAGGTTACAGTATCCGCAGGAGCCGCAAGTCTTCTCATCGCCACGGCACCGGTCTTTACGGCTCTCTTCGCCCTGCTCTTTCTCCGGGAGGGCTTTCGCCCCCTGGGCTGGATCGGCATGGCCATCAGCTTCGCCGGAGCCACCCTTATCGCCTTCGGAGAGGGGCGCGCCCTATCCTTCAATGCGGATGCCCTGCTGATTCTGCTGGCGGCGGTCTGCGAAAGCATCTATTTCGTTCGGCAAAAGGATCTCCTGGCAAAATACGGAGCCTTGCGTTTCGCCACCTATGCGGTAACCGCGGGAACCCTCTGCATGCTTCCCTTCGCTCCCGGGGTATTCGCCACTCTCACCCAGGCTCCCCTGGAATCCACGCTTTCGGTGATCTACCTGGGCCTGGTTCCCGCCGCCTTTTCCATCGTGGCATGGTCCTACGCCATAGCCCACATGAACGTTTCCAAGGTGGCATCCTTTCTCTATCTCAACCCGGTGATCGCCATGGGCATCGCATGGATCTGGCTGGGAGAAATTCCCTCTTTTCTCACGCTGGCGGGAGGCACCGTTGCCATCGTGGGGGTTTTCCTGGTCTACCGCTCGAAAATGTCCAGAGTCGGCATCTAATTCCTCCCACACGAAAAGCTCCCTAAAAAATCCCCCCCTTTTCCGGGACACGGCATCGGAATCGGGGGGACAGGGTTTCTTTATATTTTTACAAACTCTTGCAAAAATTTACTGTTCCAAAAACGCCTGGATACGAAGGTGCGCGTTCTCCTCTCTCTCTCCGTTTTCAATCGTACCCCGGCAGTAAGCCCTATTCCTTCCGATCCACCCCGTAGGTGAAGGCCATCATGGTGATGTCGTCGGACTGTTCCGCCCCTTCCGCAAAATCTCCCAGAACTTTTCGAAGTTCCCGAATAAGCTCCACCGGCGTTTTTCCCCGAAGCTTGTTGATGGCCAGGGCGGTACGTTCCTCCCCGAAGAGCTCCTCGTGATTGTTCATGGCCTCGGTAACCCCATCGGTGTACATGAAGAGAGTATCCCCGGGGGAGAAGGTAAAGGTTCCTTCCTCGAAGACCATGTTCTCCAAAGCCCCCGCCAGAGGGCCCTTTACCTGGGGAAGCATGGTCACCACTCCCTGGGCGGGAAGATAAAAGGGAGGATTATGCCCGCCGCTGGCGTAGCGACACTCTCCCGAGGGGAGATGCACGATGGCGCAGAAGATGGTAACGAACATACAGGATTCGTTATCCTGGGCAAGTTCGTTATTCAGCTTGAAGAGTATTTCTCCGGGATCCAGGGAGTTTTTGGTAAGAATCTTGGCGAAGGTCCGAGTCACCGCCATGAAGAGTGCCGCGGGAACCCCCTTGCCCGACACATCTCCCACGAGAAGACAGATATGCTGCTCGTCGGCCATGAAGAAGTCGTAAAAATCTCCTCCCACTTCCCGGGCAGGCTCCAGCAGCGCGTAAAGATCGAACTCCTCGTGCTCCGGAAAGGGAGGAAAGGTCTTCGGAATAAGGCTCATCTGAATGGATTGGGCGATGTGCAGCTCGCTTTCGATGCGTTCCTTGGCGGCGGTGGTGGCGCAGAGAATATCGATCTGCACGAGAAGCTGCTGCCGCATAACTTCAAAGGACTGGGCCAGCCGGGCCACCTCGTCTTCTCCAAGGATGTGAGGAAGGGAGGTCTCCAGCTCTCCCTCCGCGAGCTTTCTGGTGGCATACTCCAGCTGCACCAGCGGCCGGGTAATGGACCGGGTAACCAGAAGAATAAGCCCCAGAAGAAAGGCAAAGCCCAGCATCCCCAGAAATCCCTGATACCGGGTGAGGGCTGCAATTTTGGCCACCAGAACCTCCCGAGGGAAAAAGACTCCCAGGGACCACTCCACCGAGGGAATGGAAACGTAGGCCACCCACCCCTCGGAACCCATCACGGAATCTTTCAAAAAGACAAATCCCGTCTCTCCCGCAATCATCCGGCGTCCCAACTCCCGAAGCTCCGGATGCCCATACTCCTCGGCGATGCTGAAAATGGTCTCCCGAAGAATCCAGGCATCTTCAGGATATGAAATGAACCGTCCGTTTCTGGCGAGAATGAAGGCAAACCCCCCCTCGTCCAGGGAGAGATCCTCCAGAATCCGGGAAAACCACTCCAGAGACATGTCCGCCGTGGCCACTCCCTCGAAGATCTTGTTTTCTCCTTCTCCGGAGAAAAGCGGCACCGAGTAGGTGGTCATGAGGGCCTGGCCTCCCAGATCATCGAAGTAGGGATCCGTCCAGAGGGAACGCCGGGCAAACTTCGGAAGACTGTACCAATCGGCAATCCGGAAGGATTCTCCGTCCCTGGCGAGATCCTTGAAGAGAACTTCCTCTTCCTGACGCTGCACGTAGGGAACCCCCTGCACACCGTACCAGGAAGGATGTTCCAGGGCCACCGCCATGCCGAAGACCTCGGGATTGTTTATCAGGCTCTCCTCGAGAAGGCCGAAAATTCCCTCGGTTCCCGGAGCGAAACGGCGGATGGCGTAAGCCGCTCCCTTGGCGGTCTGCTCCAGAGCCTTCGCCACGGACTCCACCTGACAGGCTATGGCCTGGGCGGTTTCCCGGGCCTCGTCCGCCAGCTCCCGTTCCAGGAGATTTCGGGAAGAGACGTAGCTGAACCCCACCACGGCACCGAGAATGCATCCCCCTCCGAGAAGAAGAAGCAGAGCCATGCGCCAGGCAAGAGAGAGGTTACGGAACATGAGGCACCTCCCGGGGAACTACGAACTCCTCGTAGGGAGGAAAGGAACCCAAAAGCTTTCCCTGCAGAAGGGCCTCGGCGGTTCTCCGATAGTCCTCCCGGGAAAGCACTCCGGGCTCCCAGACATCTCCGGAATCCGGGAAGATACAGGGGAGAATGGCCTCCAGCATCCACCGCATATGTCCCCGGTTGGTGGGTACGTGAGCTCGGCCCACGTACTGCATCACCACATCCAGGGCCTCCTCGGGGTGTTCCCGGGCGTACTGCCATCCCTCCAGGGTAGCCTCCACAAAGGCACGGCATGCCTCGGGATTTTCCCGATAAAAACTTTCGGAGGTGTAAATGCCATCCTCGGGAAAACCGAGCCCGTAATCCTCCAGGAAAAACTCCGAAAGCTCTTCGAAGTCGAACCCCGCCTGATAGAGCATGTGATATTCGTTATAATACATGGCAGCACAGGCGTCCACCACGCCCCGGAGAAAAAGGTTCACCGAATAGTATTGGGGATAGATCCGGGGGACGAGTTCTTCCTTCTCGAAAAGAAGGTCGAACCCCAGACGGAAGGAGCTGTCCCAGAGAGATACTCCCCGCCCGGAAAGATCCCGGAGAGTGAGAATTCCCCGATCCTTGCGTCCCACCAGCAGAAGAGAGGATTTCTGCATCATCTGGCCGAGAAGCACCACCGGAAGTCCCTTATCCCGGGCTTCCAGCCCCGAAGAGAGAAACTGGGTTACCACATCCGCCTCTTCCTTGCGGAGATATTCCCAGGGATCCGCATCCGCCCCTCCCTGAAGGATGGTGACGTCCAGCATATGGCGGAGATAGATTCCTTTTTCGTAGGCCACGTAGATGCCCGCGAACTGAGACTGGGGGGACCATTGAGGAAGCACGAAGATCTGGGTGAAGGAGAAAGCGCCTCCCTCGCCGGGAAAGAGGAGAAGGATCAGCAAGAGAAAAACCGGGGCCCTTCCGGGGAGGGAACGGCCCGTCTTCGCACCTTTTCCGGAAATCATGACTCCCGCTCCCGAGGGTAGATCTCAAAGCGGAGAAGATTTTCATCTCCTTCCCGGGTATAGTGCACCTCGTCCATAACCCGCCGCATGAGAAGGATGCCCAAACCGCCGATCTCCCGGTCCTCCATGCTCGCACCGAGATCGGGCTCCTCCAGGGAAAAGGGATCGAAGGGAATTCCTCTATCCCGGAAGATCACCCGACACCGCTCGGGGGTGGAAGAAACCTGAATTGTCACCTCTCCCGGCGGAATCTTATATGCGTAGGAACAGATGTTCATCACCGCTTCCTCCGTGGAGAGGGCCAGATGCTGCTGCTGCCGGGGATGCAGTCCCGCCTCCTCCGCCACGCCTTCGATCCACTCCACGATCCGAGGCACCAAATCCACCCGGGCCTCGAAGGTGCGCTGTTTCTCCACGGGCAGGAAGGGCATGTCAGAAGAGTCCCTTCCCCGCTTCCGGAGTCTCCACGATGGGAAGAAAGGCATCGAATCCGGAGATGGAGAAAACCTCCGCCACTACCCCCGAAAGACCTGAAAGCACCACTTTTCCTCCCAAGGGTTTTGCCTTTTTGGCTACTCCGAGAATGGAGCGAAGCCCCGCACTGCTGATGTATTCCAGAGACGAGAAATCGAGGAGAAAGTTTTTATGCCCCTCCTCCATCCATTTCAGGCACTGTTTCTCGAACTCCGGAGCCGTTACCGCATCCATACGCCCCGAAACGGTCACCACATCGCAGGTATCCATGCTGCGCAAAACCATATCCATAAAACCCTTCGCCCCTTTCAGCAGAAAACGTTTTTATTTTTATACGAAAATATTTCAAGTCTTTTTCGGATCAGAGATCCAGGAGAAGAAAGCGGTAAAGCCACAGAAGGAGAAGCCCCACCCCCACGAAGACCGCTCCTCCCACCAGCCAGGAAGCCCAGGGCCCGGTGATGAGGTTTTTGGCGGTCTTTATGGGAACTTCTCCAATCTCGTATTCCTCGGGACGAAGACGCAGGCTCTTCTGAAGGATGAGGAGCCCCCGAATGCGGTCGGTAATGCCGATTTCCAGAAGATACCGATCCGGTCCCTTTTCTTCCATCCGAAGGAGGGTTCCCGGCACGGCTCCGTCGAAATGGCCTTCCCTGGCCCGGGTAAGAACCTTGTAAAGTTTGGTTTCCGGGGGAAGTTTCACCATGATCCGATCCCCCTCCACGAGGGAGCCCACGCTCCGCCCCCGGATGGGATCGATTTCGGGGCCGCAGGGGATATACTCCAGGGGCATTCCCTTGGGTTCGTCGCTTTCCTCGGCGGCCTCTTCTTCCGGAGGCTCCAGCACCGAAGGATCCCCGAACTGCTTGAGGAAATCCCGGACCACGGCGGGGTTGCACTTCTGAACCTTGAGAAACGAGAACACCTGAAAACCCAGAGCCTTTTCCAGAACGGCGTTGAGCCGTTGCTCCAAACTCCGCTCTCCATCCCGGCTTCCTTCGAAAATGTCCTTCAGCCGGGAGGTTTCGAAAAACTGCCCACACTTCTCCTTCACCAGGGGCACGTATTCCGCCTCGGGCTCCTTCCAGGAACTCGCCACATAGGAGGCAAACTCCGCCCACTCCGTGGTCAATCCCACCGGTGCATCCCGTCCCTCGAGAAAGCGGAAATCCATGGCATAGACTCCCCGATCTCCATAGAGCACATAGAGATAGGCTTTCTTCTTGCGTTCCGGCTCCTGTTCTTCCATACTCAGGATTCCTTTGATGACACGGAAGGACTCTTTCATGTAAAATTCACCTCTTTTAGCTTTTCCCGGGGAAATCCCTTTCTCATCTTATGATTGTACCACTCTCTTCTCCAAGAGCTCCGCAAAAAAACGACAGATGAGATTTCGGATCATTTCCTGACGGTAGGCGGTATCCTTTCGGGGTACCACATCCCGGGCAAGAAATGCCGCCGCCTCTTTCACATATTCCATGGAAAGAGGGCGATTTTCCAGCAGTTCCGAAGCCCGGGGAAGAAGCATGGGCCAGGGAGTGACACTCCCTATTCCCAGACGAACCCGAGAGAAGATCCCCGGAGCCTTTTCGATGGCGCTACATCCCAGAGAGAGCCTGGAGATGGTAAGGGCTTTCCGGGTACCCACCTTGAAAAATTTCTGGGAACTTCCGAAAACGCGGGAGGGAATCCGCACCTTGAGGAGCAGCTCCGAAGGCTGCCGGGCGGTTTTTCGGTACCCCCGGTAGAGATCTTCCATGGGAATCACCCTCTCTCCCCGGGAAGAGACAAAGACCGCCTCTCCCTCCAGAGCGAGAAGCAAGGGCGCCGCATCTCCTGCGGCGGAGGCGGTCATGAGATTGCCCCCCAGGGTGGCCATGTTCTGAATCGCCACGGCCCCAACTCCGGCAGCCATTTCCCGAAGGGCGGGAAGATCCCGGGCCCCCAGGGGATGTTCCCGGATGCGGGCGAAGGTAACCCCTGCGCCGATCTCCAGAGCTCCGGATTCTTCCCGGTATTCCAATTTTTCCAGCTCCGCAAGTCCTCGAAGGTTCATCACCTTTCGAGGAGTTTCCCGAACGCCCTTGACCATATCCGGAAGGATATCCGTACCCCCTGCCACGGGGAGAACGTCTTCTCCGTGAGTTTCCAATATTTTCAAGGCCTCTTCCAGAGTACGGGGGAGGAATATTCCCTCTTCCTCAAGGGATTTTCGGGACATTTCGGAATCTTCCGGAAAGGGTTCTCCCGAGAGGGGCGGAAAAATGCGGGGAGTATAGCCTTCCGCCACTGCCCGCTGAACCCCCCGGAGGAGACTTCCGTAACCGGTACAGCGGCAGAGATTTCCCGCCAGCCCCTTTCGGATGGCCGCCTCGTTCGGAGCGGGGTCGTTCCGCAGAAGGTACTCCGAAGCCATGACGAAACCCGGCGTGCAGAAACCGCACTGCACCGCCCCCTCCTGAAGAAAAGCGTCCTGAAGTCCCGTGGGGCCCTGGGCGCTGATTCCCTCGATGGTCACCACGGAGCGTCCCGAAAGCTGGAAGGCCGGAACCATACAGGATTTCACGAGTTCTCCCTCCAGGTGCACCGCACAAGCGCCGCACTCTCCTTCTCCGCATCCCTCCTTGGTTCCCGTAAGGCCCAGATCCTCCCGAAGAATGGACAGAAGGCTCCGGAGAGGGGGAGTGTCCACGGTTACCGGAAGCCCATTGACGTAAAATCCAAGTTTCATGCGGTTTCCCTCTTTTCTGCGAGAAGTCGGAAGAGTTCCTGAGGCGTGAGGGGAAGATCCCTGGGAACGATGCCGAGAGCGTCCTCCACGGCCCCCGCCATGGCGGGGGCTCCTCCGTTCATGGGCAGTTCGCCGAGGCCCTTGGCTCCCCAGGGGCCGTATTCGAAGGGAATTCCGTCGAAGGAAACCTTCATGACGGGAGTATCCAGAATGGTGGGGATGGCGTAGGTGGCCATGCGGTGCTTGGTGTACTTCCCCTCCCGATAGCCGATGTCTTCCATGTAGCCGTAGCCCAGAGACTGGAGGGCTCCTCCCTCCACCTGCCCCGCCGCGAGAAGAGGATGCAGGGGAGTTCCCACATCCACCACCGACGTGAGCCGGAGGGGAGAAATTTCGAGAGTATCCCCGTCGATTTCGATCTCCAACACGTTGGCCCCCCAGGAGTAATCCTTATAGGCATCTCCCCGGCAGGCCTCGGCATCCCATCCCATTCCCGGAATGGGCGTATAGGCGCTCTCCCAGGCGAGAAGATCCTCCTCCGAGGAGGCAAGCACCCTTTCAAGCATCTCCGGAAAAGAGAGGGGTTCTCCCTCCGGAAGGATATACTGTCGGTTCTCCCATCGTATCCGGGGCTCCGAAAAGAGAGTCCGTCCTCTTTGGAGAAGCTCCGCCGCAAGGCCTTCACAGGCCTGCTGGAGGATCTTGCCCACTATCATGGTGGTCCGGGATGCTACGGTGGGACCGCTGTCGGGCACCTCCCGGGTATCCGGCACTCCGTAGAGCACTTTTTCGTAGGGGACTCCGAGAAGCTCCGTAACGATCATGGCGAAAATCGTGGAAACCCCCTGGCCCATCTCCACGCTGCTGGTACGGATGGTGAGAATTCCCTTGCGGGAAGCTTCGAGGCGCAGCTTTCCCCCAATCTCCTCCTCTCCGGAACCAGTAAATCCTCCTCCGTGAAGATAGAGGGAAATTCCCAGACCCCGAAAACGGTTTTTCGAAACGTTCCGGGGTTTGCTACGCTTTTCTTCGTATCCGGAAAGCTCCAGAGCCCGCTGCAATACAAGGGATGCCCCGGGCTGCCGAAGCTGCTGGCCGCAGGGAAGCGTATCCCCGGGCCTTAGAATATTGCGCCGCCGTACCTCTGCGGGATCCAGCGAAAGCTCTCGAGCTACGGCATCCATCATGCGTTCCACTCCGAAAAGCATCTGGGGAGCTCCGAACCCCCGGAAAGCTCCGTTGGGGGGGGAATTGGTGGCCACCACCCGCCCCCGGATGCGAACGTGCTCCACCCGATAGGCTCCGGTGGCATGCAGCACTCCCCGAGAAAGCACCACCGGACTGAGGGTGGTATAGGCACCTCCGTCGAGAAGAAGATCCACCTCCAGGGCCTGGAGAATCCCCTCTCCGGAAAAACCCGCCCGAAGGCGGCTCCGGGAGGGATGACGCTTGGTGGTGCAGGAGATGTCCTCCGCTCTGTCAAGAACCATTTTCACGGGCCTTTGGGCCTTTCGGGCCAGGAGAGCCGCATGAAGAGCCAGCACCGAGGGATAGTCCTCCTTGCCTCCGAAGCCTCCCCCCGTCACGGTCTGGCGCACCCGCACCTTTTCCGGGGGAAGTCCCAATCCGTGGCAGAGAGCCCCCAGAGCGTAGTAGGGGCACTGCATGGATCCCCAGATTGCCACACCTCCATCCTCCAGGGGCTCGGCGATCATCCCCTGAGGTTCCAGGTACATCTGTTCCTGATGCGGGGTGGTACACTCCAGCTCCACCACATGCTCCGCCTCGGAAAAAGCCTTTTCGGGTTCTCCCTTGGAAAAGGCGTACTCCTTGAAAAGGTTGGACTTTCCCCGGACCATATCCAGATTTTTCAGGGCCTCCCGAGGATCAAGAAGGGGTGGAAGCTCTTCCATCTCCACCGTCAGAGCTTCGAGAGCTTTTTTCAGAAGTTCCTTGCTTGGGGCTCCCACCAGGGCCAGGGGTTCTCCAAAAAACCGGGCCTCCCCTTCCGCAAGAATAGGATGATCCATCTCCACCATGGCCACCTCGTTGGGCCCCGGAAGATCCTCCGAGGTTACCACCACTACCGAGGACCAGTCGAATTCAGGGTCGCGGCGGATCTCCCGGATCTTTCCCCGGCAGAGAGGAGAACGGAAAGTTCCTCCGTACCATATGAAAGGAAAGGAAAGATCATCCACATACTTCGCCTTTCCCGAAAGCTTTTCCCAGGCATCGTTCCGCTCTATTCTGCCGCCTATCATTCCGGCATGATGCAACGAACATCCCTCCTCATCGTCCTTGCCCTTCCCCTGCGTACGCTTCGGGGCATACGCGGCATATGGGCTTCGTCTGTTTCAAGAGAGAATCTAGGGTTCTATCCACGTAAAGATAAACGAAAACTCCGTGCCGATAAAGGAGTGCTGTATATTATGCACCTTGGGGCTGCATATCCAGGCCTTCCGGCGAAGCTGGAGAGGGATCATGGGAGCATCCTCCAGAAGAAGCTTCTCCGCTTCGAAGAGAAGATCCATCCGTCTTTTAGGATTGCCCTCCTCCCGGGCTTCTTCGAGAAGCGCGTCGTATCGGGGGTTGGAGTATCCTCCGCTGTTCTTTCGTTGGAAGCTCTCCCAGATTTCCAGATATGTCATGGGATCGTTATAGTCCGGAATCCATCCTCCGTAAACGAGATCGAAAGAGCCTTCGTATTCCCTCACCTCTCGCTCTTTCCGGCTCACGTACACCGGAGTGAAGGAGATGCCCAGCACCGATTCCATCTGGCGTTTAAGCTCCTCCGCTATGGCCCGGCACTCCTCGTTATCCTGAATGAGAAAGGAGACCAGTACGTCCCGGGGGCTTTCCAGGCCAAGCTCTTTCAAGGCCTTGGCAAGATATTCCCGGGCCTTTTCGGGATCTCCTTCGGGGGGGTAGAAGATCAGGGGATATTCATCCCCGTAAGGGCGAGAAGCGCCCTGAAGCAAAGGGAACACATACCGTGTCTGGGGAAAGTAGAGCCTTCGGGTAGCTCTCTCCACGTAGGTGCTTCTATCGAGAGCATATCCCAGGGCCCGGCGAAAGTTGAGATTGGCTCCCCAGGGGGCTTCGGGGCGTTCCCGGCAGTTGAAACGGATCCAATCCACCGCACCCGAGAGGAGGAGTTCTCCCTTTCCTCGCCGCACATAGGAAACATATCTGGATGACGGGATATGACAGAAATGGAATTCTTCCGCTTCGAAGCGGTCCAGAATCTCTTCGGGATCCTGAACTGTGCTAACGAGAACTCCCGGAAGGCGTACGGCGGAAGCATTCCAATACCGAGGATTTTTACGGAGCACCATCTCTTTCTCCGGAATCCAGCTCTCCATGACAAAAGGTCCGTTGGAGAGGATTGAAGAAGAGGTCTGGGCATAGTCGTTCTCTTCGAGAGTCTTCAGAAAATGCCGAGGCACGGGAAAGAAGGGGAGGAGCCCCAACCGGGAAAGAAAGGAGCCATCCCGCCGTTCCAGATGAAACTCCAGGGTATGCGGATCCGGAGCCTTGATTCCCACTTGAGAGAAATCCACCTTTCCCCGGTTGTAGGCCCGGGCATTTTTCACGCCGTAGGCGATAAAAGCATAGGGGTTTTTTCTTTCCGGATCCAGGAGCCGCTCCAGGGCATGTACGAAATCCAGGGCTTCCAACGGAGTGCCGTCGCTCCACTGGGAAGGACGCAGAAAAAACCGGTACCGGGTGCCATCCTCCGAAAGAATCCACTCATGAGCCACTCCCGGAGCGATAGCTCCCCCGGAAAGCCGCACAAGTCCCTCCCAGAGATGTTCTCCCACCGTAAAGACAAGAGCGGAGGTAGCCCCCTGGGGATCCAGGTTCGTCATTTCCGTGGATACGGGATAGCGGAGAAAACCTTGAAGGGGATTCTCCGAAGCCTTTCCCGCCATACCGGTTCCCAGAAGGGAGAGGACGGACACACAAACAAAAAGCCTCCACCACCACCGCATCATCGGCTTCACTCCTTTTCCGCATACAAACAAATCGTTCTTCCGGATTTTTTTCCCCGTGGAGAAACTCTCAGCAAAAGGGAAAATCGTCCGGAATGGTCCCGCATATCTAGTATAAACCAGAAGAAAAGGTATCCCTAGATTTTTTTCTTCATTCGGAGGGATTTTCTGCCGGAAAAACACAAAAAAAGAAGAAATGCACTTTTCTCAGAGAGAACGTACATTCCTTCCGCAAAAACACCGCTGTGAAAACCGAAGAAGGGCCTTCGGGAAAATTCGATCAACCTCGCATTTTCGCCTTTTTTCGCTCCACCGCCTCCAGATGCTTGGCATAGAACTGACGAACGAAATCCTCCTGGACATCGTAATTCCAGTGCACCTCCCGAATATACCGGGCGGCATCCGCAAAATCCCGGGCTCGCAAAATCCGCACAAGATCCCGGTGCTCCTTGAGCCCCGCCTCTTCCCAGGCATAGATGATATCGTTGTTTCGGGGAAAATCGTAAAGCCGCTGTTTGAGGATATCCAGCCTATGGATGAGCTCTTCATTCTCCGAAAGATTGATATACATTTTATGAAATTCATTGTTCCGGGAAAGATACTCGTCGAAATTTTCCTCTTCCAGGCACCGCACCATGGCATTCGTATGCTCCTCCATGGCATCCACCACTTCCGAGCTCATTCGGGATGCGGCGGACATGAGCGCCGCAGACTCCAGGGCACCGATAATGGTATAGATGTTCCGGATTATCTTGGGACTCAAGGCATTGGCCATGGCCCCCCGGCGATGAAAAATCGTGATGAATCCCTCGGTTTCCAGCTGTACCAAAGCTTCCCGCAGAGGCGTGGTGCTGATCCCAAGAGCTTCGCTGATTTCCCTAAGATTAAAGAACGACCCGGGCAACAGCTCGCCGGTATTCATTTTTTCCCGCAGATAGTTATAGACCACTTCCCTCAAGGAGACCAACTTGGAAGAATCAAACGGCACCACCGCATCCACCCCTATTCTGTAGACCAGCAAAAATATCTACGCTATATTCTATATAGCATACTCTAGAAAAAGCTCTTTGTCGAAAACTTTCTCAATTTCTCAGCAAATAGCACTATCGTGCTTTCGCATCTCTCCTTTAATGAGATCCGTTTTTTCATTTCGCAAGAAAATGCAGAATTTTCCCTTGACCTCCCGGCAACTATGGCCTATAAATATATTTGGCATATATTAGATATATCTGGATACATCCATGGAGTTTTTCTGCTCTCTATCCCCCCAGGAGGTGTGCGTATGTTACAGCAAGAGAAAGTCGCCCAAATTGCGCAGCTGCTTCAGAAAAACGAAGTGGAAGCCCTGCTTTTGGGCCCCACGTCGGACCTTGAGTATCTCAGTGGTCTGCATTTGCAGGATTGCGAACGGTTCAAGGGATGTTTCGTTCTTCGGGACGGAAGAACCTTCTGCATCTGCCCCCGCATCAGCACCCAGGAATTTCGGGAGTGTATGCCCGAGAGCGTTCCCGTCTTCGACTGGCAGGACAAGGACTGGTTTTACGGAACCCTTTCGGAGGCTTTCGAAGCCTACGGCCTCAAAGGAAAAACTCTGGCGGTGAACGACGGAGTCCGGGCGGTGGATGCGGTGGAAATCATGCAGCGAGAGAAGATGACCCTGATAAACGGCTGGCATTATATGGATGCCATGCGCTCCATCAAATCCGCCGACGAAGTGGCAAAGCTCAAGAAGGCCGGAGAAATTGCGGATGCCGCCCTGGAAGCCCTGCTGCCCTTCATTCGTCCCGGCAAAACCGAACGGGAAATCAAGCGAAAACTTCTGGCCCTGCTGGAAGAAAAGGGAGCGGATGCCACCTCCTTCACTCCCATCGTGGCCCGGGGGGAAAACGCCGCCATGGCCCACTACACCCGGGAAGACGGCGTCGTCCAGGAGCAGGACACGGTGCTCATCGACTACGGCTGCCGCTACCAGGGATACTGTTCGGACACCACCCGCACCCTTTTCGTGGGAAAACCCTCCGAAGAGGCTCTGAAGCTCTACCGCATCGTACAGCACTCCCAGGAGGTGGGAGAAAAGGCGGTGCGTCCGGGAGTTACTGCGGAATCCGTGGATATGGCAGCCCGAAAGGTTATCGAAGATGCGGGATACGGGGAGTATTTCAACAACCGCCTGGGACACGGCATCGGCATGGCAGTTCACGAGGCCCCGAACATCATGCGGGGAAATACGGAGCTTCTCCAGCCGGGGATGGCCTTCAGCATCGAACCGGGGATCTACATTCCCGGCAAGATCGGCATCCGGGTGGAAAACATCGTGGTGGTCACCGAGGATGGCTGCACTCCCATGAGCCTTTTCCCCAGAGATCCCGTACAGGCGGATTAGAGAAATTTCATAAATACCCCATTCCGAAGTTTCTCGCGAGAGCTTTCGTTCACATGGCTTATGAAGCCGCTCCGCATTCGGCATAGTCGAACCGTTTCTTCGTTGTACCACTTCGGCCCGTCGCCGCAGCCGTGCCCTCCATGGCACGGCTGCGGTTTGCCGACACGCCCTGTACCGTCATCGACGCAAAGCTGCGCTCGCCGACCGCTATGGTCGCTGCCGGGACATACAAGCTCCGGCTCCTGGAGTTCACCCGAATTCACAATACAAGCAGGAATGATGCACTAGCCACTAGCCTCTCTTTGTATTACCATAGGATCATCTTGAGAGCAGGGGGAGTCCTGATGTTCTACTGGTTGACGAAAAATTTCTTCAAAGTCCTCTTTCTTATCTACAACCGCGCGGAGGTTCGGGGCCTCGAAAACTGTCCCTCCCAAGGGGCCTGCATTCTCGCAGGAAACCACGCCAGCCACCTGGACCCCCCCATGGTGGGAGCCATGTACCCCGGAACGCTCACCTTCGTGGCCATCGACTACCTTTTTCGTATTCCCTTTATCGGCTTCTGCATCCGCCATCTCGGGGCCATTCCCATCACCCACGACAAGGCGGGAAGCGCCGTGGAAATGCTCAAACTCTCCCTGAAGCTTCTTCAGGAGGGCAAGCAGGTGATTCTTTTTCCCGAGGGCACCCGATCCTGGGACGGCAAACTCAAGGAGTTCGAGGGAGGAGTGGCCATGCTGGCCCTCAAGACGGGAGCTCCCATTCTCCCCATCTACCTGGAGGGAACCCATCGCGCTCTCCCCCGGGGAACCAGATTCCCCAAACCCACCAAGCTGCGGATAACCTTCGGCTCCCTTCTGCATCCGGAGGATCTCCCCGAAGATCTTTCGGCCAAGGCAAAAAGGGAAACCCTTCTCAAGGAGCTGGAAATGAGGATCCGGGAGATGGGAGCGGAGTAAGAATCTAGTGGAAGGCAGAGACAAGGGCAAGAGCGAGAAAAGACCTTCGGCGATTCAAAGCTGCCAATAAAATCCGCAGATAAGGCGGAGACGTATGAGGAGAGAGAAGAAAAATCCCTGCGGCTCCACCTTATCTGCGGATTTTTCGTATCCTCCGAATCCCCCGAGGAAAGTTTACAAAGAAACGGGCCTTTTCTCCGGCACCTTGCGGAGCAGGAGGATTCCCCCTATGAAAAAGAAGAACAGCATGGGAATTCCCGCCCGGACGGAACCGGTGATCTGGGTGAGCAAACCGAAGAGAAAGGGCCCCGCCACGCCGGCGAACTTGCTGGACATGTCGTAGAAGCCAAAAAATTCCGAGGTCTTTTCCGGAGGGATGAGCCGGGAGAAGAGAGCCCGGGAGAGGGCCTGGGCACCTCCCTGGAAGAGCCCCACCGAAACCGCCAGGAGGGCGAAGTGAATGGGGGTACGCACCAGGTAAACCCCCAGAGCGATCACCGCATAGGCTGCCAGGGTAGCCACCAGGCTCTTTTTCAATCCCCAGGTCCGGGCCAGACTCCCCCAGACGAGGGTACTGGGAATTCCCACGAACTGGGTGAGAATGAGGGCAGTTATGAGATAGAGGGGAGGCACACCGATGGTGCTCCCGAAAATGACCCCCATCTTCATGATGGTGCCGATACCGTCGTTGTAGAGCCAGAAGGCGAGAAGAAAGCGCAGGATCTCCGGTTTGGTGCGGATAAGCCGAAGTGTCTGAAGGGGGCGGCGAAGAGATTCCCCCAAAGGCTCCCCCGCCTCTCCCGGAGGTTCCGGCACGTGCCGAAAGGTGGGAATGGAAAAAAGCCCCCACCAGAGGGCCACCGAGAGAAAGGAGAGCTGAAATCCCCAGGAGGGAAGAGCAAAAACCATGAGGGCGTTGACCACCAGAAGAGCCCCCCCGCCGAGATAGCCGAAGGCATATCCCGCGGAGGAGATGGCGGGAATGCGCCAGGGGGCGGCGATGCGGGTGAGAAGAGAGTCGTAGAAGATATTCGCCAGGGCAAACCCCCCGGAGCCGAGCACCAGCAGAAACAGTCCCAGCCCCCACTGTCCCTCCCGGAGAAAGGCCATGCCCGCGGTGGCACCGATACCCAGGGCGGTCATGATCCCCAGGCCGAGCTTGCGCCTCCCCCAGGCATCTCCCAGGGCTCCCGCAAAAGGCCCTCCGAAGGCGGCGGCGAGCAGCCCCAGAGCGGAGGCGTATCCCCAGTAGGCGGCGGAACGGGCGGGCTCCATGCCCGCACTCAGCACGTTCTGATAGAAGAGAGGATAGAGCACTACCATGATGGTGGTAGCGAAGGCGGAGTTACCCACATCGTAGAAAACCCACCCCCGAAGCCGGGGGTGGGCAAGAATGGCACGCCACTTCATGATCTGAACGATCCTTTCCGCTCTTCCCGGGAAACCCGAAAGGTCGTTCCGGAAAAAATCATTTTACCGGCCCTCCTCCTCCGGAGAGGGAATATCCAGGCTCAAGCACTCTCCCAGAAAGGTTTCCATGGCCCGGTAGAAATCGAACCGATTTTCCTGATTGGCGAAACCGTGTCCCTCGTTGTCCTTCACCATGTAGGGAACCTCCACACCCTGCTGCCGCAGGGCCTCCACCATCTGATCCGACTCCGCCTTGTTCACCCGGGGATCGTTGGCCCCCTGGGCGATAAAGAGAGGGGCCACGATCTTCTCCGCATGGAAGACCGGAGAAATCTCCCGGAAAAGTTCCGCCTCGGTTTCGGGATTGCCGATGGTAATGTACATCTTCTGCCGTTCCAGCTCCCAATAGGGAGGAATGGACTCCAGAAGGGTAAAGAGATTCGCCACTCCCACGTAATCCACGCCGCAGGCATAGAGATCCGGCTCCCGGATAAGCCCCATGAGGGTGGCATACCCTCCGTAGGATCCCCCGTAGATGGCGATGCGCTCAGGGTCCGCTATGCCCTCCTGGACAAGCCACCGGGTGCCGTCGGTAATATCGTCCTGCTGTTTTTTCCCCCACTCCTTGAATCCCGCCATCCAGAAGGATTTACCGTATCCCGTGGAAATACGGAAATTCATCTGAAAGACCGCCACGCCCCGGTTGGCGAGAAACTGGGATTCCGGATCGTATCCCCAGGTTTCCCGGGCCTCGGGGCCCCCGTGAGGATTCACCACCACGGGGAGATTCTTCGGTTCCACTCCCCGGGGAAGGGTGAGATAGCCGTGAATGGTAAGACCGTCCCGGCTGGTATAGGTTACGGGGCGCCGCTCCGCCATATGCTCTTCCTTGATCCATGGGTAGAGATCCGCCAGAAGGGTAAACTCTTCGGGCTTGTCCAGGTCGTGGTAGTAGAGTCTTCCGGGCATGCGGTCGCTCCCTGCGGCGATAATCATCCTCCGCTCGTCCAGGCTGGTATCGGAAATTCCCACGGAATAGCCGGGAAAGCGTTTTTGCAGCTTTTCGAAAAACTGCTCCGTCTCGGGGTCGAAAAAGTGCCGGTGCCGCTTGTCGCTGTAATAGGAAACTCCTAAAAGCTCTTTTCTGGCATCGGACCAGAGAATGCTCTCCAGATCCACCTCGGCATGTTCGTAGAGCATCTCTCCGAGTTCCCGCTTCTTGGGGTCGAAGGTGTAAAGCGCCAGGGTATCCCGGCCCTGGTTGGAAAAAACGTAGAGATCCCGGTTGTCCGGGGTAAATCCCACGGGAAGAACCTTGTCGGTGAAATTCGTGGTAATGATGGTCTCGAAGGGCTGGGATTCCTCATCCCGATAGAGCACGCTCCGCTCGAGCCCCTCCTTGGCGTAGGCTATGCGCACCTTACCGTCATGGTCCGTTCCCCATCCCGCGATGGTGCCGGGGTTCTCCTCCACCAGGACGAGCTCTCCGGTATAGACGTTCATGCGGTACACGTCGAAAAAGCGCCGATCCCGCTGGTTCATTACCATGAGCACGTGTTCCGGATCATCCTTGAGGATATCGAGAATTCCCGTGCGTACCCCCTCGAAGGGAGTAAGTTCCTTGAAATCCGAGCCGTCCCGGTTCACTCCGAAGATATGATAGTTCTCGTCTCCTCCGGTGTCCTGCATGTAGAGAAGCCGTTCGTCGTTGGCCCAGGTGTAGCTCCGAATATCCCGCTCCTCCACCGAGGTGATCCGCAGGGGCTCCTCCGAACTTTCCAGGGCCTGTACGTAAATGTTAAGCCGATCGTTCCAGGGCTGGAGAAAGGCGTAGTGCTTCCCTCCAAAGGAAATCTGAAATCCCGCCTTTTCGGGAAGTCGAAAGAAGTCCTCCAGGGGGATCCGGGGAGGACGGAGTTCGTCGGCCCGGGCCATGCCGCACAAGGTCAATCCTCCCACGATCAGGATCGCCACCAGAACTGTCAACCATACATCCATTCGTCTCGCTCCTTCGTTAAACATTAAGTACGTCCTCTCCTCCATAGATCCAGAGATCTCCCAGGTTTCCGCAAGTCTCAAAAAAGGCGCTTTCTCCAGAAAAGCGAAGCGACTATTCAGCATAGCGGGGTTACGGAAAAACCGCAACCCCGGTTTTCGGGATTGTGACGGGACAGGAATAATGTCACCCCTAAACGGGACAGGGAAAATGTCACCCCCCATGTCAGAATGGTGGAATGAGGAGAGATATTTTCTTGAGCATCCAGGAAGCGAAAAAAGCGATGGTTATGGACAGGGTGATAAGGGGGGAAATGACCGCAGCGGAGGGGGCACTCTATGACAAGTATGCCTCTAAAAGTTTACACCCCTACGCGATGGGGTTTTCGTAAAGGGCGGGATCTTTCCGGAGCGGTTCGTGGTATTCTCTTCGGAAGAGGAAGGGAGGTCATTCTCATGAAGAAAAGAGGTCACCGGGTTCGAATTTCCAGGTTCTGTACCTCCTCAAGATTTCTGGCGCTTGCCTGCTTGGTATGCTTTGCGGGCTTTCCCGGTTTTCCGGGTCTTTTTCCCGCTCCTTTTCAAAGCTTTTTTCCGAATGTCTTTTCGGGAGGGCTCCTCCTTCGGGGGGAGGCGGCGGTTCTTGCCGTGGGCTCTGACGAAGGGCACTACTCCACCCTTGAAAAGGCCCTTCATGCAGCCGCTTCGGGGGATAGCATCCTCCTTGCCGAAGGAGTCTATACCCGGGCTTCGGGATACATCATAGAAAAAAATCTCACCCTCCAGGGGCCTTCCGAAGGGGAGGGGATTCTCCAGACCTCGGAAACTCCGGGAGGCATCCCCGACACCTCGGTGCTTACCATCGAGGAAGGCCTCCGGGTTACCCTGAACAACCTGCTTATCCGACATGGAAACAATCACAACGGCGGGGGGATCTATCTCGGCAGAGACAGCTTTCTCATCATGAAAAACTGCACCATCGCAAAAAACACCGCCCTCTACTACGGAGGAGGGATTTTTGCCCGGGATAGGAATACCTTGGAAATGACTAACTGCACCATCGCACATAATACCGCCTGGAACGGTATCGACACCAACCCCTGCGGCGGAGGGATCGCCGCTTTCGACAGCACCCTCCGCATGACCAACTGCACCGTCTATGGCAATTCCGGGGCTTTCGGTGGAGGCATCTACAGCCAGCCCTACGACACGGGGGATCTGTTTCTGCAAAACTGCACCTTCCACGCCAATGGAGCGGAAAAACTCGGGAGGAGCCTTTGCCACCACGACAACTACCGAGGAGCGGGGTTCGTGGTAAACAGCATCTTCTGGGGAAATTCCGGAACCGCCAAAGGAGAGATTTACGCCCCCACTCCCCTTACCATAATCTGCTCCGTTACGAATCTTCGGGGAGAGGGGAACACTTCGGAGGATCCCCAGCTTGGAGCTCTGGAGAATAATGGAGGCTCCACTCCAACCTGCGCCCTCAAGGCGGGGAGCTCCGCTCTGGATGCGGGATTGAGCGTGGGATCACATACCCTCGGGGAAAGAATCCTCACCATCCCCGGAAGAGATCAGCGGGGAATACCCCGGCCTCAATTCGACGGCGTGGATATGGGAGCCTTCGAATTGGGGCCATAGCCTCCTCTCTCTTCCGCCATATCCATGTGAAAGGAAAATTCTCGTATCGGCGGAGGACGGAAAAAACCCGAAAGATGGCAAGAATACAACAAAATGTCCCGCCAGATGCCTCCCTGGGCGGACATTTTTGCTTCTATATCTTTTGTTTTTGGCAACCCCCGGGCGCCCTGTTTCTCTAGTGCATATACCATCCACCGTTGACGAAAATGGTTTGCCCCGTAATGTAACTCCCCCGGAAAACGAGAAAGTCCGCGCAGTCCGCCACATCCTCCGGGGTTCCCAGCCGATCCAGGGGAATGGATTCGAGCATTTTCCGCAGGGGCCCTTCCTCCCGGAGCCGGTAGCGGGTCATCACCTCTTCGGTGTCGATGATTCCCAGGCCGATGGCGTTCACCCGGATTTCCGGAGCCAGTTCCAGGGCCATATCCTTGGTGAGGTTCACCACCCCCGCCTTGGCACTGCAGTAGTTGGCTCCGTTTTTACGCCCTTCGAAGGCGGTTCCCGAAACCATGGAGAGAATGCATCCCCGGTTGCCGGAGTATCTCCGGGCGTATTCCCGGGAGCAGAGAAAGACGCTCCTGAGCACCGCCCGGTGCACCGCATCCCACTGTTCTTCGGACATTTCCCGAAAGGGACCGTCCATATTGCGCCCCGCGTTATTGACGAGCACCTCCACGGTGCCGAAGGCCTCTTCGGCGGCATCGAAAAGCCCCTTTACCCCCGATTCGGTTCCCACATCCCCTTGAACCGGGAGAATCCGGGCCTGAGGAAAATCCCCTTCCACGGATTCGCATACCCTTCGGGCCTCCTCGGGAGAGCTTCGGTAGTTCAGCACCACCGGGCACCCTTGGAGAGCGAAGTGCCGCACCAGAGAAGCTCCGATTCCCCGGGAAGACCCCGTAACGAGCACCACAGGTTTTTCCGACATCCCTGTCGTTTCCTCATAAACCATACGTGTACAAACCTCCTTCATTGCACTTCCCTCAGAAAAGGGGAAATTTCTTTCAGGAAATCTCCGGGGGCTCCTCCCGAAGTCCCTCGTGAAAAAGCACCACTCGATTCTTTCCAAGAGCCTTGGCGCGGTAAAGCGCCAGATCCGCCTCGGCTTCGAGAGGCCCGAGGCCCTGGTGATGCTCCCGCAATGCCGCCACCCCGAAACTTGCGGTAACCATGGGCACCGGAGCATATTCTCCGGAAGCCACCACATTGCGGAGCCTTTCCGCCAGAGCTCTCGCACCGGCTCCCTCCGAAGGAAGGAGAAGCACGAATTCCTCTCCTCCCCACCGTCCGAAGGGTATCTGGGGATCCAGAAAGGCGCGGATTCCCCGGGCAATTCTTTGCAGCACCATGTCTCCCACCAAATGTCCCCAGGTGTCGTTGATCTTTTTAAAATCGTCCACATCCAGAATGATGAAGGAGAGATCTTTTCCCTTCTCCCGGGTCTCCCGGAGGATTTTCCGGGCAATCTTGTCGAAATGCTGGCGGTTGGAGATTCCCGTAAGCATATCCGTGGTAGCCAGATATTCAAGCTTTTCCAAGGCTCGCTTTCGCTGGGTGATATCCAGGTACATGTCGTAGTTCATTTTTCGTGAAGATATGGTGAAGGGAATGGACCGAAGCCATACGTCCACCGAAGAACCATCCTTTTTGTTCCGCCGGGTTTCCATGCTCCCGGGATTTCCGCGAAAGACGTCTTCATAGTAGCTCCGAAAGCGATCCTGGAGCTCCCGAGGAACAAGGGTCTCCGTCATGGACTTTCCTAAAAGCTCCCTCTCGGAAAATCCGAAAAGGTTTTCAAAGGCCGGGTTGACCTGAACAATGCTTTTTTCTTCGTCCAGAACACAGATGGCGGTGGAATTTTCCGTGAAAAGGCGTTCGAACCGAATCTTCTCCTCCTCCAGTTCTCTCAGGGCCTTCTTGCGGAGGCTTATATCCTGGTGACATCCCATAACCTTCTCGGGCTTTCCCGAGGATTTTCTGCGCACCACGCTGCCCCAGACACTTACCCAGACCCGCTCTTTCCAGGGGTGGCCGATCTCGTATTCCCCCTCGAAGGCGGGGGCCTCCTCGGGGAGAAGGGAAATCATGGCGGGGAGAATCTTCTCCCGCTCCTCCGGAGAAAGAGAAGAAAACCAGTTCTCCGGATTCTCGGAAAGCCCCATGATCTCCCGCCACTTCCGGGAGGCCGAAAAGACCCCCGCATCAAGATCCCATTCCCAGAATCCCATGGAAGCGTTTCGCACCGCCGCCACGATATCCTGCATCCGCCGAGCGAGAAGGCGCATTTTTCGCTCCAGCAGATTTCTCTCGGCACGATCCCGAAAGGCAAGCACCTTCGTTTCGGGGGAAAAATCGTAGAGCCATCCCTGAAGATACAGCGGCTCCTCGTTCCACTGCAGAGAGCAGAGAAAGGACTTTTCTTCTCCCTTTCGAAGGCTTTCAAGGAGTCGTTCCCCAAGAAGGGGATCCTCCAGAGGAAGGTTCTCCAGCGGAAAAGCCTCTCCCAGGGAAGAGAGAAGTTTCCCGCATTTCCGGGAAGAAGCAATCCAGCGTTCCACCCGACCTTGGGAATTCACGAAAAGCACCATTCCAAAGGCAGTCCCCAGGCGTGAGAAATACTCTCCTATCCGAGATTTTTCGAAAAAATCTTCTTTTTTCGGCACCCTATGCATGATCCCTCTCCCGAACTCGTATTCTCGGAACCCTCAAAAATGCCCCGATTCTTTCGATTTTTGAAAGTCCTACCATACCACACGAGAAAGTCCGGAGAAGAAACATCCCCGGAAGAACACGTTTTTTTCATATTTTCTTTCTCTCGGGGAGAGTTTTAAAAGAAAATTTAAAAAATCACGATCTTTCCTCTCTTGCGGGAACATACTCTCCATAGTATGGTATCTTCGAGAGAGGTCAGAGAGAGAGGAGGGATACCGTATGGAACCGCACAATACCCCCACATACACCATCATGGTGGTGGACGACACCCCCGCAAATCTGGGACTTCTGGAGAACATGCTCCGCCGTAAGGGGTACCGGGTTCTCGCCTTTCCCAAGGGAGCCCTGGCCCTCCGGGGAGCTCTCGCCACCCCTCCGGATCTTATCCTCCTGGATATCAATATGCCCGAGATGAACGGTTATGAAGTCTGTCAAAAGCTCAAGGAAGAACCCTCCCTCGCTTCGATTCCCGTACTCTTTCTGAGCGCGTTGAACGAACCGGAAGACAAAACCAAAGCCTTTTCGGCGGGAGGAGTGGATTACATAACCAAGCCCTTCCAGTTCGAAGAGGTGCTCGCCCGGGTGCAGACCCACCTCCAGCTCCAGGAGATGCGGAAAACTCTGGAACATTACAACCGAAACCTGGAAGAGCGCATCCGCGTGCAGGTTCGGGAAATTTCCGCAGCCCAGATATCCACCATCATCGCCCTGGCAAAGCTTGCGGAAGAGCGGGACGGAGACACGGGAAAACACATCGAGCGGGTCCGCCTCCACTGCCGCCACCTGGCGGAGGCCCTTCAGGAATCTTCCCCCTACTCCGGAGAGATCGACCAAACCTTCGTGGATAACATATACCACGCCAGTGCCCTGCATGACATCGGCAAGGTGGGCATCAAGGACGGCATTCTCCAGAAACCGGGAATTCTCTCTCCGGAAGAGTACGGAGAGATTAAAAACCATACCCTCATCGGAGCCCGAACTCTCCAGACCGTACAGGGAGCCTATCCGAACAACGCCTTTATCGGCATGGGCATCGAAATCACCCGGTCCCACCACGAACGATGGGACGGCGGGGGCTATCCCGACGGCCTGGCGGGGGAGGTCATTCCCCTGAGCGCACGGATCATGGCGGTGGCGGATGTATACGATGCTCTCCGGATGGAACGCTGTTACAAGCCCGCCTTTCCCCACTCCAAGGCAGTGGAGATTCTTCGGGAAGGCCGGGGCACCCAGTTCGACCCGGTAATACTGGATACCTTTCTGGATATGGAGGATCTTTTCCGGCGTACCGTGGAAAACGTCCAGTAAAGACCCCCCTCGATTCCCAAAAACACCAAAAAAGCGGCAGATCCCCGCCTCTTCCCGGGGTTCTGCCGCTTCGTGCTGTCGAACCTGCTGCATGGAGGGCGGGATTACTCCACGATCTCACCCTCCACCACGTCGCCGTTGGAAGACTCCGGCGGGGGGGGCTCTTTCCAGCGAATCTCCAGAGAGCTTCCCGAAGTTTCCAGAGTAATCGCAGCCCCCTGGGGAATCTCGCCTCCCACGAGCTCCCGGGCGAGCCGGGTCTCCACGTTCCGGGAAATATACCGCTTCAGGGGCCGGGCTCCGTAAGCGGGATCGTAGGATTCCCGGGCAATGTACTCCAGAGCCTCCGGAGTGGCTTTGAAGGACATGCCCATATCCTCCAGCCGATGCCCCAGATCTTCCAGAAGAAGCCCCGCAATGCGGGCCACTTCGGCCATTCGCAGAGGCTTGAAAAGCACCACGTCGTCTACCCGGTTGAGAAATTCGGGGCGGAAGGCTCCCCGAAGAGCCTGCATAACTCCGTTTCGGGCGTTCTCCGTAATATCCCCCTCGGGGGTGATGCCCTCCATGAGATAGGGAGCTCCGATATTGCTGGTAAGGATGAGAACGGTATTTTTGAAGTTCACCGTCCGGCCGTGGCTGTCGGTGATGCGGCCGTCATCCAGAATCTGGAGCAGCAGGTTGAAGACGTCGGGATGGGCCTTCTCGATCTCGTCGAAGAGCACCACGCTGTAGGGCTTGCGCCGCACCGCCTCGGTGAGCTGTCCTCCCTCCTCGTATCCCACGTATCCCGGGGGAGCCCCCACCAGCCGGGAAACCGCATGTTTTTCCATATACTCCGACATGTCGAGGCGCACCATGTTCTCCTCGCTGTCGAAGAGAGATGCCGCCAGGGTTCGGGCGAGCTCGGTCTTTCCCACCCCCGTGGGGCCGAGAAAGATAAAGGAGCCGATGGGCCTCCGGGGATCCTTGATTCCCGCCCGGGCCCGGAGCACCGCATCCGCCACGGCCCGTACCGCCTCGTCCTGCCCCACCACCCGCTCGTGAAGCACGTCGTCCAGGCGCAGTAGCTTCTGTCGCTCTCCCTCCACGAGCCGGGTCACGGGAATGCCCGTCCAGCGGCTCACGATCTGGGCAATTTCCTCCTCGGTAACCTCCTCCCGCAGAAGGCTCTGGGCGCTTTTTTCCTCCATTCGCAGCTGGGCCTCCTCCAGGGCTTTCTCCACCTGGGGAAGCTCCCCGTGCCGTATTGCCGCAGCCCGGTTCAGATCGTACTGTCGTTCCGCCCTCTCCACTTCGAGACGCAGAGATTCAAGTTTTTCCCGCAGTTCCTGAACCTCCCGGATGGCCTCCTTTTCCTTTTCGTACTGGGCCCGGAGAACCTCCGCCTGGGAACGCACCTCCTGAAGTTCCTTCCGAAGTGCGGCAAGGCGCTCTCTGCTCGCCTTGTCCGTTTCTTTCGAGAGGGCGGCCTCCTCGATTTCAAGCTGCATCACCCGTCTCGACGCCGCATCCAGTTCCGCGGGCATGGAATCGATCTCGGTGCGCACCATGGCGCAGGCTTCATCCACCAGGTCGATGGCCTTATCCGGCAAAAAGCGGTCCGTAATGTATCGGTTCGAAAGGGTGGCGGCCCCCACCAGGGCGTTATCCTGAATCCGCACTCCATGATGGACCTCGTAGCGCTCCTTGAGCCCCCGGAGAATGGAGATGGTGTCCTCCACCGTGGGCTGATCCACCACTACGGGCTGAAAACGCCGCTCCAGGGCGGCATCCTTTTCGATATGCTCCCGGTATTCGTCCAGGGTGGTGGCGCCGATGCAGTGCAGCTCACCCCGGGCAAGCATGGGCTTGAGCATGTTTCCCGCATCCAGAGAGCCCTCGGCCTTCCCCGCCCCCACGATGGTGTGAAGCTCGTCGATAAAGAGGAGCACCTTGCCGTTCTGCTCCTTCACTTCGTTCAGCACCGCCCGGAGGCGTTCCTCGAACTCTCCCCGGAACTTGGCTCCCGCGATGAGAGCCCCCATGTCGAGAGCCACCAGGGTACGGTCCTTCAAGCCCTCGGGGACGTCTCCCCGGACGATCCGGTGGGCCAGCCCTTCCACAATGGCGGTCTTTCCCACTCCGGGCTCTCCGATGAGCACGGGGTTGTTCTTGGTCTTTCGGCTGAGAATGCGGATAACCCGGCGGATCTCCTCGTCCCGGCCGATCACGGGATCGAGCTTTCCCGCCCGAGCCATCTTGACGAGATCCCGGCCGTATTTCTCCAGGGCCTCGTAGGTCTCCTCGGGGTTGTCGCTCTGCACCCGCACCCGGCCCCGCACCTCGTGCAACACCTTGAGGAATCGGGCTTCGTCGATGCCGAAGCTGTGGAGAATACGACCTCCCCGGGTACTCTCTCCCTCTTCCAGGAGAGCGGCGAAAAGGTGCTCCACCGAGATATATTCGTCCTTCAGGCGCTTGGCCTGGGCCTCAGCCTGAACGAAGAGCTTCTGAAGTCTCTGGGTAATGTAGATTTTTCCCTGCTCCGCAGAGCCTCCGGAGATTTTGGGGCGCTTGGCGAGCTCCCGTTCCACCGCCTCCCGAAGATTTTCCCCAGGTACCTCCATCCGGATCAGAAGCCGGGGAATGAGACCTCCCTCCTGCTGGAGCAGAGCCAGAAGCAGGTGTTCTCCATCCACCTCCTGATGACCGTAGGATATGGCGAGGCTCTGAGCCTGGCTCAAAGCCTCCTGGGATTTCTGGGTAAGCCGATTGAGATCCATGGAATGTCCCTCCTCGGAAAGACGTGTAGCCTCCACGTTTTTCCAGTGTAGATATGTCTGTTCATGCCCCATCATTATAAAGGTCAAAGAAGATCAGACAAGAGTTTTCTAAAGGAATCTTCCCCGGTTGAAGGAAATGAGAGCTATTGTGATGCCTGAAAAGGCGTTTTTAGCAGAATATCTCTTTTTTACTCTAAAAATCGGGGTTTATAGATTTTCGGGCATGGCAAGAAGCTCTTCGAAGGAACGGGCGCAAAGATCCCTGCGCAGATTCGCTCCCAGGGGCCGCCTTTGCCGGATCTCCTCCAGGGCCTTGCGGGAAATCGAAAGAGAAGCATACCCCTCCTCTAAAAGAGGAAGCTCCGCTTCCAGAACTCCCTGGGGAGAAAGGGCATGGGAACCCCCGAGAAAAAAGGATTCTCCCTCCCGGCCGGTACGGCAGCAGCAGAGAACCCAGCATACCTGGGCCACGCTGATTCCCCGGCCGATATGATGCCAGGGAAGAAGAGCCTCCGGAGCATCTTCGGGAGCAAGCACGCAGGGCGCCGAAGGAGCAAGAATATATTCCGCTCCCCGCTGCACCGCCAGAATAGCGTTCTCCGGATGCCAGAGATCTTCGCAGATCAGGATGCCGCACCTTCCGAAGGGAGCGTCTATGACGGTGATCGTATCGCCGGGGGTAAAAATCTCGTGTTCCCGATAGTGGCCGTAGTTGCAGAGGTTTACCTTGCGATGCTCTCCCAGAAGCTTTCCCCGGAAAAAACAGGACGCGGCGATGTAGAGCCGCTCCTCCTCCACCACGGGATAGCTTACCAAGGCTCCTGTTTCCGTACGCTCCGTGGCGAGGGCGATCTGCTCCAATCCCCGTTCCACCTCCCGGGCAAGAAAGGGGCGCTCTTTTTCGGGCAGGGCTTCCCTGGAAAGACCGTATCCCGTAAGAGAAAGCTCGGGAAAAATCACGCAGGCGGTATCTCCGGAAACCTCCTCCAGAATGGCACACATTCGGGAAACGTTACTCCGTACGTCAAGAAAGCGGGGGGCCATCTGGGCAAGACCGAACCGGGGGTTTTGATAATCCATGAAATCGCATCTCCTCTCCATGGCTTTCTTTTCCTCGTGAACCTGATTAGGGTACGCAAAACGGATGCTCCGGGAAAAATATACTGCCGAGTCCCCCCTCCTCGGGGGAGGTGTTTCTTTTTCTTTTCGGAAGGCAGCATTTTTTCATAAAAGAGATATTCCTAACAAAAAACCAAAGAACCTCCAGAGGCCGTTCCTTCAAAAGACTCCGCAAAAACCAGGAACATGATTCTTGACACAACAAAACAAAAAACGTACAATGACGAAAATTTGTTAGTATAATAAAACAAAAGGAGGATTTTCCCATGAAACATGCATCTCTCGAAAACTCCCGGGTAGGCAAATTCTGGGAATACGACTGCCTCATGATATGTACGCTTCTCGGTTTGAGCCTCTCGAACCGGGAGATCCGAGACCTCTGTACGAAGTATAAAATTCTTCCCGAGGAGGATGCCGAGGATCCCGCCCTGGGATTCTACGCCCTCCATCATGCCTGCCACGTGGAAGAAGGCCCCATTCCTCGCTTTTTAAGCCGAAATTTTTCTCTGAAATATCGGAACTTCCGGCAGGCTCTGGAAAGGCATCATGAAGATTCCCCCCTCAACCTGGGAGAGTTTCTGGGAAAACCTCATCCCAAACCTCTGGGAGGAGGCCTCTGGGCGGTTCTGAACGATCCCCGCAAGGCGATTCAGGCCCAGGGAATCTACGGAGCTCATAAAATCGTTCTGAACGCTCTTCGAGAATACCAGAAAAGTCTCGGCGAGAAAGAGGAGTCCGCAGTAAATACCGAAAAAGAAGCTTCTGCCGAAGAGGCACGCCTTTCCTGCATTTCCGGAGAGATGGAAAAACTTCGACGGCAGTGCGAGGATCTCCAGAAAGAGATCGGTCTTCGGGAAACACGGCATCAGGCCCGGGAAAAATCCTTCCGGGAGGAGAAACAAAAACTTCGAGATGCCTACGAAGAAAAAATCTCCAAGCTTCGCCGCCGGATTCGGCTTCTGGAATATTCTCCGGGACATGAGGTGGAGGCATCCTCGGAGAAACAGGATGGGCCTCTCAAAAAACTTCGGGAGAATCCTCTCTTTTCCTGTCCCAAACGAGAAAACCCCGAGCTTCATGCCCCCGGAGAAGATGCCCCTTCGGTATGCCCCTCCCAAGGATGCCCCTTCTGCATGCTTTCGGACACCACCATCTCCGTCATCGGAGGGCTTTCCCGGCTGGAACAGCAGTATCGCGAAGTGGTGGAGCGCCTAGGCGCCCGCTGCCGCTATCATTGCGGCAACTGCCAGCAGGGGGGCAAGAATCTCAAACAGATCATCCAGTCTTCGGATCGGGTGGTCTTCATTACCTCCATCAACTCCCACAACGCCCTTCGGGTAACCAAGGGAATCTGCAAGAAAGAAGGAAAACCCCTGCATCTTCTTCGAGAAACCAGCCCCGCCGCCCTGGAAAAGATTTTCGCTTCCCGCGCCGCAGGCGAATCCGAAGCTCCCGCAGTCTGAAGAAAGGACGGTTTTCGAGATGAACCTTACAAATTCCGCCGCCGTATTCTGCCATCACGTATACGAGTACGAAAAGGGAGTGCGATCTCTCATTCTCCATACAGGAAACCGGAAGGAACTGCCCCTGATCCGCTCCAAACTCTTGAAACGAAAGATCCCCCACGTCATCTATTCCGTGGGGGAAGAAAAAGTCAACGTTTTTTTCGGCGATGCCTCCTGCGTGGAGGTGATTCGCCATATCGACAAGGCCAACCTGCAGGACTACACCGAGGAGGAGGACTTTATTCTGGGCATTCTTTTGGGATACGACAAGACCCAGCAGTGTGAGCGCTATTTACGAAAACGTCAGAAGATAGGAGAGCTTCTTGCACTGGAAGAGATCTGTCTCCCCGAAGAGGAATACCTCTGTCTCCGCCTCCGGGAAGCATAAGATTTCTAAAGGCTTGGAAGTTCGGGTTCCGGCTCCCGCGCGTTGAGCACCTCGCACCCTCCGGAGGTGACCGCCACGGTATTTTCCAGGTGCACGCAGAACCTCCCCGGCAGAAGAATGCTGGGCTCCACGGTAAAAACCATTCCCTCTTCGAGGGTTTCCGCGTTTCCGGGCTTGACATCCGGCGCTTCGTGTATGGCCATGCCGAGCCCGTGCCCCAGGCGGTGGTTGAAGTAGTTTCCGAACCCCGCCTTTTCGATAACCTCCCGGGCCGCCTTGTCCACCTTATGGGCGGACACTCCGGGCTTCACCGCCTCCTGGGCCGCCTCCTGAGCCTGTCGTACCACCCGGTATATTTCCCGGGCTTCCTCCTCGGGAGAGCCCACCACGAAGGTACGCCCCAGATCCGCGCAGTATCCCTTATAGCGGCAACCTATGTCGAACCGGAGGAGATCTCCGGGCTTCACCACTCCGGCGGTTCCGAAATAGTGCGGCGTGGCGGTATGGGCTCCCCGGGAAACGTTAGGATCGAAAGAAGGCCCTTCGGCCCCCGCCTCTTCGAAATATCCGAGAAGAAACCGCCGAAGCTCTCCTTCGGTAACTCCCGGAACCACGTGCTCCAGAGCCGCTTCAAGGGCTTCCTCTGTAATTTCCAGGGCTTTCCGGAGAAGTGACACCTCCTCCGGGCTCTTGCGCACCCGAAGAAAATCCAGAATCCCCCGGGCACTCACGAGTTCCAGAGGAGCTTCTCGCTGCATCTCCAAGGCATCCACCCCGAGGACATCCCCGTTGATTCCCAGCCGTTTTCCCTCAAGCCGGTAGGTTCGCAAAAGATCCCGCACTACCGGATAGAACCAGGTGGCATCTTCCCAAATGTAGAGAGGACACTCCTGGGGAAGCTGAGCCCGAAACTCCTCGTAGTAGATGGGGGGGGTTATTCCGAACATCCTGGCGTCGGAAAGCACGAACACCCCCTTGAAACGCTCGCAGGTACCCGTATGGATTCCCGTGAGATAACGAAGTTCCGCCCCGGTTCCGAAAAAGACCGCATCGAGATTGCTTCGTTGAAGTTCCTCCGCGAGAGCCGCCACCCTGTCACACGATTCCATTATCCTTCCCCTTTCCTGATAACTCCCGGGCCCCTCCCGGGAGGATGTTCCGATAGCTGTAGAGAAGCCATGCGGTGAGGAGAGCCGTCAAAAGATCCACCGCAGGAAAAACCGCCCATATTCCCGCAACCCCCCAGAACCGGGGCAGCAGGAGCAGTACCGGCAGAAAGAAAAAAAGCTGCCTTCCCAGGGAAAGCACCGATGCGGCAAAGCCTTTCCCGAGGGATTGGAAGATGGTGATTCCCACCACCTGGAATCCCACAAAGACATATCCCAGATACATGATGCGCGAAACCCTCAGGGCCCGCTCCACCAAAAGAGGATCCGGAGAGAAGAGCCAGAAGATGGCATGAGGAAAGAAGAACACTCCGAGAAAAAAGAGGACGCAAAAAAAGGTGGCCCACCCGAAAGCAAGCCACATAACCCTCGAAGCCCGATCATGGAGCCGGGCACCGTAATTATACCCCAGAATGGGCTGCATTCCCTGGGCGATGCCGAGCACCGGGGTCACTCCCAGGCTGGAAAGCCGCATAAGCATACCCGCCAGGGCCACGCAGGAATTATCTCCGTAATGCAGAAGACTGTGGTTGAGAAGCACCACGAGAAAGCTCCCCGAGGAGGAGCGGAGAAAGGAGGACAAGGCCACTCCGCCCATGGCCCGGCAGAGAGAAAACCGGGGAATCATAAGGGAAAACGAGAGATTCAGAGATCCCCGCTGAAGTAGCACGAAAGCCCCCAGAGCCGCCACGGCCTGGGAGATTACCGTAGCCCAGGCCACTCCGGGAAGTCCCAGGGAATAGACGAAAATAAAGAGAGGGTCCAGTACGAGATTGAGCCCCGCCATGAGCAGGAGAATCCCCATGGCTCCCAGGGGGCGTCCCTCTCCCCGAAGGGCATGGACTCCCACCATGGCAAATCCGAGAAAGGGGGCTCCCCAGAGAATAATATGGAAATAGGCTCTTGCCTGAGAAAAGATTTCTTCGGAAGCTCCAAAAAGATGCAGCAGAGGCTCTTCGTAAAGGCGCCCCGCCAGAAGAAGAAGGCACCCCAGAAGCACCCCCATACTCAGAGCGGTGCCAAGCCCTTGTTTGGCCGTGGCAAGGTCTTTCGCCCCAAGGCTTCGGGAGATAAGCGACGCAACCCCCACTCCCAGAGCCAGGGCCAGAGCGTTGATGAGAATCTGCAGAGGAAAGACCACGGTAATTCCCGCAAGGCCTAAAACGCCCACCCCGTGCCCCACGAAAATCGCATCCGCCAGATTATAGAGAGAAAGAACCACCATCCCCACCATGGCGGGAAAACTCTGTTTCCAGAGAAGCTTCCCCAGAGGCTCGGTTCCGAGATTCGACTTTTCGGGATGCACCCTACCCTCTCCTTTGACGAACATACGATGTTTGATAACCGGAAACTCCCTTTACTATAGCAGGAATTTCCCGGATCTTCTTCCGTTTTTATGAAAAAGGGAAGGGATTTTTCCTTTCCTGCTTCACCTGGAGAACCGATGAAGGCCCCTTTCCAAGGGGCCTTCATGAAAGCTAGTCAAAAGGAATGTGGATGATAATACTCCACGGAAGCGAAAAGGGCCAGTAAGGCTGGGGGTGTGGATGGGGGTTGTAGGGATACGGCTGGGGCGGACGCGGATAGGGGTGCGGATGAGGGTTGTAGGGATACGGCTGGGGCGGACGCGGATAGGGGTGCGGATGAGGGTTGTAGGGATACGGCTGGGGCGGACGCGGATAAGGGTGCGGATGGGGGTGCCCTCCCTGCCCGGCTTCTGGAATTGTAAATCCTCCGGATCCGCTGGCGGCAAAGGATTTTTTCTGCGGAGAATTTCCCACGCCTCGGGCATACGCATCGGGAATACCCCAAACAAGGATTGCCGCCATGACGAGCACCATACCGAAAAGGGTGATAACATACCGCTTCATAGTATGTCCCTCCTTTCTTTCTTTGGAATGGAAGCCTGGTTTTCCGAAAAGATTGCAGCCTCCCTGGAATCCTTCGGATTTGGGCTCAACATATACCTTTTTGCGTAAAGGCGCCCTTTAGAGATCGTAAAAAAACGTAAAAAATTTTATCTTATTTCCAAGCGGTTTTAAAAACGAAAAAAGGAGCCCTTCCTGAGGAAGAGCTCCTTTGAGATTTTAGAAAATCTGTGGTTCTCCGGTTTTTTACTGTCCCTGGGTGGTTTTCGGGAAATTCCGGAACATTCTCCCTTCGGAAGCCTCGCCCGGCTCATTCGTGCCCGGAGAAAACTCTTTTCCGAAACCTTTTTTGCCGCCCCGGTCATCCCGGAAATGCATACTGTCATGCCTGCAGTTCCGGCCTTCATGAGGATGCCCCATCCGAGGGGTCATAAAAAGACCGGCTTCCATGTTTTCCGCCATGCGTTCCCTCATCTCTGCGAAGGCTTTCTTCTGATTCTCCGAGAAGGCAGGATAAAGCTTCTCCAAA
The DNA here is from genome assembly GCA_964545875.1 of uncultured Synergistaceae bacterium. Classification (GTDB taxonomy): domain Bacteria; phylum Synergistota; class Synergistia; order Synergistales; family Aminiphilaceae; genus DAIPKP01. Next base: position 142,753 of record CAZJHH010000006.1, read on the forward strand.
GCTCCGTTCATTCTCTCGGTGCACTCTCCCCAGAAGGCGGCTTTCTCTGCGGCCATGCTCCGGAGTTGCTCCTCCGTGGGAGTTCCTTCCCGTAAGGCCTGGAAGAAATTTCCCCGGTTCTCCTGGAGTTTTTTCAGGGTCACTCCGTCGATTTCCATATCCTTCCGGAAGGATTCCCTCTGACTGGGGGTCAATCCGAGAGCGTTCTCCAGGTATCCTCCCATAAGTCCCATTCCCCAGGCTTCCCGGGGGCCATGGTTGGAATGCCTTCCGCTACGGGTATCCTTCTGCCCTATTCTCATTCTTCCCTGCATAGCCTCCCGCTGATCCCGGGTCAGCATTTTCCGGCCTTCCTCGAAAGCCTTGTACTGATCCAGGAACATCTGCTCCATCATAGGCCCCGCCTTCTGCACGGCTTCGGAAGAAAAAAGCCGACCTTCTCCGGGAGCCGATTCGGGAGCAAAAAGAGTTTTTCCAAGGGCCTGCATTTGTTTCTCCCGATTCTGCATGAAAGTCTCATGATTTTTTCGCAGAGCCTCCTGCTGGCTCCAGCTCAGCATATTGCCGCCGGGGAAACCGCCGCCCTGAAAGGCCACGTTCCGGGGATGCGCTTCGGATCCTCCGGTGTTCCATGCCAGGATTCCCGCCGCACAAAGAGCAGCCACGGAAAAAAATTTTCTTTTTCTGTTGGTCATCGTACATTCCTCCTCTGAAATAATATCGCTTGTATCCTTTACGAATGAAGAGAGCCCCTGGGCCCTTCTTCGGGACGGCGTAAGAATACCCTCTTTTTCGTAAAGACGCTTTCGGGAGAATGTAAAGAAACGCAAAGAAGTTTGAGGTTTCGGAAATTTTGCGGAAAATGCGGTATGGTTATCTCGGAAGGTTTTCTATACTTTCCCGTAAAACCGACTTTCGTCAGCTCCGGGAAAAATCCGGAAATACCGGGAAAAGAGGCGATTTTCTTGGAAAAAATTCTTGTTATCGACGACGACCACGAGCTCTGCGATCTCCTGCAGGAATATCTGGAACCCGAGGGCTTCGAGATTCAAACCGCCCATAACGGCAAGGAGGGGCTTGAGAAAGCTCTTGCGGGGAATTTCGATTTGGTGGTACTGGACATCATGCTTCCCGGACAAAACGGCTTCGAAGTGCTCCGGCACCTGCGAAATACTTCGGAGGTGCCGGTCATCATGCTTACCGCCCGGGGCGAGGATGTGGACCGTATCGTGGGCCTCGAGATGGGGGCGGACGACTATCTCCCCAAGCCCTTCAACCCCAGGGAGCTTACCGCCCGGATCCGCTCCATTCTTCGGAGAGCCCGGAATGCTCATGCCGACGGAGACGAATCGGTTCTTGCCGTGGGAGATGTGGAGTTGCACCGCAAAAGCCACTCCGCCACATGCGCAGGCAATCCCCTGCACCTTACAGGAGTGGAGTTCCGCTTTCTTCACATGCTTCTGGAAAATGCGGGAAGCATCGTCTCCCGGCAGGCGCTGGCCCAAAAAGTTCTGGAGCGCTCCTATTCTCCCTTCGATCGGAGCGTGGACGTGCATATAAGCAACATCCGTAAAAAAATGGGGGCTCTTGCCGAAGGGGAGGAGCGGATCAAAACCATCCGGGGTGAGGGATATCTTTACGTTTTGAAAGAAGAGAATGAGCGATGAAACGTCCCGAAGGTTTTTCTTTTTTCCCCCAAAGCCTTTTTACTACCATATTCTTCTGGTTTCTCTTCGCGGCGGGAGCCATTTTCTTCGTGGTCATCGGCTCCGCCTATTTCATCAACCGCACGGTGGTGCAAAATCAGGCCCAGGAGGATTTGCTTCTCTATCTGGATACCTATGGAGAGAATCTGGTAACCCTTTTCGAAGAACAGGGCCCCGGAGAAACCCGGCACTTTCTCCACGATATTTTCCGCAAGGATTCCCGTTTCATGGCTCTTCTCTTCGACGACGAAGGAAGAAATCTCTTCTTCGAACGAGAACGGCCCGGGAAATCCTCCGCCCCCCCCTTTCCTCCGAACCCTCATATCAAAGCCGCCCTTGCGGAGGAGGGAAAGGTTTTCTTCGATGATCGTTCCGCTCTGGTGGCCCGGCGTTACACCACGGAAAAAGGCACCTATGCCCTGGTGGTTTTTACGAAACTGCGCCCTCTCCTGGACGAAAGCCAAAGCAAAACCGCCCTTCTGCGCACCCTTCTTCTTCTGGGGGCGGCACTCTTCTTCTGCTACGGTCTCACCCGGCATCTCACCAAACCCATGCAGCAGCTCCAGAAGGCGGCTCTCCGGCTCGGCTCGGGGAATCTTGCGGCCCGGGTTCCTCTCTCGGTGGAGAAACGAAATGACGAAATCGGCAGCCTGGGGCACGCCTTCAACGCCATGGCTCTGCGGCTGGATCATCTTCTTTCCAACCAGCGGCGCCTTCTTCGGGACATCTCCCACGAGCTCCGCTCGCCTCTGGCCCGGCTTTCGGTAGCTCTGGAGCTGGCTCGAAAACAGAGTCCGCCGGAGATGACCCGGATTCTCGATCGGATAGAACGGGAATCCCTTCGGATAGATCAGATGGTGGAGGAGCTTCTGGCTCTTTCACGGATGGAGGCGGAAGCTGCGGAAAGGTTCAAGGAGCGGTTCTCCCTCTCGGAAATGCTTCGGAACCTGGAGGAGGATGCCTCCTTCGAGGCCCGTCGCCGGAACATACAAGTGCACTTGAAACTCCCTTCGGAAGAGCTTTTTCTTCAGGGGTTTCCCCGGCTTCTGGCAAGCGCGGTGGAAAACGTGGTGCGTAACGCTCTCTGCCATAGCCCCGAGGAGGGAGAAGTCTTCCTGGAGCTTGGAATGGAAGAAAAAAGTCAACCCGGAGAAATCCCCGGTGCGGTAATTCTGGTAAGGGATGAGGGGCCGGGAGTTCCCGAGGAGGAACTTCCCCGGCTCTTCACTCCCTTTTATCGGGTGGATTCCGCCCGCACCAGGGAAAGTGGAGGCACAGGGCTGGGGCTGGCCATAGCGGAGCGGGCGGTACACCTGCATGGAGGAACCATCAAAGCCTGGAACGGCACACCCTCGGGGCTGGCAGTGGAAATCCGGCTTCCCCTGGAAGGCTAGAAAAATTAGCCTGCAAACCAAATCAACGCTAAAGAGGGAACTCCGTACGGAGTTCCCTCTTTAAGCGCGCCACGTACTCTTTCTGATTTAAAGCACGTAAAAATCATTAAACACCCTCTGAATACGTGGCATTTTGCTTTCTGTACGTATCGGTATCTTTCATACTAAGTTCGGCTTCAATCATCTCAAAACGTCTTTGCAGACTTTCTCTTTTAGGATCGTCCACAGAAATTCCTCCCAATGCCTGTTCAATCCGTCGTTTTTCCTGGTTGAGCTTACGAATCTCCGCCTCGACTCTGTCGGTATTTACCGTAGCCCATCTATTCTTCTTATCATTCGAAGGATTGTCTGATATCTTTTCGGATTCCTCCTCCTCATCTTCATCGGATATTGCCTCAGGCTCATCTTCTTCCTCCGTGTCATCAAGGCGCTTTATTCCGGGTTCGCTCAAAGCCGTGCGGGATTGTGAAGTCTCCGATCTTTCAAGAAGAATTTTCGAGGTTCCATCCCCGTCTCTTTCAACGTTATAGATTCCAGCCGCATTTCTCGCTACCGCAGCATCGCCCTTCACATATTTGTCAATAAAAGCTCCCCCTGCTTCCGAATCTTTCTTGAAATCCAAAGAATTTTCATATTCCTGCCGCAGCAAGGACAAGACCTTACTGCTCGTATTACCCATCTGCATCTCAATATGTTCGTTTTTTTTAGCATCATGTTCTCCGCCTATATCGTTTCTCCGGTTTTTTGCCCATTGCTCTTCCGTTTTCTCAAGCTGCTGAGCATCCAAAGAAGAATCTTTACCAGTCTTGTCATTGCCACGAGCAAATCCATCTTGCATGGAGATAGCTTCTATTCTCATATTACGTACCCCCTGTCAGATTAAAATCATACACCGTGGCCCGATTTTAAACAGCGCATATGGCAAAATCAAGCCGATTTGCCTGAGTTGTCGGTTACGTGACGTGGAATGACAAGCAGTACATTCAAGCGAAAAACCGGGTTTGCCTTTTCCACCGTGACGGCTCCTCGATATTTTCGCGCTATGGTTTCAATATTTGACAAGCCGATGCCGGTGCCAGCATCGGCATCGTTTTCGGGAGAATATTTATTTTCAAATTCAAGCATGAAAAAATCTCCCCTACGTTTTCCGGAAATCCTGATGTAACGCTCCTTTCCATGCACCCGCATGGAAGCCTTGACCGCATTATCCAAGGCATTGGAAAATATAACGCATAAATCCATATCGTCTATCGAACATGGGGAGGGGATTTCAACGAAACACTCGATTTGTATGTCATTTTGCCGGGGCATGCTCAGTTTGCTACTCAGCAAGGCATCTACCACGGTATTTCCTGTTTGACACGTTAAGGAAAGCGATTCCGACACCTCTTCCAGCCTGCTTAGATAATTCTTCGCTTTTCCGAACTCTCCACTTTTCAACAGGCCGTCCAAGGCTATCAGGTGGCCTTGAATGTCGTGGCGAAAGGCCTGGGTCTGTCTGTGTCGGGCCTTTGCCTCCCGTAAATACTCTTTTTGACATGAAATTTCTCGTTCCAAAAGCACGAGGCGCATTTGGTTGGAATAGTCCTCAGACAACTTCTGGCAGGCGTACAAGACGACGAAAAAACATAGATAGGCACACGATTCCAAAACGAATATTTGGAAGTTATCCACCGTGGGGCATACGACTCCCGTTTTACCGACAATGATCACACTGCCGTAAACATGTTCCGAAATATATCGTTCCATCAGCAACAGGAGGAGGATGGGAATAAAAAAAACCGCAAGGTAACGGTTGGAAATAGCGTGAAATTTTCTCAGAATAACCCGATAACTCAACCATGTCAGCAGGATGGATAAAAAAGAAACCACCATGCTCATCACCGGAAGTAAACCGCTATTTATTCGTATCACCACAGGGCCAAGAAAGTGCATAACGGGATTCATAACTCCGTTTGACAATACCAGAATAGACACTGTCAAAACGGCCGCTGAAACGGAGGCGGAAAAAGCGCTATTATATAAAGTGATGCCGATCAAACAGAGTATACCTATTTCAAGCATAAGAGAAACCACAAAGCTTGACCGAAAATATACTTCCAGCACATACAGCACTCCGGATATTAGTAAATATCCGAGATAATGACGAAATCTTGCCTTGCCATGTAGAAAACGAGAAAAAAACCACAGGCCCAAGATCTTTCCTACTTCGTATATTCCTGACATGGCAAATGAAAGAATATCCACTTCAACTCACTACATCTCTCATGTAATGGAGCATTTTTCGAGAAAAATCTCCTGCCCGCAGCCGAGAAACCGGGATTTCCTCCCCATTTTTAAGTAAAGCAAAACCACCTTCATAACCGCAGACATATCCCATATTGACAAAATAGCTGCGATGGCACTGAAAAAAACGATTATCCAAACGAATCTTCAGATCATTTATTTTTAAACAGCATTCCAATCGGGAGCCTTTCGTGCGAATTAAAACCTTATGATTCATGGCTTCGCAATAAATAATGTCAGAGAAAGAAACGGATTTAAAATTATTTCCTCGAGACGAGATCAACAAACCAGACTCTTTTCTTTCGTGAAAATGTCGGCATATACGATCCATCATTCGGTGAAATCGTTCGCCATCTATTGGTTTAAGAAGATAGTCGAAAGCTTCCACATCGAAAGCATCGAAGACGTATTCACGTAGAATCGTAATAAACACTATGCAACGTGCACGTTCGTCCATGCGCAGCTTTTTTGCCGCTTCCATCCCTGAAATTCCATCCATTTGTATATCAAGAAAGACCACGTCAAAGTACTGAATGTGGCTCAACAATTCCATGCCGCTGGTAAACGTGCGCACCGAAAAAGGAAGGGATCGCCTGTTCATATAAGCGGTCACGCTTCGCGATAAATCCATCAAAACCTCAGGATCATCATCTACTATAGCTATGTCTATGATCTCAATCACCTGCCTGTTATCGAAGCGATGCAACCGTACTTTCTCAACAAGGAATACAATTAATCCATCTATCAAGGGCCATGTCTCCCTTGAGATGCGTCGCGACCAAACTGTATATGGAACTCTAATTTCTCAAGATTTCTTCGAGTGTCAGGCATCCTCTGAGGCGTGAAGCTCTTTGGCTTTACAGAACCAGAAATGTTCTCGAAGCTTTCGGATAAAGGCGGACTCTCGGTCTTCCGGGGCGAGTTATCCATACTTGGGGGTTCGCCATGAGGGCTTCAGCCTCCAAAAAATGATATCGAAAATTCTTGTCGCTCTATTCCGAGGGCTTGCCGCAGCTGCCGCAGAACCGGGCTCCCTCTCCGAGAGGAGCGCCGCAGGAAGTGCAGATTTTGGCCGAAGTTCCGGAAGCTTTTTCCACGGGAGCGCCGCAGACGGAGCAAAACCGGGAATTTTCTTCAAGAGAAGCTCCGCATTGAGCACAGGAAGCTCCGGGAATTTTTTTGGAGAAATCTTTTTCCTGCCGTGGAAGCGAGACTTCTTCTTCAAGATCCATCCGAAGATCCACTGCGGGAATACGTTCTTCCAGCCCCGCTAGCACCGCCCTGGCCTCCCGGGCGGAACGGCCGTAATCGATAAGGGTAATTCCCTTGGCCTTTCCGGAAACACGTACCCTGGTGGTTTCCCGATTCACTGGAGTCACCAGAATGTTCAGCCGGGCCCCGGAAGAAAGAAAGGAAAGCCCCGAAGACGCCTCGATCTCCCCCGCCCCCTCGTTGATAGACCGGATGGAGAACTTCCGCTCGCTCAAGGTCTGCAGGACTTCCTTCCAAACCTTTTCCTTGTTTCCCCGAAAATAGCGGGTATCCTCTCCGCTTCGAACTCCCATGTGCACTCCCTCCTTTTCATGTTTTCCATGCACCATAGTATCGAGACAGGATCCCCCGAAAGAAACCCGGGGGATTCTTTCCCATTCTAGCATTTCTATCGTATTATTGAGGAGAGGCCCCCTTCCGGGGAAACCCCTTTTCCAACCATTTCAAAGCAAAGGAGCACCTCGAATGGACCGCAAGAAAAAGCAGATGAAGTTTTCCCTGGGCTATATGCTGGTGGCCCTCCTGGTGGTATGGCTTTTCAACGACCTCATTCTCCGCCCCATGCTTATCGGAGAGACCGAAACTCCCTACAGCGAGTTTCTCGACAATCTTGCCGCGGGAAGAGTGGAGGAAGTCTCTCTTACGGATGATCGAATCTATTTTACTCTCCGGGGAGACCTGACCACCCGCAAGACTCTGCGCAACGCCGTACGGGTGGAGGATCCGGATTTGGTGAATCGGCTTCTGGAGACAAAGACCTCCTTCAAGGCCAAGGATCAGACCCAGGGAGCCCTGGAAAGCCTTCTGGGATGGATTCTCCCCTTTCTTCCCCTTCTCCTGATCTGGTACTTTCTCATCCAGCGCATTTCCCAGGGAGGGGCGGGGGTTATGTCCGTAGGGAAGAGCAAGGCCCGGGAGATTCATGGAGAGATGACCGGAGTCACCTTCAGCGATCTGGGAGGGCTGGACGAGGCGGAGGTGGAGCTCAAGGAGATCATCGACTATCTCACGGAGCCGAAGCGATTTAACCGCATGGGGGCCAAACTTCCCAAGGGCGTTCTCCTGGTGGGCCCCCCGGGAACGGGAAAAACCATGCTCGCCAAGGCCACCGCAGGGGAGGCCAAGGTACCTTTCTTCTTTCTCACGGGCTCCAGCTTCGTGGAGATGTTCGTAGGTGTGGGGGCTGCCCGGGTGCGGGATCTCTTTCTCCAGGCCAAGAAAAAGGCTCCCTGCATCATCTTTATCGACGAAATCGACGCCATCGGCCAGGCGAGAAGCACCATCGCCTCCATGGGGGGGAACAGCGAACGGGAAAACACCCTTAACCAGCTTCTGGGGGAGATGGACGGCTTCGAATCCAACCAGGGTGTAGTGATCATGGCCGCCACCAACCGGCCGGAAATTCTCGACCCCGCCCTCCTCCGTCCGGGACGCTTCGATCGACAGGTTCAGGTGACCCTCCCCACCGAAGGAGGACGCAAGGAGATTCTGAAGATCCATACCCGGAACATGCCCCTGAGCGAAGATGCGGACCTGGAGCGCATCGCCCGGATAACTCCGGGATTTTCCGGGGCGGATCTGGCAAACATCGCCAACGAGGCTTCCCTTCTGGCGGTACGGAAAAACCGGGGAAACATTACCATGGAGGATTTCGACCTGGCCATCGAACGGGTCATCGCGGGACTTCAGCGAAAAGTACCCCTCCGGAAGGAACTCCGCGAAAAGGTGGCCTTCCACGAAGGAGGACATGCCCTGGTGGCCCAGCTCCTCCCCTGCACGGATCCGGTGCATAAGGTGAGCATCATCCCCACCGCCAAGGGAGCCCTGGGATATACCATGCAGATGCCCGAGGAGGACCAGTATCTTATCGGCGAAAAGGAGCTTCTCTCCCGGATGGCGGTCATGCTGGGAGGCCGGGCGGCGGAACTGCTCATCTTCCGGGAGACCTCCACCGGGGCTTCCAACGACCTGGAGCGGGTGACGGATCTCGCCCGGAGAATGGTAACGGAATTCGGTATGAGTGAAAAGCTGGGGCCTCTGCGCCTGGCCCTCCCCGCAGGATCGGGATATCTGGGAATTCAACAGGGAAACCGACAGGATCTTTCTCCGGAGACCACCGCGCTCATCGATGCGGAAATCCGCCGCCTCGTCCAGGAGGCCCATGAAAAGGCCTTCTCCCTTCTTGGAAACCACGAGGAAGCCCTTCGGGAGATCGCCCGGACCCTTCAGGAGGAGGAAGTGATTCAGGGAGAACGTATTCGGGATATCGTAAAAACCTTTCCTCCAGAAAAAACTTCCGGAGCTCCGGATTCTCCCCGGGAGTCATAAATCCCGCTTTCCCTTGCCCCGGCAAAACCGACGAGCCCGGAACATGCAAAAAGAGAGACCTCCGCAGCCCTTGAAAGGCTGCGGAGGTCTCTCTTTTTGCCGACGAAAAACCGTGGCTACAAAAGCTTTCCCGACGTTTCAGGATGCCCGGAGTAATCCTCCATAACGTCCCAAAGGTTCTCCGAGGGGGGTTTCTCGCCTCCGGACAAGGCTTCCTGATCCAGCACCATATCCCCCAAGGGGGGGAGATCCGTATAGGGAAAGTTATGAAGCTCTTTCCCCGAAGACGCCCGGAGATACTGATCCACCCACCAGTAGATATCCCGTTTCTTCACGATCCGCCGCAAGCCTCTCATGCGTTTCCTCTGCTCCCCCTTTTTCATGCACAGCCCCCAAACCAGGGTATCCGCCAAACCCTCCACATCGTAGGGGTTCGTCATGAGGGCGTACCGATGAAACTGGGCGGCGGCTCCCGCGAACTCGCTGAGCACCAGCACTCCGTCCTCGGCTATGCGGCACGCACAGTACTCCTTGCAGACCAGGTTCATGCCGTCCTTCAGGGGAGTTACCAGGGCCATATCCGCCAGGCGGTAGTACCCGAGAAGCTCCTCCCGGGAGAGAGAGCGGTAGAGGAAAAGAAGGGGCACCCAGCTTTCGGTGGTGTATCCTCCGTTCACGTGAGCCACCATCCGTTCGATCTCGTCCAGAAGAGCCCGATAGGCCTCCACGTTATCCCGGCTGGGAACTACCACCTGAATGAAGGTGACCTTCTCCCTGAGCTCGGGATAGCGTTCCAGCATGTCCCGAAATGCCTCGATACGATGGGGAATGCCCTTGGTGTAGTCCAACCGGTCCACTCCGAGGATGATTTTCCGGCTCCCGTGAATCTCCCGAAGGCGCTCCACGTGTTCCTCCACCTCGGGAGATCGGGAGGCTTCTTCGAAATCCTCCGCGTCGATGCTTATGGGAAGAGCTCCGAGGGAAACCTGCCGATCCCGATAGTGGATTTTGCTGATGGGCCCCTGGGTGGTAACCTTGATCCGGTTTTCCACCGTCCGGAGACAGGCGGTGAAGTTCCGCCGATCCCGAATGGTCTGAAAACCGATAAAATCGTAGTCCATAAGGGATTCGAGAAGAGGGATCCTCCAGGGAAGGCAGGTGAAGATGTCCGGAGAGGGAAAGGGAATGTGCAGAAAAAAATAGGTTTTCCGGGAATATCCCTGCTCCTTGAGAGCCCGGGCAACCCCGAGAAGCTGATAGTCATGAACCCAGAGATAATCCTCCTCGCCGGAATAGACCCCTGCCAGGGCGGCAAAGCGGCCGTTTACGTGGCGATACCACTTCCAGAACTCCGGACGGAAGACGCAGGTGGTCTGGAGATCGTGGAAGAGGGGCCACAGAAGGGCGTTGGAAAAGCCCTCGTAATACCCCGCCACCTCCTCCTCGGAGAGCTGGAGGGGCACCAGGCGATAGCCGCTCTCCCGGGATATCCGGGAGAGAAGGTTCTGCAAGGTGTTCCGGGGGATATCCTCTTTCGTGCCGGGCCACCCTATCCAGTATCCTCCCCGATCCCGAAGCACGGGGTTGAGAGCCGTCACGAGCCCCCCCGATCCTGGAGCCGCCTGCCATTGATTCTCCTCCCGGGAGAGCACCACAGGAAGCCGATTGGATACTACCACCAGCTTCGAATTTTTGCTCTTCACACCTTTATGTTCCGTCATGTCTAACACCTCGTCTCTGTCCACAGGGAAAAAAGATCCATCATGCCGAAAAGCTCCTCCGGAGGCGTGATCCACCAGTCCGCCCCGGAGGAACGCCAGCGGGAACGAACGAGAAACGAAACGCCCCGTCCCCGGAGAGCCCGGAAGGCATCTTCATCCGTGGCGTCATCTCCGAAATAGGCGGCGAAGAAGGGAGGCTTTCTCTCCCGGAGCACTCGATTCACGGCCTTGTCCTTTCCCGTGAGGGGACTCCGGTACTCTATGCCTCCGTCGAAAAAGGCCTTTATCAATCCTACCCGCTCCGCCGCAGGATCGAACTCTTCCAGAATCTTTCGAAACCCCTCCCGCTCCGCCTCGTCTCTGAGAGGCCGCAGATGGAAGGCCACGCTGAAGGACTTGTACTCCACCAGAGAAGGATACCGCCTCTCCAGGGCTTCTCCGGCGGCTCGAAAAAAATCTTCCTGCTCCGGAGGAAGGGGAAGGCGCTCCACATCTCCTCCGAGGGTAAGCCGCTCTCCCCCATGGGCACCCCAAACTTCCACGGGAAAGGAAAGCCCTAAAAAAGGGGGAATCTCCCGGGGGCTGCGTCCCGTGACGATCATGATTTCCACTCCCCTCCGGAAAAGCCTTTCAAGCCGTTCCCGCACTCCTTCATAGGGGTACGCCCTGGAACGATCCTTCCGAAAGGGGGCAAGAGTTCCGTCGTAATCGAAAAAGAGGATCCGCTCCTCCCGACAGGCCCGGAAGGATCTTTCGAGAGGAGCCATGCATGGTATGGTCACGAAATGAAAACCTCCAGCCGTTCCCGTTCTTCTTTATGTCGGGAAATTTCCAGAAGGGCCAGCACGCTCCGAAGCTGTCCCGTGATGAGGAAGTTCTGCCGGGCATAGGCGCGGCCGTTTTCCCCCATGCGCCGGGCCTTTTCCCGGTGCTGCAGGAGGTAGCGCATCCGCAGGGCCGCCCCTTCCGGGGTGCTCACCCGAAATCCGTTGTATCGGTCGATAACCTGGAGCCGTATACCTCCCACGTCTCCTCCGATGACCGGGCGCGCCTTCCACATGGCTTCGGTAACGGTAAGGCCGAAACCCTCCTTGAGAGATTTCTGCAGCACCAGGGAAGCTCCCCTCTGGAGACAGTTGATCACCTTATGGGCATCCGGAGGAAGCACCAACACATGCACGTCCTCCAGAGTCGCCGCAGCCTGCCGTACCTCCTGAAGCACCATCTCTCCTTCGGGGTCGTCCGAGGCGCCTCCTCCGGCAAGCACGAGCTGAAGATCCTGCCGTTTGGAGCAAATCTGAAAGGCCTGAATAACTCCCAGAGGATCCTTGAATTTATCGAATCGAGACACCTGAAGCGCCATGGGGCGTTCGGGGTCGATGCCATACTCCAGAAGGGTTTTGCGAACCATCTCCTCGGGCATATCCCGATTTTTCTGGCTGAGCGGGTCGATGCTCGGGGGGATGAGGTACTGGGGATGTGGCAGGGGCTGGGCAAAATCCGCCAGAGAGAAGATGCTGGCATCGTAGTTTTTCACCCTATCCCGAATAAAACGCCAGGTATTCCGGTTGGGAGCGCTCACGTCGATATGACAGCGCCATATCCAGGTACCCCGGCGGTTGGGGCAGAGATCCAGAAGCCCCGCAGGCTGGGGGTCGTGGATGATTACGAAATCCGCATTCTCCAGATTTTCCCGCAGCCGGGCGGCATTCTCCTCGTTGGTCTCCTGATAGACCTTCTGGAGTGCCGGGGTAAGCACTTCGGGAAAACCCTGGAGGGAATTGTGAATGATCTTGGTGGCCTGGAAAAATTCCTCCGCCCCGGTCACTACCTCCCAGGAGGTTTCGATGCCCAGATCTTCCATGAGGGGCACCAGGCGATGAAGAATCTCCGCCACCCCTCCCCCCTGCTTGGTGGAGTTCACGTGCACCACCCGGCTTCCTTTGAGCCGGGAGCCGAGCTGCTCTATCTGCCGCAGAGTGCCCTCCCCCACAATATCTTCGTAATCTCGAACTCGAAGGGTCATAGGGTTTCACCTCCCCGAGAAATGCCGCAAGTTTCCACGATAGAGACAATATGCTCCTGAAGTTCCTCAAGAGAAAGAAGATGGGGATCCACATTCTGCAATTCTCTTCGCAGGGATTCCGCCTCCTCGTCGAACTGGCGGAGCCAGTAGCAAAAATCATCCTCTCCTTCGGGAGTGCGCCGCCGGGCGTCCAGAAAGTGGTAGAACACGGAGCTGTAGGGAACGCGCCTCAGAGCGTCTGCGAGCTCCTCCGGACGGCTCACCCCCACTCCGGTATCGAAAACCAGCATCTGGGCCCGGGTAAAGAAAAAGGGATAGGAAGATCGGGCCCAGCTGAAAAAATCTCCCTGATCCATACGATCTTCCAGAAGAGCTATCATGTCTTCCCTCAGATCTTCCAAACTGGCATAGTCTCCGGGGTTGATGACGCTCAATCGCTCCGCCAGAGCCTTTTCTCCCAAAGAGTGTCCCGCCCACCAGGCGAAATCGTTGTTGTACTCGGATTCTCCTATCTGAGGGCGCATGAGGCGGCCCCAGAAATGATAGTGCAGGCTGCTTCCGGGAACATCCCCCAGAGCATCCCGCAGCTCCTGAAGCGTTCTGGCCTTTTTCCCCGTGCTGATGGCCAGAAGCTCGCAGGAACGCAAAGAAAACGTGGTATGGTTCATACAATTTCCCTCCTTTATAGCTATCTCTGACTCTCGTCTTTCTCCTTGGAACCTTCTCGGAAACATGAGGGTGCACGTAACGCGGGAGAGGAATTGGCACAAAATCCGGCCGACCTTCAAAGACCCCAAGGATCGTAGCAATCAAGGGAAGTTACGTGCGTAGTCGCGGGCGTAATAAAAAGGATGTGCGAAACCGTGGCATTTCTCGTTGAAGGAGCGTGAAGGGGAAATTCTCAAGACTGGCTATTTTCAGTTGCTTCCTCATAGTATAACACAAAAAAAAGAGTCCCCCGAATTGCATGCAATCGCACACCCGGGGGACTCTTTTTATAACAAAAATTTTATTCCGGGGAAAGGCGGTTCAAAAGAGGCTCCCGGAAAGAGGGCGGCGATTCTCTCTCCGAAACGTTCCGTCCTTCAGGGCAAGTGCTCGCGGTAAGCCTGCATTTCCATCAGGGGAGAAGAAAGCTCAGGTATTCCTCCAGAGGTTTTGGGGGGATATAGTGCAGAGCCTGCAATCCCCTGGCCTGGGCGCCCTCTACATTCTCTTTCCGGTCGTCGATGAAGAAGCTCCGGGAAGGATCCAGATCATACCGTTGAATGAGGGTATCGTATATTTCGGGCTCCGGCTTGAGAGCCCGGATCTCCCAGGAGATGACACCTCCGTGGAAAAGAGAGAAAAAGTCGTATTTGGACCGCACGTAATGATAGCCCTCTTCGATGAAGTTGGAGAGCATCAGCAGACGGTACCCCCGGAGGCGGAGTTTTTCGAGAATCCGCACATTCGTCTCCAGAGGGGTGAGAATGTCGAAGATTCCCGGCCAGAAGGCGTCGAAAAGTTCTTCGTGGGGAGTCACCTTTTCCCGAAAGAATCGGGCTCCCTCCTCGAGGGAAAGAGTTCCCCGATCCAGGTCGTTCCAATGGGGAGAAAGAAATACCCGATCCATAAAGAGATCCGCCACATGGGAATTTGCCGCACATTCCAAGAGATGGCTCCGGGGATTCCAATCCAGAAGAACCCCTCCGATATCGAAAATTACCGTGTCAATGGTTTCGTGCCGTTTACCGGAATAGCTTTCCATAAAATTTCAGCGTCTCCTTTTCGGGGTTTGGGAGCTGCTCAGAATATCTCCCGAAGGAACTCTATCATATAGGTGTGTCCGAGATCCACGTATTTTTTCCTTTCAAATCCCCGGAGGGAGGAGAACTCCTCCAAAAATTCCGGAGCGAGGCGCATCTCCTCCGGGGGGCCGAAGGTGGTTCGCTTCTTTACACATTCCACGATCACCAAACGTCCCCGGGGGGCGAGAACCCTCCGGATCTCCCGGAAAAGAGCATCCCCATCCCGGAGAAGATCCATACCGTGGAGCACCGTGGCGAGAAAGGCACAATCCGCACATCCCCCTTCCAGAGGAAGGGAATGACGCAAGTCTCCGCAGATACCCCGGATATTTTCGGCTCCCCGGGACCGGGCCCTTTCCTGAAGGCTATCCACGCACTCTTTCGAGCGATCCAGGGCATAGACCATCCCCCGGGATCCCACGATTTCCGAAGCGTACAGGGCATAATCTCCGGGGCCGCATCCGAGATCCAGAAAGGTTTCCCCTTCCAGAAGGCTCATCTCCCGAAAAATCCGAGGCGCATCGTGCATGCCGAAGCTGCTTTTTCCGCCCCGGTGGGGAATGCCCCGGGAACCGCACAATCCATGTTCCTCCGAAGAGCACGTTCCCTCTTTTCCTCCGCAATCAGTATGATTCATTCTTTTTTCGTCCCTTCCGGCCTCTTCTCTTCCTTCGGCAATCCCTCTTCCGCAACAAAGGGATAGGCTTCCTTCACCGCCAGATAACGCCCCTGATCCACCTGGCGATCCATTCTCCCCAGCAGATCTATTACCAGGAGAAGTTCCTCCTCCTTCACGCCTCCGGCGATGGTCCTCTCCAGGCAGCTCCGAATATGCTCCAGCCTCCGGCGCAAGCCCCATCCCCGAGAAGTCAGGTAAATCCGATAGGCCCGGCTGTCTGCGGAATCCCGTTCCCTTCGTACGTACTCGAGGCCTTCCATTTTCTTAAGAGATCGCCCCACATTGGTGCGATCCACCTCGATTCCCGAGGCAAGCTCCTCCTGGGAACAGCCATCCATATGATAGAGCATCATGAGAAGCCTCATCTCCGCATGCCCCATCCCCAGGGGGGCTATCTCACGTTCCAGGATTTTCCGAGTCTTCTTGACGATGCTCCGAAGCAGTGTAAAAAGTTCCGATTCTCTATTCATAGATCTCTCCCGGCCGTTTAATGTGTGCGCACGCATATTTACGCCTGACAGTATACCCTTTCTCTTCCAAAAAACAACCTCCCCCGGGCATTTCTCCGGAGAAAAACGTGCATTTTCTCCCCGGAGAGTGGATCTCACTATTCTCAGAAGGAGGCGGAAATTTCCAGAAAGAGTTCCACCAGCTCGGGATCGAACTGGGTACCCGAGCACCGCCGGCACTCCTCCAGGGCCTCTTCTTCGGAAAGGGACTCCTTGTAGGGTCTTCCGTGGGTCATCACATCATAGGCGTCCACGATGGCGGTGATGCGTGCCAGAAGGGGGATATCCCTTTTCTGCAGGCCCCGGGGATATCCCGTTCCATCCCAACGTTCGTGATGGGCTAGAATATCTTCCGCCACGTGGGCAAAATCTTCGGTGGACCGGGCAATGCGGGATCCCGTTTCGGGATGTTTTCTAATGATTTCCCACTCCTCCGGAGTTAAAGGCCCCTCCTTGCCGAGAATGGCCTCATCCACATGGATTTTACCTATGTCGTGAAGGATCACCACCAGGCTCAGCCTTTTCAGCTCCGATTCGGGAAGCCCCGCCCTCTCGCCGATCTTCAGGGCCAGGACTTCCATTCTCCGGGTGTGCTCCTCGGTTTCGCAGCTTTTGGCACCCAGGGCCTTGAGAAGGGCGCTCACCACGCCGCTTCGGACACTGCGGCTTTCCGCAAGTTTGCGTTTGTACATGTCATCCTCGGCCCTGCTGAGAACGTCCCCAAGCTTTTCCTCTTCCGAGGTTTTTTGGGCAATGCCGAGAGAGATGGATACGGGAATATCCCGCACCAGGGTGACCCGGCAGCGATCCGCGATGGTACGGCAGATCTCTCCGGCCCGGGAAGTCTCCGTACAAGGCAGAAGAATCACGAATTCGTCCCCTCCCCAACGGGCCAGGAGCCCTTCGGAGCCGCAGGATTCCTGAAGAATTCTCGCAATGGCCCGAAGCATTTCGTCTCCCACCGCATGGCCGTAGGTATCGTTTACCAGCTTGAGCCCGTTGGAATCCGCCATGACAACGGTGAGAGGCAATTTTTCAGGGATGTCGAGCTTCTGCATTTCCTGCTCCAGATAACGACGGTTGTAGAGCCCCGTAAGGGAATCGGAAAAGCTTATCTCCCGGATTTTTTCCTCCGCCAGCTTGCGTTCGGTGACCTCCCGGGCAGCGGAGATTACCGCCATTACCTCGCCTCCTTCGGAAAGCTCGGGCATCAAAAGCCAATCCATCCAATGCCCTCCGGGAAGCTGGAATTCCAGTTGAACGGGCTTGGCGGTGAGGAATACCCGTTCGATGGATTCACCCCAGAGCCGGGCCAAATCTTTGGGAAATCCCATTTCTTCGTGAGTTTTGCCCACAAAAGCCTCGGGCTTGATACCCGTCCGGACTTCCGCAGCGGGGTTGACGTAGAGATGCCGATGCTGGCGATCGAAACGCATGATCACGTCTTCGGAATACTCCGCCAGGGCCTTGAACTGCTCCCGGCTCTCCCGGAGCTCCTGTTCCCGGCTCTTGCGTTCGGTGATGTCCATGGCGATGCCGTCCCAAATTACGCTGCCGTCTTTTTCCAGGTAGGGAGTGGAGGAAAGGCGAAGCCATCGAACGGTGCCGTCCGGCAGAGAGAACCGTCCCTCCAGGTTAAAGATGCTCATGGCTTCGAGAACCCGGATTTCCTCGGATCGAAACCGCTCCAGATCACAAGGATGAATTCTCGTATACATGGCCATGGAGTCCGCATAGATCTCTTCGGAGGAAATGTCGAGAATCGAGGTCACTCCGGCGCTGACATAGAGAAATTTTCGGGCATCCCCTGCGGGCGAACAGGCAACCTGATAGATAAAGCCTTCCACCAGATTGTCGCTGATACGGCGGAGCTGTTCTTTTTTTTGAAAGAGTTCCTCCTCCACCTGCCGGCGTTCCGCGATCTCCCGCTGCAGCTCTTCGTTGGTCTTTCGAAGATCCCGGGTCCGTTCGGAGACCAGCTCTTCCAGGCGGGCCTCGTGCTGCCGAAGTATTTCTTCGATCCGCAGGCGTTCCCGAATTTCTTCCTGAAGCCGGAGGTTTTGTTTCTCCGCATCCTCCTTTGCCCCAAGGAGTTCGGCGGTACGTTTCTTGACCTGCCAGCGCAGCATGATCATCATGGCGAGGCTGAAGAGAATGAATCCGAGTACCACCCCCATGGCGGCCCGTATCCAAAGAGGCAGATAAAGCCTTTGGGGGCTTTCCGGGAACCAGCGATGCACAATTTCGTAATACGGCGAATCGGGATTTTTCTTCATGCGTTCCAGATGAGCGTCAAGAGAGGGAATAAGTCCCTTGGGATCTCCTGCCGAAGCGGCATAATAGGCTTCTCTGGGGTTGAACATGATGGCGGTCTCCTTGAGACCGTACCGGGAGCGGTAGATCTCTCCGGTGGTACGCACGGAGATGACCGCATCCGCATCTCCCCGGGAGACCATGGCAAACCCCGTTTCCTCCTCGGGCACCGGAAGAAGGGTAAGGCCCAAATCAAACCCCCGTATAAAGTCGATAAATCCCGATTGCTGTATGGATCCCTCCAGAAGAGCCACCTTTTTGCCTCGAAGATCGAGAAGCGAAAGGATGGGGCTTTCCGAAGCCACGTAGGCGGTGGACCAGGCGGCAATGGCGGGAACGCTGCTGTAGGCATAGATTTTTTCCCGCTCCTCCGTACGGGCAAGGCTGGAGACAAGATCCACCTCTCCTCGATGAAGCCGTTCCAGGCCTTCCGCCCAGGCACCCGGGACATATTCGAGGCGCCACCCTTCGAGACGAGCGATCTCCTCAAGAAGATCCGCAAAAAAACCTGCGGCCTTTCCCGAGGAATCCGTAAAAAGGTTGGGCCTTCCTTCGTAAAGGGCCACCTTCACCACGGCGCTCTTCTCTTCGGATGACGAAGAAGCCTCCGCCATCTCTGCCGGAAAAGCCGCAAGAAGAACAAGAACAAATAATATGCCCAGACATCGTCCAGGCCACATACTCCGCACTCTCTTCTCCATGTATCTCCCTCTCTCTCGGCAGACAATTTCCGGGGAAGAAACGTACACGACTTCACCTTAGAAATCATAGCCTTTTCAGGAAACAAGGATATTGTATCCGGAATTACTCGAAAACTCCACCATAAAAACGGAAAGGAACCCGACATTCTTTTATTTTTCGTTTTTTCGAGAAAATCCTGCTTCCCCGAGAGATCTTAAGTTCAAGACATGAAGTACGAGAAAATCAAGGGTTTTTAGAGTTAATTCCGGAAGAAACGAATCGATACAGGAATCCCGGGACTGCAATTTCCCGGATTTTTTTGTTTTCTGCCAGGGATCGAGGGAATGGAAAAACTTTTTTTCCGCCTCCTCCCTCGAGGCTCTCTATACTATAATGGGAAGAAACATTCCAGGCATTCCCTCCGGAAGCTCTCTTACCGCGAAAAAGGGCTCCGGAACTTTCGATTGCTGAAATGAGGCCATGTTATGGACGAAGAAAAAATCGTTTCCCCCCAAGACCTCTCCTCGGAAAGAGAACCTTCCAAACCATCGAATCTTCGGGTGCTCATCGTGGACGACGTGAAAACGAACCGCCAGCTCCTGTATTACATCCTCAAAAAAGAGGGCTTCCAGGTGGAAGAAGCCCTGGAGGGAGCTCAGGCCATCCGGCTCTTTCAGGAATGGTCTCCCCACATCATTCTTATGGATCACCTCATGCCCGTCATGGACGGACTTGAAGCCACCGAGCAGATCCGGAGCCTCCCCGGAGGCGATAAGGTTCTCATCTTCGTCATCACCGCTAACGTCATGGAGGAAAATGAATCCGCCTCCCGAAAAGCCGGAGCGAACGCTTTCATACGCAAGCCTTTCCGAAAGGCGGTTCTGCTGGAGGAGATACAAAAACATCTTCCTCTTCTCGAAAAAATGCTATAATCTCGTACTGTACTTCGAGAGGAGGCTTTACCCATGTCCCGTATCAGCCGATTCAGCGTCTCTCTCCCCCAGGATCTCCTGGAGAAGTTCGACGCCCTCATCGCTTCCCAGCACTATCCCACCCGCTCCAAGGCCATCGGAGACCTCATCCGGGAGAGTCTGGTGAAAAACGAATGGACTTCGGGAAAGGAAGTGGCGGGGGCCATCGTGCTCGTCTACGATCATCACAAGCGAGAGCTTTCCAACACTCTGGTGGAACTGCAGCACAACTTCCACAAGATCATCGTATCCACCCAGCACATCCATCTGGATCATGACACCTGCCTGGAGATCCTGGCAGTTCGGGGAAAAGCCGAGGTGGTGCAGGAGCTTTCCCACAAACTAAAGGCCCTCAAGGGCATTCTTCACACATCTCTTGCCATGGGAACCAGCGGATCCGGGCTTTAACATCCATCAGACTGTTTTCTTTCGGGGAGCCTCTCCTAAAGAGCCGTAAAGATCCAAAACCCGTGCGAGCACCGTCTCCCGGGAGACCCCGAGATCTTCGGCATATCTGAGAGCTCCCGCCATGCCCATGAGATCCTTCGCGTCATCCTTTCGGAAGGTTCCCCAGGTTCCGGCAAACTCTCCCCCGGCGATCTCCCGGTATCCCATCTGGAGGTTCTTCGCCAGCCTTTCTCTCTGGCTGCGAAGGGTTTCGTTTCGGGAAGGGAAGAGATCGATTCCCAAAGGACGCCGGATTTTTTGGGCACGCAGAAAAGCTCCTACTCCGAGCATGGAAAGATCTCCTCCGAGAAAGATCCCGCAGCTCCGGGGTGCCCCTGCGGCAATACCCCCCAGCACCGAAAGAGAAGGATCTCCGCTCAACAGAAGGGCCTCCCAGGGATTTCCCTGGAGCCCTCCTTCCCGGATTCCCGTTTTGGAAGCGTAGTCGTTCCAGAGGAGATCCCTCTGCGAAGTTATCTCCTCCACATCCGAAAGAAGCTCCTCCTCCTCCCATCCCAATCCCCGAAGGAGCAACAGGCTTCCCAGAACGCCTCCGGGAACACAGCTTCCCAGAACGAGACGATCCGTAATCTTACCAAGCTCTCTTCCAAGCTGAAGAGCCCGGGAAAAACGGCGTTTCTCCCCCTCCAGAGAGAGGGGATGTTCCGGAGAGGTTCCTCCCATTTCGATAAAGGGCACCTCCGGGCTCTTCCAGGAACCGCTTCTCGCCAGAAGAGCGGGAAACCCGGTTTCCAGAAGAGCTCCCCGGGCCAGAAGAAAAGGAAAAAGATCCTCCGGAGCGGGAGCGTTTTCCAGAGAGGGAAAAATGCCCATAAAAATCTCTCCCCCCCTGGCGGTATAAAGGTGGGAAGCATCTTCTCCCCCCTCTTTCCAACGTCCCAGACCGGGAAGAATACCCCACGACGAATCTCCAAGAACACATACGAACATGATACCCCTCCCAGGTTCCGTACTATCCCCGCGCCACTTCCCCGGTGGCATTTTTCACCGGCCAGGAGTATACTGGAACATAAACGGGATAATAACCTTGTTTTTCAGCTCTTTTCCACACAATAACAAGAATAATGATAATTCTGCCTGTCGCCTCCGCATATCCGGAGGATGATCCCCGGGGTCATCCTACATTTTATATAAAGGGGGATGGGTCATGAATCTCACGTTTAAAGAAAAGACCCAGCGTTTCGTCAGCACCAAGGTTCTGGATTCCATTATCCAGAAGGCGAGGAGCGGAGATCTTACGGATCTCGCCAAGCTCTTCGAAAACATCGCCGCTCTGGCACCTGCGTCCTACCACCGGAAAATCTTCCGGGAAATCGCCGCCCTGGTTCGGGAAAATCACCCCTATGCGGGGGTTTTCCGGCGAATCGCCCGGGAGCTTAACCCCAACTCTCTCCAGAAAATTCTCCAGAATCTCATGGTAAACTTCATGGTCCTCGGCAGAGGAATCCGGGATCGCAAGATGCGGGAGCTGGGGGTACACCTTCCCAACTTTCTCACCATCAGCCCCACCATGCGATGCAATCTCTCCTGCGAGGGATGCTACGCCTCGGAATACGATCAGGGCCAAGAGCTTTCCTACGAGGTTCTGGACCGCATCATTTCGGAGGGCAAGGAACTGGGCATGTTCTTTCACACTCTCTCGGGAGGGGAGGTGCTTCTTCACTCCAGGATTTTCGATATCTGGGAAAAACACCGGGATTGCTACTTTCAATTCTACACCAACGGCACCCTTCTTTCGGAACAAATTATAGAACGCCTCGCCGCCCTGGGCAACGTGGCTCCCATGATCTCCGTGGAGGGCTCCCGGGAGAGCACCGAGGCCCGGAGAGGCAAAGGCTCCTACGATATCATTCTGAAGGCCTTCGAAACCATGAAGCGGGCGGGCATGGCTTTCGGTTTCAGCGCCACCTATACGAACCGCAGTGCGGATTCCATCGCCAGCGACACCTTCATCCGCACCATGCGGGATGCGGGGTGCTACATGGGATGGATCTTCCAGTACGTTCCCATCGGCAAAACCCCGGATCTCTCCTATATGGCCACGCCGCAGCAGCGCAAGGCTCTGCATCTCAAAGTACGGGACTGGCGGAAAAACCCGGAATTTCCCGTATTCGTGGGGGATTTCTGGAACGACGGCCCCCATGTGGACGGTTGCATGGCGGGAGGCCAGAAGTACTGGCACATCATCGCCAACGGAGATGTGGAACCCTGCGTTTTCGTTCCCTTTGCGGTGGATAACATCCACGGCAAATCCCTGGTAGACATCGCCAGGAGCCCCTTCTTCGCCGCCATCCGGGAAGCCCAGCCCTACGATGACGACAACCTTCTGCGCCCCTGCATGGTTATCGACCACCCTCACGTACTCCGGGAGATTGTGGAAAAACACCAGGCCCGCCCCTGCCATCCCGGACTGGAGGCCATACTGCAAGGAAAGGTGGCCGCGGGGCTGGAGAGCTACGCCCGGGGAGTGCGGGAGGCCCTGGATCCCCTCTGGGAAGCCTCGGAACGCCGGGAATATCTTAAAGCGCTGGAAAAAGAAGACAACCCCGCGGCACGGCAGCGCTTCGAAAAACGCTATCCCCTGGAAGCTCGATAACCTGCGGAATATACCGGCCCACGTTCCGGATTCCACCGGAAGATGCGGCGAAAACCCCGCAAAAATCCGGCACGCCCATATGAAAAGGAGCCTCTGTGAAGAGGCTCCTTTTCATATGGCGAAGAGGCTTCAGAATACGGCCCGCAGGCCGCCGCGAAATTTTTCCCGTTTTCCCCGTACCACCCGCCATGCATGCCTCCCTGGAGGCATCGTTCTCAACCAGCCATCTTCACGGACGTCAGGGAAATTGCAAAAAATCATAAGTTTCGTAGAGTTCCCGCAGTTCCAGATAATAACGCTGCGGATCCTCCAGAAAAAAGGCCACCCGGTCCAACACCGCCAGCTGTTCCTCGGAAAGCTTTTTCGGATCCGCCAAGGGATCGGAAGAAATCGGCGGCTGCTCCCAGTAAATCGGCTCATGCCCCAGAACCGCCGCCATGTCATGACACAGGATATCGAGAACAGGGTGAAAGCCCCACCAGTCCCCCACGCCGTAAAGTGCGGAATTCAGATTTCCCCGCCGGAATTCCTGCCATACCTTACCGGCAAAGGAAAATTCCTCTTCAGGAAAATTCACTCTCTCCCGGTCCGGATCCACCAGTATCCACCGCCGCCTTTCCGCATCCCACACTTCGCATATCACATGATACACAAAACGCCCCCGCCCGAGATACGATGCAAATCCATAACGAATCCGCACGGGAACACCCTGGTATTTCAATATGGCCCCCAGCAAAAGCGCGTGATACCGGCATGAAACCACCAGGCGGCACTCCGGGGCACGATCGGAAACGAGCCCCCGGGAATCCCGGTCATACAAACCTTTCAAAAGAGCTCTGACGGTAGGATACTTTTCATCCTCATTTTCCCGACCTTCCGGAAGAAGGTGCCGGTACCGGGGCAGATCCGCCGCCGGGTGAATAAACTGAGATTTTATCAATGTGCAGAGGCTC
Source organism: uncultured Synergistaceae bacterium (assembly GCA_964545875.1). Taxonomy (GTDB): domain Bacteria; phylum Synergistota; class Synergistia; order Synergistales; family Aminiphilaceae; genus DAIPKP01. The sequence goes on from CAZJHH010000006.1 coordinate 166,446, forward strand.
TGCAGATCTTCCGGCAAATCCACAAAGGCCCTTTCATATTCCCCGGGATCCGTATCCGCCCCGTAGTGCAGGTACACCTCCATCGCCGCACCGCCATCATACCGCTCTCCACTTTCCATATCAGCGAGCACCTCCCGGGAAATCCCGGCGCCGCACATCGAAAAAACCATCGTGGCGGCCATGAAAATCCATACAAAACAGCGAAAGATTTTTCGGTAAATCATCCGCTCCTCCTCAGATGAACAAATTCTTCACTCCTTTTCTTCAACCCCATGCACCGATTATTCTTTTTGACTTGAGACCTCCAGGACTTTCCTGATTTCCTCTCCGTGTTTCGCCACGTACTCACAGCTCGGTTCTTCTCCGCAATTTCTGCATTTCAGGTCGTAGGCAGAGTTAAGAGTTTTACATGCGGGGCAGGAGTATTTTTTCCGGGCCTCCTCCAGCCACCGGGTATACCCCACGGCTCCGATTCGTTCGAGATCCTCCCAAAGTTCGATCCGATGGGGCCTTTCCGCCTGAAAGGCCTTTAAAGTCTCACAGGGATATTCCGGACACTCCACGCAAAAATCGACTCCCCGCTCCGCCGCACAGGAAAACATGGCGCATTGCTGGCAGTAGGGGCCTCTTTTCTCCGAACGGCACCCGTAACATCTCATGACTTCCTCGGAAAGTTGAAACTTTGCCGCCAGCTGTTTCAGCCTTTCGGGATCCTCCTTCGTGGCTATGAACAGCGAACAGGCTTCACAATACAGCCCGCAGACCGCCGCAAGATTTTTTTCCGTTTTCCCCGTACTCTCCGCCATTTTTTAAAACACCCCCATGCACGTATACAAAATAGTTACATAAAAATACACCAGAAAACAGATTTCCATTAAAAAACAAATGTAAAAATTTGTCAATGAAAACCCTGCAGAAAGGCACCCTCCTTGATCGAGCGTTCCGAGAAAGCCCTTCGCAGCCGGAGCTGACACCCTCTTTATAAAAACGTGGTGGATCCCCGCTTCGGAAGGGATCCACCACGTTCAGTCCGGATCGTGCTCGGTACAATGAAACACCTCTTTCGCCCATTTCCGCGACCAGTCTCCGAAAGGGCGAATAAGCGTTACGAGTTCCCGGCCTCGTTCCGTCAGTCGGTATCCATCCAGGATACGCTCGGCAATGTCGGCTTCCCGCAAATCCTTGATGCGACTGTTGAGGATGGAAGGAGAAATCGATTCGCACCGTTCCTGAAGCTTTCGAAAGGTATGCGGACCATCCTGAAGCTGCCATATCACGCCCATGGCCCAGGTTCTCCCGAGCAAGTCCAGCAGCGCCATAATGGGAACTCCCGTTTTCGAACCTCTCACAGGTTTTCCTGGAATTGGAATTGTCATGAAAACTCCTTATCTTCGATGTTCCGTTTTTTGGAGAAACCCCGTATTTCCGGAGATTTCCTCCCGTTTCATCGCCCCGATAACGCAAACCACCGGATGCTCATGCCACGACACCCTTCAAACCATCGGCAGATTACACAAAGCACTCCGGTTCCTTGCGCTCTTTGTACAGCGTATGAAGCCGTATCGCCGCCTCTTTGACCTGACCGTTTTTCATCGTTCTGGCGCCTTGGGGGCAATGTTTTATGCAGGCGCAACAACTTATACATTTTTCCGTGTCGATTATACGCGTATTCTCCGGATCGATAGCCCCGACGGGACAAACTTCCACACACGTTCCCCGGTGGGTACATGCATGGCTAACGGCAATGAAATCGACACTCCAGAGTTTCGTTACCCCTTCATAGGGATAGGTTCCGGGGATATGCACATTGGCGGCGCGATCGAGGGATGTCATGGCGAGGAGCTTCTCTCCTATGGTACGCCCAAAAGCTTCTGCATGGCGAAGGTCGCGCATATCCGGACGGCCTTCGGCGGTGGGAAGTTCGGAGCTTGAGAAAGAGTGTTCTCCGATATAGGCCGCCCCGGCGATGGGAATGCATCCGCGGTTTTGTACCCTATCATGCAATTCGAGAAGCGCATCTCCATACGTCCGGTTTCCGTAGACCACCACGCAGACGGTGGGGGTTCGGCGGGGACGAATCGAAGAAAGCCAGCTTTGCAGTAAGGCGGGCACCCGTCCCATATAGACGGGTACCCCAAGAACAAGAAGATCCTTTTCCGTGATATGCAGAGGACGGGTTCTCGCCTCGGGGGAAGTGATATCCAGGAACTCCGCCGGAGAGTGACCGATCCCGCGGGCAATACTGTGAAGAATCGTCTTGGTGGTTCCTGTGGGGGAAAAATAGGCAAGTTTCAGTGATTGTATATTCATGGGTTCTCCTCGCAGCACCATGTTTCGCCGCAAGCACATTCGGCCATGCGGGATAGTTCCTTGAAAATCCTTGGAATGGCTTTACGCGGCTTTATCTCAAAAAACGTCGGGTTCGTCCTTTATGTTTCGTGATTCCGACGCGGCGGTATCCGAGATGGCACACCGGCTGCACTACCAGGGGGAGAGGATTTCTCTCATGCTTGCTGAAAAAACTGCACGCTCAGCCCATCCGGATCTTTAACGCAAAAAAACCGCGATCCTCCGGGGATATTCACCGGCCCACGGTGAACGGGAATATTATGGCGCCGCACCGTTTCCAGCATGACATCCACGGAATCCACCGCAAAGCCGAGGGAAAGGCCTTCCCCGTACGAAACGGCATCCGCATTGCTATCCGCCAGAAGCTCGACCAACGTCTCATCCTTCACTCCATTGCCCATAAACGCAATTTCCACGCCGGGCCCTGCGGGAAACCGCTTTACCACGTGAAGTCCCGTCAAGGTCGTATAAAAGGCGATGGATTCGTCCAAATTACGGACGGCGATTGTTGCCCACAAAAACTTCATGATACCCCTCCTCAATATAGGTTGTCATGACACGTATTGCAAACTCCATGTTACACTATCCGCAGCTTGCTATAAAATTAGTAGCAAGCTGCGGATAGTGTAACGCCGCATGATCCCGTTGTCAAGTCTTTGCAGAAGAAGGGATTTTCCATGGGTGGGACTTCCGGAGCTCATGCCACCGCACCTTCGCGCCGCATCACCCCAAGGCATGATTCTTTCCTGTTTGAAAAGGGGTTGACGAATTCCGGAGGGTACGTATAATACCGAGGAATGTTCAAAGGTTTATTTTAACTTCGTTTTGTAACTAATGTTTTTTGGAGGTCTCGACATGCCCGAAACGTATCCGGTTTGCCTCACCCTGGAGGACGGCACCCAGTGGTGGGGACGCTCTTCCAGCCCCGTAACCCCCAGGGAGGGGGAGGTAGTTTTTACCACCTCCCAGAGCGGTTACCCCCAATCCATCAGCGATCCTTCCTACTGCGGCCAGATGCTTCTCTTCGCCTTTCCTCTGATAAACGTCTACGGAGTGGATGCGGAACATCTGGAAAGCTCCCGTCCCTGGACCACCGGGGTGCTCACCCAGCATATCCGCCGGAGCCCCCTGAAGGGGACCATACAGCTCCACGAATGGCTCCGGAAATGGAACATACCTCTGGTGGAATCCATAGACTGCCGGGGGCTTATTCTTCATCTCCGAAGCCGGGGAACCCTCTGGGGGCGCCTGGACTCCGAAGCGCTTCCCCCAAAAGAAACTTCCTTTACGGATCATGTGGCCCGGGTTTCTCCCCGGGAAATCCTGCGGCAGGGAAAAGGAGATCTGCGCATAGGCATTCTGGATTGCGGCATGAAGGAGGGCATAGCCCGTTCTCTTCTGGAGCGGGGATGCGAGGTGGTGCGTTTTCCCTCGGATACTCCCCCGGAGACCATTCTCGGAGAAGAAAACCTTTCGGGGCTGGTTCTGAGCAACGGGCCGGGAGATCCCAGCGTGCTCTCCCGGGAAATCGCCACGGTACGGCAGCTTGTGGGGAAACTCCCCCTTTTCGGCATCTGCCTGGGAACCCAGATTCTCTCTCTGGCCTGCGGAGGAAGCACCTTCAAGCTTCCCTACGGTCATCGGGGGGCCAACCAACCCGTGCAGGACGTTACCACGGGGCGGGGATACGTAACAAGCCAGAACCACGGCTACGCCATCGAGGAAACCTCCCTGAAAGAGACGGAGCTGGATGTGTGGTTCCGCCATCTCGGCGATGGTACGGTGGAAGGAATTCTGCATAGGGAATTCCCCGCCCGGGGAGTGCAGTTCCACCCCGAAGCGTGCCCCGGCCCCAGGGATGCGGGGCATCTCTTCGACACCTTTTTGGAAACTGCGGCAACCTGGAAAGGAGGGGTCCGCTCATGAACATGCTTTCTCAGGGATCTTCCATCCTCGTTCTCGGCTCCGGCCCCATCCGGATAGGTCAGGCGGCGGAGTTCGACTACTCCGGAAGCCAGGCATGCCGGGCTCTTCGGGAAGAGGGATATACGGTCATTCTTTTGAACTCCAACCCCGCCACCATTCAGACGGATCTGGGGCTGGCGGATTACGTCTATCTCCGGCCCCTTACGCCGGATACGGTGCGGCATATTCTGGAGAAGCACCGCCCCGGGGGGGTTCTCGCCACCCTGGGAGGCCAGACCGCCCTGAATCTCTGCATGGAATGCGCCGCCCTGGGGCTCTGGGAGAAGTACCGTACCCGGATCCTCGGCACCTCCGTAGAGACTATCCAGCGGGCGGAAGGGCGGGACGATTTCCGGAGCTGCATGCTCGATCTGGGGCAGCCCATCGTGGAAAGCCGCTGCGTCTCCTCCCTGGAGGAAGCCCTGGCTTTCAGCTCCTCCAATCCCTTTCCCCTTATCATCCGGCCGGACTTTACCCTGGGAGGCACCGGGGGCGGGGTGGCCCGGGACGAAAGCTCCCTGAAAGCCCGGGTGGCGGAAGGACTTCGGGCCTCTCCGGTACGGCGGGTACTTCTGGAGCGCTATCTTCAGGGGTGGCGGGAGATCGAGGCGGAGGTGCTCCGGGATGCCTACGGAAACCGCCTCTGCGTTTGCAGTATGGAGAATATCGACCCCATGGGGGTGCATACGGGAGATTCCGTGGTGGTGGCTCCGGTGCTCACCCTTACGGATGCCCAGTGGCAGCGGCTGCGTTCCGCCGCCCTGGATATCGTGGACGCCCTGGATATCCGGGGAGCCTGCAACGTACAGTTCGCCATCAGCCCGGACAGCTCGGAGTACGTTATCATCGAGGTAAATCCCCGGGCAAGCCGCTCCAGCGCCCTGGCGAGCAAGGCCACGGGATATCCCATCGCCCGGATGGCCGCCAAGATCGCCCTGGGAAAGGCCCTTACGGAAATGCCCAATCCCGTGACGGGCACCGGAAGCGCCCTTCAGGAGCCCGCTCTGGACTACGTGGCCCTCAAGGTGCCCCTCTGGCCCTTCGGAAGCTTTCCCGGAGCGGACGTCTCCCTGGGAACCATCATGAAGGCCACCGGGGAGGTGCTGGGAATGGGAACCAACTTCACCGCCGCCCTGCTCAAGGCCTTCCGTTCCCTGGACGGCAAATCCCACCTCCCCTCCCCGGATCGGCTCGACACTCCGGAAAATCTATGGAAGGCCTGTCTCACCCCCACACATCGGCGGCTCGAAGCCGTTATGGAGCTGCTCCTTCTGGGAACATCCGGGGATGAAATCGCCGCAAAAACGAGCATCCATCCCTACTTTATCGAGGAACTCCGGGAAATCACCGGAGTTCTCCGGGAGCTTTCGGAAGCCTTGGGAGAACCCTCGGAGGAACTGCTGCGGAAGGCCAAGGGAATGGGACTTCCCGATGCGGCCATAACGGAATATACCGGAATTTCCCCGCAAAACCTGAAGGCCCTATACGCCCAGGCATCTCCGGCTCTCGCCCCGGCCTTTCGGGAGGTGGACGGATGCGCCGGAGAAATTCCCTCGGGCTCCGGATACTGGTACTCCTCCTACGGTATGAAGGGGGATTCCCTTCCGGAAGGGCCGGAATCCCCCAAGAGCCTGGCGGTGCTCGGCTCGGGGCCCATACGGATAGCCCAGGGAGTGGAGTTCGACTACTGCTGCGTCAAGGCGGTGCAGGCCATTCAGCGCCGGGGATACCGGGCGGTGATGATCAACAACAATCCCGAAACGGTGAGCACCGATCACGACTGCTCCGATGCCCTCTACCTGGAACCCCTCTGCAGGGAAGAGGTGGAACAAATCTTCCGCCGCGAAAAGATCGGGGGGTACTTTGCGAGCTTCGGAGGCCAGACCGCTCTCAGCCTGGGTATGAACATCGCTCCGGAGTATCCTCTTCTCGGCACGGATCTTTCGGGAATCCGCCGGGCGGAAAGCCGGGGAGAATTTTCGGCCCTTCTGGAAAAGGCGGAAATTCCCCTTCCTCCGGGAGCGGTGGCCCGCACGGCGGATCAGGGACTCCGTATTGCGGAAACTCTGGGATATCCCCTCATGGTACGCCCCAGCTTCGTTATCGGGGGCGTGGCCATGGCGGTGGTTTACGAAGAGGAGGAACTTCTGGGAATACTGGAAGAGGCCTTTTCTCTCGAAACGGATCAGGAGGTGCTTCTGGACCGGTTCCTGCCGGGAAAGGAGTTCGAAGTGGATGCGGTCTGTCAGGGATCCGAGGTGGTGATTCCGGGAATCTTCGAACACCTGGACCCCGCGGGAATACACTCGGGAGACTCCATAGCCCTCTTTCCCGCCCTCTCCCTGGAGCCCCGGCACCGGGAAGAAATTCTGCGCATCACCTCCCGCATCGCGGGGGAACTGAACGTGAAGGGACTTCTGAACATCCAGTTCGTGCTCCACGACGGCACCCTCTACGTTATCGAGGCGAATCCCCGGGGAAGCCGGACGGTACCCATCGTCACCAAGCTCACCCACGTACCTCTGGTGGATCTCGCGGTGGGAGTGGCTCTGGGGGAATCCCTGAGGGAAATCGCCCCGGAACTGGGATTGCTCTCCTATAAAGGCCCCTTCGGAGTGAAGATCCCCGTATTTTCCACGGAAAAACTGCCGGGCATCGATTTCCGGCTGGGGCCCAAAATGCAGTCCACCGGGGAGGTGCTGGGAGTTTCGGAAAACTTCGCCGGGGCCCTGCGGGAAGCCCTGGAGGCCATCGGGGCATCCCTTCCCGCCAGGGGAAAGGTGCTCTTTTCGGTACACCACCGGGCAAAATCCGCCTGCTGCGCCACCGCCGCGCTCTATGCCGCCGCGGGATGGGAACTTTTCGCCACCCCCGGCACGGCGGAGCATCTGAGCAAATGGGGCATTCCCGTACGGCCGGTCCCCAAGGGAGAAAGCCTGGTTAAACGAATTACCGCCAAGGAATGGGATCTTCTGGTAAACATACCGGGAAACCAGCAGACCGCCCTTCGGGACGGCTTCGCCCTACGCCGGGCGGCAGTGGAGGGCGGACTCCTCTGCTTCCACTCCCTGGAGTGCGCCAACGCCCTGGGGATAAGCCTGCCGAAGGTTTCCGGAGGACACGAGTGTTAGAGGCATTGTGTCCTTATCCCGGAAAACTACTGAAATTTTCGGAATCGAAAAAAGCACCTCCTGGGCTCAGGAGGTGCTTTTTTCGTGTTGTACGTTCCGAGGTTACGATGTTACAAAAGGGCCATCAGGATTCGAAAAAAACTCCCCGGGGAGACCCACCATTTCTCCCGGCACGTAAAAAGAATTCGCAGTTATGGGGGTTGCGGATATCTACACGTAGTTACGGATTTCAAGAAAGCCTCCAAGCCATCCGGCATCTTTACCGTTTTTACGAGAGAGGGGCTGCGGTTTCTGCCAGGGCCTTTTCCTTGCGCAGGAATTACCGATCGGGCTCTTGAATCCGCTTCCCCTCCCTCTCCATATCTGCCCGGCATTGGAAAAATTCCTCAAGTTCCATCGAAACATTTCCGGGAGACATGGCCAGGATTGTCACCTTTGAACTTTTGCTCAAAGAACGTTACAAAATGAACGTCAGCTGGTGTTATACTCGTCAAAGGCTTCAATTTGGCTGTAGGTTGCGACATAATTCGCTTCGAGGAAGAGGTCAAATGGATAAAAAAGAAAAGAAAAATAAAGCAAAGCGGCAGAGCGCAAAAGCCGGATTGGCTCCGGGAACGCCGATTTTCATTGGAGAACGGAAACAGGAAAAAACCCGCATCGATGTCATCGATTATGACGAAAATACCCTCCATGAATTTTCGGATACAACCTTGGAGAAGGGTGCCGATCTGGCCCAGACAGGAACCGTTACATGGATAAACGTCAACGGCATTCACGACCTCGGAATGATCGAGTCGGTGGGCAAACGCTTCAACCTCCATTCCCTCACCCTCGAAGACCTGGTCAACACCGACCAGCGTCCCAAGGCAGAAATGTTTCCAAGTTATCTATTCATTGTTCTGAAGATGATAAGCTACAACGAGACCACCAATGCAGCCGACGTGGAGCATGTCAGTCTCATTCTGGGAGAGAATTATGTCATATCCTTTCTCGAAAATGAAGGAGATGTCTTCGATACGGTGCGTGAACGTCTTCGGTCCGCGAAAGGACGGATACGCAGCATGAAGTCCGATTCCCTCGCCTACGCCCTGATGGATGCCGTGGTTGACCAGTATTTCCTCGCGGTCGAACGCATCGGCGATTTTATTGAGAATATCGACGATCACCTGTTGACCGATCCAAGGCCTGACGACCTCCAGGAGATCCACCGGCTCAAACGAGACATTCTGAGCTTGCGCAGGGCGGTGTGGCCCCTGAGGGAGGAAGTCGGAGCCATTGAAAAAAGCGAATCGCCGCTCATCCGCCAAGAAACCCGGGTTTTCCTACGCGATCTCTATGACCACACGATCCAGGTCATCGATATGGTGGAAACTTTCCGGGATCTTCTTGGCGGTATGCACGACACCTATCTTTCGAGCATCAGCAACCGTATGAACGAAATCATGAAGGTGCTCACCATCATTGCCACGATCTTCATCCCGCTGACCTTCATCGTCGGAGTTTACGGGATGAATTTTGAACACATGCCGGAATTGAAATGGACATGGGGTTATTATTTGGTCTGGCTGATCATGTTCTCTGTCGGCTGCGGCATGGTAGTATACTTCAAACGGAAAAAATGGATATAGCCGATGGGCCATAGCGTGGATTTCAGCCAGTCCGGAACGACCTTACCGCGGTCAATGTCGAGCAACAATGCTGCCCAAATGAGACTATGGGCAACGTCATTGTCGAATAAAGGTCACTTCGGGCCAACTTGACCCGAAGTGACCTCGAATAAGAAAAAACCAAAGCTATTTAACAGGAAAGTCCTGAGAATTGAAATTGGTGTAGTATCTGCCGGATTGTGCTGTAAATCTCAAAACACAATAGTCGGGATCGGTGACACCCTTCGGATAATACATCGTATCTCCTTCCCGCCAAATCGTTTCCTTACTTTCCTGATCCTCCAGCACTTCCATTGTGCCTTTTAACATGACGCCCCGGAAAAACCTCCTGTCGCAAAAATAAATGCACGCCTTTGGATTGGCGCGGTATTGAGCTACGCGCATGGAAGACGTGTTCGTGGTGAAATAGAAAACTTTGACACCTTCACGCTTTCTTGGCGGCAGCATGGCCTTGGCATTCGGAAATCCCTCTTGATCGACCGAAGCGATAAACGATACGCTTTGCTTATCAATCAGGTTTCCTATGGTTTGTTCGGCATTCCGGAGCATAGGGTTACCTCCCGTATATTACGATGGTTTTATATGTTTCTATCGTAGTACGCGGAGCCTTCGCAGTAAATTACCCACTTTTTTGTAGGCACGGTCAACCCAGAATACCACTGGCTTTCAGGATATCTTCCATGCCATTTTCTTTCATCAGTTCAATGCCAACATTCTGCATAATCGTAACGGCTTCCAGCAGCTTTTTACCGCGGTCGGTTAAAAAATATTCGACCTTTAACGGGTATCCATCGAAAGAATGCTTGTCGATGATACCGTAGTCAAGGAGTTCTTTAAGCTGTTCCAGCAACATTTTTTGACTTATGCCTTTGATCTCACGTTCAAGCTGCGACAAGGATTTCCCACCTTTGCCAAGCTGCCATAAAATGATTGGTTTCCATTTGCCTTTTGTAAGATCATGCGTCAATTCTAGCGGGCATGTATATTCTTCGCGTATTTTCATTGTTCATCCTTTACGCACAAACTCGACTTGCCTAATCCGCACAAAATTTTTGCAAAAATTATACATTGCAAAATTATTTACAAGTATTTTAATTGAAAAAATCTCTGCTCCTCCCAGTCAACCTTCAGCACTCTTTCTTCCAGGCTTATATGCTTCTGATAATGTTTTTCGGAGTCTCGAAAAAATTGTTCGCCTTTTCCAGATCCAATAGCCTCTTTGTTAAGTTGAAAAATTCTAAAATATCTACATGACAAATAAATGACGGGAGCATTTTAGAAGGATTTTCAACGGCTTTATAGGAATTGCTCATACTCGCCAACGCCTGTCAAATAATTAAGATTAGTATGCCATGATCGCACAAAAAAACACTAGGCACATTTTGACTGGCATTAAAAATTTCCGCCGGTTCCAGCAACCTTGTTCCTCACATTGCCCTACCCAATTCCGCTTCTATTTGCAATAAAAGACCCTAAAAGCACTGCTGATTTTTAATTTTTATCGCAAAGCACATCACACCGATAACAGTTTTCCTCCGGATTTGAGTATCTCGGTGAGATTCTTTCCCACATATTTGACATCCACCCCCATCTCGGTCAGTCTGGGAGTAGTTTTCAGGGCGTCGCTGCAGGATTTACAGGCGGAAATAACTACCCCCGCCTCAAGAAGTTCTTGTATTCCCCGGGCCACCGATTCGGATTCCGTTGCAAGTTTCGCGGTGGGGCCCCAGATGATGAGTTCTATATCGTTCCACCACCCTTTACGTTTGGAATTTCGGGCATACATGAGAACCATTTTGTCGAACACCTCTTCGTCGGCGTTCGTCCACAGGATATGCAGTTTTTCCATGTTTTTTTCCCCCTTGAACGTAGTTTCCCGAAAAGACAAACGCTCCCATGGAAAGAGATCCCCGTTCCACGGGAGCGTTTCTTCCGCTATCCGCCGCTAACGCTGGAAGTAATGTAACGATAACTGTATTCGATTCCCCGGTTCGTCAGATCTTCGCAGAGATGCGGGGGATCGTTCTCGTTGAAGCCCCCCGGACGAAGGATCGAGCACGACAACGAGGAAAAATGTTCTTCGAACTTTTCCGCAAAGTCGAAACACATTCCGGAGATCGCCGCTTCCTCCATACCGAGCTTTTCCTTTGCGTAGAGGCTTATGAACATCAGCGCCCCTTCCACAAGACCGCATTGCCCCCGATATCCCCCGGCTCCGTGCAGGCCTATGGCACTGTGAAGGGTTTGTCGATGTATTTCGTGATCGAAAAGCCTGGAAAGCACCATCAGCGTGGTGCGTGCGCAATTGATGTCGTGAGTCCAGTAGAGATCGTGCACCATTTCCGATATGGCCGATGTAATTTCCTGCTCCCGCATTTTCAAACTCCCCCGTTTTTGAAGTGCCGTTACAAAGATACCCTTTGATATCATGGATTCTAAAAGCTGATACCCAGGTCTCTTCCTCCGCAAGAGACCTCAGGGAATAATCCTGTATGTCGGCACAACTTCGGTATTGTTCTTTATCATCTGCCAGACCGGGCAAAGCGACTCCTCGGCAAGCCGGAGAGCTTTTTGCATATCCGTATCCGTTACGTCTTCCGATTTGAGAAGGTATTCCACAAAAATTTTCTCGAATTTTATCGGCGGTTCCACCCTCCGGATCCCTTTCGCATTCACTTCCAATCCGGATACGGTTTTGCCCATTTTTCGCAGCAGGTACACCAGGGCCGTGGCACTGCAGCCGCCAAAACTCATCAGCAACAGTTCAAGCCCGTTATATCCTTCTCCATCCCCTATGGGAGGAACATAATCAAAGGTAATCGGTTTATCCGGATTACCGCTCGAAATGCCGGAAAACTGCACCTTCTGATTTATCAACCGAACAGTTACATTCTCCTGAGGCTCGGGCATGGCTTTCCCTCCGTTTCAAATACAATATAAATGTACCCTTTTCTATAACGATATATTTGGTGCCGAAAAGGGTAAAAAATGGGTTTGATTTTCCTACAGTTTATTTGTCTTTCGATACGATGAGGCATTCCAACATCTCGACTAAAGGGAATACATCATTTTGGATCGTATGCCAAACGATACGCAGATCCACACCATCATACATGTGAATTGCCTGGTTTCGCATCCCAATCATTTGCCGCCACGGAATCCAACATATGCGAAATCACGCTGCATAGACAACCTCCGCAGATTCCAAAATAGCCTGTCGGCGAAAAACATTTCGGCTGTTTTCCGGCCCCCGCCGACTCACGAGATCCACGGAACGGCCAAAAATACGTTTTAATTCATCTTCCATGGCAACCATATCAAACAATGAAGGAATCGCATCCCATGCAAAGGTCACCTGAATATCAATATCGCTCTGCTCTCCAAAATCCTTCCGTAGCACAGAACCGAATAACGCCAGTTCTCTGGTCTTCCAGGAACGGCAAAATGCATCAAGGGCTTCCCGGGGAATGTCTATTCTCGTACTCATTTACTTTTCCCCCTGACGATCAAACCATAAATCATTTCTACTTCCGGGTAATTTCCTCGCACTTTATCTTTGCAAAGAAGCAAGACTGCAAAGTATTCCGTTTTTATACACCCTACAAGTTATTCGACCTTTTCATAAATTTGAAAGACATCATTTATTTTCAAGCCTGCACGATAAATATACCAGACTTCTTTCTTATCAGGTGTTCCAACTACGACAATAGTTTTATCTTTTAATCTGAATTCCAAAACGTAAATTCCGCTACCCATATCCTTGTCCGGTTCTCCCAGTATTGATTCGACATAATCATAATGCAATTTTTCATTGAATTGAAACAAAAGGGGTATCACTTTTTCTGGTTCACGAGACGGCAACCCAACATCCCGTCCAATAATTGGACTTACCGAAAAAGCGAGCACAAGCAACAAAATTACCATAAAAATATTTTTCATTCTCACACTCTGACCATAGCAACGTAAGGAATCCCCACCAGGCTTTCTCTCTGACAAGAGAACCATAAATCGCTTCTACTTCCGGATAATTTCCTCACAGGAATCCCGAACCTGCTCATAGGCCTTCGCAAGCCTGGCGTAACGTTCTTCCAGACTTACTATACGCTCTTTCAGATCCTCCCTTTCCGGAGGAATCATCTTCCGCAGGCAGATAAGTTCGAGAAAGGCGTTTTTCTTGTTCGGCACGGTACAGCCGAAAAGCTCCTGCTGGATGCGGATGTCGTGGGGTATGGAAAAGAGATCCCGGGTCTCTTCGAAACCGAAAAGGTAGTACACTTCGGGAAATCCCGCCCAGGCAAGGGCGGAGTAGCACATGGAACAGGGCTGATGGGTGGAGAGAAAAAGACACTCCTGGGGCCGGGGATGGAAAGACAGAGCGTAAAAGTCGTTCATGGTGGCGATTTCACCGTGCCACAGAGGGTTAGCACCCTCCCGGTTGGTTCCCGCCACCACGAGGGACCAATCCTCTTTAAGCAGTATTGCGGCTCCGAAGACCTTGTTCCCCTTGGGCACCTCCCTTTCCGTGAGAGGACAGATATCCTCCTCCATTACGGAAAGCAACCTCGCCGCAAGTTTTGCTTTTTCGGCGTCCATGACTCTTGAACCCCCTTTTTTCGCTTCTGTTTCGCTCTTGTTTTGCGAAACTGCGCTTTTTTCATCCACGCAGAACCTAACGATAGATTTCCTTTCGGTGCCCGATTTTGACCACCCACACGGTCAGTTCATCATCTTGAATGGAATAGATGATGCGATAGATCCCAACTCGATATCGGTATCTCTCCTGACCACCGAGTTTCTTGGGACCGGGTTGACGAGGATTTTCCCCGAGGGATTCAATACATGATAATATTTTTTTTAAATCCTTATCTGGAATGGATTTGACATCTTTCCAGACAGATTTCTTAAAAAAGATGCTATATCCGGCCATCTTTTTTCAGCTTTTCAAGCATCTCTTTGTAACTGAACAGAGGTTCCTGACACCTTTGCTCGAAGACCGCAAGATCTTCCGCATCTTCAGCAAGGGCTTCCCTTACCGCATCGTTGATTATTTCCGACATGGAACGGGAAGTCTCCAGCGACTTCATCCGTAAAGCCCGGTGGAGGTCCGGCTCCAGGTAAATTGTGGAACGTTTGGATAGATTGGACATTTTCTCCCCTCCTCCCTTTTTTTGAAGGCAATAACGTCATAGCGTCATGACGCCAGGAGGTCAATTTTTCCTTCCAGTGCCGCCCTTCCCTTGAGGATATGGGAGGGCTCCGCCAGAAGGCGGAGGGCTCAAAAAATTTTCTCGATCCCCTCGAACTGCATGTTGTAGTAGCGCGCGTAGAGACCCCCGCTTCGAAGAAGCTCCGCATGTCGCCCCCGCTCCAGAATGCCCTCATCGGTGATGACGATAATTTCATCGGCCTTGCGGATGGTACTGAGCCGATGGGCGATGACGATGGTGGTTCTGTTTCGGGAAAGCCTTTCGATGGATTCCTGAATGCACCGCTCGCTTTCGTTGTCCAGAGCGGAGGTGGCTTCGTCGAGAATCAGTATTTTCGGATTTTTGAGAAACACCCGGGCGATGGCGATTCTCTGTTTCTGCCCTCCCGAAAGCCGTACTCCCCGTTCTCCCACGTAGGTGTCGTACCCGTCCTCCAGAGATACGATGAAGTCGTGGATGTTCGCATTCCTGGCGGCTTCCACGATTTCATCGTCCGTGGCGTCGAGCCTTCCGTAGGCGATGTTGTCCCTGAGGCTGCCGGAGAAGATATACACGTCCTGCTGCACCACGCCGATGGCGGAACGCAGGGAATTGAGCGTAAGAGAGCGGATATCCTTTCCGTCTATGAGCACCTTGCCTCCGGTAACGTCGTAGGATCGGGACAACAGCATGCAGAAGGTTGTTTTTCCTCCCCCCGAAGGCCCCACGAGCGCCATGGTTTTTCCGGCCTCGATCTTTACATTGATGTTGCTGAGAACTTTTACCGTCCCCTCATAGGAGAAGGATACGTCTTTATATTCGATATGGCCCTCCACATTTTCCAGGGTCACCGCATCCGGGGCATCCACGATTTCCGGGGGGGTGTCGAGAATTTCCAGAAAACGCCGGAATCCCGCATATCCCTTCTGGAACTGTTCCGTAAAATTGAGGAGCAGTTGTATGGGGTTCATGTAAATGTTGACGTACAGGGCGTAGAGGGCAAGATTCTCCACCGGGAGTTCTCCCCGGGCAATCGAAATGCCTCCGAAAACGATGATGACGGTATAGAAAAGTCCCTGAAAAAAGGAGTTTCCCGCCATGTAGCCCCCCATGGCGTGGTAGCTGTTGTTCTTGGATTCGAGAAAGAGATGGTTACTCTTTTCGAATCGCTCGTTTTCAAACCCTTCGTTGGCGAACAGCTTTACGACCCGGATACCGGAAAGGCTGTCCTGAACGCGGGAGTTCACGTGGGCTATTCTGCGGCGGTTTTCCAGATAGATGGCCCGCATTTTCTTGTTTTGATAGAAGGAAAAGACGATCATGGCGGCGGTAAAGATGAATAGAACTGCGGTGAGCTTGACGTTCAGCATGAGAAGGATGATAAAGGAACCGGTGAGTTTGAGTACCGACATGAAAATGTTCTCCGGCCCGTGATGTGCAAGTTCGGATATGTCGAAGAGATCGGAGACGATGCGGGACATCATGTCTCCGGTGTTGTTCTTGTCATAATACGAAAAACTGAGCTTCTGGAGGTGAGCAAAGAGATCCCGGCGCATGTCCCGTTCCATTCTGGCCCCCATGATATGTCCCCAGGAGGTAATGAAATACTGGGCGAAATAGCGGACCACGTACATGACCAGCAAAGCGGCGCCGATATAGCCGATAACTCCGAAAATATTCTCCGCCTCACCGAGGAAAAGCCCCCCCGCCAGGGTTTTGAGAATGAGCGGAAACGAAAGATCTATCACCGACACCACCAGGGCACAGAATAAATCCATATAGAATAGAAACCGATAAGGTTTGTAGTAGGAAACGAATTTCTTGAAGGTACGCATAATGCCTTGAGATCTCTCCTTTTTTACCAAAAGCCCGTCGAGAATTTCCATGCTTTGAAAGCATTTCCCCCCCGGCCTTTGGCATTTTTACGGGTTCCTGGAGCTCCTTTCTTTTTACGGGTTCCATTCTAGAGGGAAACCACAAAATGTAACGTGCCAGGCCCATCTCCTTTCGGGGTCCATCATGGAATTTTTCTTGAAATATCGAAAAGTTATCCTTTCGGTGCAAGGCTTTCCGCAAGGGCGTAAAAATATTGGGCATCCCCGGTCTGATGCAGCTTGTACCAGGCTTCGAGGGTGGTGTCATGAAAGACGTCGAGCTTTTTCAGAATGGCCTGGGCAAAATCGAGAGGAGCGAGTCCCGTGGCGGTGATGAGGTTGCCCTCGGTCACCACGGGCTGGGAACGATAGTGTGTTTCTCCTCCGTAGGCGGGGCAGACCGCCTTGAGGTATCCCAGATCGTTGCTGGTGTGTGCGCAGGCATCCAGAAAACCCCGGGCGGCGAGCCCCGCCGTGGCTCCGCAGATAGCCGCCACGGGAATGGAGGCATTCAAAAAGGCCCTCACCTTCTGAAATATGGGGTCGTGAAAAGCCTCCAGCCAGGTTTCTCCTCCGGGGAGAATGAGAATGCCCGCATCAGGCTCCGCGGCCTCCTGGACGGGCATATCCGGCGTTATCTTCAAGCCTCCCATGGTGGTGACGGGAGCAAGGGAAGCCCCCAGGGTCCGAACTTCGTATTTCTGAGCGGTATCTTTGAAAAATCGGCCCGAATGAAGCTCCGCCAAAACGTACCCCGTTTCCCAATCCGCCAGGGTGTCGAAAACATAGAGATAGGCGATCTTTTTCATGGTTCCCTTCCTTTCTTCCGCAGAACGATTCTGCGTTCTCTCCCCCATCCGGCCCCTCGGCAGGATTCCGGGAATCCGCCGAAAGACGACGCACGCCGAAAAATCTACCGGGTCAAAAAGGCCAGACCGTAATAATCGTTTCCGTTAAATTCGAACTCGTCGATCAAATCGAGATTCGCCTTTCTCGTGTGAGCCTGAAAGGATCGATCGTTGACCTTGTTGATGAAGGTGGTGCCGATGAGATACGTCGGGGCCATCATCTCCCGGCTCTTGGCAAAAAGCTTGGGAAAAGCCGAGGTGCCTCGAAGGGAAGTATCCACGCATACCGGGCCGTATTCATAAGAGTTTTCCGGGGTTATCCGGATTCCCTTGTAGGTTATCCGCTGAAACCGCTCCAGCATGTAATCGAACATGGGGCGCCCCTTGAAATAATTCCATCCTGCGGCAACCGCATATCCCAGGATTTTTTCCGACTCTTCGATTACCGCCAACCCCTGTATGGATATAAGTTCTTTCACTTGTCCATGCGAAAGGGGGGTGGTGACGAAACCCTCTTTCTTCTGCTCCTCCGAAAGGTTCGTTACCAGGTTCAATTCCTGGAGTGCGAGAACCCCCTCGATATCTTCCACGGCAGCAGCTCGAATGTTCATACGGTTCCTCTCCTTTTGTCTGGAAAAATTTCTCTTCCCGCATGGTGTCCATAGGGAAGTTCGAAAAAACCCGGATGTCCCTGTCTCCGAAAGAACACGGCACCCTCGGAATAGAAAGCGTACCTGCCATCTTCCGGAAGGAGGCGGCAGGTACGCAAGACCGACCCGTCGTTATGGCATCGGCACGGAAGGGCTCCCCTTCGTATTCCGAAAAAAGGGCTCCGTCGGAACGTTCTTCATGAAATCCTCAGAGGCGGTTCATCCTCCAAAGCCGAAGGCTTCGGGAAATTCCACTTCTCCTCGTACGTTCTTCAGGGCGCTTTCCGCGAGCTCGCATGCCAGAAAGGCCTCGTCGGGGGCTTCCATGGGCAGGGTGATGCCGAAGGTGCTTGCCCGGAGATAGCCAAAACGGGGATAGTATGCGGGATGTCCCACCAGAAGAACCGAGGAGTACCCGAGATTTCGGGCCGCTTCGTGCCCTGCCAGGATGAGTCTTCCTCCTATGCCCCGGCGCTGCATCTCCGGAAGCACCGAAAGAGGAGCGAGCATGAGGGTGGTATGGGTCATCTCCTCTCCCCTGATGGTGAGCTCCGTAAAGAGAATGTGCCCCACCAGGCTGTCCTCCGCCAGAGCCACAAGAGAAAGCTCGGGAACGAAGACGGGGCTTTCTCGAAGCCGCACCACCAGATTCTGCTCGTCATGATCCGCCAGGGGCATGTCTCGAAAGGCCTCCCGGACCACGTGGTACACCCTGGAAAAATCTTCCGGAGTTTCCCGGCGAATAAGGAGGTTCATCTCAATACCCCCCTCGGCGCCGATTTTTCTCCTTGGCAAACTTTCGAGCGTTTTTGATGCCCCCCACTTCCGCAAACATGGTGGCAATTTTTTCACTTTCGATCTGCCTGGAGTTAAGCCCCTCATACCGGGCTTCCTTTTTCAGCTTGAAATAGCTTTCGAGGCGCTCCTCCGAAAGAAGCCCTTCCTCTATGGCTTTCCGTACCGCGCAGAAAGGCTCCCGGGTATGGGTGCAATTCCGGAATCTGCACGCTGCGGCTAACTCGTCGATATCCGCAAAGGCCTTGGCAAAATCCGCGCTTTCGATACCGAGTTCCCGCATTCCCGGGGTGTCGATCACCATACCTCCTCCAGGAAGAATCAGAAGTTCCCGCCTGGTGGTGGTATGCCGGCCCCGGTGGTCCTTTCGTATCTCCCGGGTCTGGAGAGCCTCTGTGCCCAGAAGCCGGTTTATCAGGGTGGATTTGCCCACTCCGGAGGAACCTACGAAAGCCACGGTTTTCCCCCTGCCGAGATAGTGACGCACCGGCAAATGTCCCTCCTCGGTGAGGCTGGAGGTAACCAGTACATCCACCCCCGGAGCCACTCTCCGGAGCTCCTCCAGCTTCTCCGAAAGGTCTTCGCAGAGATCCGCCTTGGTAAGCACCACCACGGGAGTGGCGCCGCTATCCCAGGCTATGCCGAGATAGCGCTCCACCCTCCGAAGATTGTAATCCCTGTTGAGGGACATGCAGATGAAGAGGGTGTCGATATTTGCCGCCACCACCTGTTCGTGGTTGGCGGTTCCCGAAGCTCTTCGGATAAAGGCGCTTTTCCGGGGAAGCACATGGTGAATGATGGCATGCCCCTCCGCATTTCCGGCGCGATCGAGCATTACAAAATCCCCCACTGCGGGATAGTCCCCGGGGGTTGATACGGAAAACCGGAATTTACCGGAAACTTCCGCCGTACCTTCGCCCTTCTCCGTTATCACCCGATAGAGATCCTTGGATTGGGAGACAACGCGCCCCGCGTGCAGATTCTCATACAAAACCGAGGTCGCCTCGAGGCTCTCGGAAAGGCCAAGATCGTTCATATGTATAGTGTGCAATGTTCCAACCTCCAAAAGTTCGTACAGTAACGGACAAATCAAGAAACAAAACAATAACGCAAACTTTTGGGAGGCATATGGCTCGATATCAGTGCATATACACCTCCCTCGGCATCACAGTTTTCATGACAATCTCCAGCACGTTATGATTCAGCATACAGTCAATCTCCTTATTATAAGATCCGTTCTTTAACATCATCCCATGCTATCATGAAAATCCTCGACATCCAAAGGATTATGGCACGTTAGATTATCATGCACATCTAGCGTAACCTTCACAAAAGGCCTATTCCGTAAGCTCGTCGCAAAAATGCCTAGCCACCAAAAAAAACCACGGAATCTGGCTCTTCTGAAGCAAAGACACATTGTAATTTTGGCTTATGGATTCCGTAGAGACTATTTGTCCCAAGTCGGAAATTATATAGGAATGTTTTTCTGAATCCAGTGAACCAGGATAAATACATGCGCGTATCAGGGCTGTAAGTACCTCCACAAAACACATTGGCCCTCCCAGATAATTCCACCAATCAAGTCCAATGCGAACCATTATATCGACTTCAATTCCCTCTTCCTGAAACGAGCAATTCCAACGACCCTTAGGGCTTATAGTTATGGCAGAAGGCTTCTTTTCTTCGATTTTTCTTAATATATGCCAATCTTTTTTATTGGAATTTTTCTCCGTTCCATATAAAACGCCGTAGCTGAAATCAACTTTAGTTTTTTCAGCATTATTTGACCAAATTTTATAATTATTTACGATCGCATCAGCAAAATTCTCACTCATTTCATCGTTTAAGCATCGTGGGCCACTTTTAAGCGTCACGAGGCGAATTAAGTTTTTTTCCTTTTTCCTTCCATCAAGCGCAGAATTCGCCGTATGCATCTCACTTGCCACACACTCCCATCCATATGCGGGAAGGACCACTTCTTCTACCATTCTACCTGCTGAAGTCTCCATCGAAGAAAATTGTTTTGCAGGTAAAATATCGCTTTCGATTTCACTGATTTTTTGGTAGCGTTTTTGACAAGCATGAATGAGTAAAACGTAGGGGCTTGTATTAAACTTACAAAAAAAAGCATCTTTATCAGGTAAACAAGTAATATGTGACTGAATTTTTTTACGGAAAGAAGTCTCCATGGACAAAACACGACGACGTTTTTCCGAGGAATCATCAATCAGCCGCAAATGCTCCAGCAATTGCAATTTTGAAAGTCGCCTCAAAGACGCTTTAGGAAGTCCCTCATGACTGCGTGCCATATCATTCTACCCCCCGAACCTTCCTGATCGTCTTCGGCATTCCATAAACAGCTCCGCCGTTTTCTTTTTCATCATCCCATATAACGGCCTTCCCGTTTTTAACCCAACGGCGCGTTCTAACATGGGATTGAAGATATACAATCCGGGGCTCTGTAGAACTTACCGGTACAGGTTTCAAGTTTCGTTCGGTCACTTTCCGAAGAGCCTCTGAAAGCACTTCTCCGGCAATCATTCCCAATCGGGTAGGGACAGCATTGCCTGCCTGCGTATATTGTTCCAGAATTGTTCCGCAGAATTGCCAATCATCGGGAAATTCTTGAATCCGAGCATATTCGCGAATAGATAAAGCACGAGTTTCGACAGGATGGCAAAGAGCAGTGCTTGCATGATTCGGCATTGTCACTAGAGTCGGACAGGGAAGATCAAAAGTAAGCCTTCGCCACCAGCCTGACCGCCCCCCCTTGGCAAACCAGGCTTGCCCCATGGATTCCTTTTGGAGATCCTCCGGAAGACTTCGCCAGTTTGACCCTGGAGGGATTTTTTCAAGGTAACGTTTTTTCCTCGGGCTGAAATCGAGAACCATAGGCTGATCTTCCCGAAGATTTGATATGGCATCACCAAGAGTTTTCCAAGGTTTTAACGAAGGTCGTTCAAAAAGATCACACTGAAGTTCCGCAAGACTGTTTTCTGGAAATTGACTGTGGGTAGGAGGCGGAAATTCAATTTTCATATTGTAACGATTTCCTATAAAGAATACTCTTTCCCGAATTTGAGGCGCCCCGTAGTTTACAGCATTAACCTCGTAGATGTCCAAATGATAGCCCACGGCACCGAAGCTCGCCAAATCTTTGGCAAATAAGCGCACCACAGAGCCCGGAGTCTCTTCCTCTGTTAGAGGAAGCCCTCCTTTTTCCGGTCGATCTTTGATGGGGCGATGCTTCAATGCGGCAGAAAGCAACCCTCGCACGTTTTCCATGAGAAAAATTTTCGGACGAATATATTCTACAAATCGCAAGAATTCCCAAAGAAGAGTCCCTCGCAGATCTTGAATCGTTCCACGTCTACCCGCAGTACTAAAGGACTGGCATGGAGGACCTCCCACAATAACATCCACATTTTCGCGCTGAAGGCCAAGAGAATCTAACACCTCTTTCGGTGAAAGTTTTGTAATATCAGCCTCGATTACTTTTAAGTGTTCTGGCAAACGTCCCTTTCTTTGATTTAACCGAATAGTTTCGCAAAACGCAGGAATCTTCTCAATACATGCAACAATCTCAAACACACCGGTTTGCTCAATACCTAAATCAAGCCCCATTCCTCCAGAAAAGAGGGAAAGCACCTTATATTTTTTCATAAATAAAACCCTTCTTGAATATTTTTTAAATCTTCTTTTACAAAACCATTTTTTTGAAAAAAGAGATAGATCCCGCCAAAGAAAAGCTTATAGGAATACGCTCATCAAGTCATAGGCGCGCAATCTTTTTTCTACCGAAAGGCCTTGGTTATTCAAGCACTTTTCATCAAGATCACACGCACATTACATGGCAAATTTCTTAAACACCAACACGGCATCCCGGACATAATGAAGGTCCAATATTTGGGGATATTCTCCATTTTTAGGAGAATTATCGGTCAGAGAAAAAGAATCGCGAGGAATGCCTCGTTCTCGACTATACGGTGATCTCGATTCTGTTTCCGTCGGGGTCGCAGACACAGCTTTCGTAGTATCCGTCCCCGGTCCATCTCGGCTCGGAGAGTATCCCGCAGCCGTCCTTTCGAAGCTCTTCGGTTTTCGCATCCACCTTTTCCACGCTCCCCACGGAGATGGCCAGGTGAATGAACCCGAGATGCTGTTTTCCCGGATCCTTCGGATTTTCCAGAATGGAGGCCATGCTCATGAGTTCCAGGCTGGCCCCGTCGGAAAAACGGAGAAAGATGGAGGAGAAGCCCTTTTTCTCGTTAACGTAGAGATCCCCCGGAGAGGCTTCGAAATATTGCGCATAGAATGCCGCGAGTCTTTGAATATTTCGGGACCAGAGCGCCACATGATGAATTTTCATAACAGTGTTCCTTCGGCTGCGAATGTATTTGTTATATTTGCCATTTGTTTTATCCAATCTTTCTCAAGAAGAATCTTCCTCCGGCTCTTCGGAAATTCCTGAAAAATCTATTCGAAGATCTTGAGGATTTCCTTTGTAAGTTCTTCCTTGAGCTGGTCTTCCAGGCTCTTGGGCTCCGGCGTGGGAGTGGGAGGCGTTCCGGGCTGAGGAGTTTCGGGAATTGCGATGACCGGAGATCCCGGAGTGGGGGTAGGGGCCTGCTCCATTCGAAGGTTCTTCATTTTGGGATCCTTGGCGGTGCCCTCCAGGGTAAAGGTGACTTTGCGGAAGTCCCGGCTTTTTCCGAAATCCGAAACCCCTCCCAGAACGCCCTGAAGGAGTCCTTCCAGGGATCCCGGATTCTGGATAAGCCCCGCCACACCCCCTGCAGTTCCTCCGGCGAGGGCGTTCACGAGCTGTACGTTCACCATTCCCTCCACGGCGATGTTCATGGGCCCTTCGTAGGATATGGGCCCCGAAGCCCGAAGAGATTGATAGAGGGGGTCTCCCGGTTCCGGCTGGGCCTCTCCGGAACGCAGCAGAAAGCGATAGGCATCCAGCTCGTAGGTGCCGGAAATTTTCTGAAAGGCCACGTTGCGTCCTCCGTGAAGTTTGGCGATGAGATCCGCCCAGGGTACTCCGGTGAGGTGCCCCTTGGAGGTGGCAAAGGATCCTTCTCCCCGGAGAGCCCCGGAGAGAAAGTTCCCCGCTCCCTTGAAATCGAGAACTCCGTTGCAGTGAAGCCCTTTGTCGCTTCTGGTGAGATCCTGCAGAAGAGGCCCCATGGAGATGAGTTCTCCCTTGGCATCGCTGCGCCAGGCCCCGGTGGAAAAGGTGGCCGAGAAGTTGGCCCCCAGGGTTCCCCCGTAGAGAGAGGCCTTGGCGGCGGCTATTTTCAAAGTGTCCTTTTCGAGAGCGAGAGGAAGGGTTACCTGTTCCGCCCTGAGGCCGAAGAGCCGAAGCTCCGGCACCGAACAGCTTCCGCTCCCCCGAAGGTTTTCCGGGGATCCCTTGAGAGCGAAGGTTCCCGAGAGGGTTCCCTGGGCTTCCAGATCCTTGAGTTTGGGAAAATCCTTTCCCAGGGCGGCAAGGCTGAGATTCGCCCAATCTCCCCGGATATCCGTCTCCGGAACATCTCCCTTGAAAAGAACTCCTCCCGAAAGGCTGAGGGTTCCTCCGTAGAGAGATGCCCGGGCCTCCGAAAGGGTAAAGCCCTCAAGACCTCCCTGGCCCTGAAGATGTATCTTTTCCAGAGTGAGAACGTCGTACCGAACCTTGGGAGCACTAAGGCGTACCGCAAAACGGGGTTTGTCGAAGGTTCCTTCGGCGGTTATCCCCATCTGGGCCACCCCCTGAAGGGGCATCTCGCCGGCATCGGTTTTGTACAGCCGGGAGATGTCCAGATTTTCTCCTCCGAGCTCCAGATGGAAGGCGCTCTTTGCGGCGGGATCCCCCAGGGCAATCTCTCCCTGCCCCCGGAGGGCGGCCTTTCCCATGCGGCTCTCCAGGCTGGAAATCCTGAGCTTCCGCTCTCCCAAGTTCAGGGCAAGTTCTCCCCGGGGATTTTCCAGGAGTACCCCCGAGGGGTGCCGGATATCCGCAGCGGCAAGCGTGAAGGGAAGATCCTTCACCTCTCCTTTGAGGAGCTTCGGCATCTGCCCCGAGGCGAGCAGAAATTCTCCCTTGGCGTGGCGCACCTGGGTGCCGTCGGAAAGGGTCAGAAGAGGAACGTACACCGTCAGATCCCCTCCGGGGGCGTTCAAGGGGCCCTTGAAGGATGCCTTGAGGGTAAGATCTCCCTTGAGTCCCGCATCCTTGAGCTCGGGATACCAGCTCCCCAGGGAGGCGAGCGGAACGTTCCGGAGTTCCAGGGCGCCCTCTCCGGAGGGAGAAGCTTCTGCCAGGTTCCGGAAGGTTCCGTCCAGGTGCAGGCTGCCCTGCTCTATCCGGGCGGAAGCTTTCTGCAGAAGGAGAGTTTGCTCCTTCTCCCGATAGGCGAAGGGAAGCCGCAGGGCATCCACAAAGGTATCGAATACCGCAAGTTTGGGAGATTCCACCTCCCCCGCAATAACCAGAGACCCCGGAATTCCCCGAAGGGTTCCTCCGATGTGGACATCTCCCCGGAGAGGATATCCCTGCAGAGGAGGAAGGAACTTCTGAAGGCGCTCAAGCCGGAGCCCCTTGGAGCTGAAGGAAAGATCCAGAGAGGGACCGGGAAAAGATCCCTTGCCGGAAAGAGCCAGATTGCCCCCCCAGCCTTCGCCCCGGGCAGTTATATGAAGCGTGTTCCGCTCCCGAAGCTTGATCTGCATTTTAAGCTCCGAGAAGCTTTCGTCCCCCAGGGAAACCCGGGGAGCATAGATCTGTGCATCTCCCTGAAACTGCCCATCCGTTCCCTCCACCTGAATGGTTCCCTGTTCCACGGTTCCTCCCAGGTGAATTTCCCCGGGAAGCACGCTCCGAAGCTCCTCCAGAGGAATGTTCTCCGCCGCAAGAAAGAGGGAGAAGATTCCGGGAAGGG
Organism: uncultured Synergistaceae bacterium; assembly: GCA_964545875.1. Taxonomy (GTDB): domain Bacteria; phylum Synergistota; class Synergistia; order Synergistales; family Aminiphilaceae; genus DAIPKP01. Next base: position 191,840 of record CAZJHH010000006.1, read on the forward strand.
CTGCCCCGGCCTTTTCGTAATACTGATACGATCCGTGCCCCCGAAAGGGAATGCCTCCGGGGCGAAACTCGGGAATCTCCATTTCCAGACGGTTTTCAGCCCAGGAAAAATCGCAGACGCTTTCTCCCAGAGGAACGCCGAAGAGCGTTCCCGGATGGGTAAGAAGTCTTCCGGAAAGCCGCAGATCCTCCGTTCCGGTACCGGTGCCCTCCAGAAAGGCCGTGAGAGGAAATCCAAGCCCCGAGCCTCCGGAAATTTCCAGAAGTTCGAGAAGCTTCTCCAGGCTTGGAGTATGGAGTTCTCCCCGGAGAGAGGCTTGAGGAAGAAGAACCCCCTCTCCCCGAAGCTGTCCGGCTCCGAAATCGATTTCCGTGCGGAGCATCTCTATCCGATCCACCCCGCCTCCGGGGGCGGAAGAGAATTCCAGGCGGAAAACCGCGTCCCCTTCAAGAGGAAGGGTGCCGTACAGGAGCTTCCCTCCCAGGGAGAAAACATCTCCCTGCTGGTGCAGTTCCAGAACGCTTCCTTCCAAGGGGCGGAGAAGCTCCGGAGGGAGATTTCTCAGGGGTTCCAGCAGAGAGGCAAGGCGTTCGGGAAAAACATGGAAATCCCGAAGCTCCATCCGGTCGAGCTCGAAGGATTTTCTGAGAAGGGGTCTCAGCCCCACCTTGACGAATCCTTGCCGCACCTCTACCAAGGGAACTCCCTCTTTGAAAAGCCCCAGATTTTCCATGGTGTATCCCCGGAGAGGATTGCCCCGGAGCTCCTGAAAGGTGAGAGAAGCATCAAGATGGATCCGGGCCTGTTCCACCAGAACCTTGCCGATAAAGGCGGTACCCATGTTGGTGGTGAGAAACGCCCCCATACCCAAGAGAAGGCCTCCCACGACGATGACCATGGCCAGCATAATTTTTTTTCTCATACTCGATGATCCTCCTTTTGCACGCTTCCGAATGTCCGCTTCTGAAGAGGGTTATCCTTTGTGCCGGGAACGTCTGCGTTCTCTCCCTCTTACATCGCACCTTTCCGAATCAAGCTGCTTGCCCCCGGCGCGCTTCTTCCGGCTCCGCATCACCGGTGCGGGCTGCGGCACGGATGAAGTATCCCTGGAAACTCCGGGGATCCGTTGTTCGACCTATTGAACATATATTCCTCTCCATGCTATACTTTTTTACCGGAGATGAGAAGATACCAAAGGAGGTATCCATCTCCGAAAGACAGCCATCACGGCAACCATGCTTCTTATTGTACATGAAAGAATCTCCCCTTGGGGGAGCTTTCCGAAAGGTTTTCGGAAAAATCGGAGGAGTGACATCATGCCAGTCATCGCCATGCGCAACATGAAAGACAACCAAAAGGGGATTATTCGGGCCATCCGGGCCAAGGGAGAACTGGGCCGCCGCATCCGCGACATGGGGCTCGTACCGGGCACGGAGTTCTACGTTCAAGGAAGGGCCCCCCTCTACGACCCCGTGGCCCTGCGGCTTCGGGGCTTCACCCTCACCCTGAGGAACAGCGAAGCGGACCATATCGACGTGGAGGTGGACGAAGCATGACCACCATCGCCCTTGCGGGAAACCCCAACTGCGGTAAAACCACCCTCTTCAACGAACTTACCGGAGCCCGACAGCACGTGGGCAATTATCCGGGAGTTACGGTGGAGCTCAAGGAAGGTACCTTTTCCCACCGGGGAGAGTCCATCCACGTGGTGGATCTTCCGGGGATCTACTCCATCACCGCCTACTCCCTGGAGGAGATCGTCACCCGGGATTACCTGGTACAGGAAAAGCCCGAAGTGGTCATCGACATTATCGACGCCTCGAACATCGAACGACACCTTTACCTGATGATCCAGCTCCTGGAGATGGGAATTCCCCTCTGCGGCGCCATGAACATGATGGACGTGGCCTCCAGCCGGGGCATTACCATCCATCCGGAAAAGCTCTCGAAGCTTCTCGGAATTCCCGTGATCCCCACGGTGGCACGCACCGGCAAGGGGGTGGAAGAGCTTCTGGATGCGGCTCTGGCGGTGAAGGACAATCCTCCGCCCCAGCCCCTTCGGCTGAGCTACGGGCACGATATCGACCGGGCCCTGGATCGTATGGAGGATCGCATCAAAGGGCACCCCATGCTGCAGAACCGCTACGATCCCCGGTGGTTCTCCCTGAAGTACCTGGAACAGGACGAACAGATCCGGGAATACTGCAAAAAGCAGGCTCCGGAAGTAGCGAAAGCCTTCGACGAGGGCTATCAACAGCTTCTCAAACATCTCGAAAGCACCCTGAACACCTATCCCGAGGCGCTCATCGCGGATCAGCGGTACGGCTATATCAAATCCCTGGTGAGCCACGGCATCGTCAACTACGCCAGCCACCAGAGCAAACTCTACATTTCGGACAAAATCGACCTGGTGCTGACGAATCGCTTTCTGGGGCCTCTCTTCATGGTGGCCATCCTCATGACCCTCTACAAGGTCACCTTCACCTACAGCGAGATCCCCGTAGGGTGGTTCGAGACATTCTTCGGCTGGCTCGGAGATACCGCGGAAAATCTTCTTCCTCCGGGGCTTCTGCGCTCCATGATCGTCTCGGGAATCATCGACGGTGTGGGAGGCGTCATGGGCTTCGTCCCCCTGATTCTCTTCATGTTCTTCGGCATCTCCTTTCTGGAGGATTCGGGCTATCTCGCCCGGATGGCCTTCATGCTGGATCGCATTTTCCGCATCTTCGGCCTTCACGGAAGCTCCGTGATGCCCTTCATCATCTCCGGAGGTATCGCGGGAGGATGTGCGGTGCCCGGGGTCATGGCAAGCCGTACCATAAAATCCCGCAAGGAAAGGCTTGCCACCATCCTCACCGCCCCCATCATGAACTGCGGCGCCAAGCTCCCCATCTTCGCCATTCTTGTGGGAACCTTCTTCGCCACCGCCCGGGGAGAAATGCTCTTTGCCATCACCCTTATCTCCTGGGCAGGAGCACTGATAACGGCGAAAATTCTTCGGCTCACGGTAATTCCCGGAGAATCCACTCCCTTCGTGATGGAGCTGCCCCCCTATCGTTTCCCCACCCTCAAAGGGCTCTGCATCCATACCTGGGAACGCACGTGGCAATACATTAAAAAGGCGGGCACCGTAATTCTGGGAATCTCCATTCTCGTATGGGCCATGATGACCTTTCCCCTTCTCTCTCCGGAGAAAGAAGCTTTCTTTGAGGAGACCCAACGGGAGATTCTGAAAACGTATGCCCTCGAAGACTCTTCCCGAGTGCTGGATTACGATATTCCCGAAGAGGAGCTTGCTCCGGAAGAGCTCCAAATTCGAGAGGAACTTCTCGCTCTGGAGGGACGCCGGGCGGAGGAAGCTCTGGAGAACTCTCTGGCGGGACGCATGGGAAAGGGCATGGAAAAAATTACCCGCTGGGCGGGGTTCGACTGGCGCACCAATATCGCCCTTCTGGGAGGTGTGGCAGCCAAGGAAGTCATCGTCTCCACCCTGGGAACCGCCTACTCTCTGGGAGCCACGGATCCCGAAGAAGCGGGATCTCTGAGCGAGGTGCTGAAACGCTCCGACGAGTGGTCTCCCTTGAAAGCTTTCTCGGTGATCCTCTTCGTAATCTTCTACGCTCCCTGTTTCGTCACCCTGATCTGTATCGCCAAGGAAGCGGGCTCCTGGACATGGGGACTCTTCGCCCTGGTTTTCAACACCCTTCTGGCCTTTCTCCTTTCCGCAGGGGTTTTTCAGCTGGGTTCTTTCCTGGGGATCGGAATATAAGAAGCGGAAAAAAATCGTAGCGAGAGCCCCGGAATGAAGCAATACAGGGCTTTGAAATAGGAGGTATATTCAAATGCAGACGATTGTGGTACTCGTCATCGTGCTGGGAGCGGCTTTCCTTCTGGGCCGCACCTTCCTCCGGAGCGCCCGGGAGGGCACCTGCCCCGGAGGATGCGGAGGATGCTCCCAAAGCAAGGGCTGCTCCGCCCGAATTCCGGATACTTCCTCGTCCACAGAAGAACCGGAGGAGGAAAAATAGCCTCTTCCTGCTATACTCTACCTCAGGGGGAAGCTCTCCCGAAAATTTCTCTTGAGGAGGGAATAGACCATGGGATCTATCTGTCTTTTTCTGGGAAGCCCGAGAAGAGAGGGGAACAGCGAAACCCTCTCCAAGGCTCTTGTAAAACCCGCTCTGGAACGGGGCTGGGAGGTTCGGGAGTTTCGTCTTTTTTCCATGAACATAGGGGATTGCGTGGATTGCCGCCGCTGCTGGACCACGGGAAAGCCCTGTATTCTGGATGACGATATGCAGCAGATTTATCCGGCGGTAAAGGAATCGGAGTATCTGATCTTCGCCAGTCCTCTCTACTGGTACGCCTGGAGCGCTCCCATACAGGCCCTCCGGGACCGTCTTCTTCCCTACGTGGCCCAGAACACTCCCCTTCGGCTGGAAGGAAAGAAGGGCATTCTCGTGGCCTCCGGAGGGGATACCGGAAAGGATGCCTTCGATGGCATGATATTCTCCTTCAAGCGGAGCTGCGCTCTTCACAAGATGCCCACCCCCCTCATCTTCTGCCGGGGAGGCCTCGGAGAAGCTCAGGACGCTCAAAAGGATGCCGCCCTTCTGGAAGAAGCCCGTCAAGAGGGAGAGGCTCTTTTCTCCTAGAATCGAAAGCGGACGATTGTTCGGAGAACAAAATATCAAGACATCCCCCGGGAATGCTGCGGAATCAATCCGCGCTCCCGGGGGATGTCTTATGGTGCGGTTCTTTTCCAAAAAAGCCGGGAAGTCCCCCGCCGTTTCAGGCCAAAAAAGCCCGAAGGCCCGGTGTACCCATGCAAAAGGGTGATTCCGGATTTCGACCTTTCGGCATGGAAAATTCGAAAGGTTTTCGGGCACTCCTGGCGGGAGGTTACCGAAAAAGCATGGGCATTTCGGATGCCAAGGGCTTCTTCGCGGTTTTCCGAGAGTGCAGCTCCGGGCACTCCTTCCCGGGGCTACACTCTTGTCTGCCGGAATCTTTGCTCCGGGGAGAGATCAGTACAGGGCAAGAATTTTCCCCACTCCAAGAGAGGCGGCATTGCACCACAGCGAGATGGAAAAAGCGATTCCCGGGGGAAGCGAGAAATAGGCGGCAAAAAAGAGAGCCTCCAGAGTGATCACCAGAGCCTCCCCGCCAAAGGCATAAAAGAAGTACGAGGTAACATATCGGGGAAAGAGAAACCAGAGATAGGGGAGCGTGGCAAAGCTTGCAAAAAAACCCGCAAAGAGGATACGTCTCCGGCTGAACAGAGGAGAAGCAATGAAATCCCGTTTCTTGAAGCGCAGAAAAAAAAGAGCCACTCCGAGAGCAGCGCTTTCAGAACAAACTGTCCAGAAAAGAGCTCTCAGAAAGGCGGTTTCATAATCCGCTCCAAAAGAGAAGTACAAGGGAGACATCAGGAATATTCGATGGGGCGCCGAAGAAGGGCGTAGGTTTCGCCGCTTTCGGAGAAGCCGAACTTGCCGAGAAAGGGGCCGAGATCTCCCGTAAAGACAAGAAGAAGAGGAATTTCCCGTATGGAGGGGTGGTCAAGGACATACTCCATGAGGGCGCTTCCCACTCCCTTTCCCTGATGATCGGGATGCACCAGGATATCCCACAGAGTGGCCCGAAAGATGAAATCCGTGAGAATTCTACAGAAAGCCACGATCTCCCGGTTTTGATAGTGTACACTACAACAGAGGCTGCTCCCCTGGATCATCCGCTCCAGTTGATCCACGGTGCGGCTTTTTCCCCATCGGGTAAACCGGTAAAGGGGGTAAATCCCCTGGGGAGAAACGGCTTTCTTGCTGTCATAGAAAACGTAGTTCTCCAGAAGCGGCGAGGTTTTACTAAGCCTTTGCGGATACATAACCCTCTTCGGTGATTACCGAAAGGCCTCCGCAGATCCCCCGAAGGCTGGTCCCCCGGGCATCGAGGCTTATGGGAATCTGCACTATCTGCCCCGCTCCGCAGCAGGGACATATCCAGCTTACCCGAGCCAATCCATCCGCATCCGGAGCCCCCGCAAGAACCTTCATTTCCCCGCACAATTGACATGCCACAATGATCACGTTGGTTGATCCCCTCTCTGCGGTTTCACAAAAAACTTCCGTACGTCCCCTCTTTTGAAAAGAGTTCACGCCGCTTTATTTGTACTCCTCCTCGAAGAAATGTTCAAGAAGAACTTTTACGGGCCCTTCCGTATAGACTTCCTCTGCAGCCCGAACCGTGATGGTTACGGGAGAAGGAGCGCTGTCTATCCAATCCACGGCTTCAAAAAAATCCGTTCCCTCCAAATTACCCACGGTTCCCCGAATGGGATCTCGCAAAACTCCCTCCGCCACAGCCTTTCGATTCACCTGAAGGAGAAGCCCGTAGAGATCCTGCTCCGCCTGAGAGCGATCCAATCCGGCAGGAAAGGTCTGCCGCACAAGCTCCTCCCGGGGAGAATAGATTTTTTCGCTTTCGATGATGTCCACCCGACACATCACGGGTTCGCCATAAATGGCGTTTTCCTCCACCACCAGGCGGAGCACGTTACGTTCCTTCCGGGATTCCTCCAAAGCCTGAAGAACCTTCTCGGAGGTTCCCGGAGCAAGAAGAATCTCCGGCGGAATTTCTCTTCCCAGAGATCGTTCGGAAAGGGCGAAGGAGGCGTTTTGACGCAAGGCTTCCAGGGTGGGAGAAATGTCTTCCGAGAGCACCGGCCGATCCAGACCGATCTGGGCGAGGATCTCTTTGGCCACCACCACGATACGCCCTTCTCGGAGCTGTTCCAGCCCCCGTTTCATTTCTTCGATTTCCTCCTCCAGATGGATCCGCTGGCGTTCGAGAGCTCCGAGTTCCCCCTGAGCCTCGAAGAGACTCTGTTTCATGGAAGCGTGTTCCTCAGTTTTTTTCTCCAGCTCCGAGGTAAGCTCCGTCACCTGGCGTTGGATGAATTTCATACGAAAGAGAGCGGTACGAACTGAGTCGCTCATCACCGCCAGGGCGAAGAGGGTTCCTAATGTTATGGAGAGGGCGGTGATCACCGTAATGAGAGAAGAGGTATGGCGAGGCCGGAGGCCAAAGAGAGAGACCCTGCGGCGTCCTATTCGTCGGCCGATAAGATCCCCCAGAAAGGCGATGCCTCCGCTCAACAAGAGCAGGGAGATGATGAATCCCCAATTGGCTTCGAACAGAAGAGCCATGTCAACCCCCCTTGACGGATGGAATAAAGGAGAAAAATTGTTTTTTCTCTTTTTGCATCCTTAATGATAGCACGTATCCATGAAAAAAGGGGCCCTAGGGCCCCTTTTCGATAACAAGCTGAACAAATTTCCGGATTTTTTATCGGAGTCTAGCAGCAGCCACAGCCGCAACCGCACTCCTTGACCATTTCCTTGAGGACTTCCCGGGAGATCTCGATGCTTCTATCGATATCCGCCACGGGAACGTTAAGGGCGGGACGGTAGCGCATGGTAACGTTGCCGCAGGGAAGAATGAGCATCTTTCTCTCCCAGCATCCGTTCTTGAAACGATCCCGGAGTTCCGAATTGGGGAAGTCGTAGGCGCACATGACACCCTTGCCCCGGACGTTGGAAATAAACTGGGGGAACTCCTCCTGGAGCTTTTTGAGACCGTTGAGAAGAGCGGGGCCCGCCACGTTGCTCACGTAGTCGAGAACCTTCTCGTCCCGGTAGATTTCGAGATACCGGGTAGCCCGAACCATGTCCACCACGGTGCCTCCCCAGGTGGAGTTGATGCGGCTGGACACCTGGAAACAGTTGCCTTCGACTTCGTCGATCCGGGGGCCCGCTACGAGGCCGCAAATCTGAGCCTTCTTGCCGAAGCTGAAGATGTCGGGCTTCACGCCGTGGTGCTCCCAGGCCCACATCTTACCGGTAATTCCCATGCCGCACTGTACTTCGTCGAAGATGAGAAGCACGTCGTGCTTGTCGCAGAGATCCCGAAGAGCCTGAAGGTACTCGGTGCGGAACTGGTTGTCTCCGCCCTCGCCCTGGATGGTTTCGAGAATGATGGCGCAATAGTCGTCCTGATCGGCCTCGAGAAGGGCCTTGATCTGGTTAAGGGAGGTGCGCTCCATCCACTGAACGATGCCGAGGTTCTCCTCCAGGGGGAAGATGATCTTGGGATTCAATACCCGGGGCCAGTCGAACTGGGCGAAGTACTGATATTTATTGGGGTCGTTGGTGTTGGTCACCGTAAGAGTGTACCCGCTGCGACCGTGGAAAGCCTCGTTGAAGTGGATGACCTTGGTGCCCCTTTTGCCCTTCACCGCGGCTCCCCGGGTAAGCTTGCCCTGGGAAATGAGCTTCCGAACCTTCCAGTCCATGGCAACCTTGAAGGTGTTCTCCACCGCCAATGTGCCGTAGTCAATAAGGAAGAGGTGGTTAAACCCTGCGGGCATGGCCACTTCTTTGAAGGTCTTCACGAACTCCGCCATTTCCTGGGTGTAGATGTCGGAGCTTGCCACTTTGTTGATGGCAGCCCGGAAGATCTTTTCCTTAAATTCGTCGTTGGCGAGCTTCTCGTGGTTCATGCCGAAGGGTGAAGAAGCAAAGAAGGTGTAGAAGTCAAGCCATTCGTCACCATTGACCTTATTATAGATATGGCTTCCCTTGGATTTCTCCATATCAATACAGATATCGAATCCATCTCGCAACATAACCTCGGCGATGGTGGAAAAGACATCCTGCGGCGCTACCGAATACTTTACTTCTGCCATTCCGTTGTGCCTCCTCTGAACAAAGTAAAACTGTTTACACAGTTTATCCCTAAAAAAATGTACCCATGTCCATAAACAGTTTATATTCTAACTCTAAATTCCCTGTCTGACAAGTGGTGGAATGTAAAGAAAATAGCGCACAATTCGTACCATAGCATCATAAAAGCACTAATGGAAGAACCCTTCCGCTTTTAAAGATCCTTGAAGGGAGATTTCCTCAAAAAGGCGGCAATCTCCGTTTCTTCATAGCGCCGGCCCCGGTTCATGCCGGGACAGGACCGGGCATGGGCGGCCCATCTTTCGGGAGAAGCCAGCACCGAAGGCCAGAAGGGAAAGAGTCTGCACTGGGCGGGGCGCACCGCATAGATCCGGCACCGCTGTCTTTCGGGATCCAGAAAGATGCAGTCCCCGTTTCGATGCTCCCGGATGCTGGGTCTTCCTCCCACGGAAGTCACTCGGGAGGCAAAAAAATCCTCGAAAGAAATTCCGAGAGAAGCCGCTATGGCACATCCTTCCTCCGGGGTAAACCAAATGGCTCCGGGTTCCCCTCGGCAGCATCGTCCACATCCCACGCATTCAAAAAATAAACCGTTCTTCCACCACTGTTGATTTTTGAAACTTTCCAACGTCCCAGGTTTCCTAACTCTGTTCCGAGGAAGGTTCTTCCGGAAGAGCCTGAGCAAGCTGGGCATAGAGCATCTTCCAAAGCCCCACGCCTCCGGCTTTGCTCATGGAGTCCGCCGCCATTTCGATGGCCAGATCTTCCATGATGCCGAAGGGGCGCTCATCTTTTCCGTCGAGAGAACGGGCATGGTCGAACATGTTCTTCCATATCATGCCGAGAAGAATGCCTTCGAACTCCTGGCAGGAGGTTCGGAGGCTTTCCCGATCCCGAACCGTGGCATTCCGGTTCTTTTCAAGGGAGCTTTCCCGAAAGAGAGAGGGAAGCTCCGCCCCCTTGGGGCCCAAACCATTCAAGCTATCCGTCATCACTGAATCACCAGCTCTCCATAAAGTGCTCCCGCCCGGTCGATGGCCTGGAGAATGGAAATCACATCCCTCGGAGACGCACCTACGCCGTTGAGGGCTTCCACAAGTTCCTGCACGTTGGTATTGGTGGGAATCTCCAGAAGCTGTCCCTGATCTTCGGTAACCTCCACATCCGTTCGGGGGAGTATGGCGGTTTCGCCCAGGGAGAACGGTTCGGGCTGAGAGGCCTCGGGACGTTCTTCGATACGCACCGTAAGGTTGCCGTGAGCCACCGCCACGGTGCTGATGCGCACATCCGCTCCCATGACCACCGTTCCGGTACGCTCGTTCACCACCACCCGGGCCACCGCATCCGGGCGTATTTCGAGATTTTCCAGCTCCGCGATAAACCGGGAGGGATTACCCCCCATACCCTGGGGAAGCCGAACTTCCACCCGGCTGGCATCCAGGGGATTCGCGGCATTGAAATAGAGGGTGTTGATGGTGTCCGCCACCCGCTGGGCGGTGGTATAGTCGGGATTCTTGAGCTGGAAAACGATGTTCCCGCCTCTTCCCAAGGAGACCGGTACATCCCGCTCCACAATACCCCCTCCGGGAATGATTCCTGCGGTGGTGATGTTCTTCGCCACCGCCCCCGCTTCGCCTCCTACTTCGTATCCTCCCACCAAAAGAGGCCCCTGGGCCACCGCATAGACATCGCCGTTCGCCGCCCGAAGAGGGGTCTGCAAAAGCATTCCTCCCTGAAGGCTCTTGGCGTCTCCCATGGCGGCCACCGAAACGTCCACGGTCTGGCCGGGGCGCACGAAGGCGGGAAGCTGGGCGGTCACGGTAACCACCGCGGCGTTCTTGCTCTTGATGGCCTTGAGGTCCACTCCCACCCCATACTGACGGGCCATGTTCTGCATCATCCGCAGGGCCATGTCGCCCTTGTCTCCCGTTCCGGGGAGCCCCACCACCAGGCCCATGCCGACAAGCTGATTCTCCCGAACTCCCTGGATATTGGTCAGATCCTTGATGCGCACCAGAGGCTGGAAGGAAGCCCCCGAAGCCAGAGACGAGAGAAGGAGGGTGGAAAGAAGAAACACTCCGAATAAAGGAATTTTGCGCTTCATGAACATTCGCTCCTTACTATGACGGTTTACGACATAACGATGCGGGCATTTTTCATTCGTTCCTCCGGGGAAGCTTCAAGGCTCCCCCGAAAAGGCAGGCTCCCCGAGGGCTCTAGAAGATGGCCTGCAGGATCTGGGTGAGAAGCCCCGGCTGCTGCACTCGGGAAAGGGCACCCTTTCCCTGAATGCCAAGTTCCGGATTGGCTACCTTGGTGGAATCGATGGTGTTGTCCGGCCCCACATCCCGAGGGCGGATAACCCCTCGGAAAACTACCGTAAGGGTCTCCTTGTGTGTCTGGAGATCCCGGGTTCCCTCAAGTACGAGGTTACCGTTGGGAAGCACCTCCGTAACGAGGCAGGAAATATGAGATTCCACCTTATGTTCCCGTTCGGTCTTTCCCTCTCCGGTCATATTCACGTTCGAGGTGAACCCCAGCTTATTCAGAAAGTTGAGAAACCCCCATCCTCCGTCGGGATTGCTCCCGGAAGAGGAATTATCTTTTTTTATTTCCGTGGTGGCCTCGTCGGTGACCTTGGTTTTTTCATCCACCACCACCGTCACGATATCTCCCACCTGGGAGGGACGATCGTCTCCGAAGAGGCTGCTTCCATCCTGCCACAGCGACGTGGCCGGGGCTGTCCCGGGAAACGCCAGAAAAAGAAGCAGAAGCCCTCCAAGTATCCGGATGCTGCTTCGAGTACCGTATGCCCTCCGTTTTTTTTCGCTCATGTCTTACTCCACCTCCACTATACCGGGAGCGAGGATCTTTCCTTTCACCACTCGCCGGGTGCGTTCGTTCCGTACGGATATAATATCACCTAAAGCGCCTCCTTCAAGGGCCTCTCCCGCTGCCCGGACCGTGAGACTTCCGGATCTGTAGAGAAGGGTGATTATCTCGCCCCGGGTCACGGCGGGAAGGAGATCGATATCCGAGGTGTAGATGCTGGCTCCTCCGGGAATATTCTTGGATGCCCGAGCTCCCAGAGCCTGGTTCGGCAAAGCGGGCACCCGGTTGCCGATGCGCTCCGCCGAGGCGAGACAGAGATTTTCTTCCGTCAGGATGGCCCCCTTCATGAGGTTCTGCTGGGCCTTGCAGACCGGCTGCTCCCACCGGATACGCACGGGAAGAATGGTGCCGTCCCGAAAGCGCAGCACCGTCTGGCTCGTTCCGGGGGCTATGGTGCGAGGAGAGGTGAGAGGAGACGAAGGCACCGGGGCGTCATGTTCCACCGAAACTCTCCAGGTCCAGTTCGCCAGATGCCGGACGGCCCGGGCAATCTCCTTCTCAGGAACCACCGGAACCTCAGGGGGCATCCGAAGGGAAAGGAGGACGCCGCCGAATCCCGCATCCACCATACGGGCAAGAAGATCTTCCGAGGAAAAGCTTTCCCCCCGGGGTTGGAGCTCCACCAGGGATGCTTTCCAGACAAGCAGAGGTTCTCCCCGGATCTCCGCCACTTCGCCAAGCCGTATGGAACGACCCGCTTCGAGAAAATCCGCAGTTACGCGAACATGGAGCTCCGGCTCTCCTCCGGAAGAAAGATCCGGAAGAAAAACCCCGAAGAGCCCTCCGAGCAGAACGAGAAGAAACAAAAAAAGGCGGGAACCATCCCGCCATAAAAACGCCTTTGCAGCCATGCGCAGCCGCTACCTTCGGAGACCGTTGGCAATCTGAAGAAGGTTATCCGCAGTCTGGATGGTCTTTGAATTCGCTTCGTAGGCCCGCTGAGCCACGATCATATTCACCATTTCCTCCACCACCTGAACGTTGGACATCTCGAGAATGGTCTGAATGGTGGTGCCCATGCCCTCATCCCCGGGCTCCGCTACGATGGGATCACCGCTGGCGGGAGTTTCCAGAAAGAGGTTTTTCCCCACCGCCTTGAGTCCTGCGGGATTCACGAACCGGGCAAGCTCGAGTTGCCCCACATTTTGGGGATCCACTTCGTCGGGAAGCGTGACGCTCACATCCCCCGTAGCGCTGATGACAACCTCCAGGGCATCCTCGGGAATCACGATGGCGGGATCGAGAAGATAGCCGTTGGAGGTGACCATCTGCCCTTCTCCGTCGATACTCCAGGAACCGTCCCGAGTATAGGCGATCTCTCCATTGGGAAGCACTACCTGGAAAAAGCCGTCTCCTTCGATGGCGACATCCAGAGGATTCCCCGTAACCTGAAGATTTCCGGCCGTCATGATGCGGTTGGTTCCCACCACCCGGGTTCCCAGACCTACCTGGATTCCCGTGGGAACCATGGAATCCGGCTCCACCGGAGCTCCGGGTTCCCGATCTATCTGGTAGAGAAGATCCTCGAAGTCCGCCCGAATCTTCTTAAACCCCGCGGTGTTCGCATTGGCGAGGTTATTGGATACCACGTCCAGGTTCGTCTGCTGGGCGATCATTCCCGTCGCCCCGGAATACAACGATCGAATCATACTGCTCCGCCTCCCTCAGTAGAGGATGAATTAAAGTACCCCTTTCGAGGCATTAGCTCTTTCCGTAGGTTTGAATCAGCTTCCCCGCGCTTTCGTCCTGAATGGTCACGGTCTTCGATGCGGACTCGTAAGCCCGGTTCGCCTGAATCATACGAACCATTTCACTCACGATATTCACGTTGGACATCTCCAGGAATCCCGAGGCAAGCCGTATGTTCTCGACATCTTCCGCAGCTCCGGAATCTCCGGTTTCCGAAAGAAGCGAACGTCCCTCATGGCGTAGATAGGTGGGAAGAGGAAAGGTCACCACCCGAAGGAGGTCCACCACTTCCCCATCCACTATGACCTGGCCTCCATCGTCGATGGAAATCCGGGAGGCTTCGCCAAGTTCTATGGCTCCACCCTGACCCATGACGGCCATGCCTTCATGGGTCACAAGCTGCCCCTCGCCGCTCCGGACAAAATGTCCCGCCCGGGTGTAAAAGGCATTTCCCGCTGCATCCTCCACCACAAAATAGCCCTCTCCGGAGATAGCCACGTCCAGGGTATTTCCCGTGTGCCGCAACGGCCCTCCCCGCAGATCCAAAGCGGTTTCGGAGAGAACGTTGGCAAAGGCCATATCACCGATGAGCTCCCGGCGCTTCCAGAGCTCCGGTTTGGGGGGATAGACCTCTCCGGGGTTACCATCCACCTTCTCCATGAGAAGCTCCGGAAAGGCCTTGTTTACCGCTATGCGGCCGCGGAATCCCGCGGTGTCCACGTTGGCAAGGTTATTCGCCGCCACATCGAGCATTTTTTCCTGCACCAACATGGCGGATGTTCCGGCATAAAATCCGCGAAACATGGGCTATATCCTCCTTAAGAGCGACCGAGACGCCTCCCTCGCCGCAATGCGGAGAGTACCGTGCCGGCCTCTTTCATACTGTCCAGCTCTTCCAGGGCCTTACCTGTTCCGAGAGCCACGCATTCCATAGGATTTTCCGCTATGTAGCAGGCGATCCCGGTATGCTCGGAAATAAGCGTGGGGAGATCACGCAAAAGAGCTCCTCCACCGGTAAGGAAAATTCCCCTGTCTATAATATCGGCTGAAAGTTCCGGGGGCGTTAGCTCCAGAACGCGACGAATTCCTTCGATAATGGCCTCTACGGACTCGCTGATGGCCTCGGCAATGCCGTAGCTGTTAATTTCGATCTCCCGGGGAAGTCCCAGCACGAGATCCCGTCCGCGAATCTCCATGCTGCGCATCTCTCCCACGGGATAACAGGTGCCGATATCGATTTTCAGGAGCTCCGCAGTCTGCTCACCGATGGCAAGGTTGAAATTTTTCCGCACAAACCGCGTGATGGCTTCATCGAACTTGTCTCCCCCCACCCGAAGGGATTCGGAGTGCACGATGCTCCCCAGGGAAATCACCGCGATATCCGTGGTGCCTCCCCCGATATCCACCACCATGTTTCCCCGGGGTTCCGCCACGGTAATGCCCGCTCCGATGGCGGCAGCCATGGGTTCTTCGATGAGATAGGCCTCCCGGGCCCCCACCTCGATGGCCGCTTCGAGCACCGCCCGGCGCTCCACATCGGTAGCTCCGGAGGGGACGCAGATCATCACCCGGTTGCGGAAAAATTTATTCATTCCCTTGGTGACTTTTTTTATGAAGTAACGGAGCATGGTCTCCGTCATGGTGTAATTCGCGATGACTCCATCCTGGAGAGGCCGCACCGCCACCACGTGCCCGGGAGTTCTGCCGAGCATTCGCTTGGCCTCCCCTCCCACCGCCAGGATTTTTTCGTTTTCCTGATCGTAGGCCACCACAGAAGGTTCCCGGAGCACCACTCCCTTTCCGGAAGCAAAAATAAGTACCGTGGCAGTTCCCAAGTCGATGCCGATATCCGTTCCGAACAACAGAAACCCCTCCCTCACCAGAAACGGCTTCCCCTGGAGGTATACTTTCAGGGACAGGCGTTTTTTTCAAATTCGTACATACCGCAGCGGATGGTTACAACAAGCGCGTGTTCTCCAAGAAATTTCCGAACTTCCCCGGCTCATTCCGAAGGCATCATGAATTCCAGAGATTGTTCCCGTATCCCACCCTCCAGAGAAAGAGCCCCTCGGGAGGAGCCGTTCTTCCGGCAGCCTCCCGATCCCGGTGCTCTTCGAGAAGCGTTCGCATCCAAAGGGGATCCCGCCTTTCCAGGCCTATTTCGTGAAGAGATCCCGCAATAATACGCACCATATTGGTGAGAAAGGCATTGCCTCGTATTCGAAGCCACCCGAGAGAACCTCTTCTGCGATAGGAAACCCTGTAGAGGGTACGCACGGGATTTTCCGGAAGATCCGAAGATCTGCAGAAAGAAGAAAAATCGTGGGTTCCTTCGAGATACGTGCAGGCCCGGCGTACCGCCTCATGGTTCCAGAAACGGTAGAGCGGCCAGGTACATCCCCGGAGATGGGGATAGGTATACCGGGCAAACCAGAGGAAGTAGACGTACTCCCGCCACTGGGCGTCATACCTCGCATCGAAATCGAAAGGCACCGGGGCCACCCGGATGGTGCGTATGGACGGGGGAAGGCAGGCATCCAGAGCGAGCCGCAGCCTCTGGGGTTCCCAGGCCCGGGGAAGTTCGCAGGAAATTACCTGTCCCCGGGCGTGAACGCCTTTGTCCGTTCTCCCCGCAGCCACCACGGAAACCTTCCGAGAGGAGATCTCTCCCAGGGCTCTCTCGACTTCTTCCTGGATTCCCCGGGAGCGATCCTGCCGCTGCCATCCCGAGAAGGAACTCCCGTCATAGGCGATCTGAATTGCGTAGTGCATAGCCCTACAATATTCCTCTCTCCAGAGAGAAGGACAGAACGAGCACCAGAAAAGAGAATGCCAGAGCCCCCGTATCTCTCACCGTCCAGTTCAGAGGATACATGCGGGATCTGCCCTTTCCTCCAGTATAGCATCGAGCGTCCATGGCCACCGCAAGATCTTCCGCCCTCTGAAAAACGATGAGAAAGAGGGGCACCAGCACGGGTACGAACGCCCGGAGCCGCCGCAGAATCCCCCCCCCTTCGAGGTTAGCCCCCCGGGCGAGCTGGGCCTTCATAATACGATCCGTCTCGTCCAAAAGGGTGGGAATGAAACGAAGAGCGATGGTCATCATCATGGCCATTTCGTGAGCGGGAAAACCGAACCTCCGAAAGGGAGAAAAGAGGCTTTCAATGCCGTCCGCAAGCTCCATGGGAGAAGTGGTAAGGGTAAGGTACCCCGCAAAAATCACGAGAAAGAGAAGCCGCAACCCCATTCGGGAAGCTCCCACAATGCCCTCCCGGGTAATGCGGAAGATTCCCCAGGACCAGAGAGGCGTTCCCTCGGAAAAAAAGAGGTGCAGCACCACCGTAAAGAGCACCAGCAGAAGAATGGGCCGGGCACCGCGAAGGAGAATACCCAGAGAAAGCTTCGAGAGAAGGGCGCATGCCAGCAGAATGCCCCCCCAAAAGAGAAAAAAACGGGGATCCTTCACCACAAAGGCGCCGGTCATGAAGCAGAGCACCCCGAGAATCTTGCACCGGGGATCGAGGCGATGCACGAAGGAATCCAGGGGAATATATTGTCCCAGGGTAAGATGGTTGAGAAATTTCATGGGCTCCCTCCGTAAAAATCCAGAATTTCCCGGATGTCGTTCGTCAGGGGAAGGGATACTCCCCGCTGTCGCAATAGGGAGGAGAGCTCTGCCACAGGAGGGAGTACGAGCCCCCGGACGGGGCATTCCGTGAGATGATCCAAAATTTCCCGGGGAGTTCCCCGAGCCACGGATTCGCCCTGATGCAGCACAAGAATTTTATCGCACCAGGAAAGAGCCACGTCAAGATCGTGGGTAATGTGAAGTATGCCCATTCCCCGATGCCGCAAACTATCCAGGAGAAGCAAGAGTTCTCTTTTTCCCTTGGCATCCAGACCCGTGGTGGGCTCGTCGAGAACAAGATACTCTGGCTCTCCCGCAAGCACCGAGGCCACGGCCACCCGGCGCTTCTGCCCCCCCGAAAGAGCGAAGGGGCTTCGGGAGCGGAGTTCCCGGGGAAAACCCACCTTTTCCAGAACCTCCCTCACCTTTCGGGGAAGTTCTTCCGGAGACACTCCCCAATTTTTGGGAGCAAAGGCAATCTCCTCCTCCACGGTTTCTGCGAAAAATTGCTGTTCCGGATACTGAAAAACCAGCCCCACTTCCCTGCGGAGAAGACGCAGTTCTCTTTTATCCATATCCGCATAGTTCCGGGAGTCCTTTTCGATACGCCCTCCCTCTGGAAGAAGAAGGGCGTTGCAAAGCTGGGCAAGGGTGGATTTACCGCTTCCCGTGTGGCCCACCACGGCTTTCCACTCTCCGGGAGCGAGGGAAAAGGAGATCTCCCGAAGAGCCTTCTTTTCGAGGGGTGTTCCCTTGTGATAACTGAAAGAGACCTCGGAAAATTCTATGGACACAACGCATCCGCCACCTTTCCCGGAAGAGGGAGCACATCCTCCCGAAGAACCCCCCGGGTATGAAGCCCCGAAACAAGTTCCATCATGGGAGTGTCCTGGAGATCCCAGGAATTTCTGGGAGCCCGGAGAAATTCCTCCGGAGACCCCTCCCAACAGAGATGTCCTTCCTCCATCACAAGAATCCGCTCGGAATCCCAGACCTCCTCCAGTCGGTGGGTAATATTCACCACCGTCATGCCCTCCTGTCGATGCAGCCTCCGGAAGATCTCCATAAGATCCTTCCGGCCCTGGGGGTCCACCATGGAAGTAGCCTCGTCCAGCACGAGACAGAGAGGATTGAGGGCCAGAGCTCCCGCCACGGCAAGCCGCTGTTTCTGCCCTCCCGAAAGTGCATAGGTGGGCTGTTTTTCAAGCCCTTCGAGACCAGCCGCAGCGATGGCCCAGGCTACCCGCTCCTTCAGAAGTTCCTGAGGGAGCCCGAGATTCTCCGGGCCGAAGGCCACGTCTTCTTCCACGGTAACCGCCACGATCTGGTTCTCCGGATTCTGAAACACCATGGCCACCCGCTCCCGAATGGCTCGGTGATGTTCCGAAAGCCTGGTGTCATAACCGCATACATAAGAATGGCCCTGCGTAGGAATCAGCAGGGCGTTCATCATCTTTGCCAAGGTGGATTTGCCCGAACCATTGGAACCCACCAGGGAAATCCACTCTCCCCGGCGAAGGGTCAGGGTCACATTCCACAATGCGGGTGTGTCACTTCCGGGGTATTGGAACGAAAGCCCCGAGAAGGAACACACCACATCGTTTTTCATATGACGACTCTACTCCACCAGTTCAATGACCGCCATGGGGGCGGCATCCCCCTTGCGGAACCCCGTCTTCACGATACGGGTATATCCGCCGGGACGCCCTACGTATTTTGGTGCCACCTCGTCAAAAAGCTTATTTACCGCCTCTTTGTGATTCATTCGGGAAATAACCAGGCGGCGATCCTGAAGGGATCCCCCCCGAGCCCGGGTAATAAGTTTTTCCGCAGTCCTGCGAAGCTCTTTCGCCCGAACAAGAGTGGTGTGCACGGAACCATTCACGAAAAGGCTCGCTGTTAAATTCGCAAGCATAGCCTTTCGGTGTGCACCACTCCTGCCAAGCTTGCTGTGATCCATCCGATGCCTCATTGTAGGCGACTCCTCCTCCTGCTTTATATATCCTGACCTTTGTTCTTTTCTTTTTCACTGTACATGGTATACCCATGCTTTTCGATCTTTTCCTCGATTTCCTTGAGGGAGATCTTACCGAGATTACGGATTTTGAGAAGTTCCTCCCGGGGACGCTGGAGCAGATCTCCCACGGTCTGGATACCTCCCCGAAGCAGACAGTTCTCGCTTCGGATGGAAAGCTCCAGATCTCGGATGGGGCGGGAAAGGAAAACATCCTCCCACTCATCTTTCTGCTCCGCTTCTTCGGCAGCAGCTCCTCCCGTGAGTCCCTGCAGGGCTTCGAGCCCATCGTCGGTATCCCCGCTGAGAGACATATAAATCAAGGAGAAACGCTCCCGCAGAATCTTGGCGGCTTCTCCCGCAGCTTCCTCGGGAGAAGCCACGCCGTTCGTCCAGATGTCGAGAACAAGGCGGTCATAGTCCGTCTGCTGCCCCACCCGAGCATTCTGCACTTCGTAGTTCACCTTTTTCACGGGCGAATAGATGGCATCAATGAGCAGAGCGTCCACCGGCAAGTAGCCGGGTCTCGGACGGTCTATAGTGGCATACCCTGTACCTTTCTCGATGTAGAAATCCATTCGAAGGGTGTGGCCTGCCTCGAGATTGCAGATGAACGCATCGGGATCCACGAAATCGATATCGCTATCCGGAGTGATATCTCCGGCGACGATCTTCCTGGGCCCCTCCACGTCGAGATGCAGCACTTTCACTTCATCGTTGTGGGAGCGCAGAGGAACGTGCTTGAGATTGAGAATCATCTCAATGACGTCTTCCTTCACTCCGGGAACGGTACTGAATTCATGCAGCACCCCTTCAATACGCACGGCAGAGACCGCTGCTCCCTCTATGGAGGAGAGCAGAACCCGACGAAGAGCGTTTCCCAGGGTATCTCCGTAGCCTCGTTCGAGGGGCTCCACGACAATTCTGCCGTGTTTTCTCGGCTGGGCTTCGTCGGCCTCCACATGGATCCCAATTTGGAGATTTTCCATGGTTTTTCCGCCTTTTTTCAAGGTTTAGCGAGCGTAGAACTCAACCACGAGCTGTTCGTTAACCGGCGAATCAATCTGCTCCCGTACAGGCAATGAAACGACGGATCCCTCCATTTTCTCGGAGTTCAGCGAAAGCCACTCGGGAATTGCCCGGGATGCGGAGACTTCCACGTTTTCCTTGATGAGGGGAGAGCTCTTGCTCTTTTCGGCCACTGCCACGATATCCCCGACTTTCACGAGGAAACTGGCAATATCCACCTTCCGTCCATTCACCAGAATGTGGCCATGGCACACGATCTGCCGGGCCTGACGACGGCTTACGCCGATGCCGAGGCGATAGACCACGTTATCCAGGCGACGTTCCAGGGTCTGGAGAAAGTTATGCCCCGTCACGCCCTTCATCTTCGCAGCCTTGGCAAAAACGGTCCGGAACTGAGATTCCGTCATACCGTAAAAACGGCGGAGCTTCTGTTTTTCCCGAAGCCGAAGGCCGTAGTCGCTGACCTTGATCCGCTTCGCTCCATGCTGTCCAGGCCGCACATTTCTGCGGGAGATGGCACACTTTTCAGTGTAGCAACGATCTCCTTTCAGAAAAAGCTTGGTTCCTTCCGCACGGCACTGACGACATGCCGATCCTGTATATCTACTCATCCTTTATGTTTCCTCCCTTATATCCAATACCGGGAAATGACTCTGGGTTATACCCGGCGACGCTTGGGGGGCCGGCATCCGTTATGGGGAATGGGAGTTTCATCCCGGATGACGTTCACCTGGAGCCCCGCCGCCTGCAGTGCCCGAATGGCGGATTCCCGCCCGGGGCCGGGCCCTTTGACAACCACGTCGATCTCCACGACCCCATGGTCCTGAGCTACCTTGCCAGCCGCCTGAGCCGCAAGCTGGGCAGCGAAAGGAGTGGATTTTCTCGTTCCCTTAAAGCCGACATTCCCTCCCGAGGACCAGGAAAGGAGGTTTCCCTGCCGATCACTCAAGCTGATGATAGTATTATTAAAGGTAGAGTAAATATGGGCCACCCCATGAGATACGTGTTTTTTCTCTTTGCGCTTTCCTCTACGTACAGTCCGCTTGGCCACTCGATGTTACCTCCTTAGGCCGGCCCTACTTGCCGGCTTTCTTCTTGCCTGCCACGGTCCTCTTCGGACCTTTCCGGGTTCTCGCGTTGGTTTTGGTACGCTGACCCCGTACGGGCAAGCCCATTTTATGCCGCAATCCACGGTAGCAGCCGATTTCCACGAGGCGCTTGATATTCATGGTCACCTGGCGCCGAAGGTCTCCCTCCACCATGTGATTGTTCTGGATTTCCGCGCGCAGCTTCGCTGCATCTTCCTCGGAAAGGTCTTTTACCCGGGTATTGGGATCCACCCCGGTGACCTTGAGAATCTTCTGGGATGTGGCAAGGCCGATACCATATATGTACGTCAAACCGATTTCCACCCGTTTATCCCGGGGAAGGTCCACACCTGCAATACGTGCCATTAACCGACTACCTCCTTGCACCCTGGCGCTGCTTATGCCGGGGATTCTTGCTGCAAATCACCCGCACCACGCCATTTCTGCGAATGATGCTGCAGTGCTCACAGATTGTCTTTACCGAAGGTCTTACCTTCATGAGAATTCACGCTCCCTTGTACAATCTCTCGCCGGAAAAGGCGTCCGCCATCCGGATCGAGGAGATCATCTAAAACGATATACGATCCTACCCCGTGTAAGATCGTAAG
The DNA here is from genome assembly GCA_964545875.1 of uncultured Synergistaceae bacterium. Classification (GTDB taxonomy): domain Bacteria; phylum Synergistota; class Synergistia; order Synergistales; family Aminiphilaceae; genus DAIPKP01. The sequence goes on from CAZJHH010000006.1 coordinate 213,529, forward strand.
GGGATAATTGTACCAAAACCTTGTCTCCCGGCAAGATGCGAATGAAATGCATCCGCATCTTCCCGGATACGTGCGCAAGAATTTTATAACCGTTCTCAAGTTCCACCCGAAACATGGCATTCGGGAGAGGCTCAACTACTTTACCACGAACTTCGATAACGTCATCTTTGGCCATAAATTTTTCACCTGCCCTCAAGTCTTCTTTTCGGTTGCCGCATTACGATATAACCAGGGATGGTTTCCATTCTTCCCAGGGCGTCAGGATTTCGATTCCCTCTTCGCAGATGAGCACGGTATGCTCGAAGTGCGCGGCATCGGAACCGTCAGCAGTAACCACCGTCCACCTGTCGCCCTTCGCAAGAACTTCCTCGCCTCCGGTCATGACCATGGGCTCTATGGCCAGGGTCATGCCGGACTTCAACGTCACCCCTGTTTGCGGCTTCCCGTAATTCGGAACTTGAGGGAATTCGTGAAGCTTCTTTCCTATGCCATGTCCGGCATAGGTTCGCACAAGACCAAAATTCTCGGAAAGCACCACCGTCTCCACCGCATGCCCGATATCTCCAAGGGTCTTTCCCCCCCGGGCCACGGACAGTGCCGCGTGAAGCGAGTCCAGGGTCACACGCAAGAGCTTCTTTCGCAAGGGAGAAATCGCACCCGCCCCGAAGGTACAGGCCGCATCGCCGAAGTAGCCCTCAAGCTGTACTCCCACGTCAATGCTGACGATATCTCCTTCCTCCACCACTCTTTCTTTTGTCGGAATGCCGTGAACAATCTCCTCGTTGATGGAGACGCAGAGCGTTCCGGGAAAGGGAGAGGGAATACCGGGTACCCGATACCCTTTGAAAGCCGGTATTCCTCCCGCTTTTCGAATGATGCGCTCCGCCTCGGAATCGAGTTCAAGGGTGGAAATTCCAGGGCGAACCATCTCTCCCATGGCCTTGAGTACATCTCCCACCACCTGTCCGGCGCGCCTCATGCGAAGGATCTCGTGTTCTTTTTTTACCAGGCCCATCGTATTACATTACCGTTTAGCGAGCAGAGCCAGCACCGCGTTCTTGGGCCCCGTTCCGTCCAGTCGGGAGAGAATTCCCTGGGACGTATAGTATTGGATAAGCGGCGCGGTCTGTTCGTGATACACCTGCAATCTTTTGCGGATGACGTCCTCGGTATCGTCCTTTCTCTGGACGATGGTAGCATTGCCGCAAACCCGGCAGGCACCGTCTTCCGGAGGAGGATCGAAATGCACGTTGTAGATAGCTCCGCAGGTGCTGCAAACTCTTCTGCTCGTGAGGCGAGAGATCACGGTTTCGTCATCCACATCGAAGAGGATGGCCCGGTCCAGAGAAGTCCCCATTTCTTTCAGGAGTGCGTCCAACGCCTCCGCCTGGGGAGCGGTACGGGGGAAACCATCAAGGATGAACCCCCCCGCACAAGCCTCTCCGGAGATGGTACTCCGGATCATTTTTATGATGACGTCATCCGGCACGAGCTTGCCTTCGTCCATGAAGGCCTTGGCTTCCTTACCGAGAGAAGTCCCCCGCTTGACATTGTCCCGAAGCATATCCCCCGTGGAAATATGCGCCACCGGATACGCTTCCTTTACCGACGCAGCCTGGGTGCCCTTTCCCGCTCCGGGAGGCCCCAGAAAAACAAGCTTCATTTAGGAACGCTCCTTTCTCCGGATCAAAGCCGCAAAAGCCCTCCGGACTTATCACTGCGCTTGAGAATTCCTTCGTAGTGACGCATAAGGAGCTGAGCCTCAATTTGATGTACCGTATCAAGAGCAACTCCTACGACAATAAGCACTGCGGTGCCTCCGAAGTAGAAGGTGGAGACGTTCACCACCGAGGTCATGATGGTGGGAATGATGGCGATGATGGCCAGGAAGGTAGCTCCTCCCAAAGTGATCCGGCTCATGACCTTTTCGATGTACTCCGCCGTGGGACGCCCGGGACGGATCCCGAGGATGAATCCTCCGTGCTTCTTCATGTTGTTCGAAACGTCCACGGGATTGAAAACCACCGCGGTGTAGAAGTATGCGAAGAACACGATAAGGAGAACATACAACACGAGGTAGACCACGCTTCCCGGAGCGAAGAGCTGTTGTGCCCGGATAGCCCAGTCTCCCGAAAAAAACTTGAGAATCGTGTACGGAAAGAGGAGCACCGAAGAGGCGAAGATGATGGGAATAACCCCCGCCTGGTTCACCCGAAGAGGAATGAAGGTGCTCTGCCCTCCGTAGACTTTGTTGCCCACCACCCGTTTGGCATACTGCACGGGAAGACGGCGCTGCCCCTCCTGGAGGAGAACGCATCCCGCCACCACCACTACCATGAGGATGAGAGCCACCAGAAGCGCCAGGACGCTGAGTTCTCCCACGGTGAGGAGGGACCAGGTGCGGATGATGGCCTCGGGAATCCGGGCTACGATCCCTCCGAAGATGAGAAGGGAGATCCCGTTACCGATGCCGTGATCCGAAATTTCCTCTCCCAGCCACATCACTGCGATGGATCCCGTCACGATGGTGACCACCACCACGATGCCACTCAGGAGACCTCCGCTGAAGATGCCGAGGTTGCGGAGCCAGAAGGTCATACCTATGGCCTGGACGGCAGCGAAGAAAACAGTTCCCCAACGAGTGTAGGCAACTATCTTCTTACGGCCGTCGTCCCCCTCTTTCTGGAGCTTTTCGAGAGCGGGAATGACCACCACCAGAAGCTGCATGACGATGCTGGCGTTGATGTAGGGGGCCACGCCGAGAGCGAAGAGGCTGAATCGGCGCAGAGCACCCCCGGCAAACATGTCAAGAAACCCCAGAACTCCTCCCTGCTGGAAAAGTTCCGACATAGCCTCGGCGTCGATGCCCGGCGTGGGAATATGGGCTCCGAGGCGGAAGATGAAAAGCATTCCCAGGGTGAAAAGTATTCTTCTCTTGAGATCCGGCAGTCGGAAAGCATCGCGGAAAGAATTGATCACCCTAGATCACCTCGGCCTTTCCCCCTGCGGCCTCGATCTTGGCTGCCGCGGAAGCACTGAACTTTTCGGCCTTTACGGTAAGGGCCTTCCCCAGATCCCCGGTTCCAAGGATTTTGACGGGTTCACCCGCCTTCCGCACGAGCCCCGCCTTCGCGAGGGCGTCAAAATCCACCACCGCCCCGGCAGAAAAGGTGCTCTCCAGATCCCGAAGATTCACTATCTGATAGTTCTTGGCAAAACGGTAATTGCTGAAGCCACGTTTGGGGATTCTTCTCGAAAGAGGCATCTGCCCTCCTTCGAATCCCGGACGGACTCCGCCGCCAGCGCGGGCTTTCTGTCCCTTATGCCCCTTACCGGCAGTTTTGCCGTTACCGCTTCCGATACCCTGCCCCACTCGCTTACGAGCCTTTTTGGCTCCCGGAGCGGGTCGAAGTTCATGAAGATTCATTGTATTCTCTTCCCTCCCTCAGCTACTCCGAAAGCTCTTCCCACTGCACGAGATGGGCTACCGCACGGAGCATGCCCCGGATCTGCGGCGAATCCTGATGAATCACCGCATGATTGAGCCTCCGCAGCCCGAGGGCGCGAAGAGTTCTCCTCTGCCGCTCAGGTCTGCCGATGGCACTTTTTTTCCAGGTAACTTTAAGCTTTACCATGAGAATTCCTCCTAGGCTCCTTCAGCAGCCAGGGACTGCTCCTTTTTCTCTTTCTTTTCGAGGCCCCGGAATCTCCGGATTTCCTCGGGGGTGCGCATGGACTCCACCGCCTGCATGGTTGCATGAGCCACGTTCACGGGGTTCGACGTCCGGCCGATCACCTTGGTGAGCACGTCCTTCACACCGCCGAGCTCCATGATGGCGCGCACCGCTCCCCCCGCGATAACCCCCGTACCGGGAGCCGCAGGCTTCAGGAGAACCCGGGCGGCTCCGAAACGGCCGATGATGGGATGGGGAATGGTGCTTCCCACCTGCTTAAGGTTTACCATGTTCCGCTTCGCCCGGTCGATGCCCTTGCGGACGGCTTCGGAAATTTCCTTGGCCTTCCCCATGCCGACACCTACCCGGCCATCACCGTCTCCAACTACTACGAGAACGCTGAACTTGAAGCGCTTTCCACCTTTGACGACTTTACTGACACGGTTGATGGAAACCACGCGCTCCATCATATCCGAGTGATTCGCAGCTTCGTTCCTTGCGGCCATAAACGTACCTCCTCCTAGAACTCCAGCCCAGCTTCACGAGCGGCGTCCGCAAGCGTTTTTACCCGGCCGTGGAACCTATGACCACCCCGGTCAAAGACCACTGCCTTGATTCCCTTTGAAAGAGCCCGTTCAGCAATGGTTTTGCCGATCAAAGCCGCCGCATCCCGGTTACCGGTTTTCTCCAGCTGCTCCTTGATGTTTTTTTCCACCGTGGAGGCCGAAATCACCGTACATCCCCGATCGTCATCAATGACCTGCACGGAGATGTGTTTCAGGCTCCCGAAAACGCTGAGACGAGGCCTCTGGGCCGTTCCCCGAAGAGCACGGCGTACACGTTCGTGCCGAAGCACTCTCATTTCATTTCGACTGCGCTTTTTAATCAATGCAGTTCACCTCGTAATCCTATGCTCCGGCCTTTCCGGCCTTACGAATGATGTACTCTCCAGCGTAGCGGATTCCCTTGCCTTTATAGGGCTCGGGGGGGCGGAAACCGCGGATGTTCGCAGCGGTCTGTCCCACCATCTGCTTGTCGATACCCCGCACGAAGATCTTGGTGGGACCATCCGTGGCAAGCTCGACTCCCTGGGGAGGTTCCACCTCGATGGGATGCGAATAACCCAGGCTCAGAACGAGGTTTTTCCCCTGCATCTGGGCCCGGTACCCCACGCCCACGATTTCCAGGGCTCGCTCGAAACCCTTGCTGACCCCTTCCACCATGTTGCTGAGAAGCGCCCGGGTCATGCCGTGGAAAGCCCGGCAAGGCTTGGAATCATCCCGTCGAAGCACCTTGACCTGTCCTTCTTCGACTTCCAGACTCACCTCGGGGCGAAGCTCCAGAGAGAGCTCTCCCTTGGGGCCTTTGACGACCACGGCGTTTCCCTTAACTTGAAAATCCACACCCTTAGGAAGGGTAATGAGCTTGTTTCCTATACGAGACATAATTCGCTCCCCCTACCAAACATAGCAGAGGACTTCGCCGCCCAGTCCCTCTTTACGGGCATGAGAATCGGTCATCAGGCCCTTAGGAGTGGAGACCAGCGCAATGCCCAGCCCTCCCATTACCTTGGGAAGATCCTTGGAGCCCACGTAGATTCTACGACCGGGCTTACTTACCCGGCGAAGCCCCTGAATAACCCGCTCTCTTTCCGCGCCATAGTGAAGAAAGAGCCGCAATACCTGATAGGGTTTCTTGGGATCCGAAATCACCTTGAAATTGCGAATATATCCTTCTTCTTTAAGTATTCTGGCGATGCTCACCTTGATCTTGCTCAACGGCATATCCACCATATCATGGTAGACCATGTTGGCATTTCGAATCCGGGTAAGCATATCCGCGATAGGATCATTTACATACATGCCTTCTGCCTCCTTCGTCGTCCCGTCTCAATTTACCAGCTCGACTTGACGACGCCAGGGATCTGTCCTTTTCTGGCAAGGTCTCGGAAGCAGCACCGGCACATGTTGAATTTCCGCATGAACCCCCGAGGACGCCCGCAGAGAGGGCAACGATTGTACTTTCTCACCTTGAATTTCGGTTCCGCTTTCGCTTTGTTCTCCAACGCTAGTCGGGACATGTTCTCTACCCCCAGAAAATGCTACTTGGCAAAAGGAAAGCCAAGTTCCGTCAAAAGGGCAAGACCTTCTTCGTCGCTTTTTGCGGTGGTGGTGATGGTGATGTTCATTCCGCGAACCCGAAGCACCTTATCGTAATCGATTTCAGGGAAGATAAGCTGCTCCCTGAGCCCCAAATTATAGTTTCCTCGACCATCGAAGCTTTTCTTGGAAATCCCCTGAAAGTCCTTGATTCGGGGCAGAGCCAGGGAGACCAGGCGATCCAGGAACTCCCACATTTTCGCTCCCCGAAGGGTTACGTAACACCCCACGGGCATTCCCTCCCGAAGCTTGAAACCCGCCACGGATTTCTTCGCCCGCCGCATCATGGGATGCTGCCCCGTAATGGTGGCAAGCTCATCCATGGAAGCATTCATAAGCTTCATGTCCTGCTTCGCGTCTCCCACTCCGACATTGACAACCACCTTGTCAATCCGGGGAACTTCCATGGTGTTTCCATACTGGAAGGTCTTGCGGAGACGGTCTACAACCTCTTCGGTGTATTTTTTCTTCATTCTCGGCATCATGGCACAGGATCCTCCTAAATCTTATCAATTACCTCGCCGCACTTCTTGCAGAGGCGGACCTTGCGGCCATCGTCGAGATATGCGCGTCCTACCCTGGTGGCCTTTCCGCAAGAAGGGCAGAGAAGCATGACCTTCGAGGCATAGATGGGGGCTTCCTGCTTGACGATTCCCCCCTGAGGGTTCTTCTGCGTGGGGCGTACATGTTTGGTGACCATGTTGACACCTTCCACCACGATGACGTCCCGAACGGGGTCGCGGCGCTGAATCTTACCCTCCATCCCGGCACTTTTGCCGGAGATGACCCGAACCTTGTCTCCCTTTTTAAGTCTCATTTTTCCCATGTTTATAATCCCCCTATACGACCTCGGGAGCCAGGGAAACGATGCGCATATAGCGCTTCTCTCTGAGCTCCCGGGCTACGGGACCAAAGATACGCGTTCCCCGGGGTTCGCCGTTGTTCTCGATGATAACCGCCGCATTGTCGTCAAACCGGACGTAACTGCCGTCCTTCCGGCGGATCTCCTTCTTCGTGCGTACTACCACACAGCGAACAACCTTGCCCTTTTCGGTGTTGCTGTTCGGAATGGCCTCTTTTACGGAAGCCACGATGATGTCTCCCACGGAAGCCACCTTCCGGCGGGTTCCTCCGAGAACCTGGATACACATGACCTTCTTGGCCCCGGAGTTGTCTGCCACGTTCAATACGGTACGAAGCTGAATCATGGCTACTCTCCTTTGTGCTCGTCGAGAATCGGAGCCCGCTCGAGAATTTCTTTAAGGGTCCATCTCTTATTCCGGCTCAGGGGACGGCACTCTTCGATCCGTACGGTATCTCCGGTGCGGCATTCGGAATTCTCGTCGTGGGCCATGTACTTCTTGGCCTGAATGACAGGCTTTCCGTAAAGAGGGTGTTTTGCTTTCCGATCGACCTTGACCACGATGGTCTTGTCCATTTTCGTACTCACCACAACCCCGTAGCGTACTTTTCTTCGGGCAGTTGCGTTTTCCATTGCCCTCTACCTCCTTAAACCGCGCTCAACAGTGAGCTCTTTCTCTCGCATCACCGTAAGAACCCGGGCGATGGTCCGCTTTACTTCCTTGATCCTTCCGGAATTTCCAAGCTGCCCGATGGCATGCTGAAAACGGAGATTGAAAAGCTCTTCTTTATACTGTCGATGCTTGTCATTAAGCTCTTGTATCGTAAGGTCACGCATTTCGCGACTTTTCATCGTTATTCACCACCCAGACCCTCTCGGGACACGAGGCGCACTTTAATGGGCAGCTTGTGAGCCGCAGTGATAAAGGCTGCCTCTACAACGCTCCTCGGTACTCCCGACACTTCAAACATGATTCTGCCCCGCTTCACCGGAGCTACCCAGTACTCAGGATTTCCTTTCCCCTTTCCCATTCGGGTTTCCAGGGGTTTTCTGGTAAGGGCCACGTCCGGGAAGATGCGAATCCAGATTTTGCCACCCTTACGCATTTTTCGCGAGATGGCCACTCGGGCCGCTTCTATCTGTCGGGCGGTAATCCAGGCTCCTTCGAGAGCCTGCAGACCGTATTCACCGAAGGCCACGTAGCCTCCCCCTTTAGTAACCCCTTTGAGGGGCCGACGATGGGGTTTCCGGTATTTGACGCGCTTCGGACTCAGCATGCGTCACTCTACCTCCTCTTTTTCCTGCCGGAAGTCTCCGCCTCCTGGGCAGATTCCTTCCCTTTCATGGTGTTTTCCTCTTTGCAGATCCACACCTTCACGCCGATAACTCCATAAATCGTACGGGCTTCGGCAAAACCGTAATCGATATTTGCCCGAAGGGTAGAGAGAGGAAGACGCCCCTCGAGATACCACTCCCGCCGGGCAATTTCAGCACCTCCAAGCCGTCCGGAGCACTGAACCTTGATTCCCTTGGCTCCGGATTTCATGGCCCGGAAAATGGCCTGCTTCATGGCTCTCCGGAAGCTGACACGCCGTTCCAGGGCCTGGGCGATACCTTCCGCCACCACCTGGGCCTCCATGTCGGGATGCTTGATCTCCTGAACGTTGATCATCACCCGGGAGCCGGACATGTTCTGAAGCTCTTCCCGAACGTCTTGAATCTCTTGCCCCGCCTTGCCGATTGCGACACCAGGCCGGGCGGCCAAAACGGTGAAACAAATAACGTTCCCCACGCGTTCTATGGATATACTGGATATTCCCGCATGTCCCCAGCGGTCTTTGATCCATTTACGAAGCTTGATATCCTCGTGAAGGTTCTTGGCATACTTATCCCCGTCTGCGTACCAACGGGATTCCCAGTCGCGTACGACTCCGATACGATACCCTATCGGGTGAACTTTCTGGCCCAAATTCCACCCCTCCTTAGCGCTCAGTCACCACAACGGTGACGTGGCTTGTCTGGTGACGATAAGGATGCGCCCTTCCCATGGAAACGGGACGGAACCGCTTCATCACCGGTCCTTTGTCAGCATAGGCCCGGGAAACCACAAGGCTTTCCACGTCCATACCGTAGTTATGATCCGCATTTGCCACGGCACTCTGCAGAACCTTCTCCACAATCCGGGCAGCCTTCTTCGGCGAATATTTCAGGGCCAACAGGGCCTCTCCCACGTGCTTTCCGGCGATAAGCCTCATCACCTGCCGCACCTTCGTGGGGGAAATCCGCACCTGACGTGCCGTAGCACGGGCTTCACGTACTTCCATTTCTCGAGTCCTCCTCCACTACTTGACGCGGCTCTTGCGTTCCTGGCCCGCATGGCCTCCGAAACGCCGAGTGGGAGCAAATTCGCCCAGTTTATGCCCCACCATGTTCTCGCTCACATAAATGGGGATATGAGTCTTTCCGTTGTGAATGGCGATGGTATGTCCCACCATTTCAGGAAAGATCGTGGAACGCCGGGACCAGGTCTTGATAACCCGTTTCTTCCCGTCCTCATTCATTACCTGCACCTTTTTAAGGAGTTTTTCCTCCACAAAAGGGCCTTTCTTCAACGATCTAGGCATGTGCGATTCCTCCTCACGCCCTACTTCGCACTGCGGCGCCGGACAATAAACTTGTCAGACTGCTTCTTCTTCCTGGTACGGAAACCCTTGGCAGGGGTGCCCCAGGGAGAGACGGGATGCTTGTTACCCTTGGTTTTCCCCTCACCACCTCCGAGAGGATGATCCACAGGGTTCATGACCATGCCGCGCACGTGGGGTCTCCGTCCGAGCCACCGGGTTTTTCCAGCCTTGCCCACGGTGATGTTCTCATAGTCCTCGTTCCCCACCTGGCCGATGGTGGCCATGCATTCCAGGAGCACAAGCCGAAGCTCGGTGCTGGGCATGCGCACGAAGGCGTACTTGCCTTCCTTGGCCATGAGCTGGGCGGAAGTTCCGGCAGAACGCACCATAACTCCTCCCAGACCGGGCTGAAGTTCGATGTTATGAATGGTGGTTCCCAGGGGAATGTCCTTGAGCTTCAGGGCATTTCCGGGACGGATGTCAGAATCGGGGCCCGCCGTAACGGTGTCTCCCACCCCAAGACCGATGGGAGCAAGGATATAGCGCTTCTCACCGTCTGCATAGTTGATGAGAGCGATCCGGGCGGAGCGGTTGGGATCGTATTCGATGGCCGCCACCTTGCCGGGTATCCCGATTTTATTGCGCTTGAAGTCGATAATACGATACTTGCGTTTACAACCCCCACCGCGATGACGCATGGTGATTCGGCCGTTGTTATTCCGTCCGCCGGTCTTGGAGAGGGACTCCACGAGACTCCTTTCGGGAGTGCCCTTGGTGATCTCTTCAAAGGTAGAGACGGTCATCCCTCTACGACCGGGGGTTGTAGGTTTGTATTTTTTAATGCCCATAAGATTCTCCCCCTACACGCTGGCGCCTTCGAAGAACTCGATCCGCTCTCCCGGGGCGAGGGTGATGATCGCCTTTTTCCAGGATCGGGACCGCCCCAAAAATGCACCAAGCCGTTTGGGCTTGGAGCGAACCTTGATGGTGTGTACCTTCAGCACCTTGACCTTGAAAACTTCTTCCACGGCCTTTTTCACTTCCACCTTGTTCGCCTTGGGGAGCACTTCAAAGGTATACTTGCCGTCTTCCATCTGACGGCTGCTTTTTTCGGTAATGATGGGCCGCACGATGATGTCATGGGCGATAACACGCTTCATTACCCGAGCACCTCCTCAACCTTACGGACCGCATCATTGGTCATGACGAGATGAGCGTGCCCCAGGATGTCGTAGACGTTGATGCTGTCCACGTGAATCACCCGGGCCCCGGGAATGTTCGAGGCGGACTTCACGAGCTCCTGCCTGGAGGTTCCGGTAACCACGAGGGTCTTGCCCTTCACGTCGATGCGCTCCAAAAATCTAATCATATCTTTTGTGGAGGGTTTGTCAAGCTCGGGAGCCACAAAAAGCCGGAAAGCTCCGCCGGAAACCTTGAGAGACAAGGCGCTCCGAAGAGCAAGGCGGCGAACTTTTTTATTCACCTTCTGGCGATAGCTCCTCGGATGAGGACCGTGAGCCACCCCACCGCCGACATTGATGGGAGAGCGCATGGTACCTCGTCTCGCCCGGCCGGTGTGTTTCTGACGATAAGGTTTCCGGCCCCCGCCCCGCACGTCGCTTCTCCGCTTGGTATCATGGGTTCCCACACGACGATTCGCGAGCTGGGCCACCACCACCTGATGCATGGCAGGAGTGTGCAGGGGAGCTGCAAAGACGGAATCCTTCAATTCCTCTTCGCCAAGGGCTTCGCCATGAAAATCATACAATGTAACTGTAGGCATTCTTTTCTCCCTCCCTACACTTTCGCCTTCCGGATCAGCACAAGAGACTTGGTCGCTCCGGGGATGGAACCTTTTACGATGAGCAGGTTGTGCTCCGGGTCCACCGCAAAAATCTTGAGGTTCTTCACGGTCACTTTTTCATTTCCCATCTGGCCGGGCATGTTTTTGCCCTTGAAGACGTGTCCGGGATAGCTGCTCGCTCCGGAAGAACCGGGGCGCCGATGGAAAAGCGAAGCTCCATGGCTCTGAGGCCCCCGGTTGAAGTTGTGACGCTTGATAACCCCCGCAAATCCCTTACCCTTGCTGGTACCCGAGACATCCACGGTCTCTCCGGCCTCGAAGAGTTCCACCGTCACGGTACTTCCCACAGGATACGAATCCAGGTCTTCCACCCGGAACTCCTTAAGATGCTTCATGGGAGCTACTCCCGCCTTGTCGAAGGTTCCCTTTTCAGGCTTGGTCACCTTGTGGGGACGTTTCTCCTCAAAACCGAGCTGTACCGCCGCATAGCCGTCCTTTTCGGGGGACTTGTGCGCCACCACGGGACACGGGCCGGCCTCGACGATGGTAACAGGAACAGCTTTTCCCTCTTCATCGAAAAGCTGGGTCATTCCCAGTTTTCGTCCTAACATTCCCATTGTCATGATCTTTTTCTCCTTTGAGCTCAGCGCTCCCCGCTCCGTTCTAGAGCTTGATCTGGATATCCACTCCAGAGGGGAGATTCAGCTGCATAAGCGCATCCATGGTCTTCTGCGTAGGATCGAGGATGTCGATGAGCCGCTTATGCGTACGTATCTCGAACTGTTCCCGGGCATCCTTATCGATATGAGGCGACGTGAGAACGGTGTATTTGTTGATCTCCGTAGGAAGGGGGATGGGCCCCGCTACCTTCGCTCCGCTTCGTACCGCCGTATCGGATATTTGCTGGGCCGACGTATCGAGAACCCGATGATCGAAAGCTTTCAGTTTAATTCGAATTTTCTTCATAATAACCGACCACCCCTGCGGGCTAGTCGAGAATCTTGGTGACTACGCCAGCGCCCACGGTCCGGCCGCCTTCACGTACGG